>CAWEQG010000005.1:0-231868 GCA_963811135.1 uncultured Solirubrobacterales bacterium | reverse complement strand
ACGCGGCGAAGGAATCGAACCTTCCAAGCCGGGGGCTGCCCGGCCCTGCCAGTTTTGAAGACTGGATGGGCCACCAGGCCCGTGCCGCGCCGCGCTTGAGATTACGGAGCGAGACGCAGATACGGGCCCGACCACTAGGAAGCGTCGACCCCGAGCCCGTGCTCGAACGCGCTCTTCACGCTCGCGTCGAGGGCGTTCAGCCGGTAGAGCGTGAGCGCCTCCACCGAAGCGAAGCGGCCGCCGGGCGCGCTGGCCGGACCGTGGTGGCAGAGCAAGCAGTGAAGTAGTGCGAGCCGGCGCGCGTCGTCGAGCATGCCGGCGTGGTCGGACACCAGCCTCTCGCCGATGACCAGGTGACCGAGGAGCCGACCTTCCTCGGATAGCCCGATCTCCGCGCCGTAGACGAACTCACGGGTCCGACCAAGGTCGTGGACGATCGCGGCGGTCAGCAGCAGGTCCTGGTTCAACCGCGGATGCAGTTGACAGACGTCGAGGGCCAGCGTGGCCACCCCCACCGTGTGCTCCAGGAGGCCGCCCAGGTAGGCGTGGTGGCCGGCGCGCGTGCAGGGCGCCCGGCGCCACTCCGCGCGCAGGTCCCGATCGCCCAGCAGCGCCTCCAGCAAGCCGGCAAACCGCCGGTCGTGCACCTCTCCGGCGAGGTGCTCGAGGAAACCGTCGAGCTCGTCGAGATCCCGGTAGGCCACCGGCAAGAACCGCGAAGGATCGGCGTCCCCGGCGTCAGACGCGTCCGCGTCGACCCGCGCGATGTCGACCACCTCGAGCACGGGCTGGTCGCGGAAGCGCTCGACCCGGCCGGAAACCCGGACCAGCTCGCCGCGCTCAAACCGGCCGGCAAGCTCGTCCGCCCGCTGGAAGGCGCGGGCAGCGATCGTCCCCGAGCGATCCCGCAACTCGAGCGCCAGGTAAGGCGACCCGTTGCGCGTGAACAGGCGGTCCTTGCGCGAGCAGGCGAACACCCCGTCGACCTCTTGCCCGGGCCGGAGTCCGCTGATCACAACCGCGGTCGAATCGCCGGAATTCATGTCCCCATGATCTACGCTGAGTCGGATGCAGCCGCTGCAATGGGAATATCGGCCGGACGGACTGCGGGCCCCGGCCCTGATCTGCGCCTTCAAGGGCTGGAACGACGCGGCGGACGCAGCCTCGAGCGCGATCACGTTCGTCGCCGGCGCCCTCGGCGGGCGGCGGTTCGCGACGATCGACCCCGAGGAGTTCTACGACTTCCAGAGCACCCGCCCGCAGGTCAAGCTGGTCGACGGCCACGCCCGGCGGATCGTGTGGCCCGAGGTCGAGCTGTTCGAGGCCCGGGTGCCGCGAGCTCCGCGCGACCTGATCCTGCTCGTCGGCCACGAGCCCTCTTTCCGGTGGCGCACGTTCAGCCGGGTCATCACGGAGCTTGCCGAGGCACTCGGGACCCAGCTGGTCGTGACGCTCGGCGCCCTGCTGGCCGACGTCCCGCACACGCGCCCGATCTCGGTGACCGGCATGGCCACCGACACCGACCTCGTGGTCCGCCTCGGTCTCACCCGCTCCTCCTACGAGGGCCCGACCGGCATCGTCGGCGTCCTGCACGCGGCGTGTCAGGAATCCGGGCTGCCGTCGGCCAGCCTGTGGGCGGCGGTGCCGCACTACATCGCCGCAGCCCCGAACCCCAAGGCGGCGCTGGCCCTGGTCCGCAAGCTCGAGGGGCTCGTGCAGGTCGCCGTGGACGCGACCGACCTCGAATCGGCCACCGCCGACTACGACCGCCAGGTCAACCTCGCCGTGCAGAGCGACCCCGACGTCCAGGCGTTCGTCGAGCGCCTTGAACAGGCGGCGTCCGCGGAGCTGAGCGACGAAACCGGCCCGCTTCCCTCGGGCGACACGATCGCCCGCGAGCTCCAGCGCTTCCTGCGCCAGCGCGGGGACGACGACGCCGACACGGCGCGCGGCTGAAGCGGCTACCCCTCGGCCGCGGGGCAGATCAACCGGTAGTCGCACACCGAGCACGCGGCGAACGACGGCGTCGGCTCGAAGCCCTGCGAGAGGATCCCGTCCGCGACCTCCATCGCCACCTCCTGGATCCACTCGAAGCGATCCTCGCGGTCGTCGGGCACGGCCACCTTCTGGTCGTCGAGCACGTAGTAGTACGCCTGCTGGGAGGAATCCAGCCGCCAGGCCTCCCGCGCGCCCACGGCATACAAGGAGAGCTGCACGTCGTCGACCAGCTGCCCCGGGCTCTTCGGCCGGCCCGTCTTGTAGTCGATCAGCTCGTACTCGCCGTCGGGCAGACGATCCACCCGGTCCACCCGGCCGCGCAGCAGATGCGGACCTAGCTTGAACGCGAACGCCCGCTCGAACCAGAGCGGCTCGGACTCCGAGGACTGAAAGCGGGCGTGGTACCTGGTCAAGGCGGCCGCGGCCTTGCCCCGCAGCTGACGCTCCTCCTCGGAGTCGCCGAACCCGCCGCGCCGCCAGCTCGCCTCGAGCAGCCCGAGAAGCTCGGGCAGTGATCCGGAATCGAACCCCAACCCGCCAAACCCCCCGCCAGAACCCCCGCCGTAAACGCCGCCAGAGCCGCCGCCAGAGCCGCCGCCAGAGCCGCCGCCGGAACCGCCGCCGGCAGCCCCCGATCCGGCGTGGAAGCGCTCGAGCACCTGGTGCACCACGATCCCGAACCGCTGGTGGATGGTCGGCTCCTGGGGGATCCGGAACACGCGCGCGAACTTGTACTTCAACGGGCACGTCCGGTACGTGTCGATGTCCGAGGCCGACAGGACGATCCCGTCACCGCGGACCGGCAGGAACGACTCCACCGACGGGTCGTCGCGAGCCGCGACCGCCGCCGCCCGCCGCCGGGCATCCCGTTCGGCGTCCAGGAGATAGTCGTCGAGCACGGACGAGGTGAAGATCTCGCGCTGCTCGGCGGTCACCGCCTGGAGGATCCGCGAGTTGACGTCGCGCACCGCCTCGGCCAGCGACTGCCCCTCGGGCCGCTCGATCAGCGCGGCCAGCTTCAAGAGCTCCAGGTATCGCACGACCGCGTGGGACACGTCGAGGTCGGTGTCCAGCCGGAGCTCGGCGAGCCGCCCGCCCGCCCGCTTGGTTCCCTCGAGCACCTCGTCGCGGAGCAGCCGGTAGGTCGAGTGCAGCGTCTCGGCCGGCCCGAACATCTCCTCCTCCTGGTCCTCCCAGGCGCCGCCCGCCGCGGTCCGCATGGCCTCCACGGCCGGCGCCGGCATGAATGCCGACCCGCGATCGCCGACGGTCGGATAGGCCAGCACGACGCGGCGCCGCGCCCGGGTGACCGCGACATACAGAGCCTGGCGGACCACCGAGGCCTGTCCCTCCTGCTGGGCGACCCCCACACCCACCGAATCCGACGCCGCGCCGTCGAAAGCCACAGCCGGGTCGGGCGCCGGCGCCGACAGCCCCGCGTGCAGTCCCAGCACGTACACGTGCTCGACCTCGAGCGCGCTGGCCCCGTCGAGCGCCACGACCTGAACCACGGAAGGCCCGACCAGGTCCGGCTCCTCGTGCTCGCGCAGGCCGAAATCGGCCACCGCTGCGATGTGGCGGGCGAACTCGCGCGGGGTGGCGTGCGGCAACCGGCGGGCGAATGCCGCGGCGAGCTCACCGAACCGGGCCAGCGCCCGCAACCGCTCGACGACGTTCGATTGCGCGGCGAACAGCTGCTGGCGGCGCAGCCCGAGTCGATCGATCAGCCGGTGTAGGTACATATCCGGGCGGGTCGAGTCGATCTCCGCCATGCCCGCCCGGTAGAGCTTCAGGAACACGTGGATTCGCTCGCGGGCCTCGGGCGGGACTTGGGGCGCCTCGATCGCCGCCTCGAGCGCGCCCACCATGTCGAGCTTTCGCCGGCGCGCGATCTGAGTACAGCGGGCGATGTCGACCGAGCGCAGCTCGACCGGCGGCCGCGCCAAGGCTCGCACCACCGCAGGCGCGTCCGTGGGATCGGCCAACAACCGTAACCACGCCAGCACGTCCCGGATCTCGGCCCGCCGGAAGAACGCGGTTTCCCCGACCACGCGGTGGGGCACCGCCCGCTCCTCGAGCGCGACCGCGACCGCCTGGCCCTCCCGCGCCACGCTCGGCACCAGCACCGCGATCTGACCCGCCGGCACCCGCTCCGCGGCGACCAGTCGCTCGACGTCGGCCGCCACCGCCTGGGCCTGGGCCCGCTCGTTGACGCAGCGCCAGAAGGCGATCTCCCCTTCGGCCGGTGCCGGCTCGCACGCGTCGAGCCCGACCACCGCCCCGGCCGCCCGCATGATCCGGCGCGGGACCCGCAGGCTGGGCCCGAGCGCTATCACGCGAGCATCACCGAGCCCCGACGAGGGCAACGGAGAGTCACCGGCATACCGCACCGGATCGGCCGCCACCGTGAGGCGCGACCCGGCCGCCGCGCTCGCCAGCGTGGCCGACGCCAGGTCCAGGTCGTGCGCGTCGTCCACCAGCACGTGCTCGAACCGGCGCCCCGCGCTCGCCCGCGAGCGCACCACCCGCAGAGCATCCCTGATCAGGTCCCCCGTGTCCCTTGCCCCCGCCTCGGCGAGGAGCTGCTCGTGGACGCGATACACCTCGGCGAACTCCTGCTCGACGCCCGCATCCCCCGCGTCGGCATCCGAACCGGATTCCGCCAGCCGCGCCGCCCACCGCGCGTACTCCTCCGCCCCGATCAGATGCGCCTTGAGCCGGTCGATCCGGCGGATGAACCCGGCCAGTAGCGCGCTGGCGCTGCCCCCGAAGTCGTGGCGCTCGAGCGACAGGCGATCGATCCCTCCGAGCAACATGGCGAAGCGCTCCGCCGGGCCCAGCACCGGCTCGAGCGGGTCCACCCCGGCGCCCGCCACCCCCAGGATCAACGTGGCCAGTTCGGCCGCCGTCAGCACGAACAGCTCGTCGTAACCGTCCCTGAGCGCCTGCTCGAGCCGCAGGCGCGAAGCGTCCGCCCGGGCGGCCGAGGCGGTCAGGAGCAGCATCCTTTCCGGCCGGCAGCCCTGCTCGACGAGACCGACGAAACGGGCCTCGATCGTTCGGGTCTTGCCCGATCCGGCCGCGCCCAGCACGACCAGCGGTTCACGCTCACAGGTGACAGCCTCGCGTTGAACGGGAAGCAGGGGGTCTAGGGTGAGCGCCACGTCTGACAGCATAAGTCGACCATGACCTCCACCCGCTCAGCGCTCGACGCAGACTGGCTCGCGGTCTGCCGGCGAGCGGCCGCGGGCCTCGAGCGCATGCTCGCCGGGGTCCCGACCACCGAGGAGCGGGCGCAGGAGACCGGCACCAGGGGCAGCGGCGGAGACCGCACGCTCGAGATCGACCAGACCGCGGAGCAGCTCGTGTTCGACGAGCTCGACGGCCTGCGCGACGAGGGTTACCAGTTCTGCGCCTTGTCCGAGGAGCGGGGGGTGATCGACTACGGTGACCATGACGTGCGGGTAATCATCGATCCGATCGACGGGTCGCTCAACGCTAAGCGTGGCGTCCCCACCTATGCCCTTTCGATCGCCGTGGCCGACGGCCCCACCATGGCCGATGTGGTCTTCGGCTTCGTGCACGACTTCGGTGCATCGGAAGACTGGTGGGCGTGGCGGGGCCGGGGCGCCTGGCTGGACGGCGCCGGGCTCGATCCCACGCTTCGCGAGCGCCGCGGCCGCGACGGGCGGCTCGAGGTCCTGGGCATCGAATCCGCCGACCCCCGCTGGATCGCGGCTTCGATCGACGCCCTCCAGGACAGCGCCTACCGCCTGCGCGCGCTCGGCACGATCGCCGCCTCGCTCTGCCAGGTGGCCGCGGCGCGCTTCGACGGCATGGTGTCGCTGCGGCGCTCCCGCGGAGTCGACGCCGCCGCCGGTCAGCTGATCGTGCGCGAGGCGGGCGGCTGGGTCAGCTTCCCCTGGTGCGATCAACCTCTGAGCGCGCCGCTCACCGCCGAGCCGACCTCGCCCGTGATCGCAGCGCGCTCGACCGAGACGCTCAGCCTCCTCGAGAGGATCCCGGCGTGATCGACTGGATCATCGCCAAGCGGATCGCCACGTTCGTGGCCGGAACCGGGGAGGCACGCCCGCCGGAGGTCGACCTCGCGGCGCTGGCCGAAGAGGCAGAGTCCCGCGTCGTCGCCTACACCGGCCTCGAGCCGGCCCGCCCGCTCCCGCCGCCCGAGGGCATCACCCGCCACGAGTGGGTGGCCAGCAATATCGACTCGATGCGCCTGCTTCTCGACCCGGTGCTCAAGCGAGCGGGCGACAATCTCGGGCCGCTCAAGCCCGCCATCGAGATCGGCATGGGCATCATCCTGAGCACCGAGGTCGGGGTGGTCGTCGGCTACCTGGCTCAGCGGGTCCTCGGTCAGTACGAGCTCGTGCTGCTCGACGAGGCGGTCGAGGACCGGCCTCCGCGCCTGCTGTTCGTGCTCCCGAACCTCGGCCATGCGGTGGAGGCGTTCGGCGCCGAGGAGGACCAGTTCATGACCTGGGTGACGTTGCACGAGGTCACCCACGCGGTCCAGTTCGCCGGCGTCCCGTGGCTGCACGCCCACGTCGCCGGCCTCGTCCGCGAGCTCCTGCGCAGCGCGGAGGTGCGGTTCGAGACGCCGCGCAAGCTGCGCATCCCGAGCACCGACGAGGTCAAGCAGATCCTCACCCATCTGCGCAACGGCGACCTGATCTCGATCGTCACCACCACCCCCGAGCGCGAGACGCTCGACCGGGTCCAGGCGGTCATGGCGGTCATCGAAGGCCACGCCGAGCACGTCATGGATGCGGTGGCGCCCGACCTGCTCCCGTCGCTGCCAAAGCTGCGCGCCGGGCTGGATCGCCGGCGCCGCTCGCAGTCGGGCCTTTCGCGGCTGGTGGCACGCCTGCTCGGGCTCGAGCTCAAGCTCCGCCAGTACGAGCAGGGCAAGTTCTTCTGCGACGAGATCGTCCGCGAGCGCGGTCCGGGCGCCCTGCACCACCTGTGGTCAGGCCCCGAGGCCCTGCCGACGCTGACCGAGTTGCGCAACCCGCCGGCCTGGCTCGAGCGCACGATGCCTCACCAAATAGGCGAGGCGACCCGGCGTTCCTCGCCGGACGCTGCGGCCTGAACAGATCGTTCACGAACTTTTCATGCGACTGGTCGTAACCCGCGCTAGCCTGTCGTGTACAAACATATGTTCGAGAGTTTTTCAGACGACTTCTAGCCGGGAGTAGGAGGCAGAGAGATGTCTACCAGCACACCGGGCACTCCGAGGCCCACCACCACAACCAAGCGCCGGAAGCCGGCGAGCCGCAGTACGCGTACGTCGCGGACCGCCCCGAGCACTCGCCGCGCCACTTCCCGCACGACAACTTCCACCCAGCCCAAGACCCGCGCCGCGCAGGCACAGGTGCTGGCCGAGCGCGCCGTGCTCGTCCCCGTGGGCGCCGGCCTGCTGGCCAGCGACAACCTGGTCTCGACCGTGAAGGGGCTGGCGAGCAAGTACAGCACTCGCCCCGCCCTCGAGCGGGAGCTCAAGCGCTACGAGCGCCGCGGCGCCACCGCGCGCAACCGGTTTGAGCGCCAGGTCCGCCGGGCACGCACACGTTTCGAGCGCGAGCTGCGTCAGCGCCGCAGTCTGGTCGAGAAGACCATGCGCCAGAACCGGCGCCGCTTGAACCGTGAGCTAAGCTCAGTACGTAGGGATTTCGAGAAGCAGTCCGATGCGGTGAGTACGCGGGTAGAGAGGCTCGTGTCCAACGCGCAGGAACTGATCTCCTCATAGCACCGAAGCTTCCCCCGCCCGGCGCCCCAGGAGAGCGTCGAAGGCGGGACAGGTTCGCCGGCCTCATAACCTCGCCGGCGAATGCAGCACCCTCTCCTCCCTCAACCGCCGGGGCGCCACGGAAGTGGCGCCCCGTCGGTCCTTAACCGGTCCGGCGCGCTCCGCATCTGTGAGGTGCGTCACATCTCACGGTCGCTCGAGCGCCGCATAAGGCGCCTAAACGCAGCCGGTAAAGGAATGGTCGTTTGCCCGATGTGCCGCGGCCGCTTTAGCCCGAGCATGAGCCCGTCCACTCGAACGACCAGACGGAGGGCTCATGCTTCATCGACTCATCGGCTACGTCCGCGCGCATCATGTCGCGCTGCTGGCGCTGTTCCTCGCCCTGGGCGGCACCTCATACGCCGCGATCGCGGTCCCCGCCAACAGCGTCGGGACAGCACAGCTCCGCAACCACGCGGTGACCCTGGCCAAGATCAACCCCGGAACCGTGCAATCGCTGCATGGGCAGAACGGTGCGCAGGGGCGGCAGGGAGCCCAGGGACCCCAGGGGCCGCAGGGACCCCAGGGGCCGCAGGGCCTCCAGGGGCCAGCCGGGCTGAACGGATCGCCCGCGGCCAGCATGCTGACCGGCGAGGGCAACACCGTGCCGACCTTCGCCGGCACCGCCTTCGCTGAGCCCGTCGGGCAGACGACCAGCGTGAGCACGCCCGAGATCACGCACGACGAGCTGTCCCCGAACGCGACCGTGATCGCCAAGAACCTCGCCGTCAAGCTGCCGGTCGACCCGCCGGCCGCAGGCTCGAGCTACACGTTCGCGATTCGCGTCAATGGGACGGACACCGCGGTTCAGTGCACGATTCCGGCCGGCCAGTCGACGTGCGACAGCGGCACGGCGACGGCGCAGATCCCGCCGGCAAGCGAGATCGTCCTCTCGATGACCGGACACGGGTCGGTCGACGGGGTCGAGCGGCTCTTCCAGTTCGGCTGGCAGGCCACGTCCTCGTAGCGCTGGGGGCCGCAGCGGCCGGCGCACAGGATGGTCTAGAGCGGACCAACGGGGCGGCCTGTGCGCCGGCGCAGCCTACAATCAACCCCATGCCTACCAGAGACCAAGTAATCGACTCACTACGTTCCGTCATCGACCCCGAGCTTCGGCGCGACATCGTCGAGCTCGAGATGGTGCGGTCAGTCGAGGTGCACGACAACGGCGTGGTCGACGTGATGGTCTCGCTGACGACGCCGGGTTGTCCGATCCGCAGTCACTTCCAGACCGGCGTGACGGATTCGATCCGCAAGCTCGAGGGCGTCACCGGGGTCAACGTCAGCTTCGACGTGCTGTCCGACTCGGAGAAAGCGACGCTCGGGCGCAAGCTGGGCCGCTCCGGACTGCCCGAGGGCGCGCTCGCCCAGGTCAAGAACGTGATCTGCGTCGGCTCCGGCAAGGGCGGCGTAGGCAAGTCGAGCGTGACGGCGAACCTGGCCGCCGCGCTCACCGCCGATGGCAAGCAGGTGGGGGTGCTTGACGCCGATGTGTGGGGCTACTCACAGCCGCGCATGCTCGGCCTCGGCAACGAGCGCCCAAACGTGAACGCCGAGCGCAAGATCGTCCCGCTCAAGGCCTACGACGGCATCAGCGTGATGTCGATCGGCTTCTTCGTCGAGCAGGATGCGGCGGTCGTGTGGCGCGGCCCGATGCTCCACAAGGCGCTCCAGCAGTTCCTCGAGGACGTCGAATGGGGCGAGCTCGACTACCTGCTGATCGACCTCCCGCCCGGCACCGGCGACGTGTCGATGACGCTGGCCCAGCTCCTCCCCCAGGCCAAGTTCGTGATCGTGACCACGCCGCAGCCGGTCGCCCAGAAGGTCGCCCGGCGCAGCGCCGAGATGGCGACCAAGCTCAAGCTCGAGATCGCCGGCGTGATCGAGAACATGTCGGGCTTCGTCACCCCTACCGGTGAGCGCTATCAGCTCTTCGGCGAGGGTGGCGGCCAGCTCCTGGCCGAGGAGCTGGAGGTGCCGCTGCTCGGCAAGGTGCCGCTGACCATTCCGCTGCGCGAGCAGTCAGACGCCGGCGTCCCGGTTGTCTTCTCCGATCCCGACGACCCCGCCGCGCAGGCCCTGGCTCACGCGGCGCGCGGCCTGATCGCGCTATCGCCGATCGAGCTGCCGGTCATGCAGATGCCGGCGCCCGCGGCCGCGCCCAAGCCGGTCGGGATGTCGCTCCCGATGGCTTAAGTGTTTTGGGGCCGCGCTGGCGCGCGGTACCCCGTCCGGTCAGGACCGGTTGGCGTAATAGTCCGAGTTCAGCTTCGTGTAGTGCTGCCACTCGTCCGGCAGCTGGTCCTCGGCGAAGCAGGCATCCACCGGGCAGGCCTCGACGCAGGCATCGCAGTCGATGCACTCCTCCGGGTCGATGTAGAGCATCGGGACATCGTCGTAATCCGGCTCGTCGGGAGTGGGATGGATGCAGTCGACCGGGCAGACCTCAACGCACGAGTTGTCCTTCGTGCCGATGCAGGGCTCGGCGATGACGTAGGCCATGTAGTTTCGGATTCCTCTTAGGGGTCGGGGAACGGTCTGAGCGCCGATTCTACGTACGCCGGGCTCGGTAGGCTCTGTCACGCAACGTCCGGCACGAGCAATACACGGGCGAATGGACTCATCTCCGCGCAACCGGCAGGATCGTTCAGATGCCGCACTCTTGGCTGCCATCGCCTCGCGCGACGGCGTCGCGTTCGCCGTGTTCTACCGCCGTCACGTACCGATGGTGCTGGCCTATCTGCTGCGCGAGACCCGGGACCGGGAGACGGCCGCGGACCTGGCCGCCGAAGTGTTCGCCGCGATCCTGCTGGCGGCCGGGCGCTACGCCGAGCAGCACGAGTCCGCCGCTCCCTGGGTGTTGGCCATCGCCCGCAACAAGCTGCTGATGAGCCTTCGTCGCGGCCGGGTGGAGACGCAGGCGCGCCAGCGACTCGGCTTCCAGGCGGTGTCCCTCGAGGACGACGACCTCGAGCGTATGGAGCACATCGCCCGGACCGGCGACGGACGGCTGCTCGAACTGCTCGAGAGCCTGCCCGAGAACGAGCGCGTCGCCGTGCGCTCTCGCGTGCTTGACGAGCGGCCCTATGGCGAGATCGCCGGCGAGCTGCGCTGCTCGGAGATGGTCGTGCGTAAGCGGGTCAGCCGCGGCCTGGCCCGGATACGCGCCCAGATCAAAGATTCGAACCCTCCCGCCCGATCGGCATGAGCGACTACCTGGACCGGGTCGAGGCGCAGCTGACCGAGCTGACCGAGCAGGGTGCGCATCAGGGCCGCCCGTCCGCTCGCCCGTCCCCGGGCCGCCCGTCCGGTCGCGCCCCTGTGAGCGGACCCAGCCGCCCCAGCCACCCGAGCCGCCCAAGCCGCGCGCGCCGGCGCGCCGGCCCACCGCGACGGCCGCACCGCGGATCGGAGGCGCTCGCGCTGCTGGCCGCGGTGGCGGCGGTGGCGGCGGTCGTCGCGATCGTGCTCGGCAACCTGCATAGCGGCAAGCCCCACCCGGCCGCAACGACGGCGGCCAGCCAGCGCACGAGCACATCCACCAAGGCGACCGCCCCGACGAAGACCGCGACAGGGACGCTGACCCAGACCTCCGCCTCGCTGCCCGCCACCGTCCCCGCCCACTTTGCTCCCCAGTCATTCACCGCGATCGGCGAGCTGACCTGGTGGCTGCTCGGTCCCGCGCCCTGCCCCGCCGGCCAGACCGGGCCGTGCGGATCGATCATCCGGACGACCGACGGCGGGCGCAACTTCACCGGCGTCCCGACCCCGAAGGCCCCGGTGACACCCTCGGCCACCACCGGCTCGGGTTACTCGCAGCTCGGCTTCGCCGATGCCCACAACGGCTACGCCTACGGCCCGGCCCTGTACGCGACCCACAACGGCGGCACGACCTGGACGCAGGTCGAGGTGGGCGGAAGCGTGACCAACCTGGCCATCTCGAACGGGATGGCGTTCGCGATCGTCGCGCCCGCCGGGGGCGGCAGCGGCAAGCTGATGGGCTCACCGGTCGGCCACGACGACTGGAAGGCGGTGTCCGCCGCCGGCGCCGTGTCCGGCGGACTGTGGGTGCAGGGCTCCGAGGTGATCGTCCAATCGGCCGCGGGCACCGGGGTGGGCGGCAATGTGCTCGTCTCCCACGACGGGGGCTCCACCTTCACCACCTCGCCGGCGCCTTCGCCGGGCTTCCCGTGCCAGTTCGCCGCGCCCGAGCCGCCGGTGGTGTGGGCCGCGTGTCCCACCGGGACCGAAAGCGGCGTGTGGCGCTCGACCGACAACGGCGCGCACTTCACGGTCGCCGCCGGCACGGGAACCTCTCTTCACCTCCCCAACTCGGCGCCGTTCGCGGCCGCCTCGTCCGAGATCGCCGTGGTCGGTGATCAGTCGATGATCTACCGCAGCGACAACTCCGGCGCGCTGTGGTCGCCGGTCGGGCCGTCCGGCGTTGCCCAGTGGGCGTACCTCGGTTTCACCGACGCGACTCACGGGATCGCGCTCGGCTACGTCGGGTCGCTTGCCCCGGCCAACGAGCGGCTGTACTACACGACCGACGCCGGCCAGACCTATCACCTCGTGCCCCTGCCGTAAGGCGGTGTCCCTGCCGTAAGGCGGTGCCCCTGCCATGAGGCGTTGCCCGTGCCGTGAGGCGGTGCCGCTGCCGTGAGGCGAGGCGATTGGACGTGCAGCCGGTGCCCGGCCCTGCGGCGGCGCTCACGATCACACGGAGTTCGCTTTGGACACCCGGCTGCCCGCATGCAACCAACGGTCCGGGCCGGCCGGTACTCGCGCGGGTGGCGCCCGCTACAGGGCCGGCACCCGCTCGGCCCAGGGCAGCGCCTGCTCGAGCTGCGCGGCCAGGCTGAGCAGCACCTCCTCGCGCGCCGGCGGCCCGACGAGCTGGACGGCGGTCGGCAGCCCATCGTCACCGTGGTAGAGGGGCAGCGCGATGGCCGGCTGACCGGTGACGTTGAAGATCGCGGTGAACGGCGTGAAGTACCCGGACTTGCGGAACTTGTCCATGGCGTCGGGACCCAGCCCGTCGATCTCTCCGATCGGCGCCGGCCGCTGGGCCAATGCCGGCGTGAGGACGACGTCGTACGGCGCCAGCGCCTGCACGATCGAGCGCGCCACCGACTCGAGCCGGTTCTCGGCGATCAGGTACTCGATCGTGCCCTGCGTGCGCGCGTGCTCGTACAGCATCCAGGTCAGCGGCTCGACGTCTTCGGCCGCCGGTTCGCGCCCGTTCAGGTGCGCGCCAAGCCAGGTGGTGAACGAGACCAGCGGGCCGAAGGAGCGCGTGAAGTCCGGGAGCAGGTTCAGGCCCGACCACGGGGGCGCAATCTCCTCCACGTGATGCCCGAGCGACTCGAGCAGCGACGCAGCGTCACGCGCCGCCTGGGCGCAGACCGGGTCGACGCTCGCGTCCTCGAGGGGCGAGGTGAGGATCAGCGCGATCCGCAGATTTCCCGGGTCGACCTCGGTCAGCCCGCTGTAGCCGACCGCCGGCGGGGGTGGTGCCCACGTCGCGTCGCCGGCCTCTGGGCCGGCCAGCACGTCGAGCAGGGCGGCGGTGTCGCGGACCGAGCGGGTCAGCATCCCGTCGCAGACCAGGAAGCTGTGTCCTCCATCCGGCCCGACCGACACCCGGCCGCGGGCGGGTTTCAACCCGACCAGCCCGCAGCAGGCGGCGGGGATCCGGATCGAGCCGCCACCGTCGTTGCCGTGTGCCACCGGCACCATCCCGGCCGCCACCGCCGCGGCGGCGCCGCCGCTCGATCCGCCCGGAGTGCGGCCGGTGTCCCACGGGTTGCGGGTGGGGCCGAACCGACGTGGCTCGGTGGTGGGCAGGATCCCCATCTCGGGCATCGAGGTCTTGCCCACGATCACGCAGCCTGCCTCGCGCAGGCGGCGGACGAGGTACGCGTCGCGCCCGGTGACGAAGTCGCCGAACACGTCGCTGCCCATGGTCAGCGGCATGCCGGTCACCGAGCGGTTGTCCTTTACCGCGACCGGCACACCGGCGAAGGGTCGGGGATCGCCGGGCTTCAGCGTGTCGGCGACGGCCAGCGCGTGCTCGTGGGCCACGTGGGTGAACGCGTTGATCGTGGGCTGGAGCTCGTCGATCCGGCGCAGCGAGGCCTCGACCGTCTCGCGCGCCGACACGTCGCCGGCACGGATGAGCGCGGCCAGCTCGGAGGCGGAGCGCAGCAGCAGGTCGGACACGCGGCGCGAAGGCTACGCTGTTTGCCATGACCGCCACCGCCGAAGTCCAGTCAGGCCTCGAGGGTGTCGTTGCCTTCGCGACCGAGATCGCCGAGCCCGATCGCGCCGGGGGTGCGCTGCGCTACCGCGGCGTCGACATCGAGGAGCTGGTCGGGAACGTGCCGTTCGAGCAGGTGTGGGGCCTGCTGGTCGACGGGCAGCTGCTGCCGGGCATGCCGCCCGCCGAGCCCCATCCGCTCAGCGTGCGCTCGGGAGACCCCCGGGTCGACGTGCAGTCGGCGCTCGCCATGCTGGCACCCCAGTGGGGCTTCCGGGAGCTGATCGACATCTCCGACGAGGAGGCGCGCGACAACCTGGCCCGCGCGTCGGTGATGGCGCTGTCGTTCGTCGCCCAGTCGGCGCGGGGAATCGGCAAGCCGACGGTGCCCCAGCGCGAGGTGGACAAGGCCAAGTCGATCCCCGAGCGCTTCCTGATCCGCTGGCGCGGCGAGGCCGACCCCCGCCACGTGGAGGCGATCGACGCGTACTGGATCTCGGCTGCTGAGCACGGGATGAACGCGTCCACGTTCACCGTGCGCGTCGTGGCCTCGACGGGTGCCGATGTGGCAGCCGCGCTGTCGGCCGGGGTCGGCGCACTGTCGGGCCCGCTGCACGGTGGCGCCCCCTCGCGCGTGCTCAAGATGCTCGACGACGTGGCGCACATGGGCGACGCCGAGCGCTACGTCAAGGATGTGCTCGATCGCGGCGAGCGACTGATGGGCTTCGGTCATCGCGTCTACCGAGCGGAGGATCCGCGTGCGCGGGTGCTGCGCGAGACGGCCCGGCGGCTGGGCGCGACGCGCGTCGAGGTGGCCGAGGCGCTCGAGGAGGCCGCCCTGGCCGAGCTCCACGCCCGTCACCCCGACCGCGTCCTGGCCACCAACGTCGAGTTCTGGTCGGCCGTCGTGCTCGACTTCGCCGATGTGCCGGCCGAGCTGTTCACGCCGATGTTCACGTGCGCCCGCACCGCGGGTTGGTCGGCCCACATCCTCGAGCAGAAGCACGAAGGCCGGTTGATCCGCCCGACCGCCAAGTACGTTGGACCGCCGCCCCGCCCGTTGTCGGACCTTCAGAGCTAAGGACCCACGACCGAAGGCTGCCCCTTTATGCTGGGGCCCGCCACCCGATGAACGACCAACGTCAGCTCGATCCAGAGGCGCTGGGCGATCACATCGACCGGCTCTACCGCGCCGCCTGGGGCCTGTGTGGCTCACGCGAGGAGGCCGAGGACCTCGTCCAGGAGACCTTCGAGCGGGTGCTCCGCCGGCCTCGCTTCCTGCACTCCGAGGATGACCTCGGCTACCTGCTGCGCGTCCTGCGCAACACGTTCTTCAGCCAGCGGCGGGCGGCCGGCCGGCGTCCCCAGACGACGCCTCTGCCCGACGACATCGACCTGATCGAGGATCGCACCGCACCGGCGGCCGAGTCGCGGGTCGAGTCAGCCGAGCTGTACGCCGCGATTGCGCGCCTGCCGGACGACTTCCGGGACGCGCTGGTCGCGATCGACGTGGTCGGCCTGTCCTACCGCGAGGCCGCCCGGGCCCTGCGCGTGCGGGAGGCTACGATCACGACTCGCCTGCATCGCGCGCGCCAGCGGGTGGCGCGCGATCTGGTCAGCGAGCCGACGACACCTCCGAGCCCGCCAGCTTCTCGAGCCGGGATGAGTTGACTCCGTTGCCCGACAGGGCGAGCAAGATGCACGTGTCGCCGGCCTCACGCCAGGTGATGCCCGGACGGCCGCCCAGCACGAAGGTCCGCATGGGCGTGTCCTGCACAATCGTGTTCTGCCCGGCGGGCTGGCCCAGCGTGCCGTCGACGATCGTATAAGCGAGTTGCTTGCCCCGCCACTCGTAGTAGACGGTGATGGCGCGGTGTCCGTTCAGGTTGTCGGTCCGGGCGCCGACCGCGCTCCATCCCAGCTGGGACGTCCAATTCGGGAAGTACACCTGGCCCACGTTCTGCTCGAGGCGAGCCCCCGGATTCGTCGGATCGGCGGACGGCGCGGGCTGGTTGGGGCCCCGCGCCGCGAGCGCCGCGGCGTCGGACACCGACGGAGCCCCGGGCGTGCCGCCGGGTAGCGCCAGGATCAGCGCCAGTGCAATCGCCGCCAGCCCGGCGGCTAGGCCGCCGGCGTAGCCGAGGCGCCGGCGCGCGGCCACCGCGCGCTTCGGGCGAGCGGCCTCGATCCGGGCGCGCAGCGCCGCCGGGGCGCGTTCGGATGCGCGGGCCTGGTGCAGTGCCGCGACCACGCGACGCTCGCGCTCGTACAGCGCGTTCAACTCGGGGGAGGCCGCGATCCGGGCCTCCACCTCAGGACGGCGCGCGGCGTCGAGGGTGCCGTCGGCCAGCGCCGACAGATCGGCGAGATCGGCCGCCGTCGGCTTGGTGTGATCCGCGGGAGAGGCCATCTTTACGCGCTGCGGGGTCGTACCACTGCCATCAGCTTAATGACGCTGAATCCTCGCGTTTCCTTCCCGCGATGGTCAGGCGCCGCGGTAGGGCCCGGACAGGTACTCGGACAGCATCCGCGTCGCGCTGAAGCGCGGGCCCAGCGTCTTCAGCGACTCGCGGACCCGCGCGAGCCACGCGGTGGGGAGGTCCTGGTCGTCGCGATCGTAGAAGGCCGGTACCACCTCCTCGTCGACCGCCTTGTGCAGGGCGTCGACGTCTCGCTCGTCCTGCGCCTGGTGGTCGTCGTCGACGCCTCCGGCGATGGCCCAGCCGTTCTTGCCGTCGAAGCCCTCCGCCCACCAGCCGTCGAGCACGCTGAGCTGCAGCCCGCCGTTGATCACCGACTTCATGCCGCTCGTGCCGCTGGCTTCGAGCGGGGGCCGGGGCACGTTCAGCCACACGTCGCACCCGCGCACGAGCCAGGCGGCCGTGGCCAGGTCGTAGTCGTCGAGGAACACCACGCGCGAGCCGACGATCTTCGCCCGCTTCATCCCGAACAGCCGCTGGAGCACTCGCTTGGCGTCGTCGTCGCGCGGATGCGCCTTGCCCGCCAGCACCACCTGCACCGGGCGATCGCCCCCGAGCAGCGTGGCGGTCCACTCCGGGTCCCGGGTCAGCAGCTCGAGTCGCTTGTAGGTCGCGACCCGCCGGGCGAAGCCGAAGGTGAGGATCTCGGGATCGAACGCCTTCAGCGCGGCGTCCACGTACTCGCGCACGTCGCCGCGCAGCAGTCGTTCATTCGTGCTGCGGGTGCGAACGGCGTCGACGAGCGCGGCGCGCTGCCGGCAGCGCGCATCCCACAGCTCGGCGTCGGGGATCTGGTCGACCGCGGCCCAGGTCTGCTCCTCGGCGCTGCGGGCCATCCAGCCCTCACCGAGATGGCGATCGAACAGCTCGCGCATCGGCGCTCCGATCCAGGTCGGCACGTGCACGCCGTTGGTGACGTGGCCCACCGGCACGTCCTCGACCGGAAGATCGGGCCACAGCTCGCGCCACATCTCGCGCGCCACCTGGCCGTGACGGCGGCTGACGCCGTTGGCGGCACGGCTCATGCGCAGCGCGGCCTGGGTGACGCCGAACGGCTCCTCCTCGTCCTCGGGGTCGGTCCGTCCGAGCGCGATGACCTCGTGGGCATCGATGCCGAGTTGAGCCATCAGCCGCCCGACCGTGTCCTCCACGTCTTCCGGCGGGTAGGTGTCGTTGCCGGCGGGAACCGGCGTGTGGGTCGTGAACACGGTGCGCTCGCGCGCCGCCGCGATGCCGGTCGCCAGCGACTCGCCGGAATGCATCTCCTGCGCGGCGAGCTGAACCGGGGCGAGCGCGGCGTGGCCTTCGTTGAGGTGGACCACGCCGGGCTCGAAACCGAGCGCGGTCAGCGCGCGGATCCCGCCGGCGCCGAGCAGGACGTACTGCGCGAGACGCATGTGCTCGTCGGACTCGTAGAGCCGGGCGGTGATCCAGCGGTCGACCGGACCGTTCTCGGGCACGTCGGTGTCGAGCAGGAACAGCGGCACACGCCCGACTTCGACGCGCCAGATCTGAGCGGTCACGTCGGAGTTGTGGATGGGTATCTCGAGCTTCAGCGGGATGTCCCCGGCGCTGGTCACGAGCGCCGCCGGCACGCGCTGCGGATCGGTGTCGATCCAGTACTCGTGCTGCCATCCGCCGGCGTCGATCCGCTGGCGGAAGTAGCCCTTGCGATACATGAGCCCCACCGCGACCATCGGGACCGCGCAGTCCGAGGCCTCCTTGAGCAGATCGCCGGCCAGCGCGCCGAGCCCGCCCGAGTAAACCGGCAGCGACACGTGCACGCCGTACTCGGCACACAGGAACGCGACCGGCCGGGCCGGATCGATCGACGGATACGGGGGCCGTTCCAGGTCGGCCCGGACCTTCGCCTCGACCGCCGCGATCCGCTCGAGCAGCGTCTCGTCGGCGGCGGCGCGCCGCAGCGCGGCGGCCGGCGCCTCCTGCAGCAGGCGAACCGGGTTCTGGTTGGTCAGCGCGAAGCGCTCGGGATCCACGGCCTCGAACACCTCGGGGCCGCCGGGGAGCCACGACCAGCGGTAGTTGTAGGCGAGCCGCGCCAGCGGGGCGAGCGCCTCGGGCAACCGTTCGCCGAGCTCTGCCGCCGCCCGGCGGATGTCTTCGCGACCATCGTTCATCGTGACCCGCCCGTAGCTCACGGCCGGTGATTATGGGCCAACCGGGTACTCTCGCGCGCCGTGACCGAGTCGGATGCCAAGGGGGATGGTTGCCGGTTCGGCGTGCTCGCGTTCGGCGACTCGATCACGAACGGCGGCGGCGAGCTTCAGTGGGGCGTCGCGCTGCAATCCTGGGCGTTGTGGATGGCGCGTGGATTGGGGCTGCCGTACACGGGCTACGCGGTCGACGGCGCGCGGGTGTCCGACGTGGTGGAGTCGCAGCTGCCGGCGTTCGTGGCGCGCTCGGCGCCGGGCGCGCGGTACTCGGTGGGATGCCTGTACATCGGGGTCAACGACGTCCGCTCGGTGGAGTGGGACGCGGTGGCGTTCGAATCCGGGTTTCGCCGCGCGTTGGAGTTCTTGTCCGAGCGCTGCGACCGGGTGCTCACGATGACCGCGCCGCTCGACCTGGGGCGCCCTCGGGCCGGCGCCAAGGTCGCGGACCTGAATGCCGTGATCGAGCGCGCGGCCGGCGAGGTGGACGCACTGGTGGTCGACCTGCGCGCGTGGGGGGCGCGCAATCTCGTGATGACCGACCACGTACACCCGACCGCGTTCGGTCAGATCGACCTCGCCGAGCGCGCGCTGACCGTCCTCGCCCGGGACGGCGTGCCCGTCAAGGTGCTGCCCTCGTCGCTGATCTCGTTTCGGCCGAGTCGCTGGCAGCGGCTGCGCAGCGACGCCACCTACGTCTACCGCCACGCCAAGGTGAGCGCCCGGTCAGCCTGGGTGCGAGGGCGACTCGCCGCCGGCCGATCGGTCTAGCCCGATTACAGCCCCGCCGGGTGCAGCACGTTCGGGAACTGGGCGAGATACGACGCCGACGGAGTGCCGATCTTCTCGACCCCACCGCCACCGCCCCATGCCCCGTGCGATCCGCCGGACTCGTAGAACTGCCCGTTGATCTCGATGATCACGTGCCCGCTCTGCCCCGGCAGCGCCCGGTCGTAGACGGTCACGTACTGGCCCGGCCCCGGCTCCATCCCGGCCTGACTGGGCAGCGCCGTGGTGTCGACGGGCTGGCTCAGGTACCCGCCGGCGTGGAGCACGGTCGACACGAATCCCGAGCAGTCATAGCCCGACTGCGGTCCCCATCCGGAGTGGCCGCCACCGTAGACGTACGGCTTGCCGACCAGCGAGTCGGCCATGTTCGTCATCGCCTGGACCTGGGCGCCGGCCGATCCGCTCGCCGCCGTCGCCCCGGTCGTGGCGGTCGCCGGCAGCACGCCGGTCGCCGGCAGCACGCCGGTCGCCGCCGTCGCGGTGCTCAGCCCCGGGATCGCGCTGGCCAGCGCCGGCGTGAGCGCCCCGCTGGTGCCGGCGGTGGTCGAGTCGGTGGTGCCGAGCGCCGAGGCGCCCAATGCCGAGTTCAGCGCGTCGGTGAAGCTCGCCCCCGTCCCGGTGGGGCTGGTGGCGCCGGTGCCCGGAAGGCTTCCGGCGGTGGCCGTTCCCGAGGTGCCCTGGGAGGCGGCGGCAGCGGGATCGGCGAGTTGTTGCTGCATCGCCATGATCTGGTCGATCCGGCCGACCACTGCGTCGATACTCATCTTCTCTGGGATCGGCGCCGGCGGGCGCAACTTGAGCCGGCGCCCCCACCGCGACTTTCCCGCCATTCGACCACCCTCCACGGGATGAATGGTCGTTCACTCGCGTCTGGAGCGAGTGAACGACCATTCACCGTCCGGGGGCGCGGCGAGTGGCAGGTAACTCGCGCTCCGACCAGCCGGGCCTCCACGCTCCGACCAGCCGGGCCTCCACGCTCCGACCAGCCGGCGCCAGCGCCTACGCCACCAGCCGTCCCGCCTCCGAGGTGGCCTCGCGCAGCCGCCGGGCCAGCGCCGGCGTGAGCGCGCCGGCCTCCATCCGCCACCGCCAGGCGCCCCCTGTCCGCCCCGGGGCGTTCATGCGCGCCTCGCTGCCCAGCCCGAGCACGTCTTGAGCCTGCACCATCGCCACCCGCGAGCGCGAGGCCAGGGCCAGGCGGATCAATCCCCACCACGGCTGGCGCTCGGCAACCCCGACATTCCGAAGCGTCGCATCGACCCGCGAGCGCGTCGCGGCATCCAGCGACGAGTACCACCCGCGCGCGGTGTCGTGGTCGTGCGTGCCCGTGTAGACGATCCGGTTGACCGCATGGTTCTCGAAGCGATGCACGCTCTCACGATCCGCGGGATCGAAGCCGAACTGCAACACGACCATCCCGGGGTACCCCAGCGAGTCGCGCAGCCGCGCCACCGCCGGCGTGATCACCCCGAGATCCTCGGCTACCAATGCCACGTCCCCCAACGACCGCGAAACAGCGTCGAACACGGCCCGACCCGGCCCGCGTTGCCAGAAACCCGACGCCGCCGTCCGCGCCCCGTCCGGCACCGCCCAATACGACACGAAGCCACGGAAGTGGTCGATCCGGGCCAGGTCGAACAGCGACATCGTCCGCCGCAGCCGCTCGACCCACCAGCGGTAGCGACGCCGGCGCAGCGCCGGCCAGTCGTAGAGCGGGTTGCCCCACAGCTGACCGGTCTCCGAGTAGGCATCCGGTGGCGCGCCGGCCACGAAGCCGCTTCGGAACAGCGACGGATGCGCCCGATGATCCGCGCTCCCCGGCGCCACGTAGATCGCCACGTCCCCGAACATCCTCACCCCGGCCGAGGCCGCATACGCCCGCAACGCACCCCACTCGCGCGAGAAGCGCACCTGGTCCGCCAACGCGCCGGCCGACGAGAAGCGCTCCCAGTCACGCGCCCAGAATCCCTCTCGCTCCCGGAACGCCGCCACCTCCTCCGGCGTCACGGGCGCATGCGGATCCTCGAGCAGCCCGCGCCAGGCCGCGAAGGCCGATCGCGCCTTGTACGGCGACCCGTACCGGTCGGGCGGACCGAGCGGCAGCACCTGCCACCAGGTCTGGCCCGCGGCCGCCAGCCAATCCACAAATCGATAAGCGCCCGGGCCCAATCGACCCTCCGGAAGAGAGGTGATATGGAGCTGAACGCCGCTCGAGCGCGGCAGCTCGATCATGCGCAACCAGCCGGCCGAATCACGCGAAACGGTTTACCCATCGCGAGGAAGGATATTTTTCGAGTCGTGAGGACCCCGTCCATCGGTCCGCAGCAACCGCCACGAGCGTGAGCACCCAGGTCGAACCGACCCCGGCGAAGCCGCACGGCCCGGGAGCCACCAAACCGCCCTTCGAGCGGATCGTCATCCAGTACCCGACGCCGGCCGTCGACGACGGCCGGTACGCGGCCAAGCGCGTCGTCGGCGATACGGTCACCGTCGAGGCCGACATCTTCCGCGACGGGCACGACATCCTCCGCGCCGTCGTCCGCTACAGGCCACCGCACGCGCGCAACTGGCGCGAAGTCGAGCTCAGACGCATCGACGCCCACCTCGGCGGCGTCCGCTGGGCCGGCAGCTTCGACATCGACTGCCAGGGCCGCTGGGAGTACACGGTCGAGGCCTGGACCGACGTGTTCGGCACCTGGCGCGACGAGCTTCAGCGCAAGGTGGCCGCCGGCCAGCACGACCTCGCCGGCGAGATCTCCGAGGGCGTCCAGCTCCTACGACAAGCGGCGAACGAAGCCAAGGCCAAGTCCGACAAGGCGCTGATCGACCACGCGATCGCCACCCTGAGCGACGAGGACGTGCCCGAGACGGCCAAGCACGACGTCGCGCTCGGCCCCGAGCTGTTCGCAACCATCGAGAGGATCCAGCCGCGTCACGGCTCCGTCACCATCGACCCGCCCCTCGCCATCGAGGTCGACCGCAAGCTGGCCAAGTTCGGCGCCTGGTACGAGCTCTTCCCGCGCTCCTGGGGCGGACTGCAGGGCGTCAAGCACCAGCTCCCGCGCCTGCAAGAGCTCGGCTTCGACATCATCTACCTGCCGCCGATCCACCCGATCGGGCACACCAACCGCAAGGGCCGCAACAACTCCCTGACCGCGGGCCCCGACGATCCCGGATCGCCCTGGGCGATCGGCGACGAGACCGGCGGCCACGATGCCGTCCACCCCGATCTCGGCACGCTCGAGGACGTAAAGGACCTCGCAGCGACGGCCAAGCAGCACAACATCGAAATTGCGCTGGACTTCGCGATCCAGTGCTCGGCCGACCACCCGTGGCTGCACGAGCATCCCGAGTGGTTCCACCGCCGCCCCGACGGCACGCTCAAGTACGCCGAGAACCCGCCCAAGCGCTACCAGGACATCTACAACGTCAACTGGGAGTCCCCGGACTGGAAGGGCCTCTGGGATGCCCTCCTGACCGTGGTCCTGCACTGGGTCGACGCCGGCATCACGGTGTTCCGCGTCGACAACCCGCACACCAAGCCGTTCGAGTTCTGGCGGTGGCTGATCGAGAACGTCCACGCCCAGAACCGCGATGTCGTGTTCCTCGCCGAGGCGTTCACGAGAAGATCGGTCATGCGCCATCTGGCCAAGATCGGCTTCAGCCAGTCCTACACCTACTTCACGTGGAAGAACACGCGCTGGGAGCTCACCGAGTACGTGTCCGAGCTTGCCCTCACCGACGAGAGCGAGTACTTCCGCCCGAACTTCTTCGCCAACACGCCCGACATCCTCAACGAGTACCTCCAGCTCGGCGGCCGTCCCGCATTCGAGGCACGCCTCGTACTGGCCGCCACCCTGAGCCCGACCTACGGCATCTACTCGGGCTACGAGCACTTCGAGAACGTTCCCGTGCGCGAGGGCTCCGAGGAGTACCTGCACTCCGAGAAGTACGAGATCAAGCAGCGCGCGCTCGACGGCCCGCTGCTCCCGATGATCCAGCAGCTGAACCAGATCCGCCGTGAGAACCCCGCCCTCCAGAACCTCGAGAACGTAACCTTCCTCGACACCGCGAACGATGCGCTGATCGCCTACGCCAAGCACGTCCAGGGCAACACGATCATCACTGTCGTCAACATCGACCCCCACCAGGCCCAGGAGGGCCTCGCGATCGTGCCCGCCAACCTCGGCCTGCCGCCCACCTTCACCGCCCACGACCTGCTCACCGACGAGCGCTTCCTGTGGCGGATCGGCGCCAACTACGTCCGGTTCGAACCGGGCGTCCGCCAGGCGCACGTCGTGCGCGTCGAGATGTAGACCGTGCCCCTCCGGGACTGCACATGAGCGTCGGCCCGCCGACCCTCACCCACCTGATCGCGGCCGAGACCCGGACCACCCCGGGCCCGCCCCCGCAGCAGGACGGCGCGCCGCAGGCCCAGGCCCAGACGCGGCAGTGGTTCGAGCACGAGCCGCTCTGGTTCAAGCGCGCGGTGTTCTACGAGATCCACATCCGCGGCTTCTTCGACGCCAACGGCGACGGCTCGGGCGACTTCCGCGGGCTGACCGAGAAGCTCGACTACCTGCAGTGGCTCGGCATCGACTGCATCTGGCTGCTGCCCTTCTACCGCTCACCCCTCCGAGACGGCGGCTACGACATCGCGGACTTCGCCACCGTGCACCCGGACTACGGCACGGTCGAGGACGTCCATGAGCTGATCGACGCCGCGCACGCCCGCCGCATCCGCGTGATCGCCGACCTGGTCATGAACCACACCTCGAGCGATCACCCGTGGTTCCAGGAGTCGCGCTCGAGCCCGGACTCGCCCAAGCGCGACTGGTACGTGTGGTCGGACACCCCCGAGCGCTACCAGGACGCCCGGATCATCTTCATCGACACCGAGTCCTCGAACTGGACCTGGGACCCGACGGCCGGCGCCTACTACTGGCATCGCTTCTTCTCCCACCAGCCCGACCTCAACTACGACAACCCCGAGGTCCAGGAAACCATGATCGAGGTCCTGCGCTTCTGGCTCGACCTCGGCCTCGACGGCTTCCGGCTCGACGCGGTCCCGTATCTGTTCGAACGCGAGGGCACCAACTGCGAGAACCTGCCCGAGACGCACGCCTACCTGAAACGCATCCGCAAGGAGATCGACGAGAACTATCCCGACCGGGTGCTGCTGGCCGAGGCCAACCAGTGGCCGGCCGACGTGGTCCAGTACTTCGGCGACGGCGACGAGTGCCAGATGGCCTTCCACTTCCCGGTCATGCCCCGCATGTTCATGGCCATCCGCCGCGAGCAGGCCGCGCCGATCTACGAGATCCTCGAGTCGACGCCGCCGATCCCCGACGGCGCTCAGTGGGGCCTGTTCCTCCGCAACCACGACGAGCTCACGCTCGAGATGGTCACCGACGAGGAGCGCGACTACATGTACACCGAGTACGCGAAGGACCCGCGGATGAAGCTGAACCTCGGGATTCGCCGGCGCCTCGCTCCGCTGCTCGACAACGGCCGCGACGAGATCGAGCTCATGCACGCGATCCTGTTCTCGCTGCCGGGATCGCCGGTCCTCTACTACGGCGACGAGATCGCGATGGGCGACAACGTGTTCCTCGGCGACCGCGACGGCGTGCGGACACCGATGCAGTGGACGGGCGATCGCAACGGCGGCTTCAGCCGGGCGGACTTCGCCCAGCTCTACGCGCCGCCCCTGATGGACCCCGTGTACGGCTTCCAGGCGGTCAACGTGGAGGCCCACCTGCGCACCCCCACCTCGCTCTTGCGCTGGCTGCACCGCTTCATCGCGCTGCGCAAGGAGCATCCGGTGTTCGGCTTCGGCACCTACGAGCCGATCCAGACCTCCAACCCGCGGATCTTCGCCCACATCCGCACCTTCGAGGACGATGTCGTCCTGTGCGTCCACAACGTCGGCCGGACCGCCCAGGCGGTCGAACTCGATCTGAGCGCCTACGAAGCGCGCTTTCCCGTCGAGCTGTTCGGTCACTCCCGCTTCCCGCGCATCGGCCAGCTTCCCTATCTGCTTACGCTCGGCCCGCGTGGCTTCTTCTGGTTCCAGCTGGTCGATGAGGAGCACGACGACGATGAGTGAGCGGGTGGGAATCACCGCGGATGAGATCCGCGCCTGTGTCGACGAGGAGGATCTCCGGGACTGGGTCCAGCAGCAGCGCTGGTACGCCTCGAAGGCCCGCACCGTGGCCGGGATCGACATCGTCGAGATGGTCACGCTGCGCGACGAGCCGTCGCTCGTGCTCGCGCTGGTGGAGACGCGGTTCGGCACCGGCACGCACGAGCTCTACCAGCTGCCGCTGGCCATCCGGACCCCGAGCGAGGTCCCGCGCGGGGACTCGATCGCGCACACCGACGACTGGGCCGTCTACGACGCGCTGGCCGAGCCCGAGCAGGCCCACGAGTTGCTGCGGCGGATCGCAGCCACCGACGAGATCGAGACCGACGACGGCCGCTTCAGCTTCCATTCCTTCGAAAACGCCGAGACCCTGGCCGAGGTGAACCAGGTTCGCCTGATGGGCGTCGAGCAGTCGAACTCCTCGCTGGTGTTCGATGAGCACACCGTGCTCAAGGTGTTCCGCAAGCTCGAGCCGGGCGTCAACCCCGAGCTCGAGGTCCTGCGCTTCCTGACCTATCGCGGCTTCCCGAACATCGCGGCGCTGCATGGCTGGTACGAGTACGACGGACAGGCGTTCAGCGCCACGCTGGGGGTGGCCCAGGCGTTCCTTCCGGACGCGCTCGGCGGCTGGGAGCTCGCCCTGGACGAGATCACCACCGCGCCCGAGGCGTTCCTCGAACGACTCGGCAGCCTCGGTACCGTCACTGCCCACCTTCACAACGCGTTGGCGTCCGATGCGACCGACGCCGCCTTCGCTCCCGAGGAGCCCAGCGGGGAGTCGCTGTCCCTGCTCACCGCCACCGTGGACGAGGACATCGAGCGGATCTTCGTGCGCCTTCCCGACGACCCACGGCTGGCGCCGATCGCCGGCCGCGGCCAGGACGTGCGCGAGCGGCTGGCCGCGCGGGCCCAGATCGGGGTCACCGGCCGCGTCATTCGCACGCACGGCGACTACCACCTCGGGCAGACCCTGTACACGCCGCGGGGCTGGGTGATCATCGACTTCGAGGGCGAGCCCGCCCGCCCGCTGCCCGAGCGCCGGCAGAAGCGCTCGCCGCTACGCGACGTGGCCGGCATGCTGCGCTCGTTCGCCTACGTGACCTCCGCGGTCGAGATCCTGCGCGCTCAGCAGGCCCCGGAAGGCTACGAGCAGCGCATGCGTGAGCAGTTCCTGAGCTGCTACTTCGCTGCGGTCGACCCCACGCTGGTGCCGGCCGGCGAGGCCGCGATCGCCAACCTGCTCTCGATCTACGAGCTCGAGAAGGCCATTTACGAGCTCCGCTACGAGCTCAACAACCGCCCGGATTGGACCCCGATTCCGGTCGCCGGGATCGTCCGCCTGCTTGAGAGCGCCTAAACCGGGGAAAGCCACAGGGGAAAATGAGTGTCGCCACCTCAGAGCTCGACGCGCTGGTGCGCCGCGAGCACTCCAATCCGCACGCCGTCCTCGGTGCCCATCCCGACGGCGACGGCGTCGTCGTACGCACGCTGCGCCCGGCCGCCCGCGCGGTGACCGCCATCCCCGACGGCCATCCTCCGGTCGAGCTGCAGCAGATTCACGCCGGCGGCGTGTTCGAAGGCACGATCGCGGGCGCCGAGCCACCGCTCCACTACCAGCTCGACGTCGACTACGGCGACGCCGGCCGGTTCACGATCGAGGATCCATACGCGTTCCTGCCCACGATCGGCGAGCTCGACCAGCACCTGATCTCCGAGGGGCGCCACGAGGAGCTCTACGACCGCCTCGGGGCACACATCCGCGAGCATCAACACGTCACCGGGACCGCGTTCGCCGTGTGGGCGCCGTCGGCGCGGGCGGTCAGCGTGGTGGGCGACTTCAACTCCTGGGACGGCCGGCTGCACGCGATGCGCTCGCTCGGCTCGACCGGCGTGTGGGAGCTGTTCCTGCCCGATGTCGGCGAGGGCGCCCGTTACAAGTACGAGATCCTCACCCAGGATCACCAGGTCCTGCTCAAGGCGGACCCGTACGCGCAGGCCACCGAGGTTCCGCCCAAGACCGCGTCGGTCGTGTTCCAGTCCCACCACGAGTGGTCCGAGCAGGACGCCGAGTGGCTGCTGCACCGCCAGCAACAGCCGCCGGCGCTCAAACGGCCGATCTCGATCTACGAGGTCCACCTGGGATCGTGGCGGCTGAATTCGCTCGAGGGCAACCGGCCGCTCACCTATCTCGAGCTGGCCGACGAGCTGAGCGCGTACGTCAAGGACCTCGGCTACACACACGTCGAGCTGCTCCCGGTCATGGCCCATCCGTTCGCCGGGTCGTGGGGCTACCAGGTCACCGGCTACTTCGCGCCCACCCCGTTCTACGGCTCGCCCGACGACTTCCGCGAGTTCGTCGACCGCCTGCACCAGAACGGCGTCGGCATCATCCTCGACTGGGTGCCCGCCCACTTCCCGCGCGACGAGTTCGGACTGGCCCGGTTCGACGGCACCGCCCTCTACGAGCACGCCGATCCCCGTCGCGGGGAGCACCCCGACTGGGGCACGCTGGTGTTCAACTACGGGCGCCACGAGGTGCGCAACTTCCTGATCGCCAACGCGCTGTTCTGGCTGCGCGAGTACCACGTCGACGGCATCCGGGTGGACGCGGTGGCTTCGATGCTCTATCTCGACTATTCGCGGCGCGAGGGCGAGTGGGTGCCGAATCAGTTCGGCGGGCGCGAGGACCTCGACGCCGTGTCGTTCCTCAAGGAGTTCAACGAGGTCGTCTACGGACGCGAGCCCGGGGCCATCACCGCCGCCGAGGAGTCGACCGCCTGGCCCGGAGTGTCCCGGCCCACCTACCTCGGCGGACTCGGGTTCGGCTTCAAGTGGAACATGGGCTGGATGCACGACACGCTCGGCTACTTCGAGCAGGACCCGATCTACCGCCGCTACCACCACCACGAGCTGACCTTCAGCCTGATGTATGCGTTCAGCGAGAACTTCATCCTGCCGCTCTCGCACGACGAGGTGGTGCACGGCAAGGGCTCGCTGTACGGGAAGATGGCCGGAGGCGACAAGTGGCAGAAGCTGGCCAACCTGCGTTCGCTGTATGCCTACATGTGGGCCCACCCGGGCAAGAAGCTCCTGTTCATGGGCTCCGAGCTGGCCCAGGAAGCCGAGTGGAGCTACGAGCGCTCGCTGGACTGGCATCTGCTCGAGTCACCCGAGCACGCCGGCATCCAGAGGCTGGCGCGGGACCTCAACCGGATCTACCGTGACGAGCCGGCGCTGTTCGAGATCGACTCCGACCCGTCCGGATTCTGGTGGCTCGAGCCCAACGATGCCGATTCGAACGTGCTGGCCTTCGCGCGCGCGTCGCTGCCCGACGAGCACGGCGGACGGCGCATGGTGGTCTTCGTCGCCAACCTCTCGCCCGTGCCGCGCACCGGATACCGCCTCGGGCTGCCGCGCGCGTGTCGCTGGAAGGAAGCGCTGAACACCGACTCCACGTACTACGGAGGGAGCGACCTGGGCAACATGGGCGGTCTCGATCCCGAGCCGATCCCATGGCACAACCAGCCGGTGTCCGGGCTCGTCACGCTGCCGCCGCTTGCGGCAGTGTGGTTCATTCCTGAATCACAGTGACCTTGACTGTGTCCGCGTCCGTCGAGTTCGGCGCCGCCGAATACCCCTGGGAGCGCCCGCTCGGCGCTCGCCCCCGCGCCGACGGGACCACCGAGTTCCGGGTGTGGGCCCCGCGTGCGGAGTCGATCTCGCTGCGCGTGGCGGATCGCGACCTCGCCCTGGACGACGCCGGCTACGGAGTCTACGAGGCGGTCACCGAAGCTGGGCCCGGCGACGATTATCAGTACGTGGTGGACGGCGAGCCGCTCCCCGACCCGGGCTCGCGCTGGCAGCCCGAGGGGATCCGCGGGCCGTCCCGGATCGTGGACCCGCCGGCCCCGACCGCGCGGGTCGAGGTCCCGCGGATGCGCGAGCTCGTCATTTACGAATTACATATTGGGACTTTCACGCCGCAAGGGACCTTCGAAGCCGCCATCGAGCATCTGCCCGCGCTGGCGGAGCTGGGCGTGAACGCGATCGAGGTGATGCCGGTGGCCGAGTTCCCCGGACACCACGGCTGGGGCTACGACGGCATCTACCTGTCGGCCCCGCATTCGGCCTACGGCGGACCGCACGGGTTCGCGCGGTTGATCGAAGCCGCTCACCAGGCCGGCCTGGCCGTGATCCTCGACGTGGTGTACAACCACGTGGGCGCGTCGGGCACCCCGGCCCTGGAGGCATTCGGTCCGTATTTCACCGACATCTACGAGACGCCCTGGGGCCGGGCGATGAACTATGACCAGGCCGAATGCGACCCGGTCCGGGAGTGGGTGCTCCAGAGCGCGGTCGGCTGGGTCCGCGACTACGGAATCGACGGCCTGCGCCTCGACGCGATCCATGCGATCGTCGACTCGAGCGCCGAGCATCTGGTGGAGGCCGTGGCGCGCCGCGTGCACGAGACGCGCGAGGATGCCCTGGTGATCGCCGAGAGCGGCCTGAACGATCCGCGGGTGGTGCGGGAGCGGGCGGCCGGTGGATGGGAGTGCGACGGGGCCTGGGCCGATGACTTCCACCACGCCCTGCGCACGCTGGTGACCGACGAGCGCGAGGGCTACTACGAGGAGTTCGGCTCGGTGGCGGAACTGGCCAAGGCGATGCACCGCCCCCACGTCCACGACGGCATCTACTCGAGCTTTCGCCGCCGGCGATTCGGCGCGCCGGCCGACGACGTGCCTCCGGAGCGCTTCGTAGTCTTCGCACAGAACCACGACCAGGTCGGCAACCGCGCCTTCGGCGATCGGCTGCCGGCGCCGGCGCGCCCGCTGGCCGCCTTCTGCACCCTGCTCTCGCCGTTCGTCCCGCTCCTGTTCATGGGCGAGGAGTACGGGGAGGACGCCCCGTTCCAGTTCTTCACCGATCACATCGACCCGTTGATCGCCGACGCCACCCGCGAGGGCCGGCGCGAGGAGTTCGCGTCGTTCACGTCGTTCGCGGCGGAGGAGATCCCGGACCCCCAGGACCCCGCCACGTTCGAGCGCTCGAAGCTGATGCGCAAGCGGGACCCCGATCTCGCCGCGCTCTATCCGCGGCTGATCGCCGCCCGCCGCCGGCTGGCGCCCGGCGACGCCGACGCCATCGACTTCGACGAGGACGCACGCTGGTTGCGCGTGCGCCGGGGCGCGTTCGAGCTGATCGCGAACTTCGGCTCCGAGCGCCGGCGCGTGCCGTGCCGCGGGGCGACGGTGGTGCTCGCCACGCACGGTGAGCCGTCCGTGATCGACGGAGCGGTCGAGGTCGAACCGATGTCGGGGGCGCTGATCGCTTGAGCGAAGTCGAGATCTGGCCCGGCCGTCCGTTCCCACTCGGCGCGATCTGGGACGGCGGCGGCACCAACTTCTCGCTGTTCTCCGAGGCCGCCACGGGCGTCGAGCTGTGCCTGTTCGACGACGGCGAGGACGACGTCGAAACGCGCGTTCAGATGATCCAGCGCACGGCGCACAACTGGCACTGCTACCTCCCCGGCGTGGGCCCCGGCCAGCGCTACGGCTTCCGGGTCGATGGCCCCTACGACCCGGAGGACGGCCACCGCTTCAACCCGGCCAAGCTGCTGCTCGACCCCTACGCCAAGTCGATCGACGGCGTCGTGGACTGGGCCCACGACGCGAACGTCCTGCCCTACGTGCCCACCGGTGACGAGGACGCCGACCTCGAGCCCGACGACGAGGACGACGCCGCCGCGATGCCCAAGTCGGTCGTGATCGACGACTCGTTCCTGTGGGAGGGAGATCGGCCGCCGAACATCCCGTGGGCCGACACCGTGATCTACGAGACGCACGTCAAGGGGTTCACGATGCAACATCCCGAGGTGCGCGATGACCTGCGCGGGACCTACGCCGGGCTGGCCTCCGAACCGGCCGTCGCCTACCTCCAGGAGCTCGGCATCACCGCGGTCGAGCTGCTGCCCGTGCATCACATCTCCGACGAGTCGTTCCTGGCCGACAACGGCCTTCGCAACTACTGGGGCTACAGCACGATTGGATACCTGGCACCTCATTGCGAATACGCCGCCACCGGCTGCCGCGGCGAGCAGGTCCGCGAGTTCAAGGGAATGGTCAAGGCCCTGCATCGCGCCGGCATCGAGGTGATCCTCGACGTGGTCTACAACCACACCGCGGAGGGCAACCACCTGGGGCCGATGCTGTCGTTCAAGGGCGTGGACAACTCCGCCTACTACCGGTTGGTGCCGGATGACCGGCGCTTCTACATGGACTTCACCGGCACCGGGAACTCGCTGAACCCGGTGCACCCGAGCGTCCTGCGCCTGATCATGGACTCGCTGCGCTACTGGGTGACCGAGTGCCACGTCGACGGGTTCCGGTTCGATCTCGCCTCCGCCCTGGCCCGCGAGTTCTTCGACGTCGACCGGCTATCGGCGTTCTTCGACGTGATCCACCAGGACCCGGTCCTCTCGCAGGTCAAGCTGATCGCCGAGCCGTGGGACGTCGGCCCCGGCGGCTACCAGGTCGGCAACTTCCCGGTGCTCTGGTCGGAGTGGAACGGCGTGTACCGCGACGTGATGCGGGACTGGTGGCGCGGCTTCGCCAACTGCGGCGAGTTCGCCGAGCGGCTGTCCGGCTCCGCGGACCTGTACGAGGCGGACGGGCGCGACCCGTTCGCGTCGATCAACTTCATCACCGCGCACGACGGCTTCACCATGCGCGACCTCGTCTCCTACGACCACAAGCACAACGAGGCCAACGGCGAGGACAACCAGGACGGCACCGACGACAACCGCTCCTGGAACCACGGCACCGAGGGCGAGACCGACGATGCGGCCATTCTCGCCTTGAGAGCTCGGCAGCAGCGCAACTTCCTCACCACCCTGCTGCTCTCCCAGGGCACGCCGATGCTGCTCGGCGGTGATGAGATCAGCCGCACCCAGCACGGCAACAACAACGGGTGGTGCCAGGACAACGAGATCTCCTGGTTCGACTGGACCGAGAGCCCGGAGAAGACGCGGCTGCGGGAGTTCACCCGCCGTCTGATCCGGCTGCGCCGCGAGCACAAGGTGTTCCGGCGCGACAGCTTCCTGCGTGGCCAGGAGGTCAAGGGGTCGGGCCTGCCCGACGCCTGGTGGTTCCGCGCCGACGGCCTGAAGATGACCCGCCGCGACTGGCAGGGCGGCGAGCACGTGCTCGGGCTGTTCCTCAACGGCAAGGAGATCGACTCTCCCGGACCCCGCGGCCAGGACATCGAGGATGACTCGTTCCTGCTGCTGTTCAACGCCCATCCCGAGGACCGCGTGTTCACCCTCCCGCGCCGGCGCTTCGGCGCGCAGTGGGAGCTCGAGCTCTCGACCGCCGCGCCCGAGGCCGAGCCGGGCAGCGCCCGCTACGGGGCGCGAACCGAGGTCCACGTCACGTCCCGATCGATCGTGGTCCTGAAGCGGGTGCAGTGACCAGTCGGTGCGGTGACCCGCCGGTGCAGTGACTAGCCGAGCCTCGGAGCTCCGTGCCACCTACCGTCTGCAGCTGACCTCGTCGTTCGGGTTCGCTGCGGCGCAGGCCCTCGTCCCGTATCTGCGCGATCTCGGGATCTCGCACCTGTACCTGTCGCCCTCGTTCCAGGCGCGGCCCGGCTCCACCCACGGCTACGACGTGATCGACCCTCGGAACGTGTCGCCAGACCTGGGGGGTTCCGAGGGCCTCCGCTCGCTGTCGGCCTGCGCCCGTGACGCAGGCCTGGGCCTGATCCTCGACGTCGTCCCGAACCACATGGCGGCCGACGACGCCAACCACTATTGGGCCGACCCCGCGTTGCGAGAGAAGTTCTTCGATGTGGAGCCCTCGACCGGCGTCTACCGCCGGTTCTTCGACATCGGCGATCTGGCCGGCGTGCGCCAGGAGGATCCGGCGGTGTTCGAAGAGACGCACGAGCTGGTGATCTCGCTCGTCCGCGACGGCGTGATCGACGGCGTGCGCATCGATCACCCCGACGGGCTGGCCGATCCCGCGACGTATCTCGCGCGGTTGCGGGATCGCGGGATCGACCGGGTCTGGATCGAGAAGATCCTCGACCCCGGCGAGCGCCTGCGCGACTGGCCGGTGTGCGGCACGGTCGGCTACGAGTTCCTCAACGACGTGTGCGCGCTGTTCGTGGATCCGGCCGGCGAGGCGGGGTTGACGGCGCTGTGGGAGCAGGTGTCGGGCGACAGGCGCTCGTTCGGCGAGGTCGCGCACGAAGCGAAGCTCGAGCAGGTCCGCGGACCGTTCGCGCAGGACGTGGACCGTCTGCTGCGCGAGAACTTTGGCGATGCACCTGACAAATACGGGGGTGGAGCGCCAAAGAACGCGGTCGAGCACGCCTTGGCGTCGCTCCCCGTGTACCGGACGTACGTCGATCCCGTGGCAGGCCGCGTGGGCGACGCGGACCGCGCAGCCATCGAGGCCTCCGGCATGGACGCCGCGATCGCGGCGCGCCTGCTGCTCGAGCGCGAAGCGCCACCGGGCTTCGTCACCCGCTTCCAGCAGACCACGCCGGCGATCATGGCCAAGGGCGTGGAGGACACCGCGTTCTATCGCTACAACCGGCTGATCGCGCTCAACGACGTGGGCGGCGACCCGTCGCGCTTCGGCATCGACGTCGAGCGCTTCCACGCCGGCAACGCCGAGCGGGCCGAGCGCTTTCCGCTGAACCTCCTCACCACGATGACCCACGACGCCAAGCGCTCGGCCGATGTCCGCGCCCGGATCGGGGCGCTGGCCTCGATGGCGGACGAGTGGAGCGAGCATGTCAGCCGCTGGTTCGAGCTCACCGACAACCTGCGCTCCGACGCCGGCGCCCCCGACGACGTGGAGCGCTACTTCATCTTCCAGACGCTGCTCGGGGCGTGGGCGATCTCGCCCGAGCGGATCGACGCCTACATCGAGAAGGCGCTGCGCGAGGCCAAGCGCAACACGAACTGGGTCGATCAGAACCACGACTGGGAGGAGGCGGTCAAGCGCTTTTGCCGCGATCTCTACTCCCACCAGGCGTTCATCGCCGACTTCGAGCCGTTCGTCGTGCGCGTGGCCGAGCGCGGTGACCGAGCGGCGCTCGGGCAACTCGTGCTCAAGCTGACCGCGCCCGGTATCCCCGACATCTACCAGGGCGACGAGATGCCGTTCCGCGCGCTGGTCGACCCCGACAATCGCCGGCCGGTCGACTTCGACTACCACCAGGCGCTGCTCCGCCGGTTGATGGGCGGCTCGCCCCCGGCGGCGCAGACCCGCAAGCTGTTCGTGACCCTGCGGCTGCTCGGGCTGCGAGCCCGCCGGCCCGCCCCGTTCGCCGGCGACTACGAGCCGGTGGACGCCGGCCCGGAAACCTGCGCTTTCGTGCGCGGAGGGGACGTGCTGGTCGTGGTGGGCGTGCGCGGATCGCCGAATTGCGAGGGCGCTCTGGCCGACCTTCCGGGCGGACGCTGGCGTGACGTGCTGCGCGGCGACGAGCGCTCGTTCGACGCCCGGGAGCCGGTGGCACGCCTCGTCGGTGAGACCGGCGTCGCGGTGTTCGAGCGGCTCTGACGGCGGACCGGCGCGCCCCGCCGGCCGATCGTGTAACCATCGGCGCATGAGATGCGCACGACTCGGCATGCTGCTCATCGCCTTGCTGGTGCCGGCGGTGATCGTGGGGTTCGCCCAAGCCCGGGGCCGCGTCGTCATGCGAGACGGCCTGCTCTACAAGCCGCACGAGTTCCCGGTCAGCGGCGACGGCGACTTCCTCGTCCAGGGGCTGCGCTGGCGCTCGTGGGGCGGGCGGACGGCGGTCGCCGACGGGCAGGCGGTCGAGCAGGTGCGCCCGAGCCATGCGAACCACGTCTATCCCGTGCAGGTCACGCTCAGCCACCGCGCCTACTGCGGCAACCTGCACCGCACGGTCTACAAGAAGATCGAGGCCCGCATCGTCGGGTCCAACCCGGGGGTGTTCGGAGGCCGCACGCTCGGCCGCGCCTATACGTGCGCGGGCGTCTGGCAGCTGACCTCGTAGCGCAGGCCGCGCGCGGCGGCCTCAATCCAGCTCTCGGAGCAGATCGTCGAGATCGAGGTCCGGGCCGAACTGCGCGGCTGCGTGGCCCTGCTCGTCGCGCGGCCACTGCTCGGGTGGCCGGTCCCACATCAGCTCGAGCGTGTTGCCGTCCGGATCGATGATGTAGATCGCCTCGTGGGTGCCGTGGTCGGTGGCCTGCCGGATCGGCCAGTCGACGTCCTTCAGCCGCCGGTAGGCATCGGCCAGAGCTCGGCGGCTCGGATAGGCAAGCGCAACGTGATGCAGGCCGGCGACGCCGTCCGGCGTGGGCGGCCCGCCCTTGGACTTCCAGGTGTTGAAGCCCAGGTGGTGGTGGTAGCCGCCGGCGGAGACGAACAGGATGTCCCCGGTGGTGCCCCAGCCGGGCACGTCACGCGCCTCGGAGATCACGTCGAACCCCAGCACGCCGACGTAGAAGTCGCGGATCCGGTCGATGTCGGCCGTGCGCAGATGGGTGTGGCCGATCCGGACGCCGGGGTCGATCGGGTCCGGCGCCCGCGCGATCGGGGTGATGCTGCCCTGTGGACCCGTCATTACACGTAATGGTGTCACGAAGCGCGCACACTCGATAGGGTCCTCGCCCGGCGATGCGTGTCCTGCTCATCTCCTGGGAGTACCCGCCCGTGATCGAGGGCGGCCTGGGCCGCCACGTGCGAAAGCTCTCCGAGAGCCTCGTTCACGACGGCATCGAGGTGCACGTGCTGACCCGCGGCGGCGGCCGCCTGCCGGCCGAGGCCGATCAGCACGGGGTGCGCGTCCACCGGGTGCGCGAACCCCAGTTCCCGCGCGATCCGACCGCGTTCGTGCGCTGGGTCCAGGCGATGAACGCCGACATGCATGCGCTCGCCGCCGAGCTGTGCGAGCGCTTCGAGTTCGATCTCGTTCACTCCCACGACTGGCTGGTGGCCGGGGCCGCCGAGCTCGCCGCCCGCCAGATCGAGCGGCCGTGGCTGGTCACCGTGCACGCCACCGAGTTCGGTCGCCACCAGGGGTGGGTCCAGAACCACCCTCAGTCGCATATCCACGCCGCCGAGCGCACGATGGTGCGCGCCGCCGACCACGTGATCACCTGCTCGCGGTACATGCGCGTCCACGTCGCCAACGTGTTCGGTGTCCGCCCGGCCAAGATCACCGCGATCCCGAACGGCATCGACCCGCGCGACCTCGAGCCGGTCGCGCCCGACCTCGATGCGCTCCGCGCGAAGTACGCCGCGCCCGGCGATCTGCTGGTCCTGCTCGTCGGCCGGCTCGTCTACGAGAAGGGCTTTCACCTGGCGCTCGATGCGCTGGCGCCCGTCGTCCGCCGGATCGGCGGCGTTCGCTTCGTGATCGCCGGCACGGGCACCGCCGAGGCCGAGCTCAAGCGCCAGGCCCGCCGCCTCGGCCTCTCGAACCACGGCGTGTTCCTCGGCTGGGTCGGCGATGACATGCTGCACTCGCTCTACCGCGTCTCCGATCTGTGCATCGTCCCCTCCTTATATGAGCCCTTCGGTCTCGTGGCACTCGAGGCGATGGCCTCCGGCTGCCTGTGCGTGGTGGCCGACACCGGCGGCCTGCGCGAGGTCGTGCCGGTGGAGGGCACCGTCGGCCTGCGCTTCCCCTCGCGCGACGCCACCGCGCTGCGCGCCGTGCTCGAGCGCGTGCTCACCGACGACGCCGCCCGCGCCCAGCTCGTCGCCGAGGCGCGCGAGCACGTGCTCCGCTTCGACTGGGCCGAGGTCGCCCGGCGGACCACCGACGTGTACCGGTCCCTGCTGCAGCGGACCGCCACTCGGACGGGGTGACGTGTCCCGCCTCGCCTGCCGGGCCGTCTTCCTGGACGCCGGCGGCGTGATCGTCTTGCCCGACCGCTGCCGGCTGGCCGGCGCCCTCGCCCGTGCGGGCATCGTCATCGACCCCGACGCCGTGCCCCGCGCCCATTACCGCGCCGTCCGTGCCCTCGACCGCGCCGGCAACCCCACCGAACGCCCGGATTACCCCGCGGCCCTACTGCCCCAGCTTGGAATCATGCCCGGACGCGCGGCGGAAGCGCTCGCGGTCTGGGAGCGCCTGGCCGACCGACCCCGCACGGGCGCCGTCCTCTGGCGCGAACCGACCCCGGGCGCCCGCAGGACCGTCGACGCTCTATGGCGCGCCGGCATCGTCGTGGTCGTCGTCACCAACTCGGACGGCCATGCCGAGGAGAACCTGGCGGCGTGCGGTTTCGGAGGCATCCCGGTGATCGACTCAACCGTGATCGGCGCCGCCAAGCCCGACCCACGGATCTTCGAGGTCGCCCTCGCCCACGCCGGCGCGACTCCCGCCGAGACCGTGCACGTCGGCGACACGCTGGTCAACGACGTCGTGGGCGCCCGCGCCGCCGGCATCACCCCGATCCACTTCGACCCCCTTCGCACTTGCCGGGCGCGCGATCACCGCCACATCACCTCACTGCCGGGCATCTGGCACCACGTCGCGCCGGCGAGCCACTGAGTCATCCGTCTCGTCTAGGATCCGCGGCGGGGGCGCTGCGCGCTACTCCGCCAATGGGAGGTCGTGGGGATGACCAACAGCCGCACTGGGCCACGCCGCCGGTCGCTCCGTATCGCCGTGCCGATGGGCGTCACCGCCGCGGTCGCGGCCCTGCTCGTTTCATCGTCGGCGGGCGCGTCGGGTCGGGGCACGGCAACGTCATCCGCTGCGGGCCGCGCGAAGGCGCTCACTCCGGTGGTGCTGTTTCCAGCGTTCCACTTCACGAAGCTCGAAGTGATCGTGCGGGATCAGACGGCCGCCCCGGGCTGCCCGCGGTCGGGAACGTTCGAGGATTGGTACTTGAACCCGCACCCCAGCAAGGTCTTCTCTCAGGTGTGCCGCGATGAGCTGATGACGCTCCGCTACAACCCGGACCCGAGCCTCCCCATGCCGACGCGATTCTCCAACCAGCGCGGCGTGACCGTGAAGATCATCGGCTACGGCAAGACGGCGAGCGCGCCGTACTACAAGCCGATGTACAGGGCGCTCGAGAAGGTCGGCTACACCGCCGACAAGAACATCGTGGTGGCCGGATACGACGCGCGGCTCACCCCGGACATGGGCAGCTTCCTGCCGCGGACCGTAAAGCTGATCGAGGCCACCTATGGCGCCAACGGCAACCGCCCAGTGCAGCTAGTGGGCCATTCCAACGGTCCGCTGTACGCGCAGTACCTCCTCACCCACACCAGTCGCGTCTGGCGGCACAAGTACATCCACGGGTTCACGCCGATCGCCGGCAACTTCCCGGGCCAGGGAAGCGTGTACTCGATCATGTTCACCGGGCTGAACATCGAGAACTTCAGCTACCCGAAGACCCACGCGAATGCAGTGTCAAGCGCGCGGATGTTCCTCAGCTCGCCCGCCAGCTACATGAGCTCGGGCGACCCCGCCGTGTTCGGCCGCAAAGAAGTCGTCCTCGTCGACAAGGCAACCGGCGCCAGGTACACGCCGGCCGACTACCAGCGCCTGTTCACCGACGCGCAGCTGCCCGACGCCCTGCAGATCGCCAACTACTACATCGGGTTCGTGAAATTCAGAGATCCGTCGGACTTCCCGGATGTCGACGTCACCGCCGAACGGGGCTCCGGCATCGCCACCGTCGTCGGCGCGGTCCTGCCCAACCTTGCGGTGGGGCAGCTGACCACGTCCAAGACCCACTTCCTGACGCGAGACGGCGACATCAACCAGGAGGACACCACCAACACCGCGATCCGTGTCTGGAAGCGCATGCGCTGCTTCCGGTTCAGCCTGACCGATCACCCCGGGATCAACCACTTCTCGCTCCCGAGCAATCCAAGCGTGCTCAGCCAGCTGATCGCAGCCGCGCAGCAGCCACGTTCCCGCTGCCCCTGAGCAGATCCAGCCAGGCGCGCGCCCGAAGTTTGGCGCTGCACCTGACAAATACGAGGGTGGATCGCCAAAGTCCGCCCGCAAGACGAAGGGCCCGGCAAGCGCCGGGCCCTTCAAAGCGTCTGCTTGTCAGCAGCGGATTACATCATCCCCGACATGTCGGGCATACCGCCGCCGCCACCACCGGAGTCCTTCTCGGGGACCTCGGCCACGATCGCCTCGGTGGTCAGGATGTTCTTGGCGATCGACGCGGCGTTCTGGAGCGCGGAACGCGTCACCATGGCCGGGTCGATGATGCCCTCCTTGACCAGGTCGACGATCTCGCCCGTGGCCGCGTTCAGGCCCAGGCCCTTCTCGGACTTGCGGACGTCGTTGACCACGACCGAGCCCTCGAGACCCGAGTTCTCCGCGATCTGACGCAGCGGCTCCTCGAGCGCGCGGCGCACGATCTTCGCGCCGGTCCGCTCATCGGGGTCGCTCAGCGCATCCTCGTTGATGGCCTCCTGCGCGGTCAGCAGCGCGACGCCGCCGCCCGGCACGATGCCCTCCTCGAGGGCCGCCCGAGTCGCCTGCAGAGCGTCCTCGACGCGGTGCTTCTTCTCCTTCATCTCGGTCTCGGTGGCCGCGCCGACCTTGACCACCGCGACGCCGCCCGACAGCTTGGCGAGACGCTCCTGGAGCTTCTCCTTGTCGAAGTCGGAGTCGGTGTTCTCGATCTCGGTCTTGATCTGGTTGATCCGGCCCTTGATCGCGTCGGAGTCACCGTTGCCGTCGACGATCGTCGTGGTGTCCTTCGCCACGACCACGCGACGGGCACGGCCGAGCTGCGAGATCTGGGTGTTCTCGAGCTTGAGGCCCATCTCCTCGGTGATCACCTCGCCACCGGTGAGGATCGCGATGTCCTCGAGCATGCGCTTGCGGCGATCGCCGAAGCCCGGCGCCTTGACCGCGACACCGGTGAAGGTTCCGCGCAGCTTGTTGACCACCAGCGTCGCGAGCGACTCGCCCTCGACATCCTCGGCGATGATCAGGAGCGGCTTGCCGGACTGGATCGTCTGCTCCAGGACCGGAAGCAGGTCACGGACCGAGCCGATCTTCTGGTTGGCGATCAGGATGTAGGGGTCCTCGAGGACGGCCTCCATCCGATCCTGGTCGGTGACCATGTACGGCGAGATGTAGCCCTTGTCGAACTGCATGCCCTCGGTGAACTCGAGGTCCATGCCGAACGTCTGGCCCTCCTCGACGTTGACCACGCCGTCCTTGCCGACCTTCTCGATCGCGTCGGCGATCACGTCGCCGATCTCCTCGTCGCCGGCCGAGATGGTCGCCACGCGGGCGATCTGGTCCTTGCCGGAGATCTCGACCGACTGGTCCTCGATGTTCTTCACGACGTCCTCGACGGCGTGCTCGATCCCGCGCTTGAGAGCGAGCGGGTTGGCGCCGGCGGCGACGTTCTTCAGACCCTGGCGAACGATCGCCTGGGCCAGCACGGTCGCGGTGGTGGTTCCGTCACCGGCGACGTCGTTGGTCGCCGTGGCCACCTCGCGGACGAGCTGGGCGCCCTGATTCTGGAATACGTCCTCGACCTCGATCTCACGCGCGATCGTCACACCGTCGTTGGTGATCGTCGGCGCGCCGAACTTCTTGTCGAGCACGACGTACCGGCCACGGGGGCCGAGCGTGACCTTGACGGCATTGGCTACCGCGTCGACGCCCTGCTCCAGCGCCTTACGGGCCTCCGCCTCGTACTTCAGTTCCTTGTGTGCCATATCTGTTTCAGTTCTCCTGGGGGAACGGGGGTTACGACTGGACCTTGGCCAGCACGTCGGACTCGCGCAGGACGAGCAGCTCTTCGCCGTCGACCTTGATCTCGGTTCCGCCGTACTTGCTGTAGAGGACCTCGTCGCCCTCTGCGACGTCGAGGGGAGTGCGCTTGCCCGTGTCCTCGTTCACCTTGCCGTCGCCGACCGCGAGAACCTTGCCCTTCTGGGGCTTCTCCTTGGCCGTATCGGGCAGAACGATGCCACTGGCGGTCGTCTCCTCCTCCTCGATCGCCCGCACGATCAACCGATCGCCGAGGGGCTTGAGCTTCATTGATGCAACCTCCGGTTGGAAGTGGTTAGTGCCGGTGTAGCGTTGGCACTCCTCCCACGAGAGTGCCAAGGGCAAATATAGCTTCTTCCAAACTGCTTTCAAGGTTTTCTTGGCACTCGCTGGCCGAGAGTGCCAAGGATGGGCCGCCTGCGGCGGCATCCCTGGGGCCAGGAACCCCGTCCGGTCAGTGCCGGCGCACCCCCGACCGGGATTGGCGCCGGGATGGTCTACCGACCGACGGTGCAGTTCACCACGCCGCACGGCACCCAGCACACCGCCACCTCGCCGATCGGCTCGAACCCCCGCCAGGGGCACGTCGGGGACACCGTGACCGTCCTCTACGACCCGAGCAACCCGCAGCGGGTGCGCGTCGCCTCTCGCTCCGCCACCGGCACCTGCCTGGAGGTCGGGTTCATGCTGTTCGGCGGCGGGCTGGCAGCGCTCGGGCTCCTCATCCTGATCGCCAGCCGCTGACCCGTTCGGCCTCGCCGGCGCGGCGAACCTGCACAACCTGCCACTCGAGCGACTTTCGATCGACCGTGGCAGGTTCTGCATCTCCCACACGCGCACGGTGCCACGGTCGCCACGGGGTGGCTCGATTGGCAGGTTCTGCATGGTCGGCGGCCGGACGCGCCCGGCCCACCGCTCCTCGCTCGCTAATCCCCGGACAGGGAAGGGCCATCAGCCGTGCAGGTGGAGATAGGCATGCACGATCTGGTCCCCCACCACCGCCGCCAGCACGCCACCGAAGGCCAGATACGGCCCGAACGGGAGCGCGGTCTTGCGCGCCGCGTACACCCCGCGCCGGGTGGCCAGCGCGACGCCGGTCAACACGCTCGCGAGCAGCGCCGCGAACAGCGCCACCGCCACCGACCGGCCCAGGAACAGGCCCATCATCCCGGTGAGCTTGACGTCGCCCATCCCCATCCCGCCCGGCTTGATCAGCGAGGCGATGAGCAGGAAGCCGCCGGCGATCAGCGCCGAAAGCACGCGCGAGAGCTCCCCGCCGGGATCGAGCGCCAGCCCGACGACCAGCGCCACCACGGCCCCCGGACCGGTGATCCGGTTGGGGATGAGTCGCTTCTCGAAATCGATCACCGCGCACGGCACCAGCGCCAGCACCATCAGACCGCGCAGCACGGCCGCCGCCACGGAGCTCTGCACGACGGCCACCGCGGCGGCCAGCGCCACCGTCACCACCGCCATCGCGACGACCCGCCGTGAGGGCCGAGCGTCAGTTCGCCAACGAGTAGCCTGCCGCGCCATGCCGAGTCCCGATCACACCGATAGATTCGACGGCCTGCCGCGCCGCACTCTCGCGGGCGGCGTGATCCTCGTCGAGGCGAGCACGGGTAAGGCGCGCCGGCGGGGCCTGTCCCGTCTCGACTCGCTGCCGCACGACCATGCGCTCCGCATCCGCACCATGTCAGTCCACACGTTCGGCATGCGCTTCGGGCTCGATCTCATCTGGCTGAACAAGGACGGCTCGGTCATCCGCGTCGACCGCGACGTGCCGCCGAAGCGCATGCGCGCGTGCTGGAGCGCCCGCGCGGTGGTGGAGACGCTCGCCGGGCACGCCGATGCGTTCCTCTCAGCGGGGCGTCTCTCAGACGAAGTTGAAGGCCATCGCGGCGCCTAGCTCCTTGACCGGGACCCGCGTCGAGAGCCGGAGATCGCTCAGCGAGTACGTACCGGTGTCGAGCATCACCCGCAGCCGTTCGTCGTAGGGAATGGTCGCGCTGGTCTCTACCGCGTGCCGGCGGAAGTTGGCCTCGATCACCTCGCGGTTGCCGGCGTGACGCCCGACCGGCGCCTGGTTGAGGACGAGCGTGCCCTGCTCGAGCTGCAGGTAGCGAAGGGCGCCCAGCACGCCCGCTGCGGTCACCCACTCAGGCGTGGTGATCACCACGGTCTGGTCGGCCCGGTCGACGGCGAACTGAGCCAGCGGGTCGGTGATCCCGGTGCCCAGATCGAGGATCACGACCTCGTAGAAGCGCTCGAGGAAGTCGAGCAGCCGGCTGTATAGCCCCGGGCTCATCTGCGCCATCACCTCGGCGTGCGCGGGGGCGCCGAGCAGATGCAGCCCGGTGGGCAGCCGGGCCACGTACGGGTGAAGCTCGGCCGGCGAGTCGATCTGCGTGGAGTCGGCCAGCAGGTCGGCCAGCGAGCGCTGCGAGCGGAAGTCGTCGGGCGCCAGGGAGGCCAGCGTGCCGAAGTCGGGGTTGGCGTCGAGTCGTGCCGAAGTCGGGGTTGGCGTCGAGTGCTACCACGCGCATCCGCAGTTCGGAGGCGAGCAGGTTCCCGAGCACGAAAGAGATCGTGGTCTTGCCCACCCCGCCCTTGGGCGAGATCACTGCCACCGTGTTCGGCCGCGTCATCGGCGGCACGTGCGCGAGCTGCTCGTCGACCGCCCACTCACGGCGCTGCAGCTCCGAGCTCAGCGTGTACTTCATCCAGGTGGCCATGCGCGCGATCGGCCCGTTGGAGACCGGGCTTGCCGGCGCGCATGGGACGGACGTAGACGTCCTGCCGGGACATCGTCGCGCGGGGAGCCGCGCTGCGGATTCCCAGGCCCTCGGACGGCTGGGCCGTAGATGCCTCGGCGGCTCCGGCGGGTGGGGCCGGCGAGGCCTCGCGCGGAGCCGGCGGGGCCTCGGACGGTGACGGCACCTGAGTGGCGGCCGCCCCGGCCTGCTCGACCTGGCCACCCTGCTGTTGGATTCCTTCCAAGGGTCTAGTCTCCACCGTCGTCCTCCTTAGCCGCTGTCGCGAGAGTACCAGTGCCGGCAGTGTGCGAGTGCGGGACTCGGGCCGAGCTCGACTCGCCGGCGGCATCACCGCAGAAGGGGCACGGGGCGGCCGCGATCGGCTCGCCGCACCAGGCGCAGGGTGACACCGACTGAGGCAGCGTCGCCTCCGCCAGCGCCTCGATGCTGGTCGGCACCCCGACGGCCTCGACCAGACGCGTCGTGCCCCACCACCCGGCTCCGTGAAAGGTGGGCGGAATCTGCCGGATTCCCACGCCGCCGAGGGCGGGAGCCAGGACGTCGACGATCCAGTCCAGATCGGCGTCCTCATCCGGTGCTACCAGCAACTCGATCGGCCGCTCAGGCGCGGTCAGCGGCAGCTCCTCGGCTCCGGCCGAGATCGGCAGCACGAACGCGTCGGGTTGCAACCCCACGGCGAACGAGGTCCACGGGAGGGCGGAGCGCGCGTGATGGAACAGCGACACGGCGGGGTGGCGGAGACCGGCCACGCTCCCCGTCCAGGCCAGCACCACCAACTCGTCGGCGATCGCGTCGATCGCGCCGGCCAGCGCCCCGGCCGACAGCGCCAGCGGAGCCAGCGCCGCGGTGAGGGCGGCCAGCACGCTGGCCGCCAGCGGAGGCAGATCGGCCACGTAGATCGCCACCCGGTCGGTTTGAAGCAGCGAGCGGATCATGCGCACCCGCTCGAGCGTCTCCGGCGGGAGCCAATCGCCGACGATCACGATCACCGAGGAGCCGTTGCGGACCGGCGCACCGATCGCGTCGAACAGGTCGCGCATGTCCTCGCGGCCGGGCGGTCCCGGGATCGGTACCGCCGGCGGCTGACCCGAGAACAGGCGATCGAGCTCGCATCCCAGCCCAATGACGGTCACCGCGTTCGCCACGGTGCGCAGAGTGTGACAGCGGCACGGCCGGCGCGTGCCGGCGCCGGCGCCCCCCGCGGCTAGTGCGTGCCGGCTCCCGCCCGGGCCCGATGGGCCCAGGCGAATCTGGGCCCTGCCGCCCCGTCAGATCAGGACCGGAGGCTCTTTCGGACGTGGACCGGGCGGCTTTTACTGGCGGTGTGTCGAACGCAGGGCATCACGCGAGGCATTGGCGCAGCGAGAGCGGCCAGGAGGTGCTCGAGTGGAGCGGCCTGCTGATCCTAATCGCCGCGATCTTCACCATGCTGCTCTCGCTCGGCATGGCGGGCAGGCTGCAGCGGGCCGTCGTGTGCGCGCTCGACCAGATCTTCCAGATCGGGCTGTGCACCCCTGGGCCGGCCTATCCGGTGAGCGTCACCACCAAGACCGTCGGATACCAGGGCCGCGTGGTCATCGTCGACGCCGGTCACCAGTACGTGGTCACCTTGACCAAGCTGAGTGACGGCACCGGCCAGATCTCGCTGGTCAACACCGGCACGCTGGGCGTCTCGGCGCGGGCCGGTGCCGAGGTCGAGCTCGGGCCGCTGGGCGGCGCTGAGGCGCAGGCACAGGCCGGCGGGGGCGTGTACCTGAACGGCTCTACGACGTGGACGTTCCCGAGCTGGGCGACGGCGGAGAAGTACTACAAGCAGATCTCGAGCGGGGACAGCGCCGGCCTGGCCGTCAACGACGCGCTGAACTCCGTCCCGCTTGGGGGTCACGCCTTATCGGGGCTGTTCGACGACATCACCGGCGATCACGGCGCTCCGAGCTCGCACTCGGTCAACGGCCGCTATCTGACCGCGACCGCCCTCGGTGGCGGCGTGCAGGGCAGCGCGAGCGCCGGAGCGGGCGCGAACCTCGGCTCGCTCGGCGCGGACATCAAGGCCTCGGTCAGCGCCTCGGGCGGACTCGAGCGCATCAACTCGGGATCCCAGAAGGGCGACTGGCAGGGGACCGTCCGCCTGAGCGTCGAGGGCGACGGCAGCCTGGGCGACGCGCTGTTCGGGCCTCATGCCAGCGGTATCGGCTCGCTGGACGGCGAGGCGACGGTCACCTTCGGACCCGGCGGCACGCCCCAGGAGCTGGAGATCACCGCATCGGGCTCCGGCGTGTGGGAAGGATCCGCATCCGGCGGCGGCGTTCCCGAGGGCTCGGTCCATGGCGGCACCAGCTCGGAGTCGGGCGGTGGTGAGGGAGGGTCGGGCGGCGGCGAGGGCAAGTCGGGCGGTAGCGGCGGAGAGGGCGGGAAGTCCGAGCCGCTACTGTCGCTCAGCCACGAGGCCGCCGGCGGCGACGGCGTGGGTTCGAAGTTTGTGGGAACACTTGACCTGACCGACGATCCGGCTGCCGTGGCCGCACTGGCCCAGGTCCTCCAGGGCAACACCGCCGGCGTCCCGGTACTGGTCGACGAGATGAACGCCCACGGCACGGAATACACCCAGAGCTACCACCTGACGCAGTCGAGTTCGACCTGGGGCGGCGAGGTCAACCTCGGTGGGGGCGGCGGCGCCGAGCTCAACGACGGCAGCTCGTCGGCCTGCTACGACCCGCCACGAGTCCGCCAGAACGGCGGTCCGTGGACCACGAGCACCTGGAGCGGGCCCACGTGCTGAGCGCCGGCGGGCGCCGCAGGGTCCGGGCGGGGCTGACCGGAGCACTGGCCGTGGCCGGCGTCCTGGCCGCCGGCTGCGGCGGCAGCGGCTCGAGCTCCCCGTTCTCGGGCACATTCCACGCGCCGCGCGGCTACGTCGCCTACCACGGGCGTGGGTACGTGGTAGCCATCCCCGCCAAGTTCGTCGCCAAGCCCGGCAACGTCGCCGACCAGCCGCCGGGATCCACGGTGACCGACGTGACCCAGGGAGGCTCCGCGGCGGCAAAGGCGCAATCCGAGATCCTCCTGCTCGAGAACCCCCACCTGACCTTCTCGCTCGACCAGGTGGTCGACAACCTCGAGCGGGCCGACCGCACCAATACGGCCGTCTCCAAGGTGCAGGTCAGCGCGACCAAGGCGACCGTACCCGGCGCGCGCGACGCACGGATCGTCACCGAAAGCTACGTCGCGCCCGACTCACCGTCGAATCCCAGCCTCACCGCGTTCGACCGCAAGTGGTTGATGGTGTTGGTCAAGCCGGGCCTCCTGATCGACGTCGTGGTGGCCAACGCGCCCAAGCTCGGGGGCCACATCGACGCCAGTGCCGTGATCGACTCGTTCCGCCTCAAGCAGTAGGCGGTCCGGCGCGGTCCCCGCGCGACGCTGCGATCATGAGCAGCGCAATGCGTGCCGCCCTCCGCCTCGCCACGGTCTGCCTGCTCTGCCTCGGTGTCGTCGCCTGCGGCGGATCGAGCAGCGGCTCGTCCAACCGCCAGCAGATCCAGCACATGTTCGCCTCGATGGAGTCGGCGATGGCCCAGGGAAACTACGCGGGCGCCTGTCAGTGGCTCTCCCGGCGCGAGCAGACCACCTTCGTGACGGGCGCTAAGCACGCCGGCCTCAGCGCCTCGGACTGTGCCGGTGCGTTCTCGGCGCTGATCAAGACCGCCGGCGTGTCCAAGGCCCAGCTCGCGCAGGCGTTCGGCGGCGGCCAGTCCCCGCAGATCAAGTCGCTGTCCGTCCACGGCGACCAGGCCACGGTCACCTACACCGCGAAGGACAACGGCAAGACGTTCAGCGAGACCGACGCCCTGGTCCGCGAGGGCGGGACCTGGAAGGCCGACCGTACGATCAGCCGCCACAACGGCGGCTGAGACGTCCCGGTCGGCGCCGAGCGCACCGATCGATCCTGCCGCCCACCCCCGCGGCGGGCGCGTTCATCAACCGTGGACCGCGGTCCTCAGGATCGGTATCTCGAACGGGATCTCGGGGGGAACCTCGGGCGGGGCCTCGGGAGGCACGGGCTCACCGCCGGCCGGGGGTCCGCCACCGGCCGGGGGTTCGCCGCCCCCGGGCTGTCCGCCGGAGCCGCCCGAACCACCGGAGCCACCCGAACCACCGGAGCCACCCGAGCCACCGGGCTCGCCGCCCGGTGGATTGCCGGCGGCCGGCTCCGACCACGGGTCGGCCCCCTCCTGGTCGGCCCAGTAGTTCGGGTTCTTGACCAGGTCCGGCTTGAAGTACGTCTTGGTCGTCCCGTCCGCGTTGTAGGCGCCGAACGTGTTGGTGGCCGGGTCATACGCCCGGATCGTGCCGTCGGGGGCGACCTTCACCGGCAGCCGCTCGGCCACCGCGCGCTGGAGGAAGTCCTGTGCCTCTCGCGCGTAGGCGTCCTCGTCGGGCGAGCCGAAGTCGGGTCCGTGGCGGTCGAAGTGATCGGCCAGCGTGCGCGGGTTGCCCCAGCCGTTGCCACCGCCCTTGACGATCTGCTCCGCGTTCGCGGCCGCGGCCCGGACGCTCGCGAGCGCAGCGGCGCTCGCCGCGGTACCGCCGGGCCCCGGGACCGGACGCGGTCCCGGCTGGACCGGTCGCCCGGGGGGCGCCGGGTCCGGGGCCGCCCGCTCCGGGAGCGCCACGCGCGCTCGCGGTGGCGCCGAAGATCGTCGCGACACCGTTTCCCACCTGGTCCGAGATCAGGCGTGGGATCCCGATCGCGAGCAGCGCGCCGACGATCGCGGCGATCAGGATCAGCAGCCCGCCCAACTCGACCAGCGCCTGGCCGCGCTCGCCGCGGTCGGGGGCCTGGCCCTCGAGCGCGCGCAATTGGGCGGCGGGATCCCAGCCGGCCGGCGCCGGGTTTCGGCTGCGCCACGGCATCCCGTCCGCGATCCACCGGCGCCGCCAGGTCACATAGTCGATGCCCTCGGATTCGTCGTCGTAGCCGAACTGGAAGCCGCACGAGGGGCAGATCTCATACGAGGCCCCGGAGCCGGGCGTGCGGGGCGGCTCGGTCAGATCGGTAAAGCCGCAGACTGGACACGTGAACGGCATCCGGCTGATGCTGGCAACCGTCAACGGCCGCGACAAGAGCCCCCGGTCCCATCTTCGCCCTGGGCCTCCCTGGGTCCGCGGGACCTCCGCGCTCAGCGCCGGATGACGACCATCCCGTCGCGGTCGAACAGGACCCGGGCGCCCGGCGCGTGCTCGAGCTGCGAGGTCGCGGTCGAGCTTCTCTGCAGCACGAGCAGCCGGTAGCCCGAGGCGATCCTCTCCCAATCCGGGCCTACCTGCGCCTTGAAGCCGGCTACCGCCGCCAGCTCGGCGGCGCTCAGCAACTCGAAGCGGGCGTCGTAGGCAACCCTCCCCCGCAGGTCCGGCAGCCGCCACAGCAACCAGTCGGCGTAGCGCTCGTCGGCGTACACGCGCAACGACGCATCGGCGACGACCGCCCGGCGGACGGCGGCGAGCCCGCCTGAGGGATAGGAGAGCTCGACGGGAGAGCGACTGGCCGCGGTGGCGGCGGAAATGGCCAGGGCCACCGTCGCCACGGCGACGATCGCCAGGTTCAGCCGCGGGTGTGAGCGCCCTCGGGTCTTACGCGCGCGCACAGCGGCGTCGATCGACAGCGGTAGCACGACCACCGTGGCGAGGTTGAACCACACGACGTTGCGCACCGCGACGATCGCGGCGACACCCAGCACCAGGATCGCGGCGCGCTCCCACAGGGTCGTCTGCGACCGGTGGCGGCCGAACGACCAGATGACGACCGCCGCGGTGAGGAAGAACAGCGATGCAACCACCGGCGAGCCCGTCACCGGCCCCCATTCGGGCACGAGCGTCCTGAAGGAGCGGTTGAACAACGTCGTGCGGTAGTAGTGCACGATCGTCAGGCCGTAGGGGCTGGCCAACAGGCACAGCGGCGCCCCGGCCAGGAGCCCGACCGGGCGCGCCCATGACCGCGGCACCCGCCGCAGCCGGGCACGCCGCTCCCACAGGATCGTCAGTCCACGCAGCCCGACCAGCCCCGCGCCGAGGGTCGCGGAGCCGTGCACGTTCCCCCACAGCGCCAGCAGCGGCAAACACCACCAGATCCGCCCGGACGGCCGCCGGGTGTCGCTCGCCAGCAGCCAGAGGAGCGCCGAGAACAGCGGGTAGGCCCATGGCTGGGTCCTCACGCTCGCGGTGAGCGCGATCGTCCAGACGACGAGCGGCAGCACCCGCACGATGCTGCGCGCGCTGGCCCCGAGGCGGCGGGCGGCGAGGATCGCGCCGAGCAGGCCGGCCATGACCAGGACAGCGTTGACGAAGCCGACGAGGACAACCCCGCCCGCTCGGTCCAGTTCGTACATCGCGAGCTGCGCGAGCCATTGCTGATCGATCCAGCGCCGCCCGTGCGCCAGCACGGTCAGCGGCTCGCGGTGGGGCAGGCCATGCTCGGCGATGTCGCGGCCGGCGAGCAGCGCCAGCCAGGTGTCCTGGATGATGTCCCGACCGAGCAGTCCGAGCAGCGCCGCGGCGAGCGCCACCAGCGCGATCGCGATCAGTACCTCGGCGTCCCGTCCGCCGAGCCGCCCGAGTCGCGTGGTGGGAGCGGACGCGCGAAAGCGAGGCGCGTGCTCGGCCGCGCCTCGCTGTCGCTGCGGATCCTGAGGAAGAGTGCTGATTGCCGTCTACTTGCCGGTGAAGATCGTCTTGACGGCGGGCGAGACGTACGAGCCGAAGTCGCTCACGATGCCCGCCGCAAGCAGCGCGCCGATGATCGCCGCGACCAGAATCAGGAGGCCGCCGTACTCGACGAGATCCTGCCCGTCCTCGCGACGGAGCCGCTCCACGGCGTCAGCCATGCCGGCAGCCATCGCGCGGGAGAGGCTCTGAAGCTTGATGTGAGTGTGGATCATGAGGTTGGACATCTTTGCTCCTCGGTGGTGGTGGGGGGCCGAATCGATGAGTGGAAGGCTAGGTTCGCGCCGCGGCTGGCGCGAGAGTCCAGCGGCTCATCCGAGGCCCGGCAACAGGCTCCACTTTCTCGGTGCCGGAGGGCCCAGCGCATCGGCGTCTAGGGCCCAGCGGGAAACTGGGTCCAACGGGCAATCGCGACATTACGATCTGCCGGATCCCCAGGAGGCTCCGCAGGAGTTCGTGCCGAGACACGGAGGGATCCGGGCGGCTCGCCCAAGATCGGGGATGTCCCGATCACGCCTGCGCCCTACCGCGGCGGCTCGCTTCGCGCCAGATGCGACTGGGTCGACGGCGTAACCGGCTTCGCTACGATCTGCCGGGTCCACACGAGATGCCAGGGGACGGATCGATCGTGGTCCGCAGGAGTTTGCGGTGAGAACCAGGGAATTCCGGTGACGCCGAACCGTTCTCACGCAGTGGCGCTGGCGCTGCTGGCGTCCGCGGCGCTGGCGGCGTGCGGTGGGTCCTCCAAGAGCTCCCATAGCGCCGGGAGCACCGACAAGCAGCAGACCACGCACTCGACCTCCAAGACCGCCACCACACCGGTTGCGCGCCGGCCGCTCGTGACCGTCGCCGGCGTCCAGCACGGTGAGCACCCGGCGCCCTATCGCCTGTCGATCTACGACCTGCGGCGCCAGGGCCCGTACGTGGTGCTGGACTTCGGGATCACCTGCCAGGCGCCGGGCATAGGCTGCGACACGCGCTTCGACTTCTCGCTGCCCCTGTCATCGCCGGTGAAGAGCGCGGGCGTCAACGAGCCGAGCGGGATCGCGCTCGTGGATCCGGTGACCGACAAGGAATACGGAGTCGTCTACGACGCTCAGCTTCACCCGCAGGCCTCGGAGTTGCCGTTCCAGTCGATCAACGACAGCTCGCTGCACCTGGCGTGGGTCAAGTTCCCGGCGCCACCGTCGACCACGCACGCGCTCGATCTCGTGTTCCCCGATGCCGGGCCGCAGGTCGCCAACGTGCCGTTGTCGGACACACCGGCACCGCTGCCTACGAGCCTGGGTCCGAACGGCACGGCGGCAAAGCCAGGTGAGGGCGCCCAGCCGGCCGACAGCACCAGCACCGCGGGGATGACGCTTCCGATCACCAACCTGATCACGACCGACGGCAACGCCGCCGGCAGCGATGCCGAGTCCGCGGACAAGGCCACCATCACGTTGCGGACCGACGTTCTGTTCCAGTTCGCCAAATCCAACCTGACCGCACGCGCCAAGGCGATCCTCACCCCGCTCGCCGCGAAGATCAAGAGCCGCGCCGTCGGGCCGGTCGAGGTCACCGGCTACACCGACTCGATCGGCACCGACCAGGTCAACATCCCGCTCTCCCACGCCCGCGCCGCCGCGGTCGTCGCCGCGCTCGCGCCCGCGCTGCCCGGGGTCACCCTCCACGCCAACGGGCTCGGGTCCGCCGACCCGGTCGCGCCCAACACCAAGGCCGACGGGTCCGACAACCCCGCGGGCCGTGCGCTCAACCGCCGCGTGACGATCGCCTTCCCGGTCAAGGCCCTGACCCCGGCGGCGCCACCCATCGCCGCACCGGCCGCTGCGGCGCCGGCCGGAGCCGCGCGCAGCGTCGACTTCCAGGTGCCCGGCAGCCCGAACCGCTGGCAGGTCGTGATCAACAGCTTCTCCCGCGAGAGCAACCTCGCGGTGATGAAGCTCTCGATCACCTGCACGGTCCAAGCCGGCTGCGATGGCGCCACCGACTTCATCGGCAGCCAGAGCGTTCCGCCGGTCACGTTCAGGCAGAACTTCCTCGCCCAGCCCTTCAGCGCCTTCTGGTCGCTCGGCGGCTTCTACCTCACGGACCCCGCCACCGGCACCGAGTACATCCCCGTCTATCAAGCCGCCGCCGACCCGCTGACCTCGCTCATCAGCGCCAACATGGCGGCGGGCGAGACCTGGTCGGCCTGGATCTACTTCTCCGCGCCGCCACCGTCGACGACCGCCGTCACCGTCTCACTTCCCGGCGGCTCACCAAAGATCGCGGACGTTCCGATCACCACCGCGACCTCCGCCACTGGCGGCTAGGCGAGGATCCCCCGATCGCCGGTCAGGTCTTGCTCGCGTTGGATGCCGCGTTGCTGCCGATGATGTTGTTGACCGAGGTCTTCACGAAGGTCGCGACGTCGCTGACAATGCCGGTCGCCAACAGGGCAGCGATGATGGCCGCTACCAGGATCAGGATCCCGCCGTACTCGATCAGGTCCTGACCGCGCTCCTCGCGCGACAGCCGCTCGGCCGCGCGGCGCGCACCGGACGCCAGCTTCACCGCGGCCAGCCGGGAGCCGAGCTGAGCCCATATGAGCGCTTCGAACATGACCTGGAAGTTAGGTCACCGCTCGCCGCCACACCAGAGTCGCCGGACCCATCTGCAGCGGTCCAAAGGGCCCAATCGGCAACCTGGGCCCCCGTCACCGCGGGCCGCTACCGCCGCGCGGTGCCGAGCCACAGCGCGGTCGCCTGCGCGCGGTTGCTGGCACCGAGCTTGGAGTAGATGCGGTTGACGTGGTTCTTGACCGTCTTCTCGCTGAGCACGAACCGCTCGGCGATGTCGCGGTTGGTCAGCCCCTGCGAGATCAGGTTCATGATCTCCCGCTCGCGCTCGGTCAGCGAGGCCGGCCCGTCGGCCTCGTCCGGCGAGCCGGGCGTCTTTCGCAGCGCGTCGAACACGGTCCCCACGATCGCCGGCGAGAGCACCGTCTCGCCGGCCGCGAGCTGGCGGATCCGAGTGGCGAGCTCGTCGGCGTCGAACTGCCCGTGGACGAGGTAACCGGACGCACCCGCGCGGATCGCGGCGACGACGCGTTCCTGATCGTCGGTGTAGGTGAGCATCAGCCGGCGGCCCACCCGTCGGCCTCGGCGCCGAGCCGGAGCGCGTCGACCGCGCCGCCGGCTACCTCCTCGGCGTCAGCGCCCGTCCTCCGCAGCCCGCCCGCGCACTACAGCCCGCCCGCCCCGGCCAGACAGTCGCTGAGCGGCGCCGGTGGCCTGTCCGGTCAGACGTCGGGGCTGACCCACCACCGCTCGCGTCACCGCAAGCGCTGACGCGCCGGCACCCGGCGCCGAAACAGCGCCCGGCCCCGCGCTGGCCGGAACGTCAGTTGCGCGCGGCGCCCAGCCCGTGCATCCGGTCGCGGATCTCGGGCGGGTTCTCGATGATCTGCGAGAAGCGCACGACGGTCACGGTGTCCTCCATCGAGACCTTGCGCCCGTAGATCTGCTCCAGGAAATGGATCATCTCGTCCACGCGCCGGAACTCCGGATTGTCGTGCTCGATGTCGCGGGGAGAGAGGTCGCGGACACGCTTGACCTCGACCTGGTCGATGACCGCGTTGAAGATCTTCTCGCGGGGCGAGTGCTGATAGCCGATCGTCACCAGCACGCAGTCGTTCTTGCGGTACTTGTGCGACTTGTCGCCGAGGCGGATGGTGGCGGTCTTGCGCCCCCGGCGCAGCTGATCGGCGAACACCGACGAGTAGAAGTTGAGGACTCGCACGGCGTGAGCCTACCGATCCGAGGACAAACGCGACAGCGCGCGCCGCACGATCTCTCGCTCGCCGGGGTGAGTGAGCTCGCGGGCGGCGTCCTCGAGCGGCATCCAGCGCGCCTCCTCGATCTCCTGATCGTGGTCCTCGAGGCTGCCCGACCGGTACTCGAACAGATAGAACGCCACGCGCTTGTTGCGCCGGCGTCCCCTCCGCTCGTAGCTGTACTCGACGTCGCCCAGCTTGTCGATCAGCTCCGCTACCACCCCGGTCTCCTCGGCCACCTCGCGGACGGCGGCCGCCTCGTCGCTCTCTCCCGGGTCCAGGTGCCCCTTGGGGAGCACGAGCACACGACGGCGCTGGGCGTCCCGCTTGACCGGGACTACCACGATCACATCCCCGCCGCAGACGACGGCGCCGCCCGCGGAGAGCTCGATCTCACCTTCGGCTTCAGTAGACGTACCGTCCGAGGGCCTCTGGGTCATGAACGGTCAGCCTTCCCCGTCCTTGAGTAATTATTCCCGCCCGCTCGAGCACGGCCAGGAACCGGCTGGCCGATTCGCGGGACGAACCCGCGAGCTGAGCGAGCTCCGCCTGGGTCGTGGTGATCACCACGTCGCCACTCGCGTCGGCCCCTGACTGACGGGCCGCTGCCACCAGCTGGGCCAGCGCGGCCGCCACCCGGCTCTGGACGGTCTGGAACGACTGGCGCGTGAGACGTTCGTTGGTGTCGCGCAGCCGCTGTCCAAGGGCGGCGATCAGCTTGACCGAGATGTCGGAGTGCTCGCGCAGCAGCCGGTGCATGTCGGCGCTGAGAATCGCGATCGTCTCGGTGTCCTCGGTCGCCTCGACGGTGGCCGAGCGCCGCTCCCCGTCCAGCATGGCCATCTCGCCGAAGATGTCGCCGGGGCCGAAGTGCGCCAGCGTGATCGAGCGGCCGTCGGGGTGTTCGCGGATCGCGCGCGTCCGCCCCGCCCGCACGATGTAGCACGTGCTGCCCTCGTCGCCCTCCTTGAACACGGTCGCGCCCGCGTCGAAGCGGCGGGACATCGCCACCCGCGCCACGTGCGCCAGCTCGTCCTCGGAGAGCGTCGAGAAGACCGGAACCCGACTGAGTAGCGCGATCGTTTCATGGCCGCCTGTGGACATCGTGCCCATGCATACCACACGGGCGCAGCCGGGCGGGTTCAGAGTCAGGCCGAGTCGAGCGCCTGCTCCCGGCGCCGCCGCCGGACCGCGCTTCCCATCCACCAGAGGAGCGCGGCCACCAGCGCGACCGGGGTGAGCGCGGCCAGCGCGATCAACGCGACGCCGGCCGCCACGGTCAGCACGCGGCCCGAATCGTGCGCGGCCTGGCCGACTCCGAAGCCGCCGCTGCCATGCGAGACGGGGACCGGCGTCCGCCGGGCGTTGATCTGGACCGAGACCTGGCTGAAGCCCACCTGGTGGTTCAGCCGGTTCAGCGTCGCCTGGTCGCTCGAGATCGACGCCTCGGCGTCGTGAATCTGCGCCTTCAGGCTGTCGATCTGCTCGGTGGTCGTCGCGGTCGAGAGCTGCTTGAGCAGCGAGGTCCGCAGCGCGCGGGCGTCGGCCAGGGCTCGCTGCGCCGCGCCGTACTGGTCGGTGATGTCCTGAGTCGCGTCGGTGCGCGACACCACGGTCGCGTTGCTCAGCGACGAGAGGCGACTCATCGCCTGGCCCAGGGACCCGCTCGGGACGCTCAGCTCGAACTGCGCGTAGCCGTCGCTACCGCCGGTCTGGGTCACGGTCGAGTTCAGCACGATGCCGCCGAGCCCCCCGATCACGTCGTACACCTGCTGGGCGACCTCGTCGATCCGGTCGGGCGGGGCGGCGAGCTGGAGCTGGGCCGACTGCACTACCTTGCGGCCGGTGGTGGGCGGCTGGAGTCCGGGAGCGGCCGCCGAAGACGATTGGTTCGTGGCAGACGATCCCTGCGCGGCGCTTCTCGGGGCGCTCGTAGCCGGAGTCGACGACGTGCCCGAAGCCGCGCTGCCGGCGCCGCTGGACGGGGCGGGGGCGCTCGCCGCCGCCGAGCTGGAAGACATCGAAGAAATCGACGACGACCCGGTGTGCCCACCGACCAGGACGATCAGCGCGACGATCAGCGCCACGCCGGCGGTCAGCGCGCCCGTCGCCTCGAAGAACCCCTTCGTGAGCCAACGCCGCCGCCGGAGCGGGGGCGCGGCGTCCGGCGCGAACCGGCCGGCCACCCGCGCGTCCATCGACTGCGCGAACATCGGCGGCACCTGCGGCCGGTCGGCGCTCAGCAGCAGCGCGACCTCGGCCAGCTCCGCGTACCGCGCATCGACCGGCTCACCGGCCAGTACGGCGTCGATGGCGTCCAGAGACGCGGCAACCTCGGGATCGATCGGTTCGTCGTGGTCAAGCAGTCGCATTGCAGGCCTTCCTGAGCTTCTCCATCGTGCGGTACAGCAGCGTGCCGGCGTTCGATTCGCTGACCCCGAGCACCCGGGCCAGCTCGGCGTTGGACAGGCCGGCGTGGAACTTCAGCGCGACGATCTCGCGCTCGCGGGCGGGCAGCTTGGCCAGCGCGGCCTGAAGCGCGGTGCGGCGCAACGCCACCTCGGCCTCGTTCTCGTCCTCCAGCGCAACCGCCTCGTCGGCCGGCTCGGTGACCAGTGCGGCCACCCGCCGGCGCCGGCGCAACTCGTCGAGTGCCGCGTTGCGGGCGATCCCGAACAGCCACGCCCGCTCCTCGCCGCGCCTGCGATCGAATGTGCGCCGCCGCCGGTAGGCTCGCTCGAAGGCGAGCGCGGTGACGTCCTCGGCGGCGGCCGGATCTCGCAGCAAGGTGCAGACATAGGCGTACACGTCATCGCGGCTCGAGCGGTACAGCGCTTCGAAGCGCTCCCACGTGGAGCCTCCAGACACCGAGGGCGGCGCGGTCAGGGTCTCGTTCACACCCTCACTACGCATGAGGGGATGATCCATCACATCACGAGTCGAGCAAACAACCTGGGGTCGTTCGTGATCACGCCGGTGACGCCCAGCGCCTCGAGCTCCCGCAGCCGCGCCAGCTCATCGACCGTCCACACGTAGATCTCGCCGCCGGCGCCGAGAACCGACCGCACGAGCCGCGGGGTGACCAGCCGCCAGTGAACCATGAGCGCATCGCAGCGCCGGCCCCGGATCGCTCGCGCGGCGCGCGCCGGGAGCAGGGCGCGGATCACGTGCATGGCCACGAACGCCGGTAGCCGGGTGGCCCGGGAGCGGAACGGATCGCGCTTGAGCTTGGGCACCGACCAGCCGAGCCTCAGGCCGGGCTCGGCCGCGCGCAGCAACGCGAGGCTCTCCTCGTACTGCGAGGAGATCAGGGCCCGCTCGAGCAGGCCGCGCTCGCGCAGCGCCTCGAGCACGCGCAACTCGTAGCCCGGGAGCTTGAGGTCGATGTCCAGCTCGATCCCGGCAAACGCCTCTGATGCGAAGTACTCGAGCGCCTCCTCCAGGGTGTGCGTCTCCCGACTCGCCGCGTCCTTCCAGTCGTGGGCCAGGATCAGCCGCTCGCCGTGTTCCTCGCGGAGCACGTCGAACTCGATCATGTCGACCCCGGTCGCGACGGCCGCGTCGAAGCTCGCGAACGTGTTGCCCGGCGCGATCAGGTCGGCGCCCTTGTGGCCGACCCGGCGCAGCCGGCCTAGCTCTGACATCCCGGGCACCAGTAGGTCGTCCGATTGGCGTCGCCCTGCCCGCGCGCGGCGATGGCGGTGCCGCACCGCGGGCACGGCCGGCCGGTCAATCCGTACACGCGCGCACCGATCGCCCGCGGACCCAGCTCCGCCGAGCGCGTCATGCGCGGGCGCACCGCGTCGATGATCGCCACCGCCTCCTCGTCGCTGACCGACCCGACCGTCCGCCAAGGATCGATCGCCGCCTCCCAGCACCCCTCCGCCTTCCAGATGTTGCCGAGGCCGGCCACGTTGCGCTGGTCGAGCAGGGCATCGCCGAGGAACCGGGTCGGATCGTCGGAGCGCAACCGGACCAGGAACCGCTCCCGGTCGAACTCGGCCGCCAGCACGTCGGGCCCGAGGGCGGCCAGCCGCTGATCGAAGCGGGTGCGGCCCTCGGTCATCAGCTCGAGCAGCGGCCCATCGAACTCGACCACCTCGTGGTCCGCCGAGCGGAACACGATCCAGGCCCGGCGCGCGGATCGTCCCCAGCGCCGCCCGGGGCCGTAGACGCCCCACACGCCGACCATCCCGAGGTGCGAGTGGAGCACCAGGTCACCCTCGAAGCGCAGGAACAGGTGCTTGCCGTGGGTGTCGACGCTGGTCACCGCGCGCCCGTGCAACCGGGCCGGCCAGCGATCGAGCGCGTGCCGTGGCTGCGGGGTGTCGATCTCGTCCGGCACGCGGCCCTCGAGCACCGGGCGGATCCGATTCGCCGCGTAGGCAATCGTGTCGCCCTCGGGCACGGCCTCAAGCGCTCAAGGTCAGCCGCCGCGGACCCTGCTGGAACCCGAGCGCGACCAGGGCCGGCCCGAGCGGCGAGACCAGCGCGGACTCGCCGTCCACCTTCTCGAGCGCCAGCCGCCGCAGCCGTCCGGCCCGGACCTGCTCGACCAGCGCGTTGAGCGCGGGCTCGACCCGGGGATCGTCGGATCCGACCAGCGTCTGCAACCCCCGTCCGCCCCGTTCGACGTACAGGATCGGCTCGCCGCCGGCCAGCACGACGTAGGCGCCCGCCACGCGCGCCGGCCGTCGTGAGTCCGCTGCGTCGTCCGAGCGCGAGGGCCAGGAAAGCACCGCGCCGAACGGCTGCGCCGGATCGACCGCGGCCAGGACGGTCGGAGCCTCGTCGTCGCCGGTCTGGGCCCGCAGCCGCTCCACCGCGCCGGGCAGCGCGAACTGCGCCCCGCCAAGACCCTCGACGAAGTAGCCACGGCGCGCCACGCCCAGCGTCTCGAGTTGCGAGAGCTCCGGATAGATCCCGGCGAACCCGCCGCCGACTCCCTCGGCCCTCACCTGCTCGCGGGTGAGGATGCCGTAGCGCTCGAGGAGCAACTCGGACACGGCCCTCCGCCGGGCCGCCGGATCGACCGACGCCCGGAACAGCGGCTCGGTCAGCGACCAGCGCCCCTGGACCTGCGCCGAGGCTCCGGCGCCCCGCCGGCGGCCGGCAAATCGTCCGGGCCGCCCGCCACCGCGCACGCGCTCGCGTTGCGCCCGAGCCAGCGTCAGCCGGGGCGCACGCAGCGGCGCGAACGCGTCGTTGGTCGCCTCGCCCGCCCAGGCCAGATCCCACAGTGCCTCCTGGATCTCCTCGGGAGACGCCTCGACGTCGACCAGCAGGTCGGTGAAGAAGCAGGCGCCGGCGGCCAGCCGCGCGCGCACCGCCTCGTGCGCCGGCAATTCCGAACCATCCGCCTCCGCCCCGGCACCCGCCCCCCGTGACTGGGACGGCGGGCCAAGCACCGCCAGATCCTCGCGAAAGTACAGGACGACCCGGCCGGAATGGCGACCCAACGGACCGGCGCCGATCCAGACGAGCTCGCCGGCCGCGCACAGCTGGTCCATCCAGGCCGGCGAGTACGCCCCGGTTCGCCGCGGCAGCACGTCGCGCTCCCAAACCTCAACCGGCAGCGCCAGGCCCTGCAGGGGGACCAGCACCTCTCGGAGGCGATCGACACCAGCCCCGGTCGCGGGGTGGCGGTCGACGCCCTGCCAGGCGGGGAGGAATCGCGCCAGCGCCCGCGCGTCCACCGGCTCGACCTCCTTGCGGAGCACGGCCAGCGAGGCCCGGCGCAGCCGTCGCAGCACCTCGGGATCGCACCATTCGCGCTCGCTGCCTCCGGGTCGCAGCTCGCCGCGTACGAGGTCCCCGCCGCGCTCCAACCCGCTCAGCGCGGCCGTGCAATCCACGCCGTATCGCGCGCGCAGATCGTCGGAGGTGAACGGGCCGTGCGTCGCCGCGTAACGCCGGACCAGCCGCGTCAGCGCATCCGGCACGTCCTCGAGGAACACCGCCGGCAATCCGCCGGGCGGCGCCGCGCCCAGCGCGTCGCGGTACAGGCCGGCGTCGGCCGCGTCGATCCAGCGCTCCTCGCCGGCCAGGCGAAGCTTGATCGCGCGGCGCTCGCGCAACAACTCGCTCAACATGGACGTGGCATCGAGCCCGTCCAGCACCCGCAGCTGCGCCTCGGCGACGGTCAGATCGCCGACCCCGCGGAGCACGTCGTGCAGGCCGTCCCGGCCGGTCGCCCGCCGCATGTCCGACAGGAACTGGAGGTCGTCCTCCACCTGGGCCAGCGCGCCCGGGTCGATCAGGTCGCGCAGCTCCTCCTGCCCGAGCAGCTCGCGCAGGAGCTCGCGATCGAGCGACAGCGCCGCCGCGCGCCGCTCGGCGTTCGGCGTGTCGCCCTCGTACATGTACGTGGCCACGTAGTCGAACAGCAGGCTCGACGCGAACGGGGATGCGGTCGGCGTCTCGACTTCGACGAGCGAGATCTCGCGGCGATGAAGCGCGGTGAGCAGCTCGACCAGCCCCGGGACGTCGAGCACATCGCGCAGGCACTCCCGGTAGGTCTCGAGGATGACCGGGAACTCGCCGTATTTCTTGGCCACCTCGAGCAGTGACTGGGCCTTGAGCCGCTGCTGCCACAGCGGCGTTCTACGACCCGGCCGCGCCCGCGGGATCAGCAGCGACCGCGCGGCGTTCTCCCGGAACCGCGCACCGAACAGGGCCGACGCCGAGAGCTCTCCGACGACGGCGTCCTCCACCTCGTCGGGCTCGAGCATCACCAGATCGGCACTGGGCGGCTCCTCGGCATCGGGCAGGTGGACGATGATCCCGTCGTCGGACCAGATCGCGTCCGACTCGAGCCCGAGCTGGTCGCGGATCCGCGCGCTCAGCGCCAGTCCCCACGCCGCGTGCACCCTGCCCCCGAACGGACTGAGGACACAGAGCCGCCAGTCGCCGATCTCGTCCCGGAACCGCTCCACCACGATCGCGCGGTCGGACGGGATCACCCGCGTGGCCGATTGCTGCTCGCGCAGGAACTCGAGCAGGTTGCTCGCCGCCCGCGCATCCAGGTCGTAGTGCTCCTCCAACACCGCCGCCGGCTGCTCCACCGCCCAGCGCGAGAACGCCCCGATCGCCTCCCCGAGCTCCTTGGGCCGGCCGATGCCGTCTCCCTTCCAGAAGGGCACCGCACCGGGCAGGCCGGGCGCCGGCGTGACGATCACCCGGTCGCGTCCGATCTCCTCGATCCGCCACGTGCTCGCCCCGAGCAGGAACGTCTGGCCCGGCCGCGCCTCGTACACCATCTCCTCGTCGAGCTCGCCGACCCGCCGGCCGTCAGGCAACGTGACGGAGTAAAGGCCGCGGTCGGGAATCGTGCCGGCATTGGTCACCGCCAGCTGGCGTGCGCCCTTGCGCGCGCGGATCGTGCCGTGCACCCGGTCCCAGATGATCCGCGGCCGGAGCTCGGCGAACTCGGAGCTCGGATAGCGGCCGTCGAGCATGTCGAGCACGTTCTCGAGCTGCTTGCGGCTGAGCTCGGCGTACGAGTGGGTGCGGGTGACCAGCGCTTGCAGCTCGTCGACCGCCACCGGCCGGTCCTCGGGGGCCGCCGCGGTGATCGCCACGATCTGCTGGGCCAGCACGTCGAGCGCGTTCTTGGGCACCACGGTCGTCTCGATCTCGCCGTCGCGCATCCGCCGGGCCACCACCGCGCACTCGAGCAGGTCGGCTCGGAACTTGGGGAAGATGCGACCCCGCGAGACGTCGCCGACCGAGTGCCCGGCCCGGCCGATCCGCTGCAGCCCGCGCGCCACCGACTTGGGCGACTCGACCTGGATCACCAGGTCCACCGCGCCCATGTCGATCCCGAGCTCCAGCGACGACGTCGCCACCAGGCACGGCAGCTCGCCGGCCTTCAGCATCTCCTCCACGACGAGGCGCTCCTCGCGCGCCAGCGATCCGTGATGGGCGCGCGCGATCTCGTGCTCGGCCAGCTCGTTCAGCCGCAGCGCGAGACGCTCGGCTCCGCGCCGGTTGTTGACGAACAGGATCGTCGAGCGATGGGCGCCGATCAGCTCGAGCAGCTCGGGATAGATCGCGGGCCAGATCGAGCGGCGCGTCGCCTCGGTGCCGCCCACGAGCGGATCGAGGTCGGGCGTCGGCGTCTGCTCGGGTTCCACCATCGAATCGACGGGAACTCGGATCTCCAGGTCGAGCTCCTTGCGCACGCCGGTGTCGACGATGCGGCACGTGCGGCGCGGCCCGACCAGGAAGCGGGCGATCTCCTCGAGCGGCTTCTGGGTCGCGGACAGGCCGATCCGCTGCACCTCGCGCCCGGCCGCCTCGGTCAACCGCTCCAGGGTCAGGGCCAGGTGCGCGCCGCGCTTGGTCGACGCCACCGCGTGGATCTCGTCCACGATGCACGACTCCGCGCCGGCGAACAGCTCCTGGGCGCGGCCGGTCAGCATCAGGTAGAGCGACTCGGGCGTGGTGATCAGGATGTCCGGCGGCTCGCGCAGCATCGCCTGGCGCTCGCGCTGCGGCGTGTCGCCAGTGCGGACGGCGACCTTCAGGTCTGCGCCGATGCCGCGTAGCGGGACGCGCAGGTTGCGGTCGATGTCGTAGGAGAGCGCCTTCAGCGGCGAGACGTAGACGAGGCCGATGTGGTCGCGCTCGCCGGCCGCCGACAACCGATCGATCGCCCACAGGAACGCGGCCAGCGTCTTCCCGGATCCGGTCGGCGCCGAGATCAGGACGTGCTCGCCCGACGCGATGGCCGGCCAGGCCTGCGCCTGGGCCGGCGTGGGCGCGGTGAACGCGCCGGCAAACCACTCACGCGTACGCGAACTGAACTGCTCTAACGCCACTCGGACGAGCGTAGCGGTCGTTGCACCACGGAGTTTGGCGATGCACATGACGTATACGGGAGTGCATCGCCAAAGTCCGTTAGCTGGCCAGCCGGCGCGCCCTCCCGAGGACGTCGTCGAGCATCGGCTCGGTCAGCTTGCCGGTGAACGTGTTCTGCTGGCTGGGGTGAAAGCAGCCGAGCAGCGTGAACCGCCCGACCTCGGCGGTCGCACCGTGGCCGAACTTGGGACGGGGTCTCAACGCGGGCTCGCCGAGCGCGCGCAGCCCCCTCAGCGCGGCATCCCATCCGAACGACCCGAGCGCCACGATCACCCGCACCGATGAGAGCAGCGAGAGCTCCCGCACGAGGTACGGCAGGCAGTTGTCCCGCTCGGAGGGCAGCGGCCGGTTGGCCGGCGGTGCGCAGCGAACCGCAGCGGCGATCCACGCCCCGGTCAGCCGCAGCCCGTCGTCGCGCGCCACCGACGTCGGCTGGTTCGCAAAGCCAACCCGATGTAGCGACGCGAACAGCCAGTCCCCCGACCGATCGCCCGTGAAGATCCGCCCCGTGCGGTTCCCCCCATGGGCGGCCGGCGCCAGGCCCAGCAACAGCACCCGGGCCTCCGGGTCACCAAACCCCGGCAGCGGGCGCCCCCAGTACTCCTCGGAGGCGAACGCCGCCCGCTTGACCCGCGCGACCTCCTCGCGCCACGCCACCAGCCGCGGGCAGCGCCGGCACGAGATGACCTCGCGCTCGAGCTCGCGCAGCGCCGCCGCGTTCAACCCTTCAGGGCGCGTCCGTAGTGGCGCTCGTAGTACTCGCGGTAGGCGCCCGAGCGGATCGGCTCCCACCACCACTCGTTCTCGCGGTACCAGTCGACGGTCCGCGCCAGCCCCTCGTCGAACGACACCCGCGCTTGCCACCCGAGTCCGCGCAGCTTCTCGCTCGCCAGCGAATAGCGCCGGTCGTGCCCGGGCCGGTCGGTGACGAACTCGATCAGGCCGGGATCGGCTCCGGTCAGCTCGATGATCCGCCGGACCACGGTCAGGTTGTCGCACTCGTCCGGGCCGCCGCAGTTGTAGACCTCGCCCGCTTCGCCGTGGAGAAGCGCATGCCCGATCCCCCGCGCGAAGTCCTCGACGAACAGCCAGTTACGCACGTTGCGCCCGTCCCCGTACACGGGCAGGGGATCGCCGGCCAGAGCATTGAGGATCATCAGCGGGATCAGCTTCTCCGGATACTGATGCGGGCCGTAGTTGTTTGACCCGCGGCAGATCACGGTCTCCAATCCGTACGTGTGGAAATAGCTCCCCACGAGCAGATCGGCGCCGGTCTTGGTCGCGCTGTACGGACTCGACGGAGCCAGCGGCGACTCCTCCGTGAACGACCCTTCCTCGATCGACCCGTACACCTCATCCGTCGACACCTGCAGGTAGCGCAACCCTCGCGACCGAGCCGCCTCGAGCAGCACGTGAGTGCCCTGCATGTTGGTCATGATGAATTCCTCGGGACCGGAGATCGATCGGTCCACGTGCGTTTCGGCGGCGAAGTTCACGATCGCCTCGCAATCGCCCAGCGCGTCCGCCACCGCCACGGGATCCTCGATCGCGCCCTGCACGAAGCGGATGTCGGACTCCACCTCCTGGAGGTTCTCTCGCCGTCCGGCGTAGGTCAGCTTGTCCAGGACCGTGACCTCGTCCCCGTGTTCGCGCACCCGCACGCGCACGAACGTCGAGCCGATGAACCCCGCCCCGCCGCAGACGAGGAGTCTCATGTCGCGCGCACCTGCTCCGCGGCGCTTCTCAGCGCCATGTAGCGCTGCAGGCCCTCGCGCCAATCCGCCAGGACCGGCGTTTCGTCCCCGCGCGAGCTGCGCAGCACGCTGTAGGCCGGGCGCGTCGCCGGCCGTGGCATATCAGCTGTGCTGCACGGGCTCACCTGACAGGTAACGCCCGCGCCGGCCACAATTTCACGCGCGAACTCGTACCAGGAACAGCTCCCGCCCCCAGCGACGTGGAGGATCCCGGCCGGGCGCGACTCACGGGCGCCCAGGTCGACGAGCGCGGCGGCCAGATGACCGGTGAAGGTCGGGCAGCCCACCTGATCGTCGACCACGCGCAGCTCATCCCGCTCTCGCGCCAACCGCAGGATGGTCGCCGGGAAACACGGTCCTCTGGCGCCGAACAACCATGAGGAGCGGACGATCGTGTGGCGATCGGGCGCCTCGGAGGCCACCCGGCGCTCGCCCTCGAGCTTGGATCGACCGTAGGCCGACAGCGGTCCGACCGGGTCGGATTCCAGGTACGGCGAGCGCTTGGTCCCTTCGAACACGTAGTCGCTCGAGATGTGGATGATCCAGGCTCCGCACGCCGCCGCGGCTCGCGCCAGAAGGCCGGCGCCGGTGCCGTTGACCGCCGTTGCGCCCGCCTCGTCGCGCTCGGCGCCGTCGACGTCCGTCCAAGCCGCGCAGTTGACCACCACGTCGGGATCCGCCCGGCGCACGACCCGCTCGACGGAGGCCGCATCGGTGATGTCCAGGTCCGCACGCGGGAACGGAAGCGCTTCGTGGTCGGCATCGCGCACGGCGTCGACCAGATCCTGCCCGAGCATCCCGGCGGCGCCGGTGATCGCGAACCGCATCGCCCGAAGGGTAGAAGGATGCGGCCTGTCGCGCTCGGGCGCGGTGGGGTCCCGCGGGCGATCCGCACCGAGCGGCAGGCGTGTCGATCTGCCGCGCCGCGTATGCGGCATGATCTCGCCGGTGACTTCCACCTCCGGCGCCACCACGCGGCCGGTCCGGGTGCTGGCCGCCGGCGGCACGATCGCGATGCGCGGCGAGCGCGCGGTCCCCGCCCTCGACGCCTCCGAGCTCGTCGAGCAGCTCCCCCAGGTGGCCGGATTCCACCTCGAGGCGGAGACCGTGCTCTCGCTGCCGAGCACGCACCTGACGCTCGCGCACGCGCTCGACCTGGCGCGCCGCGCCGGCCAGGCCGCCTCGGGCGGCGAGGGCGTCGTGCTCACCACCGGCACCGACACGATGGAGGAGGTGGCCATGGTCTGTGGGCTGACCTACGGCGGCGAGGCTCCGATCGTCATCACCGGGGCCAACCGGCCCGGTAGCGCCCCTGGCGCGGACGGCCCGGCCAACCTGCTCGACGCGATCATCCTGGCTCGCGCACCGGCCGCCGCCGGGCTCGGCGTCGTGCTCGCCTTCGGCGGCGAGGTGCACGCCGCCACCACCGTGCGCAAGATCGACAGCACCGGCCCGGTCGCCTTCGGCTCGCCCACGGCCGGTCCCCTGGGGAGGATCGTCGAGGGCCGGGTGTGGCTCCACGCCACTCCCCTCCGTCCGGCCCCGCTCACCGTGGAGACGATGGACCACCGGGTCCCCACCGTCACCACCGGGCTGGGCGACGACGGCGCGCTTCTCCGGCACGCCGCCGAGGTCAGCGACGGAGTCGTGCTCGTGGCCCTCGGGGCCGGCCACCTCTCCCCGGAGGTCCTGCACGAGCTGCGCAGCGCGACCGAGCGCGTGCCGGTGCTGATCACCTGCCGCCCCGACCGGTCTTCGATGCTGTTCTCGACCTACGGGTTCGAGGGCGCCGAGCGCGACCTTCGGGCCAGCGGCGCGATCTGCGTGCCTTTCCTATCGCCGGCCGCCGCACGCATCGCCCTCCTGTGCGGTCTTGGGGCCGGCCTCGACCGCGACGGCATGGCCGAGGCGTTCGCGCTGTTCGACGCTCGTTAACACAACTTCGGGCCGCAACGGATAGGGTCGTCCACCATGGCAGAACGATCGAAATACACACCAGGGACCTTCTCCTGGGCCGACCTGAGCACCACCGACCAGGACGCGGCCAAGCAGTTCTACGGCCAGCTGTTCGGCTGGACCGCCGTCGACTTTCCCGTCGGGGACGGCGCGGTCTATTCGATGATGCAGATCGACGGCAAGGACGTGGCCGCCATCTCCGCCCAGCCTCAGCAACAGGCCGACGCCGGCGTGCCGCCGCTCTGGAACTCCTATGTCACCGTGGAAAGCGCCGACGCGGCAGTCGAGCGCGCACAGAAGCTCGGTGCCACCGTCCACGCGCCGGCCTTCGACGTGATGGATGCCGGGCGCATGGCGGTCATCCAGGACCCGCAAGGCGCGTTCTTCATGGTCTGGGAGCCCAAGCAGCACATCGGCGCCTCGCTGGTCAACACGCCGGGCTCGTTGACCTGGAACGAGCTGGCCAGCGTCGATCCGGACGCATCGGCCGAGTTCTACCGCGAGCTGTTCGGATGGAAGGCCGAGGCGTTCGAGGGCATGCAGATGACCTACCTGGGAATCGAGAACGAGGGCCACGGCAACGGCGGCATTCGCAACACGATGGAGAACGAACCGACCTACTGGCTGGTCTATTTCGGCACCGCCGACATAGATGCCGATGCGGCCAAGGCCGGCGAGCTGGGCGCCACCGTGCTCGCTCCCCCGACGGACATCGGCGTGGGGAAGATCGCGGTGCTCCAGGACCCACAGGGCGCCGTGTTCGCGCTGTACTCCGGCCGGTTCGACGACTGAGGCACCGCCGCCCAGCCCCGCTCAGGCTGGTCGGGTCTACGGCTAGAGCTCCTGGATGTGGTCCGCCTCGCGCGCGCCACCGAACGGCCGCGTGAGGCAGAACCGCTCGAGCGTCGCCTCCGGCACGCCTTCCACGCCCGGCGTGTCGGACGCCGCGCCCAGCGTGTGCGGATCGTCGGCGAACCCGCCCACCTCGACCGAATGCTGCGGGGAGCGATATCCCGAGATCCCGATCAGGTGGATCTGGAGCACCCGGCCCAGTTCGTCCAGCCGTGCGGCGATGACCGGCTCCTCGCCGACGCTGTAGTTCGTCCCGGGTGCCTGGAAGAACCCGAATGCACCACCGTGCGGGACAAACGGCGTGTTGACGCAGCCGCCGGCCGGTGGAGCGCCGGTGGCGAACGAGGCCGCCTGTGCTCGCGCCGCCTGCTGCTCGAGCGTCACGGCCTCCCGCGCCAACTCCCGGCGCAGCGAGCTCAGCTGACCGCTCTTCGAGCTCCGGTCGCGTGATACCGCGAGCTCGCGGTCGACGATCGCCAGGCGCAGCTGCGCGATCTCGTCGCGCTCGACGACCACCGCCGCCGTGGCCCGCGCGCGCCGCGCCTGGACCTGCGTCAGGTGGCGAGCCTGCGCAGCAACAGCGACCCGGGTCGTGTCGATGACCTTGATCGTGTCGGCATTCGCGCGCGCTACGGCCTTGAGCTGGGTCAGCCGGTTTACCAGGTCGTCCCACCCGTGGGCGTACACCACCACGTCCATCAGCGTGGGTTGGGGCGACTCGTAGTCGGCCACGAGCTGGGCGGCGAGCATCCGCCGACCGCGCGCGTACTGCTCCTGGAGGGACTGCAGGCGCTCGCGCGCGGCGGTCACCTGCGCGTTGACGTAACCGAGCAGCCGCTCCTGGGTGTTGACGCTCGCTTGGATCACCGCCAGGCGCGCCTCGAGGTTTCCGATCCGGCCCTCATAGCCCTCGATCAGCTTGCTGTCGGCCTGGATCCCCTGCTGCAGGCGCCCCGCCCGCTGCTGCCCGGCCGCGAACCGCCCGGCCAGGTCACCGGCGCTGGTCCCCGCGCCGAAGAGCACCGCGGCGAGCGCGACCAGAACGCATATCGAAAGAGCCCGTCCCACTCGGAGCAAGGCGGCGAAGCTACCAAGCCCCGGGGGCTATTCCTCCTGCTGCAACGAGATTTTCAGCGGCCTCGTGGGCCGCACCGACCTACTACGCGCGGCCGTAGACGGGGATCGCCGCGCCGCTGGTCGGCCGTGAGTCCTCGCTCAGCAGGTGGGCGATCACGCCGGCGATTTCCGCCGGCTTGACCCACTTCTCGAAGTCGGCCTTGGGCATCGACGCCCGGTTGCCCGGGGTGTCGATCACGCTGGGCAGGATCGCGTTGCAGCGGATCCCGTCGTTCTTGTACTCGGCGGCCACCGCCTGGGCGAATGCGATCACCCCCGCCTTCGACGAGATGTAGCCGGCGGCACCGCTGAATGGCTGTAGGGCCGCCCGCGTCCCCACGCACACGATCGAACCGCCTCCCGCCGCGAGCAGATGCGGGACGGCCCCGGCCACCACCAGGTACGTGGGGCGCAGATTCAGCCGGAACTGCTTCTCGAACTCCTCGATCGGCGTCTCATGGACGCGTCCGCCCATCGCGAACCCGCCGACCAGGTTGACCACGCCGCGCAGCGGCGCCTCGGAGTCCCCCGCCGCCTGCCCGACCACCGCCGCCACCGCATCCGCGTCGAACAGGTCCGCCTGCACGAGCTCGAGCCCGTCTCGCTGCTCGACCCGAGAGATCTCGTGCTCGACGATCCACGGCACCACCACGCGCCAGCCGCCGTCCAGCAGCCGCGCCACGACCGCGGAGCCGAGTCCGCCGGTCCCTCCGGTGACGATCGCGGTTTGCCTCATTGGTGCTGTCCGCGGGCCACTTTATCTTCGACCACGATGCGAGTCCGGGAATTTGCAGAAGGATTCGAGATTCGCCAGGCCCTCCTGGTGCGCGGGGTCGAGCGCCACGGCGACGGCCTGAGGCTCGTCCTGGGCGACCGGACCGGGAGCGTGCCGGCGGTGATCCACCACCACATCGACGAGAGCTGCCACCCGGGTGCCGTCGTCTTCGTGACCGGAACGATGTGCGGTGGTCAGATAACCCTGCACGCCGTGCGGGAGGCCACAGAGGGGGAATACGTCCACGAGGACCTGCACGACGGCCCGGCCCACAACCTCGATCAGATGGTCCGCGATCTGCGCGAGCTCGCCGCCACGATCCAGAACCCGCACCTGCGGCTGCTCTTGAGCGAGGTGTTCGCGGAGGCCTGGCCGGGCTATCGAGACTCACCGGCCGGCAAGCGATTTCACCACGCATACCCGCACGGCCTGCTCGAGCACTCGCTGACCGTGGCGCAGGCGGTCGGCGCGATATCGGCCACCTTCCCGGGCATCGACCGGGACGTGGCGGTGACCGGGGCGCTCCTACACGACATCGGCAAGCTCGACGCCTACGAGACCGGGGTCGGCGGGATCTCGATGTCCGATCGCGGCCGCCTCCAGGGGGAGATCACGCTCGGGTACTACCGGGTCCGGCGCACGATCGAGCGGCTGGACGGCTTCCCGCCCGAGCTCGCCCAGGCCGTGCTGCACATCATCCTGAGCCACCACGGGACCCTCGAGCACGGCAGCCCGGTCGTCCCCTGCACCCGCGAGGCGACGCTCGTGCACATGATCGACAACCTGGGCGGGAAGCTGGGCAGCTTCGACCGGCTGGAGAAGGAGCTGCCGGCCGGGCAGCAGTGGTCGGCCTGGGACAAGGCGCTCGGCGGCGGGGCCTACTTCGCCCAACCGGCCGAGGCCGAGCGGCAAGCCGCGTAACGCCTTCGTTTCGCGACGCCACAACTTCGTCGCAAATTGCGGTCGCCCCCCAGGGGCCGGGGTCGTCCTCTGAGCCGCCCAACTACAGTTGAGGGGGGCATGGCCAAGGACACGGAAAAGCTGATCCGTCAGCTGTCGCTCATCTCGTATCTCATGGCGGAACGGCGTCCGGTGACGGCTCAGGAGATCCGGCGCGACGTCGAGGGCTACAGCGCCATGAACGAGGACGCGTTCGCCCGCCGCTTCTACGCCGACCGCTCCGAGCTCGAGGCCCTGCGCATCTACCTGTCGGTCGAGAAGCCGGTCGATGGGCTGGTCGAGCAGGAGACGTACTCGCTCGCGCCCGAGAACTTCCACCTGGCTCCGATCGCGTTCACCGATCAGGAGCTGGCCGCGCTGCACACCGCGCTCCAGCTGCTCGACGGCGAGTTCGCCTACGCCGAGCCGCTGCGCCTGGCCCTCCAGCAGATCTCCTGGGGCCGTCCCAGCCCCCTCAGCTCGCCCGAGCAGCACACGGTGGCGCTGGGCATCACCGGCTCCGCCGGCGGTCACGATCTCTCCCAGCGCCTGGCCAAGATCGAGACCGCGATCTTCCGCCGCAAGACGATCGTGTTCGACTACTACACGATGGAGCGCGGCGAGCACGGCAGCCGCAAGGTCGATCCCTACCAGCTGCTGTTCCAGGGCGGCCAGTTCTACCTGGTCGGGCACTCGCACGAGCGCAAGGCGATCCGGGTGTTCCGGCTGTCGCGGATCCAGGGCAAGGTCGGTTACGCCACCAAGGCCGAGCACGACTTCCAGCGTCCCGCCGACTTCGACCCTCGCGTGTACGCGAACCGGATCGACTGGCAGTTCGGCGATCCCGTCGGCACCGCGGAGGTGTGGATCGGCCGGCGGATCGCCTGGCAGATCGAGCGCCACTTCGGCCGCTACGGCGAGATGCGTCCCGCTGACGATGGCGACCTGGTGTTCCTCACCTCCTATGCCAACGCGCGCCAGCTGATCGCCTGGGTGCTCGGCCTGGGCGAGCATGCCCGGATCATCGGCCCGCCCGAGCTGGCCGATGAGCTGCGCGGGCGGGTCGAACTCCTGGTCGAGCGCCACTCCGGCGAGCCGCAGATCGCGGCGGCCGGGCCCGCCTCCGGGACGGCCGGGGCGGACGCCGACGGCAGCGGGGCGGCCGGCGTCGGGTCCGACGGCAACGGTCATCACCCCGAGGGCGCGATCCGGCCCGAGCGCTTCGCCCGGCTGGTCACGCTGGCCAGCATCCTGATCGAAGCCGGCCGCAGCGGACACGAGATCGACGCCCGCGAGCTCTGCCAGCGGCTCAAGGTCTCAGAGCAGGAGCTCCGCGAGGACATCTCGGTGCTCAACCTGGTCAACTTCGGCGCCGGCACCTACGTGCTGTACGCCGAGCTCCGGCCCGACGGAATGATCGAGGTCGAGCCCGAGCCCTACGGCGACTCCTTCGCCCGCCCGGCCCGTCTGCTCCCGGTCGAGGCCAAGGCGCTGGTGGCCGCCATCGACCTGATCGGCGAGCACATCCCGCAGGGGTCGCTCACCTCGGTGCGCAAGAAGGTGGTGGCCGCGCTCGGCGAGGACCCGGTCCACGAGGGGCTCCAGATCGCCGCCCCGGACGGCGACGACGCCGAGATCGCCGCCGTCGTGTCGAGCGCGATCGCCCAGCAGCGGATGCTGTCGTTCGAGTACTACAAGGAGAACGAGGATGAGTTCTCGACCCGGACGGTCGAGCCCTACGCGCTGATCAACGGCCGCGAGGGATGGTACGTGGCCACCTTCGATCCCTCCCGCAGCGACGTGCGCCATTTCCGGCTCGACCGCTTCAAGTCGGCCGCGGTGACCGACGACTCGTTCGAGCCGCGCCCCGACGTCGATCCGGCCGCCGACGTGGACGGCTGGCCGCGCACGGGCGAGGTGCCCGCCTCGCGCCGGGCGCGGGTCTGGATCTCCCCCGAGCGGGCCCGCTGGGCGCGCGAGGAGCGCACGGTCACCGCCGAGCTCGAGGACGGCGCGGTGATCGTCGAGCGTGGCTTCGCCAGCCTGCGCTACCTGGTCCGCGACGTGCTCAAGGAAGCGGGCGACGCGGTCGTGCTCGATCCCGAGGATGCGCGGGCCGCGGTGCGTGAGGCGGCCGAGGTCATCCGCACCGCCACCGCGGCGGTCACCGCCGGCTGACGCGCCGCCACCGCCGCGCTCGCCGTCGCCCGCTACGCTCCCCGCCGATGCAGACCCTCAAGGGCCTGATCCTGTCCGGCGGCAAGGGCACCCGACTGCGCCCGATCACCCACACGAGCGCCAAGCAGCTCGTGCCGGTGGCGAACAAGCCCGTTCTGTTCTACGCGATCGAGGCGATGGCCCAGGCCGGCATCGACGAGGTGGGGATCATCATCGCCCCCGAGACCGGCGATGAGATCCGCCGCGCCGCCGGCGACGGCGCCCGTTTCGGCGTGCGGATCACCTACATCCTCCAGGACGAGCCGGCCGGGCTGGCCCATGCCGTGCTCACCGCCGAGCCCTTCCTGGGCGACTCGCCGTTTGTCATGTACCTGGGCGACAACCTGTTGCAGGGCGGGATCGAGGACCTGGTGGCGGCGTTTCGCGACCACCAGCCCGACGCGCTGATCCTGCTCACGCCGGTACCCGATCCCGAGTCCTACGGCGTGGCCGAGCTGTCCGACGGCGCGGTCGTGCGCCTGGTCGAGAAGCCGCCCGAGCCGCGGACCAACCTGGCCCTGGTCGGTGTGTACATGTTCACCGCCGCCGTGCACGACGCGGCCAAGGCGATCGAGCCCTCGGCGCGCGGCGAGCTCGAGATCACCGACGCCATCCAGCGCCTCGTCGACGAGGGCAAGCGGGTCGAGCCGCACATCGTCAAGGGCTGGTGGAAGGACACGGGCCGCCTCGACGACATGCTCGAGGCCAACCGGCTGGTGCTCGACACGATTCAGACCCGGCTCGAGGGTGAGCTGATCGACTCTCAGGTCGAGGGGCGAGTCGTGATCGAGGCCGGCGCCCGGGTCGAGCGCTCCTCGGTACGCGGGCCGGCCATCATCGGCGCCGGCGCGCGGCTGAGCGACTGCTACATCGGCCCCTACACCGCGATCGGGGAGGGCTGCGAGATCTCCCGGGCCGAGGTCGAGCACTCGATCCTGCTCGCTCAGTCGGTGGTCCGCGATCTCGACGGCCGGATGGAGTCCTCGCTGCTCGGTCGCAACGTGAAGATCGCCCGCGGCATGCGCCAGCCACGCGCGTTCCGCTTCATGGTCGGCGACAACTCCGAGATCGGCATCCCATAGTGTCGCGAGGCGGAACTCGCTCGAATGCCATCCAATTTCTGACTCGCGACACTCGAACACCCGTCGAAGCGCGTTCGGCGCCGGCGGGTGGCGGGAAGAAGCGGAATGCCGTCGGGAAGGATTGGCGCCAGTTCGAGACGCCCGGTCCAGGCACGGCAAAGTTCTGGCCCCCGTCGCCGAAGGTCAGCGTGGACCAGGTCGGGATGTTGGCGCGCTGCTACACGTTGTCCGACTGCTTCGGGCTGCCGGAGACCTGGGCGTAGAAGCCGGCCAACTCGGACTGGGCGGGAACCGACCCGCCGGCGTAGCCCTGGCCGGAGGGCGGCACCCGCACGCCGAGCATGCCATTGCCGGTGAAGGTGGGGGCGTACGTCCCGCCCGGGCTGGTGGCGGTGAGAACGAAGGCGCCGGCGCTCGACGAAGGCGCGGCCTGCGCAGCCGCCGGGAGCGCGAGCGCACCACCGAGTGCGAGAACGGCCAGGACACGACGCATACACCGACCTCCTACCTCGAGGAACCGCCACAACGTTCCCTCCCCCGGCCGCCGCCGAAACCCGCCCTGTCCGCAGGCGGCCCTCGCCCAAGGCGGCGGTTGGTCAATAATCGCCAGCAAATGAAGGCCGCCGTGTTCTCGATCGTTCCCTACCAGCGGCGCCATCCGCACGGCGGCTGGCCGGCCCCCGGCGAGGACTACTCGCCCGACACCGCGCAGCTCTCCATGCGGCGCGCGCTCGAGCAGTTCGAGGTGGCCGACCAACTCGGCTTCGACTGGGTGACGGTCGCCGAGCACCATTTCTCGCCCGCCTCACTCACGCCCAACCCAATGGTCATGGCCGCCGCCGTCGCGCAGCGGGTCAAGCGGGCGAGGATCGCGCTGCTCGGCTCGAACATCCCGATCCAGAACCCCGTGCGGGTGGCCGAGGAGTTCGCCATGCTCGACACGCTGAGCGGGGGTCGGATCGTCGCCGGCATGCTGCGCGGCACCACCAACGAGTACGTGACCTACGGCGTCAACCCGGCCGAATCGCGCGAGCGTTTCGCCGAGGCACTCGACCTGATCGTCCGGGCGTGGACCGAGCCGCAGCCGTTCGGCTGGCTCGGGCGCTACTACGAGTACCGCACGATCTCGATCTGGCCGCGACCGGTGCAGGCTCCGCACCCGCCGATCTTCATGTCGATCTCGAGCCCGGAGGCGGCCGAGCTTGCCGCGGCGCGGCGGATCGGCGGCGGCCTCGCGGTGACCACGCTGGATCGCGCCCGTGAGTCGGTGCGCGTGTATCGCGAGGCGGCGGCGTCGCACGGCTGGGAACCCGAGCCCGATCAGCTGCTCTACCGGATCGCCGTGCACGTGTCCGACACCGACGCGCAGGCGCGCGAGGAGTGGGCACCGCTCGCCGCCGCCCACGGGCACCCCGGCGGACTCCGGCTGAGCACGGCCAATCCGGCCGCCGACGAGGCGGCGGCGCAGGCCGGCTACTACGGGCGCGACGCGGCCCGTCAGCGGTCGCGGCTGCACGCCGGCGGTGACCTCGACGAGCGCATCGAGACCGCCCAGCTGATGATCGGCTCTCCCGACACCGTGCTCGGTCAGGCCGCGCGGCTCGGCCGCGAGCTTGGCGTCGGCATCCTCGAGATGGCCTTCATCGCCCCGGCTCCCGAGCTGGCCCGCCGCAGCCTCGAGCTGTTCGGAACTCAGGTGCTGCCCAGGATGCGGGAGCTGTAGATGTTCGAGGAGCGGTCGGTTCACGCCGACGGGTTCGACATCCGCTACCTGGAGGCCGGGGACGGACCGCCGCTGGCCTGCTTCCACGGCGCCGGCGGGCTACGGCTGTCACGCGCGCACGAATTGCTCGCCGAGCGCCATCGAGTGATCGCGTTCGAGGCGCCCGGCTTCGGTGAGTCACCGGCGAACGAGCGGTCGGCGTCGATGCCCGAGCTCGCTTCGACGATGATTGCGGCGGTCGACGCGCTGGCGATCGATCGCTTCGCTCTGTGGGGTCAGTCGTTCGGCGGCAAGCTGGCGCTCTGGGCCGCCCTGCAGGCCTCCGACCGCCTCGACGCGTTGGTGCTCACGGCCCCCGCCGCGATCCGCCAGGGCTCCGGCGAGCTGCCCCCACCCGAGCAGCTCCCCTTGCTGCTCCACGCCCATCCCGAACGGCGCCCCGCCTTCGCACCCTCCTCGCCCGAGGTCGACGCCAAGCAGCGCGATCTGGTCGGAAGGCTGATCGGACCCCCGCGCGACACCGAGCTCGAGGACGCGATGCGCGAGCTCCGGGTGCCCACGCTCGTCCTGTTCGGCAGCGAGGACCGGCTCACGCCGCCCGAGCTCGGCCGCATCTATCGCGAGCTCCTGCCGGACTGTCACTTCGTGATCGTCTACGACGCCGCTCACGCGATCTACGACGACCGGCCCGAGGCGCTCGCCGCGATCATGGCCGACTTCGTCGAGCACCGCGACCAGTTCGTGGTCAGGCGCGAGAGCGGGCTGCTCTACCCGTAGAGCGCGCGCAGCGCGTCGATCTCGGCCCGGAGCGTAGCCACCTCGTCCTCGAGCGCGGCGACGCGCTCGGCCAGCCCTCCGTTGGCGTTCGCCGGCGCGCTGGCGGGCGCATGCACATTCGCGGGAGCCGACACGCTCGCGGGAGCCGGCACGCTCGCGGGAGCCGACACGCTCGCGGGAGCCGGCATCCCGACCTGAACGGGCGCCGGCGCGTCGGCGAGCGCGGGCGCCGGCGCGGGTCCGCCGTCGCGGTCGCGCCCGCCGCCGAGCAGCTGCTCGAAGCGGTCCTCCTTCTGGCCTGGCCGGCGCCCGATCCGTCGCACGTACTCGCGCTCGGTCAGCGTGGCGAGCACTCGCTCGACGTCGGCCAGCGATGCCAGCGGCGCCATGCGCTCGGTCCGCGCCTTGAGCTCCCCCGGCGTCTGCGGGCCTCGGAGCAGGAGCACGGCCAGCACGGCAAGCTCCTCGCGCCCCAGGCCGAGCGACTCCTCGGCCAGATGGCGGTACTTGATCGCCCGGCTGCCGTGTCCGCTGGCCAGCCGGGCCAACCCGTAGAGGCTCAGACGCTGCGCCGCGTCGCGCACCGAGCCCTCGTCATAGTCGGTGACCGGGTCGCGGTTGGTCGACTGGTTGCAGGCCAGCCGCAGGCCGTTCAGCGACAGCGGGTACTGGTCGGGCGTCGTCCAGCGCTTCTCGATCAGGCATCCCAGCACCCGCTGCTCGACGGGGGTAAGCTCGGCGAAGTGCATCGCCGCGAGCATAACCCGCCGCCGCCGGCGGGAGTTGCTGACATGGATCTCGCCGGCAAGCTCCCGTCATCTCGATCACTGGCGACCCGGCTCCAACTCAAGCCCGGCCAATCGGTGGCAATCGTCAACGCTCCCGAGGACGCCGCGCTCGAGCTGTCCGGTCATCCGATCGCAGCCCGACCCGACGAGGCCGACGCGGTGATCGTCTACTCCACCAACCGCGCGGAGCTCGAGGAGCTCACCGACACGCTGGTGCCGCCGGCGCGCCGCGACGCGCTCACCTGGGTCGCCTATCCCAAGGCCGGTCAGCTCGGCACCGACCTGAACCGCGACACCCTGGCCGAGCTCGTGCAGGCACACGAGGTCCGGCCGGTCCGCCAGGTGGCGCTCGACGACGTCTGGTCCGCGCTGCGCCTGCGCCCCGCCTGAGGCCGGCGGCATGGTGAGCGCCGACGAAGCCCGCCGGCTCGCGCTCTCCCTGCCCGAGGCGGTCGAACAGGACCACCACGGCCGCCCCTCCTTCCGCGTCGCCGGCCGCATCTTCGCCACCCTCTGGGACCCCGAGCACATCAACGTCATGCTCGACGAGCCCGGCATCCTGACCGCCGTCCAATCCCACCCCGACGTCTGCGCCGAGGTCATGTGGGGCAAGCGCCTCGCCGCCGTGCGGGTCACGCTGCCCGCCGCCGAGCCCGAGCTCCTCGCCGACCTCCTGGCCGACGCGTGGCAGGGCAAGGCGCCACCTCACCTCGCCGGGGGATAGCCCCGGCCGGCGCCTGGCCCGAACACAACCCGAAATGGCCAGGGCCGGACACCCCCCGAATCGCCCGGCCCGCACACAACCCCAAATGGCCAGGGCCGAACACCCCTCCCCGAACAGCCCGGCCCGGACACGCTCCCGAACAGCCTGGGCCGGACACGACCCCGACTGATCTGCCATTCGCCACCCCACCCGATGTGAATGGTCGTTCACTCGGCTATGGCGCGAGTGTCCTGCCACTCGCGACGCGGAACCCGCCGAATGGCAGATTCGTCGCGCTCGTCCCCTCGCCGTGACCGAAATAACAGCCCCCTCGCCGCGCCGGCCCCGCGACCGGGCCGACGACCCCTGCCATAGCCATAGCCATGGCCATAGCCATGGCCATAGCCAAGCCATAGCCGACTCACGCCCCACCCGCGCCGGACCGGCGCCCGAGCGGAACACTCCTCCCTTGACAGATACCCCACCCCGATATATCGTCCCGGCATATGCTGGTGCGATATATTCGTACGCTGAATGCCGGCACCTGCGCTGACCCCCACCGCCCGGGTGATCCTCGGGATGATCGCGCTCGGTAAGCAGACCGGCTACGACATCAAGCAGCTCGTCGACAAGTCGACGCGGCACTTCTGGGCGGCCAGCTACGGCCAGATCTACCCGGAGCTGCGGCGCCTCGAGGAGCAGGGCTTGATCTCCGGCCAGCCCGAGCCTCGCGGCGGCCGGGCCCGCACGGTCTACACGCTGACCCCCGCCGGCCACGCGGCGTTCACCGACTGGCTGGGCGACACCGACGAGGACACGCCGTTCGAGGTCCGGGCTGAAGGCATGCTCAAGCTGTTCTTCTCCGACGCGGCCACGCCCGAGCAGCGGACCGGCAACCTGCGCGCGATGCGCGACAGCCACCGGCGCACGCTCGCTCAGCTCGAGTCCCTGAACAAGGAGGCGCCCGACATGCCCAGCGGCCCGCGATTGACCCTCGAGCTCGGCCTCGGCCTGCATGGCTTCATCATCGATTGGTGCGAGCAGGCCGAGCGGCGCCTGCAAGCCGAGGCGAATGGCGATGCTGACTAGGCTGGCCGACTTCGTCTACGCCCGCCGGCGCGCCGTCCTGTACGCGGCGGTCCTGATCGCCGTCGTCGCCGGCGTGTTCGGCAGCTCGGTGGCGCAGCACCTGAGCCCGTACGGCGCCAACGATCCGGCCACGCAGAGCGTGCAGGCCGCCAACCACTACCAGGCCGCCGCCGGCCGCCAGCTCGATCCCGGCGTCGTCGCGCTCGTGACCGCGCCGCAGGGGATCGACAGCCCGGCGACACGGAACCGCGTCGAGCAAATCGCCGCGCTCCTGCAAAAGGGCCCCCACGTGGCCCAAGTGCTCTCCTACTACCAGACCCGCAACCCCGCGATGGTCTCCCGCGACGGCCGCTCCACCTACCTGCTGGCCTACTTCAAGCCGCTGTCCGACACGCAGCTCAAGAACGACGCCCAGCAGATCGAGAACCGCTTCGCCGGCATCACGGACGTCAAGCTGGGCGGCGGGCAGATCGCGTCCGCGCAGGTGAACGCCCAGGTCAGTCACGACCTCGCTCGATCGGAGCTGCTCGCCTTCCCGTTCGTGTTCCTGCTCTCGCTGCTGTTCTTCCGCTCGCTGGTGGCGGCGCTGCTCCCGCCCCTGCTCGGCGGCCTGGCCATCCTGTGCACGTTCCTGGCCCTGCGGATCGTGGCGGGCTTCGTCGACCTGTCGGTGTTCGCGCTCAACCTGACCACCGGCCTCGGGCTCGGCCTGGCCATCGACTACAGCCTGTTCATGGTCTCCCGCTACCGTGAGGAGTCGGCCACGACCGGCTACAACCTCGAGTCGATCAAGCGCACCCTCCAGACGGCCGGCCGGACGATCACGTTCAGCTCGCTGACCGTCGCCGCGGCGGTGGCCTCGCTGGTCATCTTCCCGCAGCGCTTCCTGTACTCGATGGGCATCGCCGGCGCGATGGTCGCGCTGCTGGCGGCGGCGCTCGCGCTCACGGTGCTGCCGGCGCTCCTCAGCGTGCTGGGGCCACGCGTGAACGCGCTCGCCCCCAGGCGCCTCGCCCGCGCCGCGGACCGGGACGCCAGGCCCGCCGAATCAGGCTTCTGGTACCGGCTCTCGCGATTCGTCCAGCGCCGGCCCGCGGCCATCGCCGTCACCACCGCGACGTTCCTGATCATCCTCGGCATCCCGTTCTTCACCCAGGTCAAGTTCATCTCGGTCGACGCCCGGGTGCTGCCGAGCAGCACATCCGCCCGCCAGGTGAATGACATCCTGGACAACGATTTCCCGCCGAACCGGACCTCCCCGCTCGACGTCGTGGTCGGCCGTCCCGCCGACTCGACCGCGATAAACAGCCTCGAAGCGACGATCAAGCGCCTGCCCGACGTCGCCGCGGTCGCACCGGCGCAGCCGGCCGGACCAAGCACGTCGCTGATCGCCGTCGCCCCGACCCGGGACCCGCTCACCGACGCCACCAAGCACCTCGTCCACGACGTCCGCGCGCTGCGCGTGCCCTACTACCTGGGCGTGGCGGGCGAGACCGCCGCCTACGTCGACCTCGAGCACAGCCTCGCCGTGCACCTGCCCGCGGTGCTCGCCGTGGTCGTCGCCACCACGCTGATCATCCTGTTCCTGATGACCGGCTCGGTGGTCCTGCCGATCAAGGCGGTGATCATGAACGCGCTTGGCCTGAGCGCGATGTTCGGCCTCCTCGTCCTGATCTTCCAGGACGGCAACCTCGAGGGGCCGCTCGCCTACCACAGCCTCGGAGCACTCGACGCCACCCAACCGATCCTGCTGTTCGTGGTCGGCTTCGGCCTGGCCACCGACTACGGCGTGTTCCTGCTCTCGCGGATCAAGGAGGCGCGCGACGGCGGCGCGAGCGACTCCGAATCGGTCTCGATCGGCCTCGAGCGCACCGGCCGCGTGGTCACCGCCGCGGCGCTGCTGTTCGCGGTCGCGCTCGGCGCCTTCTCGACCTCGGAGATCGTGTTCGTCAAGGAGCTCGGGCTGGGCGCCGTCCTGGCCGTGCTGATCGATGCCTCGATCATCCGCGCGCTGCTCGTCCCCTCGCTCATGCAGCTGCTCGGGCCCCTCAACTGGTGGGCGCCGCGCCCGCTGCGCCGCCTGCACGACCGCATCGGGCTGCGCGAAGGCGGCCCGCCCGCACTCGCCGCCGGCAACTGAGAGCGGCCCGGCCCTTTGGCGGCTGCTTCACTAGCGAGCATGCCGCCGCCCGGAGCCAACGGCCGACCCCGTGCGGTCGTGTTCGACCTGGGCGGGGTGCTGCTCGACTGGGACCCGAGGCATCTGTACCGCAAGCTGTTCGACGACGAGGGGGAGATGAACCGCTTCCTGTCCGAGGTGTGCACGATGGAGTGGCACCACGCCCACGATCTGGGCATTCCCCCGGAGCAGACGATCCCGCCGCTCGTAGAGGCCCATCCCGAGTACGCCGAGATGATCCGAGCCTGGCCACAGCGCAGTGAGGAGATGCTCGCCGGCCCGATCGATGCTTCCGTAGAGATCCTGCGGGAGCTCAAGGAGTCCGGCGTGCCGGTCTACGCGCTCACCAACATGGAGACGTGGACATATCCGGGCCGCCGCGACCGCTACCCGTTCCTGCGCTGGTTCGACGGCACCGTCGTGTCCGGTTTCGAGGGCGTGGCCAAGCCGGACCGTAAGGTCTTCGAGCTGCTCCTCGACCGGTTCGGACTCGACCCCGAGACCACGCTCCTGGTCGACGACTCGCCTAAGAACGTCGCGGCCGCGCGGCAAGCCGGCATGCAGGCGATCGAGTTCGAGTCTCCCGACCAGCTCCGCACGCGGCTCGCGGAAGCCGGCCTCGTGTAACGATGGCCCCCACCCGCGAGACGATCTTCACGATGGAGGCCACCCCGGTGAAGTTCGGGCGCGGCGCCTCGGCGGAGGCCGGCTGGGAGCTCAGGCGCCTCGGCGTGCGCCGGGCCATGCTGGTGACCGATCCGGGCGTGGTAGCCGCCGGCTATCCGGAGCAAATCGCGGCCTCGATCGAGGCCGAGGGCATCGAGATCGTTCTCTACGACCGCGCCCGGGTCGAGCCGACGATCGGCTCCTTCCACGACGCGGTGGACTACGCGCTCGAGCACGAGGTCGACGGGTTCGTCTCGGTCGGCGGCGGATCCAGCATCGACACGGCGAAGGTGGCCAACCTGGTCTCCACCCACCCGGCCCCGGTGCTCGACTACGTGAACCCCCCGATCGGCGAGGGTCGCAAGCCGCCAAGCCCGCTCAAGCCGCACCTGGCGATCCCGACCACCTCAGGGACCGGATCGGAGGCGACCACGGTCGCGGTGCTCGACATCCCAGACCTCAAGGTCAAGACCGGGATCTCCCACCGCTACCTGCGCCCGGCCCAGGCCATCGTCGACCCGGACCTGACCCGCTCCCTGCCGGCAGAGGTCACCTCCTCGACCGGGCTCGACGTGGTCTGCCACGCCGCCGAGTCGTTCCTGTCCAAGCCGTTCGACACCCGGGAGCGTCCCGCCTCGCCCGACGACCGGCCGCCCTATCAGGGGTCGAACCCGATCGCCGACGTGTGGTCTGCCAAGGCGCTCGAGTTCGGGGGTCGCTACCTGCGCCGAGCGGTGGCCGACGGGGAGGACCTCGAGGCGCGCGGGTTCATGATGCTCGCCGCGACCATGGCCGGCGTCGGCTTCGGCTCGGCCGGCGTGCACATCCCGCACTCGTGCGCTTATCCGATCGCCTCGGTCAGGCACGGGTACCAGCCACCCGGCTACCCCGACGACCACCCATTCGTGCCGCACGGGCACTCGGTGATCGTGACCGCGCCCGCCGCCTTCCGCTTCACCTACGACGCGGCGCCCGAGCGCCACATCCATGTCGCCGGACTGCTGGCCCAGCAGCCGATCGACGACCCGGGCCCGGACACGCTGCCCGACATCATCCGCCGGCTCATGCAGGACGTCGGCGCGCCGCGAGGCGTCGCCGAGCTCGGCTACGGCGAGGACGACATACCTGAGCTCGTGGCCGGAGCGCTCAAGCAGCAGCGGCTGCTCGCCGTCGCGCCGAAGCCGGTCGCCGAGGACGACCTGCGCCACATCATCACCGCGTCGATGACCAACTGGTGATCGGCGCGGCCGACGGCAGGCGCTACTCGTCCTCGTCCCAGCTGCGCGCGCGGGGGTCCTTGCCGGTCATCAGGTCCTTGAACCGATCCCAGGGGCTCGGCTTGACGCCCGGCTCCTCGACGCGCCAGGCCGGCGCTCCGCCCTCGGGCTCGGGCAGCGCGGCCGCGGCGGCGCGATCGATCCGCAGGTCGACGCCGCGCTCGTGCAGCGAGGCGATCTGATCGGCGGGCACGAAACGCTGTCCGCGCTCACCATCGATCACGATCCCGTGGAAGATGTCCTGCTCCGGAGCGGCGACCACGTGCGCGACCGTGCCAACCTGGTGACCGTCGGACGCGAACACCGGCACGCCGGACTCCAGCACCTTATAGGCAATCGGCAACCCCTCATCCATGAGCGCGGACACTAACGCGATATGACGCGCGTCGCAGTCATCGGTCACGTCGAGTGGGTCGAGTTCCTGCCCCTGCCCCGCTTCCCGCGCCAGGGCGAGGTGATTCATGCGCACAACGGATTCCTGCGGGCGGGCGGCGGCGGCAGCGTCGCGGCCGTGGTACTGGCCGAGCTGGGCGCCGAGGTCGACTTCTTCTGCGCCATGGGTGACGACATCCCGGGCCGCGAGGCCCTGGCCCAGCTCGAGCAACGCGGCGTCCGCGTGCACGTGGCCTGGCGCGAGCAGCCGACCCGGCGCGCGATCACGCTGCTCGAGCCGGGCGGCGAGCGCACGATCATCACGCTCGGCGAGCGACTCGAGCCGCGCGGGTCCGACGAGCTCCCCTGGGAGCGCCTGGACGACGCGATGTCGGTCTACTTCACCGCCGGCGACGCCGGCGCCCTGGCCCACGCGCGGCGCGCCGAGATCCTGGTGGCTTCCCCCCGGGCCAGGTCCGTGCTGGAGACCGAGACGATCGACGCGATCGTGTTCAGCGAAAGCGACCCCGACGAGAGCGCCTGGGCTCACCGGGCCGCACCGCACGCCCAGTTGCTCGTCGCGACCGAGGGCGAGCGCGGCGGCCGTTGGTGGGGCATCTCGGAAGGTCGCTGGGCGGCGACGCCCCTTCCCGGGCCGCCCCGAGACGCTTACGGCTGCGGCGATTCGTTCGCCGCCGCCTTCACCTTCGCCCTGGGCGACGGCGCCACGATCGCCGATGCCGCCGCCGTGGGCGCGCGAGCCGGTGCCACCGCCCTCACGCGCGTCGGCGTCCCGTGATTGCTCACCACACCTCCCGGAACGTCACCTCGCGCCCCGAAGACGGCGCCACCGACCAGCGCCCCCGCCGCCACGCGATCCTCGTCCCATCGGCCAGCCGGACCGAGGCGCGCCCCATCCGCGGCGCGCCCCACAGGGTCGCGACCAGCGGCCTCTCGGCCTCGGGCACGTCGCCCAGGCCGCGGGCCACGTGCGCCGCCGGATAGGTGACCACGATCGATCCAGCGCGGACCCACACCGGGATCCGCTCGAGCGGCGCGTCCACCACCACCTCGCCGCCACCCGCGACCCGCCGCCTAGACCACGTTTCGATCCACTCGCCGCGCGGCAGCGCCACCTCGCGCTCGCGCGCCTCGTCCTCCAGCACCGGCGCCACCCAAAGCGCGGGTCCGTAGCCGTACGCGTCGGCGATCGACCAGCCGCGCGGGTCGGCCGGATCGATCAGGCACAGCGGCCGGATGATCGGCAGGCCGGTCAGCGCGGCGGTGGCCGCCGCGGCCCGCACGTAGGGCACCAGTTGCTCGTGCAGCAGGACATAGGCGCGGTACAGGTCGAGCACGCGCTCGGAGTAGTGCCACGGCTCCTGTGGCATCCGGCCGTGCGCGTGCATGAGCGGCGTGAAGCAGCCGAACTGGAGCCAGCGCACCAGCAGCTCGGCCGGGCAGCGCTCGACCAGGCGGTGCCCCAGGTAGCCGCCGACATCATGCGACCAGTTCGAGATGCCGCTGCAGGCGGCCGACAGCGTGGCCACCACGAGCACGCGCAGCGACCAGAAGTCGGACGCCTGGTCCCCGCCCCAGGTCAGCCCGACCGCGTGCTGGCCGGTCCAGCCGCTCCGCGCGAAGATCACCCCCTGCCCGGGCCACACATCGTCGAGCGCCCGCTGGAGACACTCGCGATGCAGGCCTCCGAGCGACCACGCCGCCTGAGCGCCACGCCGCCCGTCGGCAAACTCGACGTGGTCCGGCAGGTAGTAGCCCTCCCCGTCGTCGGCCTTGATCCCCTCGACGCCCATCGCCAACACCCCACGGGCCTGCGCGCGCCACCACTCCTCGGCAGCCGGGCTCGTGAAGTCGACCGGCGAACCGGTTCCCATCCACCACTGGGTCACGAACGGATCGCCGGAGGGCTCGCGCACGAAGTGCCCACCGGCCGCGCCGGCGCCGTAGTTCGAGGCGGGCTCGCGGTGCAGCCGCTCGGACTCGGGCTGCGGCGGGATCTGCCCGTCGCGCGAGTCGAGGTTGACCCACGGCGTCACCCACACCACCGTCCGCACCCCGTCGTCGCGCATCCGCCGGATCAGGCCCGGCGCGTCGGGAAACTGGTGCGGGTTGAACTCCCAGGTGTTGTATTGCGTGGCCCACGGCGAGTCGATCACGATCGCGTCGAGCGGGATGTCGTGCCGGCGCATCCCGTCGAAGTCGTCGCTGACGTCGTCCTCGTGCTCGTAGACGTCGCGGCTCTTCCAGAACCCGTAGCCCCACTCGGGCAGGACGGCCGGGAAGCCCGTCTCCCGGCAGAAGGCCCGGAGCCGCGACGCCGGCGTGGCGTGGCAGAAGACCTCGAGCGTGAGCGGCCCGGCCGCCGAGCGCGCCGACACCGCCACCCGCTCGCCGGCCAGCTCGAAGCGGATGCCGTTCGCCTCCGAGCGCACCCACACCGCGTAGCCCCGGCTGGAAACCAGCCACGGGACCGGAGCGTAGTCTCCCTGTGGGATCCCCCCGGCGGCGAGCAGCTCGGCCGGGCAGTCGGGTCCCGTGTAGCGCCGATCGGCGCCGAGCTGGATGCTTCGCCCGGCCTGGTCGAGCTGGGTGCAGTGACGCGCGCCGAGACCGACGAACCGCTCGTCGGAGCGCCGTCGCCAATCGAGCGCGGCGCGCAGCGGATCGCCGTCGGGCTCCAGCTCGAGCGTGACGCGGTCAGGCGCGGACAGGCGCACCTCGAGACGCGCCCGCCGGCCACCGCCCAGCTCGAGCGCCAGCACCACGTGCCGCTGCGAGCGTTCCCGAACCGACGCTGACAGCGCGCGCTCGACCGGGGACAGCTCCTCCCGCGCGACCACGCCCTCGGTGAGCTGGATGAAGTGGTCGTGGACGGTGCCCTCGGCCACCCAGGCACCGAGCGACCGGAGTACGCGCCGCTCGCCGCGATAGACGGTGATCTCGAGCGGTCGCAGGGCGAGCTCGACCGCCACCGCGCCACGGCGCAGGGTGACGGCATCGGCGCTCCGGGAGCTCGGCAAAGCCATGGAGCGAAGGTTCTCCCATCGCCCCGCGATCCCATGCCGTCGATCACCAAATCGTTACAGGACGTGACCTCGTTCTTCACGAAGGGCCGTGTTTGCAGGGTGATCCTGACTGCATGAACGAAACGAGCCGCGCCGACCTGCACGTCCATTCGACGGCGTCCGCAGTCTCCAAGCTCGGGGTGCAGCGTTCGCTGCAAATCCCCGAGTGCGCCACCGACCCGCTCGAGGTCTATGACCTGGCCAAGGCCCGCGGGATGGATTTCGTGACGATCACCGACCACGACACGATCGACGGCGCGCTGTCGCTCGCCCATCTGCCCGACACGTTCATCTCCGAGGAGCTGACCGCCTCGTTCAAGGGGGAGCCGCAGGCCGTGCACGTGCTCTGCTACGGCATCACCCCGGACGATCACGAGTGGCTGCAGGCGCATCGCGACGACGTGGAGACGTGCGCGGCCTACCTGCAGGAGCACGACATCACCGCCGCGCTCGCTCACCCCTTCTACGCGGTGGCCGCTCCGCTCATCGCGCGCCACCGGCGCCGCCTGGCCGAGCTGTTCCCGATCTGGGAGACCCGCAACGGCTCGCGAGCCAAGGAACTGAATCTGCCGGCGTTTGTGTACATCGAGACCCACGGGGGGACCGCCATCGGAGGGTCCGATGACCACGCCGGAATCGACGTCGGTCGCACGTTCACCGAGACGCCGCGCGCCTCGAGCCCGGCGGAGTTCCTCGCCCACATCCGGGCGGGGCGGGTCTCCGCCCACGGACAGCAGGGCAGCGCGGCCAAGTGGGCGCACGCCGCGATGGCCCTGGCCATCCGCTCGCTCGGCGACGGCGACGCTCCCGCTCGGCCCGATCCGGCGGCGGTGCTGCGGATCGTCGAGCGGGTGATGAGTGAGGGTGATGCCCGTCATGGCAGCGGCGGCACGGACCTCGGTGCGGGCGATGCGCTGGCCCTCCTGCGGGCCTGGCTCTACTCGATGGAGCTCGACGTCGACGAGCACAAGCTGCTGCGCCAACTCCAGGACGGCGAGCTCGGCCACGCCGACCTCGACCGCCGCGCCCGCCGCGTGCACGAGCGCAAGCTGGCCGCAGTGGTGCACGACACGGTGGCGAGCCTCGAAGCCGGCGCGTCCGGCCTGGACCTGGCGGGTCGCGCTCTGTCCCTGTTCGACGCCTGCATGCCGGCCATCCCCTACGCGGCGGCAGCGTCCTTCCTGGGCCGCGAGAAGGCCAAGCTCGCGCGCAGCGAGGGCGACCGTCCCCGAGTGGCGCTGGTCGTCGACGGCATCGGCGGGATGCACGGCGTCACCCACGCCATCCAGCAGATCCGCGCCCGCGGCGTGCGCGGCTTCGACGTCGAGGTGATCGGCACCGACGCGGACGTCGATCGCCGGCTGAGCGCCGTGGCCGAGATCGACATCCCGTTCTATCCGGGTCTCAAGATCGGCGTGCCGACCGTGCCGTCCATCGTCGAGGCACTGGCCGAGGGCCGCTACGACGTCGTGCACGTCTGCTCCCCGGGCCCGGCCGGCGTCGCCGCCTGGCTCCTCGCCCGGGTGCTCGAGCTACCGCGCGTGGGCAGCTACCACACCGAGCTCGGCGCGTACGCCGGCCTGCGGACCGGGCAGGCTCAGCTCGAGGCGCTGACCCTCTGGGGTCTCGGCCGCTTCTACGGCGCCTGCGACGTCGTCCTCTCCCCCAGCCCCGCCAGCGACCAGCGCCTGCTCGAGCTCGGGATCGCTCCCGAGCGGATCGGGCGATGGGATCGCGGCGTCGACCTGCGCCGCTTCGATCCCGCGCTGCGCCGCGCCGGCCTGCTCCCCGGCGAGATCAACCTGCTCTACGCCGGCCGCCTGAGCAAGGAGAAGGGCGTCGAGCTGCTGGCCGACGCGTTCCTCGAGGCGCACGGCCGCGATCCCAGGCTCCACCTGGTCCTGGCGGGCGGGGGACCCGAAGAGGGGTTGCTGCGCGAGCGCCTGGGCGACCGAGCCACCTTCCTGGGCTGGCTGTCCGGGGATGCGCTCGCCCAGGTTTACGCCAGCGCGGACGCGTTCCTGTTCGCGAGCACCACCGAGACCTTCGGGCAGGTGATCCTCGAGGCGCAGGCCAGCGGCCTGCCGGTCGTCGCGGTGGAGCGCGGCGGCCCGGCCTCCCTGATCGAACACAGGGAGACCGGGCTGCTTGCACCCCCAGATGTCAGCGCCCTCGCAGACGCCGTGGTCGAAGTAACGACAACTCCTGCTCTAGCCGAGCACATTGGTCGCGCCGCGCTGACGGCGGTGCGAGGTCGCAGCTGGGAGGCTGCGCTCGACCGGCTCGCCACCGCCTATCGCATCGCGCTGGCCGGCGGGGGTTCTTACAGGTTCGAGCGCGACGCCGCATGACGCTCAGAACGCTCCGTAGCCATAGCCGCCATATCCGTCGCCCCCATAGCCACCGCCATAGCCACCGCCGCCATACCCATACTGGCCGTATCCGCCCGGGTAGCCGCCATCGCCGTAGGAGCCGTCGCCGCCCGGGTAGCCGCCGTAGCCATAGCCGCCGCTGCCGTAGCCATTGTCGCCCGAGCCGCCGGACGCTCCAGCCGTCCCTGATCCGCCCTGGTAGGCGACCGAGAACGAGGAGCCGTCGGAGGACAGCGACGAGGGGCTGGCTCCGGCTGAGCCGGAGTCTGAGCTGAAGCTGACGTCGGAGGCACCGGAGGCGCCCAGCGACACCGGCTGCGCACTCCAGTTCGAGTCGGAGATCGTCCCGGTGTGGCCGCCCGCCGTTGCCGTCGCGCTTGTGAACTGCACGGTGCCGAAGTCCGACAGCGGGAGCGGCTGGCAGCTGCCGGAGCCGTCACAGGCCGACGGCGCCTCGGCGATCCACTCGGCACTCGAGGTGTCCGGGCTGTCCATCTGAAGGGTCTTGTTCGCCGACTGGCCGGTCGTCTGGTCGGTCAGCGACACGCTCACGTTCGTTCCGTCCACGCTCACCTTGGCCGTGATGTGGTCGCCCGGATGGATGCCCAGGTCGAGCTGCACCGGCCCCGCGGGCACCAGCTCGTACCACGCGTAGTAGTTGGTTGACCCGTCCGCATTGCAGTCGGCCTGCGTGCCGGTCTGCTCGAGCGAGGAGGACTGGTTGCCCGAGCCGCCCAGGCCCACCCAGAAGGCGGAATAGGTCTGGCCCGAGCCGCATTTAGCGGTCGGCTGGACCCAGCTGCCGGACACGCTCGAGAACTGCGTGCCGCCGGCGACGTACCCGGCCCAGTTCGGCGCTCACCGCCGACTGACCGACCGCGGCGGAGGCGCTGGAGGCGGTCGCGGCAATCGCGGCCGCCAACGCGGTCATCGTTCCGACGGCCGCAAGAGCTAAAGAGATGCGATGTCGATTCATGCCCCTCACTGTCACCGCGACGGCGAAGAGTCCCTTCGGAGCCACCGAAGAGGGTCTTATGGACTTCGGAAGAGCTGATTAAGCGTGGATAAGCGCGGATCCCGCCCCCGACCCCGCGGGGAGCCCGGCTCGCCTCACGAGCCGCACGGCTGTCTACCCGGCGGCGAGCTCGTCGAGCTCGTCGTCCTCGCGCTCGCGGCGGACCCCGAACGGCGGCATCGGCAGCGGCTCGAGGTGCGGCGGCGCCACCTCGGTCCGGCCCCCGCCGGCGTCCTTGGCCGCATACAGCGCCAGGTCGGAGCGACGCAGGAGCTCGGCGAGGTCCTCCTTGCGGTCCCACACGGCGATGCCCGAGGAGAACGCCTCCTGGGGCGGCGTCGACTGACGCAGCCGGTCGATCGCGGCCACCGAGCCGGTCAGGGTCGAGTTGGTGAGCAGCGCCACGAACTCGTCGCCACCCAGACGGGCCACGACGTCGCCCGCGCGCAGGGTGGCCCGGATCCGCTCGGCCGTGTCACGCAGGGCGCGGTCGCCCTGCTCGTGACCTTGCTCGTCGTTGAGCTCCTTGAAGTTGTCGAGGTCGAGCGTCACCAGCGTGATCGGGTTGCCACTCCGGGCCGCCCGCGCCAGTTCGCGCGGGGCCGTGTACCGCCACCCTCGGCGGTTGAGCAGGCCGGTCAGGTCGTCGACCACCGCCTCGTGGGCGAACCGCTGGGCGAGCGTGCCGAGCTCACGCATCACGGCGCGCAGCGCGCCGGCGACCGTGACCCCGACGAGAATCAGGAGCGCGGCGTGGCCCCAGGTGACGGGATAGGCGGGCGGCCCGATCAGGACCATCGGCAGCACGCAGCACGCCGCGAACACGAGCATCCCGGCCAGCAGCCCGAGGTCGGTGGCGATCAGGCCGAGCCACACCATGGCCATGATCACGAGCACCGAATAGCTCGAGGCGGCGCCGCCGCTGTGGGCCTGCATCAGGGTGAGGGCCGGGATCTCGGCGAATGCCGCCCCCCAGAACAGCAGGCGCCGGCGCCGGGGCACCAGAACCACCACCAGCGGGGCGATGCATCCGATCACCGCACCTAGGTAGAACACCGCGGGATGGGTCCATCGTCCCGTCGCCGTGGCGATGGTCACGGGGAGGACGTTGCCCGCGATCGCGAACGCGACCAGGCGCGCCCTGCCAAAGGGGAGCAGTGAGCTGGATCCCATCCAGTTCTCGCATCGGCGGTGCGCCGGAAAACTTGAGCAGAATTGGGTAAGTTTGACCCAGCTTCTTGCGACAACCCGCATTTTGGGGTATCGGGGTTTCGACGGCGCCGCGCAGTTGCGCGCGCAGTTGCCCGCACCGACAGGAGCCCAGCGGTGTCCGGCGAAATCCGCCGCCGTGAGCATCAGCCGGCTCGAAGCTTTCTCCGACGGCGTGATCGCGGTGGCGATCACGCTGCTCGTGCTCGACATCCACGTGCCGCCAACCGGCTCCGAGAAGACCCTTGCCCATGCTCTGGCGCACCAGTGGCCGTCCTATGCCGCCTACGCCACGTCGTTCCTGACCATCGGGATCATCTGGGTCAACCACCACGTGATGATCGGCCGCCTGCGCGAGCCCGACCACGCGATCCTGTTCCTGAACCTGCTGCTGCTCATGAGCATCGCGGTCCTGCCGTTCGCCACGAGCCTGATGGCCGCCTACCTCCGGGAGAGCAACGGACAGCACCTGGCGGCGGCGATCTACAGCGGCGCGTTCCTGGTCATGGCCGTGTTCTTCTCGATGCTGAACGCGCACATCCTGCTCGTCAAGCACGAAAGACTGAAGAACCCGCTGCCGCTCGAGCGGCGCCGGCAGATCCTCGCCCGCAGCATCAGCGGCGTCGTACCGTACGCAATCGCCACCGTGCTCGCCGTGATTTCGTCCTACGTGACGCTGGCCATCTGCGGCGCGCTGGCGCTTTTCTACGCGTTCCCGATCGCCAGCGGCGGCAGCGACTAGCGCTCGGGCCGCCTCACCCCCGCCACCAGGCCGCGAGCACCCGCCGCCAGTTCTCCCACGCGATCAGCGACAGCTCGGATTCGCTGAACCCGGCCGCCCGCAGCGCGTCGAGCAGCCTCGGCGTGCCGGCGGCGTCCCCGAGCCCCGCCGGGATCGTGGTGCCGTCGTAGTCGGAACCGAGCGCCACGTGCGCCACCCCGATGCGGTCCGCCACATACCGGGCGTGCTGCGCGATCAGCTGGATCGGCGTGTCGACATCATCGGCGAAGTCGGCCCGCAGGAACGAGCAGGCGAACACGATCCCGACCAGGCCAGCCGACGCCCCCACGGCATCGAGCTGGCGATCGGTCAGGTTCCGTGACGCGGGGCACAGCGCGTGCACGGCCGAGTGGCTGGCCACGATCGGCCCGAGCTCGAGCCGCGCCAGATCCCAGAAGCCGGCTTCGTTGAGGTGGCTGACGTCGACCAGGATCCCCAGCTCGGCACAGCGGCGTACCAGGGCCAGCCCGGCCTTGGTCAAACCCGGGCCGGTATCCGGGCTGGAGGGGAAGACGAACGGGACGCCGTGGCCGAACGCATTGGGGCGGCTCCACACCGGACCGAGCGAGCGCAGTCCCGCCGCGTACCACAGCTCGAGCGCCTCGAGTCCCGGATCGATCGGCTCGGCCCCCTCGAGATGGAGCACGGCCGCCGGCGGCCCATCCCCGGCAAACGCAGCGTCCAGATCGCCCAACCCGCGCGCCACACACACCGCGCCGGCGCGCTCGAGCGCCAGCAGCCTCCCGGCCACCGCGCCGGCGGCTGCGGCCGCGACGCCGTGCTCGACCGGTGACGCCGGCGGCATTTCGATCACCCCGTCCTCGCGCACCACCCGGTCCCAGTGATCACCCTCGGACGAGACGAACACCGAGAAGATCCCGCCGCGAATCCCGCCCGCCCGCATCCGCGGCAGGTCGAAATGGCCGCCGGGCTTGCCGCTCACGAGCAGCTCGTGGTCGTCCGCCGTCAGGGCATCGTTGTGCCCGTCGAGGACCGCGAGCACGGCCTTACTCGGTCACGGGCAGCGGTAGGTCGCTCGCCGGGAGGTCGACCGCCGGGAGCCCGTCGATGCTCACTTCGTTCTTCTCCCGCTGGTAGTCGAGCAGCGCGTCCGGACCGCCGACGCGGAGCCGCTTGGCCGCCCACAGATCGTGGTGCTCGCGGCGCCCCTGGTAGCTCATGACCGGCACGCGATAGCCGCAGGAATCCGAGATCCGATCAAGCTCGGCGGTCACGATCGAGCGCCGTATCTCGGGTACTCCGTCGACGTCGAAGCGGCACGACGAGAGCAGTTCGTCAAACGCCGGCTCGCCGGCCGTCACGACCGAGCCGCGGCCGTGCAGGCGCACGATCCGGGGCGGTCCCTCGAAGGCGCAGAGCATGATCACGATCCGGCCGTTCTCGCGCAGGTGGGCGATCGTCTCCGCGCCGCTGCCGACCAGATCCAGATAGGCGACCCGCGATGGACCGAGGACCCGCAGGCTTTCGATCGGCCCCTTGGGCGAGATGTTCACGTGACCGTCGCCGTCGAGCGGCGCGGTGCCCACGAAGAACATCGGCTGGGCCGCGATCCAGCGCTCGAGCCGCGCGTCGATTCCCTCGAACACCTTTCCCATGCCACCAACGGTAACGGGCGCCACTAGGATCGGGAATCGTGACCGCCACCGCATCGGGCTCGCTCGAGCGCGAGCTCAAGGCCCTCCTCGGCGATAGAGCCGTGCTTCCCGGCACCACGCGCGCCTACCTGAGCGACGCCACCGAGAGCCGCAACCTCCGGGGCAGGGCCGATGCGATCGCGCTGCCGGATAGCCCCGACAAGGTCGCCCAGACCGTTGCCTGGTGCTACGCGCACGACGTAGCGGTGATTCCCCGGGGTGGCGGCAGCGGCTTCACGGGCGGCGCGGTGCCCGTCGACGGCGGAGTCGTCCTCAGCCTGGAGCGGATCAACAAGCTCAGGCGGCTCGATCCCGGCTTCTGGCGGGCGGAAGCCGAGGCGGGCATGATCACCGCCGATCTGCGCCGCCACGCGCGTGAGAACGGGCTGTTCTTCCCGCCCGACCCAGGATCGGCCGAGCAGTCGCAGCTGGGCGGCAACATCGCGACCAACGCCGGAGGCCCGCACGCGTTCAAATACGGCGTGACCGGGGCGTGGATCAGCGGGCTCGAGGTGGTGCTCGCCCCGGGCGAGCTGACCACCGTGGGAGGCCCGATCCGTAAGGACGTGGCGGGCTACGACCTCAAATCGCTGCTGATCGGCTCCGAGGGCACGCTCGGCATCGTCACCGCGGCGTGGGTCAAGCTGATTCCCGCGCCGGAGGCCACCCTGCCGCTGGCCGCCGTCTACGCGGACGCCGGGACTGGATGCGGAGCGATCGAGGCCGTGCTGGGGAGCGGAATCGTCCCGGCGGCGCTGGAGTACCTCGATGCCGGCGCGGTCATCGCGACTCGCGGGGCGTTTCCGGTCGAACTCCCCGATGAGGCGCGCTTCATGGTGATTGCGGACGCCGACGGCACCCCGGAGGAGGCGGCGCGGATTCACGCCGAGCTGAACGAGGTCCTCAGCGAACAGGCGCTGCTCGTCCACGCCCCGACCGAGACGAAAGACATCAATGCGCTCTGGCGCTGGCGGGACGGCGCGTCACTGGCGGTCACCGCGCAACGCGGCGGCAAGGTCAGCGAGGACATCGTCGTTCCGGTCGATCGTCTCCAACAGGCGATCGAGCAGACGGTCGAGATCGGCCGTCGGCATGACGTCGAAGCCTGCAGCTGGGGCCACGCCGGCGACGGCAACCTGCACTCCACGTTCATGATCGACCTGGACGATCCGGCGGAGCTCGAGCGAGCCGAGGAGGCGGCCCACGATCTGTTTGCGCTCGCCGCCGAGCTGGGCGGATCGGTGTCGGGCGAGCACGGCGTCGGGCTCGTCAAGGGCGGTCAGCTCGCCCGCCAATGGGCGCCGCCGGCGATCGCCCTGCACGAGGCGATCAAGCGGACCTTCGATCCCAAGGGCTTGCTCAACCCGGGCAAGAAGCTCGCCCGCGCCTGAGAAAAGCGGTCCGAGCGGCGCGCCCCCGGTGGCGCGCCACTCAGCCCCTGTCATCTACCAGCCGCAGCGCGGATCTACGTAGAAGTCGTAGAGCTGTGCTACGCCCTTGTCCCCTACGAACGTGTATTGAGCCTGCTGCCAGCCAGCCAGGCTGCCGGCGTGCAGCTGAAACGCCCGCGAGGCGCCCCACGTCGAGCTGCCATTGATCGTGCCCGATGACTGGCCCCCGCTCGTGCCGCCCGTGTAGGCGACGTACGCATGCATCGCGGGCCCGTTGCCCAGCTGTCGCATCGTCACGCGGGCGTCCGGATACTGCGAGTCCACGCACATCGGCGGGCTGACCGCAGTCGCCCCGGCCGGGAGGTCCAGCACGGTCCCGACCGAGCCGTCGGCCAAGGTCGTCGTGACGAGCTTGGCGCCCCCGGTCAGGGTCCAGCCGGTCGCCGTGAACGCGTCCAGGTTCTGCCCGGGCGCGAGCGTGTACCAGTTGGAGTCCCCCTGCGAGGAGAACGGTTGAGAGAACGTGTAGCTGGGCTGGCTACACGCGGATGTCGTCGCCGGCGTCGCTGCCTGAGCCGAGCCGGCGGCCACCGCCGCGAACAGCACGGCCAAACCGGCCGCGCGACGGGTGATGCTCCGGTATTTCATACAGCACATACCTTCCATGGTGGTGCTGGCGGCCGAGCTATCTCGACTCGCGTCGAGACCTCTGGCTTTGCGTCCCCGGCTCGCACCGGGTTTGCCCTTTTCAGCGGGTTTGACAGGGGGATGATCGACCGCTGCGCCGGTCCCTTGAGCGGCCCGGGCCGCCCTGGACGCCCGTTGGAACACCGACTGTGTTCGGTCTCACGCAGCTGCGTGATCTCGTCCGCCTGCCCGACCGGCGCGTCAAGACTCTCGCGCGCGCGGCCGATCACCACCTGGACATGTCATTCGATCCGAGCCTCGAAGATCAGCAGCTACTCGAGCAGACCCTGCGCCAGCCCGGATCGGGGATGACCGGACGGGAGCTCCTCGGGGGCGTGCTCATGGCGGCGGGACTCCTCGCCGCCGTGGCCGCCATCTGGGCGATTCAAGATCCCGATTCGTTCCCGGTCCTCCCGGCCGTCGTCTGCCTGCTTGTCCTGGCGCTGTCCATGCGGATCCGCTTCGACACGCCGCTGGGCTTCACCGTTCCGACCCAGCTCGCGTTTGTGCCGCTGGTGTTCGCGGCCCCGCCCGCGATCGTCCCGCTCGCGGTGGTTGCCGCGTTCATGATTTCGATGGCCCCCGACATCCGCGTCGGCAAGATCCGGCCGAGCCGGCTGCTGAGCGCCTTCAGCAACTCGTGGTTCGCGCTCGGTCCGGTCGCGGTGTTGGCTATCGCCCACACTCGCCCGCAGGATGCCCGTCCCCTGCTCCTGATCGCCGCGCTGCTCGCGCAGTTCTTGCTCGACTGGGCCGCCTCCGCGGTCCGCTTCGCGATCACACGGGAAGCCGGCTTCGCCTCGCTGTTTGACTCGGTCTGGGTCTACGGCATCGATGCGGCGCTGGCCGCTCCCGGCCTGCTCGCCGCCGAGGCCATCGACAAGACACCGCTTGCGGCGCTGGCCATGGTGCCTCTGCTCGGTCTGATGGCGCTGTTCGCCCGGGAGCGCAACCGTCGTCTGGAGGGAATGCTCGAGCTCTCGAGCGCCTACCGTGGCACCGCTCTCGTCCTCGGCGACGTGATCGAAGCCGACGACGGCTACACCGGCGAGCACTGCAAGAGCGTCGTGGCCCTCACCCTCGAGCTCGCCGAGCACCTGGACCTCTCCGCCGAGCGCCGCCGCAACCTCGAGTTCGCCGCGCTGCTGCACGACGTGGGCAAGATCGCCATCCCCAAGGAGATCATCAACAAGCCCGGCAAGCTCGAGCCGCACGAGTGGACGATCGTCAAGACGCACACCGTCGAGGGGCAGAAGATGCTCGACCGTGTCGGCGGTTTCATGCGACAGGTCGGGATGATCGTGCGCTCGCATCACGAGCGCTGGGACGGCGGCGGCTACCCGGACGGCCTCGCCGGCGAGCACATTCCGCTCGAGGCCCGCATGATCTCGTGCTGCGACACCTGGAACGCGATGCGCACCGACCGTCCGTACCGGAAGGCGCTCGCGTACGACGTGGCCGAAGCCGAGCTGCTCTCGGCCTCGGGGACGCAGCTCGACCCCCTGCTCGTCGACGCGCTGCTCGAGCTCGTCGCGAGCGAGGCTCTCCAGGAGCAGCCGCTCAGCTCAGATGCAGCCGGTGCGCCACAGCCGCGGCTTGAGTACGGCTACGCACGCCAAGCTTGCTGAGGATCCGCGAGACGTGCACGCTGGCCGTCTTCTCGGCCATGAACAGGGCCGCGCCGATCTGCCGGTTGGTGGCACCCTCGGCGAGCAGCGCCAGCACCTGACGCTCGCGCGAGGTGAGGCCGAACGGGTCCTCGCCGGCGCCGTTCGCCTCCGCCCCGACGCGCTCGGACACGGACTCACCCAGCCCTAGCCGCGCCCGCTGTGCCAGCACGGTCAGCTCGTCGACCAGCCATCGTGCGCCCAGTCGCTGCGCGAGCTCGAGCGCAGCCTGAGCGGTCTCGGACGCCGCGGTGCGGTCGCCCGCGTCGACGTGCGCCTCGGTGGCCCGCCACAATGCGAACGCGCGCTGGAACGGACGTGAGATCGCGTCCCACTCACGGGCGGCGGCGACCCACAGCTTCGGGTCGGTGCGGCCACGAGCGCGGGCCAGCTCGGCGGCGCCCACGGCCTTCCACGCGCGCTCCACCGGTCCGCCCTCCTCGGCCGCGGCGCGCAGCCGCTGCATGTGGATCCGCGCTCGGGCCAGCGCGTCGCGCTCGTCACCGCGTTCGCGTAGGTCTCGCGCGCGCTGGGCGATGTCCGCCTCCACGCGCATCCCAGCGGCGGTCACGCGGGCGATCCGCGCAACGTCGTCGGTGCACAGCTCGATCCGGTCCAGCGCGCTCGCCACGGCCGCGCGGGCGTCGGCCAGCTCGCGGCGACGTCGAAAACACTCGGCCTTCAGCGTCCCGAACGCGCCAATCCACTGGGGCTCGAACGAGCGCGCCACGAGCGGCTCCAGCGCCTCGAGGCCCCGCAGCGCATCCTCGTCCTGGCCGACGCCCAGCGCGAGCTCGACCTCCCGCACCAGCCGGAAGATGCGTGGCCGACCCGCCGGATGGGTGCCCGCCTGGTCCAGGTACTCACGCGCGCCCTTCCAGTCGCCGGTCTCGAACGACAGATCCGACGCCGTGAACAGAATCCAATCCGGCACCCGCGCGCCCCGGGCGGTGAACGCAGCCAAGCCCTCCTTCGCGGTCTCGAGCGCCTCGAGCGTCCGACCGGCCAGGTTCAGTGCGTCAGCCAGGTTCGCATACGCCCCTTCCATGCGGCCGAGCTGGTCGTCCTCGGTGGCGATGTCGATCGCCGCGCGCAGGCAGGACACGCCTTCATCGGTGTCGCCGAGCGCGATCTCCGCCATGCCGAGCGTGTTGAGCATCTCGCTCTCCGAGCGCCGATCGCCCGCCCCCCGCGCGGTTGCCAGTGCCGCCCGGCCCTCGGTGAGAGCCTCACGGTAACGACCGCGCAACAGGCGGGCCCGGACGAGCCAGGCCAGCAGCGACGCGCGCTCGGCACTGATCTCGTCGGCCGGGAGCAGCGCGAGCGCCCGCTCGGCGGTCTCGACCGCCTCCGGCCCACGGTTGAGGGTCCACTGAATGCGTGCGAGGTCGTCGAGCGCCGCGGAGTATCGGCGCGGGTCCGCCGCAGGGTCGAGCTCGTGGAGTGCCCGCTGGAACAGCGTCTCCGCACGCAAGCGATCGTCGGCCGCCCAGAGTGAGTCGGCGGCCAATGTCAGGAGCTCGACGTGGTCAAGCGGGATCATCTCGGCGGCGTCGGGCACGCGCGGCCACAACTCCAACGCGCGCTCGGCCATCTCGGCGGCGTCCCCGTAGGCATGCACCTCGCGGGCGGCGAGCGCCGCCTGGACGGCCGCTCGCAAGGCGGCCGGCTGGTCTCCCGCTGTGGCGTAGTGGTGGGCGATGGCCGAGGTGAGCTCGAGGCCGCGGTCTCCCTCGACCTCCGCCCGCTCCTCGAGCGCGCGCGCCAGCGCCAGGTGGAGCTCTGAGCGCTCGCCCGGGAGAAGATCGTCGACCATGGCCTCCCGGAGCAGCGCATGGCGGAAGCTGAGCCGGCCGTCCTCGCCGGCCACCAGGATCTGCTCGGCCACCGCCTCGCGGAGCGCATGGTGCAGCGCGTCCGGTTCGATTCCGGTCACCTCCGAGATCGTCACCTCGTCCAGCGCGCGGCCGGCGGCGATCGCCCGCGCCGCCGCCTGGGCGTCATCCGACAGCCGCTCGATCCGAAGCATGAAGGCGTCCCGCAGGGACTGGGGCGCGGCGCCGCGGCCGTCCATACCGGCGGCGAGCAGCTCCTCGGTGTAGAGCGGATTGCCCTCGCTGCGGACGTAGAGCCGCTCGACGAGCTGCTCGGCCGGCGGCTCGCCCAGGATGTCGGCGAGCGCCTCGGTCAGCTCGACTCGATCGAACGGAGCGAGCTCGACCCGCCGCACCCGGTCCAGGCGCTCGAGCTCGGACAGCAACGAGCGCAGCGGATGGCGGCGGTGGATCTCGTCGGTCCGGTAGCTGAGCAGGAGCATGACCCGCTCGCGCCGCAGGCTGCGGGCCAGGAAATCTACGAACGTCCGGGTCGAGCGATCCGCCCAGTGCAGGTCCTCGAGCGTGAGGACCACGACGCGCTCCTCGCTGAGCCGGTCGATCAGCTCGAGCAGCCCTTCGAACAGGCGCAGCTGGGCCGAGGGATCGTTGCGCTCGGGCGGCGCCGGGTCTTCGTCGATCCCGGGCAGGAGGGCCGCGAGCTGCGCTCGGGTGCCGCGCGCGAGCGCGTCGAACGCCGGATTGCGAGCGCGCACGAGCGGCCGGAGCGCCCCGATCAGCGGCGCGTACGGGAGCTCGCCGTCGGCTTCCTCGACCGCCTCGCCTCGCAGGACCAGCGCATCGTCGGCAATGCGGTCCTCGAACTCGCGGACCAGCCGAGTCTTCCCGACGCCGGACTCGCCGCCGAGCAGCACCACGGTCGGGCGCTGCTCGGCTGCTTCATTAGAGGCTCGCTCCAGCTCCGCGAGTTCCCCGTGGCGCCCGACGAAGCGACTTGAGGTGACCCGCGCGCGCATGTACGAAGTATCGCCAGAACCGTCGACGCCTGACGGAATGTGAACGGCCCTGGGCTGCGAGTCGGAATTCGTCCGCGGTCCGCCTGGCATCTGCGATCTCGTGCTGGGCGACTGCCTGGGTGATGGTGGGGTGCATTCTTCTTCCCTCTCGGTGGAATCCTGGTTGACCACTGCGATCAGGATGAACTGAGAGGGGCGTCTCGACATCGGGAGAACGGAGCCAGTTCGGCCCCTCCACCCCTTAGTTCTGAGCGCCGACCCCTTAGCCGGCGTCGGGGCGTTCTTCGCCGGAGCTGAGCGGGCTGTCCGGCGAGCGGGTCGCGGCGGCGACCTCGGCCGCGCTGACGTTCTGAGGATGGTGGCAGGCGGCCGTGTGCCCACCGGCGTACTCGGTGAGCTGCGGCTCCACCGTCCGGCAGATCTCGGTCGCGCGGGGGCACCGGGTGTGGAAGCGGCACCCCGGCGGCGGGTTGATCGGGTTGGGCGGCTCGCCGCCGACGATCGGACGCTCGCGCGCCCGGTTCTCTTTCGGATCGGGAATCGGGATCGCGCCGAGCAGCGCCGAGGTGTAGGGGTGGATCGGCTTGTCGTAGAGCTCCTCGGCGGGCGAGACCTCGACCAGCTTGCCGAGATACATCACCATGATCCGGTCCGAGACGTGGCGCACCACGCTCAGGTCGTGAGCCACGAACACGTAGGACAGGTGGAATTCGTCCTGAAGCTCGCCCAGCAGGTTGATCACCTGGGCCTGGATCGACACGTCGAGCGCCGACACGGGCTCGTCCAGCATCATCAGCCTGGGCTCGAGCGCCAGCGCCCGGGCGATCCCGATGCGCTGCCGCTGACCGCCTGAGAACTCGTGCGGGAACCGGCCCAGGTGCTCGGCGTGGAGCCCAACCTTGTCGAGCAGGTCGCGCGACTCGGCGTCGAACCGCTCCTTCGGCACGTCGCGGATCTTCAGGGGCGTGGCCAGGATCTGCGCCACGCGCTTGCGCGGGTTCAGCGATGACTGGGGATCCTGGAAGACCATCTGCATCTGGCGCCGGATCGGCTCGAGCTCCTTGCGGCCGGATTTGGTGATGTCGTCGCCGCGGTAGCGGATGGCGCCGGAGGTGGCGTCGATCAGCCGCACCAGGGTGCGGATCAGGGTGGTCTTACCGCAGCCGGATTCTCCGACGATTCCCAGTGTCTCGCCCTCGCGCAGCTCGAACGACACGTCGTCGACGGCATGGACATGCCCGACCGTGCGGGCGATCACCGCGCCCGACTTGACCGGGAACAGCACCCGGAGGTGCTCGACCTGGAGCAGCGGCACGCCGTCCGGCGCCCGCGGTTCGTCCTCCCGCGGCTCGACCTCGACGCTCACGAGATCACCGTCTCCTCGCTGGCCAGCCCGATCTGGTCGCCAACCATGCGGAGCTTGCGCTTGCGCTCGGGCTCGAGCCAGCACCGATCGAGGTGCGCCGGCGCATCGCTCAGCCGCGCGGCGAGCTCGGGCACGTCGGTGCAGCGATCGAACGCGTGCGGGCAGCGAGGACGGAAGTGGCACCCCTTGGGCGGGCGCAGGAGCGACGGCGGAAGCCCGGGGATCGCGGGCAGCCGCTGCGAGCGGTCGCGGTCGACGCGGGTGATCGAGCCCAACAGCCCCCAGGTGTAGGGGTGCTGGGGGTCGTAGAAGATCTCATCGAGGGTCCCCTGCTCGACCACGCGCCCGGCGTACATGACGACGATCCGGTCGGCGATGTCGGCCACCACGCCGAGGTCGTGGGTGACCAGGATGATCGCGGAGTCGGTCTCGGTGCGCAGGTGACGGAGCTGGTCGAGGATCTGCGCCTGGATCGTGACGTCGAGCGCCGTGGTGGGCTCGTCGGCGATCAGCAGCTTCGGGGAGTTGGCCAGCGCCATCGCGATCATCACCCGTTGGCGCATACCACCCGAGAATTGGTGCGGGTAGGCGCGGGCGCGCTCGCGCGCGTGGGGGATCCCGACGCGCTCCATCAGCTCGACGGAGCGGTCGAGGGCCTCGACCTTGCTCGTGTCGGGCTCGTGCTGGCGGATCTGCTCGGCGATCTGCTTGCCGACGCGGTACACCGGGTTCAGCGAGGCCATCGGGTCCTGGAAGACCATCGCGATCTGAGCGCCGCGGATCTTGCGCAGTTCGTCCTCGGAGGCGGTGACCACATCGCGGCCGTCGAACAGCGCCCGGCCCTCGAAGCTGGCGTTCGGTCCGCGCGTGAGACCCATCAGCGTCATGGCGGTCACCGACTTGCCCGATCCGGACTCACCGACGATCGCCACCACCTCGCCCCGGTCGATCGCGAACGACACGCCGTCGACCGCCTGCACGACTCCGTCCTCGGTGCGGAACGAGACCCGCAGATCCTGCACGTCGAGCAGGTGTCCGCCGCCCGGCCCCGGCGCCGGGGGGGCCGGCGCGGCCTGGTTGCCCGCGCTCACAGGCGGATCCGCGGATCGAGCACCGCGTAGAAGACGTCGACCACCGCGCCGATGAAGACGACCACGAACGCGCCGAAGAGGGTGATCACGAGCACCGGAGGGATGTCGAGCGCCTGCACCGACTGGGCGGCGTACTGACCCACGCCATGCAGGTTGAAGACGGTCTCGGTCAGGATCGCTCCGCCGCCGATCACCGCGGCGAAGTCGAGTCCGAAGAGCGTGATGATCGGGATCATGCTGTTGCGGAGCACGTGGCGAACCATCACCTGGCGCTCGTTCAGCCCCTTGGCCTTCGCCGTCCTCACGTAGTCGTCGTTGAGCGTGTCCAGGATTGTGGAACGCAGGACGCGCGAGTACACGCCGATGAACAGCACCGACAGTGCGAGCCACGGCATGATCAGGTGCGTGAACCACTGCGTCGGGGAGGTCGTGAATTTCACGTAGCCCGATGCGGGCAGCCAGCCCAGCTTGAACCCGACGTAGTACGACATCACCGCGCCGAGGAAGAACACCGGCATCGACACGCCGATCATCGACAGCACGGTCAAACTACGGTCGAGCCAGCGGCCGGCCCGCCAGGCGCTCAGCAGTCCGAACACGATCCCCATCGACAGCCAGATGATGCCGGCGCCGATGGCCAGCGACAGGGTGACCGGCAGGTACGCCCAGATCTGGTCAACCACGTTCAACTGCTGGGTGTAGGAGATCACCTGGCCGGTGAAGATCAGCTTCATCGTCTTCAGGTACTGGACGTAGATCGGCTTGTCGAATCCCCACTGCTGGTTTATGTGCGCAAGCGTCGCGGGGGTAGGGAAGCGTCCGGCCACCCGGAGGGCCGGGTTCGGGATTGCCTGGAAGATCAGGAAGGTCAGGACGGAGATCGCGAACAGAACCCCGATCATCGATAGCGTCCGGCGGAAGACGAAGCGCCCCATCAGTGCTCCCTCAGTGCTCGATGCGGATCTTGGCCCGGGGGTCGAGCGCGTCGCGCACGCCGTCGCCGAACACGTTGATCCCCAGCACGCAGAGGACGAGCATGATCCCCGGCACGAGCATGGTGTGCACGGCGGCGGGCAGCAGGCCGATCCCCTCGCTGATCATCGTGCCCCAGGACGGGTTGGGTGGGCGCACGCCGGCACCCAGGAACGACAGGCCCGCCTCGGTCAGGATCGCGTTGGCCATGATCAGCGGGATGAACACAATGATCGTCGAGGCCACGTTGGGGAGGATCTCGCCGTACATGATCCGGAAGTGGCCGAGGCCCTGTTGTCGGGCGGCGTCGACGAACTCGCGCTCGCGTAAGCCGAGCACCTGTCCCCGGACCGCCTTGCCCACATATGGGATGTAGATGATCCCGATGATGATCGCGGGGATCTGCAGCGAGTTGCCGCTGAGGTGGATGGGGCCGATGTTGATCCCGCTGATCGCCAGCACGACGCCTAGCGCAATCCCCAGCAGGTAGACCGGGTAGGCCCAGATCAGCTCGAAGGCCCGGGATATGAGCCCGTCGGCCGGGCCGCGGAAATACCCGGCGAAGATGCCCAGCAAGGTGGCCATGATGATCGTGATGATCGTGGCCTCGGCTCCGATCTGAAGCGAGTTGCGCCCGCCGTAGAGCAGTCGGACCGCCACATCACGACCGGTGTTGTCGGCACCGAGGAAGAACTTGGCGTGCCAGGTCGGCCCGATCGGCAGGCCGAACTGGTTCAGGGCAGTGTCGACGTGCTCGTCGTTAGGCCCGGTGTGCGCGATGTCGTTCGCGTACACCGGCGCGAGCAGGCAGACGATCACGATGGCCAGGAACAGTCCGCCGAAGGCCAGCGCGACCTTGTTGCGCTTCAGGCGGCGCCAGGCCAGTTGGTAGGGGCCGAGGCCGGGCGGCAGCTCCTCGCCGGCGTCCCACGCAGACGACTCGACGGGGACTTCGGTGCCGGTGACGGTGCTCATGGCGAGGTGTTAAGCCTAACGCGGGGACGGCGGCCCGGGGTCGAACAGATCCCGGGCCGCCGACCCGTCGATTACTTCGGCTGCAGCGAGCTGAGGTCGGGGCCCTGTAGTGGGCTGAACACCAGCGCGCCGAAGTTGATCTTGTTAGAGACGAACTCAGGCGAGGACTGGTAGCCGAAGGGCACCACGTAGGCCTGCTTGGCGACGTAGTAGTCAAGCGCGGCCCACTTCGATGCCACGGTGGCGATCTGACTGGCCGGCACCGGGTACAGGCTCGCCAACTCCGACTGGATGTGCGGGTCGTTGACCTCCTCGTAGTTCGAGTTCCCCACCGGCAGGATCGCGTTCGCGTCGACCAGGTTCTGGTAGAAGTCGGTCGGGTTGGGGAAATCCTGCTGCCAGTCCGCGAAGCCCGTCTGCGGATGGTTCTTCAGGGTCTCGATCGTCGAGAAGTACTCCGCGTCGGCGATCGTCTTGAGCGTGGCCTTGAATCCGATCGCGTTGAGCGTGGCGGCGTAGTTCTCCGCATACTGCAGACGCGGCTGCCGGTTCTCGGCCCAGACGGTGACCGCCGTGCCGGCCATACCGGACTGCTGCACCATCTGCTTGGCCTTGGCCACGTCCGGAGAGGAGTTCACATCCCCGGACGGGCAGGGCTGCGTCGGATGCCCCGTCATCGCCGGCGGGAGCAGGTAGCAGGCCGGGACCAGTGAGCCGCTGCCCAGGCGGGCCAGCGCCGGCCGGTCGACCGCGATCGCCACCGCCTGGCGGGCCTCCAGGCTGGTGAACGGCTTCTGGGTCGTGTTCAGGAACCAGTAGAACGTCTTGTTGGTCTGAACCGCCTTGTACCGGTCGCTCAGCCCGCTGATCTGCTGGATCAGCGCCGGCGGGATCGTGTCGCCCCAGTCGAACATGTCCGCCGAGTTGTTCAGCACCATCGAGGCCTCGGTCGTGGTGTTCGACTGGACGCTCACATGGATGTTCATGTGCCCGGTCGGGATCCCCGGGATCGCCTGCGAGGCGTAGCTCGGGTTGATGTCGACGTCGAAGCCGACATTCGGCTGGACGTTTTTGATCACGTACGGCCCGAAGCCCTCCGGCGGGGTGTTCGGCTCGGGCTTCATCGGCGTCGATGCCGCCGGCATGAACGGGATGGCCCCGCCGACCGCGAGCACGTCGACGAACGCGCCGTAGGGCTTGATCAGGTGGATCGTCACGGTGCCGGTGGAGTCGTTGGCCGAGATGCCAGACACCGACTTCGCCTTTCCCTTGGCGTAGTCCGCTGCGCCGACGGTCGTGCTGGTCAGGAAGCTCGCCGCGCTCCATCCGAGCTTCAGCGCCCGCTCGAACGAATACGTGAAGTCGGAGGCCTTGACGGGCGTGCCGTCCGGGTACTTCAACCCCGACCGGATCGTGAACGTGTATGTCTTGCCGCCGTCGGTGATGGTCGGCAGATGGGTGGCGATCGACGGGATGATCTGCGTTCCCGCCGCCCCAGATGCGTGCGCGAACGAATAGGCACCCAGGTGCGTCAGCCAGTGCACCTCGGCGCCCTGCGTGGTGAAGTCGATCGACGGGTCAAGCGACTGCGGGAAGGTGCCCTCGACGAGCGTCGCGGTACCGCCGGTCTTGCCACTCGAGGTCCCGCCCGACGTCGTTGACGACGAGGATGCCGCCGATGACGTCGAGGACGAACTGGAGCCCGAGCTTCCGCACGCCGCCACGGCGAACGCCATGGCAACGGCGACGGCCGCCCAGAGCGGCCTCTTGTACTTCCTCATGCGTCCTCCTCCTAGAGGTTTGTCAGGGCAAAATCTAATCGACCCGCGCCCGCCTGTGGGGTTCGCCTAATCAACTGAAAACACGTGCTCGCCAGGCCAGCCAGGCCAGGGCACGTCCCTCGGCACTGTCCAGGTCGACGCCCGTCAGCTCGGAGATCCGCGCGATCCGGTCGCGCAGCGTGTTGCGGTGAACCGGGAGCGCCGCCGCCACCCGGCCCTTTTCGAAGTTGTTCTTGATTAATTGATCCAGGGTGCGGGCGAGCTCGGCGTGCTCGCCATCGAGGACGCGGTCGGTGAAGCGCTCGGGATCAGAGCGGTCGACGATCCGAGCGGTCGACGATCCGCCGGACCACCTCGCCGCGGGTCGGCGCCTCCATGCCCCGCATTGTGCGCTTGCACAGCCACCTCGGCAAGAACCGTGCCGGATGACGGATTGGCCGACCCGCCCGACGGGCAGCTTACGGCGCATGTTCCGGCTCCGGGCAGGGGTTGTCGCGACGCTCGCCGTCCTCGGCGCGCACGCGGTGCCCGCCGCCGCGACTCCGCCGAGCACGTTCAACCCGGTCGTCGAGGCGCAGAACTTCTCGATCACCCAGCAACGCCAGGCCGTGTATGACACACCGCAGTACCAGACTGAGCTGGCCGCCGACAGCGCCGCCTCCACAGCGCAGGCGCTCGCGATGGAGGCCGCCGACCCGGGCCGCTTCTTCACCGACGATCTGTGCTGGAACCTCGGCAACGGGTGCGCCGGCGACATCCGACTGAACAACTGGGCGTCCCACGGCGACGGGCTCGTCCGTCCGGTGCTGTTCACCGCGCGGGACGGCGCCACGATCTCCGGTCATGTGTGGGCCACCGTGGCCGGCTCCGCCCGGCGGCCCGGGATCGTGATCACGGACGGCTCGGTGCAGGCCGACGAGAACATGTACTGGTACGCCGCCCAGGCGCTGGCCAAGGCGGGATATGTGGTGTTGACCTTCGACCCTCAGGGGCAGGGACAGTCGGACACCTTCGGCCAGACGCCGGACCAGAACGAGGGCGTGCCGGCCCAGTCGACCGGCACGCCGTTCTACGACGGCACCGAGGACGCGATCGACTTCCTGTTGTCGACCCCTTCGGAGCCGTACGAGCCGGTCCCGAGTTGCTCCACCGGTACGAGCCACGCGGCCAAGCAGAACGCCCGGGTCGCGGCCGGGCTCGACGCCGCGTACAACCCCTTCTGGCAGCTAATCGATGCGGGCGCCGGCGTCGGTCTGGCCGGACACTCCTACGGCGCCGCGGGCGTGTCCTACGTCGGGCAGTGGGATCCGCGGGTCAAGACGATCGTCGCCTGGGATGACCTGGGCGGACCCGGCCCGAACGACGCCCCCGTGCCGGGAGCCGCACCGGGCGCTCCGGCGCAGACGATCGGCGAGTCGGGCTGCCCCTCTACTCCCGCCGACCGCACCGTCGTGCCGATCACCAAGCCGGCGCTTGGGATGTCCGCCGATTACGGGCTCCCGCCGGCGCCGAACACATCGTTGCCGGATCCGAACGCCAAGTCCACCTGGTCTCTCAACTACTCGAAGGCCGGCGTCGACACCGGCGAGATCATCATCCGCGGCGGCTCGCACCTGGACTTCAGCTTCATCCCCAACCAGGCCTTCGGCGCCTCGCTGCGCGGCGCGGACCTGATCGCCTGGTACACGACCGCCTGGTTCGACAAGTACCTGAAGGGCGATCCGAGTGCGGATGCGCGGCTGTTGACCGAGCGGTGGCGCGATGATCCGATCGAGGCGGGTGTCGATCCGAATCACGACGGCAACGCGTTCTCGTTCTACTACTGGTCGCGGCTCGACATCCACCTGCACGACGGATCGGTGTTCGACTGCGAGGACCTGCGCGACGGGTGCCAGGGCATGGTGGCCGATGACGGCTATCCGGGGACGTACTCGTACCTGTCCGTCGACACCAGCCCCGACGCCGCGGCCGGTCCCGGCGCTGCGCTGCGCGCCGGCAACCGGCTGACGGTGAGGGCGCGGGACCTCAGTCCACGGTGAGGACGGCCTTGCCGTTCACGCGCCGGTCGAGCAGCGCCTCGATCGCGCTCCCGGCCTCGCGCCACGACAGCGTCAGGTCGATCTGGGGATCGAGACGGTGTTCGGCCACCAGATCCGCCAGTCGCCTCAGGTCGGCGCTGCCGCTGCGGGTGTGGGCGAGCTCGGCGAACACGTAGAAGCCGTAGAGGCGGGCACCTGGGGCGCGGGCGAACAGCTCCCGGCTGGGGTACGAGACCGGTTCGGTCACCGTGGAGGCGAAGCTGACGATCGTCCCGCCGGGGGCGACGCGCTGGATGGCGGCTCCGAGGACCGGGCCGCCGACCCCGTCGATCACCGCGTCGTAGAGCGGTCCCTCGAGGTCGATCTCGGGTCTCAGCTCGTCGGCCCCGAGCTCCTTCAGGCCCTCGGTGCGGCGCGAGATCCCGGTCACGTGCGCGCCGGCCAGCTTGGCCAGCTGGATGGCGAACCGCCCGACCCCGCCGCTCGCGCCCGTGATGAGCACACGCTTGTGGAGTACGAAACCGGCGATCTCGAGCGCCCGGAGCGCGGTCAGCCCGGCCACCGGTAGCGCCGCTGCCTGCTCCAGGGTGATGCCGTCAGGAAGCTCGGCCAGGTGCTCGAGCTTGACCGCGACCAGCTCCGCCCAGGCACCCGGATTCACCAGTCCGACCACGCGCGCCCCCTCGGCCGGGCCACCGTCGCCGGCCGGCTGTTTCACGGTACCCGCGAGATCCCACCCCGTCAGCGTGCCCGGCTCGAGCGTTTCCAGCCGGCGCGTCTCGCCCCGGTTGAGGCTGAACGCCTTGACCTCGACGAGCGCCTCGTCCGGCCGCGGCGTCGGGTCGGGTACCTCGGCGAGCTCGGCGAACGGGGCCGACTGCTTTGACACGAGCGCGCGCATCCGCCGCGACAGGCTACTGTGCGCCCGTGGCCCGGGTGATGCGGCTCCTGGTGTTGGTCGGGCTGGTCCTCTCGGCCGCCGCCACGTCCGCCCGCGCCGCCACATCCGTCCGCGCCGCCTCCGCCGGCCGCGCCGACTCCCCCCTTCATGTCCACTGGATGCGCGGCTTCCGTTCAGCCGGCACCCCGGCACAGCTCGACCGGGTCGGCGTGATCAAGGTCGGGCCGCGCTCGGCCCGCAACGTGCTCGTGCTCGAGCCCGGCACCTCGGCCGGCGCGGCGTACTTCGTCCCGCTGGCCCGGTGGATCGTGTCGCGGATGCCCGGATGGCAGGTGTGGGCGGTCGAGCGCCGGGAGAACCTGCTCGAGGACCAGTCGGTGCTTGACGAAGCCAAGGCCGGCCAGGCCACCGCAACTGAGGTGTTCGACTACTACCTGGGCTGGCTGATCCCGGGGGCTTACTCGGGTCCCCACATTCAGCCGCTCCCGAACCCGCAGCTGTGGTTCGCCAAGGGGTGGGGGATGCGGGTCGCGGTCGAGGATCTCCACGCGGTGATCTCCGCCGCGCGGCGACTCGGCGGCCGCGTCGTGCTCGGCGGCCATTCGCTGGGCGGCGCCGTGGTCACCGCCTACGCCACCTGGAACTTCGGCGGCCACGCCGGCGCCGACGATCTGGCCGGGCTGGTCTACATCGACGGCGGTAGCTTCCCGTCGATCGGCGCCGGCACCGCCCGATCCGAGCTCCACGCGCTCTATTCCCCGGCGGCCTCGCCGTGGCTCAGCTTCGGCGGCATCCCCGCCCCGTTCGCCGGCCTGTTCAGCGCCACCGGATCACTCGCCGCCCTGATCGATCCCGACAGCGCCTCGGTCGGCCAGAGCTCAGGCCTGCTGAGCGCGTTCCATCTCACCCCCTCGGTCCCGGTGACCAACCTCGCGCAGTTCGGCTACGCGCTGAACGTCGGCACCTCACCCGCCGCCCTGCTCGCCGCCCAGGCCCATCTCGGCCGCGGCGTCTCGCCCACCGGCCCGCTGCACGGCTGGGATGGCGCCGGCGCCCTGACGCCGATCACCCGCTTTGCCCGCATGCTCTCCGGCTTCGGCGTGTCGGACGCGGACGGCTCCGAGTGGTACTTCCCGCAGCGGCTGACCATCGACTCCAGCGCCGTCGGCAACGGCACCCCCAACCCGGCGCAGTCGGTGCTCGGCCTCCGCGCCACCATGGGCCGCCACTTGCCCCACCGGCTGTTGATCTACGCCTTCGGCGCCCGCCTCGGTGGCGCCGGCGTCCTCCTCGATGCCCGCGCGCTGGCCGCCCAGTCCGGCATCCCCGCCGGCAACCTGCTCCTGATCAACCGGGCTTCGACGTACGCGCACAACGACCCGGTCGCGGCGTACCCCCGGAACGCATTTTTCGCCGGCCTTACGGGCTTCCTCCAACGCATCGGATAAGCCTCTCGCCCGTCACCACACAGTTGGCGTGGCGGATTTGGTCGCATATGCCGACCTTTTTCGCCACACCCCCGTAAGCGGCCGGGGTCGCGGGCTGGCCGACAACGTCCCGCCAGGGGTCGGCGAGGACGTCCCGCCAGGGTTGCAATTGACACAAGCCGCTGGTAGCGTCCGCCCCGTCGTCTGGAACGTTCCACAACCGGGTGGGCGCACCGCCGCACGACCCGTGGACGAGGGGCCGCCCAGGCACAAGCGAGCGCAGCGACGAGCACGATCGGAGGGCGGAGGACATGAGCAGCGTCACTGGTGCGGCGACCGGCGTGCAGACCGGAGCCCGGCCGACCGCCGGCCTATTCACCCGCCAGGCGTCGGGCCTGGTGCGCGAGCTGGGCATCCTGGCGGCGACCGGCATCGCGCTGGCCTCGGTGGCGCTGCCCGACACGTTCATCAACTTCAACGCCGGCCTGACCGACTTCAGCGGGGTCGAGTTCTATCTGCCGCTGCTGGCCGGCGCGTTCATCTGGTTCGTCGCGATGTTCGCCTACCGCTATCTGGTCGAGGCGATCCCGCGCGCGGGTGGCGAGTACGTGTTCCTGTCGCGCATCGTCTCCCCGGTGGCGGGCTCGATGGCCGGCATCGGCCTGGCCGTGGTGTTCACCTACGTGCTCGCCACCAACGCGCACTTCTTCGCGGCGTATACGCCGTTCATGCTGACCGGCCTCGGCGCCGCCTTCAGCAGCCACGGCATCGCCAACGCGGCCAACCACGTGGGCAGCAAGGGCGCGATCGCCGCCATCAGCGTCGGCGTGATGCTCGTCGTGGCCGCGCTCTCGTTCTTCTCGCTCAAGCGCGTGGCGCAGATCATCATCGCGTTCATCGTCCTCCAGCTGCTGGCCTTCCTGGTCCTGGCCCTGCTGCTGGCCGATCACTCGCACACCGCGTTCGTCAACGCCTTCGCGCGCTACAGCAGCCATCCGAACGCCTACCAGGACGTGATCTCGGCCGCCAAGTCCTCGGGCGTCGTGTTCGGCGCCTCGATCGGCGCGATGATCGCCACGATCCCGTTCATGGTCGTCAACTACAACGGCGTCCTGTACTCCTACTACGTCGGCGGCGAGCTGCGAAGGCCGGCGCGCACCTACCTGTACGCGTCCGCGATCAGCATCGGGCTGCTGGTCGTCGTGTGGGTCGGCGTCTGGGCCCTGCTGCGCCACACCGCCGGGCTTCACTTCATGCAGGCCCAGGCCAACCTCGGCAACAGCGACCCGACCACCTACGCCAAGATCACGAGCCTCCAGTCCTCGGCCGGCGGGCTCGGCTACGGGCTGGCCCTGTCGGGCGACCCGATCTCGAAGATCCTGCTCGCGACGACCATCCCCCTGGCCGCGGTGGCGGTCAACATCGCCTTCCTGGCCTGCACCACGCGCGTCCTGTTCGCGCTCGCCTTCGACCGCCTCCTCCCGGTGCGGGTCGCCCAGGTCAGCGAGCGCAACCACGCGCCAACCACCGCGATCGTGATCGTGCTGATCGTGAGCATCCTGTTCTGCCTGCTGCTCGCGTTCGTCAACATCTCGAACATCGTCGCCCTGGAAGCGCTGTTCTTCGCGCTGATCCTGCTCGCCGGCGGCGTCGCCGCCACCTTCCTGGCCCACCGCCGTCCCGAGCTGGTCACGCGCGCGGGACAGGCCGGCGTCGACCGGTGGGCCGGGTTGCCGGTCGTCACGTGGTTCGGCGCCGCGACAACCGCGCTCGCGACGTTTACCGTGATCGAGGTCATCGCCCACCAGGACCAGTACGGCAAGTTCAGCTTCGAGTCGGTCACCGCGCTGGTGGTCGTGCTGGCGGCCGGCCCGGTCATCTACGGGATCGCGCGCGGGATGCGCAAACGGCAGAACTCGCTCGACCTGAGCATGGCGATGCGCGAGCTCCCACCCGAGTAGCGGATGTTCGGCCGGGACAAGGGGCGCAGGCAGCGGGCGCTGCGGATCTACTTCGCCACGGACGTCCACGGATCCGAGCGCTGCTTTCGCAAGTTCCTGGCCGCCGCGAAGATCTACGAGGCCGACGCGCTCGTGCTCGGCGGCGACGTCGCCGGCAAGGGCCTCGTCCCGATCGTCGCCGACAACGGAACGCTCAGCGCCACCGTCAAGGGGGAGCAGGTCACCCTGCCGGCGACCGAACGCGAACGCCTCGACGCCGAGATCAACAAGCTCGGCTTCTACCCGGTGCAGATGGAACCGGAGGAGATCGCCGAGCTAGAGGCCGACCCGGGCAAGGTCGACCAGCTGTTCCGCGAGGAGATCGTCGCCCAGATCGAGCGCTGGTGCGAGCTGGCCGCCGAGCGCCTCGACAGCAGCGTGCGGTGCATCATCACGCCGGGCAACGACGATCCGATCGAGATCGACGCCGTGCTCAAGGAGGCCGAGCGGATCGAGTGCCCGGAGGCCGAGCTGTGCGAGCTCGGGCCGGTGCTGCTGGCCAGCCTCGGCGACGTCACCCCCACCCCATGGAACACGGAACGGGAATACGAAGAGGAGGAGCTGGGCGCGCGCATCGCCGCGATCCTGGACCAGGTCCCGCCCGGCCAGCCGTGCGTGATCAACTTCCACTGCCCGCCCTACGGCTCGGGACTCGACACGGCACCCGAGCTCGACGAGACCCTCAAGCCGGTCATCCGCGGGGGACGGCCCAGCTTCGTCCCGGTCGGCAGCCACGCCGTCCGCGAGGCGATCAACCGCTACCAGCCGGTGGTCGGGCTGCACGGCCACATCCACGAGTCGCGCGGGGCTCAGAAGATCGGCAAGACGCTGTGTCTCAATCCGGGCAGCGACTACACCGCCGACCTGCTGCGCGGAGCGGTGGTGGACATCGCCGAGGATGGAAGCTACCTTGACTTCCTCCTGACCGCCGGATGAATGGGCACCACATCGCCTGACGCCAACCTAGCGCTCGCCGACCCGGTTGCCGAAGGCCGGCGGGTGGTCGATGCCGCCCGCATGCAGGGCCTCGTCCTGCGGCTGCTCGGCGGCGTCGCGGTCTTCCTCCAGGCGCCCGACGCCAAGCCGCTCCTGCCGCGCGAGATACGCGACATCGACCTCGTCACTCCCAAAGGTTCCAAGCGCGCCGTCCTCGAGCTGTTCCAGACGCTGGGCTACGTCGAGGACGAGGTGTTCAACGCCTTCCACGGCGCCCACCGGCAGATCTACGTCGATGTCGAGAACCGCCGCAAGGTCGACGTGTTCGTGGGCTCTTTCTCGATGTGTCACGAGATCCCGATCGCCGAGCGCCTGGAGCGCGAGCCGCTCACCGTCCCGCTCGCCGAGCTGCTCCTCACCAAGCTCCAGATCGTCGAGCTGAACGAGCGCGACCAGCGCGACATCTACAACCTCTGCTACCACCACGAGATCGACCCCGCCGGCATCGAGGGCGAGGTGATCGCGGAGCTGTGCGCCCGCGACTGGGGGCTGTGGCGAACCTGCAAGGGGACGATCGAGCGCTGCCAGGCCGACCTGCCCGGATCCCCCCTGGCCGACCGCGAGCGCGCGATCATCGACGCGCGACTCAATCGCCTGTGGGAGACCATCGACTCCGCCCCCAAGACCTCGAAGTGGCGGTGGCGGGCCAAGGTCGGCGAGCGCGTGCGCTGGTACGAGGAGCCCGAGGAAGAGGCCCAGGCGGACTGAAGCGGCTCGATCGAGGTGTTGGTGTGCCCCGCGGCTACGCCGGCGCCAGACCGCTCCGGACCTCGTCCAGCGCCACCCAGCGGCGCTCGGCCGCGGCGCGCTCGATCGCCTCGCAGCCGGCCTGCACCTCCAGGCCGGTGGCGAAGTCGGGCTCCCAGGTCCCGTCCGGCCACTGCTCGAGCAGGTCGGCTACCTGGTTGACGAAGCTCGCGCCGTAGCCGATCCCCTGTCCGATCGGCCACCACCCGCGCGTCTCGGGGTGCAGCGGGTGCTCGGCCCGGATGCGGCGCATCCCGTAGAGCTCCGGCGGATCCGCGCCGTCCCCGTACCAGAGCTCGTTGAGCCGGGCGTAGTCGAAGCGCAGCGTGCCGCGCTCGCCGTTGCACTCGAGCGTGAAGTCGCACGGCCGGCGCACGCACGTCTTGCCGACCTCGAACACGCCGAGCGCGCCGGAGGCGAAGCGCAGGAGCGCCGAGGAGGCGTCGTCGACCTCGACCTCGCGCTGGCCGCCGGCGCCGTCGGGGCGCGACCGGGTGAACGTCTGCGACTGCGCGCTGACCGCATCGATCCGGCCGACCATCCACCCGGCGAGATCGATCAAGTGCGCCCCAAGGTCGGCGATCGTGCTCGCGCCCTGCCGGCGCTCGAAGCGCCAGTCGAAGGGGATCTCGGGATCGGCGAACTCATCCGAGAGCCAGCTGCCGCGCCACAGCCGCACCGTCCCGATCCGGCCGGCGCCGATCAGCTGCTTCATCAACGACAGAGCCGGCAGCCGGCGGTAGTTGAAGCCGATCGCGTTCTTCACTCCAGCGCGCCGCACCGCGTCCGCCGCTCGCCGTCCGTCCTCCCAATCGGCCGCCAGCGGCTTCTCACAGAGGATCGCCTTGCCCGCCTGCGCCGCCGCCTCGATCACCTCGGCGTGCGCACCCGGCGGGGTGCAGATGTCGACGATCTCGACGTCGGGCGCCTCCACCACCTCGCGCCAGTCGGTCGTGAAGCGCTCGGCGCCGAAGTCGCGAGCGGCCCGCTCGACCGACGGCGCGTTGCGCCCGCTGATCACGCGCAGTCGGGGCCGCCAGCGCAGCGACCGGATCAGCGGCGCCGCCGTGTAGGCATAGCTGTGGGCCTTGCCCATGGTCCCGTAGCCGACGAGGCCGATGCCCACCTCGCCGTCGTTCACGCGCCGAGCCTCGTCGGAATCTCGCGCGGCTGCCCGTCGAGCAGCGCGTCCCCGGCCAGCTCGGCCGCGGTCAGCGCGGCGATCGCGTCCTCGGCCCCGGCACCGGTGAGCGCAGCGCCTCGCACGCTGGCTGCGAACGCCTCTGCCTGCGCGACGAGCGCGGCCTTGAATACGCGCTGACCGGCCTCCTCCCACATGAACGGGATCCGCTCGTAGCCGGCGCTCCCGAACACCTCGATCCAGCAGCAGTCGCCATGCGGGAAGGTGCGGCCCAGCGATACCGTGGCCGCCGCGCCGCCTTCGAGCTGGGCCAGGATGACCGCCACGTCGGGGTCGCGCGCCGCCTCCGAACCGCCCGTGCCGCGTGCTGCGGACACCCACGCCACGTCCTGCCCGGTCAGCCACCGCGTCTGGTCGAACTCGTGGACGCCCATGTCGACCGCGATGCCGCCGCTGTGCGCGCGGAACTGCGGCGAGGGCGGCTCGGCATCCCACTGCAGGCAGGAGACCTGGACGATCTCCCCGAGGCGGCCGGCCGCGATCCGCTCCCGAAGCGCGCGCAGTTCGGGCACGAACCGCCGCCAATAGCCGACCTGGAACACGACCCCGGCTTCCAGCACGACGGCCGCGGCCTCGATTGCCTCGGTGGCGCTGACGCCGACCGGCTTCTCGCACAGCATCGGGACACGAGCCGCCGCGAACGTCTGCACGAGCGAAAGGTGCAGGTCCGACGGCGCCGCGATCAACACCGCGTCGATGCCGCCGTCGTGGAGCAGCGCGTCGACGGTGGCATACGCGCGATGACCCCGAGCGGCCAGCGAATCGCGCATCGCCGCCACCGGCTCGACGATCGCTGCCACGGTCAGCCCATCCGCCCGCCCGAGCGCGCTCAGATGGGTGCGGCCCATCCGGCCGGCGCCGACCAAGCCGATGCGGACCGGCTCGCCGTTCACCTCACAGCCCGTGCGCGCGCAGGTACTCGCGGTTGCGGCGCTGCTCCTCGGCCGGCCGCTCCGGGTGATCGGGGTCGGGCAGGACGTCCTGCTCGACCACCAGCCATCCCGCGTACCCGATGTCCGTCAGCGCTCCGAGCACGTCGACGATCGGGATATCGCCTTCCCCGAGCGGGCAGAACGCGCGCCGGCGCCAGATCTCCTGCACGGGCGCCGCGTCGGCCACGATCTGCTCGAGGATGGCCCGCCGGGCGTCCTTCAGGTGCACCTGGTTGATGCGCGCCGCCCATTCGCGGATCGCCCGCACCGGATCGCCGCGCCCGAGCAGCAGGTGTCCGGTGTCCAGGCACAGCCCGACGTCGGAGAGCTCGAGCAGGCGATCGATCTCCCATTGCGCCTCGACGTAGGTCGCCGTGTGGTGGTGGAAGGTCGGCTCGTAGCCTCGCTCGCGGCAGCGCGCGACGGCCACCGCAAGCCCCTCGGCGAACCGCGCCCAGCCGGCGTCGTCCAGTCCGACCGATGGATCGAGCGCGGCCCGCCCCGGCAGCGCCGCCCGGTCCGGCGAGCCGGCGTCGGCCAGCGTCGGGTGAGGCGGCCGCGCCGCGTCCGCGGCGGCGTCGAACAGGTCGAGGAGCGCGTCGAGCTCGCCCAGGGCCGGGCGGAGCTTGCCGGGCTCGCTGAAGGGCAGCTCGAGATACCCGCCGGCCAGGCCGAGGCCGCGCTCGGACAGCCGCGTGGCCAGTAGCTCGCCGACCCCCAGGTAGCCCACCGGTCCCAGATCGATGCCCACGTAGCCCGCCAAGGCCACCGCGTCGAGCAGCGCCACCGGGTCGGGAACGTTGGGGTCGACGCCAACCGTGATCTCGAACGCGCCGTAGCTGACCGGCGCATTGGCCAGCCACACGTCGGTACGACCGGCGCCGGCCGTCTGGGCGGTCTGCGGCTGAGTGGCCATCAGTGGACTCGGGCCTCGGCGCGGGGCGCGCCATCGGTCAGCGAGAACCGGTCTGCGGGCGAATGCGCGCCGCGGGTGGCGTGCGCGTGGGCGACCGCTTCGGCCAGCCGCATGTCGCGCAGCCCGTCCGCGCCCGAGGTGCGCGGCTCACGGCCGGTCCGGATGCAGTCCGAGAACTCCAGCAGCTCGCGCTTGAACGCCTCCTCGTAGGAGGCGACCTCCTCGCGCTGCCAGCTGCGCCCGGTCTGGACGTCACCGCCCTCGATCAGCAGGCGGGTCGGCATGCTGCGCAGGAACGGCGAGGGCAGTTCGAGCGTGAGACGCTGGGCCGGCGCATAGAAGCAGAGCTCCTGCCGGTAGCGCGCGATGCCGGGCAGATCGACCCACGAGAGATGGCACTCGGCCGCACCGAAGCGCATCTCGACGACGACCGAGCGGCGCGACAGATGCGCGAAGCGGACCTCGTCCGGCGCGCCGAGCAAGCCGCCGAGCATGTTGAACTCGTGCACCAGGTTGTCGAGCAGGATCCACCGGTAGCACCAGCGGGTCTCCTCGTCGACGTCGCCGAGCGCCGCCTCGAGCGCGTCGCGCTCGTGCTCGCCCACCACGGGGTCGGACACCGGGCCGTCCATGCCGATCAGCGGGTAATGGGCCACGTAGGGCGCAAACGGCGACTCGAGCGTGGTCACCCGGACCAGGCGCAGATCGTCCACCGTCGGAAGCAGCTCGGCGAGCCGCTCGTACGCCGGGTCGTAGCGCTTCATCGTGCCGACCATCAGGCACACGCCGGCGCGCTCGGCCGCCCGCGCCATCTCCTCAGCGCCCGCGCTCGACAGCGCCATCGGCTTCTCCACCAGCACGTGCATGCCGGCGCCTGCGGCCTCGATCGCAATCGGGGCGTGATCGCCCGAGGTGGCGATCAGCACCGCGTCGAGCCGTTCCTCGAGCAGGTCCTCCCACCGCGCCAGCACCCGCGGCACGCCGAAGCGCTCCGCGCAACCCTCCGCCACCGTCTCGCGAATGTCACACAGCGCGGCGACCTCGAAGCGGTCAGACAGCTCGGTCAGGTACGGGAGATGCATGACCTGTGCGATCAGGCCACATCCGACTACTCCCACCCGTGTCCGATCCGCCACCGCTCTCCTCGGTCTGCCGCCCCGGGACTGGTCGTCCCTCTTCTGGAACGTTCCACATGATAGTGGGCGGTGGCTCGTGGATCAAGCGTCCGCGCTGCGAGGCGCAGGCGGCCGTCCCGGTGGGCGTTGGCCACCGGGACGTAAGCGGCCGTCGGGCGGGGTCAGCCGGCCAGCGCCTTCGCCTTGATCGCTTCGAACTCGGCCGGCGTGATCGTGCCGTCGTCCAGAAGCTTCTTGGCCCTCTCGATCTCGCCGGCCGCGCCGCCCGAACCGGCGGTGGTGCGGACGTAGTCGTCGAGCTGCGCCTGCGCGGTTGCCGCCTCCCGGTAGCGACGGTCGGCCATGCCCTGGTGGTTGACGATCAGGTAGATCAGGACCCCCAGCCACGGGAGGATCACGACCAGCAGGGTCCAGGCGGCCTTCGCCCAGCCCGACAGGTCGTGCCGGCGGAAGACGTCGATCAGCACCGTGATGGCGACCCAGATGAAGATCACCCAGGCGAAGAAGATCAGCATCGACCACAGGATGTGGAAGAAGGGATAGGAACTGCCAAGCAGCGTCATGGCTCCTCCGATGTGTTCGTTTGCGCGGTCCGCGCTTTCGGCGCGAACACTCGCGGGCGCAAGGACGCGAGGCATCACCCGACAAGGGTGATCCCGGGGCCGATCGGCCGCCCTGCCTGGAACATTCCACAGATATGATCGCCGTCTGATGTCCGTAGCGCGCCCGCCCCGGCGGCGAGAGCGGAAGGCCCCGACGATCCTGGATGTCGCCGCCGCGGCCGGGGTCTCCAAGTCGACCGTGTCCAACGTCGTCCGCGGCGTCGAGGTGTCCGACGCGACCCGGGCGCGAGTCCTCCGCGCGATCGAGCGGCTCAACTACAAGCCCAACGCGATCGCGCGTCAGTTCGTCCAGCAGCGCACGACGATGCTCGGCGTGCTGGTCGGCGACCTCAGCAATCCGTACTACGCGCAGATGGCGCAGGTGGCCGAGCGGGCGGCCTTTCGCTGCGGCTACACGACGATGTTCTGCAACATCGAGGGCGAGGAGAACATCGCGGTGGCGGGGGTCGAGGCGCTGCTCGAGCACCGGGTGGCGGGGATCGTGTTCCTCGCCTTCATCTCGCGCACCCCGCAGCTCGAAGCCGCGCTCAAGCAGGCGGCGGTGCCGAGCGTCTTCCTGGGGCTGAGCGAGGAGTGGGGAGACTCGGTGGGTCCGCAGGACACCCAGGGCGGTCGCCTGGCCACCGAGCACCTGCTGGCCATCGGGCACCGGCGGATCGCCTACGTGCGCACGCCGCTGGTCGAGCGCAGCGGCGACCGCGCCCGGTATGCCGGCTATCGCGCCGCCATGCGCAAGGCCGGCGCCACCGCCACCACCCCGCTGCAATGGGAGCCCGGCGCGGACACCGTCATGATCGGCGCGAGCACCCTGGACCTCGTGAGGGCCCTCGAGCAACGCGACGCCCCGACCGCCCTGTTCGTCTCCAACGACATCGGCGCGATCGCGATGATCGAGACCTGCGAGACGCTCGGGTTCGGCGTACCCGATCGGGTCTCGATCGTCGGCTTCGACGACATCGCCCTGGCCGGTCTGCACCGCATCTCGCTCACCACGGTCGCGCAGTCGCTCGACTTCCAGGCCGAGCGCGCCGTCGACCTGCTGCTCGAGCGAATCGAGAGCCCCGGCCTGCCGCCCCGCCACGAGAGCGTGCCCGTCGAGTTGCGCGTCAGGAGCTCGACCGCGCCCCCGTCGCGCTGACGCAGAGACCCCGTCGCGCTAAGCGCCGGGCCGCGCTACGGCGCGTACACCGACGTGTGGCACGGCTGCCCGCCGCACACGTCGAGGACCGCACCGCTCGGCTCGAGGAAGTCCGAGATCTGCTCCTGCGCCGCCGGCGTGTTGCGCGGATCCTGGTGCGGGTCGTTGTTCGTGGTCCCGGGCACCGGCGGCACGTTGCCGAGCGGCGGCGACTGGACCCGGCCCGGGCCGCTGTCCCACACCTCGATCGCCGAGCCGCGGAACGGGAAATGCCCGATCGTCGGGATGCCGTAGAACAGGGCTCGGTCGCGGGACCGCGCCGGATCGACCGCCGGCTGGTACGCCGAGACGCCGATCGACCGGGCCTCGGCCGCCGCGGCGTACATGCTGACCTGGAAGTCGCCGTAGGCGATCTGCATGAGCATGCGGTGTGCGTGCTCGGCGCGGCGACCGCGGCGTTCGGGTTCGTGGCATGGCTGGTCAGCGAGTACGCGATGACCGGGCGCCTGCCGCTGAGCGCGGACAGCAGCGCCTGAAGAGCACCGCCTGAAGAGCACCGCCTAGGATCAATCCCATGGCACCGAAGCTCGTCGCCTCCGACCTCGACGGCACGCTGCTCACCTCCGAGGGAACCTTCGACGAGCGCACCAAGCGCGCGATCGCCACCGCGGAGGCGGCCGGCGCCACCGTGGTGTTCTGCACCGCGCGACCGACGCGTTGGATGCGACCCCTGGCCGAGGCTGCCGGCCACCACGGCGTGGCGATCTGTGCCAACGGGGCGGTGATCTTCGATCTCCACACCGAGTCCGTACTCGAGGCCTCGCCGCTCGACCCGGCCACGGCCAGTGAGCTGGTCGCGCTGCTCGAGGAAGAGGTGCCCGGCGGGGCCTGGGCGGTCGAGCACGCCGGCGGCTTCGGACACGAGCCCGAGTACGTGCCTCGCTGGCCCGTGCCCGACGGCACGAAGGTCGATGCCGTGCATGCGCTGATCGCCGAACCTCCGGTCAAGCTCATGCTGCGCCACTCGAGCCTGACCGCCGACGTGCTGCTCGAGCGGGCTCGCGCCGCCTGCGGTCACCTGGCCGAGTTCAGCCACTCGAGCGTCACCGACACGCTGCTCGAGATCAGCGCCCCCGGCGTCAGCAAGGCAACCGCGCTCGCGCGCCTCTGCCGGCAACGAGACATCGAGCGCCACGAGGTGATCGCCTTCGGCGACATGCCCAACGACCTGCCGATGCTCGCGTGGGCCGGGCACTCGGTCGCCGTCGCCAACGCACACCCGGATGTCCGAGCGGCCGCCGACGAGATCACCACGTCCAACGACCAGTCGGGCGTGGCGCGCGTGCTCGAGCGGCTCTACGGGTCCGCGGCGTAGGTGGCTGACCCTTACGGCTGATCGGGCCGGCACGGCTCGCCGCGCAGGCCGGGGCACGGCGGCAGCCCGGTCGGCACCGCGACGCCCGACACGACCGGCAGCACGAGCCGCGAGGCCATCGCCTCGGAGTGCGCCACCCGCACCGTCGCGCGATGCCCCGGCACCAGGTCGGCGAACGCCCACGTCGGCTGATCGCCGCCGGGCGCCGAGATCGTGACCTTGATCCGCGACCCCGCGCGGTACACGTGCCCCTCGTAGTACAGCGGCACGACCACCCGAGCGAAGTGACCGAGCGGAAGCGGCGCGGCATCGGCGCGCCGCAGGCTGGGCGCCGCCTGGAGCAACGTGCTCCCCGGTGCCAGCTTGCGCTCGCTGGCGCGCAGCCAGCCCGACTGCACGAACGTCTCGAGGCCGTCGGGCCGCACCTCGGACACCGTCACCTGGAGGTCCACGTCGCGCGTCGAGGCCCCGATCCACGCCTCGAGCGATCCCGCTCCCACCACGACGACATCGGAGCTGAGCGGGGCCGTCACATAGGAGAGGGCGGTGCCGCGCGCGCCCTGGTGCCAGTGGTAGCTCGGCGACGTCCCCCACAGGCCGCCCGGTCCGGTGTTCCCGCTGGAGTCGGTCCGCGGCCTCGCGCCCGGATCCCAGGTGAACGTGTCGGCGCGGCCCAGCCGGGTGACGCCCGGCTCGAGCGTCCCGCCGAACCCGAGGTACCACGACACAGCCTGCGTGCCCGGCAGCGGCCAGCGCGCGAAGGACTGCTCGAACGCCGCTCCCGGCGCGCCCGCCGCCACCCCGCCGGCGCCGTTGTCGAACAGGATCCGGACCGGCGGGAGCTGCTCGAACGCGGCCAGCGCGGCGGCGTAGGACCCCGTATCGGCGATCGGATCGTCGGACGGGAACGAGACCCCGCTCACCCCCATCGCCACCTGGTAGAGCTCCGGCGCCAGCGCGCGCACGCTTGGCGACAGCGCGGGCAACCGGTGCGCCACGAACAGCGACAGAAAGTCGTACCAGCGCAGTGCGGTGGCCGGATCGAGTGAGTCGATGTGCGCGCCGTTGGTGAACGTGAACCACTTCAGCCTCGTGCCGGTGAAGTGCTCGGCCAGGTCCGGGCAGTGTCCGCCGGTCTGCTCGTCGGTCCACTGGCAGGCCAGGTACACCGGCACGCGGATCTTGTGAACGAACGTGGTCGGGTTGAGCGGGTTCGCCACCGACGGCACGTAGTAGCGGTTGGCGAACACCTGGGCCACGTCGTTGACCGCCTCCGGATGCAGCGCCTGGTTGGCCGCGCACACACGATCGCCACCCCGGATGCGCGCCAGCGCCCACGCCTCCCCGGCCCCCGGCGCAGCGGCCTCGGCGTCGTGGTCCCGCGCCTTGGCGTACGGCAGGGCGAAGCCGGTGTTGAGGATCCCGCCCGGATACAAGGTCGTCGCGGTGTTGTCGATCACCGACAGCGGCGCGATCGCTGCCAGGTGCGGCGGGTCGGTGGCCGCCACGAACAGCTGGCTGATCCCGCCGTAGGAGATGCCGAGCATGCCGACTCGGTGCCCGAGCACCCAGGATTGTCTCGCGACGGTCTCGATCACGTCGTACCCGTCGAGGCTCTGGAGCGTCTCGAAGAAGCTGAAGCCCCCGCCCGAGCAGCCCGTGCCGCGCATGTTCACGTCGACCACCGCGAACCCGAGCAAGGTGGCGATCGGGGCGATCCCGCTCTGCGGGCCGGCCGGGTCGGCGTAGCCGTAGCCCGAGTACTCGACCAGCGTCGGATAGGGCCCCGGTCCGGCCGGGAGGTGAACGTCGATGGACAGCTTGATCCCGTCCCGCACGGTCAGGTAGCCGTAGCCGGAGCGCGGGATTGGCTGGCGGTAGATCCGGGTGGACGGTGGCGCCGATCGATCCGGTAAAACGGTCACCGTGGGTGTAGATGGCCCGCCGCCCCCCACGCCCCCGGAACGTGGCGCCCGCACGCGGTAGCCGCGCCCCGGGGCCACCCCGCGGAAGATCGCGCCGCCGAGGTGCCCGGCGGTCTGCACCGACACCGTCCGCCCACGTGCGTTCACCAGGGTCAGCCGCTCGCCCGGCGAGGCGCCGACCACCCACACCTGCTGCACGCTGCCGTGCACGCTCAGCGAGGCTGCCGCAGACGCCGGCGCCGGGAGCGCAAGCAGCGCGAGCGATACTGCCGCGACCAGCCCTCCCAAGAGCTGTCTCGCCCCGCTCGTCATGCTTTCGTCGAGCACCCTACCGGACCGCTTGCTCGCTGCGCTAGCCTCGGTGCTACACAGATCACGGAAAAGATGGGATCTCGTGGGGTTGGGGCCACCCGGCGAAAAGGACTTCAGTGAGCCGCTACGACTGCTCGTCGTAGGCGAAGACGCGCAACGAGCCACCCGGCTGCAGGCGCTGCTGCGCGACGCGCCGGGTGCGGATGCCGACGTGCAGCTGGCGAGCGATCTCACGGCCCTGCGCCGTGCGCTGCTGGAACGTGCCGTCGACTGTGTGCTGATCGCGCGAGCGCTGCCCGAGCAGGACACGGCGATCACCCTCGACGCGGTGATCTCGAGCGTGTCCGACGAGCCCGTCGTGGTGGTCGCGGACCACGAGGAGCCGGGCGCCGCCCTGCACGCGATCCAGGAGGGCGCCCAGGACTACGTCGTCGAGACGGCCGCCGGCGCCGATGCCGTGCACCGCTCGATCCGCCACGCGATCGCCCGCAAGCAAACCGAGGCCCGCCTGGCCCGCCAGGCCCTCCACGATCCGCTGACCGGCCTGCCCAACCGCGCCCTGCTGCTCGACCGCCTCAACGTGGCCGTCGCTCGCTCACACCGTCGGCCCACCTCGCTGGCGCTCCTGTTCCTCGACCTCGACGGTTTCAAGAGCGTCAACGACAGCCTCGGCCACGAGGCGGGCGACGAGCTGCTGATCGAGGTCGCCCGCCGGCTGCAGAGCGTCCTGCGCCCGGGCGACACCGTGTCCCGCTACGGGGGCGATGAGTTCGTGATCCTGTGCGAGGACCTGCGCGGGCGCGGCGAAGCGCTGCGCGTGGCCGAGCGGGCTCGCGCGGCGATCGACGCGCCGTTCTCGCTGCGCGGCCGCGAGCTGAGAGTGGAGGCGAGCGTCGGCTTGGCCCGCGCGCGGCGCACGCCGATCGACGGCCAGGAGCTGCTCCGCGCGGCCGACGCCGCGATGTACCGCGCCAAGCGCACGGGCAGGGGAATCGAGCTCGACGAATCTGGCTCCAACCCGCACTCGATCGCCGAGATCGAGGTCGAGGGGCGGCTCCGCGACGCCGTGGAGCGCGCCGGCCTGTGCCTGCACTACCAACCCGTCCTCACGCTGGGCGACGGCAGCCTGCACTCGCTCGAGGCGCTCGTGCGCTGGGAGCACCCCGAGCGCGGGCTGCAGGCGCCGGCGGACTTCCTCCCGGTGGCCGAGGAGATCGGCCTGGTAGTCGAGGTCGATCGTTGGGTGCTCGCCCAGGCCACGCAGCAGCTCGCGCGGTGGCGCGGCGACGGCCTCCTCGACGACGGCGTCCCCGTCTCGGTCAACCTGTCGTCCCGCTCGCTGCGCTCGCCCGATCTGACCGACGCGATCAGCGCCGCCACCGCCCAAGCGGAGATCGAACCCGGGTCCCTGTCGGTCGAGCTGACCGAGGCGAGCCTGGCCGACGATCGCTCCCGCGTGGCCGGGGCCCTCACCAAGCTCGACGAACTCGGGACGAGGATCTGGCTCGACGACTTCGGCACCGGCCTCACCTCGCTCAGCGTGCTGTCCACACACCCGTTCGACGCCGTCAAGATCGACGCCCGGCTGATCGGCGGGGCGACGGCCGACGCCCAGAGCGCCCGCATGCTCGGGGCCGTGCTCGGCGTGATCCACGCGGCGCAGGCGCGCGCGGTGGCCGAGGGGATCGAGCGCGAATCCCAGCTCCACGCCATGCAGCGCCTGGGCTTCGACGCCGGCCAGGGATTCCTGTTCGCCCGCCCCGCTCCGGCCGCCGAGATCGGCCGCTGGCTGGCGGCTCGGGGCGCGTGACCTTTCCGGCCCGCGTGACCATTCCGGCCCGCCTGACCTTTCCGGCGCGCGTGACGCCAGATAGCGTTCGCCCATGTCCGAGATCACCACCCTCCGCTCATCGACGCCCCCGCAGGCCACCGACCCGGCTGACCTGGGCGTGCTCGAGGCAGCCGCGCTGCTGAGCGCGGGCGAGCTCTCGTCGGTAGAGCTGACCGAGGCCTGTCTGCGCCGGATCGACGCCCGCAACGGCGGACCGCCCACGCTCGACGGCGCGCCCGACGCGGTCAACGCCTGGGTCCGGCTCTATCCCGAGCTCGCCCGTGAGCAGGCGGCAGCCGCCGACGAGCGACGCGCACGCGAAGGCGACGACACGCCACTGCTGGGCGGCATCCCGATCGGCGTCAAGGACCTCTACGCCGTCAAGGGCCTGCCGCTCACCGCGTCCAGCCGAGTCCTCGACGCGGACGGACGCGACGCACACAGCGAAGCCACGGCCGACGCCCCGGCCTGGGCGGCCCTGCGCGACGTCGGGATGGTGCTGCTCGGCCACACCCACACGCACGAGTTCGCCGCCGGCGGCACCACCGACCAGGTCGGCAACCCGCACGCCCTCGGGCTGGTCGCGGGCGGCTCGAGCGGCGGGAGCGCGGCCGCGCTGGCCGCGCGCATGACGCCCGCCGCGCTCGGGAGCGACACATGCGGCTCGCTGCGCATCCCGTCGGCGTGCTGCGGGACGTCGGCGATCAAGCCCACGCACGGACGGATCTCGCTCGACGGGATCATCCCGCTCGCCCCCTCGCTCGACCACCCGGGTCCGATGGCGCGCACGGTGGCCGACTGCGCCGCGCTGCTCGACGCGATGGCGGATGGGACCGCCGCGATCACGCCGCTGCTCCCGCCGGCCTCCCCGATGGGCGCGCTGCCGGTCACGCCCCGCCCCGGTCCACACCCGCTGGCCGGAGCCACGATCGCACTCACCGACCGCCCCTCCGGCACCCCGATGGCCGACGAGGTCGCCGCCGGATACGAGCAGGCGGCCAAGGCCTGCGAGCGGCTCGGCGCACGGATGGTCGAACTGCCCGCCCCGTGGACGTTCGACTGGAACGACCTCAGTCACGTCCTGATGGCGGAGGTGTGGGCCTATCACCGCGCTCACGCCGAGCGGCACGAGCGCTACCGCCCCCAGGTGGCCGAGTTCATCGAGGCGGCCCGCGACTACACGGTCGCCCAGGACTATCTGGCCGCCCAGATGCGCCGGTCCCGTGGCACCGCGGTCTGGGAGGGCTGGTTCGCAGAGCACGAGATCGATGCCGTGCTCGAGCCGACGCTGCCGGTCCTCCCACTGCAGCGCGGACCTGGCTACGAGCGCGATTACCCCGCCGGCCCGGGTGACCCGCTGATCGCCTTCACCGCCCTGTGGGACATGACCGGAATGCCCGTCGTCGCGCTCCCGGTCAGCTGGTCGGTCGGCGTCTCGCTGATCGCGCCGCGCGGCAACGAGGCAACGCTGACCCAGCTGGCGATCGACCTCCAGGAGCACGCCCTCGGCATCCCGGGCGACCCGCTCGCATCATGAGCCTGGCCGTCACCGACGCGGTCCACGCCGGCGAGCGCGTCGGCTTGCGGGCCGAGGAGGGCGTGATCGTCGAGCTCGGGCCCGACGTCCACCCACGACCCGAGGACGTAAAGCTCGACGCCGCCGGCGGGCTCCTCGTCCCGGGGCTCATCAACGGCCACACCCACGCGGCCATGACGCTGTTTCGCGGCTACGGCGACGACCTGCCGCTGATGCGCTGGCTCGAGGAGAAGATCTGGCCGGTCGAGCGAAGGCTCGAGCCCGACGACGTCTACTGGGGAACCCGCCTGGCCTGTCTGGAGATGGTGCGGACCGGCACCGTGCGCTTCTGGGACATGTACTGGCATCCCGAGGCCGCGGCGCGCGCGGTCAGCGACGCCGGCCTGCGCGCCACCGTCGCCGCTCCGCTGATCGACTCGAACGGCAACACCAAGACGATGCGCGAGGCTGCGCTGCGCAGCCTCGACGAGCTGGCCGATGCCGACGAGCGGGTCGCCGCCGGCCTCGCCCCTCACGCGATCTACACGGTCAGCGAAGACAGCCTGCGCTGGATCGCCGAGCTCGCCTCAGAACGCGGCATCACCGTCCAGATCCATCTGTCCGAGACCGAGCAGGAGGTGGCCGACTGCCTGGCCGCACGCGCCGAGCGCCCCGCGCACTATCTCGACCGCGTTGGCCTGCTCACCCCCCGCACCGTCCTTTCCCACGGTGTGTGGCTCGACGAGGCCGAGCTCGAGCTGATCGCCGCCCGCGGCGCGGTGATCGTCACGAACCCCGTGGCGAACCTCAAGCTGGCCGTGGGCCGCGTGTTTCCCTACCTGCGCGCCCGTGCGGCCGGCATCCAGGTCGGCCTCGGCACCGACGGCCCGGGCTCGAACAACTCGCTCGACCTGTTCGCCGACATGAAGCTGTTCGCGCTGCTCCAGAAGCACGAGGCGCGCGACAGCGCCGCGGTCACCGCCGAGGAGACCTGGGAGCTCGCCACGGGCCGCCGCGCGCCGCTGCTCGGTGCCGCCCACCGCCTCGACGTGGGCCAGCCGGCCGACTTCCTGCTGCTGCGACCCGGCGTCTCCGAGCTCAGCTTCGGCGAGCTGCCCGCCGCGCTCGTCTACGCCGCGTCGGGCGCCGTCGTCCAGGCCACGGTGGTGGCGGGCCGGGTGCTCATGCAGGGCGGCATGATCGAGGGCGCCGAGGAGGTTCTCGGCCGCGCGCTCGAGTGCGCCCGGCGGCTCGGTCTGGCCTCCCCAATCGCCTCCGCGCAGGACAATCCCGCGCTAGCCTGAGCCGCCTATGTCCTGCCCCGTCGCCCAGACAGCGGCGGACCGCGTGATTCGCGCCGCCGGCCCGGCGAACGGCGCGCCGTGCGTTCTGCTCATGTTCGGCGAGCTGGCCCTCAAGGGACGCAAGCGCGCGAGCTTCGCCACCGTGCTCGAGCGCAACCTGCGCCGGGCCCTGCGCGCCGCCAACGGCGTCGAGCTGCACCGCCGCGGCTCGTCGTTCCTGGTCACGGGCCCGCCCGACGCACTGCCTCGGGTGCTCGAGATCACGACCGAAATGCCCGGCCTGAGCGTGGTCCAGCCGGCGCTCCGCGTGGAGCCCTCGACCGAGCGCGCCACCCGGGCGGCCGTCGAGCTCCTGCGCGGATGGCCCGCGCGCTCGTTCGCCGTCCGCTCGCGCCGGCGCGAGAAGTCCTTCCCGGTCGGCTCGATGGATGTGGCCCGGCTGGTCGGCGCGGCGATCCAGGACGAGCTCGGGCTGGCCGTCGACCTGTCGCACCCGGAGGTCGAGCTCCATGTCGACGCTTACGAGCGCGAGCTGTTCGTGTCGGTCGATCGCCTGCGCGGAGCGGGCGGGCTCCCGGTCGGCACGAGCGGCCGGGCGCTCGTGCTCCTCTCGGGCGGGATCGACTCGCCGGTGGCCGCCTACCGGATGATGAAGCGAGGGCTGCTCTGCGATTTCGTGCACTTCTCGGGGCAGCCGCTGACCGGCCCCGAGTCGGCCTACAAGGCGTATGCGCTGGTCGGACAGCTGACCCGCTTCCAGGGCCGCTCGCGGCTGTTCGTGGTGCCGTTCGGGCTGGCCCAGCGGCTGCTGGCCTCTTCGGGCGCGGGCCGGCTCCAGGTGCTCGCCCAGCGCCGGCTCATGGTGCGGGTAGCCGACGCGCTGGCCCGCCGCGAGCGCTGCGAGGCGCTCGTGACCGGCGACTCGCTGGGGCAGGTGGCCAGCCAGACGCTGCGCAACCTCGAGGTGGTCGAGGGCGCCTCGACGCTGCCCATGCTCCGCCCGCTGCTCGACCGCGACAAGTCGGAGATCATCGAGGAGGCGCAGCGGCTCGGCACGTTCGAGACCTCGATCCTGCCCGACGAGGACTGCTGCACGCTGCTCGCCCCGCGCCGCGCGGTGACCTGGACCGACCCGGAGCCGCTGATCGAGCTCGAGCGCCGGGTCGACGTCGAGAGCGTCGTCGAGCGGCTGGTCGAGCAGGCCCTGCTCATGTGGCCACGCCTCGAGCGCACGAGCGCTCCGGACACCGCGCCCGCCGCGGCCGCCTGACGGGTCGCGACCACCTTCACGCGACGATCAGCGCGTGGGCCGGATTACGCCGCGAAGCGGCCCATCCCTAACCATCCATCCGTCCATCCCGTGGCCTCCGCGTTCACGTCGAACCTAACCTTCGGGCTACCGAGCTGACCCATCAGCTGCTCGCCTTTGCCCGCCGCGAGGTGATCCATCCCGAGGTGATCAGCCTCAACGAGTCCGTCCGCGACACTCATCAGCTGCTGCGGCGCAGCCTCGGCGAGCACATCGAGCTGAGCACGGCGCTCGAGGACGACCTGTGGTCGGTACTCGCCGACCCGGGCCAGATGGAGCAGATCCTGGTCAACCTGGCCGTGAACGCCCGCGACGCGATGCCGGGAGGCGGCCGGCTGCTGATCGAGACCGCGAACGTCGACGTCGACGAGAGCTACGCGAGCACGCGGCCCAGCCTCGAGCCGGGGCGCTACGTCCGCCTGCGCGTGAGCGACAACGGAGACGGGATGGATCCGGCCACGCTCGAGCGGGTGTTCGAGCCGTTCTTCACCACCAAGCCCAAGGGCGAGGGCACCGGCCTCGGGCTGGCCACGATCTACGGGATCGTCACCCAGGCCGGCGGCTATATCCGGCTCTACTCGGAGCCCGGCTTCGGCACCGCGTGCACCGTGATGCTGCCGGCCACCGAACAGCTGGCGCCGGTGGCGCGGCCCCCCGACGAGAGCGATCTGTCCGGCTCCGGCGAGGTCGTCCTGGTCGTCGAGGACGAGGACGGCATCCGCGAGGTCGCCCGCCGCGTGCTCGACAGGGGGGGTTATCGCGTGCTGACCGCGGCCGATGGCCCTGAGGCGATCGGGCTGGTCCGCGAATACGACGGTCCGATCGACCTGCTCATCACCGACGTGATCATGCCGGGGATGATGGGTCACGAGGTGGCCGCCGAGATCGGCGCCCTGCGCCCCTCGACGCGGATCATGTACATGTCCGGGCGGCCCACCCGGATCCGGGCTGAGCTCCTTACCGAGGTCCCTACGCGGCGAGCGCGCCGCGACCGGCGTCGACGCCGTACTCGAGCAGACCGCGCGGCCCGTCGGAGATCAACCGGATCGCGTCGGTGTGTGCCATGCCGGAGGAGACGAGCGTGGCGAGCACGAGGCCGAGCGCCGGCATCCGCTGCCCGCCGTGGGCATCCGAGGCGATCACAGCGCGCGGCGCGCGTCCCAGAAGGTTGAACGCGATGTCGCGCACGCGCTGGCCGTAGCACCCCGCCACCGACCACGCGTTGATCTGGAGCCTGCTGCCGGCCGCCAGCTCGTGCTCGAGCGCCTGCCATCCGGCCGCGGCGCGGCCGAGCGAGCGCTCGGGATGCGCCACCACGACGGCGAGGCCGCGTTCGCGGAGCTCCTCGGCCGCGACCGTGTACGCGCCGTCAAGGCCGGTCAGCGGTGCCTCGAGCAGCACCCACCGGCGGCCCTCCGGGCCGTGGGCGATCGCGCTCAGCTGGTCGTCCGACAAGCGCTCGACCATCCGGATGTCGAGCTCGCCGCCGCAGCGCAGCTCGATGTCGATCTCGTGCGCGGCCAGGTGCGCTTGCACCTCTCGCACCCGGTCGGGCAGCGTGGCGGGGTCGGTCACGAACTCGGGGTGCACGTGCGGCGTGGTTACGATCGTTCGTGTCCCCTCCGCCGCGGCGGCCGCGGCCAGCGCGATGCTCTCCTCCATCGACGACGGTCCGTCGTCGATGCCCGGCAGCAGGTGGAAGTGAATCTCGGTGTAGGTCATCTGCCTCGATGATCGGCCAGCCTCGCCGCAATGCTGTGACGAATCGGTGAAGCGTGCCTACCCCGAGCCTAGCCGCTCGCGGATCTCGTTCCAGAGCTCGCGGAAGGCCGCCGCCGCGCGACCGCGCGGGGCGAACTCCTCGAGCGGCGCCCGCGCCTGGCCCATCCGCTCGACGTCGGCCGCGAGCGGCACCACCGTATGCAGCATCTCGGGTCGCTCGGCCGTGAAGCGCGCCATCACGTCCTGGTGCATGCGCTTGCGCGAGTCGACCATCGAAAAGAACGGCAGCGGCCGAGCCGCGTCGCCGGCGACCGCCTCGATGTGGTCGAGCGTGCGGGCGGACAGGGCGGCCGGCAGCAGCGGGATGAGCAGCGCGCCGGCGGCCTCGAACACGCTCTCGGACACGAGCGAGATGCTCGGCGGGCAGTCGAGGAACACGTAGTCGTAGTCCGGTTTCAGTGGGTCCAGCACGCGCGCCAGGCGCCGCGTCGGGTGCTTGGTGTCGTCGAGGTGGAGATCCATGTGCCGATAGGAGAAATCGGCCGGCAGCAGGTCGAGCCGGTCGTAGTCGGTGCCCTTGATCCGCGCTTCCGCGTCGGTCTCGCCATGCACGAGGCGCCGGCCGCCGCCCTTCACCTTGGGCTTGACGCGCAACAGATATGTGCTCGCGCCCTGCGGGTCGAGGTCCCACAGCAGCGTGTTCGCGCCCTCGCGCGCGGCCAGGTAGGCGAGGTTGACCGCCGCCGAGGTCTTCCCCACCCCGCCTTTGATGTTGTAGCTGGCGAGGACCATGCCGCGCGAAGCGTAGACTGGTGGCTGGAAGTGAGGGGAGCAGCCACGTGGAAGTGAGGGGAGCAGCCACCGCGTGTCCGCGCTGTGGCACCGACAACGCGCCCGGCGCCAAGTTCTGCACGGAGTGCGGCTCGGCGCTGTCGACGTCGTGCCCCGAGTGCGGACATCTCACCGCACCGGGTCAGAACTTCTGCTCGGAGTGCGGGGCGGCGCTGTCGCCGCGATCGGCTTCCAGCGCCGTGGCGGCGCGCCCAGCGAGCGAGACGATGCGCACACCCGAGTCGGCGGCGCCCCACCGCGACTCGGCCGAGCTGCGCACCGTGTCGGTGCTGTTCGTCGATCTGGTCGGCTACACCTCACTCTCGGAACTGCTCGATCCCGACGACGTGCGCGACCTGCTCGGTCACTACTTCGACGCGGCACGCCGCATCGTCGATCGCTACGGCGGGACGATCGAGAAGTTCATCGGCGACGCGGTGATGGCCGTGTGGGGAACTCCGGTGGCCCGCGAGGACGACGCCGCGCGGGCGGTGCGCGCCGCGCTCGAGGTCGTCGATGCGGTGAGCGCCCTGCGCCACGAGGTGCGCGCGCCGGATCTGGAGGCCCGCGCCGGCGTGGTCACCGGCCAGGCCGCGCTGCTGGCCAACCAGGAGGAGGGCGTCGTCGTGGGCGACCGCGTCAACACCGCGGCGCGCGTGCAGGCGGCGGCCGACCCGGGGACCGTGCTGGTCGACGACATCACCCGCCAGATCACCTCGACCGCGGTCGCGTACGAGGACGCCGGCCATCACGAGCTCAAGGGCAAGGCCGAGCCGGTTCATCTCTGGCGGGCGCTCGAGGTGCTGGTTGGCCCCGGCGAGTCCGGCCCGGAAGCCTTCCACGCCCGGTTCGTCGGCCGCGACGCCGACCTGCGGCTGATCAAGGAGTTGTTCCGCGCCGGCGTGAGCCGCCGCTCGGCCCGCCTGGTGGCCGTCTCGGGACCTGCCGGCGTGGGCAAGAGCCGCCTACGGGGCGAGGTCCTCGAGTACCTCATGCAGTTGCCCGATCGCTACCTGTGGCACCCAGGCCGCTGTCTGCCCTACGGCGACGGCGTTGCCTACTGGGCGCTGGCCGAGATGGTCCGCCACCGGCTCGGGATCTCCGAGGATGCCCCGGCGTCGGACGCCGCCGCCAAGCTCCAGGCAGGGCTCGAGCGCTGGGTTGAGGATCCCGCCGAGCGGGCGTTCATCTCGCTGCGCCTCGGCGTCCTGCTCGGTGTCGCCGAGCCTGGGCCGAGCCGCGAGGAGTTGTTCGCTGGGTGGCGCATGTTCTTCGAGCGCCTGTCTCAGCATGACCCGGTGGTGATGGCGTTCGAGGACATGCACTGGGCCGACGACGGCCTGCTCGACTTCGTCCAGTACCTGCTGGACTGGTCGGCATCGGAGCGCATCTTCATCCTGACCTTCGCCCGCCCCGAGCTCGGCGAACGACAGCCGGGCTGGTCGGCGGCGCATCGCAGCGCGACTGCGATCCACCTGGAGCCGCTCGGCGAGAAGGCGATGGAGGACCTGCTCGACTCGGTGGCGACGCTGCCCGTGGTCGCGAAGCGGCGGATCGTCTCGCACGCGGAGGGGATTCCGCTGTACGCCATCGAGACCATCCGGGCCCTGGCCGACCGCGGCGCGCTGGTCGAGCGCGACGGCGCACTCGTGCTGGCCGGAGAGCTCGGCGAGCTCGACGTGCCGCCCAGCCTGATCTCGCTGCTCGGCGCCCGCCTCGACGCGCTCGCCCCCGACGAGCGCGAGCTGGTCAAGACGATGTCGGTGTTCGGCGGCAGGTTTCCGTTGGCCGCGGCCCAGGCTCTGTCAGCTCTGCCCGCGCACGCGGCTGACGCGGTGCTCGCGCGCCTGGTTCGCAAGCAGGTGCTCACCGTGCGGGCCGACCCGCACTCGCCCGACCGCGGGCAGTACCGCTTCGCGCAGACCCTGCTCCGCACGGTGGCGTACGACACGCTGTCCAAGCGCGAGCGCAAGGCGCGGCACCTGGCGGCGGGCCAGTACCTGTCGCGCGCGTTCGCCAACGAGGGCGAGGACATCGCCGAGGTGGTGGCCGCCCACTACCTTCAGGCCTACCGCTGCGCGGCCGGCGGCGACGACGCCGAGCAGCTGCGGGCCGAGGCGGTGGCCGCGCTGCGCCGCGGCGCCCAGCGCGCCGCCGCCGTGGGCGCGCCGCAGACCGCCGAGCGCGCCTACCGCCGGGCGATCGAGCTGGCCGGCGGTGAGGAGGAGCGCATCGAGCTGACCGAGTCGGCCGGCGACATGGCGCTGGTCGACGGGCGCTACGAGGCCGCGCTCGAGCTGTTCGACGACGCGGCGACAAGGCTTGACGGGCTCGACCGCCCGCGCGACGCGGCCCGGCTCGGACCGCGGATCGGCCAGGCGTTGTTCCGCGGGGGCAGGGCGAGCGAGGCCATCGAGCATCTCCAGCGGGCGCTCGCCGCGCTCGGCGACGAAACCGTGGACGCCGACGTGGCGCGGATGAACGTGCAGCTCGGGGTGGCCCTGCTCGATACCGGCCGCCTGCGTGAGGCCTCCGAGCCGCTCGAGCGCGCGCTCGAGCTCGCCCAAACCTTCGAGTTGCCCGGTGAATTGGCCAGCGCCCTCGCCTTCAAGGCCCAGCTGTGCGTCGCGCTCGGACGTGTCTACGAGGCGCGGCTGCTGTTCGACGGTGCGGTCGAGCTCTGCCGGCAACACGAGCTGACCCACCAGCTCGTGTCCGCGCAGGTCAACAGCGGAGACTTCCTGATGGCGCTTCGACCTGCCGGGCTCCGAGGAGCGAACTCGCGCCGCGCTGGACACCGCACGGCGCATCGGCAATCGCTATTACGAGAGCATCGCCGTGGCCAACCTGATGCGGGTATGGGAGGACACCGGCGAGTGGGACGAACTCCAGCGGCTGGGCACCGAGCTCCTCGCGCCAGTCCGAAGACCGTCCGGCGGCCGAGATGCTGCACTTCGAGCTCGCGATGGTTGCCGCTTTTCGCGGAAGATCTGGCAACCGCGCGAGCCACCTCGCTCGAATGGCTGGCCTGGGCCGCCAGCCAGAACAACCAGCTGCGATGGCTTTACGACGCCGTGCCACGCAACCATCGCGCTCGCCGCCGGCGAATTCGCCGACGCACTCGGCCTGATCGCCGGAACGATCGAGGAGATCGTCCGGACCGACGGACCGTCGAGTCAGGCGATCCGCATCGGCTTTCCCGCCGCGATCGCCGCGGCTGTTATCGCCTCGGACATCTCGCTGATGCCGAATCGACTGCTCTCGCTCCTGGCGGACGCGCCCCGCTGGCAGCTGCCGCCCTATCTGCGCGCCCAACTGTCCCGCGGCTACGGGCTGCTCGAGGCGGCGCAAGGCGATGTCGGCCGCCGGCCGAGTCGCACCTACGCGCCGCGATCGACGCCTTCGGCTCGCTCGGGTTTCCCGTACTGGCGCGCGGTCGCGCAGCACCGACCTGGCCGACGCTGCTCATCCGCGACGACGCGCGCGGCCGAAGCCACGGCGCTGCTGAACGAAGCGCAGCCCCTGTTCATCCCGCTCGGCGCGGCGCCCGCGTTGCAGCGGGCCGACGCGCTTCTCGCCGACAGCCCGGCCTGCCACTCGGTCGCGACGTTGACTAGTGTCCCCGCAGGGACGACGATGCGCCCCGCAACCTGAACGCAAACTGGAAGGGAGTAGCTATGGCGACGACGTTCGAATGCGTTCGGGTCGCGCCGAGGACAGACCTGCTCGGTGAAGATCATCGGTGAGCGCGAGCATGTCCAACAGGCCGCGCACGACCACCTGGTCCCAGCACGGTCATGCACGGAGCGGCGACGACCGCCAAGCAGAAGGTCAGGCACAGACAAGTACGGCATCTGGGGCAACTAGCCAGCAGACGCTACAGCATCACCTCGTCGACGTAGCAGTACGACCACGTCGCGCCCGGCATCGCCGAGCTCATGATCGGGTGCCCGGTCTCCTGGAAGTGCTTGGTCGCATGCGCGCCCGGCGATGAGTCGCAGCAGCCGACATGGCCGCACACCCGGCAGGCCCTCAGCTCGACCCACGTCCTTCCGGTCGCCAGGCATTCCTCACACCCCTCGACGTGCTCGGGCGTGTCGACCCGGATCTGGTCCAGGTGGGTGCATTCAGCCATGTCTCCCTCCTCTATCCGGTTCCCGCTCTGGCAGGCTGCGAGCCCCGGCCGTCGAGCAGAATCGTCCACGCTTCGATCGATTTCACCGTGAGCATCCCGGTGCGGTGCCAGATGTCCTCGCTCGCGAGGCGCTCACGAATAGCGTCCGGCGACGGCGCCGATATCGCCAACAGCACGTCTCGCCCCTCAGCGAGCGGCCCGCCCAGGACGACGAACCCCTCGTCCACCAGCGCATCCATGTAGCGCGCGTGTTCCTCGAAGTCCTCCTGGTCGCGCAGGTCGCGCGACCAGTCCCACGGACCGCCCCGCTCGAGACGAACGGCAAAGAGCATCGTGCGCGAGTCTACGACCCGCCCCGAGCGGATCCGGGCTCAAGCCAAATGCCGAAGCTGGCGGGGATCCGCGTCGCGCCGCCTGGACAGCAGGTCGATCACGACCCGCTCCCCGTCTACGCCCGAGAGCCGACCCCGGCCGAGTTCCATCACCGCATCGCCGGCTTTGGCGTCCTTGCAGAGGGCAAGCACGAGCAGGAACACCAGGATCCAAATTCCCGCCGCGGCAAAGACGATGACGCCTAGCATGAGCCCCTTCCGGAAGTGATCCTTCTCCCGGACGGCATCCGGCTGACGCGCGTCGCGCGCGCGCACGTCCGGTCCGTGCCAGCGCCCGAAACCAGCCCGAAAACCTGACATTCGGCGCCTGCCAGTCGCCGGGCGAGTGTCTCTGTAACTCGCGGTCGATCGCGGAGGATGAGCGAATCAGCCGATCGTCACCCGGGCTCCGCCGCCGGCTGGAGTCCAATCGCCTTTTCTGATCGTTCTGCGACTAAGCGTGCGTCCGGATTTCCCCGGACTTTGCGGCCGTTTCCATGGCGAAAAGGGCAGCGGCGTGACATCCTCGCTCCGTCTTCGTGGAAAGGGCAGTCTCGAAATTGCCCGGGCGGGGTGCTGATTCCCGGCCATCGCAGCGACGGCACCGCCGTGTCAACGGTCGAGCAGCCCGCGATGCCGGTGCTGCCAATGCAGAGGGCCGATGCGAAGGATGGACTGGCCGCGGTCGAGACTCTCCCGAGCGATAAGACGCGCCGTGCGGCGGCGCGGCTGCATTTTGCGGCGAAGCGGTCACGCCAGCGAGAGCGCCCCCCGCGAGCCGTCCGCCACAAGCTGCGGGCGCCCGTTCGCGCGTCCCTAGCCCGAACTGGTGAGCTCCGCGAGCAGCCGGTCGGTCAGTGGATGGCTGTCCGTGCTGGGCCTGATCGCATAGATGGTTCGTCGTGCCGGGTCGCCCCTGACGGCCGGGGTGGCGATTCCCTGGAGGCGCCCGGCGAGCAGGCGGCCCGTGAGCGTCACGGCGAGCCCGGACGCGACGAGCTCTCGGAACGCGAGGACGTCGCGGGTCACGAAGGCGATGTTCGGCTCGAATCCGGCCGCCAGGCAGGTGCGATAAACCAGGCCGTCACGCGACGGCGCCGTCCAGGGGTCCCCGGCGAGCCGCTCCAGGTCGATCGTACTTCGGCGCGCGAGACGGTGCCGCGGGGGAAGCGCCGCCACCATCGGCTCTTCGAAGAGATCGCGTCGCTCGAGGGCCTCGTGGTCACGCCGTGGCGCGGCGGCATCCTGGAAGACGACGGCGAGGTGGAGCGTGCCGTCGCGCACGGCCGCGACGAGCTCGTCCAGCGTGCCCTCGGAGACATTGACCTCGAGGTTTGGGTCGGCAGCCCTCATCCGTACGAGGGCCTCCGGCACGATCGTCGCGATCGCGCTAGGGAACGCCCCTACGGCCAGGTGTCGGCGCTCCTCGCACACCAGAGCTCCGAGCTGCTCGGTGGCCAGGCGCAACCGGCCGGAAACGGCATCCGCGTGCCGTAGAAGGAGCGCTCCCGCCGCAGTGAGACCGAGCCCGCCGGGGCCGCGGTCGATCAGTCGGATCCCAAGCTGCCGCTCGAGCGAGATGACTTGCTGGGAGACGGCGGGCTGAGTGAGCGACAGCTCCTCCGCTGCGCGGGAGAAGGAACCGAGTCGGGCTACCTCGCGAAAGGTGAGGAGGCGGCGTGGATCGAGTATTACCTGATCTTATCGGACTAGCAAATCCATGATTGAGATTGATGGTGAGGAGAGCAACGCTTGCCTCCATGAACCCAATCGCGCTCAGGCAGCGCGTGGACCCTTGACAAGGTTGGTTCTGTACCGGTACAGTCTGTACCGGTACAGAGTCTCATGGGACGTCGCGATTCGAACCGAGTCACGCTCGCCACGGTGGCCGCGGCGACAGGCGTGTCGCGCATGACGGTCTCGAACGCGTACAGCCGCCCCGACCAGCTTTCTCCCGCGCTGCGCGAGCGGATTCTCGCGACGGCGCGGGACCTCGGCTACAGCGGCCCCGACCCCGTCGGGCGCACTCTGTCGCGCGGCAAGACGGGTTCGATCGGGCTCGTGTCCGACCAGCCGCTAACGCACGCCTTCATCGATCCTGCCGGCGTCCAACTCCTCCACGGCGTCGCCGAGGGATGCCAGCAGCGCGGTCTCGGGCTGTGGCTCGTTCCGCAGACTGCGGGTGGCGGTACGGCGCTGGTCCAGTCCGCTCTCGTCGACGGCTTTATCCTCTACTGCACCCGGAGCGATGACGCGCGCGTCGACGCAGTCCGCGAGCGCGGGCTCCCTCACGTCCTGATCGACTACGCGCGCGACCGCGGCGGCCCGGTCGTCGGCATCGACGACGCGGGCGGCGCGCACGCCGCGGCCCAGCATCTCGTCGATCTCGGCCACCGGTCGTTCGGCATCGTCATGCCGTACGTCGCCGGCGCGACGACCGTCGCCGACGCGCACGGCGCGGCCGAGCGGCACGTCGTCGCCGCCAGGCTCACCGGCTGGTGCCGGGCGATCGGCGCATCGGGCGTCGACCCGGACGCCGTGCCCGTCGCAGGCAGCGACGACGGGAGCCGGCGGGCAGGCCACCGGGCGGCCGGCCGGCTGCTCGACCGCGCCGAACGGCCGACAGCGATCCTTGCGCTGTCCGACCTGCTCGCCCTCGGCGTCCTCGACGCGGCCGCCGAACGCGGGATCGCCGTTCCTGACCGGCTTTCCGTGGTCGGCTTCGACGACATCCCGGAGGCAGCGCTCGCAACTCCACCGCTCACCACCATCAAGCAGCCGCACCGTCGCAAGGGCAGCGAGGCTGTCCGCCTCCTGCTCGACAGCGATGACGAGTCCAGCGTCGAACTCCCCGTCGACCTAACCATCCGCGCATCCACCGCCCCCGCCCCCTAAAGCACTCCGGCTCCGCACCATGCTCCTCACAGGCTCCCCACTGGTCGACGCCGAGCGCGCGTTCGCCCGTGCGTCACGCGCGCGACGGCGCGCGGCGCTCCTCGCCAGGCTCATGCGCCGCAACGACAACCTCGGGCTCGCCGTGCTCGACTCGAGTTGCATGCGCGCCGCCGCGAGCGTGCCGGCCGTCCGCGAGATCGCGATCGACGCGATCAGCGGGACGGTCGAGCCCGCGCGCGCGATGCTCTTCGATGGCCGCTTCCGCCCGACCCGCGCAGCCCGCGCGCGCTGGCAACGTGTGTGGCTTGCCGAGCATCGCGGGCTACCCCTGCCCCCGATCGACGTCGTACGCGTGTGCGACGCCTACGCCGTCCGCGACGGCCATCACCGCGTGTCCGTCGCGGTCGCCCGCGGGGCCCTCACGATCGATGCCATGGTCGAATAGCGCCGCGGCACCTTGTTCACCGGCTGCGCACAGCGTTCATTAGCCCGAATACGGACTGGCGTATCCTCGGCTGATGGCCATGTCGATCCGGCTCGGCCTCAGCTCCTCCGCGCGGCGCCAACGACACTGCCCCTTTGACGTCCACGCGGCAGTCTCGACCAGACTGCCCCTTTAGGCGTCATCCATCAGTGCGACTTCGGCGACTCGCGTGGCCGCATTGACGCGCGACCGGTCGTCGCCGCTGAGTCGCGATCGGCTATCTGAGCTGGTTGCGCGGTGTCAAGGCCTCCGTCCCTCAGGTATCACCTACTCGCCTGGCCGAATGCAAGCAACAACCAACAAGCTGAGACCGCCGTGCGTTAACGTCTAAGCTTCGTTTACGCCCTGCCTGGCGCGCTGTCGGCCCCGCTGGCCACCAGTTCGGTCCGCAGCTCATGGCTGCCGTCCGGCAGCGGAGCCTCGTAGAACAGCCGATAGCCCCCATGCGGCAGCGTCACCACGTCCAGGTAGCGGGCGTTCGAGACCGGCCCCATCCCGAGCGCGACCAGACGCCCCGAGCCTTCGTCCCACCGGGCCAGACCAGTACGCTCGCGGAAGTTCTCCTCCTTGCTGGCCCGCCCGTCGTAACTCGCGCGACCGTCGCTCAGCACCGAGGTCACGCGCGCACCGCGCGCGTCCCACGCCCCGGGGCGCCCGGCGAACACGATGCCGCGCCAGCGCCACGTAAGCCCATCCTCGCTCGTGGCATACGCGGTGCTCATGCGGTCCTCCTCGCCCTTCTCCTCGAGCGGGTGAGCGCAGATCCAGGCCCGCCAGCCTCCTGGCCCCTGATGAATCACCGGGTCCTTGACACCGGTTTGCTCGTCCCCCGCGAACGCGACTCGCGCCTCGCCGCCGGCGAGACACCCGGGATCATCGGCCTCGAGCACGGCGATCCACCAGTGTTTGCTACCGGGTGTCGCGCAGGACAGGTAGAGCCGCCACCGGCGCTCGCTGGTGCGCAGCAGGGCAGGCCGCTCGAGCGATTCGGCGTCGAACTGCGACTTGTCTATCCGCGCCACGGTCTCGAACCGCTCGCCATCGTCCGAGCGTGCGAGCACCACCTCGGCACCGCGCTGCTGCGGCGAGCGCACGCGGTAGGCGATCACGAACGTCAGATCAGTATCGAGCGCGGCGCTCGGAGCACCCGCCCACGCGCCGAAGCCCGTTCCGGGCGCAGGGACCGCGACCGTGGCGGGCGAAGTTCCGAGTGCCGGAAAGCCGAAGCTCACGGGAGCATCGTACGCGCGCGCACGGGGTCCGCTCGAAGCAGAAATGGCGTCTCGCTGAACGAGCGTCTCTCATGATCCCCGCAGTCCCGAAGCGGACGAGCGCTCCGGCGACCGAGTAACGGCGCAGCGCGATCTCTTCGGACTGCTCCGTCTCGTCCCGGAGCGCAACCCTTCATCCACCCTTGTAGCTGGTCCACAAGCGAGAGCGGGACCGTGCACTGACCTCGGCTGAGTGAGTCCCTTTGCCTCGCTTCATGTTCACCTACCTGGCGCTAGTCAGCCCACCAGTCGCGCTGGCCACGGACGTGTTCGCGCGGAGCCTCGCGGAGATTGGGCGCGCCGATGACGAGGATCTCAAGGCCGTCCGGCCCGGCCTCGTAGCCTCGCCACGTACCGGGCGGGACGCGCACGGCATCCCATTCCTTGAGCTCGACGATCTCGTCCTCGGCGTTCATCCGCCCGCTCCCGTGCAGGACTGGCACACCTCCTGTTGCTTCTTGTGCGCGTGGCCGTACGGAAAGTGATAGCCGGGCGGGACGCGCTGGTAGCTCAGACCAGATTTCTCGAGCTCGAGCGCCTCAGTCGGCGAGCTCCAGGTCCGGCGCGCCGTCGAACCTAGAGCCGAGGCTCTACAGGTCCTCCTTGAGGTTCTTGAGCGTGAACGGCGCGGCGCAATCCTATGGCACCCCTGGCTGGGTCGCCGATCTGCTGCGTCAGGCGCCGCGGTGCCATGTTCCTTCGCGGCGGCGCTCCCCAGTCACACAGTAGGTACTGCTCCATGCGAAGCAACAGCCTCGGCCCGCGCGACTTGGACGTCGATCGGCACGAACGCCTTGTTCTCCGAGCTCCGCGCTCGGCACTCGAGCGCTTCCGCGACGAGGCATTCGCGCGGGCTCATCGGCCTCGGTGTGGGGAGCCAGGTGGCCGATGGCGAAACGGATTGGTTCTCCTCGCCGCAGGCGGCCGGAGCGGATCGCCTACCGCGTGCCCGCCTCGGTCGGGTGGCGGCCGGCGAGGGTCCAGCTCGTCCCCTGCGGGGACGGAGTCGAGACGTGGACGGTCTTCGGCCGTTGCGCAGATGAGGCGACGCGACCCGATGTGCGGGGTGTCGATCCCCCCGTCCTCTCCCTGAGACATGCCTCGATCCCACGACCGGCAAGAATCATGGGTCGTGAGCCCCGCTCGTCAGACCAACTGGGCCGGGAACTACACCTACCAGGCGCGAGAGATCCAGGCACCTAGGTCGGTCACCGAAGCCCAGCAGATCGTGGCCGGTGCTGATCGAGTCCGCCCCCTCGGAAGCCGCCACTCGTTCAACGCGATCGCGGACTCCGATGTCCTGATCACCCTCGACCGCCTGCCCGCCGAGATCGAATGCGACCGCGCCGCCCAGACTGTCACGCTGAGCGCCGGTCTGACGTACGGCACGCTCGCCACGACGCTCGAGCGCGAAGGACTGGCGCTCGCCAACCTCGCCTCGCTGCCGCATATCTCGGTCGCGGGAGCGATCGCGACCGGCACCCATGGATCTGGCGACAGCAACGGCAACCTCGCCACGGCGGTCGCGGCGCTCGAGTTCATAACCGCGGGCGGCGAAGTCCAGACTGTCAGACGTGGCGACCCTGAGTTCGACGGGTTCGTTGTCAGCCTCGGAGCGCTCGGGGCGGTTGTCCGAGTCACGCTCGACGTCGAGCCCGCCTACCGTGTCCGCCAGCGCGTCTTCGAGGACCTGCCGCTGCGCGTTCTGTTGGAGAGCTTCGACGCGGTCATGTCAGCGGGGTACAGCGTGAGCCTGTTCACTGTCTGGGACGGCACGATCGATCAGGTTTGGGTCAAGCGCCGCGTCGTACCCGGTCAGGAGGAGGTCGAGCTGACGCTGCCGGGCGCGAAGCCGGCGATCCGGAACCTCCATCCGATCCGCGGGCTCGATCCGATTAGCTGTACCCCGCAGCTGGGCGAGCCCGGGGGGTGGTCCGACCGGCTGCCGCACTTCCGGATGGACTTCACCCCGAGTAGCGGCGATGAGCTTCAGACCGAATACCTGGTCGCTCGCGAGGACGCCCAGGCCGCTGTGGAAGCCGTGAGCGAACTCGGCGACCGCCTTGCGCCCCTACTCCAGGTCTCAGAGATCCGCACGATCGCCCGCGACAATCTGTGGCTCAGCCCAGCCTACGGTCGCGACAGCGTCGCGATCCACTTCACCTGGCGCCCGGTGCCGCAGCGGGTGCAGGAAGCGCTGGTCGAGATCGAGGCAGCGCTGCTGCCCCTGAATGGGCGCCCGCACTGGGGAAAGGTATTCCTCGCCGACGCGACGACGATCGCTCCGCTCTATCCGAGAATGGCCGACTTTCGTCGGCTGGTCGCTCGCCACGATCCTGAGGGCGCCTTCCGAAACGCGTGGCTCGAGAGACACGTGCTCGGACGCGGAACGTTCTGACGACCGGCCCCGAGCGATCTGCCCGCTGCGGCACAGTGCAACGCGCCCCGTGATCTGGGCCGAGGTGCTGGTCGCCTCGATCGACGCTCGGACGCCACAGCGGGCGGCCGCGCGGACTCCTCCGACGCGGATCTCACTGGCCACTCCGTCCAGAGCCGGCGGATCGTTGCCTGGGAGTACGGCCCTGCGTCAGCCCGTCGCGAGATCCTCATGCTCGGCTGCATCCACGGCAACGAACGTGGCGACCTGGCGATCACCACCGCCCAGCGCCAGCACGAACCGAGCGGCGTTCAGTTGTGGATCGTCCCGGAGATGAACCCCGTACGGCACTGCGGCCGACACGAGGCACAGCGCCCACGGCCTGGCCTGAGCCGCAACTTCCCCCGCCGCTGGCGACCGATCAGCGATGGCGCGTACTACTCGCGTCTGCGCGCCACCACCGAGCCCGAGACTCAGGCCTCGGTCCGGCTGGTGAGCCTGCTCCTGCGATGGCGCCGAGGCTGTATGCGGCCAGGACTAGGCCGACGGTCTCCGACCGGCGGGGGGACTGACGTGACGCAAAGGGATGTCTAGGGGCTCGTGAACACGGGTGTCGTGACGTGCTGGAACACGTTGTGCTTCAGCGTTGCCGTCACGTGCCCCCGGACACCGAGCCAGACGCCGTATTGATTGTTGCGGATGCGGTTGTGAGCGATCGTGACGGTCACCGGAACGGTCCCGGAGAAGACGAGGATGCCCGTGGTAGATGGATCCTTGGCGGTGCCGTCGAGGGGATCACCGCCGTTGTTGTTCTTGCCGATCGTGTTGTGGACAATCCGGTTGCCGCTCAGATCCTCGAATTGCCCTGGCCCGAGCGTGTGGGCATGCATCGTGACGCCGGACAGCTCGTTCCCGGCGATGTAGTTGTCGACCACCAGGTTGTCGTACGACGCGGTGCCCGGTCCGGCATTGGCGAACAGCACCCCGGCCCCTTCGCCCTTCAGCCCGTGCATTGCGTCCGTTTTCCCGGCGAAAAGGCCAACGGCGTGGGTCGTCGGCCTTTTCGCCGCGCGCGGTGGCACGCGCACATCGGCGCACGGGGGTGGGGAAGCCTGCGCATATATTGCGCGGGAGCGTCCTCGAGCGGCTCGCAGCGAGACCGAATCGCCGGCGCACCTCCGCTCGCGCGCCAACCGCGGGTTACTCGTCACTCGGCCGCTCATCGACACCCGCTCGTCGGGGTATCGCATACTTGCCTGTCGTCGCGCGCGGTGCCGTCCAGGCGAACTTGCGTCGAGGTGGACGACCCTCAACCCATACTTTAGAGTTAACACCACCTCCGCCGCCTACACAGTTCACGGGACGCCCTCGGAGCTGGCTGTCGCTCGACGAGGCGAAGCAGCAGCACGGTCCCGATATTTGCGAGTCTCGAGGTGGGCGCATGATGGTTGCCTGTGATCTGGTGTCGCGTCCGGATAGGGCAGCGCGTCGGCGACCGCCCGGTCAGAAATTCGAGGTTGCTCCGGATCGTTCGGGTTCGCGCAGGGAAGCAGAGTCGCCACCGTAGACTGCCTGGCGCGGACATGTCAGCGGTTGAACGTCCTCCCGAACGGGTCGTTGCTCGGGTCGTTCCTCGTGGAACGGATGCGTTAGTTGCTCGGCTCGGCTTGTTCGATCGGCTTGGCGGCGCGGGACGTGTGACGCTGGTGTCGGCACCTGCCGGCAGCGGGAAGACGTCGTTGTTGCGGGCTTGGGTGGCCGAGGCGCGGCTCGTTGAGGGCACTGCCTGGGTCTCGGTGGGGGCTGAGGAGCGCGACCCCCAACGGTTCTGGCTCTCGGTCCTCGACGCGGTTCGGCAGACGGACGCTGGGTCTGCGCTTGTTCGGGAGTTGACGCCGGCGCCTGAGCTGGACGGTGGCTCGATCGCTGAGCGGCTGTTGGCCGATCTGAGCCTGCTCACGGCGCGGATCTGGCTGGTGATCGACGACGTCCACGAGTTGCGCGCAGAGGACGCGTTGCGCCAGCTCGAGCTGCTAGTCATGCGCGCACCCGCCGAACTTCGCTTCGTCCTCGCGAGCCGCGGCGACGTGCATATGGGCCTTCACCGTTTGCGTCTCGAAGGAGAGCTCACCGAGATCCGGGCGGCGGATCTTCGCTTCTCGCTGGATGAATCGCGGGCGCTGTTCGAGGCTGCCGGCGTGCCGCTTTCGGATTCGGCGCTGACGCTGCTGGCGGATCGGACCGAGGGTTGGGCGGCGGGGCTTCGGTTGGCGGCGCTCTCGCTGGCCGGGCATCGGGATCCGGAGCGGTTCGCGGTCGCGTTCGCCGGCAGCGAGCGCACCGTCGCTGAGTACCTGACCGCCGAGGTGTTGGATCGGCAGCCCGAACCGATCCGGCGACTGCTCCTGCGCACCTCCGTGCTCGAGAGGGTCAGCGGCCCGTTGGCCGACCTGCTGACGGGAGGCTGCGACGGGCAGCGGATTCTGCAGGAACTCGAGGCGACGGGCGCATTTGTGGTGTCGTTGGATCCGCGCCGTTCCTGGTTTCGCTATCACCGCCTGTTCGCCGAACTGCTCCAGCTCGAGCTGAAGCGAACCGCGGCCGACGAACTGCCGTCGTTGCATGCCGCTGCCGCCGGATGGTTTGCCGAGAACGGCTACACCGTCGAGGCGATCCGACACGCGCAGGCGGCCGAGCAGTGGAGCCTGGCCGGTCGCCTGCTCTCGGACAACTGGTTCGGCCTCGTTCTGGGCGGTCGGGCCGCCACCGCCCACGAGCTGCTCGCCGGCTTCCCGGCGGGCAGCGTGGCGGGAAACGCCGAGCTGAGCGCACTCACGGCGGCGGATGAGCTGGATCGGGGATCGCCGGACGAAGCCGAGCGCCATCTCGCGATCGCGACCCAAGCCGCGGAATCCATGGCTGAGGACCGCCGCGGCCGCTTGCAGCTCGTGCTCGCGATCGTGCGACTCTCGATCGCCAGTCACCGCGGCGACCTGCCCACCGTTGTCGAGCAGGCGCATCGGCTGCTGGCTCCGGCCGAGGCGCAAGACGCGACGCAGCAAGGGCTGAGTGATGACCTGCGTGCCCTGGCGCTGCTGGAGTTCGGCGTCGCCGAGCTGTGGACGGGTCGCTTCGAGGCGGCGGAGCGACATCTCGAGCAAGCGCTCGCGATCGCGCGGCGCATCGAGCGGCCGTTCCTCGAGCTCGGCGCCCTCGCCCATCTGGCCCAGATTGCGATCTTCGACTCCGTCCCACGCGGCGCCGAGCGCAGCAAGGAGGCGATCGAACTCGCTCAGCGCCACGGCTGGGTAGACAATCCCGTCGCCGGGGTCGCCTACGCGATCCAAGGGATCGCGCTCGTCGTGCAAGGACGGCTCGAGGAGGCAGACTCCTGGCTCCAGCAAGCAGACCGGACACGCCTGCCGTGGGTGTCACCCGCTGGTGGACTCATGCTTTACGTGATGCGCGGGCTGCTCGAGGCAGCAAGCGGCGATGATGCGCAGGCCCTGAGAGCGTTCCGTTCCGCCGAGCGTCTGGGAGAGCTCCTCGTCCAGCCCCACGTGCTCGCGGCGCGGATCCCCGGCCACCTGGTCCGAACGCTGGTGCGGCTAGGGGAGCTCGAGCGCGCCGAGGAGGTCCTCGCCCACATCAACGACACAGACCGCGCGCTCCCGGAGATGCGCATCGCCAGCGCAGCGCTGCGTCTCGCCCGAGACGACCCTGAGGGCGCCACGCGAATCCTGGCGGCACTGCTCGACGAGCGAGCCCTAGCAACGCGCCCCCGGGTATGGCCGGTGCAGGCCCTCCTCCTCGAAGCGATCGCGCGCGACGCGCTCGGTGACGCCGATCGAGCCGACCGAGCGCTGGAGCGCTCGCTCGACCTCGCCGAGCCCGAGGGCCTGCTCGTTGCGTTCCTCCTCTACCCGGCGGCCGGGCTGCTCGACCGCCATCGGCGGCATCGCACCTCGCACGCGGCGCTGATCTCAGAGATCCTCGACCTCCTCGCGGGAGCCACACCAACACCGCGACGAGACACAACGCACCTGCTAAGCGGGCCGCTCACCGAAAGCGAGACGCGCGTGCTGCGCTACCTGCCGACCAACCTGTCGGCACCCGAGATCGCAGGCGAGCTTTATCTCTCGCTGAACACGATCCGGACTCACATGCGGCATCTCTACGCCAAGCTCGGAGTACACACGCGTGGCCACGCCGTTGAACGCGCTCGCGACCTGGGTCTCCTCGCCCCTTCCTCACGGCCGCGCTGAGTCCACCACAGTACGGCCCAACCCGATCGGCGACCGCCCTATCGGCGCCAGCGCCGCATCACATCGATCATGCGATGGACAAATCACATCGCCCACCGCGACCCTCCGCCCTCACCGCGACTGAAGTCACTTCAGTCGGGCCTATCGCCCGAAGATCGTCTACTCCTGAGGAGCGCGAATGCTGACAGAAGATGAAACCCGGACGCCGCGTGGGGGAACCCGCTTGAGGATGGTGCCGGTCGAAGAGTTCGACCCGGAGCTGCGCAAGCTTGTCGGCGCCGATGATCGGACGCCACTCGAGCTCGGCCTGCTGCGCGTACACGCCCACCGCGCCTCTCACGCCAAGGCGATCGTCGGACTGCACGCAGCGCTGTGGACCGACCGCCTGCTCCCCGACCGCCTGCTCGAGCTCGTCCGGCTGCGGATCGCGTTCTTCAATCAGTGCCGAACGTGCATGGCGATCCGGTATCCCGGCGCGCTCGACGACGGTCTCACCGAGGATCTCGTATGTTCCCTCGAGAAGCCCTACGAGGCGCCTGACCTGACCAACGCCGAGCAGGCCGCCATCCGGTACGGCGAGTTGTTGGCGACCGATCACCTCGCGATCGATGAGTCGGTGTACGACGACCTCCGCCAGCATTTCACCGAGGAGGAGATCGTCGAGCTCGGCACCTATTGCGCCTTCTGCGTCGGCTTCGGGCGGCTTGGAGCAACCTGGAACATGATCGAGGAGCTCCCGCAGCGCTTCCACGAGGCCCAGGTCGCCACCCCCTGGGGCGGCGAAGCGATCACCGTTCACTGACCCTCCCGTTCCGACGAAGCTCAATCCGTGTTCTCCGGCAGATCGAGTAGCTCGACGCAATGGTCGGGGCCCCCACGGCCCCGTGCGTCACCGACCGGCACGGCACCGCGGCCAGTCCTGCGGTGCCACGCCCGTCTGCCTGAGCTCATGCACGAGCTCGCCGAGCTCGTCTTCGAGCGCGACGGTTGCAACCCGTCTTGGTGGCGGGCACTCGGCGGGAAATCCTCGACCATCACGAGCCAGCCAAGCTCGCGCTGACGTGACCTGTCTGCGATCGCATCGCGGTCGGTCGCATCCATGGCGTGGAGGAGATCACAAGCGAGGAGAACCTCCAGCACACCGCGGCGTTCCGCCTCGCGCTCGGCAAGACGGTCCGACGCGTGAAAGTGAAGTTGTGTGGAGCCCGAGCACCTCCGTGGGTAATCCGACCACCGAAGCCATCCGCGACTGCCGGGTCTGAGCTCGGGCGAAGAGCCAGGCGCCGACTTACTGCCCGCCACGCGTCGCAACGTCCTCGAGCGCAATCGCGATTTCGAAGATGTCAAAGCTCGGCCAAGACTGTGGCATCGGCGGATCGGGTCGTCGACGCTGGGAGCGTCACGAGCGTCACGAGCGTCAAGGCGGCAGCCGGACGGACGTAGCATGCCCGCGCCTTACAGGCTGGCTGTGAGCGCGCCGAGATCCTCGGAAAGGCCGAGTCGACGTGCGAATCCTTCCGGAATCACCAGATCAGTCGGCGAAAGGTCACGCACGGAACTTCGGCCGAGGCCTAGCAGCGTGGAGTCGATGCCGGCGCGCATGATGTCGAGCACGTTCTCGACCCCTGCCTGACCAGCGGCGGCGAGGCCCCACAGGTACGCCCGCCCGATCATCACGGCTCTGGCGCCGAATGCGAGCGCCTTCACGACGTCGCCACCGCGGCGAATGCCCCCGTCAAGGAGCACCTCGACCTGATCGCCCACGGCCTGCGCGATCGCGGGCAGCGCGCGGATCGAGGCCGGCGTGCCGTCAAGGTTGTTGCCGCCGTGGTTGGAGACCGAGATCGCGCTGAAACCGGCGTCGACGGCGCGCCGGGCGTCATCGACCCGCATGACGCCCTTGAGCATCAACGGACCGTCCCATTCCTCGCGCAGCCAGCGCAGGTCCTCCCAGCTCGGTGGCGAGGTCATCATCCACTCCCCGTAGGCGCCAAAGAAAGTCGGCGCAGGCAAGCCGGGATTGGCCATGTTCGGGGCGGCCAGGTCGGGGGGCCCGCCGGCGCGGGTCCAGGCCAAGAACCAGGCCGGGCGACTCAGCGCCTCCGGCAGCAGCTTGATCGCGGTCCGGAGATCCATCTTCTCGGGGATCTTTGGACTGCCCCAGTCGCGGCTGTGGGAGAACGTCCAGTCGAGCGTCACGATCAACCCGCACGCGCCGGCCGCGCGAGCTCGGTCGATCCGGGCGCTGATCTGCTCGCGCGAACCGGCCCAGTAGATCTGAAGGAAGGTCTGCGGGTTGGCCGCCACCACGTCCTCGATGGGCTTGCTGGCGAACGAGCTCAGGCCCATCGCGGTGCCGCGGGCGGCCGCTGCGCGCGCCACCGCCACCTCGCCGTCCGGATGCACAGACTGCACGCCGGTGGGAGAGATGAGGACCGGCAGCGAGAGCTCCTGGCCCATCACGGACGTCGACATGTCGCGTTGGGCGGGTGCGCCGCCGACGTGCGGCGCGAAGCCAAGCTCTCCGAACGCGGCGACGTTGTCCTTCAGCGTGAACCCGGTCTCGGCGCCGGCGATCAGCGCCGAGTACACGGACCTGGGCAGGTGTCGCTTCGCGCGGCACTGAGCCACGGCGACCGACTCGAACCAGGGATTTCTCGCGAGTCTCATGGGTGGGAGGTCACTTTGGGTGGGGCTTTGTTGCAGGAGCTTGCGGACGGCGGCGGGGCGTCCGCTTCGAGATGGCCATCGACGGTCGCCTAAACGATCTGTCGCACCCGTGCCGTCGGTCTATGGCAAGAACAACCAAACTGAAGTAAGCTCATGTAGCGCGTAAGCTTATAACACTTCAGGAGAGGCAGCAAGCGATGTCTGATTCAGATTCAATTTTCGACCTCCTCGTGTTCGGCGGCGGCATGGCCGGGATGAGCGCGGCGGCACGTGCATGCAGCGACGGGGCGAGCGTGGTGCTGGTCGAGAAGGGCGAGGCAGTCGGCGGCTCCGCCATGTACGCCGGTTTCATCTGGACAGCACCGACGATCGAGGTGATGCGGGAGGTCAACCCGGATGGCGATCCCGCGCTATCGGCGGAGGTGGTCGAGCATTTCGGCGACGCGCTGGACTGGGTCCGGTCGCTCGGCGTCCACGTCGCCGATCCCGTGACCGTGCTCGGCTACGGGCGCGGGAGCCAGACCGACATGGCCAACTACCTGCTGGCTTGCGATCGCCTGGTACGCGAGCGCGGCGAGGTGCTCACGGGTTGGTCGGCGCAGCGTCTGCTGTTCGAGGACGGAGCCGTCGTCGGCGCGGAGGTCGAAAGCGGAGCCGGCGAGAGGCGCGCGATCCGCGCCCGCTCGACGCTGCTGGCGACCGGTGGCTTCGGCGGCGACCCGGCGCTGCGCGCCGAGCACATCCATCCGCTGGCGGCGAACCTGCCGCTGCGGGCGAATCCGAACAGCGTCGGCGACGGCCTTCGACTCGGCCGGTCGGTGGGCGCCGCCTTCGGACCACCGAACGCGGGCTTCTACGGCCATCTGATCCCTTCGAAAGTCGCCTACAACAACCCCTACGAGTTCACGGATCTCACCTTCTACCACTCCGAGCACGGGGTGCTGCTCAACCTGGAGGGCAAGCGGTTCTGCGACGAGACGATCGGCGATCACCTGAACACGCTCTACGTGCTCAAACAGCCGGAGGCGCGCGCGCTGCTGGTCTACGACCAGCGCGTGCACGACGAGTGGATGATGGCCCCCTACGTCGAGGGAGTCGAGCCGCTCGACAAGTTCCAGCTCGCCTATCGCCGTAGCGCCCGCGCCGCGGTGGCGGACGAGATCGAGGAGTTCGAGGCGCTGCCGGAGGAATGGGGCTATCCCGGAGAGGCCTCTCGCGACACCCTGCTCGAGTTCAACCGCCAATGTGAGGCCGGCGCGCCGAACCCGGGCCGCAAGCTCGATGCCGCGCCGCTCCTCACCCCTCCCTACTACATCATCGAGGTCATCCCGGCCATCACGTTCACGTTCAGCGGGCTGAGGATCGACCCCCAGGCCCGGGTGCTCGATGAATCGGGCGAGGTCATCCCCGGCCTCCTGGCCGCGGGGGCGGACGCCGGCGGCGTCTTCAATCGGGCATACGCGGGCGGCCTCGCCTGCGCGCTGGTCTTCGGGTTGCAGGCGGCCGCGACCGCGACCGCCGAGCGCGCAGCCGCGGCGTAGGCATGGTCGGCGACCCCAACCGGGTGGGGATCGTCGTCCGGGAGCAGGACCTCGGCGGACGGTCGGGCCGGCTGCCCGAGTTGGCGCAGCGCGCCGTGGAGGCCGGGATCGACCACCTCACGGTCGGAGACCACGTGAGCTTCGCCGGCGGCCACGGTGCGGATGGCCTGATCCAAGCGGCCGCCATGCTGTCCACCCATCCCGGGCTGGCCGTGCAGCCGGGGGTCTACCTCTTGGCCCTGCGTCACCCGGCCGTCGTGGCACGACAGCTCGCGACGATCGCGCTGCTCGCGCCGGGGCGATTCACGTTCGGCGTGGGCGTCGGTGGCGACGATCCGCGGGAACTCGAGCTGTGCGGGATCAATCCGCGTGAGCGGGGCGGCCGGTCGGATGCCGCGCTGGTGCGCGCCGGGCAGCTCGGGGATGGCTGGCTCGCGTTGTGGATCTCGCCGCGCCGGTTCGAGGAGGCGGCGGGCGGAATCGACGCGGCTGCCGGGGAAGCCGGCCGCGAAGGCGTCGCCTGGCAGCACGCGCTTCAGCTTTGGGCCGGCTTCGACAAGTCGCGCGCGAACGCCCGGCAGCGGCTGAGCGCCGCGATGCGGGCGGCCTATGCGCTGCCGTTCGAGCGGTTTGAGCGTTACGCGCCATGTGGCCCGCCCGAGACCATCGCCGAGGCCCTGACGCCGTATCTGGCGCTCGGCTGCCGGCGCTTCAACCCCGTCCCCGAGGCGGCAAGCCTGCCGGCGGCGATCGAGTCCCTAGCTGAGGTGAAGGCACTTCTGGCCGAGTCCCCCGCTGACTGAGTCGGCAAGCCGACCCTGAAGAGCCCGAACCGCCCGCCAGGGGGGGTTTCCTGCCATAACACAGCGTCAACTTGACTTCCTGGCGACTCGTGTTTAGGATCCCGACCTGAGTTCAATTCACCCAGAGGAGAGGGTGCTTCATGCGATATGGCAGCCGCGCCGCGTCGGTGCGTGGATCAAATTGGTTTCAGTTCCACCGGGCGGCGTCCGTGCGCCATGTAGGGGGGAACACTTCGTGGTAACCGTCACCGACAAGACCCAGCAGCGCGGGCGGCGCCGGAAGTTCAGCACCGGCTTCGACCGTTTCAGCGGGCTCTACCTGTGGGCCCTGTTCATCATCGTCTTCGGACTCTGGGTCCCCAACGAGTTCCTGACGACCTCGACGCTCCACAGCGTCGCCGCGCAGCAGGCCGTCACCGGAATGATCGGCCTCGCCGTGCTCATCCCGCTCGCGGCGGGCCTGTACGACCTGTCGGTCGGGGCCACGGCAAACGTGTCGGGGATCCTCACGATCGTCCTGATGAACAACAGCCACTGGGCGGTGGTTCCGGCGATCATCGCCGGCGTCCTCGTCGCGGTCGCCATCGGCTGCGTCAACTCGCTCATCGTCGTAAAGCTCGGCGTGAACTCGTTCATCGCGACTCTGGGCATGGGGTCGATCCTGGCCGCGCTCGAGGTGATCATCTCGTCCAACAGCCAGCCGATCCCGCCGGCGTCGACGGCGTGGAACAACTTCACGCAGACCACGGTTGGCGGGTTCCAGATCGTCGTGCTGTACCTGGTGATCCTCGCGTTCATCCTGTGGTGGCTGACCGCGCACACGCCGGTTGGCCGCTACCTGTACGCGATCGGCGGCAACACGGAGGCGGCGCGTCTCTCGGGTGTGCGCATCGAGCGCTACACCACGCTGGCGCTGGTCACCTCCGCGACCATCGCGGGCCTGGCCGGCATCATGTTCTCGTCGCTGAACGGTCCGTCGCTTGACTTCGGCGGCACGCTCCTGCTGCCGGCCTTCGCGGCCGCATTCCTCGGCTCGACGCAGCTGATCCCCGGAAGGTTCAACGTGTGGGGGACGCTGCTGGCGATCTACGTGCTGGCCACCGGCGTGCAGGGGCTGCAGCTCGTCTCGGGAGCCAGCTGGCTGAACGACATGTTCAACGGCGTGGCACTGATCGTCGCGGTCGCGCTGTCGATCCAGCGGTCGCCGTCCGCCCATTGGGCGCGGATCAAGAGGCGGCTACGCGGCGGCTCCGCGCGCGGCCCGGGACAGCCCGGCTCGGGCGAGGATGTCCCGCCTGAACCGATCGGCCATGCCGAGCCGACCGTGAGCTCCCCAGCGGGCTCGAGACCCGACTGACTACACGCCGTATTCGAATCCGACACCTCCGACGTCACGACGTCGTCGGCAGCGAACGTAACCCAACTCACACCAAAGGAGACGCACAGATGACGCACGATTCGAGACTCGACCGCCGGCCGAGGAGCCGGCTGCGCGCGCGCGGATACCTCGCGATCGTCGGCACGCTGGTGCTCGCTCTCGCGCTCGCCGCCTGCGGCTCGTCCAACTCCTCCAGCTCGTCGTCCTCCGGGGGCGTAAGCGCTTCGAACGCGGCGTCGACCGGAAGCTCGGGCGGTTCCGGATCCACCGGCGCCGCGTCGTCGGCGCTCGCCCAGTACAAGACGCTGCCGACGACAATCAACCTCACGACCCCGCTCAAGACGGCGCCGCCGAGCGGCAAGACCATCGTGATGCTCGGCACCAACAATCCGTCGAACGTGCTGATCCAGCAGGGAATGCAGAAGCTGGCCAACATGGTGCACTGGAACTACTCGCTGGTCAGCTACGACCCCGCCAATCCGGGCACGTTCACGCAGGCGATCACCACCGCGCTGGCCAAGCATCCGCAGTATCTGGTGGAGGCGGGCCTGCCGCTCACCGCCTCGCAGATCGCCACGGTGAAGAACGCCGGCGCCAAGTGGATCCTCGACTCGGTCTACCCGGTCACCGTGAGCGACCCGATCCTCGCCGTGATCGACGCCTACCAGCAGGACGCCGTCATGGGCAAGATCATCGCCGACTACTTCGTCAGCGATTCCGGCGGCAAGGGCAACGCGGTGATCGAGCACGTGCCGGCCTATCCGATCCTCAACGGCTTCACCGACGGCTTCACCAAAGAGGTGAAGGCGCAGTGCCCCGGTTGCAAGACGTCGATCACCAACGTCACCATCCCTGACCTGGTGGCCGGCAAGGTGCCGAGCACGATGGTGTCGGCGCTGCGGCAGAACTCGGCCGCGAACTACCTAGTGTTCGACGACGGCCCATTCGCCGACGGCATGACCTCCGCGCTGAGCGCCGCGGGCCTGAACGGCAAGGTGAAGGTCATCGGCGAGGCCGCCGATCAGGCCGGCGTCGCCGCTCTCAAGAACGGGAGCGAGGCGGCGTGGACCGGTTTCGATCCCGCCTACCAGGCCTACCTGAACATGGACGTCGCGTTCCGGGACGCCGAGGGTATGCCGATCTCGGTGCAGCAGGAGGCGCTCATGCCGACCCAGCTCCTGACCAAGGACACCATCGGGTCGACGACCAACTGGACCGCTCCCACCGATGCCCAGGCTCAGTTCCTGAAGCTCTGGCATCTCCAGTCGTAGGCGAAGACCACAGGTGACCCACACCAGGAGGAAACGATGAGCCCGGTGCTCGAAGTTGAGGGCGTGTCGAAGTCATTCACGCGCACCAAGGCGCTGTCGGGCGTCAGCATGACCATCGAGCCCGGCGAGGTTCACGCCCTCCTGGGGCAGAACGGATCGGGGAAGTCAACCCTGATCAAGATCCTCTCCGGATACCACGCGCCCGATCCGGGCGGTGGTATCCGGATCCAGGGCCAGGACCTGCCGATCCAGTCACCTGTGCAGTCCTACCGGGTCGGATGCCGGTTCGTACAACAGGATCTCGGACTCGTTCCGACCCTGTCCGTTCTGGACAACATGTCGCTCGGATCCGGCTTTCCCACCTCGCTCGGAACGATCAGGGAGAAAGCCACCTACAGGCAGGCCAAGGACGACCTGGGGCGGCTCGGCCTCGACATCAACCCCAAGGCGATGGTGGCCACGCTCAGCGCGTCTGAGCGGACGGGCGTGGCCATCGCTCGCGCACTGCGCGAGGATCCGGAATACCCGGCGTGCCTGCTCGTGCTCGACGAGCCCACGGCGACACTTCCCGTCGACGAGGTGGACCAGCTGCTGGACCGAGTCAGCGCCATGGCGGCCACCGGCGTCGGCGTGCTCTACGTGACCCATCACCTCGGGGAGGTCTTCCGCGTCGCGCACAACGTGTCGGTCTTCCGCGACGGCGTGGTCGTCGGCGCCGGCCCGGTCAAGAACTTCGATCACGCCGGGATCGTCGAACTGCTCGCCGGCGAAGAGCTGCTCGCCGAGGAGACCGAGTCACGGCGGCAGACAGCCGCCAGGGCGGCGGCGCATGACCACGAGGTCGTATTCGACGTCAAGGGCCTGCGTGCCGGGGCGCTGGCGGGAGTGTCCTTCAGCGTCGAACGGGGCGAGATCGTCGGGATCGCCGGCCTTGCCGGCTCCGGTCGCGACAGCGTGCTCGGCGCCAGCTTCGGCGCGCTGCCGCGAACCGCCGGCGAGGTGACGATCACCGGCCAGCCTCTTCCGGCCGGACGGCCCGACGTCGCCATCGGCCGCGGAATCGCCTACCTGGCGCCCGACCGAAAGACCGGCGGCGCGGTGATGACGATGAGCGCCCGAGAGAACCTGACCTTGCCCGACCTCAAGCCGTTCTGGAAAGGCGGGCTTCTACGTCGAAAGGCGGAGACCTCGAGGACCAAGGAGTGGTTCCAGCGGCTTTCGGTCAGACCGGGCGACGCGGTCGACGAGCCGCTCAGCATCTTCAGCGGCGGTAACCAGCAGAAGATCCTGTTCGGCAAATGGCTGTCCCAGAAGCCTTCGGTGTTCCTGCTCGACGAGCCGACCCAGGGCGTCGACGTGGGCGCCAAGGCCGACCTGCACCGCGAGCTCGTCGCCGCGGCGGAGGATGGAGCGGCCGTCGTGGTCAGCTCGAGTGATCTCGAGGAGCTTGCCGACCTTTGCGAGCGCGTCCTCGTGATCGTCGACGGCCGCATCAGCGCAGAGCTCCGGGGCGCCGAACTGACCGAGGGCAACATCACGCGCCGGTTCATGCCGGTCGCGGTGGTACCCGCCGAGGCCGAAGAGTCCAACGGCGCCGCGCTGCATTAGAGCGCATGGGCAAGGTCATCGGCCGTTTCGACCCGACTCCGTCCCGGACGTCGGAGGAGTGCGAGCGCCACTACACGCAGGTGCACGTCCACATGGCCCAGGATCTCCTGCGCCCCATGCCGTCGCTGCTGAGCTACTACACCGATCGAGCTGTGGCGCAGGCCGACGTGAACGGCGGATGGAACCAGCGGCCGCGCGCCTGGCGCTTCGTCGTCCTGCGCTTCATCCCCGGAGAGACGCTCGCCTTTACCGCCGAGCAGAACGAGATGGTGGCTCAGGACCACGTCAACTGCCTGTACCGGCTGCGCTCGTGCGACGTCGATGAGAACGTGCTGCTGGATCGCGTGGACGGCCAGCTAGCGCTGGCCAAGTTCATGATTGAGGCGGACCGAGCCGCGGGCGTCGATGCCGACGCCGCCTGGGATGTGTTCAGCGCGCTCGCGGACCGGGTGCGTGATGTCATGGACGGCGCGTTCGGCGCGCGACGGCTGATCGTCAACCGCGTGCTGAACGAAGTCGAGTGCGAACCGCTCGACGTGGAAGGTCAGCGACCGATCGGCCTGCTTGAGGACACGACCCGCCTCGGCTACATCGAGGCCTACTTCGACCATCCCCGCTGGGGTGAAGAGGCACTCGGCGTGCTCGCCGCCGAGGGCGCCCTGCGCGTTCCCGCGCTGGTCGGCGTCAACCTGCTCCGCGTCGAGGAGCTTGCGCCACTCGACGTGACCGGCTAGCTGCTCGGACCGGCGGCGGGACTCGGTGTCGGTCGCGGGCGCTCGTGCACAACTCGTCACGCTCCTCCGCGGGCCGCGATCGTGACGGGTTACGCACGTCGCCCGGTCTAGGCGGCGACGAACCCGCCGTCGATCGGCAGCGCCACGCCGGTGATATAGGAGGACTCGTCCGAGGCGAGGAACACGACCGCCGCCGAGATCTCGTCGGGTCGACCGTCCCGGCGCAGCGGGATCTGCGCCTTCATCGCGTCGACCGCGCCGCTCGATGCGCTCTCGGTCATCCCGGTCACGACCAGACCGGGGCAGATCGCGTTCACGCGGATGTTGTCTGGTCCGTACGAGACGGCGGCGCCCCGAGTCAGTCCGAGAACGGCCGCCTTGCTCCCCTGGTAGGGGATCGACCCTGGCAGGCCAACCAGCGCCGCGACCGAGGCGATGTTGATGATCGATCCTCCACCCCGCCGGACCATCCCCGGTATCACCGCGCGCATGCCCAGAAATACGCCGCGCTGGTTGATGGCGGTGACCGTCGCCCACTCCTCGTCGTCGGCTTCGATGCCGACCGAGCGGACCTGCACCCCGGCGTTGTTGACGAGCACGCCGATCGGGCCGTGATTGCGTTCCACGGCGGCCACGAGCGCGCGCCAGGCGGCCGGGTCGGTCACGTCGTGGTCGTGATAGGAGCTTGTGGCGCCGCCGTCCCGCAGCTCCGCCGCCAGCCGCTCGCCCGGCTCAGCGGCGATGTCGGCGATGGCGACCTTGGCGCCCTCGCGTGCCAGCGCCCGCGCGTGCGCGGCTCCCATCCCTCGCGCGGCGCCGGTGATCAGCGCGACCTTGGCGGCGACGCGCCCGCCTGCAACCGCGCGCCCGCCTCCCACCGAGCCGCCGCCCCCTAACGAGCCCCCGCCTCCCACCGAGCCGCCGCCCTCCACCGAAGATGAATTTCGCTCCACGACCCGGTACTCTACCAATTCAAGCTGAGTTCAGTTCGATACCTGCCACGAGGATGGAGCAACTGCCATGAGCACGACGATGATGCGGGCGCTACGCCTGATCGAGTGGGAATCCGATCCCGTGGTGACCGAGGTTCCCGTACCTGAGCCGCACGGCGCGGAGGTCCTCGTCGAGGTGGCCGCGGCGGGGCTCTGTCGCACGGATCTCCACGTCATGAGCAGCCCGCCGGGCGCTTTTCCGTACACGCTCCCGTTCACCCTCGGCCACGAGTCGGCTGGACGGGTCGCGGCGCTCGGCCCCGAGGCCTCCGGCTTCGACGTCTGCGATCCCGTCGTCGTCTACAGCCGGTGGGGCTGCGGTACCTGTTGGCAATGCGCCAACGGCCGCGACAACGCCTGTGTGCGGACTCCGCACGGTCCGCACGGCGGCGGTCTCGGGCGTGACGGCGGGCTGGCCGAGTATCTGCTCGTTCCGTCGGTGCGCTACCTCGTGCCGGCTGCGGGGCTCGATCTGGTCCGGGCCGCGCCGCTGACCGACGCCGCCCTCACCCCCTATCACGCCGTAAAGCTGTCGCTGCCCCAGCTGCACCCCCAAAGCACCGCGGTCGTGCTCGGCGTGGGCGGGCTCGGGCACATGGCGGTCCAGGTCCTCAAGGCCATCACGCCCGCCCGGGTCGTCGCCGTCGATGTGCGCGACGCCGCGCTCGAGCTGGCGCGGGTGGCTGGCGCCGACCTCACGTTGTCGGCGGACGGCCTGACCGCCGAGGACATCCGCGCCGAGACCGACCCGGACGGCGTGGCCGTCGTGATCGACTGCGTCGGCAGCAGCGCGACGCTGCCGCTGGCCGCAGGCTCGGTGGCTCAGGGCGGCGATGTCACGTTCCTCGGGCGCGGTGGCGGTGAGCTTCGGGTGGCTCCCGGGCTGATCCCGTACGAGACCACCGTGCGGATGCCGACCTGGGGCACGATTGCCGAGCTGACCGAGGTGGTGGAACTCGCTGCCGCCGGCAAGATCCACTCGGAGGCCCAGGTGTTCGGCCTCGACGACGCCGTGAGCGCCTACGGCAAGCTCCGGCGCGGAGAGGTGCTCGGCCGCGCCGTGGTCGTGCCAACCCGCGACCACGCGCTCGTCCCTGTTGCCTGAACTGATTTCACTTCATATGATAGGCTCTGGGCGGCACATCGAGCCGCGGAAGGAGAACTGAGAGAGAGATGGGACTCGTCGATGGAAAGGTGGCGCTGGTCACCGGCGCCGGCCGGGGACAGGGACGCTCACACGCTCTGAAACTCGCCGCGGAAGGCGCCGACGTGATAGTGGTCGACATCGGCGGCGGCCAGGTCGAAACGATCTCGTACGATCTGGCCAGCGAGGCCGACCTCGACACCACGGTCAGCGCGATCGCGGCGATGGGCCGGCGCGCCGTCAAGGCCATCGCCGATGTCCGGTCGCTGTCCGATGTTCAGGCCGCGGTCGACGCCGGTCTGGCCGAACTGGGAAAGATCGACATCGTCTGCGCCAACGCCGGCATCGGCTCCTGGGCCGTCGCCTGGGAGATGACCGAGCAGCAGTGGAAGGACATGATCGACATCAACCTGACCGGCGTGTTCAACGCCACCCGGGCGGCGCTTCCCTCGATGGTGGAGCGTGGCGAGGGCGGCAGCGTCGTCCTCACGAGCTCGACCGCGGGCCTGCGCGCCTACGCCAACACCGCGCACTACACAGCCGCCAAGCACGGCGTCATCGGGCTGATGAAGGTGCTCGCGCAGGAGGCCGGTCCGCATCGCATCCGGGTCAACGCCGTCTGCCCCACGACCGTGCGGACGCCGCTGGTGATCAACGACTCGACCTTCGAGCTGTTCGCCCCACATCTCGAGCACCCGACCGAGGACGACGTGCGCGAGCCGTTCGAGTCGCTCAACATCCTGCCCGGTGTGGCCTGGATCGAGCCCGAGGACGTTTCGGATGCCGTGGTCTTCCTGTGCTCGGACGCCGCCAAGTACATCACCGGGGTCGCGCTGCCGATCGACGCCGGCAACATCGTGAAGTGATGGAAGCTGGGCTGCGCGCACGTCGGCGACGTGCTTAACCTGACACTCGAGCCGAACCCGCGCCACGGTGGCAGGTTATGCATCTCCCAGCTGCATAAGGTGCAGGCCCGCGTCAGACGGTCAGGACGGTGCAGGCGCTCACGCCGGGCGCTCCGTACACCTGCGTGAAGCCGACGCGGCACGGCTTGGGAACCTGACGCTCGCCGGCCTCGCCGCGCAACTGAAGCACGACCTCGTGCACCTGTCGCAGTCCTGAGGCGCCGATCGGCTCGCCGCAGGCCAGGCAGCCGCCGTCGGTGTTGATGGGGAGTCGCCCGCCGAGCTCGGTGTCGCCGCTTTGGATCAGCGCCTCCTGCTCTCCGTGCTCGCAGAGCCCGGTCTCGGCGAGGTGCATGACCTCCGCACCGGACTCGGTGTCCTGGATCTGCGCCACGTCGACGTCGCCCGGTCCGATCCCGGCCTCCTCGAATGCGGCCGCCGCCGCCTCGGTGGTCGCCGAGGGAGCGGACTCGATCGGGATCGACGGGCTGAACACCTCGAATGAGCCGAAGCGCCGGGTGCGGAAGGCGACCGAGCGCAGGTACACCGGCCTGTCGGACAGCGCCTTGATCCGCCCCCCGCGGGCCAGCACGAGCGCCACCGCGCCCTCGCCCGGCGAGCAGAACATGTACTGGGTCAGCGGGTGATTGACCATTCGCGCCGACAGGATCTCCTCCTCGGCGAGTGGCGTCCGCCGCCACGCGTTTGGGTTGCGCGCGCCGTTGGCAAACGCCTTGACCGCCACCTTGGCCAGCGTCGAATCAGATATCCCATACTCCGCCATGTAGCGCTGGATCTTCAGCGCGAAGAACTGCGTGGTGAGCATCAGGCCGGTCTCGCCGTACCAGGAGCCGATCCCCCACTCCTCCGGCAGGGGGTTGAACGCGCCGCGCGGGTGCTTGTCGAAGCCGACGACCAGTGCGACCTCGGCCGCACCCGAGACGAGCATCGCGTGGGCGGTGGTCAGCGCCGACCCGCCCGTCGCGCACCCGTTCTTGACGTTGATGAACGGAACGCCGGTCAGGCCCAGGATCGAGACCGACGTGTCCGCGTTGCCCGCGGCATCCGAACCCCCGGCGGCGAAGTCGACGTCCTGCCACGTGATTCCCGCGTCGGCGAGCGCGCGGCGGGCCGCAATGGCGCCCATCTCGAGCCCGGTCACGCCGTCATGCCGGCCAAATGCGTGGATGCCGACGCCGACGACCGCGACGTCGTCGCCACTACTCATTCGTCTTCCTCCACCGGCCGGAAGGCGAAGGTCAGCTTGTCGGGCGCGCCGGGGACGGGGATCAGCGTCAGGTCCATCGGCATGCCGATCCGCAGCCGGTCCGGGTCGCTCTCGGTGAGCCGCGCCTCCACCCGGACTTCGCCCGGCAGCTCGACGTACCCGACGCCGTAGGGCTCGAACCCCTCCACCCCTCCCGGAAGATAGGGCGGCGCCTTGGGCGCGAAGCACTGGATCGTCCAGCTCCACAGCTCACCGCGAGTCGCAAGCTCGCGCGCCTGGACATCCTCGGAGGTGCACCGCGGGCACGAGCGCTGGCGAGGAAAGGTCACCGTGCCGCACCGCGCGCATGCGGAACCGATCAGCCTGGGCTCCTCCGAGGTTCCGCCGATCACATCAGGATCGATCAGCTGCATGCTGCGGGTCTCCGTCATGGCCCAGGTGGGAACGCGAGGACGGGAGAGCGCGCCACCATGTACCTGCGCATCCGGCCCGATTCGTCCAGCTCGGCAACCGCCAGGAAGGTGCCGATGCGCTCACCGTTATCCCAGCGCGTCTCCCCCAGGGCGAATTCCACATCGCCACTGACCCGGCTATGTAACACGTAGTGAGCCCAGCCCTTGGTGTCACCCGCGTCGATGAATCCTCGCAGCTCGTCGCGGCCACCCACGAACTGTGTACTCTTGCGCGAGCCATCGGCGGCCCACTGGATCGAGAACTCCAGATCGTCTGCCACCAGCTCGAGTGAGCTGTGCGGATCCGGGCCGTCGAGGAGCTCGAAGTAACGCTCGAAGAACGTGGTCCCGGACGACCCGTGGGCCGCTCCCGCTCCTGTGTGACTTGAAGTCATTTCAGCACGAATGATACAGATGCCGGATGCCGTTCGCCTGCCTACGCCGTGACCTTCGGGCGCTCGACGATCTGCGTCACGACGTCCCGCTTGACCACCTTGAGTGACGGCGTCCGCGGGAACTCATCGAAGACCTCGACGGACTCCGGCCACGTGTACTTCGCCACACCCTCTTGATCGAGGAACTGCTGCAGCTCCTCGAGCGTCGGGCCCGTCTTGCCCTCCACGGGAATGATTGCGGCGCAGGCGCGCTCGCCGAGGCGCTCGTCGGGGAGGGGCACGATCGCGACCTCACGGACATCGGGATGGCGCAAGATCACCGGCTCGACCTCGGACGGGACGATCGTGACGCCCCCGCGCCGGATGATGTCCTTGCTGCGGCCGACGTAGATGAACTGCCCATCTTCGTCGAGATAGCCGAGATCGCCGGTCCGGTAGCCGCCCCAGGCGGTCAGCGACTCGCGAGTCAGCTCGTCGTTGTTCAGGAAGCCGAGGAAGCGGCTGGGCCCGTTGACGATCACCGAGCCCACGGTGTTCGCCGGCACGGGTCGCTCGTTGTCGTCGACGATCCGGATCTCCGTGCCGTCGTAAGGACGGCCTTCGGTGAGGGCGATCTTCGCCTCGGGGTCGTCGAGGCCGTGCGCGGCGTGTCCCGGGACCTCGGACAGGCCGTAGTCCCCGAGCGGCGGCACGCCGAACGCCTCTCGCATTGCGATGCGGCGCTCGCGCGTGAGGCCGGGAGCCGCCAGAACGCGCATCGAGCGCAGCTCGAGGTCGCTCTGTAGCTTCGCCTCGATCAGGTCGGCCGAATGCGTCGGCATCGAGAGCACGTACGTACACCCGTGCGCCTCGATCAGACGCAGGGCGTTCTCAGCATTCCATCGGTTGACGAGGACGCCCGTGGCGCCGTTGAACAGCGGCGGGAAGTAGCCGAACACGAGGCCGCCCACGAACCCGAACTCGCAGACCACGAGGTAGATGTCCTCACCGGTCAGCGCCCAGCGCTTGCAGATGCCCTCGGTGGCATAACGCAGCGTGTTGTTGGAGTGTGCGATCCCCTTCGGGGTGGCGGTCGTCCCCGAGGAGTGGAGCACCATGGCCAGATCGTCGCCATGGCGAGGGACATGCTCGTCCGGCGGGTCGTCCTGAGCCAGCTGGTCGACCAGGTCAGGCTCGATGGGCAGGAACAGCGGGACCTGGCCGGCGACCTGCTGGCACTTGGCGAGTTCCTTGCTCCCGCCGAAGCCGAGCAGCCCGGTCGCGTGGGTCTGCTCGATCAACACGGAGAGCTGCGTCTCGTTGAACATCGGCGGCAGCGGCGCGATGACCACGCCGCGGTGCATGCAGCCGAGCATCGCCACGGCCGCCTCGATCGAATGGCGGCCGAGGAGGATGACGACGTCCCCGGGCTCGACGCCGCCCTCCGCGAGCCGCACCGAGGCGCCGACAGCGGCACGCCGGAGCTGATCGAAGGTGAAGGTGCGATCGTCGAGGATCAGCGCCGGCTTCTCCGGGCTCGCTGCGGCGCGGCGGGCAAAGTCAGTCCACAGATCCCCGTCACGCCAGTACCCCTCGGCGTAATAGCGATCGGCTTCGGGCTGGAAGGTTAGGGTCGGCATCGGCTTTCTCCGAGTTGCATGTTGTCGAGTCGTAGTGATTGAAGCTCAGGCAATCGCCATTCCTCCGTCGACGCTCAGCACCGTTCCGGTGACGAAGCTGCTGCCGGGGCCGAGCAGGAAGAGCACGGCCTCGTCGAGCTCGCCGGCACGGCCGCCCCGTCCGAGCGGCGTCCGTGAGAGGAGGAAGTCGGGAAACTGCTCGGGATCCTCGCCGAGCTCCGCATTCATCTCGGTGGCGAAGAAACCCGGGGCGATGGCGTTTACCCGGATGCCGTAGCGGCCCCACTGCGAGGCCAGCTCGCGGGTCAGGCCGATGATGCCCGCCTTCGAGGCGACATAGGCGGCATCCGGGATCGGCCCGATCGAGCGCAGACCCAAGACCGAAGCGATGTTGACGATCGAGCGGCCCTCTTCGTTGCGCATCCGCTGCGCGGCCAGGACGGAGAGGGCGTAAGGCGCGACGAGGTTCAGGTCCAGCACGCGGGCAAAGGTCTCGGCCGAAGTGCGCATGGCGGGCCCGGTGGCCCCGGCGCCCGCGTTGTTGATCAACCCGTCGAGCCGCCCGTGCCGCTCGATGACTCCGTCGATGAGACGCGCCCGGTCCGATTCGTCGGTGACATCGCAGGTGACGGCGTCAGCGCTCGGGATCTCCTCGGTGAGCGCGGCCAGCCGGTCGGCACGGCGCGCCGCCAGGACTGGGATCCCGCCTGCCTCGCCAACCGCTCGGGCGAGCTGAGCGCCCAGCCCAGAGCTGGCGCCCGTGATGATGACAACGCGATCTTCTAGTGGCTTCAAAGGTTCTCTCACTTGAACTCAGTTCAACTGTATCGAGCCGCTTCCGGAAACGCAACCGAACCCGCTGAGTTCCCGCCCTTATGGGGGGATCTGGACCATCCGGGTAGTCACCGCCTCGCCCGTTGATAGAGTTGGGCTCACTTCAATAGAAAGAGGCATCGTGGCCAAGAAAGTCCAGACTCAGGCGACCCAGCGGGCCGGAAGCCCAGACGGGTCGCGCAGCAAGCGGCCGGAGATCCTGACGGCCGCGATCGAGCATTTCGGCCGCGATGGTTACGAGTACACGAAGTGGGCCGACATCGCCCACGACGTCGGCTTAGGCTCAACGGCGCTGTATCACTACTTCGAGTCCAAGCTCCACTGTCTGCTGGAGATTCATGCCGAGGCGCTGCAGGCAGAACGGGAGAAGTTCGACACGCTAACCACCGGCGGGGGCGATTTCGGCCCGACACTCGTGCGCCTGCTCAACGGGCTATTCGATCTAAGCGAGCACGACGTCATGCGCAATCGCGTGCTGGTCGCCGAAGAGGGTCTGATCGCCGTCCCGCGCAAATCGCCACGCGAGGAGGAGGCACGCCGGGTGGCGCGTGCGCGCATGCGCGACATCGAGTTCGCCTGGGCCGCGTTCCTCACCCGCGGAATGGAGCAGGGTGCCATCCCGGAGGCCGACCCGCGCCTGCTCACGCACGCGATTCTCGGGTTGTACAAGAGCGTCTGGCACTGGTACCGGCCGGGCGGTGGTCTCTCGCTGGACGACATCCGCGAGTTCTTCGTGGAGCGTTGCCTGGCCGTCGCCGGTTACGCGCAACCGGCTTCGCTGCCTGCCAAGCGCATGCCACGCGGCGCACGCAAAGCGGCCTGATCGGGGGGCGCGCGAGGCGCGTTTGGGGGCGCGCGCCGCGCGGAGGGGCGCCTACCCGACCCGCACGAGCGCTTTGCCGGTCGTGTCCCCGGACAGCACCCGCATGAGCGCCTCGGGCGCCCGCTCCAGGCCGTCGATGATCGTCTCGTGGTAATGCAGCCGGCCCTCGGCCAGCCAGCCGCCGAGCTCCCGGACCACGTCGGGCAGACGGTGCTGATAGGCGCTGCCGCGAAACCCTCGCAGCGTGAGATTGTTCGCCGTGGCTTGGAACAGGTTGATCGGACCGGGTGTGGGGCCGACCGATTCATACTCCGAGATGGCTCCGCAGAGCGCGGCCCTTCCCCACGGCCGAAGCGTGGCGAGCGCCGCCTCGAGGTGATCGCCGCCGACGTTGTCGAAGTAGACGTCGATGCCGTCGGGAGCGGCTTCACGCAGTCGGTCGACGACCGGCCGATCGCGGTAATTGAATGCCGCGTCGAGCCCCAACTCGTCGAGCAGGTAGCGGACTTTCTCCTCCGAGCCGGCGCTGCCGATCACCCGGTGGCCGCGGAGCTTTGCGATCTGCGCCGCCAGGCTGCCGACCGCGCCAGCGGCCGCGGACACCCAGACGATGTCCCCTTCGCGCAGTTCGGCCGCGTCGATGATCCCGGCGTACGCGGTCACACCCATGGCGCCAAGCGGCCCGAGGTATTTCTCCGCCGGCGCCACCGAGGTGTCGATCCGCGCCAGGGTGGCGATGCCCGCCAGCGCCGGCTCCCCTGCGGTTACGATCGCGTATTCGCGCCACCCCTTGGCGTGCCACACGGCGTCGCCCGCCTCGAATCCGTCGGTCTGTGACTCGATCACCTCGCCCACGGCCCAGATGTCGTCCATCGCGGCGTTCAAAGGAAACGAGTTGAAGTAGCCAGCGGGACCACTCTCCCGCAGCCGCAGCCGCATGCCGGGATCGACCGAGGTGAAGGTGTTGCGCACGAGCACCTGTCCCGGGGCAGGGTCCGGAACGTCGACCTCGACAGTGACGAAATGGTCGGGGGTCACCTCGCCGACGGGGTACTCGACGAGCTGAACCTGACGAGCGCGCTGGGTCATCGCCGGACCTTGTAGCCGACCGACTCGCGGTCCCATACGCCGTCCGCCTCGGTCCCCTCGGCCTTCAGCTCCTGCTTGAGAATTCGCTGCGCGTGCGACTTGGGCAGCGAGTCCACGAAGCGCAGGTACCTGGGAACCGCGAAGTGGGCCATCCGCTCGGTGCAGAAGTCCAGCAGTGCCTCGGGGGCGAGCGTCGAGCCGGGCTTGAGGACGATCGCCGCCATGACCTCCTGTCCCCCGAGCGGCGATGCGACCCCGTACACCGCCGACTCGAGCACTTCCTCGTGGAGGGCCAGCGCGCGCTCGACCTCCCAGGCGGATATGTTCTCTCCGCGGCGGCGGATCGAGTCCGTCTCGCGTGCCTTGAAGAAGTAAAAGCCGTCGGCGTCCCGGTAGCCGTGGTCGCCGGTGTGGAACCACAGGTTCCGGATCGACTTCATCGTCGCCGAGTCGTTGTTCCAGTAGCCGGCCATCATCACATGCGGTCGCGCGGGGCGGATGCAGATCTCGCCCGCCTCGCCGACGGGAACCTCGACGTCGTTCTCGTCGAGGACGCATACCTCGTACCACGAAACGGGAACGCCCATCGAGCCGGCGCGGCGCTGATCGAACGTGTTGAACGTGATCGGCCCGGTCTCGGTCAGGCCGTACACGTCGAGGATCGCCAGCCCGTAGCGTTTCTCGAACTCGAGCACCTGGTCACGCGGCGCGGCCGCGCCGACCACGACGCGGACGGTGTTGTCCGAGTCGTCGGGTCCCTCCGGCTGCTTCATGAGGATCCGCAGCATCTCGCCCATTCCGTTGAACGCGGTGACGCCCTCGCGGCGGCACTGCTCCCAGAACCGGCTGGCCGAGAAGCGACGGTTGACGATCGACTTGGCGCCGGCAACCATGGCCGCAACCAGGGTCATGTACTTGGCGTTGGCGTGGAACAGGGGGAACACCGACAGCAGGACGTCGTCCTCGGTGTAGCCGGCGAGCTCGGCCGTGCTCGTGGCCAGGTTGATGTTGTGGTTGTGGGGCAGGACGACGCCCTTGGGCGGACCGGTCGTGCCCCCGGTGAACAGGATCGAAGCGGGCTGCCCGGGGTCGACCTCGCGGGTCTCGACCGAGTCGGGATTGGCCAGCAGATCGGCGAAGTCGCGTAGCGGCTTCGCGCCGTTGGCGTTGGCGGACGGCGTCCCGACGACCACCACGTGCTCGACGCTCGGGGAGTCGCCCAGCCAGGGCAGGACGTGACCGAGGAAGACGTCCTCCACGATCAGCACGCGAGCCTCGGTCGTGTTCAGGATGTGCGAGATCCCAGGACCCCGGGCGGCGTCGTGAATCGGCACCTCGATCGCCCCGAGCTTGAGAATCCCGAACCAGGCGTACAGGAACTCGGACCGGTTGCCCATCATGATCGCGACCCGGTCGCCGTCGGTTACTCCCAGATCCCTCAGGCCCGCGGCGACATGGCCGGCGCGCTCGGGGAGCTGAGCATAGGTCACGGTGTCGTCGTCGAAGATGGCCAGCACCCGATCGCCGTAACGCTCGGCGTACTGGTCGGCAAGTGTCGCTAGGTTCATCTCTCCCTCATACCTTCGTGTGGGTCTATGTTCTGAGCAGCAGGCACGAAGCCAACGGCCCCGCGCCCGCCGACACCGCAACCACGTTGGCCTCCGGTACCTGACGCTCGCCGGCTTCTCCGCGTAGCTGGAGGCACGCCTCGTACAGGTGGCCGAAGCTGTGCAGGCGACCGGCCGAGAGCTGACCCCCGCTGGTGGCCAGCGGCAGCTCGCCCGTCAGGCTGATGCGCTCGCCGCCTTCGACGAACGCGCCGCTCTCGCCGCGGCCGCAGAACTGCAGGCCCTCGAGCCAGTAGAGGCTGAGCACCGTGAAGCCGTCGTATAGCTGGGCGCAGTCGACGTCGCTCGGCTTCAGATCGGTCCGCGACCACATATGCGCGCCGGCGTTCATTGCGGCGGTCGTCGTCATGTCCTCCCACTGATCCCACGAGGCGCGACCGTTCAGCGCGCTCCCCACCGCCTCGAAGTGGATGGCCCGGTTCGGGCTGTCGGGTGCGTACCCGGCGTCCGAGATCACGACCGCGGTCGCCCCGTCGATGGCGATGTCGCAGTCGTACAGGCACAGGGGATCGCTGATCATCGGGGACGCCAGGTACTCATCGAGCGTCAGCTCCTTGGTCAGGACCGCCTTGGGGTTGAGCGCCGCGTTGCGCCGGGCGTTGAGGCTGATCTGCGCGATCTGCTCACGGGTGGTGCCGTACTCGTGCATGTGCCGGCGGGCGTAGAGCCCCATCCAGTTCGGCCCGGAGAACGCGCCGAAGGGAAGGATCCACTGCATGATCCCGGCGACCCCGCCCGCGTCGGTGGCCACGCGTTCGGTGCTCTGCCGCCAAGCCGTCGCTTCGTTCAAAGCTCGGTAGACGAGCACGTGACGGCACATGCCCGAGGCAACCGCCATGCATCCATGGATGACCGACGCAAGCATCCCCGGGGTCTCCGGGCCGCCGTAGTGCCAATTCGTCTGCAGGCGCAGCGCATCGATGACGGCGTGCGGCCCGGGTCCGGACGAGCCGGGACCTGGAGGTGCGAGGCCCTCGGCCCGGGTAACGGCGCCGGGCCACGAGATGACGCCGTCGATGTCGGCCGGCTTCAGTCCGGCGTCGGTGACCGCCTCGAGGCACGCGTCGAGGGTCAGGGCGAGCACTCCCTTGGTCACCCGGCGGCCGACCTCGGACTGGCCGATGCCGGAGATGATGCACCGCTGCTCGAGGCTCTCAGCCATGGCTAGGCGGCGGGCCTGAACACAGGGATGTATGCCTCGCCCTGCTCGCGAAACTCCACCTGCACCGGCATGTCGATGGCCACCTCGCCCGCCTCACACCCCACGATGTTGGTCATCAAGCGGAGGTCGGACTGCTCCTCCAGCGCGACGATCGCGATGACGTAGGGAACCTCGAGTCCCGGCGACCAGGCGCGCTGGTTGATCGTGAAGGTGTAGATGCGCCCGCGCCCGCTCACCGCATGAGGCGCGACGTCGTCGCTCAGGCACTGCGGGCACCGCGGCGACGGCGGGTGGATGTAGTACCCGCAGTCGTTGCATCGGACGATCCGCAACTCGCCGTCGCGGCCGCCGGTCCAGAAGTCTCGGTTGTCGTCGGTGAGAAGCGGTGCCGGAAACAAGGTCGTCTCAGCTTTCCTGACCTGAATTCGGGTCGAACCCTATCACACGGAATCGGTACGCGACTAGGGGCCAATGTTGACCGTGCCGCGGCGGCACTTGACCCGGTCCGTTCTTGCTAGGATAATCGAACCAAGTTCAACTCAACCGATCACGCCCTGGACGAGGAGAGTTCTTTGATGCTGCCGCGCGAATATCCCAACCTCTACATCGACGGTCGCTGGCAGGAGCCGGATTCCAAGGAGCGCTTCGACGTCATCTCACCGGCCACCGGCGAGAAGATCGGCTACGTCCCCGCGGCCAACGAGACCGACATCGATCGGGCCGTCGAGGCCGCCCGCAAGGCGTTCTACGAGACGGACTGGCCGACGCGTCCGGTCGAGGAGCGCGCGGAAATGATGGAGCGGCTGGCCGCGCTGATCGCCGAGCATCAACCGGAGTTCCGCGACCTGATCGTCGATGAGCTCGGGCACACCAAGCTGACCGCCGAGGTCTATCACTCGGTCGCGCCGACGCTGCATTGGAACTACTACGCCAGGGCGGGTCGCGAACACAAGTACGCCGAGGTGCGCGAGGCCGACCTGTCGGCGCTGGCCGGCAACGCGGGCGGGCTCATCATGAAGTACGAGAGCAAGAGCCTGCTCGTGCGCGAGCCGGTCGGCGTGGTCGCCGCGATGACCGCGTTCAACTTCCCGCTTCCCGGTATCGCACAGAAGACCGCGCCCGCCATCGTGGCCGGCTGCACCGTGGTGGTCAAGGCGCCGGATCCCGATCCGCTCTCGCTGTTCGCGATGGCCGACCTCGTGAGCGAGGCGGGCTTCCCGCCCGGCGTGATCAACATCGTCGCCGCGACCCGGGAGGCCTCCGAGCGCCTGGTCACGCATCCCGACGTCGACATGGTCAGCTTCACCGGCTCGGTCGAAGTCGGCAAGCAGATCGGCAAGGCGTGCGGCGAGCTGATCAAGCCTTGCGTGCTCGAGCTCGGCGGCAAGTCGGCGGCGATCGTCCTCGACGACGCTGATGTCGACGCGGTCCTTCCCGTTCTCGTCGGCTCGAGCGCTGGCACGAGCCAGGGCGAGAGCTGCGTCTGCATGAGCCGGATCCTCGCCCCAAAGTCGCGCTACGACGAGATCGCCGGCAAGCTCGCCGAGGCGTTCAAGGGTCTGAAGGTCGGCGACCCGCACGAGGACGACACCGTCATCGGCCCGCTGGTCACCGAGGGGCACCGCGAGCGCGTCCTCGGCTACATCAAGAAGGCGGTCGACGAGGGCGCCACCGTGGCGGCCGGCGGCAAGGTTCCCGAGCACCTCGACAAGGGGTGGTTCGTGGAGGCGACCTTGCTGACCAACGTGACCAACGACATGACGGTCGCTCAGGAGGAGATCTTCGGCCCGGTCATCGCGCTCATCCCCTACGAGGATCAAGACGACGCGGTCCGGATCGCCAACGACAGCCGCTTCGGCCTGTCCGGCTCGGTGTTCACCGGGGATCCGACTCGCGGGTTCGAGGTCGCCCGGCGGATTCGCACCGGCACGTTCTCGGTCAACACGATGGCGGCCGACTTCAACTCGTCCTTCGGCGGGTACAAGGAGTCCGGCATCGGCCGAGAGCACGGCCCTTACGCGATCGACGAGTACCTGCTCGACAAGACGATCTCGATCGATCCCTCGCAGGAGTTTCCCGAGGAGGTCGTGCAGTCCCTCCATGCGACCCCGGCGGCGGTCTAGCGCGAGGGGCGAAGCCGTTGACCACGGCCCCGGCCAGCCGGCGGGCCAGGGGCGAAGTCACGGGTCGGGCAGTGGCCATCCCATGAACGAGCAGGTCCAAGCGCTGCTCGACAAGCAGTCGATCTACGAGGTCCTCGTCACGTATTGCCGTGGTGTCGACCGGTGTGATGAGGATCTGATCCGCTCCGCCTTCCACGACGACTCATACGACGACCACGGGTACTGGAAAGGGCCGGGGCACGAGCTTGCGCCTTTCCTCGCCGACCGCCTGAGGAACGCGAACTCGGCGACGACGCACTCGGTCACGAACGTGCTGATCGAACTGGACGGCGACCTTGCTCGATGCGAGGCGCAGGTCCACGCGACGTTGATCAGAAAGGGGTCCGATCCGGTCGAAGTGGATGTAGTGGGTGCCCGGTACCTCGATCGTTTCTCGCGGCGGGACGGGCGGTGGCGGATCGAGCACCGAATCGTGGTGTTGGACTGGCGCAAGACCGAGGTGTGGCCGGACTCCGCACCCGCGGTTCCGACCGAGGGTTTTGCGCGCGGCGCGCGGTGCCCGGAAGACCCGAGCTACGGCGAAGCACTCCAAGCCGCCGTCGGAAAGAGGTGAGCAACATGCGTTTGGAAGGCAAGGTCATCATGGTCACGGGCGCGGGAACCGGGCTCGGCCACGCCGCCGCGCTTCGGGCGGCCCACGAAGGAGCGCGACTCGCGCTCCTCGACATCGACGCGACCGCGCTCGAGCGGTCGCGAACGGAGATCGTCTCCGCGGTGTGGAGCGCCGAGATCCTGACCGTCACCGCCGACGTGTCAGATGAGACACAGGTGCGCGGGTACGTCGAGCGGACCCTCGAGCACTTCGGACGGATCGATGGGCTGTACAACAACGCCGGAATCGAGGGGGAGCAGAACCCGGTGGAGGCATACACGACGGAGGGGTTCGACCGAGTGATCTCGATCAACCTGAAGGGTGTCTTCTTCGGGATGAAGCACGCGTTGCCGCACCTGAAGGCGCAGGGCTCCGGGGCCATCGTGAACGCCGCTTCCGTCGGCGGCATCAGAGCGGTGCCGAACCTGGTGGCCTACGGGGCGACCAAGCATGCGGTCGCGGGAATGACCAAGCAGGCCGCCATCGAGTACGGGCAGTACGGCGTGAGGGTGAACGCGATAGCCCCTGGAGCGATCATGACCGACATGATCAAGGGCTCGCTGATCAAGATCGCGGGCGAGGACGGCTGGCAGGAGTTCGGTCAGGAGTTCGTGAGCGCGAATCCGATGAAGCGCTTCGGCCAGCCCGAGGAGGTCGCCAACCTCGTCGCCTTCCTTCTCTCCGACGAGGCATCGTTCATCAACGGCGTCGTGGTCCCGATCGACGGCGGGCAATCGCAGGCCTACTGAGTCGGGCCCGATGAGCACGATTCCCCAGCGGGCCTCGCAGCCGTTCGCCCTCGGTTGGCTCACCCTGCGCAACCGGATAGTCGGCGCGCCCCACGGGCGGGGCATGCTCGACGACGGGTTGGCGCTGCCCGCCGATGCCGACTACTGGCGTCGGGTCGCAGCCGGCGGTGCCGCGATGGTGACGGTGGGGGGCACGGTCACCGCGCGGGAGTCCACGTGGCGCCGGCGGATCGTGACCGAGGCGTGGCGGGAGGAGGGGATCCCCGGCCTGGCTCGGTCAACCCGGATCTCGGACCGTCCCGGGATGGCCCGCGGCCGGCCGTGCCGCTGCTCGCGCGGGCCGGCGCAGGCAGACGCCCGCGCCGCATCGCGATCGTCGGCGCGGGACCGGCTGGGCTCGAGTGCGCGATCTCGCTCCCGCCCGAGGACGAGGTCGTGCTGTTTGACGAAGGCGGGCGGCTGGGAGGACACCTGAGGATTGCCACCAGCGCACCCAACCGGCGTGGATGGCAGTCGCTGCTCGACTTCTACGAGCGCGCGATCGACCGCGCCGAGAACGTCGAGGTCCACCTCGGGACGACCGTCGATCAGGATCTGCTCGCGGGGTTCGACCATGTCGTGGCCGCCGTCGGCAGCCGGGAGGTGCTGCCCGACCTGCCCGGGGTCGACCACGCGCTCAGCTCATCGAGTTTCATCGCGCAGCGATCGCCGTCGCCGGTGGCCGACGCGCTCGTGATCCTCGACGACGGCTTCGGTTGGTGGCCCTGCGCGAGCGCGGTGGAGACGGGGATCGCGGCCGGTTGGCAGAGCATCACGGTGCTGACGCCGGCCGCGTCCTTCGGCGGGCGCCTGCCTCCCGAGGGCCATGTGCAACTGATGGCGCGCCTGCGGGGAGCGCCGCTCGACATCCGCTCGGTGACCGGCGTCGAGTCCATCACCCGCGGATGGGTGACGGCCCGTAACTTACTCTCGGGACAGACCACGGAGCTTGCAGCCGATTTGGTCGTCGTGGTGGGCGAGCGCCGCGCGCGGGCCTGGGAGCCAATCGTCCCGGCCGGCCCCGGCGTCCACATCATCGGCGACGCGGCGGTGCCCCGGCGCGTTCACCATGCCATCGCCGAAGGAAGGGCGACAGCCCGGATCCTGTCAGGGGCTGTACGGGGTCTTGGTGACCAGCGAGAGGACCTCGCGGTCGGCGATCGTCGATAGCTGGGCCGAAGCGGCGACAAACTCTGGATCCTCGAACGCCCCGGCAAAGCCGTTCGGCACGGTGTTCGCGTCCTCGACCTCCCACAGGTCGTGCACCTCGTGAATGTCGCCGATCACGGTGCTCCATGCACCGACGAGCTTCCAGCCGTTCTCCTCCATGACCCGCTTGATGGTCACCATCTGCGCGAAGAACGCGGGCAACTGGCCGTACTTCACCTTAACGTTTGCATAGACGTATGGCATCGACTTACTCCGTGACGGTTGGGATTCGGTCACCGTACGTCTCACGCAGGCGACGCTTGAGCACCTTTCCTCCCGCGTTGCGAGGCAATTCGTCGACCACGACGATTGCGGAGGGTTTCTTGTAGCCGGCCAGGTACTCGCGGCAATGAGCGATCAGCTCGCCTTCGCCCGGCTTGCCCGGACCGCTCGGAACGACGAACGCCACCGGCGTCTCCACCCAGCGCGGATGGGGCACGCCGATCACGGCGGCCTCGGCAACCGCTGGATGATCGAGCAGGACACGCTCGACCTCGGCCGGGTATACGTTCTCACCCCCGCTGACGATCAGGTCCTTCTTGCGGTCGACGAGCCACAAATAGCCCTCGTGATCGAACCGCGCCAAATCCCCGCTGTGAAACCAGTCGCCGGCAAACGCCTCCCGCGTGGCGTCCGGCTGGCGGTGATAGCCGGCCATCACGTTCGGGCCCCGGTAGACGACCTCTCCGACCTCTCCGATTGGAACGTCGCAGTCCTCGGCGTCCACCACCCGTAACTCGACCCCGAGCATCGGCCGTCCAACCGAGCCCATCTTCCGCGCCGAGTCGGGGCCCTTGAGCAGCGTCGTGGCCCCGGACATCTCGGTTTGGCCGTAGGCGCTGACGATCGCAGCGTGCGGGAAGGCCCGGGCCATCGCCTCGAGCGTGTGAAGCGGTGCCGGAGAGGCTCCCCACATCGCCACGCGCAGCTGTCGAGGATCGACACGCGCCACCGAATAGCTCGTGCACAGCGTCGCCCACTGGGTCGGCACGAAAATGCACATAGTCACGCCATGCGCCTCAATGAGGCCGAGCATCGCCTCCGGATCGAACGTCGTACTCGGGGTGATGATCACAGTGGCGCCAAGCACGAGAAACGGCAGCAGTCCGTTGATCCCGCCGATGTGAAAGAGCGGTTGCCCTGACAGCCATACGTCATCCTGACCCGCGCGCATCTCGTGAATCCAGCTCAGCGTGCTCGCCACGAGGTTGCGGTGGGTGAGAAGCGCCCCCTTCGGCCGGCCGGTCGTGCCCGACGTGTAACACATGAGCGCGACGTCGTCCTCGAGCAGTTCCGGCGTCTCGGGGCGCGGCGACGCGGAGCCGACGGCATCCTCGTAGTCCCCTCCGACCTTGAGTACCAAGCCAACCTCGGCTCTGGGCACGTCCGAATCGTGGATCAGCGCCACCGCACCGGAATCGGCCAGTATGTACTCGATCTCGTCGGAGGCCAGGCGGAAGTTGATCGGGACGGCGATGGCGCCGCGTCGATGGCAAGCGAGCAGCGCCTCGACGAACTCGACCCGGTTGTGGAGGAGCAGCGCGACCCGGTCGCCCGCTTGCACGCCAGCCGCGGCGAGGACAGAGGCGAGGCGTGCGGCGCGATCGTGAAGCTCCGCGTGGGTGCGGACCTCGTCGCCGAACACGACGGCCGGCCGGCCCGGCCGGGACCGGCACGCTCGGCCGGTCAGCTCAGGCAGAACCAGCTGGCGTGACTGCTCGAGTCCGGACGGCATCGCTCGATCGGTCTTCACTGCACGGATGCACCGTCGGGCGGCACACCGGCGACGGCCAGCATTCGAGCGGCGAAGAACTTCGCCAGGACCGGCAGGAGCAGCGTCTGGTCCGGCCGGTACCAGTGCCAGATGCTGTTGTACAGCCCAAGGATGGCGCGGGCGAGCATCCGGGGGTCGCGCTCGGGGATCGCGCCCTGGCGCATCGCGTCGGCCAGGAAGCGCGCCCAGGCGATCTCCAGCCCGCGCGTCTTATTGCGCCCCTCCACGCGAGCCTGCTCTTCACGCTGGGAGGAGCTCGTGCCTCCCAGAAGGGACTGCTCGGCCACTAGGACGCGGTTGCGCAGCACCTCAAGCTCGGACAGATCGAAGCAGTCAGCACACACAGCGCGCAGCGCGTCGCGGGGGTCGGCATGGTCCGCGGTGATCGTGTCGAAGCGCTCGTGCAACTCACCCAACGCCTCGTCGAGGATCACGTACAGGCAGTGCTGTTTGGAGTCGAAATAGTGATAGAGAGCGGTCGGTCCGATGCCGACGTCATCGGCGATGTCCGCCCACTTCGTGTTCTCATAACCGTTGCGGCCGAACCGGTCGATGGCCGCGTCGAGAATCTCGGCTCGCCTGACGCCATCGTCGCGGGACCGGCGAGTCGACCGCGTACTCCTACCGTTGGAAACCTGATTCGAACTCACGTCAGGCACACGGTACCACGGCCCAGGGCCTGATTACAACGCAATTTATGCGTTGTTGCTGGGTGGCGCGGTACTTGAATGATTCCGCTCATGCCATGAACCTGATACGATGTCAGTTCGATGCAGCTGACCGAGACCGCCTCCGAACGCGCGCTCGCCGACGAGGTCCGCGCGTTTCTCAACCACCACGCGTACTTCCGCTCCGCGGACCTTCCACGCGCGCTCGATGACCGCATGGAGGTGCTTCGACGCTGGCAGGCCGCCTGCTACGAAGCCGGCTACGTGGGACGGGCATGGCCGTCCGAATTCGGTGGCGGAGGCCGTCCGCCCGTCGAGCAGATCATCGTCGACCAGGAACTGGCCGCGGCCGGTGCACCCGAGTTCGTCAACATCGTCGGCCTCGACGTCCTCGGCCCCTCCCTGTTGCGCTTCGGCAACGACGAGCAGCGACGGCGCTACATCCCACCGATCCTGTCGGCGGAGGAGATCTGGTGTCAGGGCTTCTCCGAGCCCGAGGCCGGCTCGGATCTTGCCAGCCTGCGCACCCGCGCGGTGCAGGACGGTGACACCTACGTCATCAACGGCCAGAAGACATGGGTGTCGTGGGGACAGTACGCAGGCTGGTGCGGAATCCTGGCCAGGACCGACGACTCCGTGCCTCGCCATCGCGGGATCTCCATGCTGATCGTCGACTTGTCCTCGCCCGGCGTCGAGGTCCGGCCGATGACCCAGATCACGGGACATGCCGAGTTCAGCGAACTGTTCCTCGACGACGTCGTCGTGCCCAAGGAGAACCTGCTTGGAGCGCTCGGCGATGGGTGGAAGATCGCAATGCACACGCTCGGACACGAGCGCGGAACCGCCGCGCTTCCCCGGCAGGTGAAGCTGCGGACGTGGCTCGATCGGGCGGTGTCGCTCGCGGCCCGGCGCGAACTCGACGGCCGTCCCGTGCTTAAGGACCCGGAGGTTCAGACGGCGCTGGCGCGTGCCTTGATCGGCATCGAGGTGCTCCGTCACCACGCCTACCGGACCGTCGGGGAGTTCCTGAGCGGCGGCGCGGTCGGCCCCGAGAGCTCCAGCGTCAAGCTGCTCATGGCGGAGGCGGAGCAGCAGCTCGCCGCGACCGTGCTCGACGTACTGGGGCCGGCGCTGCTCGACGGCGATCCCGATGAGGTTGCCGAGAACGACTTCTGGTACGAGACCTACCTCTATTCCCGCGCGGCCAGCGTGTACGGCGGCACGCGCCAGATCCAGCGGGACATCATCGCCGACCGAATCCTCTCGCTCCCCAAGGAATAGGCGTGGACCTCGAGCTGAGCGACGAGCAGGTCTGGATCGAGGAGTCGATCAACACCCTCCTCGATCGACAGTGGCCCGCCGCCGAGGCTGCCTGGCAGACGGGGGAGTCGGACCGCACGCGACTCTGGGAGCACCTGGTCGACTTCGGCCTGCTCAGCGGCGCCGGGACCGACCTGGGGGCGATCGAGCTCTGCCTGGTCGCGCGAGCGATCGGCGGTCACCTCGCGTCGGTCCCGCTGCTCGGCAGCGTCGGCGTCCGCTATGCCCTGGCGCCGCATGCCGGGGAGCTCCCCGACGGCTTCGCGGCGGCCCTGGGCGGCGAGTCCAGGCTCTCGATCGCGCTGCTCGAGCCGGGCGGCGGGTGGTCGGCAGCGAGCACGCGAGCGACCGTGGAGTCGAACCGGCTCACCGGCACGAAGGCCGCCGTGGAGCACGCTGCCAACGCAGATCATTTCGCCGTCGTGGCTCGCGTCGACGGCGAACCGGGACTGGCCATTGTCGGCAGCGGATCACCGGGCATCGACCTCACGCCGCAGTCGAGCTTCGATGTGACCGCGCCTCTGAGCCGGGTTACGTTCGCCGACGCCGGCGTCGATGCGGTTGCGGATCGCGAGCTCGGGGAAACGATCATCGACCGTCTGACCAGCGTCGGGGGACTCCTCGCCGCCGCCGAGGCCATCGGCGCGGCGGCCGGGATATTCGAGCAGGCGCGGCGCTACGCGTCCGAGCGCCGGCAGTTCGGTCGGACGATCGGATCGAACCAGGCTCTGCGCCACCTGATGGCCGACCTCCACGTGCGCCGGGCCAGCGGCTGGTCGACGACGCTGTTCGCGGCCGCCGCGCTGGACGACGGCATGCCCGGAGCGCGGCAGACGGCATCGGTGGCGAAGGCCTACGTGTCGCGGGCCGCGCGCGAGGTCGCGCATGGCTCGATGCAGGTCTTCGGCGGGATCGCCTTCACCGAGGAGCACCCGGCGCATCGGTTCCTGCGCAGGATCATCGTCCGCGAGCAGCAGTTCGGAGACGCCGCTCACCACGAGCGCGAGCTCGGCCGGAGCCTGGCCGCGGCCGCGACCCAGGAACGGGTGGCGGTGTGACCGCCACCGACGAGCTCGGCTTCAACGATCCGACCGCCCAGCGACTGGAGCGGATCACGACGGGCGCCGAGCCGGCGACCGTCGGGCCGATGCTCGCCGACATCCTGCACGACCCGCGCTGGCTCGAGTCCGACGTGGCGCTCATCTCGGGCGGCAAGTCGAACCTGACCTACCGGGTGGCCTGCGATGCGGGCGAGGTCATCCTGCGGCGCCCGCCGCTCGGCCACATCCTTCCCACGGCGCACGACATGAGCCGCGAGTACCGGGTCATGACTGCGCTGGCGGACACGGCGGTGCCCGTTCCGCGGACCTTTCACCTCGGCGACGCCGACAGCCCGCTTGGCACGCCGTTCTATGTCATGGAGCGCGTCGTCGGCCACATCTGCCGCAACGCGCTGCCGCCCGGATACGCGGACACCCCGGATGGGTGTCGCAAGATCGGCGAAGCGCTCGTCGATGTCCTGGCGGATCTCCACATGGTCGACCCCGGCAGCGTCGGGCTATCCGAGTTCGGTCGCCCGGCCGGATTCATGGAGCGACAGTTGCGCCGGTGGTCTCAGCAGTGGGAGGCGTCGAAGACCGTCGACCTGGGCGCGCTCGACGCGCTGCGCGACGATCTCGTCGCCGCCCTGCCCGAGCAGCGAGCAAGCGCAGTGGTCCACGGCGACTACCGTCTCGACAACACGATCCTCCATCCCACCGAGGTCGGCGCGATCGTCGCCGTGCTCGACTGGGAAATGAGCACGCTCGGCGACCCGCTGGCCGACCTTGGGGCGATGCTCGCGTATTGGGCCCAGGCGGACGACTCCGAGGTCCTGCGCCGGGCGCGGATCATGGCGCCGGTGACCGCCTGCGAGGGATTCCCTACGCGCGCGGAGATCATCGAGCGCTACGCCCGACGGACCGGCATAGACCCCTCCGACATCGACTGGTACCAGGCGTTCGCCTACTTCAAGCTCGCGGTCGTGTGCCAGGGAATCGCCGCACGGGCAGCCGGCGGTTCGATGGTCGGCGGCGGGTTCGACCAGGCGGAGCGGCTGGTGGCGCCGCTCGTCGACGCGGGCCGACAGCAGCTCAGTTCGTGACGGGGATGCGCTCGTAGCGCGCCGACTCGCGGCGCGCGATCGCCATGTGATGGACCTCGTCGGGCCCGTCGGCGATCTGGAGGATGCGGGCGACGGCGTATAGCTCGGGCAGCAACGTGTCCTGCGCCACGCCGGCTCCGCCGTGCGCCTGGATAGCCCGGTCGATGACCCAGGTGGCTACCTCGGGCGCGGCCACCTTGATGGCCGAGACCTCGATCCGCGCTCCTCGGTTTCCGACCGTGTCCATCAGCCACGCGGTCTTGAGCACGAGCAGTCGAACCTGTTCGATCTTCACCCGGGCTTCGGAGATCCAGCGCTGGACGACCCCATGTTCGATGATCGGACGCCCGAACGTCGAGCGCTGCGCGGTCCGCTCGCACATCATCTCGAGCGCGCGCTCGGCCATCCCGATCGCACGCATCGCGTGGTGGATCCGGCCCGGGCCGAGCCGTTCCTGGGCGATCCGGAACCCGTCGCCCTCCTCACCGAGGAGGTTGGTGGCGGGGACGCGGACGTTGTCGTAGACCACCTCTGCGTGGCCTCCGTGCGGTCCGTCGTCGTAGCCGAACAGGCTCGTCGAGCGCTGGATGTTCACGCCCGGCGTGTCCTTCGGCACGAGGATCATGCTCTGGCGCCGGTAGCGTTGCGCCTCGGGGTCGGTGACGCCCATGACGATCAGCAGCGTGCAGCGTGGCGACATCGCTCCGGACGTCCACCACTTGCGGCCGTTGATCACGTAGTCGTCGCCGTCGCGCTCGATCCGAGTCGCGATGTTGGTCGCGTCCGACGAGGCGACCTCCGGCTCGGTCATCGAGAACGCCGAGCGGATCTCCCCCTCGAGCAGCGGCTCCAACCAACGCTCCTTCTGCTCCTCGGTGCCGAACAGCGACAGAAGCTCCATGTTGCCGGTGTCCGGCGCGGAGCAGTTGATCGCCTCGGGGGCGATCCACGGGTTGCGACCGGTGATCTCCGCCAGCGGCGCGTACTGGAGGTTGGTGAGGCCCGCACCGTGCTCGTGGGTGCGGGGCAGGAACAGGTTCCACAGTCCGCGACGGCGGGCTTCGACCTTCAGCTCCTCGATGACCGGCGGGGTCCCCCACCGGTCATCGAGCGACTCCGCCTCCTCGCGAAAGCGCGCCTCCGCGGGGTACACGCACTCGTCCATGAACGCGAGCAGCTTGTGCTGGAACTCGACCGTGGTCTCGTCGTAGGCGAAGTCCATCTGAGTAGTGACCGATCGCCGGGCCGGCTCAGCGGTGCTTCCAGACCGGATCGCGCTTCTCGAGGAACGCCTGGACGCCTTCCTTCGCGTCCTCGGACTGGTGTGCCACGTTGCAGGTCATGCTCTCGAGCGCGATCAGCGTCTCGGTGTCGCCGTCGAGCCCGCGGTTGGCGGCCATCTTCGTGATCCGCATCGTGAAGCGGCTCTTGTCGAGCATCGGAGCGGCGAAGTCGGCGATCGCCTGATCCATCTGATCGGCCGGCACGGACACGTTCGCCAGACCCCACTCGTAGCACTCCTTGCCGGAGAGGAGCTTTCCGGTGAAGAGGAGCTCCTTGGTCTTGCGCAGCCCGATGTAGCGGGGCAGGCGATAGATCGGGCCGGCACCGCCGAACAGGGCGCGGCGGATGTGGAAGTCGCCGATCTTGGCGTCGTCGGCCGCGATCAGGAAGTCGCATGAGATCGACAGCTCGAATCCTCCCGCCACCGCGTAGCCCTCGACGGCGGCGATGGTCGGCTTGGCCAGGTTGAACGCGCGGTCGAACGTGCGGGCGGAGACCTGGGCGATCTTGATCGAGTTGGCCGATGTGGCCAGGAATTCGGAGTCAAGCATGTTCAGGTCCGCGCCGGCGGAGAAGGTGTGGCCCCGCCCCCGGATCACCACGACCTGCACATCGTCGTCCTCTTCGGCGCGATCGAGGGCGGCGGCGAGCGTGACGATCTGCTCCCAGTTGAAGCAGTTCTTGACGTGGGGTCGGTTCAGCCAGATGGTGGCGATGCCATCGCTGACCTCGTACTCAACGGCGCCTTCCCTCGTCGGGACGGCCTGCTCCTGGACACTCATCGATCTCTTCTCCTTCGCGAAGTGGCTAAGCTGAATTCAGATCATATCTGGTCTCGACCGATTTGCCTAGAGGTCGATGTTCTCGCTGCTACGGCGGGCATTCGGTGCTTCGGTCCGCAATTCGCTCCACACCAGGCTCGAGTTATGGCATACTGAACTCGGTTCAGTTAGGCTCCTGCCGACGATGGCTGACCCGCAATGACATGGAGCGCATCGTTCAGATCCAAGCACCTCTGCCGCACATCGGCTCGGTCAACACCTGGCTGCTCTGCGGAGAGCCGCTCACGCTGATCGACACCGGCCCCCGCAGCGACGAGGCGCTCACCGCGCTCGAGGCCGGCCTGCGCAAAGAAGACCTGCGCGTCGAGGACATCGAACTCGTGATTCCCACGCACCACCATCTCGATCACACGGGCCTGATCGCCACGATCGTGGCTCGCTCCGGCGCCCGTGTGGCGGCCCTTGATCGCGCGGCCGAGTACGGCGCGCACTACCTCGAGCGCTCCGACGCCGATCGCTCGTTCTCACGGGAGCTGATGCGCCATCACGGGGTCCCCAAGTCGGTGATCGAGGCCAACGAGGGATTCTGGGACTACATCCGCGATACCTCCGAGGCGTACCGGACCGACGTCGTCCTCGCCGACGGCGATGTCATCGCCGCGGGCGGGCGCGATCTCCGGATCGTGGCTCGCCCGGGTCACAGCACGACCGACGCGCTACTCGTCGACGAGCGCAGAGGCACCGCCTTCGTCGGCGATCACCTGCTCGCCGGCATCTCGTCGAACGCGGAGATCGTGCCGGTCGCCGAGCCCACCGGATCGCGTCCGCAGGCGCGGACCCAGTACCTAGCCAGTCTCGAGCGAACCGCCTCGATGCCGCTCGGCCTGCTGCTGACCGGTCACGGCGACGCCGTCGCCGACCACCGCGGCTTGGTGCGTCGCCGCTTCGCCGAACACCGCCGGCGCTGCCAGCGCATCCTCGCCGTGCTCGAGGAAGGCCCTGCCCACGCCTACGGGATCGCAAAGCACCTCTGGTCGGCGCGCACGGTGGCCGAGCAGCCGCTGCTCGTCGTGTGGGAGGTGCTCGGTCACCTCGATCTGCTCCTGGACGAGGGCGCGGTCTCAGAGCAGATTCTCGCGGACGGGAGCCGCTACGGTAAGGCCTGGTTCTGGCTGCGGGAGCAGGCCGCCCGCTCCGGCGGCGACCCGAACGGGGGAGTCCAAGAAACGTCCATCCTCTACCCAGGAGGTCATCGCCGTGGCGGGCTCGAGTGACAGCCCCGGCGCACCGGCCAACGTCCGGGACGCGCACGAGCTGTTCGATCTGACCGGACGCCTCGCGGTCGTGACCGGGGGCACCCGAGGCCTCGGCCTGGCCATGGTGCGGGCGTTCGCATCTGCCGGCGCCGAAGTCGTGGTGGTCAGCCGGAAGCCCGATGCCTGCAATGAGGTCGTGGCCGCGCTGCGCTCCGAGGGGCTCAGAGCCGCTGGCTGCGCGTGTCACGTCGGGCACTGGGATGAGCTGGAGCCGCTGGTCGAGCGCGTCTACGACGAGTTCGGTCGCATCGACGTGCTCGTGAACAACGCCGGGATCTCGCCGGCCTACGGGAAGCTTTCCGAGGTCACCGAGGAGCTGTTCGACAAGGTGATCGGGGTCAACCTCAAGGGTCCGTTCCGCCTCGCGGCGCTCGTCGGCGAGCGGATGGTGGCCGCCGGCGGCGGCTCGATCATCAACGTCTCGAGCACCGGAGCCATCCGCCCGACCAGCGACATCGTTCCCTACGCGGCGGCGAAGGCCGGCGTCAACGCGATAACGATCGGCCTCGCCCAGGCGTTCGGGCCGAGCGTCCGCGTCAACGCGGTGATGCCCGGGCCGTTCCTGACCACGATCGCGCGCAACTGGGACATGGAGCTGTTCGCCGAGCGCGCGAGAACGTTCCCGATGCGGCGCGCCGGCCAGTCCGAGGAGATCGTGGGAGCCGCGCTGTACCTGGCCAGCGACGCCTCGACCTACACCACGGGGTCGATCATGGTCGTCGACGGAGGTGCCCAGTGGAGCATGGCCGGGACGGGCGAAGGCGCCCCCGAGACGCAACTTGAAGTCAACTCATCCCCGGGGTAGCGTCGAGTCGTCATGCCCGCCAATCAGCCCCTCTGGCTACGCGCCGTGATTCGAATCGAACGAGCCATCGGCGAGCCGATCGAGTCCGCAGTCCGCTCGGACACCTACTTCGACGTGATCAGCGCGACGACCCGCGTCCGCCGCAAAGTGGTCGGGACGGCCGAGGGCGTCTCGAAGCGCTGCCTGCACCTGTTGAACCTGCCGGCTGGGTCCGACATTCGCGGCATGCGCCAGCAACTCGCGCGCATGGAACGGCGGATCAACCAGCTCTCGCATGACGTCGCCGAGCTGGATGAGGACGAATCAGGCGCGGGCGTGCGATGAACCCCAGGATCCCGTCCACGCTCAATCCCGCCGATCTGCTGACCCGGGTCAACCGGGACGTCGAGCGATCGATTCTGCGCGCCCGCAACGGGATCCGCTACGTGCGCGGCACCCACCGGCCGGCCCTCGGCGTCACCCCGAAGGAGGTCGTCTGGAAGCGCGACAAGGCGGAGCTCTGGCGCTATGAGGGCGGCGACCGCCGGTACGGCCCGCCGGTGGTGATCGTGCACAGCCTGGTCAGCCGGAGCTACATCCTCGATCTACGTCCCGGCAACAGCACGGTCGAGTACCTCGCGCGCGCGGGCCTCGATGTCTTCATGCTCGATTGGGGCGTCCCCGACGAGCTCGACGCCGACAACGACCTCGAGCGCTACGTCGACTGGTACCTGCCGCGCGCCCTCGACGCGGCGCGAAGGGCCAGCGGCCACGAGGAGGTCACACTGGTCGGCTACTGCTTGGGCGGCGTCATCGCGGCGCTGTACGCGGCCGGCCACGACGACGCGAACGTGCGCAACCTGATCCTGATGGCCACCCCGGTCGACTACAGCGAGATGGGAGCGATGGTCGCGCTGCTGCGCGAGGGCCGGCTCAACCCGGACGAGCTGATCGACGAAACCGGGAACGTTCCCGCCGACGCGCTCTACAGCGGCTTCTACATGCTCGCTCCCACGGTCGAGGTGGCCCAGAAGGCGACGTTGCTCGAGAACCTCTGGAACGACGAGTTCGTGGAGGGCTTTCAGGCCATGGCCACCTGGTCGCGCGACCACGTGCCGTTTCCCGGCGCGGCGTTTCGCCAGCTGGTCGAGCTGCTCGTCCGGCAGAACATCCTGATGACCGGTTCGATGCCGCTCGGCGGCCGACAGGTCGACCTCGCCCGCGTTCAGGGCAATGTCTTGAACGCGTTGGCCGAGCGCGACAACGTCGTTCCCCCGCCCGCCGTGGAGCCGGTCATGCAGCTTGTGGGTGACCCGGCGCGCCGCGAGGAGCTGCGACTGCCCGGCGGTCACGTCACGTTCGGAACCGGCAAGTCGGCGTTCAAGCACACCATGCCGAACCTGACCGGCTGGATCATCGACCACAGCGACCCTTCCTAAAGCGAGGAGCAGCATGGAGATACGACCAATCGAGGCCGGAGATAGTCCGGTGCTGTCTCGCTTTTTCGAGCGCATTCCCGAGAGCGATCGGACATTCCTCAAGGAGGACGTCGGCGATCCGCGCGTCCTCGACGATTGGGTGCAGCCGGGCACCGGACGGACGATCGCGGTCGAGGACGGCGAGGTCGTCGGCGCCCTGGCCGTTGTGCCGCTGGTGGGGTGGTCGAGCCACGTCGGGGAAATCCGGCTGGTCGTAGATCCCGACCACCGCGGACGCGGCATCGGACGCCTCCTGGCGCGCCAAGCGGTTCTCGACGCGGTCGACATGGGGCTGGGGAAGCTCGTCGTCGAGGTGATCTCGGACCAGGGCGCGCTGATCGCGATGTTCCGCGGCCTGGGCTTCGAGCCGGAAGCGCTGCTCACCGACCACGTGCGCGATCGGTCCGGGCAGACGCGGGATCTGATCGTCCTCGCCAACTCGGTCGACGAGCAGTTCGCGGCGATGAGCGCGGCCGGCGTGGCCGAGCAGCTGCAATGACCGAGCCGACGCCGGGAACTGCCGATTCCCGACCCTACGTCAGGTAAATTGTGACCGGTCAAGCGTGTCTCTCCTCCGGGGCCAGGCCACGGCCGCGGAAGGGGCGACAGAGGAGGATCACGGAGTGGGTTTCATGGATGATGTGCTCGAGCGTGCCGTCGACGTCATGGGCAAGGTCGGCAGGACGGTGTTGGTTCCCTGGGGCGGAGCCGAAGCTTGCGTGGACGCGTACGAGACGGCCATCAGGGCCGTCACGGACGCTCAACTCGGTGCGGCCCGCGCCGTCGGGGTCGAGCCCGCGAGGTGGGTGCTGGCATCGTGCGCGGATCTGACCCGGGACATCGGCGCCACGCACCTGTCGGGCGTGCGCTGGGTTCTCGACGTGTGAGTTCCGCGTCGGGGATCGTCAACGGACTCGACGGACACACCCGGCTCTACTGGGAGGCGACCGGGACGGGAGATTCCGTCCTGCTCGTTCACGGGCTCGGCCTGAGCGGAGGCGCGTGGTGGCGGACGGTCGACGCGCTGGCCCCGGCGATGCGCGTGATCACCTTCGACCATCGCGGGATCGGGCGCTCAGAGTCGTGGACCTACGCATACACGACCGAGGCGCTGGCCGACGACGCGGTCTCCATCCTCGACGAGTTGGCGATCGAGCGTGTCCACATCTACGGGTTCTCGCTCGGCGGCATGGTCGCCCAGCAGATCGCGCTGCGCCACCCTGACCGGGTGCGGTCCCTCGTCCTGGGCGCGACGCATTCCGGCGGGCGCCGGGCGACCGCCCCGGAGCCCGAGGTGGTGGCGTTCTTCCGGCGGCGCGCGAGGATGCGCTCGGAGGAGGCGGCATGGGCGTCCGTGCCCTACAACTACGGGCCGCGGGCCCGCGCCGAGCAGGTGGAACGGATCGCCGAGGACATCGAAAGACGTCTGGAGAACCCCTTCAACGAGCGGGCCTACCGCGCGCAGTTGCTGGCGGCGTCGCTGCACAACTGCCATGGCCGTCTCGATCGGATCCGCGCCCCCACGCTCGTCGTCCACGGCGCCCGCGACCGGATCATCCCGCTGGCCAACGCGCGCACGACCGCGGACCGCCTGCCGGGTGCGCGGCTGGCGATCCTGCCCGACGCCGGCCATCTGTATCCGACCGAGGAGCCGGCGGTGGACGAGGCGATCGGCGAGTTCTTCGCCGCGCATGGTTGAGACCGGACCCCGTCGTGATTCCCCGCCGCACCCTCCCCCCGTCTGATTGAATTGACGTCAGTGCAGGTTCTGGACCAGCTTCGAGTCGCGGACGTCGTACGCGAGCACGCGTCGGCTCGCCCCGACGTGGTCGCGCTGCGCTGCGGCGCGCGGTCCTTGACCTACGCGGAGCTCGACGATCGCTCCAACCGCCTGGCTCAGGCGCTGCTCTCGGCGGGCGTTCGCGCCGGGGACCGTGTCGCGCACCTCGACCGCACCGCGCCCGAGATCGTCGAGCTGCTGTTCGCGACGAGCAAGATCGGAGCCGTCACCGTTCCCCTCAACTGGCGGCTCGCTCCCGCCGAGCTAGAGACGATCGTCGCGGACGCGGGCGCCGGCGTGATGATCGCGGGACCGAGTTACCGCGAGATGGCCCGGGAGATCGCCGGAGCCGTCTCGCAGCGGCTCGAGGTGATCGGCACGGGCGAGGATTACGAGCAGCGGCTGCAGGTGGCGCCGGCCGTCGACCCGGGCCACCGCGGGGCGGCAAGCGATGTCGCGGTGCAGATGTACACGTCGGGGACCACCGGGCTGCCGAAGGGCGTGCTGACGACACAGCGCAACCTCGCGGCCGCGTACCTGAGCGCTGACGTGTGGCTGTTCGATTCGCGATCGGTGAGCCTGACGCCGCTGCCGATGTTCCACATCGGCGGGATCGGCTGGGCCTACCTCGGGCTCGTGAACGGCGCGACGACGATCCTCGTCAGCGAGTTCGACGCGGCCCAGGTCATCGACCTGCTCGAGCGCGAACGGGTCACCAATGCCGTGTTCGTACCGACGATCCTGCAGATGCTGGCCGCCGTGCCGGGTGCGGCCGAGCGCGACTACTCGAGTCTGCGTTCGATCACCTACGGAGCCTCGCCGATCACCACGCCGGTGTTGAGGGCGGCGCTGCGGACGTTCCGCTGCCCACTGTTCGGCGTCTACGGCCTGACCGAGACGACCGGCGGCGTGATTCAGCTGCGTCCAGAGGACCACGACGCCGCCGGCGCGCGCCAGCATCTGCTGCGCTCGGCCGGGCATCCTCTCCCCTGGGTTGAGATGCGGATCGTCGACCCCGTGCACGGGTGCGACTGCGAAGCCGGCGCTGTCGGCGAGGTCTGGCTGCGCGCGCCGAACGTGATGGGCGGCTACTACAACCGGCCTGCGGCGACCACGGCCGCGCTGACCCCTGACGGTTGGCTGCGCACCGGCGACGGCGGCTACCGCGACGAGGAGGGCTACCTGTTCCTCACCGACCGGATCAAGGACATGATCGTGAGCGGCGGGGAGAACATCTATCCGATCGAGGTCGAAGAGGTGATCTCCCAGCATCCCGCGGTCGTCGAGGTCGCGGTGATCGGCGTCCCCGACGAGCGATGGGGCGAGACCGTCAAGGCGCTCGTCGTGCTCGCGCCGGGGGCGGCGGTCGAAACCGACGAGCTGGTGGCGTTCGCGCGGGAACGGCTGGCCGGCTACAAGCTGCCGCGCTCGGTCGAGTTCGTCGCCGAGCTTCCGCACAGCCCCGCGGGCAAGGTGCTCAAGCGCGAGTTGCGCGCCCGGTACGCCGGGCCGCCGAGCCCGCTCGCCGCCGCGAGTGCGCGAGCAGGAAGCTGACGAGCTCACGAGCCGAGCCGGGCACGTCGGTGGGGAAGGCATGGGCACCGCCCGCCACCGGCACGAACCGTGCCCCCGCGATGCCGTCGGCCAGCCGCCGTCCGTTGTCGAGCGGCAGGATCCGATCTTCCTCGCCGTGGAGGACAAGCGTCGGCGCTGCGATCCCGCCCAGCCGGGCACCCGCGTCGTGAGCGCGGGCGGCCGCATGCTGGCCGTCATAGGAGCGAGGGTCGAGCCGGCCGGCCAGCCGGTGTGCGATGTCCTCGCCGATGAGCGGCGCGTGCCGGCGGCAGGTCGTCCCGGCGTAGAGATACGGCACCGACGCCCACAGCCCCTCCTCGGCGGGTAGCTCGGCGAGGCGGCCGAGGAAGTCGCGGATCGCCCGATCGGGCGGCACGTAGTGCTCCCCGCCGGCCGTCGACGACGCGAGGACGAGCGAGCGAACGCGCTCCGGGTGCTGGATCGCGATCTCCTGAGCGATCACGCTTCCGAACGACAGGCCGACGACGTGAGCCTGCTCAGCGCCCGCGGCGTCGAGCAATGCGACCGCGCCGGCCGGCGTGGGTGGGCCGCCGTCGCAAGGCGAGATCACATCGAAATGCTCCTCGATCTCCGCGACGCATCGGAGCGCCACCGCAGCGGTCAAACCGGCGCCGGTCAAGACCAGCACCGGCGGGCGGGCTCGCGCATCCGCTGATGCACCCTTCCTCATGGCGGACAAGATATCAGATGAAACTGAATTGACATCAGCTCAGTAACTGTGCTAGCTTGTCAATCGCTAATTCGCTAGCACATCGACCATCAGAGCCAAGGGAGCCGCCATGGCCACGCAGAAGTCCGACCCCATCACCGAGTCCGTCGAGGCCGCCGCCGAGCGCGTGGCCGACCTGCACGAGAAGTCCGTCGCCCAGAGCAAGAAGGCGAGCGAGGCCTACCTGTCCTCCTACGAGAAGGCCGTCGTCGCGCTGGCCGACACGTATGAGAAGGCCACCGGAGCGAGCAAGATCGAGTGGGTCGCCAGCATCGGCAGCGTGCAGGCCGACGCCACCCGCGAGTTCGCCCGCGCGTACACCAGCACGGTCCGCGAGCTCGTCTCCTGAAACGTTCGGACTGGCCGCGGCGTCTTTAACCTCGCGGCCATCCCACCCGCGACTCTCCCCCGACTCCCATGAACGATCACCAATTCAGCTATCCGCGCGTCGTGCCTCTCCAGGGCGCGACGATCTCAGGCCACGCCCTCGAGCCGTCGGCCCCGGTCGTCCCGTTGGTGCCACACCCACCCGTCCGTCAGGCCGCCCCGGAGTCTTCCGCGCCCAGGCTGGCGTCGCTCGCAGCGTGAGCGACATGAGGTTCCTGCCGACCAGGACGCTGCGCCGCTCGCCTCGGCCGCCCGCCGACCCGGGCGAAGCGCGGGTCTCCTCCCTCGTGGCCTTGAGTTACGAGCTGCTCGATGCCCACGCCGACACCGCCCGGCTCGCCTCGGACGATGCGCCTGACGCCGAGTGGGACAGCCACCTGGCCTACCTCCGGGATCTCCAGCGCGTGGGCCGGGAAGCGCTCGCGCTGGCGGCCCAGCCGGCGGGACGCTAGCCGCCTCGCGACGGACCGGCGGGACGCTAGCCGGCCGACCGCCGGCGCGTGCGCGTCGCACGCGCCGATCGGGTTCCCCGCGTGCCGCGCGAAGGCGAGCCTGCGTTCCCGGCGACTGCGGGCCGCAGCGACCGATCGCCGTCCGCCAGCTCGGGCGGAAGACCGAGCACCGCCAGCTGGCGGCGAAGGAAGAACTCCCTCACCTCGTCCAGGCTGACCGAGCCGCGGGGGCGGTACCAGTGCCAGATGCTGTTGTACAGCCCAAGCAGCGCGCGCGTGAGTAGGCGGGGGTCGGCCTCGGGCAGGATTCCCTGCTCCATGCCGCGTACGAGGAACGTCGCCCAGGCGAACTCGACGTCGCGGATCCGGGCGCGAGCCATCGTGCGGGCCTCCTCCTCGCGAGGAGACGTTCGCGGCACCCCGACCAGCCCCTGCTCGGCGACGAGAACCCGGTTGCGCATGATGTCCTGCTCGCTCAGCTCGTAGGAACCGGAGAGCACCGCCAGCAGCGCGTCGAGGTAGTCGTCATGCGCGCTCGTCTCGCGCTCGAACTCGCTGCGGAAGAACTCGAGCGCGTCCGCCATGATCACGTACAGGCAGTGGAGCTTGGACTCGAAGTAGTGGTACAGGGCGGTCGAGCCGATCCCGACCGCCGCCGCCACGTCGGCGAGCTTCGTCGCCTCGTAGCCGTTCTCGCCGAAGTAGGCCGTCGCCGTCCGCAGGATCTCCTCCCTCTTGCTGCGCGAGGACGCGCCGGCGTTACCGGAGTTTCGTCTTGGTGTGGGGCCCGATCGGGTGGGCGGCACGATCTCTCCTAGCGGCAGCAAACGAACGTTTGGAGATCATAGGCGCAGGGGACGATGCTCCGCTCTGGAGGTCACCTATCCGACGTGCCGTGCCGCCCGCCCGGAGGCGCTATCATCCCTACATGACTTCACTTCAGATTGGTTCCTGGCAGACCCTCGATGATGTCCTCGCGCTTGTAGAAGGCTCGAGCGGGGCAAGCCGAGCGTTCCGGACGACCGGGCACGCCCTGGCCCCCGATGTGCAGGCCTGGCTCGCCAGCCCCGAGCAGGGCCTCAAGGCGGGCATCGACTCGGTGCACGGGGTCGAAGCGACCATCGATGCCCTGGAGCGTCTCGCCCCGTCGGGCCTGACGGTGGTGGGCGCGGTCGCCTCGGAGGACGCATGCTGGGCCGAGATCGAGCGTCGCGGCGAGGGCGAGCCCGAGACGTGCCTCGCCGGCCTGACCTACGGCGCCACCGGTCAGGTGACGCGGCTGGTCTGGTTACGCGCGCCACTGGTCCCCGGCCGCGAGGTGGGCGGGGGACGCGTCGTCGGACGGGCGGGCGACTCTCGAGCGGTATTTCGCCGACCTGACGAACTCGCGCTTCCGAGAGGCCGCCGGGAACTTCACGGTCGACACGCTCTACTCCCACCCGCCGTACGCCGGCGGGACGGAGCGCGTTCTGTTCGACGGCCGGGAGGCGCTCCGGCGCGGGTTTGTCGAGCTCCGTGGACCCAGCCCCGTCCGCCAGATCATCACCGGTTGCTGGCAGCGGGGTGAGCGGGTGTTCGTCGAGGGCGTCATCGAGGGCATCCCCAACGGCGGCACGTTCTTTGCCACGGGCCAGATCAGTCCCGAGGGCGAGATCGCCCGGTACGTCGCGTTCTACTCGGGCCAGCGCGTTCCCCGGCCGTAAGGCCGGCGCGTGGCAGGGGGAGTGACGCGTTCTGCAGGACGGCGGGACCGCTGGGCTACCCCGCTTGCGGACCGAACTGAATTGATGTAAGTTCAGGCAGGCGAGCCAGAACCAGGAGAGAACATGTCGAAGCGATTTGAGGGCAGAGTGGCGGCGGTCACAGGCGGCGGGTCGGGTATCGGCGCGGCCATCTGCCGGCGGCTGGCCGAGGAGGGGGCGATCGTGGCCGCGCTCGATCTCTCCGAGGACCGGGCGCAACGGGTGATCGGCAACCTGCCCGGAGCGGTCGCGGTCCGCGCCGATGTGAGCGACAGCGCTTCGGTCGAAGAGGCTCTGAGCAAGGTCGAGACCGACCTCGGGCCGCTGGCGATCATGGTCAACAACGCGGGCGCGCTGGCGATGTCCCACGTGGCGCGGGTCAAGCCGCGGATCGAGAAGCAACAGGCCGAGCAAGCCGAAGATGGGCTGATCAAGACGCCGCTCGAGGCGCTGGTTCGCCTGACCGACGAGGAGTGGCGCTTCGTGATGTCGGTCCATCTGGACGGGACGTTCTACGGGACCCGCGCCGCCGTGAAGAAGATGGCGCCCCGGGGCGAGGGCACGATCGTCAACATGGCCTCGATCTGCGGGATCGAGGGATGCACCGGACACCCGCACTACTCCGCCGCGAAGGCCGGGGTCCTCGGCTTCACCAGGGCCACGGCAAAGGAAGTGATCGTTCAGGGAATCAGGGTCAACGCGGTCGCTCCCGGATTCATCGACACGACGCGCACCAAGGCCGACGTCGGCGTGGCGCGAGAGGTGAACGTGGCCCGCACGCCGATGGGACGGCTGGGAACGCCCGAGGAGATCGCGGCGACGGTCGCGTTCCTGGTCTCGGACGACGCCGCGTTCTTCGTCGGCGCGACCGTCAGCCCCAACGGGGGGCTGGTCACGGCCGTGTGATCGTCCGCCCGGCCTCGGCGCGGCCGATGTGCTCGCCGATGTGCCGGGCGATCTCCCCCCAGAGTTCCCTCGAGAGGTGGTGGCCCATCCCCGCGAACTCGACGAACTCGGCGCCGGGGATGGCCTGGGCGGTGGCGCGCCCACCGCTCACATTCACCAGCGGATCGTCGGCCCCGTGCAACACCAGCGTAGGAACCGAGACCGACCGCAGTGCCGCGGTGCGGTCGCCGGATGCCGCGATCGCGGCAAGCTGGCGGGCGACGCCGGCGGGATCGTAGTCACGGTCGTAGGCGACTCCGGTCCGCCACCGCACGTCGGCTTCGTCGAGCTCGAATCCGGGTGACCCGATGACGCGCAGGATCGACACCGTGCGCTCGATTGCCTCCTCGCGCGTGGTGGCGGGCGGCGAGAGCAGCGCCGCCATCGCCTCGCGCGTGGACTGGCCGACGGCGGGGGCTCCGGTGCTCGACATGATCGAGGTCAACGAGCGGACGCGGTTCGAGTGCTCGATCGCCACTGTCTGGGCGATCATCCCGCCCATCGAAGCACCGACCAGGTGCACGCTGTCCAGGCTGAGCGCGTCGAGCAGCCCAACCGTGTCCCCGGCCATGTCGGACAGCGTGTACGACGCTGACGACGTGTCGCCGCGGAAGATCGCGGCGAGATCGGGCACCGGAGGGTCGGTCAGGTGAGTCGAGAGGCCGATGTCGCGATTGTCAGATCGGATGACGTGCGTCCCGGTCCCGGTGAGCGCCTCGCAGAAGCCGTCGGGCCAGCCGAGCATCTGCGTCCCCAGACCCATCAACAGCAGCACGGGTGGCAGGTCGGGGGCGCCAAAGCGCTCGTAGGCGATGTCCAGCCGAGCGGGTCCGACACCACGGGCGATCTCGACGCTCATTGCGGGCTCCCCAGTACCCAGAACCTGAGCTGGTTCTCGAACCGGTACGTCCCGTCGGGTCGGCGGTACGGGGCGGCTGCCTCGGCGGCCGACGTCGACCCGGGAGGGGCGATCGGGTCGGCGGCGATCCCCGCACGCGCCAGCGAATCCGCCAGCGCGGCCTCGCCGGCCAGCTCGATCGGAGCCGGGACGTCGGCGGTCAGCACCACCTCGAGCCGACTCGCTCGGATCGCGTCCTCAACCGGATCGGTCGCCGGAAGCTGATCGGCGCGCACGCCGCCCGCGCCGAACGAGGCGAGGAACGCGAAGAACTCGTTGCCGGCTGGAGGCCCCCACTTGCAGACGGCGATCCGGCCGCCCGGGCGCAGGACGCGGGCCGCCTCGGCGAGGGCGAGCTCGGGATCCAGGGCGTACTGCATGCCGTTGAACGACGTGACCACATCGAACGAGGCGCCAGCCCACGGCAGGCTCTCCATCAGCCCCAGCCGGAGGTCGGCGCCCGGCACCGCCTCCAGCGCCTCGGCGATCGCATCGGGCTCCGCGTCGAGGCCGTGCACGATCGCGCCCCGACGAGCGGCGAAGGCGCAGAACGCCCCGTCCCCGCAGCCGAGATCAAGAAGCGAGGTGCCGTCGCCGACCTCCGCGGCGCCGGCGACCGCCTCCCAGGCCGCCGTGACCACTCTCTATGCCTGTGCCGCGGCCTCCGCGATCCCGGCGAGCGGGCGGTGGATATGGACGGTGCCGAAGCCCGCCATCTGCGCCTCCTCCTCGGGCGTTGGGTTGCCGTAGTAGTGCAGGGGCGAGAGCTCGACCAACTGCACCAGGCGACCCGCCCTTTCCAGGTCGAGGTTGGCGTAGTGGTCGAGCATCGCCTTCGGACTCTCGTACCACTCGATCACGTGGATGAGGAGCGGGTCCTCGTCGATGAAGTAGTTGTAGGCAAGGACGCCGTAGTCCTTCTCCTCGACGTCCTTGATGAACTTCTCGAAGATGCCGACGACCTCGTCGAGGTCCTTGCGGTCGAGCGTCATCGTGCAGGCTGTGCGAACGATCGCCATGGTGTTCTCCTCAGACGGGGTGGTTGTCAGTCGCGCTGCCAGACCTTGGGGCCGCGGCCACCGAGGCCGGCCAGATAGCCCTCGTCGGCCTTGGACTCGCCCCACAGAAGCTCCATCACCCGCTTGCTGATCTTCCAGCCGTCGGACGTGCGCTTGAGCTCATCGTGGTAGCGGGCCACGAGGATGATCGCGGCATCCGGGTTCTCCTTGAACACCTGGTAGGAGGTGAGGTACGAAAGCGTCTTGGCCTGATCGCCGTCGATATCGATGTGGTAGACGTTGAGCAGGTGGTGCTGCCAGATCACGGTCGCCGTGGCCTCGGCGATCCACGCCGCCAGCTTGTCGCCACCCTCGACCGGATCCCCGTTCCCGTACTGCGCCCAGATGTCGTCGGCCAGGGCGCTCCGCACGCCGGCGTTGTCGAACGAGTCGACCGCCGACGAATACCGGTAGAGGACCTCGGCGATGTCGGTTCGGTCCTGGAGAGCCCGGAGGCCCGCGGCGTCTACGGTCGTCTCATCTGTGGCGCTCATTCGTGTTCTCTCTCCTCATAACCAATTTGAGTTGACTTCGATTCAGTCTAGCGCGGCGCGGGCGGGACCGTCAAGCTAGATGGGCCGGTGGTTGGGGGCACAAGGTGGTGAGACGAGCTCAGCGCGATGTGTAGCCGGCATCCACATTGAGGATGGCGCCGGTCACGTACGACGCCGCGTCCGAGCACAGCCAGAGGCTGGCCTGGGCCACCTCCTCGGGCCGGCCGAAGCGCCCGAACAGGCTGAGAACCGGGGCGAACTCGGCCTCGGTCAAGCCGACGGTCTCGAGCGCGCCACGGATCATCGGGGTATCGATCGCGCCGGGGCAGACCGTGTTGACACGGACGCCGAGCGGGGCGTTCTCGAGCGAAGCCACCTTGGTCAGCCCGAGCACCCCGTGCTTGGCCGCGACGTACGCCGCGTTGTTCGGCTGCGGCCGGTGCGCGCTGACCGACCCGATGTTCACGATCGCGCCGCCGTCGCCCTGCGAGAGCATCTGCGCGACCTCGTACTTGAGGCAAAGCGCGACGCCCTTCAAATCGACCGCCAGGATCCGGTCCCATTCGTCCTCGTCGAGGTCGGCGATCGGATGGGTGTCGGGGGTGAGCGCCGCGTTGTTGACCGCGCAGTCAAGCCGCCCGTAGCGCTCGACCGCGGTCTGGACCATTGCCTGCACGTCCGCGGCCCGCGAAACGTCGACGCGGCAGAACGACGCAGAGCCGCCCTCCTGCTCGATCCGCTCCGCGGTGGCCTGGCCGACCTCGGGGTTGACGTCGGCGACCATGACCTTCGCCCCGGCGGCGGCGAACACGCGGGCGGTCGCCTCGCCCATTCCCATGGCTGCTCCGGTGACGATCGCCACCTTCCCTCCAAGCGCTCCTACGGTCATGGCCATGCACTCCCTTCCGGATCGGGCGTCGCCGCGGCAGCCGCGGCTGCGCGCGCAGAATCAAAGTGAAGTCAACTCGAAGGTGCATGTTGACACGCAGGACGCGAGATTGCTACCGTTTCCCAACCTGAAGTGAATTCGATTGCAAAGCAGGGACTGAGAGGAGAGCAATGGCCGACTACGACGTCATCGTGCTAGGCACCGGAGCTGCTGGACTCACCGCGGCGGTGACGGCTGCCGAACTGGGCGCCAACGTTGGCTTGTTCGAGAAGGGCGCGACGATCGGCGGGACCACCGTCTACTCGGGCGGGATGATCTGGATCCCGCTCAATCAGCACGAGCCGCCCGAGAAGGGCGACACGCGCGAGCGGGCCGCGGAATACCTCAAGGCGCTGTCGAACGACACGATCACCGACGAGATGGCCGAGACGTACCTCGACGTCGGCCCCGAGATGGTGCGCTGGCTCGATGAGCGCACTCCGGTCAAGTTCCGTGCCGTCCCCGACTTCCCCGACTACCACCCCGAGCAGAAGGGCGGGCTTCCCCAGGGCGGCCGGTCGCTGGAGACGGCGATCTACCCCTACGGCGAACTCGGCGAGTGGGGAGACAAGGTCCACATCTCGCCGTACTACCCGAGCTACCACCTGACGATCGGCGAGACGACGCTCGGGCAGGCGGTCCCGCAGGCGCTCGACCCGGAGGAGATGCAGCGCCGCGCCGACAACGACGAGCGCGGCATGGGGCTCGCACTCGGCGGCCGGCTGCTCAAAGCCTGTCTCGACCGCGGCGTCGAGCCGCAGACCGAGCACCGCGGCGTCGAGCTGATCATGGAGGACGGGAAGGTCGCCGGCGTCGTGTTCGAGACCCCCGGGGGACGTAAGGAAATCCACGCGCCGAACGTGGTGATCGCGACCGGCGGCTTCGAGCACAACGCCGACCTCAAGCGCGCGTTCCTGCGCGGCCCGTGCACGCACACCGTCGCAGTCGAGACAAACGAGGGCGACGGCCTGAAAATGGCCATGCGGATCGGCGCGATGCTTGGGAACATGCGGGAGGCATGGTGGATGCCGATGATCGAGCTGCCGACGGACATCGTCCCCACGGGCCAGCAGCTGCTGACCTACGAGCGGACGCTGCCCGGCGCGATCATGGTCAATCGAGCGGCCAAGCGCTTCACCAACGAGGCGGCCAACTACAACGCGTTCGGCGCGGCGTTCCACGAGCAGGACACGATCATGGGTGTCTACCGCAACCTGCCGTGCTGGCTGGTCTTTGACCAGCAGTGGCTCGACAAGTACGGCTTCGCCGGCGGCCTGGGCGGGACCGAGAAGGCCCGCACCGACTGGATCACGTCGTCGGACACGGTCAAGGGCCTCGGCGAGAAGCTCGGCATCGACGGCGCCGTGCTCGAGCAGACCGTCGAGCGGTTCAACGCCAACGCGCGTGACCTCCACGATCCCGACTTCAACCGCGGCTGGAGCGCACAGGACAAGTGGTGGGGCGATCCGACGCTGCGCGACGGGACGGCGCGGGCATCGCTCGGCCCGGTCGAGAACCCCCCGTACTACGCGATCCAGGTGTTCAGCGGCGCGCTCGGAACGAAGGGCGGCCCGCTGACCGACACGCACGCGCGCGTGCTCGACGTCGACGGCGACGTGATCCCAGGTCTGTACGCCGCGGGGAACGCGATGGCCTCGCCGCTCGGAATGACCTACGGCGGCGCGGGCGGCACGCTCGGACCGGCGATGGTCTTCGGCTACCTCGCCGGGCGCGACATCGCGGGACGAGTCTCAGAGCGCACTCCGCCGGCCCTGGCCGCTTCCCACGGCGGCGCCTGAACCCACCCGATACGAGAAAGGAGATCGAACATGGAATCGAGCGTCATCGCGGAGCGGCACGGGACCGAGGTCACCGGTTGCCCGGTCATGGATCACGACTTCTCCAAGACACGGGAGATGGGCGCGTACTGGACGCTGGCCAACGAGTTGCGCGAGAGCTGCCCGCACTTCTACAACAAGTACTCGGGCGGCGGCTACTGGGTGTTCACGCGCCACGAGGCGGTCAACGACATCTACAAGACCCCCGAGATCTTCTCCAGCGCGTCGATCACGCCCTGGGAGCCCGATCCGATCTACCGGTTCGTGCCGACCCAGGTCGACGCGCCCGACCACATCAAGTACCGCCGCATCCTGAATCCGTGGTTCTCGCCCAAGGCAATGGAGGCCGCGGCGCCGATGATCAGGGAGACCTGCCGGGGCTTCATCGAGCCGATCGTGCCCAAGGGCTCGTGCGACTTCTTCGAGGAGTTCGCGCTGCGCTTCCCGACCGCGGCGTTCCTGAGCGTGATCGGGGTGCCCACCTCCTATACGGACGTGTTCGTGGGATGGGTCGACGCGTTCTTCGGCGGCTTCGGCGGTGACCCCGAGGGCGCCGCCGGGATGGCGACGGCGCTCGGTGAGATGCGGGTGTTCTGGTCCGAGCAGCTGGATAACCGCCGGCGCGAGGGGCATCGGGAGGGCGACCTGTTCTCGTACCTGCTCGAGTCCGCGTTCGACGATCAGCCGCTCGACGACGAGGTCCTGCTCGACATGTGCACCGTGTTGACGCTCGCCGGACTCGACACGACGCGCGCAGAGCTCGCCTACATGTTCCACCACCTCGCTCAGCACCCTGAGCATCGCCAGCGGCTGCTCGACGAGCCGGAGATCATCCCGCTCGCCGTCGAGGAGACCCTGCGCTACTACACGATCATCTTCGGGGACGGGCGCAAGGTCACCCGCGACGTCGAGTTCCACGGCGTCCAGCTGAAGAAGGGCGACATGGTGTACGGGCTCGTGTCCGGCGCCAACCGCGACCCGCGGCACTGGGAGCAGGCGGACGAGTTCGTGATCGACCGCAAGAAGAACAACCACTTCGGGTTCGCCAGCGGCCCGCACCGCTGCCTCGGCATGCACTTGGCGAGGCGCGAGATGGCGATCGCGGTCGACGAGTGGCTGAAGGTCATCCCTGACTTCGAGCTCGACACCGATGCGCAGCTGTTCGAGCGTGGCGGTGGCGCGATGATGTCGCTGAGCACGCTGCCGCTGCGTTGGGAGGTGAGGTCGTGAAGCTGCAGATCAGTAACGCGTGCCAGGGCCATGGGCGCTGTTACACGCTCGCCTCACAGCTGCTGAGCAGCGACGACGAGGGCTACGTGACGATCTCCGGCGGCGACCCGATCGAGGTCCCCGAGGACATGCGCGAGCTCGCCGAGAACGTCGTGGGCAGCTGCCCCGAGAACGCGATCAGCCTGATCGACGATTAGCGCGATGCGCCGCCTGGTCATCGTCGGGGCCTCGCTGGCCGGGCTGCGCGCAGCGCAGGCCGCGCGGAAAGCCGAATTCGACGGCGAGCTGGTGATGGTCGGCGAGGAACCCCACCGCCCATACACGCGGCCCCCACTGTCGAAGGAGCTCCTGGCCGGCGAGCACACGGTCGATCGGGTCCAGCTCCCCTGCGACGAGCTGGAGGCCGAGTGGCGGCTCGGCGCGGCGGCGGCCCGCTTGGATCGGGGGCGCCGGCGGGTCGTGCTCGCCGACGGCGACGAGGTCGAGTACGACCGGCTGATCCTGGCCACCGGCTCGCGTCCGCGGCGCTGGCCGGGGGTCGGTGCCGATCTGGCCGGCGTCCACGTGCTGCGCGACCTCGATGACGCCCTTGCGCTGCGAGCCGCGTTCGATGGGCGGCCGCGGGTCGTGGTCGTGGGCGCCGGGTTCATCGGTTGCGAGGTGGCGCAGACGGCTCGCAAGGAGGGCCTGGACGTCACGCTGATCGACGTCGCCGCGACGCCGATGCTTCCGCTCGGGGCAGATCTGGGTGCATGGTGCGCGGAGCTGCACCGGGAGCATGGGGTCGATGTGCGGCTCGGCACCGGGGTGGCCGGCCTGATCGGCGATGGTCACGTGGAGGCAGTCGAGCTCACGGGCGGCGAGCGCGTGGCCGCCGACATCGTCGTGGTCGGTCTCGGCGCGCTGCCGAACACCGAGTGGCTGGCCGACAGCGGGCTTACGGTTGATCCCGGACTCGCGTGCGACGCGACGCTGACCGCGGTCGGCGACCCGGACATCCTGGGCGCCGGCGACATCGTCACGTGGCCACATCCGCTCGCGGACGGCGACGCGATCCGCATCGAGCACTGGACGGTCGCCGCCGAGCAGGGCCAGCTCGCCGGCCGCAACGCGCGGCTGGAGCCGGATCAGCGCAAGCCGTATGTGGCACCGCCCTACTTCTGGTCAGACCAGTACCACGTCAAGATCCAGTCGCTCGGCTTGCCCGGCCGAGCCGATGCGATCGAGCTGCTCGAGTCCACGCCGGACGGCTCGCGACTGGTCTACGGGGCCGCGCGCGATGGCCGCCTCGTAGGGATTGTCGCGATCAACGCGGCAAGGCGTCTGGGCTCGTACCGGCTGGCGCTGGAGGATCCGCCGCCCTTCGAGGAGCTGCGCGCGACGTTGGCGGCCGACCCGGGGGCGCTGGGGGCCCCGGTCGGGGCGGCGTGAGCGCCTACTTCATGGGTATGACCGACGACTCTCCCCTCCGTGTCGCCATCATCGGCGCTGGACCCAGCGGCTTCTACGCCGCCGGCCAGCTGTTGGGCGCGGCCGAGCCGCAATTCGCAGTCGACCTGTACGACCGCCTCCCGACGCCGTATGGGCTGGTCCGCTCGGGCGTGGCTCCGGATCACCCGAAGATCAAGTCGGTCACCAAGGCGTACGACAAGACCACTGAGCACGAACGGTTCCGCTTCTTCGGGCATGTCGAGCTGGGAGGCGACATCAGCCGGGCGCAGCTACTGGAGCACTACCACGTCGTCATGTACACGCTGGGCACGTCGATCGACAAGCGGCTCGGGATCCCAGGGGAGGACCTGCGCGGCTCGCACGCCGCCACCGAGTTCGTCGCCTGGTACAACGGCCATCCTGACCACTGCGGCTTGGAGGTCGATCTGCAGGCCCGGCAGGCCGTCGTGGTTGGCGCCGGCAACGTCGCGCTCGACGTGGCGCGGATGCTCGCGCTGGCTCCGTCGGAGCTCGAGGTGACCGATACGGCCGACCACGCCATGGAGGTGCTGCGGGCCAGCGGAATCGAGGAGATCACGATCCTCGCTCGCCGCGGTCCGCTACAGGCCGCGTGGACCAACCCCGAGCTGCTCGAGATGGGCGAGCTGGAGCGCGCTGATGTCGAGGTCGTCGGAGCCGAGCTCGATGAGATGTCCGCCGGGGCGCTGCCGGAAGCGGACAAGACCCGCCGGCGCAACGTCGAGATCGTGCAGGACTACGCGGCGCGCGCGAAGACCGGCAAGCCGATCACCGTCCGCTTCCGCTTCCTCGCCTCTCCGGTCGAGCTGCTCGGCGACGAGAACGGGCACGTGCGCGCCGTCAAGATCGAGAACAACGCGATCGCCGCGCGCGATGACGGCTCGCTGGCCGCGCACGGCACCGGAACATTCGACGAGATCCCGGCCAAACTGGTGTTCCGTTCGATCGGCTACACGGGGGAGCCCGTCGGGGACGTGCCATTCGACGAGCGGCGCGGCCTGATCCGGAACGAGGGCGGGCGGGTGACCGACCCCGAGGGCCGGCATCAAGTCGGCGAGTATGCGTCTGGCTGGATCAAGCGCGGGCCGTCGGGAGTGATCGGCACCAACAAAAAGGACGCCCAGGACACGGTGGCCAAGATCCTCGACGACGCCGCTGCCGGACGCCTGAACCAGCCCATGTCGGACGACATCGAAGGCATGATCGCGACGCACTGCGAGCACGCGGTCACCTGGCGGGGCTGGCAGGCGATCGACGCGATCGAGAGCGCGGCCGGTGGAGCGTCGGCTCCTGCGCGGCCGCGCGTCAAGCTCACCGAGTGGGCCGAGCTGCGCGAAGCGGCCCGGCAGGCGCTGTCAGACCACGCCCACCGCTGACCGGCCGGTTCGCTCGGGCGGACCAGCCGCAGCCCGTGACAAGCTGTGCGCGTGGCCTCGTCGCTCACATTCGACCCCATCGAAGAGGCTGGCCGCCAGTGGCGCAGGCACTGGGGCCCCGCCGCGGCCGTGCCGATGATGGCGGTGACTTCGATCATGCGCGTTCAACAGATCTGGCTGGCACGCTTGAACCAGACGCTCGCGCCGTTCGAGCTGAGCTTCGCGCGCTACGAAGCGCTGATGCTGCTGTACCTGAGCCGGAGGGGCTCCTTGCCGCTCGGCAAGATCGGGGTCCGTCTCCAGGTTCATCCGACGAGCGTCACGAACTTGATTGACGGGCTCGAGAAGCTCGGGTATGCGGAGCGGACGCCTCATCCGGAAGACCGCCGGACGACGCTGGCGGCGATCACCGAGCGCGGCCGTGACGCGGCATCGGCAGCGACCCGCGCCCTCAACGAGATTCGCTTCGGCACCGAGCCCTTGCGGCGTGCGGAGCTCCAGACACTGTCGGCCGTGCTCGAGCGCGTGCGCCAAGCGGCCGGTGACTTCGAATAGTTTGACTTCCTAGTATCGGACGCCCTATCATCGGGCCAATGACCGTTCTTGTTGGCAGGGTGCCGGTCACGGAGCAGGAGTGGCGGGCAGCGTACGGGCTCACCCCAGAGCGCGAGGTCCCGTTCACGACACTCTCGGGCGAGCCGATCAAGCCGTTGTATACCGAGGACGACCAGCCGCCCGATGCGGGCGTCGCGATCGGTTTCCCGGGTGAGTATCCGTTCACCCGCGGCGTGTACCCGTCGATGTACCGGAGCCGGCTGTGGACCATGCGCCAGTTCGCCGGGTTCGGGACGGCCGAGGAGACCAACGAGCGCTTTCGCTACCTGCTCGAGCACGGGCAGACGGGTCTCTCGACGGCCTTCGACATGCCGTCGCTGATGGGACACGATTCCGATTCGCCACGCTCGCTGGGCGAGGTCGGCCGCGAGGGCGTGGCCCTTGACACGCTGGACGACATGGAGACGCTGTTCGCCGGCATCGACCTCGGCACGGTCAGCGTGTCGATGACGATCAACGCGCCGGCGGCGATCATGCTCGCCTTCTACGTCGTGGCGGCTGAGCGCCAGGGCGTCCCGCCTGAGCGACTCGGCGGGACGATCCAGGCCGACATCCTCAAGGAGTACATCGCCCAGAAGGAATGGTGCTTCCCGGTCGATCCGGCCATGCGGCTGATGATCGACATGATCGAGTGGTGCTCGCAGCACATGCCGCGCTGGCACCCGGTCTCGATCAGCGGCTACCACATCCGCGAGGCGGGGTCCACCGCGGCGCAAGAGCTGGCCTTCACCCTGAAAGACGGTCTTACTTACGTCGAGGAGACGGTGGCGCGTGGCATGGACGTGGACGACTTCGCGCCCCGCCTGTCCTTCTTCTTCAACGCCCAGATCGACTTCTTCGAGGAGATCGCCAAGTACCGCGCCGCCCGGCGGATCTGGGCGCGCGAGTTGCGGGAGACCTTCGGGGCGCGCAATCCAAAGTCGTGGCTGATGCGCTTTCACACCCAGACGGCGGGCGTGTCGCTGACCGCACAGCAGCCGCTCAACAACATCGTGCGAACCGCAATCGAGGCGCTAGCCGGGGTGCTCGGCGGCACTCAGTCGCTGCACACGAACTCATACGACGAGGCGCTGGCGCTTCCCACCGAGCAAGCAGTGCGGATCGCGCTGCGCACCCAGCAGATCATCGCGCACGAGACCGGCGTGGCGAACACCATCGATCCTCTCGGCGGCTCGTATTTCCTCGAAGCGCTCACCGACCGCCTGGAGAGCCGCTGCTACGAGTACTTCGCGAAGATCGACGCGCTCGGTGGGATGGTCGAGGCGGTTAAGGGCGGCTTCCCCCAGCGTGAGATCGCCGACGCCGCCTTCACGCTCCAGCAGAAGATCGACTCCGGGAGACGGATCGTCGTCGGGGTCAATGCGCTGACCGAAGGGCACGAGGAGGACACCGCGATCCTTCGGATCGACCCTGCGCTCGAGCGAAAGCAAGTCGAGCGCCTACGCGCCGTCCGCGCCCGCCGCGACAGCGCCGCCGTCGAAGCCGTCCTGACCCAGATCCGGCAGGCTGCCGCCGACGATCGCCAAAACCTGATGCCGCGCCTGCTCAGCGCTGCCCGCGTGCATGCGTCCGAAGGCGAGATCGTCCGGGCCCTGCAGGACGTCTGGGGCGACTACCGCGAAGTACCGGTCTTCTAGAGGCTCATCGCTGGACCGAAGCGCGAACCACGCGCTTGGGCGGTGCACCGAAGATCACGCAAGCGAGGATCACGTCGATCGTCGCTGAAGGTTGTGACGGGTTTTAGCTTGCGGGGGCGAGGTGGGCGGCTTGGATGTATTCCGCGACGGCGTTCTCGAGGGTTTGAAGGCTTGTCTGACTTCGAGTTTGCGGGTGGTTTGTTGGCGTCGAGGCTCCGATCTCGCCGCGGAGCGGTGGGACAGCTGCCCGGCCGCCTCCAGCGTCCTTGCCTACCCGGAAGCGCGCGCGGCACTTGCTACGGCTCGCTGATGAGCGCGCACTGCGTGGCTACGACGCGGTGCACCTCGCAAGCGCGCTCGCGCTCGGCACCGGCGAGACGATCCTCGTCACCTGGGACCGCGACCTCAGCAACGCCGCTGTGGACGCTGGCCTTGCGGTCGCGCCCACCCTCTGATCACGGACATCCCGCCTCCGACCACGCCGGAGGACCTTGAAGGCGGCGGAAAAAGGCCGGAAAAGGCCGATCGGCCGTTTCGATCGAATGCGGCTCGTCGGCTTGCCGGACGACGACAACCACGGGTTTGCGGGCATTTCCGGGGCGAACGCGGACGTGACTCGATCCGGGGGCACCACGACCGTTTCGTGTACTGGCGACACCCGGTCGCGGCACATTCCACTCGTAACTAGAGAATCCCGCAACCATGCGGGATTCGGGCACTTCTGATGGCGAGACCCGGACTTGAACCGGGGACACCACGATTTTCAGTCGTGTGCTCTACCAACTGAGCTATCTCGCCGTGGCCAGGCGATGCTAGCGAGTTGCCCCGGGGCCCAACGCGAGGTGTGCCCATGTTGGTTTCCGGTGCAACGCGCTCGAAAGGGGTCCGGAACGGGTATCGGTCGCCCCAGCCAGGTTTAGCCGCCGCCGCGGGCGGCAGAATCGATACCGGGATGCTCTCGAACCGCCGATTGTTCGTTCTCCGCCACGCCAAGTCGAGCTGGGATGACCCGGGGTTGGACGATCACGAGCGGCCGCTTGCGCCCCGCGGCCGGCGCGCGGTCGAGGCCATTGCCGCCTACTTGGACGCCTCCGGAATCGCCCCCGAGGTCGTGTTGTGCTCGAGCTCGCGACGGACACGCGAGACGCTCGAGGGCGTCGCGGTCGGCGGCGAGCACATGATCGAGCCCGCGCTCTATGCCGCCGGCACCGAAGAGGTTCTGGACCGCCTCAGGCAACTACCCGACGACGTCTCCTCGGTGATGTTGATCGGCCACAACCCGGCCGCTCAGATGCTCGTCCTCCGGCTGACCAATCACGACAGCACCGGCCGGGTCGACCCGGAGCGCGACGAGGTAAAGCGGAAGTTCCCCACCGGCGCGCTCGCGACGCTCGCCTTCGACTGCTCCTGGCGCGAGCTCGCGCCGGGCTGCGCAGAGCTTCAGGAATTCACCTTCCCAAAAGGCTTCGGCGCGGCACCTGAAGCCGCGCTAGGAGCTCGAGGGCGCCCCGCTTAGACAGCGGCTCGTTGAGGTTGCCGCACTTCGGCGACTGCACGCACGAGGGGCATCCCGAACGGCACGGGCATTCGCCGATCAGGCGCTGGGCGTCACCGACAAGGCGCTCGAACTCGTCATAGCCGCGGCGGGTGATCCCCACCCCGCCGGGATGTCCGTCGTAGATGAAGATGGTCGGGCCGCCGGTCTGCGGGTGGAGGTTGGTGGACAGCCCGCCGATATCCCACCGGTCACACATCGCGATCAGCGGCAGCACGGCGATCTGCCCGTGCTCGAGCGCGTGGAGGGCGCCGAGCAGCTGATCGGCCGGGAACGGCTCGGCGGCGATCAGCTCGTCGAGCTCGTACCAGAGCGCGCGCGTCGAGAACTCGACCGTCGGGAGGTCGAGCATCTGGAAGTCGATCACCTCGTGATCCTGCAGGCGCTTGCGCTGATAGCCGAGCACGGTCTCGGCGTACACAACCTCGCCGAACGACAGCGTCACACCATGTGTCTGTCGCTGGTCGTGCATTCGCGTGATGTAGGTCATGATCTCGCGCTTGGCCTGGGTGAAGTAGTCGCCGTCGAACGGCTCGAGCAGAGCACGGCGGCCATCCAGGTCGAGCTCCAGCACCTGGTAGGAGCGCCCCATGTGCAGGTAGATCGCGCCGTCGTGGACGGTCCCGTAGGCCCGCGCGAGCTCCACGGTCCCGAACAGCTCACCCGAGCTGGCGTCGATCAGCGCGAAGCTGTCGGCGGACGCCGAGCGCAGCGCGGTGCGGGCGGCGGGGTAGTCGTCCGCTCTCGTTGGGACGAAGCCCGTAGCCCGCTCGCGGAGGAATCCGGCTTGCACGAGGTCCTCGGCGTACGCGCGCCAGCTCTCGCCGAGGAATTCGGTGTCGGTGTCGGTCAGTGGTGCCTCGTGGGCAGCGCACAGCAGGTGCTCGCCGAAGATCTCGGGGCTGTGCGGATCGAGGATCGCCGCCTCGACGGCGCGGTTCAGGAACTCGCTCGGATGGCGGCAGAAGAACTGGTCGAGCGCGTCCTCGCCGGCGACGTACACGGCCAATCCTCGGCCACGCCGGCCCGCGCGGCCCCACATCTGCTTCAGGCTGGCCACGGTTCCCGGGAACGTGACGCAGATCGCCGCGTCGAGCTCGCCGACGTCGATGCCCAACTCGAGCGCGTCGGTCGCCACCACCCCGAGCAGCTCACCGGCGCTCAGCCGGCGCTGGATGTCCTGCCGCTGCTGCGGCGTGTAGCCGCCCCGGTAGGGCGCGATGCGCTCGGCTAGCTCCGCGTCGAGCCGGTCGCGGGCGTGGCGAAGGATCAGCTCGACCCCCTTGCGCGACTTCATGAAGCAGATCGTGCGCGCGCCGGCCGTGATCAGATCCGAGAGCACCTCGGCCGCCTCATACAGCGCCGAGGCGCGGATGCCCAGGTCTTCGTCGAGTAGCGGCGGGTTCCACATCGCCACGCGGCGCATCGCCCGCGGTGCGCCGTCGTTGTCCACCAGGTGGAAGCCGGTTTGCCCGGTGAGCCGTTCCGCTAGCTCGACCGGGTTGGCGATCGTGGCGCTGGCAAGCAGGAAGCGCGGTTGACTGCCGTGAATGGCGGCAGCGCGCCGGAGGCGCCGGATGACGTTGGCGACGTGGGAGCCGAACACGCCGCGGTAGACGTGCGCCTCATCGATGACGACGAAGGCGAGGTTGGCGAACAGCTCGCCCCACGCGGGATGGTGGGGCAGGATCCCGACGTGGAGCATGTCGGGGTTGGTGAGGATCAGGTTCGAGCGCTTGCGGATCGCCGAGCGCTCCTGGCGCGGGGTGTCACCGTCGTAGATGGCCGGCCGGATCAGCTTGTGCAGACCGAAGCCGTGCAGCGCCCGGGCCTGGTCCTGAGCCAGCGCCTTGGTCGGGTAGAGATAGAGCGCCCGCGCGGTCCGGTCCCTGGTGAGGACCTCGAGCGTCGGGAGCTGGAAGCACAGCGATTTGCCGGACGCCGTGCCCGTGGTGACGATCGTCGGCCCTTCGAACGCCTGGTACAGCGCCTCGCTCTGGTGTGAATAGAGCTGGTCGATCCCGGCGCTGGCCAACGCCTGCTTGACGGTCGGGTTCAGCTCGGGCGGGACGAGCGTCAGCCTCGCCCCGCGCGCGTCGTAAGAATCATCGTGGACGAGGCGTTGATCGGCGCGGCCCTGCTCCACCAGGGCCGCCCATGGTTCGGTTTCGCCGGCGATCGCCACTGCTGGCCAGTATGGCGGGGGGATCCGGGTGCTACGGTCGCGCGCCGTGCGCTGCCTGTACGTCGACCTGGACGGAACCCTGCTCGGGCCGGGCGGCTCGCTGCTGCGCGGAGCCGACGGAGGGTTCGCCTTGGACGCTGTGCGCGCACTCCAGGCCTGCGACCGCGCCGGCGTCGAGGTGGTCATCTATTCGGGGCGCCGGCAGGGCTCGGTGTTCGAGAACTCACGGCTGATCGGCGCGGGCGCGTACATCTTCGAGCTGGGTTGCGGGTTCGTGCTGGACGGCGAACTCGAGTGGCTGACCGACGGCGTCGTCCCCTCGGCCGAGGAGGGAACCATCTACCAGCAGGTGGAGCGCTCGGGGGCGCCGGCGCTCCTGCTCGAGCACTTCGCCGGCCGGCTCGAGTACCACACCCCCTGGTCGATCGGCCGCGAGGTCTCACACCTGTTCCGCGGCGCGGTCGATCCGGGCGAGGTTTCGGAGTTGCTCACCGCGGCGGGGTACGGCTGGCTGCGCCTGGTCGACAACGGGGTGGTGCGTCCGCGGGCCGAGCAGGTGCGCGGCCTGCCCGTGACCTACGCCTACCACCTGATCCCGGCCGGGGCGTCGAAGGCCCGGGCGGTGGCGCGCCACATGCAGGCGCGGGGCTATCCCCGGGATGAGTGCATCGCGGCCGGCGATTCTCGCGAGGACGTCGATGTCGCTGCCACGGTGGGGGCGTTCTGGTTAGTCGCCAACGCGCTCGAGCACGACCCGACCCTCGCCGGCGAGCTCAGCGGACGTCCGGGCGTGCGGATCGCCACCGAGCGCTACGGGGCCGGCGTGTACGAGGCGGTTGTGACGACGCTCGCTACCGAGCGGTGAGACGGTGCTCTGTACCGAGCGGTGAGACGGTCGTTGGCTACCGGGCGGTAACCGGCTCCCGGTCCTCGGCGCGCTCGCGGGCGTCGGTGTACGGGTGGACCGCCGTGCGCACGGACCGCTCGTCGCCGTCGGGTTCTTCGTCGCCCTCGAGCCCATCGGGGCCTTCTAGGCGCGCGGGTTCCGGCTCCGTGGCCGTCTGTTCCTCCTCGCCGGGAATCCGCTCCAGCTGATCGGCGTCCTCAACCGCCCAGCCGAGCCGTTCGACCAGCTGAGTGGCGAAGTGCTCGCTCTGGAAATCCGCAACGGTGACGCCTTCGCGCAAGGTCATGGTGCCTTGCCCGAAAGCAGCCCCGCGATCCGCGGCAACGATGATCTGAGGCATCTCTCTCCTTCGGTCGTTCCCCTGCCCGTCTGTCTGTCTCACATTCTCGGATGTCCACCTTCGGCTGTCGTAAACATGTTGTTGCCTTCGCCTAAGGCGTGATTGCGCGCGAAACCGGCGGACATGGCGGATCTCTCGCGCAGCCTCGCCAAGTGAGGCTCCGCCGGTCGGCGCGTCACCCAGCGCGCCGGCAACTTCGGGGCAGCGTGCCGTGTTTGTGCGGGTGTGCAGGTAGATCGGGGGCTGCTACGCGGCGGAGCGAGACGCGGTATGCGCGCTCGCCTCGTCCTCGCTCGCGACCGCATCGGCCAGCGCACCGGCCGCGTCGGCCAGCTCGCCGAAGGCATCCGCCACGGCGGCGGCATTCGATCCGGTGATCGCCCGGTTCAGCCCCGAGACGCTGGCGTCGAAGCGGGTCCACAGCGCCTCCGGACCGCGGCGCCCGGTGCCCGGCCGGAGCTCGTAGGGCGGCTCGGCGTTCTCCGCTCCCGGGATCGGGCGCCACATGAGACCCAGCGCATGCGCGTGCTCCCACGCCACCTGCTCGCGGCTCGCCGCCTCGGCCAACTCGCGGAGCCTGCCGGCGAACCCCGCATCCGGCGGCGCGAGCTTGTGCGCCCGCATCGCCTCCGCCCAGTCGTTGCCGGCCTGCCTAACCGCGCGCAGGATCTGGGCGCGCTGACGATCGAGGTCGTCCTTGAAGCTCATGTCTGGCGGGACGCGATGCCGGCGTCACTCGAGATCGGGCCGGGATCAGCCAGACCGACCGGTTCGCCGCCCCAGAAATCCTCGGCACTCGGACCGCCGTCGTGCCCCACCGTCCCGCCGCCGGCGGTGTACGACTCGGCCAGCACCCGATCGAAGTCCGAGCGCTTGATCCGCACCCTCCGGCCGACCCGCAGCGCGGGCAGAGAGCCCTGGTCGATCCAGTTGCGCACCGTCTGCTGGTTGAGCTTCAGCATCTCGGCCACCTCGGCGACGGTCAGAAACGAGTCTTCAGGGTCAGCAGAATTCATCTGAATTGTTGCTAATTGAGTACAACTGGATCTAATCCACGCGTATACTAGCGGCCCGTCAGGACGACATCACAAGAAATCGCTGGAAAGGTCAGCAACGGGGTGGAGGACGGTCCGCATAGCGAGGGCGTGAACGAAGCGGCGGAGCAGACGAGCAAGGTCGTCCGCCTCCCGCGCGACTGGCTCGGTCCGCACGAAGAGCTCGTGCCCTTTGGCAGACGAAGCGCGTCCGAGCCGATACCGGGGCCGCCCGGCGAGTCGCTACCGAGCCCGCCAGACGCCCAGCGACCGCCCCCCAGCGCGGAGGATTTCTGGGGCGAGCGATCCGCCGCGATACACGACGTGGTCCAGGCGCCGGCCGGCCTCGGGGCGGACGAGTCCCCGTCCGCCGCCGCACTGACCCGGCCCACGCCACGATTTCGCCTCGGCCGGCGTCACCTTGCCGCCGCATCGATCGCCGCCGCTGCCGCTGCCGCTGCCGCTGCCGCCGCGATCGTCCTGCTGTCCGCCGGCGCCGGCCACCCTGTCGCCGGCGGCGCGAGGTTGAACCTCGCCGCGATTCTCAGCGGCGGCGTCTCGAGGGTCTTGATCGGACCACCTCGGATCGTTGCGGCGACGGCGGCCGCTCGATCCCACGTTCGGCCGGTCCGGCACGCACCCCACCACGCGCCACCTCCCAAGCCTGCGTCGCGCGCGACCCGCCACCAGAGCGCGCCTCCGCCGGCGCCCACATACGCCGCTCGGACCACGTCCGCCGGCGCCACGCCAACGTACCGCTCGAGCGTCAGCGCCTCGAGCCGGCCTGCCGGCGCCGGCCCATCCTCGTCCAGCCCATCACGTTCAGCCGGCGGGTCGGTCAGTCCGACCGGCGAGTCCGGCGCCCTCGGCCCCGTCCAATCCCCGAACGGCTAAGGAGCAACGATGCCCCACCGACCATCGAACCCGCGCCGCAACGTCATCCCCTACCTGGCGCTGCTGCTGGTGCTCGTGGTCGGCGCCGGCGGCGGCTACGCGCTTGCGGCCAGTAAGACCAAGACGATCACGGTGTGCGCCGACAAGAAGACCGGCGTTCTGCATCTGAAGTCACACGGCCGGTGTAAGCGGAGTCAGACACGTGTCACGTGGAATCAGCAGGGGCCGCAGGGCGCGCAGGGACCGCAGGGCGCGACGGGTGCGACAGGCGCCCAGGGAGGTCAGGGTCCGGCGGGTGCGCAGGGGCCTGCTGGCGTGACGGTGTGGGCGAATGTGGGAGCGACGGGTCGATCCTCGGCGGCCATGGGATCTCCGTGCAGCACATGCTCGGACCGGGCAGCTATCAGGTCACGATCACGGATCCAACGTGCGCGCGTGAGACAACGCGCCGGTGATCACCGTGTCCGATACCGATCCCAACTCGCTAGCTGGCGAGTCTCCGGCGGCGTGGTATCGAGGCTACAGGCGGCTAACCAGCAGTTCATGGTGTTCACTGGGCCGCATCGCCGCGGCAGGCGGGTTCTCCGCGTCGGATCGACGACTTCGACGTCCTCGACACGTGCCCGTGAGGCGATAGCGAAGCGGCCATGCGGACGGGGCGGTCGGCAAGGAACTTTCTCAAAGCGTTCGTGGTGTTGGCCGTGCGTCGTTCCGTTTGCCGTGGCGGCTGCGCCTGCTAGCGCAGGTGAGTTCACGGTTACGCTGACCCCGAGTAAGTGGTGCTCGCCTGCCCCATATGGCGCGTGGGCGGTCACCACCGATGACGCCCCGTATTTCAAGTTCGCGTGTTCTGGCGCTTTCATCGCAAGCGGGGACCCGGCGGGGACGGCCTGCTGCGGTGCGACAGTCGATGCGCTGATTTATGCACCGCCGGGGGTCGTGCTGACGAATGCGGTGTCGTTTGGAAGCGTGTTCAACCTGAACAATGGGTCGGGGTGGGTGGGCGGTTCGTACTTCAACAACGGCGGCACTTCTTGGACCGGCTCCGGCTCGCTGACCGACCCGCCGTTCACGAGCAACTTCTGGGGGCTCCAGGTGAGATGCACCTCCACCTGCACAGGTTCCGGCGGGGTGGACCTCACTTCGGTGACGCTGACCGCGACCGAGGACCAGGGCCCGAGTCTCGCCGCGGAGGGGTCCGACGACCTCTGGAATCAGAACCGTCCCGGCGAGTGGGTCTGGAATCCGCCTGGCGATCCATGGCCGATGACGCTCGCCGCATCGGATCCGACGGGCGTGTGCAGCATGTCGGCATCAGTCGGCGGAAAGGCCGTGCGGGAGCTCCGTCGACGGCCCCTGACACGTCGCAGTGGCAGCAGTGTCCGGATCAGACGTGGTCGCCGAACCAGCGGCGCAGGTGTCGACACGCGCGGTCCACTGCTCGGAGGAGGGCCCTACCGCTGGCGATCAAGCGCGACCAACGCCGCTGGGGTGACCACGTCGGATTCGGAGACGCTGCACGTCGACAACGACCCGGTCAGCGTCGGCCTCAACACGCCGAACGACGCCACCCCGAACGCGTGGGTCAACCACGCAGTCACGGTTAACGCCACCGCGACCGCAGGCCCCTCCGGCGTCGGCGGCACGAACTGCAAGATCGACGGCGGCACCGTCCACGGCTACACCTCGCAGGGCCTCACCGCCAACGGCGACGGCATCCACACCGTCACCTGCACCGCCTGGAACAACGCGGTCGACCCGCAGGGCCAGCCGAACACCGCCACCAACTCGCTCCTCGTCCACATCGATGAGTCTCCGCCCCAAGTCCGCTTCGCCTCGCAGAACCCGAGTGACCTCACCGCCCTGGCCGTCAAGGCCACCGACAGCGAGTCGGGCGTCGCGAACGGATCGATCGAGATGGCCCCCGCCGGCTCGAACGACTGGACACCGCTGCCGACCAGCCTCAGCACCGGCCAGCTCGGCGCCCGCTTCGACGACTACCAGCGAACCGGCGCGTATCAGTTCAAGGCCACCGCATGCGACAACGTCGGCAACTGCGCCTCGACCACCGAGCAGCTGACGCTTCCGCTCCGGGCGGCTTCTGATTCGGAGGTCAGCCTGACCAAGATCGTCAATCCGATCCGCCGGCGCGTCGTCGTCAAGCGCGTCCTGGTCGGCTGGCACTGGGCGACGATTCGCCGCGGCAACCAGACCGTCCGCGTCAAGCGTGGCGGGCACTACAAGACGATCAAGGTCACTGAATACATCCAGACGTGCACGACCAGGCGCGTCAAGACCGGCCCGCACACCTGGCAGCTCAAGCGCACCTGCGCGGCACCCCACGTCCCCGTGACCACCACGCTGCGCGAACCCTACGGCCAGCCGGTGACCATCCATGGCCTCTACATGACCGCCCAGGGCGCGCCGATCGCGAACCAGCCGGTCGACATCGAGGCGGCGCCCGACAACGGCTTCGGCAACTTCAGCCAGATCGCCACCGCCACCACCGGCGCTGACGGAAGCTGGACGGCCACGCTGCCGGCAGGGCCCTCGCGCATCATCCGCGCCACCAGCCAGGGGACGGCGACGATCCTTCCCTCCACCGGCCAGGTGACCGCGCTGGTGCCGGCCATGATCAAGCTGGTTCGGGTCTGGCCGAGGCACGTCGCGTGGGGCGGGACCGTCCACCTGGTCGGGCAGCTGTTGGGTGGCTTCCTCCCCTCCGGCGGCGCGCTCGTCCGCCTGCGCATCGGCTACAAGTCGACGTACAGCACCTATGGGGTCGAGGAGCACGTCACCGGCGACGGCCGCTTTTCGACCGTGGCGACATTCGGGCCCGGCGACCCGAGCGTCCTCCGGACCTACTGGTTCCAGATCGCCTCGCTGCCGATGGGCGACTACCCCTACGCGCCGGCGGCCAGCCAGCGCGTGCCCGTGATCGTGGGCGGCCGTCCCGGGTGAGCGTGTTGTCGCTGCGCCTCATATCGGCCGAGGCGGTCGACGAGCGCGACCCCGAGATCGTCCGGGTCAACGAGCCGGTCCTTGCGGCGGACGACCGACCTGACCGAACGGGTCTCGCGCGTGCACCTCGGTGGCCTGCCGGATCGGGCGCACCCCAGCCTCGCAGCCGACACCTCCCACCGGCTAAGCTTGCTGCATGATCGGCGACATCTTCCAGCCGACGCACCTCCTGTTCATCCTGGTGGTGGCCCTCTTGGTGCTCGGTCCCAAACGTCTTCCCGAGGCCGGCCGTGCCGTGGGCGCGGCGATCCGCGATTTCAGGGGGGCGATCACCGGCGAGCACGACCACTCGGGCGAGGTTCCGACGCAGGCCCCGGCTCCGCCGCCGACCACGTCGGTGGCCGTCGCTCCTGCGGTAGAGCCGGCCGCCCAGGTCGCGACCACGCAGAGCGAGCAGGCTGCGGAGACCGAGACGGCCGACCCGGCCGAAACGGTCCATCCGGTCGGCTGACCAGCCGCCACCGCGCCGTCTCACCTGCGGGATACGCTCGGGCGGTGACCGCCGCCGAAGAGGAGCGCGCTGCGATGGTGGCCCTGCTCAGATCGGGCCGGCGCCCCTGGGTCGAATACGCGGGGCTGGTCGAGGAACTCGGTAGCGCGACCGCTGCCCTCCAGCGAGACCTCGAAGGGCAGCCGGACGGGCAGACGACCCTGATCCCGCCCGAGCGGCCCAGCGACACCGAGCTCATCGCAGGCGCTAAGGCCGACCTCGGGCGGTGGGACGACAACGGCATGCGCCTCGTTACGGTCCTCGACCCCGAGTATCCGCCCAATCTGAAGGCCGTCCACGACCGCCCGCCGATGCTCTTCATCGCCGGCGATCTGACCCAAAAGGACAGCAAGGGCGTCGCCGTCGTCGGCGCCCGCAAGGCGACCCCGTCGGGCCTGAAGACCGCAAGCCAGATCGCGGAGCACCTCGTCGACACCGGCTACACGGTTCTCTCAGGCCTGGCCTCCGGCATCGACACGGCCGCCCACACCGCCGCCCTACAACGAAACGGACGCACGGTTGCCGTGATCGGGACCGGCCTGGCCCGCTCCTATCCGCCCGAGAACGAAGCCCTGCAACGCCAGATCGCCGAACGGTGCGCGGTCGTCTCGCAGTTCTGGCCCGATGCCCCGCCGAGCAAACGCACCTTCCCCATGCGCAACGCGGTCATGTCGGGGATCGCGCTCGCCACCGTCGTGGTCGAGGCGTCAAATACGAGCGGCGCGCGAATGCAGGCCCGCCTCGCCGTGGCCCAGGGGAGGCCGGTCTTCCTCCTCGACGACCTCGTCGAAAAACAAGCGTGGGCGCAGCAAGCCGCGACCCGACCCGGCACACACGTCATCCATCGCCCATCCGAGATCACCCAAGCCCTCGAGCGACTCATCTCGACCGGCTCCCTAGTCCCATAGGAGCCCACCCCGACGATGCCGACCGTCGGCGAGCTCAGCAGTCTGTACGAGAACGTCCTGCTCCGCCCACGTCGCGGACCCGACGTATGCGGCACGTGCTTCAACTTCACCGCCGGATTCGACCGCTGTTACGCCTGCGCGCACGGCCATGGCGTTCTTGACGCGATGGCGCCGATCTCCTACAGCGTGGGCCGCGAGCAGCTCCACCACGCGCTCGCCAGCTACAAGCGCCTCGACGGAGAGGTGGCCAGACGACTCGGCGCGATCCTCGCCGCGATCCTGTGGCGTTTCCTGGCCGAGCACGAGCTCTGCATTGCCAATGCCGCCGGCGCCGAGCGCTTCGACATCGTCGCCACGGTCCCGTCAGGCGACCGCGCCAGGGACGACAAGCACCCCCTGCGCTGGATCGTCGACGAGCTCGTCGCCCCCACCCGCAACCGCCACCAACGGCTCCTGCGCCGCACCGCCCACGACGTCCCCGCCCGAACGTTCAGCGAACTCAAGTTTCACGCAGTGGAACGCCTGCACGGGGACGCGGTGCTCCTGATCGACGACACCTGGACCACGGGCGCGAGCGCGCAGAGCGCCGCGGCGACACTCAAGGCCGCCGGCGCCGGGCCCATCGCCGCGGTGGTGATCGGGCGCCATCTAAATCGAGAGTGGCATCAGAACGATAGGCGCCTGCGCGGGATAGCTCAGCCGTTCGAGTGGGCCGACTGCGCGCTCTGCGCAGAGCCGATGGCGCCACGACGACCACAAAGCTAGGCTCCCTACGGCGTGTGGTGGCGAGACGCCGTCGTCTATCAGATCCACCCCCGCTCGTTTCAGGACTCGAACGGCGACGGGGTCGGGGACCTGCCCGGGATTCTGTCGCGCCTGGACCACATCGATGACTCGCCGCGCGGAACCGTGGTGCTCGAGCGGGGCGGGCATCTCGTAGCGGTGAATCTCGGTGACGCGAGCGCTCCGTTCAAAAGACGCGGAGAACTCGCGCTCGAGACGCGAGGGGTGACGGCGCCGATCCGGACACGATACCCGCCCACGCTGCGTGGATCGCCCTAGTCTGACCAAGCTCTCGCCCGGCCCTGACCAAGCTCTCGGCCCGCGGCGATCGCCCACCCTCCAATGCGATCAGTACGCGTACCAGCCAGCGGTGTCCGCCGACAGCTCACCCAGGTCGGTCAACGGACCACTCGTGAGCAGCTGCTCCGCGCCGTCCGGGGCCGGGGCAGGATCGCCGGACAGGTTGACCATGCAGACAAATCCGGGATCGCGTGCGAACGCGATAACGCCTTCCGGCGCGTCGAGCCATCTAAGCGAGCCATCGCCAAGCGCCGGATGCTCGCGGCGGATCCTCAGCGCGCGGCGATAGAGCTCAAGCGTCGAGGCCTCCTCGCCGGTCTGTGACTGGACCGTGAGCGCGGCCCAGGAGCGAGGCTGCGGAAGCCACGGGGGAGTGGCCGGCCCACCGGGGCTGAATCCATACGGCGGCTCGTCCCCGGACCAGGGGATCGGCACGCGGCAGCCGTCGCGGCCCCGTTCGGTCCGACCCGACTGCTCCCACGTGGGGTCCTGTAGCACCTCCTCGGGGAGATCCTCGACCTCCGGCAGCCCGAGCTCCCCGCCCTGATAGATGTAGGCACCCCCAGGCAGGGCGAGCATCAGGAACGCCGCGGCGCGGGCGCGCCTCACACCAACATCGAAGTCGGCCGGCAGATCGAGCAGGTCGTTCAGCGTACGCAGCGGTCGCGCATCCTGAGGGCGGGCGTATCGAGACACCTCTCTCACCGTGTCGTGGTTCGAGAGAACCCACGTCGGGGGGGCCCCGACGAGGTCGTGCGCACTGAGCGACGTGACGATCGAAGCCCGCATCTCGTCAGCCAGCCACGGGGCGAGCAGGAAATCGAAGTTGAACGCGGTGTGCAGTTCGTCGCTGCGCAGGTACAGGGCCAAGCGTTCGGCGTTGTGCACCCACGCCTCGGCCACGAAGACCCGCGGATCGTCGTAGGCGTCGGCCAGGCTCCGCCAGTTGCGGTAGATCTCATGGACCCCGTCGCGATCCCAGTGCGGGTGGTCGACGGGCTCGGAAGTGGTCGGCGGCCACTCGGTCGAGCCGACATCCGGGAGGCCTTCTGCCTTGACCAAGCCGTGAGCGACATCGATGCGGAAGCCGTCGACCCCTCGCTCAAACCAGAAATGCATCGTTTCCTCGAACTCGGCCTGCACGGTCTGGTCGTTCCAGTCGAGGTCGGGCTGCTCGGGGGTGAACAGGTGCAGATACCACTGCCCGGGGCGTCCGTCAGTCTCGGTGACTCGGGTCCAGGCCGGCCCGCCGAACCTGCTGACCCAGTCGTTGGGGGGCTCGCCACCAGTCGGGCCTCGGCCGTCCCGGAAGATGAAGCGAGCCCGGGCTGATGACCCGGGGGGAGCAGCGACCGCCTGCTGGAACCACGGGTGCTGGTCGGAGACGTGGTTCGGCACGAGGTCCAGCAACACCCGGATACCCAGACGGTGCGCCTCGGCGATCATCGCCTCTGCGTCGGCCAGAGTGCCGAACACGGGCTCGATGGCACGGAAGTCGGAGACGTCGTAGCCCGCATCCTTCATCGGGGACGGATACCACGGGTTGATCCACGCGGCGTCCACGCCCAGACTGGCCAGGTAAGGGAGCCGGGAACGCAGCCCGGCGATGTCGCCAATGCCGTCGCCGTCGCCGTCGGCGAAGCTGCGAATGTAGACCTGATAGACGACCGCGCTGCGCCACCAGGGGCTTTCCGCGCCGCGAGTGCTCAGCTCCGTCTGCACCGAAGCGTCGGTCATGTCGCTGCCTTCACGTGCCTAAGACGCGGAACGCCGATGTTCGGGCAAGATCGCGATTTCGGTTCTCAGGGGCAGAACCGCGGACGACGGTCCAGCGTGAAGCTGGAGCGTGCCGGCTTCCTGCTCCCACCGGCCGGCGTCCACGTTCCAGTGCATGAACGCCCGTGGCTTGACAACCACGGCCGCCGTCACGTGTTCACCCGCATCCGCCTCGATAGCCGCGAACCCGACCAGCCACCGAACCGGCCGGTCGAGCGCGCTTCCCGCATGACTCGCATACAGCTGGACGATCTCCTTGCTACGCCTGTGACCCACGTTGCGAAGGTCGATGGTAACTCGAAGGTCTGCGTTCGGCGCCGGGCGTTCGGGCGCATGGATCGAAGCGTATTGCCAGCTGGAGTAACCGAGGCCGTGGCCAAACGGATACCTGGGTGTCCGGCCCTCGCGATCGTACGCGCGGTAGCCAATGAACAGGCCCTCGTCGTAGGCGAGCACCCCGTCACGCGGCCGGACGCAGGGCAGCCCCCGCTCGGACTGCGGCCAGGTCGTCGGAAGGCGTCCCCCCGGCTCGGCTCGGCCCAGCAGGACGTCGGCCAGCGCGTTTCCGAACTCCTGACCCGGAAACCACACGAGCAGGACCGCCGCCACCTCCTCGGCCCACGGCATCAGCACGGGAGCGCCGGCGTTCACGACGACGACCGTCGCCGGGCTCACCTCGGCGACGCGCCGGACGAGCTCGTCCTGGCGGCCGGGCAACGACAGGGAGCTCCGATCGAAGCCCTCGCTCTCGACCTCCGCGGTCGTCCCCACGACGACTATCGCGACATCTGCTTCCCGGGCCAGGGCAACCGACCGTTCGATCTCCTCGTCGTCGGTGCCGTGAGGCGGCTGGAGTCCGAGCTGGAAGCGCACGCCGCCCCCTGCTCCCGCGGCCGCCGCCGATCCCACAATGTGGGAGAGCACGACCGCTGACTCCTCCCCCCTGCCGAGGTGCAGCACATGGCACGCCTGCGGCGGCACCATCAGGCCCGTCACCAAATCGGCGCCCTCTGGAGGCTTCAGCTCCCCGTCGAATACGGCCTTGCCGCCGACCGACAGGCGAAAGAGTCCGGTCCCGGAGCCGGCGATCGTGTACGCGCCAGGGTCCGTCGCCCGAATCACCGTGTGCACCTCGATGCGCTCGACCGGGACCGCGTACGCGAAGGGGTCGTGCCAGGTGAATGCGCAGCCAGGCCGATGCTCGCTCCCGAGCACGGTGCCGTCGGCGGCCACGAAGCGCACTTCGACACCCTCGGAGGCGTCAGATCGCCGAACCCACGGCGAGCCGGCCACGGGAATGCGGGCGCTGGGGCCGACCCCAACGCTGTAGCCCACCTCGACCGCCGGCCCGAGCGCCGCACGCAGACCCTCGAGAGGCGAGACGGCGTACGCCGGGAACACCGTCGCGCTCCCGCCACCCATGGTCCGCGCCGCCGCGGCGTTCGGGCCGACCATGGCGAGACGCGTCACCGACGAGAGATCGAGCGGGAGCACCAAGCCTTCGTTGCGGGCCAGCACGAAGCCCGCCGCCGCCGCGCGCCGTAACGTGCCCGCCGCCCGGGCGTGGTCAAAGCTCGGAGCCGGAGGTGCAGATGGTGCATCCAATGCTCCGACTCGGGCGGCGAAGCGCAGGAGCCGCACCACTTTGGCGTCGACCTCGGCCTCAGCGACCTCGCCGTCATGTACGGCATGCGCAAGAGCGGGGCCCCAGGGTCCACTTGGTCCGGGCATGACGAGGTCAAGCTCCGCGTGGGCGGATGCCGTAGTCGAACGCGTGGCGAACCAGTCCGACATCACGAGCCCGTCGTAGCCCCACTCATCGCGGAGCACGTCGTCCAGGAGCGAGCTCTCGGTCATCGGCTCGCCGTTGACGCCGTTGTAGGCCGCCATCACGGACCACGCTCCCGCCTCGCGGATGATCGCCTCGAACGGCGCCAGGTAAAGCTCGCGCAGAGTCCGTCCATCCACCTGCGCGTCGAGGGTCATCCGCTCGGTCTCCGAATCATTCGCGACGAAATGCTTGACCGTCGCGCCGACGCCAGCGCTTTGCAGCCCGCGGACGTACGCGGCGCCCATCCGCGCCGTGAGCAGCGGGTCCTCGCTGAAGCACTCGAAGTGCCGTCCGCTGTACGGCGTGCGGTGGAGGTTCACTGTGGGCGCCAGCACGACATCGACGCCCTTGCGTCGCGCCTCGACCGCCAGCAGGCGCCCCATCTCTTCGGCCAGTTCGTCGTCCCAGCTTGCCGCTATCGCCGTGGGTGAGGGGAGATTGGCCGAGTGGTTGCGCTCATCCCACGTTTCACCGCGTACGCCGGCCGGGCCATCGGAAACGACGAGGCGACGCAACCCGATCGCCGGTTCGGAGTGCAGCGACCAGAAACTCGCGCCCGTGAGCAGGCGCACTTTCTGCTCCAGCGAGAGCCGCGCGACTCGCGCGAGCAGATCCCGTTCGTCGGTCGCCACCACGCCTCTGGCGTCAGGTAGTTGCCGCTTCGACCGTCAATGCTGCCAGAGGCGCCGACTTGCGCGACATGGACGGAAGCCTACCCGGACGCGACCCGGTGCCGAACGAGCCCGTCACCCGTCCTATCATGCGCCTACGTCCGCGTCCGGCGGACCAGCTCTCGAAAACGAATGCCCGATACTGGATCTCCACAGCAGGACGCACAGTCTGACTTCGCGCGTCAGCGCCGCCGTCGCGCCCTCTCGAGGATTGCGTCGCGTCTGCGGTTCGAGCCCGACGACGTCTCGACGATGCTGCCGTTCGAGGAGGTAGTTGCCGCCCTCGGCCGTCGCAGCGAACGGGACCTCGGCCTTCAGACGATCCGCCTGGACTCGATCGTGGGAAGCGTCGACCGGCAACGCGGCGAGTTCGACCGTAGGTTCCGGCCTACCTCGACCGGCGTCCGCGGCCGATGGGAGGCAATCGCCGCCGCGCGTCGACGCGGTCAGGCCATGCCACCGATTGACGTCTACCGGATCGGCGACCTCCACTTCGTCGAGGATGGGCATCATCGAGTCTCAGTCGCCAGAGCGTTCGGCGACACCCACATCGAAGCCCACGTCCGAGAGGTGACCACGGCGCTGGGAGCGGAGGCCGAGCTTCGAGCTGGCGAGCTCCCGCTGAAGCACCACGAGCGCATCTTCGGCGAGCGCGTTCCGCTCGCACCCAAACTCCGTGCCCGGATCCAGCTTTCCGATGAATGGCGCTATGCGCAGCTGGCTACGCTGATCGAGTCGTGGGGCCTGCGCCGCAGCTACGAGCGCGAGCGTCTGCTCTCCCGCAGCGAGATCGCCGAGGCATGGTTTCACGAGGAGTACGAGCCCGTACTCGAGGTCCTCCGCGAGACCGCGTTTGGCGGCGAGGGCACCGAAGCGGAGCGCTACCTTCGGGTCGCCACGCTCCGTTATCTGCTCCTGCGCACCCACGAGTGGACTGATGAGGTCATCGAGCGACTCCTCGGCGAGGTACGCTCGTCACCATCGGTCGACGACACCGTCGTCCACCGGATCCTCAAAGAGATGCGCTGAGCCGTGCGGGCAGGCGGCCCATTCGGTGTTGCGGTCGGCCCGCGGTGACTGACCTGACGAGCGCTCGTCCCGGGATGGACGAGTTCGTGAGGTTTGAGCGCGTGTCGTCCGTGCAGAAGACACAACGCGGGCTGCTGGCGGGATTGCACGGTGAGACGTTGCGCGTCGACTTCATCCGTGACGACCTCCTACGCGTGAAGATCAGCCGTGGCGGGGTGTTCGAAGAGTCGCCGAGCTTTGCTGTGTGCGTCGACCCGTTGTCCGCTGAGGTGGCTTTCACCCTCGAATCCGAGGATCACGTCGTCCGGTTGCGCGGTTCGTGTCTCGTGGTTTCTCTCTGGCTGGATCCGTTCCGCCTCGACGTCCACCGGCCCGACGGCAGTGTGATCGCGGAGGCGGCCCGAGACGACGAAGGGAGCTTCTGGGGTTACGCGACGCTGAACGATGCGTTCGCCGTCCGTCGTCGCCGCGGACCGAGTGACGCCATCTACGGCCTCGGGGAAAAGACGGGCAGTCATGACCGGACGGGACGCGACTTCACGCTGTGGAACACGGATGTGTTGGATCCCCACGGGACGGCCGAGTTCATCGCCGGCCGAGCGGACGACGATCCCCGTGCCGACCGAACCAGTACGGAGTTCGATCCCTACTACGTCTCGATCCCTTTCTTCTACCACCAGTCGCACCCATCCGGAGCCATGATGGGCTCGTTCGTTGACAACGGATACCGGGCGAGTTACGACTTCCGCAGCCTAGACGACTACTGCATCCGGTTCGCGGGCGGCCACTATACGGAATACATTTTCGCGGGCCCGGGGATGGGCGACATCCTGTCTGCCTATACGTGGCTGACAGGGCGCATGCAGTTGCCACCGCTATGGTCGCTGGGCTATCACCAGTGTCGCTGGTTCCGCTACACCCAGGACCTGGTCGAGTCACTGGCGCAACGCCACCGGGAGCTGGAGGTCCCATGCGACGCGCTGTGGCTCGACATTGAGTACATGGACGGCTACCGGGTGTTCACGTGGGATCCCGAGGCATTCCCCGACGTTCCCGAATTCCTTCGCCGGCTGACCGCCGGCGGCTTCAGGCTCGTGACGATCGTTGATCCGGGGGTGAAATACGAGCCCGGATACAGCGTCTTCGACTCGGCGGTGGAGCGGGATGTCCTCTGCCGGACCGAAGCAGGCGACATCTACATCGGGCAGGCGTGGCCAGGCAGGACCGCCTTCCCAGATTTCGCCACCGAGGAGGCGCGCGACTGGTGGGCGGAGCTGGTCAGCGCACATGTCAGGCCGGGCGTGGCGGGTGTATGGAATGACATGAACGAGCCTGCCACCGGCGCGATCCCCCCCGAACCGATGCGGTTCGACCACGGTCAGCGCTCGCACCAGCGGTACCACAACCAGTATGGGCTGCTGATGGCGATGGCGACAGTGACGGGACTGCGCCGCGCGCGGCCCGGGATGCGCACGTTCGTACTCTCGCGAGCCGGCTTCGCGGGCATCCAGCGCTACGCCGCCAACTGGCTGGGGGACAACCTGTCGCGCTGGGATCATCTGCGGCTGAGCATGCCGATGGCCATGGGGCTGGGCGTATCGGGGCAGGCGTTCGTCGGCGCCGACGTCGGCGGTTTCCGGGGTAACTCCAACGCCGAGCTGTTTCGTTCGCTGGATGCAGTACGGGACATTGACGCCCTTCTGCCGCAACCATTCGGAGATCGGCAACCTCGACCAATACGCGTGGACGTGGGGGGACACCGTCCTCGAACTCGTCCGCGACGCCATCGCCCTGCGCTACCGGCTCCTGCCCTACCTCTACAGCGCATTCGTCCGCGCGGCGGAGACCGGCGCGCCGGTTCAGCGACCATTGGTCTTCGACCATCAAGGCGACCCGCTGGTGCGTGACATCGATGACGAATATCTACTGGGGCCCGACCTCCTCGTCGCGCCGGTCACCGCCGCAGGGCAAACCGCGCGCCAGGTCTACCTTCCGGCAGGCGATTGGTACGAGTGGCATACCGACTGCGTGGTTCCCGGCGGTCGGTACGCCCTCGCCGCCACTCCGATGGACCGCATCCCGATCTACGCACGGGGCGGCGCGGTGATCCCGATGTGGCCACAGGCGCCGCCGTCGACCGCCGGCCACCATCCGTCGACGATCGAACTGCACCTCTTCATTCCCCTCGGCGAGGCGGCCCATGACTCGCTGTTGCAGGAGGACGACGGTCTCACCACAGCGGCGCTCGATGGCCAGCGGTACCGCACCGCGTTCCATGTCACCCGCCGCGCAGGCAACGTCGAGCTGCAGGCCACCGTCGACGGCCGCGGCTATCCCGAGTTCGCGCGGGACACCTTCCAGCTCGTCCTCCACGGGCCCAGACCGCGGACCGTATCGGTGAACGGCAACCCGGTCACCTCGCCGGGCGGCCGCGTGGTGATCCCGAACACCGGAGAACCTTTCATGGTCAAGTTCGCGGTCTAGGGATGACCGACGCTCCGGCTGAACTACGCCTCATCGAATCCAATGAAGGCTGGCCTTATGCCTCCGCGCTGCCGGTGGCTGCGGGAGATCCCGGCCGCTTTCACGCCCTCTTCGGCCGCGACGCACTGATCACCTCTCTCCAGTTGCTGCCGGTGCGCCCGCAGATGGCGCACGCGACGCTGCGGGCGCTTGCCGAACGTCAAGGCCGCGAAGCAAATCCGGGCAGGCAGGAAGAACCGGGAAAGATCGGCCATGAGTTCCGGCCCTCCCCGCCGCAGAGCTTTCTCGACGCTGGGTGGCCCGAAGCCGGGAACTTTCGGTACTACGGCAGCGCGGACGCCACAAGCTGGTTCTGCGTCGTGCTGGCGAGGACGCACGACGAGCGGCTCGTCCGAGAGCTCGAGCCAGCATGGCGCTCTGCGGGCGATTGGATCGCCCGCACCCTCGACTCGGGCGGCGGGCTGCTGCGTCACGGCCCGGGGTCGTTTCCAGGCGGCCTGAGCCAGCAAGGGTGGCGCGACAGGATCGATCCCACGCGCCCGGGCGGCGGCGGCGTGCTGCGCGCCGACGGTACCCGCCCGCGGCCGCCGCTCGCCGACCTGGACACCCAAGCCGTGACCGTATCGGCGCTGCGGGCCCTGGCCGCACTATCGGGCGAGGACGTCTGGCGTCAGCGAGCCGAGGCGCTCAGGGCGCGGCTCTCCAACGACTTCGATCCCAACGTGATGGCGCTCGAGGCCGGCGATCGGCCGGTTCTCGGCGCGGGGTCCCAGCTCGGATGGCTGCTGTGGGCCGATGCGCTCGAGCCGGCGGCAGCGCGGGCCGCGGCCGACCGGCTCAGCGAGCCGGACATCCTCACCGACGCCGGGCTCCGCACCCTGGCCGCAACGGCGGCGTGCTTCCAGGCGCAGGCCTACCATCGCGGCTCTATCTGGCCGTTTGACTCGTGGCTCGGCTGGGGCGGCTTACGCGCGGTCGGGCGCGCTGCGGAGGCCGAGCGGGTACGAACCGGTGTGCTGTCGGCCGTCGACAGGCTCGGGCACGCGCCCGAGCTGTATGCCGTCACGCCGCAGGGGGAAGTCGAGCCGGTCGCGGCGGCCAACCGGGTGCAAGCCTGGACGGTCGGCGCGTGCTGGGCGCTCGAGCACGGGTGGGACGGACGCGGTCCGCCGGCGCCCGGGACTCACCCGCCCTCGACCGCCGCCGATCGCACCCAGGCGGCGACGGCAGCCACGTCGACTTGATCCGTCGTGTCGACCTCGATCAGCGGTCCGAGCCCGGTGGGAGCGAGGTGGTGCTCGTTCCACAGCTCCTCGGCCGGACGCTCAGAGTCGAAGTAGCCCCCGGCCCGACTGCCGCTTCTGGCCCGGTAGCGGGCCTCGACGATCGGGCGTGGGCAGACGCAGCGGATCTCGATCAGCTGTCCCGGCAGGGCTCGCAGGTGAGGCAGCGTGTACGGGTAGAAGGTGCTGTCGAGCACCGCGCCGGGACTGGTCCTGGCCACCGTCAGCATCGCCATCACCGACGCACGCCCCAACTCGCGGCTGTCGTCCACCGTGGCCGGCGCTCCGAGCACCTCGATGAGCGCGTCCTTTATGGCGTCTTTGGCCAGGAGTGGAAGCGACAGCTCGCTCGCGAGCGGCGCCGCCAGGGTGCTCTTGCCCGATCCGGGGGGTCCGGCCACAAGCACGAACACCGAGGTGCTCTCGGCCTGACGACCGGCCGGCGCCGTCACCGCGAGACAGGATTACCCGCTCGCCGGAGGGGTTGCTCGGGGTTGATGTGGTTCTGCTCGGCGAGGAAGCGGTGCGGATAGGTCTCAGGTGGCGCGGTATGGGCACCGGCCCGCCGCAACTGATCGGCGCTAAGACTCAAGCTGGCGGCGGGCAGCAGATCGCGCAACTGCTCCAACGTGCGGGGGCCGATGATCGGCGCCGCGACGCCGGGCTGATTCAGTAGCCAGGCGATCGCGACCTGAGGCACCGAGGCGCCGCACTCGTTCGCCACCGCCCGCAGTTCGTCGATGGCCCGGAAGTTGCGCTCGGTCGCTCGCCGCTGCGCCGCCTCCTCGAGGTCGTCGGCCGCTTCGGCGACGCGGCTGCCGGCAGGGGGCACGATGCCGCGCCCGTGGCGTCCGGTGAGAAACCCGCCGCCGAGCGGCCCCCACGGAGTGAGCGGGATGCCGGCCGAGCGGCAGAAGGGCAGCAGCTCCATCTCGACCGAGCGCTCGACCAGCGAGTACTGAGCCTGAAGCACGGCGAACGGCGCCCAGCCGTGGCAGTCCTGGGTCCGCACCGCCCAGGCCAGCAGCCAGGCGGGATAGTTCGAGGCACCGAGCGCACGAACCTTCCCGGCGCGAACCAGGCCGTCGAGTGCCTCCAGGGTGTCCTCGAGCGGGACATCGGGGTCGGGCGCGTGGACCTCGTACAGATCGATCACGTCGATGCCCATTCGGCGCAAGCTGGCGTCGCACGCCTTGCCGATTCGATCGGGGGCCAATCCCTCTCCGCCCGGATCGCTGCCTCGGAACCGGACCTTGGTGGCGACGACCACCTGGTCGCGGCGCCGGGCCAGCCACGGCCGCAGGACCTCCTCGGCCAGTCCGTCACCGTACACGTCCGCGGTATCGATGAAGTTGTGTCCGGCCTCGATGAACTCATCGAGCATCGCGTGCGCCTCGCGAACCGGTGTCTTCGTTCCCATGAGCATCGTGCCCAGGCACAGCCGGCTCACCGTGAACGGCCCAACTTCGACTCCATCCATCGTGGCCATGATGACCAAAACCGCCGCGCCATGCGCCGCACGGTGAGCATCCGCCGCGCGCCGGGCGTAATGTGGAGTCCCATGGATCAATGGCACTCGACCGGGATGCCGTGGGTTGACGCGCAAAACGATTTCCTGCGCGCCCGCCGGCGCGCGACTGTGGCCAAACTGGTCGCGCGCCTGCGCGGCGAGCCCGACGACGTTGGCGTGATCCTCCCCTACGAAGAGGTGATCGAAGCGCTTGGGTTTAAGGGCACGCGGCAGCTCGGTCTCCGCCCGGTTCCGCTGGACGCGATCGTCGGCACGATCGATCGCGGACGCGACTTCGATCGGCAGTTCCGCCCCACCTCGAGGCGGGTTCGTTCACGCTGGGAGCAGATCGCCGCGGCGATGCGCCGCGGCGAGACGATGCCCCCCGTCGACCTCCTGAAGGTCGGCGAGATCTACTTCGTGCGGGACGGCCACCATCGCGTTTCGGTGGCCAGCGCGCTCGGATACAGCGATATCGACGCGTACGTCACCGAGGTCATCACCCAGGTCGACGCGGGAGGCGTGCTCCGGTTCTCCGACCTGCCGGTCAAGAGCCATGAGCGGGTGTTCTTCGAGCGGGTTCCGCTACCCGAGGAGGCCCGCTCGGAGATCGTGGTGTCGGACCCGTGGGACTACGCGGTCCTGGCCGAGGGTGTGGAGGCCTGGGGATTCCGCGCGATGCAGGAGCACGGCGAGCTGCTCGACCGCGAGCACACCGCCCGGCTGTGGCTCGAGCAGGAGTACCGACCGGTGGTGGCGACGCTGCGCGAGGCCGACCTGATCGGCGACGCCACCGATGCCGAGGCCTACATGCGGATCGTGACCGAGCGCTACCGGCTGCTGCGGACGCACGCCTGGAATGACGACGTCCTTCGGCGCGTCGTCCAGGGCGAACGGCGCCGCCGATCTATCCCTTGACCGCGCCGGCGGTGAGACCGGCCACGATGCGCTTCTGGAAGAGCAGCACGAGCAGGATGAGCGGTACCGAGATGACCACAGAAGCGGCCGCGATGCTCCCGTACGGGACCTGATGCTCGGTCGCCCCCGTGAAGAACGAGATCTCGGCCGGCACGGTCCGGGCCGCGGTGGTCGCGGTCAGCGTGACGGCGAGCAGGAACTCGTTCCAAGCGGCGATGAACGTCAGGATCCCCGCGGTGGCCAGGCCGGGGGCCGCAAGCGGCACCACGACCTTGCGGAACGCCTGGAAGCGCGTGGCCCCGTCCACGAGCGCCGCCTCCTCGAGATCCTTCGGGATCTCACGGAAGAACGACACCAGGATGAAGATGGCCAGCGGGAGCGCAAATGTGAGGTACGGGATGATCAGGCCGAGGTACGTGTCGAAGAGCCCGATGTCCGACCACAGCTTGAACAGCGGCGCCGCGATCGCGATCTGCGGGAAGGTCGTGATCGAAAGCACGATGCCCAGGATGATGAACTTGCCGCGGAGCTTTAGGCGGGCGAGAGCGTACGCGCAGAACGAGCCGACGACGAGCGCCAGCGCCGTGGTGATGAACGCCACGATGGCGCTGTTGCGCAGCGAGGCGACGAAGTCGGGGTTCTTGAAGATCGAGCTGTAGTTACTCAGCGTCGGGTGGTGTGGGAAGACGGCGGAGCCCTGGAGGTCGCTGCCCGCCTTGAGCGACATGTTGATCAGCCAGTAGAACGGAAACAGGCAGAACAGCACAATCGCCGCCACGGCGACCCACATGTACCACGGGGTGCGGTCCTTTTTCGGCTTCCTGGCCGTCCTGGTGCGAGCGCGCGGCACAGCTTCGGCGGAGCTAACGGTTGATGCTTCCATCTATCTCCTCCTCCCTATTCCGCCGTCATCCCGCGGATATTTCCGCCGATGAACCGGATGTAGGCAAACGACACCAGCATCACGATCATGAAGGCGAGGATCGCCTGCGCCGATCCCTCGCCGTAGAGCCGGTTGGTGGCGAATGTCTGCTGGGAGATCGTCGAGAGCGTCGACGTGCCCACCGTGCCCCCGGTGAGCACGTACGGGAGGTCGAAGATCCGCAACGCGTCGAGCGTGCGGAAGATGAGCGCCACCAGGATGGCCGGCTTGAGCAGCGGCAGGGTGATACGGATGAAGCGCTGCCAGGCCGTGGCCCCGTCGACCTTGGCCGCCTCATAGATGTCGTCCGGGATCACCTGCAGGCCCGCCAGCAGCAGAAGCGCAATGAACGGAGAGGTCTTCCAGACGTCCGCCAGGATGATGACGATCAGTGCGTACGGCGTTTGCCCGAGCCACACCGTGTGGGTGCCCAGGATCGTGTTGATGAAGCCGTAGGGCGACACGAACATCGTGCGCCACATCACGGCGGTCACGACCGTGAGCACCGCCCACGGCACGAGAACGACCGTACGCAGCAGGCCTTGA
>CAWEQG010000004.1:0-367488 GCA_963811135.1 uncultured Solirubrobacterales bacterium | reverse complement strand
TGAGCCGAACACGGTGCCGCGTCGCGATCTGCGGCGGCGGGGTCGCGGCTATAGAGGCACTGCTTGCAGTTCGGGCGCTGTTGGGACTCGCTCCGCACGTGGACTTGATCGCTCCGAACCGCCGCTTCGTGTACGAGCCACTTGCGGTGGCGGAACCGTTCGGCCTGGATCAGGCGGGTCGCTTCGAGCTTGCGGCCGTTGCGGGCGAGTACGCGCCCGGCTGCGCATCGCGTCGCTGCGAACGGTCGAGGCGCAGGCGAATCGCATCACCCTCAGCGGGGGAGGGCGGCTGGCTTTTGACACACTTAACGTCGCCGTCGGAGCGCGGGCGTGCGCATGGCTCCCCGGCGCGCTGCACTTCCGCGGCGCCGCTGATGTCGCGCCGTTTCGCGAGCTGCTGGGGCAGCTCGAGTCTGCCACGGTTTCTCGAGTCGTGTTCGCCGCGCCGGCGGCGCCGGGTTGGACGCTCCCTACCTACGAGCTGGCGCTGTTGACGGCGGCCCGGGTCGCGGAGCGACATCTGACCGAGATCGAACTCACGATCGTCACGCCCGAAAAGGAGCCGCTCGCCGTTTTCGGCCCCACGGCGAGCCGAGCGATCCGAGACGCGCTCGCCGATCGCGGGGGTACGTAAGCGGGAGGACTCGATCGCGAACGTGGTGCTGCCCGGTGCTCTGCAGCTCACCTCGGGCGACACCTTAGAAGCCGACCAGGTCGTGGCGCTTTCCCAGCCGAAGGGGCCGTGTGTGCCAGGGCTCCCCGCGGATGACGACGGGTTCATCGAGATCGACAACTATGCGCGAGTCATCGGACTTGACGACGTCTACGCCGCGGGCGACGCGACCACATTCCCGATCAAGCAGGGAGGCATAGCAACCCAGCAAGCCGACACCGCCGTCGAGATGATGGCCGCACGTCTGGGCGCTGGAGTGAAACCGCCAGCCTTCCGGCCAGTGCTGCGGGGGCAGCACTGCTGACGGGCATCTCGCCGACTTACCTGCGTGCGACCATCTCGGACGAGCGTGCCGCTGCCGCAGAGCTCGCGGCGGACCCATTGTGGTGGCCACCAACGAAGATCGCCGGACGCCACCTCGGGCCGTACCTCGCCGCCATCGCGCGCAACGGCGAGGGCGCGCCGCTCGAGCGCACGTTCGTCTCCAACGACGATCCGAGGGAGGTGCAAGCGGGCCACCGTGAGGCGCGTGAGCTCGCGTTACGTTTGCGCTGGCCGATGAGACCAGCGAGGACTACCGATCGGCGCTCAGGTGGCTCGAGGTCGTCGAGCAGCTCGACGGAGCCCTCCCGCCCGGCTACGACGCGAAACGCGCCGCCTGGCGAGCGCGAGCCTCTTGGGTGAGCTCCCTCCGCCGTCGACGCCCGGCGCAACACCCCCACGCCGCAAGTCACCGTCGATGCCAAAACGCTCGACGCTGTACCGGAGTGCGTGAACGCCTTCCTCGCCTTCACGCAGTCGCGCGGCAGTCCCTCCGGCGAGCCGCTCGAGGTTCTCGAACAGGCACTCGACCTGCTCGGCGAGGAGATCAAAACGCGCGGGCAGGACCGCTCGCAGTGGGGCTGGCCAAGTCGATCTTCATGCGGATGCCGACCGAGGGTGTCGACCTGAGCCAGCCGGGCACGACCGACGCCTGGATGGACAACTCCAACTCGCGCCCGCGCGAGAAGACAACCGGTCGGACGCGGATTGCGAATTCCGCCGACGCACCGCAAGTACCACCCTCCCTCGGGGCCTCTGCGCAGCGCAATCTCAGCAGCTGCGTTGCCGGCGACGCGGAGACTGCTGCTCACCCTGTGGCTGCGGAAGCCCGCCACGGCCTCGGCGTCGGTGTCGAAAAGGACGATAGGCAGCAGCGCGTGTGCCGGCAGTGACGAGATGACCGCTACGCCTGGCCAAGCGACAACTGTGTGATCGAGGTCGCAGCGGTCCCTCGGTACCGCCCGTGCCCATGCAACACGTGATTGTGCTTGCTGGGAATTGGCCCCCCAGCACACCTGGCGCGCCGTCGCAATCGCTGACATCCAGGCGTGCGGGGACTGGGCGCGGCACGACTGCTCTTACTCTCGCGCCCGCTCGGGCCGCGCTATGCCTTTGCCACGCCAGCAGCCGTCTCGCCGGACGCGGCGGACTACTGGTTCGCCCCGGCTGAGCGGTAGTCATGCATCTCGAGGCCGGCGGCATCCGCCGCGCTATTGCTTTCTCGATGGCATCGGACCCCTCAAGCCAAGAGCGATCGTCCCGCCTCGGCCGACCGCGCTATAGCTTCGCGCGGAAACCAACGCCCGCACCACAGCGACTCGGTCGGGCCCTGGCACGACTGCTTCCATCACAGCGGCGTCGTTGTGCCGGCTATCCCTATGCCACGCCAGCAGCCGTCCCGCCGGGCGCGGCGGACTACTGGTTCGCCCCGGCTGAGCGGTAGTCATGCAGCTCGAGGCCGGCGGCATCCGCCGCGCTATTGCTTTCCCGATGGCATCGGACCCCTCAGGCCGAGAGCGATCGTCCCGCCGCGGCCAACCGCACTTTAGCTTCGCGCGGAAACGAGCGGCGAGGAAATGGCGGCCTGGGGCCGCTCCGGCACTATCGCTTCTTGAGACGGCGGCTCCCGGCGAGCACGTGACCCGTCCGCAAGCAATCCCCGGCCCGACGGAGGACCGAACGATCGGAAAACGAGACGATCCGCTTGCGGCGATCGGAGCTCGGTGGCCGTGAGGCCCGCGATCGCTTTCGTCCGTGGGCGACTGGTCGACCGTTGGGAGCCAAGGGGCCGCCGATCAGCAATGTGATTCCTGGGCGGCGAGAAACCTGGGGCGCGGCGAGGTTCCGGCGCGGACTCGAAGCGCCGGCACCAACCGGTCAAGCGACACGATCAGGACGTCGTCCTCGACGCGCTCCAGGCTCCTCGCGCCGACAACGCACAGGACCGCCAGCGCGCCCGCGCGGCACCAGCGCCGACGGTAGCGGCAAAGCCATGCCGCCATCTCGCGGGTCTTGGCGAGGTGGGCGGCGTGAAAGGTTCGCGTCTTGGTTTCGATCACGCAAGCCATTCCGGTGGGTGCGATTGCGACGCTGTCGATGTCGCCGCGCCCGCCGCGATAGGGCAGCGAATGGCGAAGGCGCCAGCCCTCTGCCTCGAGCGCGGCGAGGGCTCCGCGTACCGCGTCCTCGGAGCGGGCGCCGACGCGGCTGCGGCCCGCAAGGCGCAGCCACCAGCGCGTTTCGAGCAACAGTCCCACCGTGACGAGCGCGGGCGCGCCGGCAAGCGCGGGCGCGCCGGCGGCTAGGGCGATGATCGCCACCCCACCGGCTGCGGTCGCCCAGGCGCCGCTGGCAGCCGCTCGGCGCAGCCGACGGTACTGCTGGCGGCTGGGGAAGCTTCGCATCAGGACGAAGGCACGCCCTGATCCCACGTTGACACGGGCTTCGCAGGTCGTTGCACGGAGTTGTGTACCGTCCTCGGCGCAAGACAGTCATCGACGACTGCGAGTCCGCGCTTGGGTCCTGGCAGCCGGCGGATCCGATGGGGGCGATCGTGGTCATCCCACCTCGTCGGCAGGCGCCCCGAGCTGCGCCAGACGGCTGAGGATCTCGGCCACCTGCTCTCGCACCTCGATCGGCGTGTGGTCTCCGACGCGGACGGCCAGCAGTCGCAGCGTCCTGCTACGCAGACCTTGGGCCTCGATCGCGGCGGCGACCGTGCCGCGCTGACGCCGTCACTTTGGAATGTCCCTCGCATGGGCCTGTGGCGCTCGGCGTCGCCACTCACCGACCCGCCGCTCGCAGCGTCCGCGCTGATCCGCGCTCGCCGTTGGCGCCGAGCAGCTCGCGCCGTCGACGGGCCGGCGATGGGTGCGTAAGCAGAGCGCAGAAACGCGACATCCGACCGAACTGCTCATGCCTGGCCTCGCAGTCGGCGAGCATGGCAAGCACGGGACCGGCGTCGTCGAGCAGTCCCGCCGCCAACGCGTCGGCGTGAAGCTCCCGCCGGTGCGACGCCCGGGCGCTGCAGTACACACCGGCGCAGATCAGCAGCATGCCCGCGAGCGAGAATGCGAGATACAGCGGCGCGCGAGCGCGATGGGCAGGATCCAGCCAGGGGCCAACCGCGCCGATGAGCCACGCTGCCACTCCGATCGCGCCGATCTCGGTGGACAGCAGCGTGAAAAAGAGGTGGCGCCATGTGTCGGGCCTGAGCACGTGCGCGTACTCGTGCGCGATCTCGCCGCGCAACGCGTCTGAGGGGCCGCGGGCGGCCATCTCGCGGCGAATCTCTATCCGCGCCGGTCGCCACGGGCGCGCCGGATACGCGGTGCTGCGCGGCTTATCCGTCAGCGCGACGGCTGGAGTCGGGCCCTCGCCCGCCAAGCGGCCCAGCTCGACGGTCACGACTGCGAGCGGATCGCGTTCACCTAGCTAGGTGAGCCGACGACGATTGCATGCGTCGATGATCCCATCGCCCCCGGATGGCCGTTGGAACTCGATCCTGGCCACCGTCTGTCGGCGACGCCCAATTGGGCAGTAACGCGATCTCACTGCCTAAACCCCCGCAATCGACCGCAAAATCCGTGAATTCAAATGTGTGGGCGGCAATCGCTAATCCGAATGATTTGCAGGTATTTCTGACAGCGACCGCGAATTTCGCCCATAATTCGGGTCGGTGAGGTCCCCGGTTCAAATCCGGGCGCCCCGACTCAAAAAACCCCGCAAATGCGGGGTTTTTTGGTGGGCAAGAGGGCATCACGGTCGGGCACAGTATGGGCACACACCGTTAGAAAGCGCGGCTCGGGTCAGGCCGGAAAGGGGCTGTCAGCAGGGATTTCGTCGCGCGGAGATCTCTTCGGCGCTCCTGAGCACGGATCCCCGGGTCGTCTGTCCAATGTGTGTCCAAACGTCGAGCGAAGTCCGCAAAGATGTACAAGTTTTGGTACGATGCTGTCGTGGCCCGCGATGTCCTCCCGAGCGCCCAAGCGCGTAGCAAGCTCCCGCAACTGATTGAGGAGATCGCCTCCCATCCCGACGTCACCGTCGAGGTGGGTCGGCAGCGTCGCCGCGAGGTCGTGCTCGTCTCGGCGGCGCGCTACGACAAGATGCTCGAGCGCGAGCGACTGGTCGAGGATCTCGCCTGGGCGACGTTTGCCGAGGAGCGCCTGGAGCATCCCACGAGCCCGCCCGTCGGCTGGGATGAGGCCCAGCGCCGCCGCTCACGCCGCTGATGGCGAACAAGATCGTCGTCGAGTTTCTCGATGACGAGGCGTTTGAGTCGGTCGAGCGCCTTCCCGAGCCTCACCGCGAGGTGGCCTGGGAGTTGCTCGATCATCTGCGCGACGCGCCCAGGTACGGCAAGCCGCTCGAGGCTCGGACCGAAACCGGCGATCTCTCCAAGGCACGGTCACTGTATGTGATCGACTTCGAGCAGCAGCAAGTTGCTTGGCCGCCGACCTACCGGATCGTCTACCGATTGCTCCCCAACGAGCCCGATCCAACCAGGGCACAAGTCATCTGGGCAGGGCGACGCGATGACCTCGAGGTTTACCGCGTCGCCGCCCGCCGTCTCTCGCGGGAGCGCTAAAGCCACGCTGGCTCATCGCCGGGTCCGGTCGGCAGCTGCGACGCCATTGCCTCGAGCTGCTCGGGCCGGTCACGGAGGGCTCGGTCGAGTCCCTCATCCCGACGTGGGCGGCCATTCACGCTCTGCTGTTCGACGCCGCCGCTCGTGAGGAGATCGGCGACAGGAGCGGCGCGGAGGCATCGCTCGAGCGGGCCCTTGATCTGGCCGAGCCCGAAGGACTGATCCTGCCGTTCGCAATCGTCCCGGTCGGGGACCTTCTGGAGCGTCATCCCCGGGCGCCGGAGATCGCCTCCGAGCTGTTCGTCTCGACGAACACGATCAGGACCCACCTGCGGCACATCTACGCCAAGCTCGGTGTTCACAACCGTGCCGAGGCGGTCGTGCGCGCCCGGGGGCTCGGGCCCCTCGCACCGTCCCGTAGCCGCCGTTGACCCATTGTGAGAGGCTTGTTCTGACGCTACGACGCGACGTGACATTCCGAGCATGACACTGGGTGTTCCGGGAACTCGGCGGGCGATTCCCCGGCCGACGGTGGCAGCACGACGCCTGGTCCGGCGGGATGGGCTGTTTGATCGTTTGTCCGCGCCGGAAGGCGGTGGAGTGCTGCTGGTCTGCGCACCGGCCGGAAGCGGTAAGACGGTGCTGCTGCGCTCGTGGATCGAGGCAGCGGGCCTGGAGGATCAGGTGGGATGGGTGTCGGTCGAGCGTGCCGAGCGGGACGCCCAGCGTTTCTGGCTCGCGGTGATTGACGCGCTCGCCGGTGTGGTCGATGTCGTGGAGCGCGTCGCGCCGGCGCCGACGTTCCACGGCCGAGCCGTCGTCGAGCAGCTCCTCGCGGATCTTGAGTTGCTGGAGGACCCGGCCGTGCTGGTCATTGACGATCTACACGAGCTCGAGTCGGTCGATGCGCTGGAGTGGCTCGAGTTGTTTCTGGCCAGCCTCCCGTCGCCGTTACGCGTGGTCTTGGCCACTCGTGAAGATCCGCGCCTCGGCCTTCATCGCCTGCGTCTATCCGGTCAGCTCACGGAGCTGCGGGCTCCTGATCTGCGCTTCTCGGTGGAGGAGACGGTGGAGCTGCTCCGAGCGGACGGGATCACGCTTTCCGATGGGGCGGCGTCGCGGCTCTATGAACGGACGGAGGGGTGGGCGGCCGGCTTGCGGTTGGCCGCGATCTCGCTGGCGCAACAACCCGACCCCGAGCGCTTTATCACAGAGTTCTCGGGCAGCGAGCGCAACGTGGCCGGGTATCTGCTGGCGGAGGTCCTGGAGCGCCAGCCGGCAGAGGTGCGCGAGATGCTGTTGCGCACGTCGGTACTCGAGCGGGTGTGTGGTCCCCTGGCCGATTTCCTCACCGGCGGTTCGGGCGCCGAGCGAATGTTGCAGGGGCTCGAGGATGCCAACGCGTTCGTGACCTCCCTGGACGCGAGGCGGTTCTGGTTTCACTACCACCGTCTTTTCGCGGATTTGCTTCAGCTGGAGCTGCGGCGAGCCACGCCAGCGCTCATCGGGCCGCTGCACCGGGCGGCCGCCGAGTGGCACGAGCAGCAGGGGTTAAGCGTGGAGGCGATCCGCCACGCCCAGGCGGCGCGTGACTGGAGCCTTGCATCCCGCCTGCTGGCGGACCATCACATCGATCTGGCCTTCGACGGCGGCTGGGGAACGGTTTGCCAGCTGCTGAGCGCGTTCCCGGCCGATGTAGCGGCTGCCGATCCGGAGCTCGCGCTCGTATCCGCCACCGCGCGCCTGCTGGACGGTGCACTCGACAAGAGCCGGGCTTATCTGGATCTCGCGGGCCGAACCGCCGACGCCGTTCCCGCGGATCGTAGACCGGGCTTTGACGTGCTTCACGCGGTGCTGAGGCTCGCGCTCGCGCGCTGGCATGGTGATCTCGAGACGGTACTGGCGATGCGGCCGTTGCTGGACGCGGCGCTGGCCGCGCAGCCGGCCGGGGAGGGTGCCCTCGGCGAGGAGATCAGGTGTGTCGCGTTCCAGAACCTGGGCGTGGCCGAGCTTTGGTCATCGCGGCTGGATGATGCCCGGCGCGACCTCGAGCAGGGGCTGGCGCTGGCGCGCCGCGCGGGACGACCCTGGCTCGAGATCCCGTGTCTCGCTCACCTCGGGATCGCGGGCCCGTTGACCGGCCTCTCGCTCGCCGCGGGGCTCGGGCTGAGCCAGGAGGCCGTGCGAATTGTCGATGCGCACGGCTGGGGCGATGACCCAGTGGTTGTCACCGCCCTGGCGACCGGCGCGATGGCGCTGCTGTGGCTGGGGCGATTCGACGAGGCCGAGCAATGGCTCGAGCGCGCGGGGCGCGCGGTGCGTCCGGGGGGTGAACCCGGCACCGAGCTGATCGTGGACTATGCCCGAGCTCTTCTCTGCCTCGCACGCGGCTCGCGTGCAGAGGCGCTGGCGGCGCTCCACTCCGCGACGGAGATGGAGGGTCTGCTGGCCGGCGAGCACGCATTCGCGCCGGTCGTGCGGGCGCGTGGGGTGCAAACGCAAGCACGCATGGGGGAGCTGTCTGCCGCGCGCGCGGCGCTCGATGGCGCCAGCGACGAGGAGCGCAATGTCGGCGACATGCGCGCGGCCGCTGCCGTCGTCCATCTTTCACAGGGTGATCCAGAGCGTGCGATCGAGGTACTCGCCCCGGTGCTCGACGGTTCCGCTCCGGTGCTTCACAGGCCATCCATGATGACGGAGGCGCAGCTGCTCGATGCAGTCGCCCGCGAGCAGCTCGGAGACCAGCGCGCGGCGGAAGTCTCCCTAGAACGCGCGCTCGACCTCGCCGAACCGGAGGGCGTCCTCCTGCCGTTCATCCTCGTCCCCGTCCAGCCGCTGCTCGATCTCCCGTCAGGGCGGCGCACCGCACATTCCGCGCTTCGGCGAGCCGTCCTCGACCTGCTGGCCGGTGCCGTGCCGCACGGCGGAGCGCCGGGGAACGTCGACGAGCTCAGTGAGGCCGAGCTTCGCGTCGTCCGCTACCTCCCCACCAACCTGAGGACGCCAGAGATCGCCAGCGAGCTGTTCGTGTCGACGAACACGGTCAGGACGCACCTGCGCCATATCTACGCCAAACTCGGCGCCCACGGTCGCGCTGAGGCCGTCGACCGCGCTCGAGAGCTCGGGCTCCTCGCCCCATCCCACCGGCGCCGCTAGCGCAATCACGCAAAGTGAGTGACGACGGCTCACATCGGGCCGCCGGATCCTGCAGTCACCTGAAATGGCGCCGGCTCGATCTCGATCGTCCGGACGCCACCACAACCCAAGGAGGCTAGATGGAGCTGCTTGCCACATACACCTTCGGGCAGGCGCTGCTCACCGTTTTGGAGTTTGCGCTGCTCTTCCTCTGGATCTGGCTGGCTATCACCGTCGTGGTTGACGTCTTTCGCAGCCACGATCTATCAGGCTGGGCGAAAGCCGGGTGGATCGTGCTGATCGTTCTCCTCCCGCTGTTGGGCGTCCTCATCTACGTCATCGCCCGCGGCGACAAGATGAAGGCGCACGAGGTGAGTAGTGAGCGCCTGCAAGAACGGGCGTTCATCGCGGACGTCGAGGACCTGAGGAATCGCGGGATCATCACGGAGGACGAGGTCCAGCGCGCCAAGAGCAAGAGCCAGCCGATCACCGGGGCGCGGCCGTCGCCAGACGACGACGTGGCCGAGCTCGAGGTCCTGAGGGATCGCGGGATCCTCAGCGACGAAGAGTTCCAGCGCGCCAAGCAAAGGGCGCTGGCTGCGTAGTGGCCGCGCTGTCCGCCTCGAGCAGATCGCCGGGCGTCGCACCGCCGGCGCCTACATGATCTGCTCGAGGCCGGTCGGCCAAAGCATGCCCCCATGTGTGCCAGGCATTCGCTGCGGGATTCCGCGGTGGCGCCGGACAATCACCCGGAATGCGTGATTACCGCTCACCGGGTCACTCGCCACCTTGAAAGGGAAATCAACCGGCGAGGATCAGCATGAGTTCATCCATCTCGAAGCATCGGGTCGTAATCGTCGGCTCTGGCTTCGGCGGCCTGGCCGCCGCGAAAGCCCTCCGGCGCGCCCCGGTCGACGTGACAGTGATCGACCGCACCAACCATCACCTCTTCCAGCCGCTGCTCTACCAGATGGCGACCGGGGTCGTGGCCGAGGGCGATATCGCCCCGCCCATCAGGGACATCCTGCGCCGCCACGCGAACACGCGTGTGCTGCTCGGCGACGTCGTCGACGTCGACCTGGACGCGCGCGAGGTGACGTTCGAGACGGTCGGCAGGCGCGCCAGCGTCGCCTACGACAGCCTGATCGTCGCAGCCGGGGCGGGCCAGTCTTACTTCGGGCACGATGAGTTCGGCGTGCATGCGCCCGGACTGAAGACGATCGACGACGCGCTCGAGGTACGGGGACGAATCTTCGGAGCGTTCGAGCTGGCCGAGCTTCAGCCGCCCGGGAGGCAGCGTGATGCGTGGCTGACGATCGCCGTCGTCGGGGCCGGTCCGACCGGTGTCGAAGTGGCCGGTCAGATCGCCGAGCTCTCGCGCCGAGCGCTCAAACGCAACTTTCGCGGCTTCGACCCGGCAGCGGTACGCGTCATCCTGCTCGACGGCGCCCCCACCGTCCTGCCGAGCTTCCCAGAGTCGCTTCGGCGTCGCGCGCACCGCGACCTGCTGCGTCTCGGAATCGAGTTGCAGCTCGGAACGAAGGTCACCGGGGTCGATGAGCACGGACTCGAAGTCATCGGTCCCGATGGATCGCCAGCGAGAATTGAGGCGCGCACCAAGGTGTGGGCCGCTGGGGTCAAAGCCTCCGCACTCGGAACGCGCCTGGCCGAGGAGAGCGGCGCCGCGCTCGATCGGTCAGGCCGCATCGCCGTGCTTCGCGACTGCACGCTGCCGGGGCATCCGGAGGTGTTTGTCATCGGTGACCTGATGAGCCTCAACAACCTGCCCGGCGTGGCCGAAGTGGCGATGCAATCGGGCCGGCACGCGGCACGGACGATCATCCGTCGACTTCGCGGCGGCGAGGAGACGCGAGAGTTCCGTTACCACGATCTCGGCACGATGGCCACGGTCTCCCGCTTCCGCGCCGTCGCCTCACTCGGTCCGCTCCGCGTCGGGGGAGCCGTGGCCTGGCTGCTCTGGCTCTTCGTGCACCTCGCGTTCCTGACCGGCTTCAAGAATCGAGTGGCCACGCTTGCCCGCTGGGCGATCGCGTTTCTCGGGCGCGGCCGCCCCGAGCGCACGATCACCGAGCAGCAGGTCTTCGCCCGGACCCGCAGGCTCGAGACTGATAGAGGCTGAACGGATCTCGTCGCATCGGATGAGCCGTCGTCACGCGGAACCCGGAGCGGCGGCTCGGGCATCGGCCGCCGCGTACGTTCAGTTTGCCGATCGTGCCGCTGTAGGGAAATCGCTCCGGAAGGAGACGCCCCGCTCTAGCCACGCCGCGTGGGAGCCACGGTCTGGTCGGCCGGATCCCATCGCCCTGCTGGAGGAGCAGGCGGCGGAGCGGTTGTCGGAGCTCGTGCCGATCCGCTATGGACGGATGTCGGCCTCGCCGTTTGCCTTCTACCGGGGGGCGGCATACGTCATGGCCTCGGACTTGGCCGGTTCGCCGCAGACCGGCCTGCGAGTGCAGCTTTGCGGCGATGCGCATCTGGCCAACTTCGGCGCCTTCGGCTCGCCGGAGCGGCAGCTGCTCTTCGACCTCAACGACTTCGACGAGACCCTTCCCGGGCCGTGGGAATGGGACGTGAAGCGTTTGGCCGCGAGCGTTGCCGTCGCCGGCCGCGAGAACGGCTTCCAGTCCAGCCGGCGGACCGAAATGGTCCGCGAGCTCGTCGGCGAGTACCGACGGGCGATCCGACGCTTCGCCGAGATGCACACGCTCGATGTGTGGTACGCGCGGGTAAGCGTCAGCGAGCTTCGGGAGCTGGTCCGCTCACAAGGAAGCGCAGGCCAGAGCCGGCGCCTCGAGACGACGGTTGCCAAAGGCCGGCGTAAGGACAGCGCCCGAGCGTTCGCGAAGCTGGCGGTGTCGGACAACGGCGAGGCGCGGATCCGGGCGGACCCGCCGCTGATCGTTCCGATCGCCGACCTCGTCGACCGCTCAGGAGCGGTACGGCTGGAGCTGAGCGCCCGGCGGATCTTGCAGTCGTACCTCGGCAGCCTGCAAGGTGATCCTGCTGCTCGGACGCGACTCGAGCGATCCTCTGTTCCTGCAGGCGAAGGAAGCGTCGCGCTCGGTGCTGGAGCGATTCGTCGGCAGGTCCGAGTTCTCCAATCAGGGGCAGCGGGTGGTCGAGGGTCAGCGCCTGATGCAGTCAGCCAGCGACATCTTTCTCGGATGGTTGCGCCAGCCGCTTGGCCCCGCGATCTTTGGCTTTCTGCCGCCCAGCGACCAGAGACTCCACGCCACCGTGCTCGCCGTCGCAGACGAGCTGAGCGAGCAGGGCTTCGTGCTTCGGTACCACGCCGAGCAGACCGACGACGGCCTGTCCGGCAAGGAAGGAACGTTTGTCATCTGTTCCTTCTGGCTCGTGTCGGCGCTGGCCATCATCGGCGAGATGCAGCGGGCGAGAACTCTGATGGAGCGCCTCGTCAAGGCGGCGTCCCCGCTCGGCCTGTATGCCGAGGAGTTCGACGTCGAGACCGGCCGCCACCTGGGAAACTTTCCGCACGCCTTCTCGCACCTCGCGCTCGTGGAGGCTGCGGCACGCATTATCGTTGCCGAGGGCCTGGCCGAAGTCGCTGGCTGAGCTGGAACGGTCCGCCGGCGGTCCGAGCCTGCGCCGGTCAGCCATCGACGCCGGCGGTGATGACCTTGATCTCGTTGGTGATTCCGCCGACTCCGGGGAGCCTGTAGACGACCTCAAACGCGGCGTTGCTCTCGTATTGGTGCTCGACCTCACCCTTGAGGGTCAACCAACCGTTGGCGACGATCACGTCAATCCTGTCGGCCGGCACCTCATCGCTCGACATGAGCGCCTGCAGCGCGACACCACGGATTTCGTTGTCCTCCCAGCGGTCTCGGGGGTCAACCCAGAGCTCGTCGTAGACGGCGACGACGCCCGGCACCGATCGGGCGATCCGCACAGCGGCTCGACGCTGATGGGGGGAACCGACGCTGCCGCGCAGCACCACCGTGCCGCGTTGCTCTGTGATGGCCACCTCGGCTGGGTGGGGGATGCGTTGATCGCGCTCGAGGGTGGCTCGGATTTCCTCGCTGATGAAGCTGTCGTCGGACATGGAAACACTCCTGGTGTTCGGTGGAGACTTCGCGTCCGGTGAGCATGAGCGCACCGGCGATGACCGGTCATCACGCGAATCGCGTGATTGAGGTCCGCGCCGGTCGCCGCCGCAGCTGGCTGCGCCTTCCGCCCGAGGGCAATCACCCGAAATGCGTGACGACGCGTCACCGCACGTAGGCGCACGCTGTCGGCACGTAAATCAACCGAAGGGAAGGCGATGTCGTACACACAAGACAAGCAATCTTCGCGGTCTCTCCGCGACAAGGCGCGGAATCGGTTTGGTCACGCAGAGGACCACCGGCTGACCTCTAACGGCCTGGAGGGACCGCCGAGCGCTCCGGGACCGACCGACCCGCTCACGTCGATGGTCGAGCAGCTCGCGTCGTATTGGTGGGTCGAGCTGCTGCTAGGCGTCTTCTGGGTGGTCATCTCCGTCGTGGTGCTGAAGTTCAATCAGGCATCGGTGACCACCGTCGGAATCCTCACCGGCCTGATGTTCCTGCTGTTCGCCGCCCAGGAGTCCGTGCTGGCGGTTGTTGATCGGCGCGCCCGGTGGCTATGGGTGATCTTCTCCGTGCTGCTGGCAGCCTCGGGGATCGTGGCGCTGATTCACCCCGCCGCCACTTTCGCCGGATTTGCCGACATCCTCGGCTTCGTGTTCCTGCTGATCGGCGTGATGTGGATGGTGCAGGCGTTCAGCGAGCGGCCGATCAACGACCTGTGGTGGCTGACGCTGATCGCCGGCATCTTGATGACCGGGATGGCGTTCTGGGTCAGCGGGCAGTTCTTTATCGTCCGCGCGTACACGCTGTTGATCTTCGCCGGTGTGTGGGCGATGACCACAGGGATCATCGACATCGTGCGGGCGTTCCAGATCCGCGACGTCGGTAAGGGCTTGGGTCGCCGCCGGACGTGACCGGCTGACTAAGAGGCCGGAATCCCAGCGTTCCTGGGATTCCGGCCTTCGTCTATGTCTGGACCAGGCACTCCACCGGACCACGCCTGCGCGAGACACGCGGCAAACTCATCGGACTGCACCGATCCCGCAGGCGTTCGCTTGACGGCACCGGCACTCTCCGCACAGGACACCCATCGGGTGCCGCAGCTGCCGGACCATCGACGCGATCATCGTGGCTTTGGCCACCGTCCCGCTGAGCTTCCCGGCCGCGACGATCCATCCTCCGTGACTAGTGGTCGGCCAAGGTTTCAACACGACGGGGCTCGCCGCAGATGACGAAGGGCCGGCGGGCTGACGCCGCGCCGGCCCTTATCGGTCACATCTGGGGCGAAGCGCGGCCGTCCAGAATCATCCACAGGCTGACGATCAGGCCGACGCCGCCGACGACCATCAAGATCACCCCGATGGTCGAGATGCTGATCCCAGCCAGTTGGGCTGTGACGGCGAACTTCAGGATCGCGCCCACGGCGATCGCGAACAGGCTGAATCCGATGTTCATCCCTTGACTCCTTGTTGTAGGTAGCTCCTCGAGCATGACGGCGCATGCGGTGAGGAGTCGTCACACGCTTTGCGTGATCCGACGCCCGCTAGCCGAATCACCCAAAGGTGGTGATGCCCGTTCACCCGCGCGTGTTCGAGACTGCGCGGTACTCCAAGTCATCCCAGCCCACGAGACGCCACTTGTTCACTGACCCGCATATACAGGAAGCTGTGAGAGCCGCGCTGGACGATGACGCGCGCATCAAGCATCCGGAGTTGATCTCCGTATCGGTCGATGAGATAGGGACCGTGGTCTTGCGCGGCGCGGTCGAGGCGCTTCCTGAGCGTCTCGCCGCGAAGCACGACGCCCGGGACGTCGAGGGGGTGCTTGATGTGATCGTCGACGACCTGAAGGTTCACCCTCCTCTGGCCCATCGGCGGCCCGACGATGAGATCCTCGCTGCCGCCTTCCAGCGGCTGACCTCGGACCCGAGGATCCGGTCGACGCACATCCATGTCAAGGTTTCGCACGGGCGCCTGACGCTCACGGGCTACGTCAGACAGGAGGCCGAGAGTGCTGCTGCGGCAGAGGACGTCGCGAGCCTGAGCGGGGTGATCGAGGTGACCAACCGAATCGCAATCCGCTAGGAAGCGGCCAAGGTATCCGCCGCGCCCGGCAGAGCGGCCGCTACGTGCCGGAGTGGCGCAGCCGCGAGACGAGGCCGCGGTGCGGATCCTGGTCGCGCGTGTCGCGCAGGGATTGAATCCCGATCAGGATGGAGTGCTTGGTCTGGTCGCGCAGTGCCCTCGCCGCCTCGGTGTCGTCGAAGCGGCTGCCGAATCGAGCACTGTCGATCGGTTCGCCGAACCAGAAATACAGGCGCTCGAGGCGCGGGAACGGAGTTGGACCGACCCCGCGCACCACCGGCGGTGGCGGGAACCCGAGCACCCGTTCATAGAGGCCGGCAAGCTGGCCGTAGATCGGCGTGCCTCGGTCGACGACCACGTCGAGCATGTCGTCGGCCCCCACGGCGGCGAAGGGAACGATCGGGTAGGCGTGTTCGATGGCCAGACGGGCGAAGCCGATGCGCTCCCTCCAGAGAAGCTGGTACTGCTGGCCGCGCCGCTTGTTAACCTCGCGTGCGCCGCCCGGGAAGACGAGGATCGTCTGCCGGTCGCGCATCAGCGCGCGGACGTTGTCGCGCGTGCCGCGGACCATCCCGCACGCGCCCAAGAGCTCACGCCAGACCGGTACCGCGTAGTGGGCGTTCTCTCCCAGTCCGCGGATGACGAGCCGGCGCCGCTTCCAGACCTCGGCCATCATGAACGGCAGGTCCAAGAAACCGTAGATGGTGTGGTTGCCGACGAGAAGCGAGCCGTCGACCGGCAGGTTCTCGAGGCCATGGATCTCCGGCTGGGAGATTCGCTCCAGCGGCGCGAGCAGAGAGACCATCCGGTCGAGCGTCCGCTCTGTGGGCAGTTCGGGGATCTCGACCGGTTGCCTCATCGCGCCATTTTCGCCGGGATTGGGTGAATCGTCGTCAGCCAGTCCGGCTGATTGCCCTCCGCCCGAGCATCCCGAACGGTTGTGTCAGTGTCAATACCCCAACATCAAGATCTCGTTGTTGATGCCCATGACGCCGTCGAGCGTCGCCACATCATCGTAGGCCGCGACGCGTTGGGGCTCGTAATCCACGTACCCACTCAGGGTGACCCAGCCGTTCCGCACGCTCACCTCGATTGAGTCGTCCGGAACCTCGGAGTCCCGAATCAGCTTCTGCAGCGCGGCCGCACGGATCTCGTCGTCCTCGCGGCGATCCATCGGGCCCAGCTCGACCTTGAGCTGATCATCGATCTCGCGGACGCCATCGACCTGACGCGCGTCGCTGATCGCGGCGTGGCGCTGGCGGAAGGTCTCGACCCTGCCCCGCAGGGTGACGACGTTTCCCTGGGCGGATACGGCGATCGTGAGGGGGTCCGGGATGCGGGGATCGCGCTCCAGGCTTGCGATCACCGCGTCCTGAAGCGTCGGGTTGGCGAGCACAGGTGCTCCTTTCGTACGGTTGTGGTCACGACGGGCTGATTCCTTGGAAGCGGATCGAGACCAGGTGAGCCGCGGCGCGCCAAACATCGACCGCTTCACGGCTAGCGTGTGTTCGTGGCGGGCTGGTCGAGAACATCTCGCGTCCGAGGATGACCGGGCACAGGGTGAGCCGTCGTCATGCGGTTTGCGTGATTGATGCCCACACTCAACGTGTCCTGAGCGGTACCTCGGTGCTTGGCGCCCACGACCGCAACGATGCGCTGGCCCGTGCCCGCGAGCTGGGGCTACTCGCGCGCTGAGAGCGGCGCCGCGTCATCACTACGACGCTGGTGCCGATCAAGCTCCGAGCGTCCGTCGGCTGACTCGGCCGGACGGGGAACGACCATGATCGAGCAGTGCGCATTGTGCATCAACTCCTCGCCGGTGCTCCCGAGCAGAACCCGCATGGCGGGCCCCCAGCGGCGCGATCCGATAACCAGCAGATCGACCTCGTCGGACAGCGCGATCAGCTCGTCGACCGGCGCTCCGGGTCCCACCTCGACGGTGAAGTCAGCCCCCGTCGCCGACGCCTCACGCTGCGCAGCTTGGCGCATCGACTCGATCTCGGGGGCGATGACATCGTCCCACATCCCCTGGATGTAGGGGCGCACCGGAGACCATCCGACATAGGGAAGTCGGTCGTCGAGCACGGCGCGCACGCGGAGCCGCGCGTCGGCCGCCCGCGCCAATGATCCGGCCTGTCGGATCGCCTGCTCGGCTTCCGGCGTCCCGTCGTATCCCGTGCCGATGACGGCCAGACGGCCCTGCCCTTCGGGGGACAAGCCGCGTGCCGCGACAGCCAGCGAGCATTTCGCTTCGCCCAGTAGCTGACGCGTGTGCATACCGATCCGCACACGCCCCTCGAGTGCGTGGCGACTGGATCCCAGGACGAGCAAGTCGGGGTGCTCACGGCTCACCACCCGAGCCAGCGCGTGCGGTACCGACCAGTCGGCCTCGACCATCACGCGTGCCTGGGGCGCCATGAACGCGTTCAGCTTCCGCAGCAGCGCCTCGGCCTGCGTGCGACCCCGGCCAAGCTTTCGCAGGAGCCGCGCCGGCAGATCGGGATACACCGTGGCCAGGATCACGTCGGCCGCGGTAACGCGCGCGATCGTCGTCGCCAGGACCATCGCATCGATGGCCTGGGGGTTGTCGTCGACGGCTACCGCGATCAGCACGATGGCGTTCCAGTCATCGCGCGGACGGCAGGACGAGCAGCGGCGCGGATGTCCTGCCCGCCAGCCGCTGGGATGTGCTGCCGTCCAACAGGTGGTCGATCGGGCGGTACCTGTGCGCCCCGATTACGAGCAAACCGACGGACTCGCCGTACCGGGCGAGTTCGTCGGCAGCATCTCCGGATGCCACCTCCGCCTGCAGGCCGGTGACTGCTCGGATGCGCCGCCGGGCCCCGGCGAGCTGTTCCTCGGTCTCCCGATCGACATTCCACGGATCGTGGATGTACAACGGCGGCCGGACAACCTCGAAGGCCACCAGTTCGGCTTGGCGCTCGGCGGCCAGACGCCTGCCCAGGACCAGCGCCTGCTCGCTCTCGTCCGAGCCGTCGTAGGCCACACCGATCCGGCTCACGGCGGCGACATGCGACGCATAGCCCATTGGTGCCACCGCCACCGCACAGGGCGGGTCCTCCAGCACCTCCCGCGTATGTTCCCGAAGCGGCACCGGGGACGATTCGTCCGGAGGGCTCGTGCCGACCACGACCAGGTCCGCGTGGCGGCTCGCCACGAACCCGTGCAGGCCGTGGCGCACCGAACGCGCCTCGACGCACTGCGCCTGGGCGGCTACCGAGAATTCGCTCGCCAACGCAGCCAGGCGCTCGCAGGCGTATCGGCTCCTCGCGGCGTCCCCGACGGCTCCGGAGTCGGGTGCGGGCTTGCTCGCGACCACGAGTACGTGGACAAGCGTGAGCCTCCCGCGCGCTGACACGAGCTCCTTGCCGAGCGCCACCGCGTCTCGACCAGAGTCATCTTCGCCGACGGCCACGACGACCTCTTCGAACATGTCCGCAGTCTGCTCGCCGGTGGGGTGAGTCGTCGTCATCCGAACTGCGTGATTGCGGCCGTCGCCGCCGAATCACTCGAAGTATGTGACGACAGCTCACCCAAGCGAGTCGCACGCTCCTCCGCGTGATGCCCAGACCTGAGCCGACACCATGATTCCGCTCTCAGACGGCATCTCCGCTGAGCGGTTTCCCCTTGTCAACACGGCGATCATCGTCGCGAACTTCCTCGTGTGGATTCTCTACGAGCTGCCTCACCTCGGTTCGTCCGTGTACCACGCTTCGTTCTATCCGTGCACCGTGAACGGATCCTGCCACGGACCCGAGCCGTGGGAGATCAGCTGGTTCACCGCGATGTTCATGCACGGCAGCTGGGACCACATCCTCGGCAACATGGTGTTTCTTGCCGTCTTCGGCAAGAACGTCGAGGATGCGTTCGGGCGGTGGCGCTACCTCCTCTTCTACATCGCGGGGGGGTTTGTGGCCAACGCAACCCAGACCGCGGTGACGCTGATCTTCGGCTCCGCCAGCGCCTGGACGGTGCCCGTGCTGGGCGCCAGCGGCGCGATCGCGGCCGTCCTCGGCGCCTACATCGTGCTCTATCCGAACTCCCGGGTATTGGGCCTGTTGGTGATCATTCCGATCAGGCTTCCCGCCTGGGTCTTCCTGGGCGTGTGGTTCCTCTACCAGCTCTACGAAGCGAACTACGGCCTGTTTTCGGCCAGCGCGAACGGGGGCGGTGTCGCATTCTCCGCCCACGTCGGAGGATTCCTGTTTGGAGTCATCGTCGCGGTCTGGCTCGCGCGAACCGGGTCGGCGCGCGCCCGAGCCGCCACGCGGCCGCGCTTCGGGTAGGACGATGGCCGCCCGAGTGCCGCCGCCGGCGCAGATCACGAGAAAGCCGGCATTCGTCAGGTGCTCGATCGCGAGCAAGGCGTTTCCGCCGAGCGCGACCACGGCGCGCGGCCGCCTCCGGCTGCCAGAACAGCCCGGATCGCTCCGTTCGCTCATCGGTAGGGCGCAACTTCGCCGCGAGGGCTCGTTCGGTTGCGCTGGTCTCGGTAGACCGGGATCCACAGGCCGAGGAGTACCAGCAAAATCGACCCGACCTTGGTCTGGCCCGTGTTGATGAACACCTCGACGTAGAGCACCCAGCCGACCGCGATCGCCGCGTTACCCGCCCACGCGGCGATCCAGTACGACCAGGCGTGCTCTGAGTGATCACCTCGAGATCGCGGTGCGCGCTACTCGGGGACCATCCCGCTGTCTGCGCCGCCGTCCGATGGGCTGTCGGTGGCTGTGCGGGCTGACCACCAGTCTCGGAGGATGATCTGGATCGCCGCGGCGGTGGGGATCGCCAGCAGCACGCCGAGGATGCCGAACAGTGCCGCACCGCACAGCAGGCTCACGATCGTCACCAGCGGATTGACCTTCAGTGACCGTCCGTACACGAACGGCTGGACCACGTAGTCCTCGAACCGCTGCCAGAGGATGATGAAAGCGATCCACACGATCGTGGCCGTTGGAAAGTCCACCGGAAGGGTGGCTATGGCGACGATAATGGCCCCCAGGGTTGCTCCGATGAGCGGGATCAGGTCGAAGAAGCCAACCAGGAACCCCAACGCCAGCGAGTACGGGACCCCCAGGAGCGACAGGACGATCCAGGTCGCCAGCGTAGCCAGGACGCTGATGATGATGTTTCCCAGCGTGTAGCCGGCCACGGCGTCCTTGATGTCGACGACCACCTGGCGGTAGCGCTCGCGACGTTCGCCGGTCAAGCTCAGGCCCAGCTCGACGTACTCGCGGCCGTGCAGGATCAGGAGAAAGGTGACGGCGAGGACGGTGATGAGCTGGGTCAGGAAGCTGGCCGCACCGACGGTCACGTCCTTGAGGGGTCCGGCCGCCTTCGCGAGCAGCTCCGGCAGCCGGTGGGTGTCCCGCAACAGCTTCGCGGTTAGGTGGTATCGGTCGTCGTAGTGCCTGAAGGTCGCGTTGCGGCGCAGAACGGCCGCGTAATGCGGCGCGTCCCGCGATAGCTGGTGCACTTCGCTGACTAGGCTCGGGATGACGACGTATCCGATGACCGCGACGATCAGGGCCAAGCCCAGATAGACGGCGAGAATCACGAGACCACGCGGCACGCGGGTTCTCACCGACACCGCCTCCACGACTGGGAACAGTGCGAACGCGAAGAATAGGCTGATTGCCAGCAGGCGAACCACGCCGCGGACTCTCCAGAAGAGGTAAAGCCCGAGCCCGGTCGCGGCGATGACGCCGACAATCCTCAAGACGTCGGTGAGCGGCGGCGGAGCAAGCCGAACGCGCAGCTGATCAGCGCCGTGCTGCGTGGCTCGGCTTGTCCTGCCGGGGCGTCTGGTCGTGCGTGGCTGGTTCGCGCTCATGGCGTCAAGACACGGAATTTGCACGCTGACCGGATGACCCGTCATCACCCAGTTCGCGTGATCGCGCGGGCAGGGCTCGACCCAGCGCGCGTAGCCCGCGCAAGCCAATCACTCAAATCACGTGACGACGGTTCACCTGGTTCGCGGCGAGGCTGCGTCGGTCGAAGCCAACGCATGGTCTTCGAGCGCGAAGAAGGAAGGCTGGATGAGCACGCTCCTAGATGGACTGCCGACCATCGATGACATAGACATCGAGGGCCGCCGTGTCCTGCTCCGGACCGATTTCAACGTGCCCCTGACATCAGCGTCGCCGGGCACATCCGTGACCGTGGCCGACGACACGCGCATCCGCGACGCGCTCCCAACGATCGAGGAGCTGCTGCGACGGGGCGCCCGGCTCGTGCTCATCTCACATCTGGACCGGCCGGCACGTCTCGATCCGAGCTGTTCAATGCGCCCGGTGGCTGAGCGCCTGGCCAAGCTGACCGGCGCTACGGTGCCCCTCGCGCCCGGTGTCACGGGCCCCGAGGTCCGTGAGCTGACCGAGCGGCTGGCGCCGGGCGCGATGATGATGCTCGAGAACGTACGGTTTGCCGCCGGGGAAACGGCCAACGATCCAGGGCTTGCCTCCGCGCTTGCCGAGCTCGCTGATCTCTATGTGGATGATGCGCTCGTGAACGCGGACCGTGCGCACGCCAGCACGGTCGGCGTTGCTCATCTGCTGCCGTGCGCGGTGGGGCGGCGGATGGAGCGCGAGGTCCTCGCGCTCAGCGCGATCGTCGATCGGCCCGCCCGTCCTCTGGTGTCGATTCTTGGCGGATCCACGCTAGGGGACAACATAGGACTGGTCTGCCGCTTTCTCGAGCTCGCCGACCGGGTATGCATCGGCGGCGCGATGTGCTTTCCGTTCCTGTCCGTCCTGGGACACACCGACGGTCACTCGCTGTGTCGCACCGGGGATCTGGAGCGGGCGCGCCTGGCGCTCGCTGCCGCCGGGCGGTCCGGTCGGCTCGTGCTTCCCTCGGATCTGCTCGTTGGCGGCTCTGACGCGGCCGGGGGTCACGTGGGGTTTGACATCGGACCCGAGACGGCCGACCATTACGCGGCGGAGATCGGCGCGGCGGCGACGGTGTTCTGGAGCGGCTTGATGGGTCAGGTCGAGCTAGCTGCCTTCGGCGGAGGCACCCGGGCGATCGCCGAGGCCGTCGCGTCGGCGTCGGCGACCAGTGTCGTCGGGGGCGAGGAGACGGTTCACGCGTTGCGCGGTTATGGACTGCAGGACCGCGTGAGCCACCTCTCGATGGGTGGCGCTGCCACCCGCAAACTGCTCGAGGGGCACGAGCTGCCTGGTCTGCAGGCCTTGCGCCGACCGCGGGAGACGATCATCCAAACTGCGTGACGACGACTCACTCGGTCGGTTGAGAGGGTCAGTGGGCGCCGCGAGAAAGGCGCCTCGGACCTGCACCGACACGCGGAGTGTGATCCCATGACGAACATCAAGATCATCGACGAGATCCGGGCCAAGCTCGAGGACAACCCGGACGTCCACCAGCCGGCGGAGATCGCCATGTCGGAGCGCGAGGGCGACGTGACGTTGCGGGGAAGCGTCGGCAGTTTCCACGAGCGCCAGGCCGCGGTTCAGGTGGCGAGGTCGGTGCGGGGCGTGCGGCGCGTGGAGGATCAGCTCGTGGTCGATCTGCGGAACCATTGGGATGACGACGTAATCCGCGGCGTGGCGCTCCAGGCGCTGATGTCCGCTGACAACGTGCCCGCCGACCGGGTCGACGTCAAGGTCGACGGCGGCTGGCTGACGCTGAAAGGCGAGGTTAAACACCAGTACGACAGCGACGCGGCATTTGCGGCGGTGCAGCGCGTGCCCGGTGTCGGCGGAATTACGAACGAGATCAAAGTCATAACCGCCGGAATCGACGGCTGAGCCGAGGCCGGAGCCATGGGCCCGCGCGATGCTCGATCAGCAGCAGACCACCCCGCATAAGCCGCCGCCGCGCGACGCGAGCGGCTCAGCGTCGCTCACGTTGCGCTCGGCGGCAACCATGGAGACCGATGCGGTCCTCGACGCGCTGGCGTCGACGCCTGAAGGCCTGTCAGGCCAGGAAGCCGCGCGGCGCCTCGAGCAGGTGGGACCCAACGCGTTGGTGAGTCATGGCGCACGGCCGCTCACGATCCTCCTGAACCAGTTCCGCAATCCGCTGCTGATCCTTCTGATCGGCTACGACGTCAGCGAGATGACGATCCCGGCCTTCGGGGGATCGAGGAGCCGAGATTCGCTCCATCGCCGCGTTCGCCACTCCGGCGTATGACCTAGCCGCGCGACCTCAGGCCGTGACACCCCGCAGCGGCATCGCGGGTTTCCACCGAGGGCAACGGTTTCCGTCCTTGCGATGCTCGCGCCAACGTTGCTTGGCAACCCGGAGGCTTTGTATGCCGGCGCTGCGAGATGACCGGGTATTGATGCGCCCCGGCGGTCGACGCTCGGCGGAGCCGAGGCTCGACCTGGTGAAGCGCAGCATGCTGTTCGAACGACTGTCGGCTGCGAGTGCGGGCGGTGTCGTGCTGGTGTCGGCTCCCGCCGGAAGCGGGAAATCCGTATTGGTCCGCTCCTGGGCACAGGCGGCCGGGCTGGAAGACCGGCTGGGCTGGGTTTCCGTTGAGCCGGGCGAGCGGGATGAGCAGCGGTTTTGGCTCTCGGTGACCGATTCGCTCGCGCACGTGATCGGCATGGACGAGCCCGTTGCTCCGGTGCCGAGCTTCCGCGCCGGTCTGGTCGTCGAGCGGCTGCTCGCGGAGCTTGGCGCGCTCGAGGAGCGGGCCGTACTGGTGATCGATGATCTGCACGAGCTTCGCTCAGCGGAGGCGCTGTCGTGGCTCGAGCTGTTCTTGGCGCGCCTGCCGGCGCAGCTTCTCGTGGTGCTGGTCACGCGCGAGGATCCACGGCTTGGGCTGCATCGGCTGCGCCTCGCGGGTGAGCTGACCGAGCTGCGCGGACCCGATCTCTCGTTCTCGGTGGACGAAACGCGCGAGCTGCTGGCCGCGAGCGGAATAACCCTGTCGGAGTCGGCCGTCAGGTTGTTGCACGAGCGAACCGAGGGGTGGGCGGCCGGCCTGCGCCTGGCCGTCATCTCGCTTGGCCATCATCCGAACGCCGAGCAATTCGTGCGGGAGTTCTCCGGCAGCGAGCGAACGGTTGCCGGCTATCTGCTCGGGGAAGTGCTGGAGCGCCAGCCGGCGGAGGTACGCGAGCTGCTGCTGCGGACCTCGGTACTCGAGCGGGTCAGCGGCCCGCTGGCCGATTTCCTCACCGGCGGATCGGGTTCGGAGTGGGTCCTGCAGCGGCTGGAGGACGCCAACGCGTTCGTGTCCTCGCTCGATGCGGGACGGTCCTGGTTTCGCTATCACCAGCTGTTCGCCGACTTGCTGCAGCTGGAGCTGCGGCGCACGTCCCCGGCAAGTGTCGGGTCGCTGCACCGGGCAGCGGCGCACTGGTACGGCGAGCACGGCTACGTGGTGGAAGCGGTCCGACACGCACAGGCGGCACGCGACTGGCCGGGTGCCGCCCGCCAGCTTGCCGACGGCTACCTTGGCCTCCTCCTCGACGGTCGCATCGCCGTGCTTCGTGGGCTGCTCGATGCGGTTCCGTGTGACGCCGCCGGCGACGCGGAGCTGGCGGTCGTGTTCGCGACCGCGCGCGTCTGGGACGGTCTGCTCGAGGACGGCGCTGCCTACATAGCGCTCGCCCACCGCCTGCGGGACACGATCCCCGACGAGCGCAGGAGGCTCTTCGACCTGCGGCTGGCGTCCGTCACCTTGGGCCTGGCCAGTCGCCGTGGCGATCTGGCAGCCGTCCTCGATGCGATGGAGTCCGTCGAGTCGGCCTTGGCGGCGCAGGCCCCGGGCGAGCACGCGTTCACCGAGGAGCTGAGGGCCGTGGTGCTGTTGGATCTCGGCACCGCCGAGCTGCTGGCGCTGCGGTTGAGTGACGCCCGCCGTGATCTCGAGCGGGGTCTGGAGCTGGCGCGCCGGATCGGACGCCCTTATCTCGAGGTCAGTTGTCTCGCTCAGCTCGCGGTGATCGGTCCGGGAACCGGACTTTCGGTTTCGGCCGCGCTTGAGCTGAGCCGAGAATCGGTGAGCCTCGCCGAGGCACACGGCTGGGACGAGGATCCGGTCGCTGCGCCGGCGCTCGCCATGGGGGCTGGGGCGCTGGCTTGGTTGGGCCGCTGCGACGAGGCGGAGAGGTGGTTCGAACGCGCGGCACGCGCGTTACATCCGGATGGTGATCCCGGCACCGCGGTTATCGCGCATCACGCGCGGGGTCTCTTGCGCCTGGCGCAGGGGCGGTCCGACGAGGCGCTGAGCGCGTTTCGCGCCGCGGAGCGGACGCAGAGGCTGCTGGCCGGCGGGCACGCATTCTCGGATGCGATCAGGGCGCGTCTGCTCCAGACGCAAGTGCGAATGGGCGAGCTGGACGCGGCGCGCACAGCGCTCGCCGCCATGAGTGAACATGTCCGCGGTCTCGCGCCGATGCGCGTTGCCGCTGCGGAGATGGATCTGGCGGAGGGTCGGGCCGACCACGCGATCGACCTCCTCGTACCCGTGATCAATCGTTCCGTGCCCGCCTTCCATCAGACCTCCACAGTCATCGAGGCGCTGCTGCTCGATGCCGCGGCCCGCGATCAGCTCGGCGAGCGCCGTGCCGCGGAGGGATCGCTCGAGCACGCGCTCGACCTCGCCGAAGCCGACGGGATCGTACTGCCGTTCATCCTCGCGCCGGTGCGCGGTCTCCTCGAGCGAGTCCCCCGGCACCGAACCGCCCACGCCACGCTGCTGAGGAGCATCCTCGACGTCATAACCGGTGCCTCAGCACGGCCCGGTGACGGGCCCGAGCCTTTGCTCGAGGATCTGAGCGAAGCCGAGCTCAGAGTCGTGCGCTACCTGCCCAGCAACCTGAAAGCACCCGAGATCGCGGCCGAGCTGTGCGTATCGGCCAACACGGTGCGGACGCACATTCGCCACATCTACGCCAAGCTCGATACCCACGACCGCAACGACGCGGTGGGGCGAGCGCGCCGGCTGGGACTGCTGGCGCGATCGCGATGACGAGTGGTCAACGAGTGACGACCGGCTCCGGCGCGGAGTCGGGTTCGGGTATGCCAGCCACCGCGTAGGCGTCGGCTTCGTCGAGCGTTTCCCGTTCGAGCAGCGACTGGGCGAGATGGTCTAGTTGCTCGCGGTGCTCGGACAGCTGGCGCTTGGCCTCCTCCGCGCACTCGGAGATGATCCGCTTGACCTCCTCGTCGATCAGCTCGAGCGTGTGCTGGGATAGCTCGGCTGCGGGCATGTAGTTGTCACCACCCGAACGGGGGTACGCTGAGACCGCGCCGACCTCCTCGGACATACCCCAGCGTCCGACCATCTGCCGCGCGATTGAAGTCGCCTGCTCCAGGTCGTTCTCCGGCCCGGTGGTGGTTTCGCCGTAGATGAGGATCTCGGCCGCTCGTCCTCCCAGCATCCCGATCAAACGGCCCCGCAGATAACTCTCGCCGTAGCCGTAGCGGTCGGCGCTAGGGCTCTGATAGGTGACTCCTAGGGCCTGACCACGCGGGATGATCGAGATCTTCCGGACCGGGTCGGCTCCCGGCTGCAGCATCCCCAGCAGCGCGTGACCCGACTCGTGGTAGGCGGTCCGCCGTCGCTCCTCTTGCGAGAGGACGATTCGCCGCGCGGCGCCGATCGTCACCAGCTCGAGGGCATTGCTGAAGTCCTCGCGGGACACGCTCTGCTCGCCTCGCCGCGCGGCATTCAGCGCCGCCTCGTTGACGAGGTTCTTCAGGTCGGCACCGACCATTCCCGGCGTGCTCGCCGCCACCGCCTCGAGGTCGGAGGGATCCTTGAGCGGAACCTTGCGCGTGTGCACCTGAAGGATCTTCAGTCGTCCGTCCTGATCAGGCGCCTGAACCGTGATCCGCCGGTCAAAGCGTCCGGGGCGCAGGAGCGCCGAGTCCAGGACCTCGGGGCGGTTGGTGGCCCCGAGCACGATCACCCCCTCGTTGCCGGTGAAACCGTCCATCTCGGTGAGGATCTGGTTGAGCGTCTGCTCGCGCTCGTCGTTCGAGCCGCTGGTCTGGCCGGAGCTGCGGGAACGACCGATCGCGTCGAGCTCGTCGATGAAGATGATTGACGGAGCGTCCGCCTTGGCCTGCTCGAACAGGTCGCGGACCCGGCTGGCGCCCACCCCGACGATCATCTCGACGAACTCCGAGGCAGATATCGAGTAGAAGGGGACGTCGGCCTCTCCGGCAACGGCGCGCGCCAAGAGCGTCTTGCCCGTACCCGGCTCTCCGCTGAGCAGCACGCCGTGGGGGATTTCGGCGCCGAGCCGGCGGTAGCGGTCGGGGTGCTTGAGGAAGTCGACCACCTCCTCGAGTTCGTCCTTGGCCTCGTCGATGCCGGCGACGTCGGCGAAGGTCGTCCGCTGCTGAGATGCCTCGTACTTGTGGGCCTTCGATTGCCCAAGCCCGAACATCCCGCCGGCACCACCACCCTGGCCCCAGTAGCGCTGGATGATCCATAGCCAGAACCCGACCAGCAGTAGGGTCGGCAGCACGCCACCGAGCAGCGTCAACCACAAACCCGAACTGGAAGTCGCCGCCTTCGCGTTCACCACGGCGCCCTCGTTCAGCAGCGCAGTGAGGAGATGATCATCAGCGAACGCCGGGCGTTCGGTCTTGAAGTAGGGCGTGGTGGTCCCGTTGTGGGCCGGGTAGGTGATCGAATGGCGAAGCGTCCCCTGGATCGTCGATCCCTGGGCTGTGATTGACGCCACGTTGCTGTGATCGACCTGTGAGACGAAATAGCTGTACGGAACCGTGACGCGGGTCACGGTTGACGGCTGATAGGCCAGAACCAGGAACCAGTCAAGCACCAGCAGCAGCGCCAGCAACCCCCACAGACTCGGGCGCGTGTGCGGCGGCCGACGCCCGGTGCCGGTATCCGAGGGCCGTCGTGCTCCCTCCACCCGCCACGGCGGGCGGGAATCGCCCGACTGCTGCGGCTGCTGCCCGGATCGCTGCTCGGGTGTATCCGGGCTCGTAGTCTCTGACGTCGGCATGGTTTGTCCTCACTGGTTGGCGCTGTGTCGTTACAGCGTCGAGGTCAGGCGGGTGAGACGTCGTCACGCATTTCGAGTGATCCTGAGATCACGCATTTCAGGTGACGCCGATTCACCCAGGCCGGCAGCACGCTTCGGCCACGAGCGTCGCTCGACGGTCGACCGCGCAACGAAGGTCAGAAAGGACGCGTCATGATCCAAGATGCATTCGTCCACGAGAACGTGCTGTCCGTGTCGTTCTCAGAGCATTCCAATGCATACGAGGCGCTGAGCCGCTTGAAGGAACTCGACGCACAGGGCGAGGTGAGCGTGCGAGGCGCCGCGGTGGTGGTCCGGCAGGAAGACGGCAAGATCGTGACCAAGGAGGAGGTCGCGGACGAGAGCTGGGAGGACACCGCGGCCGGAGGGTTGATCGGACTGCTCGTTGGCGTCCTCGGCGGACCTCTCGGAATCGTGATCGGCGGCGCGAGCGGAGTGCTCGTCGGCTCGCTGTTTGACGAGGACGACGACGATGCGACCGATTCGGCGCTCACGGATATCTCGAAGTCGGTGCGCGTAGGAGCCCCTGCGCTGCTGGCTGACGTCCTCGAGGACAGCCCGGCTGCAATCGACGCCGCGATGGCGAACCTGGGCGGGACGGTGCTGAGGCGATCCCGTATCGACGTACAAGCCGAGATCGCGGCGGCGGAAGAGGCTCAGCGCGAGGCGAAGAAGAAGGCGCGCAGAGAACTTCGCGAGGCACGCAAGAACAAGCAGAAGGACGAGGTCGACGCGAAGCTGGCTGCCCTGAAATCGAAGCTCGGGCGGCATAAGGAGCCGGCGTCGCACTCGTGAAGTCCCCGGAAGCGGGCGTGCGGGTCTGATTCCGCTGATCAGAGCAGGCTTACGACCAGGGCCACGGCCGAGAGCGTCATGACGCCGAACGTGATCCAGACCCAGATCCGCGATGCTCGGGTCCCGCGGTGGGGCCCGAGCACCGTCGAAGTTGCGTCTCACCGCTAGTTCATCGCCGAGGGTGGTGATCGGGCGTCATCCGATCTGCGTGATTCGCCACGCCGCATGCGGTCGGCTGGTTATCGTCACGCCGGATGCGCACTCTGGTGATCTCCGACTTGCACCTCGGCATGCGCTACGAGCGGGATGTCCTGAGGCGTACCGCGCCGCTCGCCGTCCTGCTCGAGGCGCTTGCCGACGTCCAGCGGCTGGTTCTGCTCGGCGACGTGGTCGAACTCTCAGAGCGCCACTCGGCTGACGCCATGAGGGTGGCCGAGCCCGTGCTGCGAGCGCTGGGACGGCGGCTGGGGCCAGACCGGGAAGTGATTCTTGTTCCCGGAAACCACGATCGGCGTTTCGTCGCCCCCTGGATCCAGGAAATGGGGGACCGGCTCTCGGTCGACAGCTCTCCGCCGCTCGACGCCACGCCCGAGCTCGCCGCTGCGAGCTCGTGGCTGGCGCCAGCCCAGGTGAGTGCGCGCTACCCGGGCGTGTGGCTCTCCGAACGGGTGTGGGCCACCCACGGGCATTACCTCAACCGGGATCTCGTGCCGGCATGGTCGCTCGGTATCACGCGCGGACACCTCGGCCGGCTCCCACGGGAGGCGGCGCGACCGATCGATTACGAGCCGGCCGGCGGTCGCTCGGTGAGAAGCGCGCACGAGGCGTTCTCCGGCGCCCTGCCCGAGCCGCTGGCCGGAGCGGCGGACCGGCTCGGAGTGTTGGCGCGGGCCGCGACCATGGCAAAGGCGTCTCGGAAGCTGCTGCGGCCCGAGCTGGCGCGAGCCAACTCTGGGCTCCTGAGCCTGCAGACGAAGGTTGCCAGCATCCCGGCGCTCATCCACGTGACCCAGTGCCTCGGCATCGACGCCGACTACGTCATCTTCGGCCACGTCCATCGGCTGGGCCCGCTGCCGGACGATGACGAGGCCGATTGGGAGGGCGCGGGCGGCAAGCCGCGGATCGTCAATACCGGGTCCTGGCTGTACGAGCCGCTGCTCGTCCAGGATGCAACCCCGCCGGACCCCTACTGGCCGGGCGGTGCGGCGATCCTCGGCGACGAGGCAGACCCGGAAGCGGTTGGGCTTCTGGACGCGATGCCGGCAAGCGAGCTGCGGTGATCCGTTCGGCCTAGCCGACTCCGGTGAATCACGCAAACCGAGTGATGACGCCTCACCCGGCGGCCCGGCATTGTCAACTCATGGGGTGGCGGCTGTGAAGCAAAGCTCGGAGGACTGAATGTTCGACGAGGTCGTCGTCGGCATCCAGGGCTTTGAGGCCGGCCGGGACGCGATCGCACTGGCTGAAGTGCTGCTGTCGGCCCACGGGAAGTTGACGCTTGTCTACGTGGAGGTGCTACAGAGCGAACCCGCGCCCGAGGCGGATCGTCGGCCGTACCGCCTGAGCCCGACCTCCAGCTACCAGCGTTTCCTGACTGCGTCCCCCGTGCTCACAGGACAGATGATGGACGTGCTGACCGATGTCGACCATCGCGACCATGAGGCGATGATCGCGCTCGACGAGCAGGGGAGAGAGGGGCTCGGCATCGCCCACTACGTCCGCAGCGTCGAGCGCCCCGGCGTCGCGGAGGTGGCGCTGACCGTGATCGATGACTGGCAGGGCCATGGCCTCGGCACACTCCTGCTCGAAGTGATCAGCGCCCGCGCCCGCCAGGAGGGGATCAAGACGTTCACCGCGCTGATGCTGGCCGAGAACCGGCGGATGCGCGACCTGCTCGATCGTCTCGGCCCAGTTCGGGTCATCGATGAGAAACGAGGCACAGTGGAGGTGGAGGTAGCGCTTCCAGACGCCGGAGTGGCGCCCGAGCTCCGGGAGCTGCTCCGAATCTCGGCTCGGCACGACGCGGGATCTCCGGGGACGGGATCGGGCTCATAAGCACCCGCTTCTGTGGTGGGCGGCACCTGACTGCTCGCCGGCCGGCCGGACACTCGTCATGCGTGGCTGGCAACCTCGGAAGCTGAACGGCCGGGCGGTTCTTTGAACTCCCGGACCAGGCGCCAATAGGCGATTGCCCCGGGGATGGTTGGCAGCCAGTAGGAGATGGTGCGGTAGGCGAGCACGGCGAGGACCGCGAGTCGGGCCGACACGCCGAAGGCGACGAAGGCGCCGATCATGCCGGCCTCCACGCCACCAATGCCACCCGGAAGGGGCAGCGCGTTCCCGAGCGTCCCGAGGTAGTAGCTCATCACGATCACGGCGCCGGGCGGCGAGGGGCCGAAGGCGCGAAACGACACCCACAGCACGGCGATATCGAACCCCCAATCGGCCAGCGCTCCGAGCAGCGAGGTGTCCCGGCGCTTGATCATGTCGAGCGCCGCCGTCAGCCCGGCCCGGATCGAGCGCGGCAGCGCGGCAGCGCGTCGCCACCATTTGGCGGCCCGGCCGCTCGATCGCTCCGCCCGCCGCTTCAAGAACCGCTCAGACGGCCCGTCGACGAGCAGCATCGAGAGCACGATCAGGATCACGGCTGTGGCCAGGACGGCGGGAACCAGCGTCAGCGCGAAGGTCGCGCGACCCGAAAACACGCCAAGCCACAGCCCATACCCCACGAGCGCGATCGCCCCCATGTAGACCGCGTAGGTGAGCACCTCGAAGCACACCATGCCGTTTGCGATCTCCGCCCCCGACAGGCCATAGCCATGCAGCGCCCACACCGTGAGAGCGATACCGCCAGCGCCTGCCGTCGCGACGATCTTCGTGGCTGCTGTGCCCGCCATCGTGATCCGGTAGCTGGCGCGCCAGTCGATCCGCTTCTCCGGCCTACCGAACACACCCCGAAACAGCACAATGCCGCCGAACAAGGAGAAGGCCTCAAACAGGACACCGAGCGCAAGCCACCAGATGTCACCGTGGCGCAGCAGTTTCAGCGTCGGCCCCAGACCGACGAGCCGCGGCACCAGGTAATAGAAGAAGGCGAGCGCGACCAGTGCCCCGAACGCCGTGCTCAGGGCCCGTCGGTGCTCTCTCCAGAACGAGGGCGACCGATCCGCGGACGCAGCATCATCCGCGCCACCGGTGCGCCGTATCGACGGCCGTGGAGACTGCGAAGCGTTGGCCGGCGCGGGTGTGGGAGTGGCGTTCGGTGTGGGAGCGGCGTCAGGCATTGGCCGAGGTGGGCGCGCGGAGATGTCCATACACCGCACTCTCGCGCCGGTCCCGGTGAGCCGTCATCACACGCTTTGCGTGACTGGGATCGAGAAGGGGACGAGCGGGATTGGCAGGGAACGGAAAGGAAGCATCGAGCGCGCCGCGCCCAGACAGCTCAGCGCGCTCGACCGTTCGTCCTGTTTCGGTTCGGCTAGCTCTTGCCGGCCGTTTCCGTCTGCTTCAGCGCGTCGGTCATCTCCTTGGCCAGCTCGTCGGTGGCGATGTTCATATCGTGCTTGAAGCTCTTGACGGATCGTACGATCGCCCTCTCGACCCCCTGCGCGATCGTCGGCTCGCCGACCGCGACCAGGGCGGCCTGGCCGGCGTCGAGAGCCTCCGCCGCCTCATGGAGCTCCTTGCGCGGCAAGGTGCCGGATCCGAACCATTCCGGGATCACGCGGAAGTACGGATGATCCACTCGCTTGACGATGTGGGGCTTGCCATCCTCCTTGTCGATGATCGCCGCGTCGAACCGGCCGATCATTTGATCCCTGTGCAGTTGCTGGAGCGCCTCGAGATCGAACTTGGCGTCCTCGAGATCGGTGTAGACGGCGGTGTACAGCACGGAGTTATCCGCTGACTTGTCGGCCATTGGTCCTCCTGGGAACGGTGGCGGGATTACGTGTCAGGAGGATGGACCCGCTCGGGATGAGCGGTCATCACGCAATTTGAGTGATTGCGGGACGCTGTACCCCGGTCTGTCGGCGAATCATGCAAACCGTATGACGACGGCTCACCCGGGGAGCGCTCACCGTCTGCGTGACCGGGATCTCCCCGGACGCGACGAACGCGGGAACAGACACGACAGACCGAGATGAGCCAGCGATGCCGAACGGGATAGGGATCGACCGCGAAACGGTCAAGCCGTCGCTGCTGGTGCTCGCGCTGGCGGTGCTGATGAGCGTCGCCCTTCCGCTGATCAACAGCAATGCGCCCTACCGCCATCCCGTCCATAGGGGCCAGATTGCCGAGCTCGCGGACGGGGTCACGCTCATTCCCGCCGCGGGGTGGGATCTCAGCACCGGAGCGCTCGCCGGCCACACGCGCTCGCCGGTGGGCGACACCGCCTCGACCGCATTGGTCGACGGCGGCGTCGAGTTCGACGTGCAGGCGGCCCCGTTCTCGGGCACGCCGTCGGCATTGCTCAGCCGGGTCAAGCAGATCAGCGCCGAGCTCGGGAACGCGCGGGGGAGCGGCAGCGCCACCCACGTCTACACGGTGCGGACCCAGCAGGGGCGAGTCGGCGTGGGACAGGACTTCGCGGGTGACGTCCGGCAGGGATCCGTGGTCGCGTTCGTGTTCGCGCGGCGAGGGCAGCGGGCCGGCGAGGGCGTCGAGATCGTCGTCGCCGGTCCGAAGGGCCCGATCTCACGCGTTCGCGACGAGGTGGTCGCGATGGTCCGCAGCCTTCGAGCGACAACATGAGCACCCTAACCGAGGACCGCCGGCGCGCGATCGAGCAGTCGGGTTGGGGAGAGGACTTTCACCTCGTCCAGCCGCGCAACCTTGCGTTCTGGGTCTACGGCCTGCTGGTCGCGGCCGGCGCGTTCGTGATATCTGGCCAGCTCTCGATCGCCGCCGCCGCCTACAGCGGGGCCCTCACCAGCGGGATCATCGCGTTTGGCCTGCTGGCGGTCGCGTACCTGTGGTTCATTCATTACGAGGATCGCTACACGAGTGTGCCGGGCAAGCTCGCGGCGGCCGGCTTCGTCTGGGGCGCCGTCGGGGCGATCGGGGCGTTCGCCCTGCTGGGCAACGACGCGGTGATGAGCCTGTACTCGAAGGCGTTCGGCGCGAGCTTCGCCTTCGACTGGGGGGCCGCGCTCACCGCGCCGATCAACGAGGAGCTCGCGAAAGGCGCGGGCGTCCTCCTGCTCGTCGTGCTCGCGCCGCGGTTGATCCGCACCCCATTCGATGGGCTTATCCTCGGCGCTTTCATCGGGCTCGGCTTCCAGATCAGCGAGGACATCAGCTATGCGTGGATTGGCGCGGCCAACTCGTTCGGCGACGTGGGCGCGGCGTGGCAGACGATCATCGCGCGGACGCTCGCATCGATCCCGTCGCACTGGATGTACACCGGCATCTTCGGGGCAGGGCTGATCTGGTTCATCGGACGACCCGAGGTGCCGGCGCGCAAAGGGCTCGGCGCCGGCCTGATGCTGACCGCGATGCTGATGCACGGCCTGTGGGATGCAAGCGCCGCGATCGCAGGCGACAAGGTCATCTCGATAGTCCCGGGGATCGTCGCGTTCGTGCTCATCGGCGTGTTCGTGTGGGTCTATGACAACAGCGAGTCCATCGAACGCGAATGGATGCGGGAGCTCATGGCCCCCGAGGTCGACCTCGGCGTGGTCAGAGCAGACGAGCTCGATGCGCTCGCCGGGTCGCGCGGGGCGCTCAAGACCTACCTCGCGAGGCAGCCGAGCCGCCGGACGACCAAGCGAGTGCTCGAGGCCGAGACGCGGCTCGCGCGCCAGATCGCGCGCGGCGGCGGTGAACAGACGGCCGAGGTTCAGCAGGCTCGTGCGGCGGTGGCGCAGGCGCGCGTGGGGTGAGGGGGGCGAGCATCGGGTGACTCATGCTGCGCCTCGTCGCGCGCGACGAGCCAAGCGAGCTCTCCGACGGCGCGCCACAGATCCTCGGTGAGCGGACCCGGCCGGCGCCGGTCGAAGAACTCCACCAGGCCGGTGTAGTACCAGAGCTGCTCGCGGGGGCTCCTGTGCGGGAAGCGGGTCCAGAGGGCGTGCCCTTCCTCGCGGTAGTCGCGCACGATCGAACGGGCGTTGTGAACCTTGTCGGCGAGCGAGACGCGCAGGGTCGCGTCGTCCTCGACCGTCGGCAGGTGGGCCAGATAGCGCCGCTTGCGCTCGATCCATGGCTCCGTGGGGTCGCCGTCCACCGAATCCGAGCACCCCTCGACGATCGCAGCGACACGCGGTCCGAATGCCTGGTCGATCCTGTCGAGCATGGGGCGGCCGCCGCCGTCCTCGACCGAGTCGTGGAGCATCGCGGAGATCGCCTGGTCCTCGTCGCCCCCGTCCTCGAGGACCAATCCGGTGACCACCAGTAGGTGCGCCATGAACGGGATCTCCGTGCCGGCCCGCCGCTGTGCACCGTGTATCTCCTGCGCGAAGGCGACGGCGGCGAGGAACCGTTCGGTCAGCGCGGGAGGGGCGGTTTCCATCTAGCCCTCCCGACCGCCGGACGGCGGGATCTGGCTGCCTCGGCGCGGAGCGGAACGTGCTGCATCGGTGGAGGCTTGGTCAGAGGGGGGACCGAGGCGAAGCCCGAGCGTCCCAGATGCAGCCGCCCGGGCCGTGGGGTCCTCCCCGCCGCGACCGCGGAGAATCACCGCGCAGCCGACCGCGATCACCGCGCCAACCAGCGGACCAACCAGGTAGACCCAATAGGCAGTCCAGTCGCCGCTCACCAGCGCGGGCCCGAATGATCGTGCCGGGTTCATCGAGGCGCCGCTGACGGGAGCCGCCCACAGCCCCGCGAGCGCAACGTAGCCGCCGACGCCCAGCGCGCCCACCGAACCGACGTTCTGCGCTCGTGACGCGGTGCCCAGGATCACGCTGACCAATCCCGCGGTGAGCGCGATCTCGAGCAGCAGCGCCTGCCAGTCGTGGTAGCCGGGCCCGGGCAGGGTGGCTCCCAGGTGCTCGACGTTCCCGAACACGGCGCGCAGGAACAGCGCCGCCAGCCCGGCGCCGACCAGCTGCGCCAGGATGTACACCGGGACCCGGAACCACCGAAAGTCATGCCGCAGCGCGAACGCGATCGACACCACCGGGTTGAGGTGCGCGCCCGAAACCGCACCCATGAACAGGATCACGGCCATTACCGTCAGGCCAGGAGCGACGACGGCTGCCGACAGGCTGATCTGGCCTTTGGCATGGAGTATGCCTCCTCCGGCCGCCGCCAGCACGAGCAGAAACGTCCCCAGCGCCTCCGCGAACAGCCGCCGATAGGCGAACCGGGGATCCTCGAACTCCTCTCGGGAGCCGAACTCCAGCGCCAGCCGGTGCCGAGCGCGCTGCTGGTCTGGCTCGCTGAGGGCTATCGGCTGCTGGTCGTCCATGTGTTGTTGCGTCACGTGCCGGCCGTGGCCAGCCGCAGCTGGCGCCGTGCCCCAGCCAGAACTGTCTTGCGGCCCCGGTGAGCGCCCTCGTAGAGCGTCACAGCAGCAAGCTCCTCCGGGCTCGCATCGGCCAGGCGGACGAGGACCTCGTCGGCGGTCATCTGCGCGTAGCCCTTCCATGGCTGCCTGACGTGCACGGCAGCGCCGGCGCCCTCCTCGGCACCGGGCTCGGCGAACGACTCGACGAACTGAAGCCCTTCCGAGACGTGCGTCGGCGGGATCGCCGGCGTGGGCCCGACCTCGGGTTCGGCCGCGACTGCGCGACGCGGGGGCGCTTCGGGTGGAGGTGCCTCAGGACGCGACGGCGATGAGGCAATGATGACGTCGAATGCGACGGTGCTCGATGCCGGCCGGGCGTCGGCGGCGGCCGGACGCGGTTCTGGCGGCGCCGACGTTCCGATCGCCAGCCGGGCGATCCGGAAGGCGAGGCCGGCGGCTCGTGTGGTGACGTCGACACAGAGGCGAGTGGCGGATACGCCGACGCGTAGGGGCAGGGTGATCATTTCGCGGACCATGGACGGACGGTCGCAGCGCCCCGGGTGAGCCCGCGTCACTCGATTTGCGTGATTTGGCCGAAAGGGCCACGCAATCACGCGGAATGCGTGATGTCGGCTCACCAATGCGCGCCTCACCCTCCGCCGTGTGCGCGACGCAGAGTCAAGCTTCCCAGCGAGTTTTCGCCAGCAACCCCCGCCGCACGGCGACCAAGGCCGGCGCGAGCGGTTCGAGGAGGTCGTCGAGCGTTACCGTGCCGTCGGACTGGGAGGCGACGAACGCGCCATCGATCGCAGCCAGCGCAATCCGAGCCAGCCGGAGGGTCACGGGACTCTCGGGGTCGTCGCCGAATGCGAGTGCGATCTGCTCGCTCAGGCGGTCGAGCCCGAGGCGGCGGACGCGCGCGACGACGACCTCGATCTCATCTCCCCCGCGGGCAGGCGGCTGCACGGCGAAGACGATCAGCAGGCGAAGGAAGCTGGGATGGCGCTCGAGCGTCTCGGCCGCTGCCGAGAGCACCGTGCGCAGGTGCTCGGCGGGACGTCCGATCCGGCGGTTCCACTCGGGAAGGTCGGCGAAGAAGCGCTCCGCGCCGCGCTCCATCACGGCGAGCAGGATTCCGTCCTTGGAGCCGTAGTAGTGGTAGACGGAGCTCAGCGGGACGCCGGCCTCCTCGACTACGCGCGCGATCGTCGCCGCTTCGTATTCCTGATCGGCAGCATATCGCAGAAATTGGAATTGACATTACAAAAGAACTTTTGTATCGTCCACTCCAATTCGTCCAGTAGATGAGAGGGACCGATGCAATCCACACCAGTTGTTGACGAGGCCGTACCTGTTTTGATCGTTGGTGGAGGCGGCGCGGGGCTTACCGCGTCGATGCTCCTGGCTCGCCAGGGCGTGGAGCATCTCCTGGTCAGCGCGCGGCCGGAGACGTCCGATCTGCCCAAGGCTCACGTGCTCAACCTCCGGGCGATGGAGGTGCTCGAGGACGTGGGCGTTGCCGGGGCGATCGCCGAGCGCGGCACGCCGGCTGAGCAGATGGCCGCGACGGCCTACTACGCGGGGTTCGCTGGACCCGATCCCGACTACGGACGCCGGCTGGCCCGCCTCGAGTCCTGGGGCGCCGGCGGAGCCGACGAGTCCTGGAGCGCGGCGAGCCCGTGCCGGCAGGAGAACCTCCCGCAGATCCGGCTCGAGCCGCTGCTCAAGGCGCGCGCCGAGGAGCTCTCGCCGGGGCGGATTCGCTTCGGACACGAGCTGATCGACCTCGAGCAGGACGCAGACGGCGTGCGAGCGCTGGTCCGCGAGAACGCCTCGGGTCGGGAATACACGGTGAGGAGTGATTACCTCCTCGGTGCTGATGGTGGCCGTCGCGTCGCCGGCCTGATCGGCGTGGAGTACCAGGGGCTCGGCGTCATCACGCAGACGGCGACCCTGCACGTGACCGCGGATTTCTCGCGCTGGGCCACGGACCCCGAGGTCCTGATCCGGTGGATCTACTCGCCCCAGGCGGGCGTGCTCGTGGTGATGGTCCCGATGGGCCCGGAGCGATGGGGCCCGGAGTCAGAGGAGTGGGTGATCCACCTCAACTACCCGGTCGATTGCGAGGAGTCCGACGCGCAGGTCGAAGCCGACGCTCGCAAGGCACTCGGGATCGGCGATCTGCCGATGGAGATCCACAAGATCACGCGCTGGTCGGTCGAGGCGGTGCTCGCCTCGTCCTTCCGCGCCGGGCGGGTGCTGCTCCTGGGAGATGCGGCGCACCGCCATCCGCCGACCGGTGGGCTCGGGTTGACCAGCGCGATCCACGACGCGCACAACCTGTGCTGGAAGCTGGCGGCGGTGCTCGCCGGGCACGCAGACCCGGCGCTGCTTGACACTTATCAAGACGAGCGCCGCCCCACGGATGAACGCAACTGCCAGCGCTCGCTGGAGAACGCGGTCAACCACTTCGCCACGGGAGCCGCGCTCGGCATCGTTCCGGAGAACTCGCCCGAGGAGAACATGGAGCGGCTGCGGCGGCTCTGGAGCGGGCGGCCGGAGGACGCCGAGCTGCGCTCGAGCGTCCTGCGCGGGATGCGCGCGCAGTCGATGGAGTTCTCGGAGCTGAACGTCGAGTACGGCTATCACTACGAGTCGCCTGCGGTCGTGTCGGACGGTACGGAACCTCCCACACCCGTCGACGACGTCCGCGTGTACGAACCCTCGACCCGGCCGGGAGCGCCTCTGCCGCACGCCTGGGTCGAGGACGAGGACGGCGAGCGCCGGCCGATCAAAGATCTTGTTGCCCCTGGGCGCTTCCTGCTCATCGCCGGAGAGGACGGTGGCGCGTGGTGCGAAGCCGCCGAGGAGCTGGCCCGCGCCGCTGGCCTCCCGCTCGACGCGGTGCGGATCGGCCACCTCGACGGCGACCTGTACGACCCGCGCTGCGCGTGGCTGCGCCACCGCCAGATCGAGAACGACGGCGCGGTCCTCGTGCGCCCCGATCGCTTCATAGCCTGGCGGGCGCCGACCGCGGTCGACGATCCGCTCGCCGAGCTCGTCGGCGCGTTCAGCCAGATCCTCGCTCGTCCCGTCGCCATTCTGACCGCGGAGGTGACCTCATGACTCCGACAGGTCGTCTCGACGCTGACGTCGCGATCGTCGGTTACGGCCCGGTGGGCCAGGCGCTTGCGGCAATGCTCGGCCGGGCCGGGCACCGGGTGATCGTCTTCGAGCGCTTCCAGGAGATCTATCGCCTCCCGCGCGCGGTCCACCTCGATCACGAGATCATGCGGCTGCTGCAGTCGCTCGGGCTCGCCGAGGTGCTGGCCGACGAGATGGTCCCGGTCGACGACTACCGCTGGCTCGGCGCCGACGGCGAGCTGCTGTTGCGCTTCGACCGCCAGGGACTTGCGCCGTCCGCTTGGGAAGGCGACTACATGTTCTTCCAGCCCGAGCTCGAGGCGGCGATCCATCGCCACGCATGCATTCCGTCGGGCGTGACGGTCGAGCGGGGCTGGGTCGCCGAGGGGCTAAAGGACGCCGGCGATCACGTCGAGCTGACGCTTCAACGTGTGAGTGAGGAGGAGCCGGGGCAACTCGCAACGACCGGCGAGCACCGCACCATACGCGCGGGGTGGCTGGTCGGAGCCGATGGCGCGAACTCGTTCGTGCGCGAGACGTGCGGAATCAGCCGCCGCGATCTCGGCTTCCGGGAGCGGTGGCTGGTCGTGGATGCAGAGCCGCACGACATGGGGGCGCTTGCCCACCTGCCGATCGCCAGCCAGCACTGCGATCCGGCACGCCCGACGACGATCGTGCAGAGTGGCCCGCGGCACCGGCGGTGGGAGTTCATGCTGCTCCCGGACGAGCAGCCGTCCGATTTCGAGGACCCCGAACGCGTCTGGGCGCTGCTCGAGCCGTGGTATCGGCCGCAGGACGGGCCGCTCACGCGCGCCACCGTGTACGAGTTCCGCTCGATGGTGGCCGACGAGATGCGCAGGGGCCGCGTCCTGATCGTCGGCGACGCCGCGCACCTGACGCCGCCGTTCCTCGGTCAGGGGCTCTGCTCGGGCCTGCGCGACGCCGCGAATGCGGCCTGGAAGCTCGACCTCGTGCTGCGGGGCGTCGCGCACGAGCGGCTGCTGAGCACGATCGAAGCCGAGCGACAGCCCCAGAACGAGACGGTGATTCGACTCGCGATCGAGCTGGGGAAGATCCTTTGCCAGCTGGACCCGGAGGTGGCAGCGGAGCGGGACGCGGCGCTGCGCGCGGCCGGGCCGCCGCCTCCGCTCGAGCTCGCGCCGCTGACCCGCGGGCTGCTGCACCAGCCGATCGGTGAACCCGATCCACTCGCCGGGACGCTCAGCGTTCAGGGCGTCGTGGCGCACGCGGGGCGGAAAGGACGATTCGACGACGTCGTCGGCGCCGGCTTTCAGCTGATCGTCGCCGAAGGCGACCCGCTTGACCGGCTCTCCGGTGCGGAGCGGAAGCTGCTCGACACGCTCGGGGCGACGGTCGCGTCGCTGGACCCGACTGCGCCCCACGGAGTCCAAGACGTCGACGGGCGCCTCACCGCGTGGCTGTCCGAGCGGGGCGCCCACGCCGTGCTCGTCCGTCCCGACTTCTACGTGTTCGGTGGTGCCGCCTCGGCGCACGCGCTCCGGGAGCTATTGGAAGACCTTCGAACCCAGCTTCACCTCAGCTTGACCCCCACAACCTCAGGAGTATTCGCATGACCGATACCGCCGCCACGATCCAGCCCAAGTTCCACCACTTCAACCTCAAGACGACCCAGCTGCAGGAGATGATCGACTTCTACCGCACGCTGGTCGGCGCCGAGGTCATCCACCAGTTCGAGGGTGGCGCGTGGCTCACCAACGACGCCGCCAACCACCGCATCGCGCTGCTCGCGTTCCCGAACTTCGTGGACGACCCGGACAAGGAAACACGTACGGGAATGCACCACTCCGCGTTCGAGTACGCGAGCTTCGAGGAGCTCAACTCGAGCTACCTCCGGCTCAAGGAGGAGGAGATCACGCCGGCCCTGTGCCTGGACCACGGCATGACGCTGTCCTACTACTACGCCGACCCGGACGGCAACCACGTCGAGCTGCAGGTCGACTGCTTCGGCGATTGGGCCAGGTCCAAGGACTGGATGCGCAACTCGGAGGAGTTCAAAGCCAACCCGATCGGAGTGTTCGTCGACCCCGAGCAGGTTGCGGCCGACCATCTGGCCGGGATGAGCTTCCCCGAGATCCACGCCAAGGCGATGGCCGGTGGCTACGCGCCCGAGCAGGCGCCGGTCGACATCCCGGAGGTGGCGTCATGAGGCTCTGCCGCTTTGACGTCGGTTTCGGGCGGCGCCGCGGACTCGTGGCAGACGAGTACGTCATCGATCTCGCCAACCAGGACGACCAGTATCCGCTGGAAGCGGTGCGCCTGCTCGCGCCCGTCCAGCCACGGAAGTACCTGGCCATCGGGCTCAACTACGCCGACCACATCGCCGAGTCCGGCATGGACACGCCGGGGTACCCGGTGTTCTTCAACAAGCAGGTCACGTGCGTGGTCGGGCCGGACGACGACGTCCACATGCCGCGCGTATCGAGCCTGCTCGATTACGAGGGTGAGCTGGCGGTGGTGATCGCCACGCGCTGCCGCCACGTTCCGGTCGCCCGCGCGCACGAGGTCATCGCCGGCTACACGATCGCCAACGACGTGTCCGTGCGCGACTGGCAGGTGCGGAGTCCCACGATGACCATGGGCAAGTCGTTCGACACCCACGGACCGTTGGGGCCGTGGGTGGTGACGCCCGACGAGCTGGGCGACCCGCACGACCTCACGATCCGGACATGGGTGAACGACGAGCTGCGCCAGGACGGCAACACGAGCGAGATGATCTACAACTGCTTCCAGCAGATCGCCCACCTGTCGGCGGCCTTCACGCTCGAGCCCGGCGACGTGATCGCCACCGGAACGCCGGCCGGGATCGGCGCCGCGCGTCAGCCGTTCCCCCAGGGACTGCTCAAGGTCGGCGACGTCGTACGCGTCGAAATCGACGGGATCGGCGAGCTCTCCAACACCGTGGTCGAGGAGCCCGAGGAGTACCTCGCCCCCGAGACGGAGGTCGAGACGGCATGGGCGCGTTGACGACAGAGAACGAGCTGCTGTGGCCCTCCTTCCACGGGCCATCTGACCTGGCGGCGGTCGAGCGCGTCCCGCTGAGCGAACGGGGGCTGCCGGCGAGCACGTACGAGCTCGTGCGCCGAGCGGCTGAGCTGTGGCCCGACCGCCCGGCCGTGTCCGTGCTGCCGAACGCCGAGTCGTTTCACACGCCATTCGTGCGGACGTTCGCCGAGCTGGCCGCCGACGTGCACCGAGTGGCAGCCGTGCTGACCGAGCTGGGAGTGAGCCGGGGTGACGCGGTGGCAGTCGTCTCCGTCAACTGCGCGGAGATGCTGCCGCTGCTGCTGGCCGCCGAGGCGGTCGGGATCTACGCCCCGATCAACCCGGGCCTGACGGTGGAGCACGCCACCGAGCTCGTGCGGCGCTCAGGCGCGCAGGTGATCGTGGCCTCGGGACCCGAGCTCGATCCGGAGGTGTGGGCCCGCGCCCGCGCGATCGCAGCGCACACCGGAGCCCGCGCGCTGCTCGCGCTCCGTCCCACCGCCGCGCCGGGGCAAGCGCCCGCGCTCGAGCCGCTCGGCGGCACGGCGGTCGCGTACCTCGCCGAGGGGATGGCTGGCGCCGATGATTCGACCCTCCCGGTGCCGCCCCCGGCCTCGGATGACGTCGCAAGCTACCTTCACACCGGCGGTACCACGGGCACGCCGAAGCTGGCCGCGCGCACGCATGCGAACGAGGTGTCCAACGCATGGATGACGCGCGCGAGCGACGTCCTTGACCAGGACAGCGTCATCTTCGCGGCGCTGCCGCTGTTTCACACCAACGCGCTGGTGGTGACGGTGCTGGGGCCGCTGATCAAGGGACAGCACGTCGTGTGGGCCGGCCCGCTCGGCTACCGGGACATTCCTCTGTTCCAGGCCTTCTGGAAGATCGTCGAGCACTACCGGATTGCGGCGATGTCGGGAGTCCCGACGATCTACGCGGTGCTCGCCCAGGTTCCGGTCGACTCCGACATCTCGAGCCTGAAGATGCCGATCGTCGGCGCCGCGCCGCTCCCGCCCGCCGTGGCGGCGGCTTTCGAGGCCCGTACCGGCGTCGCGCTGTGCGAAGGCTACGGGCTGACCGAGGGCACGTGCGCCAGTGCGCTCAGCTGGCCCGAATCTCCTCGCCCGGGGACAGTCGGGCAGCGGCTGCCCTATCAGGAAGCGCGTGCGGTCGCCGTCGACGACGACACGGGCGCGTGGACGTTCCTGCCCGAGGGCGAAGTCGGGACCCTCGTACTGCGCGGCCCCAACATCTTCGCCGGCTACCTCGTCCGGACCGAGTCCGGAACCGAGTTGCACGCCGACAGGAAGGTCAAGGACGGCTGGCTCGACACCGGCGATCTGGCCTCGGTCGACGCCGATGGGTTCATTCGGCTTGCCGGCCGCGCCAAGGACTTGATCATCCGCGGCGGCCACAACATCGACCCGGCAACGATCGAGGACGCGCTCATGGAGCACCCTGACGTCACGGGCGTGGCCGCGGTGGGGCGTCCCGATCCGCATTCGGGCGAGGTGCCGATGGCATTCGTCACAGTCGCCGCGGGTAGTCGGGTCACGGCCGCCGCGCTCGAGGGATGGGCCGCCGATCGCGTGCCGGAGCGCGCCGCGGCGCCCAGGCACGTCGAGATCATCGACGAGATCCCGCTCACGGCGGTTGGCAAGCCGTACAAGCCGGAGCTGTGCCGGCGGGCGGCGGAACAGGCGGCGCGAGCCGCGCTCGCCGAGACCGGCCTGAGCGATCACGTGCGGGCCGTCCTGATCGACGCCTCGCTCGAGATCCACGTCCCGCGCTCGACCCACGACGACGCGGTCCGTGACGCGCTTTCGCAATACGCCTGGACATGGAAACTGACTAGTTGAAGGGATGACAATGAGTACAACGACACCTCAGAGCACCGATAAGCCCGCCCTCGAAAAGACCCGGTGGCGAATTGATCCAGCTCGTTCGCAGGTCGAGTTCCGCACCCCTACGTTCTGGGGGCTGACGACCGTGAAAGGTCAGTTCGAGCGCTATGACGGCACGCTGGATCTCCGACGGGAGCCGGCGATCGAATTGACGATCGAGGCGGGCAGCCTCAACACGAAGAACAACATGCGCGACAAGCACCTGCGGTCGGGCGATTTCTTCGACGTGGCAAACGAGCCGGAGGTCCGTTTCGTCTCCGACCGCGCCACCCTCGACGGCGAGAAGCTGACGGTGAGCGGCAAGCTCTACGCCGCGGGAAAGAGCATCCCGCTCGACGTTGACGCCACGCTGCGACCGGTTGGCGGCGAGCTGGAGGTTGATGCCACCGCGTCCGCCGATCAGTTCGGACTCGCCATGAGCCACGGCATGCTCGGCATGATCCGTCCCCCCAGCGAGCTGATCGTCCGCGGCCGGCTGGTCCGAGACGGCGAGTAGCCAACCAGGAGGCTGATCAGCATGGCAGCGACCTCGAAATCGATGCCGGGAGACTCCCACCCGGACCCGGGCCTGCGACTCGCCGCCCGCTCGGGGCTCGACGTGATGCTCACAGATGCCGTGCTCGAAGACGGCGGCGTCAGCCGATTCCTGAAGCCGCGCGCGGCCGCGCGGACGGTCGCGGGTCTGGTGCGCCATCCTCGGCGCACGGCTCGCGACGCCACGGGCTTGGGCGTGGCGCTGGCGCGAGTCGCGGCCGGGCAGTCTGAGCTTCGGCCAGCCAAGGGCGACCGCCGCTTCGGCGATCGAGCTTGGCAGGACAACTGGCTTCTACACCGCCTGATGCAGAGTTACCTGGCGACGGGTGACACGGTCGACCAGTTGATCTCTGACGCCGGCGTCGACTGGCGGACCGAGCGGCAGGCACGGTTTGCCGCGGACAACGTGCTTAACGCGCTGGCCCCCACGAACTTCCCGTGGTCCAATCCCGCCGTGCTGAAGGAGTGCATCGACGAGGGCGGTGCCAACCTGGCGCGCGGCGGCCGGCGCTTGCTGCATGACCTGACGCACTCGCCACACCTGCCGGCCAGCGTCGACGTGACCAAGTTCGAGGTGGGGGAGAACCTCGCGGTCACGCCCGGCTCGGTCGTGCTCCGAACCGAGGTGTTCGAGCTGATCCAGTACCGACCAGTTGCCGAGCAGGTGTATGAGGTGCCGCTGCTGTTCGTCCCCCCGACGATCAACAAGTTCTACATCCTGGACATCTCGCGGGGCCGCAGCATGGTCGAGTGGCTGCTCGATCAGCAGCAGCAGGTGTTCGCGATCTCCTGGCGCAATCCGGACGCTGCCCAGGGACATTTCGACCTCGACACCTACGCGCAGGCGGTGCTCGAGGCGCGAGACGCCGTGGCCGAGATCACCGCGCAACCCGCGGTAAACGTGAACGCGGCATGTTCGGGCGGCATCATCACCGCCGGGGCGCTCGGCCACCTTGCCGCGATCGGCGAGCAGCACAAGGTCGGCGCATTGACGATGATGGTCTGCGCCCTGGACCAGGCGCGGATGGGAACGGTCGGAGCGTTCGCAAGCCGCGAGGCCGCCGCCGCCGCCGTGGCGGAGTCAGCGCGCAAGGGCTACGTCGACGGGCAGGCACTGGAGGGCGTGTTTGCATGGCTGCGACCCAACGACCTCATCTGGAACTACTTCGTGAACAATTACCTGCTGGGCAAGGATCCACCCGCGTTCGACATCCTGTACTGGAATCAAGACACCGTGCGACTGGCCGCCGGGCTACACCGTGATTTCGTCCGCCTCGCACTCGCCAACGCCCTCACTGTCCCAGGCGAGGCCGAGGTGCTCGGGACGCCGGTCGATCTCGGCGCGGTGACGCTCGACAGTTACGTCATCGCCGGACTGGGCGACCACATCGTGCCGTGGGAGAACGCCTACCGCAGCGCCCAGTTGCTCGGCGGCGAGAAGCGATTCGTGCTGTCCACCAGCGGACACATCCAGGCGCTCGTCAACCCGCCCAGCGCCGGGAGCCGCGCCACCTACCGCGTCACCGACGCTCCCGAGATGGACGCTGAGGCCTGGATCGAGGTTGCCGACGTGAAGCCCGGGAGCTGGTGGCCCGACTATCGCGACTGGCTGAGCCAGCGGGCGGGTGATTTGAAGCCCGCGCCCAGGACGTTGGGAAGCCGCAAGCACAAGGCGCGGGCCAAGGCGCCGGGCAGCTACGTTCATGCCGCCTGACGGCTCGGCCGCGCGCGAGCCGCGGCGAGAGGGCCTTGACGCGGGGCAGGCCGACCATGAACGGTTCGTGTTCGGCGCTGATCCGGTGCGCGATCGCTGGTGGGGCCGGCCGCTGGCGGAAACGCGATGGTGCCTCGAGCTGGGGCGGCTGCTGGCCGACCCGGTGTGGCGGGGGGCGGGCATCTCGCACGGCGACGGCCGGCCAGTCGTCTTGATGCCGGGTTTTCTGGCCGGCGATCAGACCCTCGGGGTGATGGCGATGTGGTTGCGGCGGATCGGATACCGGCCTCGGTTTGCCCGCTTCGTCACCAACACCGGTTGCTCCGATCGCGCGCTTGACCGCGTCGAGCGCACGGTCGACGAGCTCTGGCGCTCATATGGGCGCCGCGTGGCGCTGATCGGCCACAGCCGCGGTGGGCACTTCGCCCGCGCGCTCGCCGCCCGCCGTCCCGACCTGGTCTCTCACGCCATCTCGATGGGGGCCGACCTCCAGGGCATGTTCGGCGCCAGCACACCCACGCTGTTCGCCGTTAGCATCGCCCGGCGCGCGGTCCAGGCCAGCGGCCGGGCGCGCCGAGACACGTGCCTTTCCGCGCACTGCGGCTGTGCGTTCAGCCACGATTACGCGCGGCTCTTCCCCTTCGATCGGGTGCGGCTCACCAGCATCTACTCAAAGGCAGACGGGGTGGTTCACTGGCAATGCCAGGTGATCCCGCATGCGGATTGCGTCGAGGTCACCGGCAGCCACGTCGGGTTGATCTTCAACCGCAAGGTCTACCGCGCCGTGGCCGGCGCCTTGGCGCTTCCGGAGTTCCCCGCGCCGACAACACGGTGCAACACCGGATAACGCCCCACTTTCACGAGAAAGGAAACGCAATGCACGCCGTCGTCATCAAGGCCACGATCACCGACCGAGACGCCCTGCCGACTACGCTCACCGAACTCGTGCCGATTATCTCCGGCGCGCCAGGGTTTGTCGCTGGCTACTGGATCCTTTTGCGAGAAGACCAAGGCATCTCGATCCTCGTATTCGACACCGAGGACTCAGCCTCGCTCCAAGCGCTTGCGACCCAAGTAGCCGGCAGCGAGGCAGCGACAATCGACAGCGTCGAAGTCGGAGAAGTCAGGGCTCAGGCATAGGACCGCCGATGCTGGGGCAGTAGGCTGCGCTGGCGGGCTGCCCCTGGGCCGTAGCCCGCGCGACAGCTGGGCGCCAGAAGCGCGAAGTGCCGACACGCGTGCCGCCGTCGGCGACGTCGCCGTTGGGCAGCAACTCGATCGCGCTGCCTAAACCCCGGAAATCCACCGCTAAATCCGCGAATCCGATGGGAGGTGCCACCACTACCAAACCATCGGATTTCCAGGTATTTCTCATAACAACCCAGAATTTCGCCCATAATTCGGGTTGGTGGGCAAGAGGGCATCGCCGTCGGGGCGGGATTGGGCACGAACGTCGCAGGACGGGGCCTTGGCAGTGTCAAAAGGTGCGTCTGAGCAGGGACTTTGAACCGGACGCACCGGCTGTGAGGTGCGCGATTGCCGTTAGGGGGTGTTATTGGGTTGGGTGGTTGGGGGTGATGGTTCGGAGCATGACGATGGAGTCGGGGTTGATGCCGATGGGTTCTCCGGTTTGGGCGTCGGTGAGCCAGGCGAGTTGCATGAGTGATCCGCGGGCGGCGTCGAGGATGTGTCGTTCGACGTCTTTGGCTTGGCCTTCGACGCGGGCGTGTTCGCCGGTGAGGAAGGTGATTTCGGTTATCGGGGTCATGGGGGGTGGTGAGGGTACTCTGCTGTGCGGGGTTTGGGTTGGGTGGTGGGTGCTACGGTGGTTGGGGCGGGTGTTGGTTGGCTTGGTTGTTTTGTGGGAGGTGGTGTTGGTGGGTGATCGTGAGGGGTTGGTCGCGCGGATTCGTCAGGTTGGTCGTTCGGCGGCGGGTGCGGAGGCGTCGGGTCGTCGCTCGGGGGGGGGATGGTGGTGGGGGTGATGGCCGGTTGGATGCGCTTGAGGCGCGGATTGGGCATTTGGAGCGGTTGGTGGAGGGGTTGCAGGATTCGGTGCATCGGGAGTCTGAGCGGCATGCCGGGTTGATTTCTGAGCTTCAGGATCAGATTCAGCCTGGGGTGATGGGTGCGGCGCTGGCGGAGGATGCTCGTAGCCGGGGGTTGTGATTCGGCGTGGTCGCGCGCTCTGCCGGCGCTGAGCGCGGTTCCGAGCCCGATGAACGCCGGGGTGGTGGCCGCGGTCGCGGCCGTCTGGGAAGGGCAAACGCTTTTCACACGAGCTTCAAATCTGGGGTTAGGCTCGCGCCGAGAGCGTCCGCCTGACCGAAAGGAAGTGCGTGGTGAGCATGTCTGGGCTCCGGAGAACGAGCGGCCGGCGGGACGAGGCGCGACGGGGGATGCGCTCCGATCGGATGCGCCGGGTGGTCGCGCTCGGTGCGATCAGCGCCGCCTGCTTGTCAGGCGCGCTGGCGATGGCGATGACGGCGACTGCCTCCGGTGCGCGCAACGAGCACCACGGGGACCACGGACGTCCCACGTTCCCAATTCAGGATGGGCTGGGGATCAGGCCTGGGAAGATCAAGCATGTTTGGCTGATCATCCTGGAGAACAAATCCTATGACGCGACGTTCACGGGGCTGAACAACAACACGTACCTGTGGCAGACGCTGCCGTCCCAGGGGGTGCTCCTGAAGGACTATTACGGGACGGGGCACTTCAGCCAGGACAACTACATCTCGCTGGTCAGCGGCCAGGCCACGATCTCCGACGTTCAGTCCGACTGTCCCGACTACGCCTCGATTGCCGGCAGCGTCGACAGGTCGGGGTCGCTGTGGACGAACCCCAACTTCGGTCAGCTGAGCTCAGCAGCGGGTCCCAACGCGCCTGCGGGCAAGAACGGGTGCGTGTATCCATCGAGCGTGCAGACGCTGTTCAACCAGCTCAATGCCGCTCACGTGAGCTGGAAGGGCTACGCGCAGGATCTGAACAGCACGTACAACGGCGACCCCAACGGTGTTCCCGGGCTGACCTCGAACAGCGCTGGCGTGCAGTACTGCGGCGCTCCCTACCCGGCGCCCGGCGCGATCGGCACGCAGCCCACCCCGGGCGCTGCGGTTGGAGATGACCAGTACGTCCCCAAGCACTTCCCGTTCCCGTGGTTTGAATCGATTCTGAGTTCCGGCGACTGCAACTCGACGCATATCGCTGACCTGTTCGACTCAGGCAACGGGCTCTACCACGACCTGCAGCACGAGTCGACGACTCCGGCGTTCAGCTGGATCACGCCGGACAACTGCTCAGATGCGCACGATGCGGTGTGCCACGGCAACAACCTCTCGGGCGGGTTCTCCGGGCCCAACACGCCGAACCCGCCGGTCAACTTCACCGGAGGGCTGTACGCGTCCGACCTGTTCCTGGAGCACATCGTCCCGGAGATCGAGGCCTCGCCGGCGTTCCGCGACGGGGGTCTGATCGACGTCACCTTCGACGAGGCGTTCCCGCCGTTCACGTATACCGGCAACAGCTTCGCCAACTCGACCATGGACCAGCCCAACGCGCTGACCTCGATCGCCGACGACACGGCGGCCGAAACGTTGTTCGGGCGGGGCGTGCACTGGGAGCCGCAGGGACCGAACACGCCGCTGGCCACCGACGCCAGCGGCGACCAGCTGTACCCCGGCGACGGTTACAACGCGTTCGTCGACCGCAACACGGCGATCCCGGGGCTGATCCTCGGGGGAGGCAGCCCAATCGGCGGCAGCGCGACCGGCGGCGCGCGCACGGACTCCGCGTCGGGGGCCCCCGGCTCGGCCACGATCAAGGACAACGCGATCACGCTGCGTGACGTCGGGCGAAGCGTCACCGACACCACGGATCCCGGCAGCCCGATCCCGGCGAATTGCGTCGTGACCAACGTCGTCGACACGCCGGTGACGGCGACCGCCTCGTCCGAGTCGGGCGGGTTCGTGGACGCCGGCACGTTCACGCTCACCTGCAACGGGGTGGCGACGGCGCCGACCGGCACCGTGACCAAGATCGCCCTGGGGCCAGAGACGGCTGCCACGGATCCGTTGTTCGATACCACCCATGCGACGAACGGCGGCGGCGACACGGGCAGCGTTCTGATCAGTCCGTACATCCGGCCGGGCACGGTCAGCACCCGGTTCTACAACCACTACAGCTGGCTGCGCACCATGGAAGATATGTTCGACGTCGGCGACGCGTCGCGGGGTCTAGATGGTCGCGGCCACCTTGGCTACGCCGCCCAGCCTGGTCTGGCGCCGTTCGGCACCGACGTGTTCAACAACTCGCGAGGCGAGCCGCGAGACGCCCCGGGCTATCGGCTGAACCGCTAGGGGTCGCGACCGGTGGCGACGGAGCAGGCTGACCGGCCGCTGGCCTCGGCACCTGGGCCGGAGCGCCGGGCCACCAGGCCCGGCGCTCGCGCTATCCGAAGGGGGCTCGCCGCCGCGCTCGCGACCGCGGTCCTGGCGGTCGTTGCCCTCGTGGCACTTGGCGGCGCCTCCAACGGTCACCCACGAGGCGGCGAGGCGGCATCGCGGCCGGAGAAGGCGGCGCCAGCATCCCGCCAGGAAACCAAGACCGCGAACCGCCATCCGCGCCTGTTCAAGACCTCGGGTAACGCTTACGGGTACATCCCCGCCTGGCTCGGAAGCTCGAAGGTCCCCGTCGGTCGCATCGTCACGGCCACACCAAGCCACCCGTGGCTCGCGGTCCAGGGAGACGCCGTCCGCGTCCAACTGCCAAACGCGCGGGTCCTGGCCACGGTCGTGGGACCGGCCGTTCCAGCGGAGGGCCAGGTTCCGGTTCCCAAGACCACACCGTGCACGTTCACCGTCACGCTGACCGCCGCCTCGGCCCCGATCCCGATCCGTCCGAGGCAGTTCGCTGCGATCGACGAGCAGGGTGCTCTGCGGACCCTGCAGGTCCGCAACCTCGACGGGGGGCCGCCGCCGGGTCAGGTAACCCCTGGCACGACCGTGCGGCTGAGGATGTCTGCCGTACTCCCGACCGGCCAGGGCAGACTCCTCTGGGCGCCACTGGCCGGAAGCAGACCGCTCGTGCAGTGGGACTTCGACGTGGAGATCGACTAGTGTCCCGACAACTAGGGCCACCCGGACAAGCGGCCTGGTGCCGCTCGCAGGGCCCCAGCAGCCATTCTCGTCGAGTCACACCGCTACTGCGGCGAACTCGGTCCGCCGTCGGCTACCGTTGCCGGCGTGCAGGAGCCACGCCATCAGTTTCATGAGCAGTTGCGCGCGCTCGAGGCGCAGGCGTTGGATGGTTTGGATTTGGTCATTCAGCAGCTCGATCGTTCGCTTGAGTCGATCTCGTATCAGGATGTTGAGTTGGCTGGGATGGTGGTGGCCGACGATGATCGGATCGATGGTCGCTATCTCGAGGTGCACCAGGGGATCCTTTCGCTGTTGGCGCGTCAGGCGCCGGTGGCGGGTGATTTGCGGATCGTCGCTGCGCTGCTGCACGTGATCCGGTGCGTGGAGCGGATGGGTGATCAGTGCGTGAACATCGCGAAGCTGGTGCCTTTGTCGGGTTATGAGGCGCCGAAGGACAAGGACATTCTTGATGCGATTGAGCGGATGGGGCGTCTGGCTCGTTCTCAGGTTTCGCAGGCCAAGCAGGCGTTCGCTGGTCGTAACACGGATCTGGCGCAGGATCTGGTGCGTCAGGATATGGAGATCAATCGGCTCAATCGGGAGATTTTTCGGCGTGCGGTGGAGGTGGGGGACAATCTCGAGTTGCGCGAGTGGGCGATGTTCATGATCCTGGTGGCGCGCTGCCTGGAGCGGATCGGCGATAACACGGTGGACATCGCCGAGCAGACGGTGTTCGTGGTGACCGGCCTGTTCCGGGAGTTCACGGACGCCTCGCAGCCTGCGTAGGGTCGGCCGCGAGTCCGTCCGCGGCGGGCGCGGTCAACGTGCGTTGGGCGGGGTCTGTCGATTCGTCCGGAAGCTCATGGTCACCCGTGTCCCGAGGACCGTCCGGACTGTCTTGACGTCGTCGCTGAGCCCGTGAATGAGCATGAGGCCGAGTCCTCGTGAGGTCTCGCGGCGGCTCGCGGCGGAGTCGGTGATCCATCGTCCTGAGTCGCTGACCGACGCGAGGATCCGGTCCTCGTGGGCGAATACCTCCAACCAGACAATGCACGTCTTGTCGTGCGCACTGCCGTGCTCGATCGCATTGATCAGCGCTTCGCCGACACCCGACAGCACGTCGTCCTGCAAGGCCTCGTCGAACCGCGCCGGGCAAGCTCGCAGCCAGGCCCGCAGACGGTGGCGTGTCGACGTCACGTGTTTCGGGTCGGCCGGCATGGCGAGGACGAAGCTTTCGGCCGTGGTTCCCGTCGGGCGCACGACGACCAGTGCGACGTCGTCTGCGTAGCCGGTGGGCGGAGCCATCGCCGCGAGCAGCGTCGAGCAGACCTCGCCGGCCGGCAGACGAACGCACGAGGCCGCGACATCAGCGAGACGTTGCAGCCCGACGTCGAGCGATTCGCCGCGCCTTTCGATCAGCCCGTCCGTGTAGAGAAGCAGCAGCGACCCGACGGGGAGCGCACTGCGCCCGCTTGGGGTCGACACGACGCGGGAAGTCGAGGCGAGCGGCGGTCGCCGGCCCTCCTGAAGGTAGCTCACCGTCCCATCGGGACGGATGACGAGCGGGTACGGATGCCCGGCGCAAGAGTAAGACACGGTCTCGTTCCGAGCATCGACCACGGCGTACGCGACGGTGCTCCCCGCCGCACCGGGGACTCGGCCGGCATAGTCGCCGAGCAGGTCGATCACGGCGCACGGGTCAAGCGAGGTAAGGGCTGCAGCGCCAAGAGCGCTGCGCAACTGGCTCATCGTCGTCGCACCCGCGAGACCGTGTCCGACCACGTCCCCGACGGACACCCCGAGCCGATCTCGGTCGTCGAGCGTTGTCGCCGTGTACCAGTCGCCGCCCACGCGCAGAAGCTCACCGGCAGGCTCGTAGGTCGCCGATACGACGGCAGCCGTCGATCGGACCTGGAGGTCGAGCAGGCGTTCTTGAAGCTCGGTGGCGATCCTGTGCTCGCGCTCGTTGATCGCGATGCGCTCGACGGCCTGGACCATGATCCCTGCCACCTGCTCGACGAATTCGATCTCGGCCTGTTCAAGAGCCGGGGGCGATGCCCAGGACAACGACAGCGCGCCGATGACGCGGGTATCGGAGGCGCGCAAGGGCTCGAGCACCGATCCGCGGTTCGCGCGAGCGGCGTCGCCGGCCACCGCCTGGTAGCGCGGGTCGAGCTGCGCGATATCGCCGATCACCATCGGGCGACCGGTGCGGATCACCTCCGCGATCGGGACCGGCGCATCGCGCGAGATCACGTCATCGCGGTCGAGGTCGAGGAATTCACCGGGGAGCTCGCCGGCGTAGGTGAGCCGGATCAGGTCACCGGCCTGCTCCAGCATCCCGACGCTCGCCGCGGTTGCGCCGAGTGAGGCCATCGGCAACTTCAGGAGGGCGGCCAGCGCTTCGGACACACTGGTCGCGCGAGCGAGTTCGCTGCTCAACTCGGCCAGCGCGGCCATCCGCTGCTCGCCCAGCTCATGCCGTTCGGCGGCTTGGCGGGCGCGGGTCGCCACCTCGAGCCGCGCCGCGACCCGATTCAGCAGATCCTGGGACCCGAACGGCTTGACCAGGTAGTCGTCAGCCCCGGCGGCAAAGCCCTCCGCCGACGATTCGGCCCCCGCCCTCGCCGAGAGCATGATCACCGGCAGCGCCGCCAGCTCTTCGTCCGCCCGGATCGTGGCAGCCAACCCGAAGCCGTCGAGCATGGGCATCATCACGTCGGTTACCAACAGATCGGGGCGCTCCGCCCGTATGAATTCGAGTGCCGCCTCGCCGTTGGTCACGCATACGGTGTTCCACCTGGGTCGCAGGATGCGCTCCAGATGTCTGCGCATGTCTGCGTTGTCGTCGGCGATGAGAATCAGGGGGCGGGACGGCGGGTCTAGCGGCGCGTCGACCGGCTCATCCACGAGCCACTGAAGCGCTTCGACGACGTACGGGTTGGCCACGGCGGGACCCCTCGGGTCCGGCTTCGTCGTCCGAGCGGCCGAGGTGATCTCGACCGGTCTGCCGGGGAGCCGGATCGAAACCCGGGTGCCCCGGCCGAACTCGCTTTCGAGCTGGATGTGCCCCCGTTGGAGCTCGACGAGGTTGCGGACCAGCGCCAGCCCGACTCCGCTTCCCTCCGCGCTGCGTCCGGCGGCGCGCTCCGGCCGATAGAAGCGTTCGAACAGCCGCTGGAGATCGGCTTCGGCGATACCCGTACCGGTGTCGGCGACGCTGACCTCGATGTCGCCAGACTGCTCCGAGCTGACCGCGACGGTGATGGAGCCGTCGAGCGTGAACTTGAACGCGTTCGAGACCAGGTTGAGCACGATCGTCTCCCACATGTCTGGATCGACCTCGCCCATTGCGGGCTCGCAGTTCAGGATCAGTTCGAGCCCGGCCCGCTCGCACACCTCCGAGAACGATGACGCGATCTGCGACGTCAGCGCGCCGACGTCGACGAGTTCGAGCTTCGGGGCCGAACCGCCTGCCTCGATCCGGGCGAAGTCCAGCAGCGAGTTGACCAGGCGGAGCAGCCGGTTGCTGTTGCGGTGGACCGTCTCCAGCCGCTCGGTCAGCTCAGGATCGCCGCGGCCCTGCTCCAGCGCATCCTCGAGCGGTCCCACCATCAGGGCCAACGGCGTCCGAAACTCGTGGCTGACGTTGGTCAGAAACGCCGTCCTGGCGCGATCAAGCTCCGCCAGCGACTCCGCGCGCCGGTGCTCGAGCTCGTGCGAGCGCGCGTTGGCCAAGCCCGCCGACAGTTGATCTGCGAGCAGACGGCAGAAGCCCTCGTACTGGCGGTCAAGCGGGCGATGAGCATTCAACCCGAGCACGACCAGGCCACTCGGCCGCCCGCCGGGGCCATCGATCAGTGGCAGCAACGCAACCCGCTGCGGAGGAACTCGATCCAGCGCGGAGATCAGTGAGCGCAGCGGCTCCCCCAGGTCCTCCACGACGTGGGCGCCCGCGGCGAACCGCTCGGGAAAACCCCAAACCGACGCGCTCACCGCCTGCTTTGAAAACTGGCTGGCAACCAGCGGTGTCGCGCCGCGAAGCATCGCTTGCGTCGAATCGCCTTCTCGCAGATAGACAGCGACGAACGGAAGATCGGCGTCGTGTGCTGCGCACACCTCGACGGCGGCGGTGACGACGTCGTCGGCCACGCGCTTGTCCATCACGTTGGCGGCCAACGCGTTCAGCGTCAACAGCCGGCGTTCGCCGAGCACTCGCTCCGTGGTTTCCCTCACCGCGCAGAACACCCCGGAGATCTCTCCGTGTTCGGCGATGATCGGGCTATAGGTGAATGTGAAATAGCGCTCCTCGGGCCGACCCGAGCTGACGAGCATCAGCATCAGATCGTCTGACCAGGTCGCTACGCCGGTCCGAACGACGCCCTCGAGCATCGGCCCGACGACCTCCCAGATCTCCCACCAAACCTCCGAACCCGCTGTGCCCAGCGCTCCCGGGTGCTTTTCGCCGAGCATCGGGATGTACCCGTCGTTGTAGATCAGCGAGAGATCGTCGCCAACGAACAACACGATCGGGAAGCGCGACACCAGCGACGTGGCCACAACCGTCCGGAGCTCCAGCGGCCAACTTGCAAGTGGCCCAAGCCGATGCGAACTCCAGTCGAACGCGATCAGCCGTTCGCCCATCTCGCCGCCCAGTCGTGCGGCCGCAGCCAAGTCCAACGGCACCTCGGCACCAATGCCCGGTCTCAGACTGCCGCTGGTCATCTCAGCCGCCCGCGAGCATAACGCCTGTGCAGCCCCGTCGTTAGCGCGTCGACTGGTCGAGCGGCCCGTCGAGCACGATTCCCTCCGGGGTGATCTTGTACTCGCGGATGTCTGGATCGTGCCTGCTGGCGCGGGTCTTCAGCACCGTGACGGCACGGCGCAGTTGCGCACTTCGATGCACGAAGTGCAGCAGGATGACGTTGTCGGAGAGGTGAGAGATCCCGTCTTCGGAAAGCTGGGAGATTCCGAACAGCGTTGGGACTTCCTGGCTCATCATGACGCTGATCTGTTGGTTTGCGCAGCGCTGCAGCAGTGAGTAGAGATATTCGCGAAAGCGCAGTTCGTCCACGGCTCCGCGTCGTAGATCTCCGAGGCTGTCGATGAATATCCGACGCGCGCCGGTACGTTCTATGGCCTCGAGGAGTTCGTAGAACCATTCGTCCAGGTAGAGGTCGACCGGCGAGCGATACATCAGCTCGACCGAGTCGTCGGCCAGCGACCAGCCAAAGCCCTTGACGATCCGATCGAGCTGGGTGGTGTTCTCCTGGAGGGTCGCGATGATCCCGGGCTCCCCCAAGGCGGCGCCGTTGAAGATGAAATGCAGTCCCATGAGGGTCTTCCCTGACCCCGACGGGCCAGCCACCATGGTGGACGCGCCCGGCCAGTAGCCATCGGCGAGCATCTGGTCGATCGCGGGAATGCCCGAGGACATGCGCCCTGTCTTCAGCTCGTAGGTCGCGGCCGGGTGGCTTTCCGCGAGCCTCGGAAATACGCGCAGGCCCTGGTGGGTGATCCTGTAGGCGTGCTCGCCCGACATGAATCCTGTGCCCCGCAGCTTCAGCACCTCGAGGTGTCGGATGGCGCGTTCGGCCTCGCGCCGTGTGGTGAGCGAGATGATCCCGTCCGCAACGGCGAATTCCGGTGCGGTTGAGATGTCGTCCCGTCCGTACTCGCCGATCCAGAAGGTGGTCGTGGGGAGTGCCGTCAGGATTCCGGCGAGCTCGTGCAGAAACTGGCGGAAGATTCGCGGGTCCGCGGCGTAGGCCGACAGGGCCTTGAAGCTGTCGATGGTGATCACGCCTGGCCGGCGCTCCATGACCAGAGCTCGGACGCGGCCGAGAACGCCCTCGAGGGCGCCGTCGCTGAGTGTCTGCCCCAGGTCCTCGAAGAACACGCTCGTCCCGATTGCCTCGGGATCGAAGAAGGCAAGGCGTTGGCCGTAGCGCAAGATCTTGTCGAGCGGTTCCGAAACCGTCGAGAGGAACATCCCGGGCCGCTGCGCGGTCGCGTTGTGGAACATGAACTGCTCGGCGAGGATCGTCTTGCCGCTGCCCGGGAGACCGATGATCATGTTCAGCGCGTTCGCCGGGAGCCCCCCTCCGAGGATTGAGTCCAACTGCCGGTCGCCGCTTGAGAACCGATCGCTCATCAACCAGCGCCGCGCTCGTCGGCTATCAGCGGGCGGACGCCGAGTAGGTCCCGGACGGTCGACACCAGCTCCCGCGGCTCGAGCGGCTTCTTGAGGAAGGCGTCCGCGCCCGCGGCCAGCGCCTGCTCCCGGAGATCCAAGCTCGAGATACAGAGCAGCGGCGTCGGCCGCCGCATCTTCAGTCGCTTGCACAGCTCCCGGCCGACGCCGCCCGAGATCATCAGCTCGACGATCGACAGCGCGGGATCCCGGGACACGAACTTCTCCTCGGCCTCCTGTTCGCTCAGTGCTATCTCGACCTCGTACCCCTCGGCGCGCAGGAAGAAGTCGCCCAGCTCCGCGCCATGTCGATCGCTCTCCGCCACCAGGACCAGCCGCCGCGCAGGGGCCGTCGGCATCGTTCGCTCCATGATCGGCTGGGTGCCCGCTCGGCGTTCGGCGAGCAGGCGGTGGGCGTCCGCGGCGGACAGGCCCTCGTCGAGGCGCGCCTTGACGAACTGCAGCTGTTCGAGCTGATCGCGCGTGTAGAGCCTCCGTCCGCCTTGGCTGCGCTCGGCCACGATCAGTCCATAGCGATCCTCCCAACTGCGGATCGCCGGCTGAGACACGCCGAGCATCCGTGCGACCGCTCCGATGCTGTAGATGCCGCGAGATCCCGCCAAGACTCCATGAGCCTACCGCAACCTACGCTCGATTCCTCCGCAATATGCACGCGCCATATGTTTGTTCTCTACATCACTCTTTGACAGCTACTCCGCAGTATGCGAGCATGGCCTCTGCAGTTCCTGGCCTTACCCACTGTCTGGAATCCAATGAGCGCAATGCACGAGATTGAGGAACAACAAGCCGAGCGCTTGTTGTTCGACGCAGGATCGATGCGATCAGACCCGTCGCGACCCGCTGAGACGCAGGCCGCCGCCCCGGGGGACACGGCCGACAGGTTCTCGGTCCGCCGGTTGGCGGCGCACGACGATCATCGGCGCACAGAGGTGCTCCGTGTGCACGGTGAAATCGATCTCGAGACGGCGCCCATGCTGCGGGAGGCGCTCCTGCCGGTTCTCGAGCACGAGACAGGTCCGGTCGTCGTGGATCTGTGCGAGGTCCGGTTCATGGACTCGACCGGGGTGCACGTTCTCGTTGATACGCACGAGCGGCTCAGGCTCGAGGACCGCCGGCTCGCGATCGCGTGCCGCGAGGGTAGCCAGGTACACCGGGTGCTCGGCTTGGTTGGCCTGCTCGACGCTCTGACCGTCTACCGCTCACGCGAAGAGGCCGTGATCGGGGGCGAAGACCTACTCGGGCCCGCGTCCGAGAAGAACCGCGGGCCGTCGCAGCGCGAGCGCTGACCTGCGGTAAGGGGGCGGGCGACCTGGGTCACGCGGGTGGGTCGATCCCGAGCTCGGCGATCAGCGCGGTGGCGCGAGCGCCGTGCTCGCCGATCCGCTCCGGCACGGTCGCCCCGGCGGCGAGCAGGAGCCGCACGATCTCGGCGTAGGGCTTGGCCTGATCGCGCAGGTGACGCAGACCTTCCCGCGGACCGGAGGCGTCCTGCACGCCGCGATCACACTACCGTACGCGACGTGCCCGAGCCAGGAACAGCCGCCCAGCTGGAGCGCCGGCGACGGGCGGTGGCCGAGCGGTGGAACCTGGCCGGCGAGGCGGTCGTGATCGGTGCGGGCGACCCGCTTCCCGTGCCCGGGCGAGGCGACCGGACCTACCCGTTTCGCGCCCATTCGGAGTACTTCTACCTGACCGACCGGGAGCGGCCCGGGGGCGTGCTCGCCTACGACCCGGACGAGGGCTGGATCGACTTCGTGCGGCCGGTCTCGCGCGAGGAATCCCTCTGGGAGGGTGCCCAGCTCGGTGCCGATTCCGGCGTGGACCTCGACAAGCTGGAGCGCTGGCTGGCCCGGCGTGAGTCGCGGCCGCTCGCCAACCTCGGCGCCGCCGTCGCCGGCATCAGGTCGGCGCCTGAGCTGACCGCCGAGCTGCGACGGGGCCTCAACCATGTGCGGCGCCAGAAGGACGCGGTCGAACTCGAGCGGATGCGCGCGGCCGAGCGGGCCACGAGCGCCGGCTTCGCGGCGATCGTGCCGGAGCTGAAGGCGGGCCGCACCGAGCGCCAGGTGCAGATCGAGCTCGAGGCGGAGTTCTTCCGCCATGGGGCCGACTTTCTCGCCTTCGACACGATCGTGGCCAGTGGCGCCAACTCCGGCGTGCTCCACTTCCCGCCGACGACCAGGCCGATGCGCGACGGTGAGCTCGTGCTGATCGACGCCGGCGGCGAGGTCCGCGGGTACGCCAGCGACGTCACCCGCACGTATCCCGTGTCGGGGTCGCTCACGCCCGAGCAGGCGGTGCTGCATCGCCTGGTCGAGCGCGCCGGGCAGGCCGCCACCGCCCAGATCGCGGCCGGGACCGAGTTCGGGGACCTGCACCGGACCGCGGCGCTCGTCATCGCGGAGGGTCTCGTCGAGTTCGGGCTGCTGCGGGGCGGCACTGAGACGCTCGTGGACAGCGGGGCGGTCACGCTGTTCTTCCCGCACGGGGTCGGGCACATGCTCGGGCTCGGCGTGCGCGACGCCGGCGAGGTGCTGCCGGGCCGGGCGCCCCGAACCGGCCTGCCCTCTCTGCGCGCCGACCTTCCGCTGCTGCCCGGTCACGTGGTGACGATCGAGCCCGGCGTCTATTTCGTGCCCGCCCTGCTCGGAGATCCCGACACGCGCGCGCGGCTGCGCGACCACGTCGACTGGGGGCGGGCCGACGGGCTGCTGGGCTTCGGGGGCATCCGCATCGAGAACAACGTGCTGGTCACCGACGACGGCCACGAGGTGCTGACCGCCGACATTCCGATCCTCGGTTGAACGGTCCGGCTCACCCGCCGGGTCGCTGCCGGGCCGGCAGCTCCGCGCGCGATGTCGGCTGGCATCAGGCCCAGCCTGTCATGCTGGGACGATGGCGCAGGTGGTGCTGGCCGAGCACGACATTGTCGGCGTCCGCGCCGCCAATCCAGGACCGTTCACGCTGACCGGCACGAACTCGTGGATCGTGGGGCGCGCCCCGGCCTGGCTGGTCGATCCCGGGCCGGCCGTGGACGAGCACGTCGCGGCTCTTCTCGCCGAGCTGGAGCGGCGAGGCGGCGTGGGCGGCATCGCGCTCACCCACGACCACGCCGATCACACCGAGGCCGTCGCGGCCATGCGCGCTCGCCACCCCGGCGCGCAACTGGCGGGGGCCCGCGGCGAGGTGGACGTCGTGCTCGGCGAAGGCGATACGTTCGGGCCGTTCGAGGTCGTGGCCACGCCCGGTCACGCGCCGGATCACCTGGCCTTCGTGACCGCGACGGGGGCGGCGCTCACGGGCGACGCCGTGCTCGGCGAGGGAAGCGTGTTCGTCTCGCCCTATCCGGGATCGCTGGTCGCCTACCTGGACGGCCTGACCCGTCTGAGGCAACGCCGCCTGGCCGTCCTGTGCCCCGGCCACGGGCCGCCGGTCCACGACCCCGCGGCCAGGCTCGACCAGTACGTCTCGCACCGGCTCGAGCGCGAGCGGCGGCTCCTCGGCGCGCTCGACCGGGGCAAGCGCAGCGTCGACGAGCTTCTCGACGACGCGTGGAGCGACGCGCCCACGGCACTCCGCGCGGCCGCCACCGTGACCCTCGCCGCCCACCTCGACAAGCTGGCCGACGAAGAACGGCTGCCCGCCGGCGTCGAGCGACCGGATATACATATATAACTATATATATGTAGTTGAGGCGGCGGCTACGCGGACTGGAGGCGCGCGTGGGCCAGGTCCATCGCCGCGGCCAGGGGAGTGCTGCCCGCGGCGTCGGCGCGATCGAAGATCTCCGCGATGATCTCGCCGATCCGCCGCACCCGCCGATGGGCGGCCCGGGCGTCGTACACGTCGAGCTCCTCTGCGATGTTGATGATCCCGCCCGCGTTGGCCACGAAATCGGGCGCCCAGAGGATCCCGCGGGCGGACAGCAGATCCGCCACCGATTCGGCGGCCAGCTGGTTGTTGGCCGCGCCGGCGACGATCCGGCAGCGCAGCCGTGGAACGCTCTCGTCGTCGAGGACCCCGCCGAGCGCGCAGGGCGCCACCACGTCCACCTCGGCCTCGAGCGCGCGCTTGGGCGGGACCCAGCTGGCCCCGAGCTCCTCGGCCAGCCGGCGCTTGCCGGGGTCGATGTCGCTCACCACGAGCCGGGCGCCACCGCGCACGCAGCGCTTGGCGATCTTCGACCCCACGTGACCGAGCCCGACCACCGCCACGCTGCGTCCACGCAGCGAGCTCGAGCCGAACACCCGCTCGCAGCAGGCCCGGATGGCGGACTCCACGCCGAGCGCGGTGAACGGGCTCGGGTCGCCGGAGCCGCCCATCCGGCGTGACAGTCCGACCACCCTCCGCGTGCGCTGTGCGATCACCCGCATGTCGCGGCTGGAGGTGCCGACGTCCTCGGCGGTGATGTAGCGGCCGTCAAGCGACTCGACCGTGTCCGCGAAGTCGAGCAGGGCGGCGGTGCGCAGCTTGGCGTGCAGCGTCACGCCCGGGCTGGTCATGATCACGCCCTTGCCGCCTCCGAGTGGCAGGTCTGCCACCGCCGACTTGTAGGTCATCGCGCGCGAGAGCCGTAGCGCGTCGCGGAGCGCATGCCGGGCATCCTCGTAGCCCCACATGCGGCAGCCGCCGAGCGACGGCCCGCGGGTCGTCGAGTGGACCGCCACGAACATGTAGAGGCCGGAGCGGCGGCCGCGATGGACCACCACATCCTCGTGCTCGAGGGGCTCCGGGTAGCTGTCGGTTCTCTCCGCGGCGAGCGCCGGAAGCGTGCTCACTGCCCGGTCGACGTAGACCCGCCGGTCCCGGTGCCCGTCGACGATCCGGTTCCGCTCGGGGTGCTCGTCGACGTGCTGCCCGTCGACCCGCCGGGAGTGCTCGTGCCGGATGAGGCCGGCTGGCCGGGGCTGGTGGGGCTCGTCGGCGTGGTCGAGGTGCCGTCGCCTGGGGTGGCGGTCGAGCCGGGAGAGGATGTGCTCGACGTCGTCGGCGTGATCGGGGCGCCGGTCGCGGTCGTGGAGGAGCCGTCGGCCGGAGTCATCGTGCTGTCACCGGGCGCGCTCGGGCTCACGCCGCCGCCGCTGATCGAGGTCGAGACGCCTCCGGTCGGGCGCACCTTGACCTTGGTGGTGGTCGTCGTCGTGGTCGAGTTCGTTCCCGCCAGCGTCTCGGCCGGGCTGCTCGACGATGACCCCGATCGGGCGGCCGTCCCGGAGTCCGCCCGCGACGGCAGGACGATCACCGGCTGGGAGACGTCCGGCGCGCTCTGATCAGAGGTTGGGGCGGGCGTCGAGACGGGCGCGGGCGCCGCTGGGCGCGCCGGCGCGACCGCGGCGGCGTGGATGCGCACGTGATGAGGGGCGGGCGCGGGAAGCGTGTGCTGGATCTCGACCGCGCCACCGGCCGTCACCACCGCCGCGGCGAGCAGCGTCGCCACGTGCCCGGCCCCGGCGCTCAGCGTTCCGACTCCGACCACCGCGGACCCGGTCCCGGCCGCGCCGCTCGCGGCCAGCGCGCCGCCCGCGGCGCCGCCGCCTGCCCCGCCGAGCCCGAGCATGTTGGCGAGCACGCCCAGAGGCCCGAGCGTCGGGACGATCGCGCCGAGCCGCCGGCTGACCCCGCGCAGCTCGTGACGGAACTCGCGGCAGCCCGCGCAGTCGTGCATGTGGCGCCGGGCGGTGGCGCCCGGCCGCAGCCCGCGATCGTGAGAGACGATCAGCGCCTCGCGGATCTCCGAGCAGGCGGTGTCGCGCGCCTCGAGCGCCTGGCCGAGGGCGAGGCGAGCGCGGACGAGGAGCGACTTCACGGCGGGGACCGTGACCCCGAGGGCCGCGGACAGGTCGGCGTAGGACATCCCGCCGAGCTCGCGCATGAGGAGCGCGGAGCGCTGCTGGTCGGGCAGCCGGCGCACGTCCGCGATCAACCGCCTGAGCGACTCGCGCTGGTCGGCCTCGGCGATCGGGTCGTGCTCGGGTGCGCGCAGCAGCTGCATGACCTCGGGCGGCGGCGGGGCCGGCCGGCGCAGCTCGTCGATGCAGCGGTTGTGGGCCACCCGGTAGAGCCACGCGCGCAGCGCGAGCTCGCGGCGGTTGGCCCGCAGGCCGGCGTAGGCGCGGACGAAGATGTCCTGCAGCGCGTCCTCGGCGTCCTGGCGCCGGGGCAGCATCTGGCGCGTGTAGGCGAACAGCCGCTGCCGGTAGCGGTCGTGGATGACCCGGAACGCGTCGTCGTGTCCGGCGCGGAACAGGGCCACGAGCTGCTCGTCCGAGCGAAGGCGAAGGAGGGGCGTCGCGAGATAGGGCCGAGGCCGGGTAACGGCTGCCGGTGCTGGGAATGCGGACGCTTCCACTGTGTACCCGTGCTCACTCTAACGGAGCCGCCGGAAGAAGGTTTCGCATTTTTGAGCAATCCGGCGCATCGCACCGGCTTCAGATGTCAGGACAAAGACACCATCACGTGCTTGACCTCGGTGTAGTCCTCGAGCGCGTACATGCTGAGGTCCTTGCCATAGCCCGACTGCTTGAAGCCGCCGTGGGGCATCTCGGAGGCCAGCGGGATGTGATCGTTGATCCAAACGCAGCCGAAGCGCAGCGCGTTGGCCACCCGCATGGCACGCCCGACGTCGCGTGTCCAGACGCTCGCCGCGAGCCCGTACGGCGTGCCGTTCGCCCAGGCGATCGCCTCGGCCTCATCGGAGAACGGCTGCACGGTGATGACCGGACCGAAGATCTCGCGCTGGATCATCTCGTCGTCCTGGCGCAGCCCGGAGACCACGGTCGGCTCGAGGAAGAATCCGGGCCGGTCGGGCTCGCGCCCGCCCGTGACGATCTCGACGTGGTCCGGCTTGCGCTGCAGGAAGCCCTCCACCCGCTCGCGCTGGCGCGCCGAGTTCAGCGGCCCGAGCGTGGTGTCGGCCGAGCGCGTGTCCCCGAGGACGAGGCCCTGGGCCTGCTCGGCCAGCCCGCTCACCACGTCGTCGAGGACCCTCGAGCTGGCCAGCACCCGCGTGGCCGCGGTGCAGTCCTGGCCGGCGTTGTAGTAGCCGGTCCCGGCGATCGTCTCGAGCGCGGTCGACATGTCGACGTCGTCGAACACGACCACCGGTGCCTTGCCGCCGAGCTCGAGGTGGACCCGCTTGAGCGTGTCGGCGGCCGCACGGGCGATCCACTTGCCGGTGTCCACCGACCCGGTGAGCGAGACCATGTTGACGTCGTCGTGGGTGACGAGCGCGCGCCCGGTCGGGTCGCCGTGGCCGGTGATGACGTTGAGCACGCCCTTGGGCAGGATCTCGGCCGCGTACTCCGCCATCTTCAGCACGGTCAGCGGGGTCGTCTCGGCCGGCTTGAGCACGATCGTGTTCCCGGCCGCCAGCGCGGGACCGATCTTCCATACCGCCATCATCAGCGGGTAGTTCCAGGGTGCGATCTGCCCGACCACCCCGACCGGCTCGCGGCGGATGATCGACGTGTAGCCGCTCACGTACTCGCCGGCGGCGCGGCCTTCCATGCATCTCGCGGCGCCCGCGAAGAAGCGCAGGTTGTCGACCATGAACGGGATCTCGTCGTCGCGGAAGGCGTTGATCGGCTTGCCGGCGTTGTCTGACTCGAGCTCGGCCAGCTCGTCGGCGTGCTCCTCGATCGCATCGGCGAGCTTGAGCAGCGCGAGGGCGCGCTCACCGGGGGTGGTCGTCGCCCAGCCCTCCCAGGCGGCTCCCGCCGCCTTGACCGCACGGTCGACGTCGGTGGCGGTGGACAGGGGCGCCTCGGCGATCGCCTCGCCGGTGGCGGGATTGAGGATCGGCTCGGACTGTCCGTCAGCGGGGTCGACGAACTCCCCGTCGATGAAGTTCTTGAGAGTGGTGATAGCTGTGGCCATGGGCGAGCAAACGTACCACCGGGGCGCGAGGACGGCGGGGAACATCTCGCTTGCGCCAGTTCGACGCCGCGGCGAGACCCGCCGTCCCGGGGGTACCCCCGGCGCCGCGGCGAGACCCGCCCTCCCGGCGGTACCCTCTGCGCCAGAGCACGATGGAGACTGCTTCGGGCATCGGCATTCCGGTGGCGTTCGGCGCCGGGCTGATCTCGTTCCTGTCTCCGTGCGTGCTGCCGCTCGTCCCCGGCTACATCTCGGCGGTGGCCGGCGTGACGCCGGCGGAGATCCGCGCGCGCCGGGTGATCGGCCCCAGCCTGGCCTTCGTGGCCAGCTTCTCCTTCATCTTCATTGCGCTCGGCCTGATCAGCCAGCAGGCGCTGCACGGCGCGTTGAAGGGTCCAGCCGCGCTGAAGGTCTGCGGCGCGGTGATCGTCGTCATGGGCGTGCTGTTCGTGCTCGCGCCGTTCGTCCCGCGCCTGTCCCGCGAGTGGCACGTCGGCCGTTTGATGCAGCGCGCCGGCCGCGCGGGGCCCGTGCTCACCGGCGCCGCCTTCGCGCTGGCCTGGACTCCCTGTACCGGCCCCACCCTGGGCGCGATCGTGGCCGCCGCCGGTGTGTCCGGCTCGGCCGCGCACGGCGCGTTCCTCCTGGCCGTCTACTGCGCCGGCCTCGGCGTTCCGTTCCTGATCACCGGGCTCGCGTTCGGAAAGGTCACGTCGGCCCTGACCGTCGTACGCCGGCACTACCCCGTGGTGATCGGCGCCGGCGGCGTGGTGCTCATCGGGATGGGCGTCCTGGTCTGGACCGGCGAGTTCGCCCAGCTCAACGTCACCGTGAACCACTGGCTGAACACGCTCGGCCTGCCGGACTTCAACTCCGATACGTGAGCGTCCGGAAGGCGCGGGCAGGAAAGCCAGCCTCGGAGCGGGTATATAGCGGTGCGGATCGGGTATCTCCGACCCAGCCACTGGGACTTAGGGCTACCTAATCTGGTAGGCTAGATGCCGTCGGCATTAGGGTCCCCTAATCGCATTGCTAGGTCATTTGTCGTTCGCAGAGACCATCGTTCTTGGCGCCCTCGCCGGCTTCACGATCTTCCTTGGCCTTCCGGTGGGTCGTCTCCAACTGCTCGGCAGCCGGTCACGGGTGGCGCTCGCCATGTTCTCGGTCGGGGTGCTGGCGTTCATCTTCGTCGACGTGCTCTCGAGCGGGCTCTCGATCGTGGACGACGCCCTGCACGCGGTGAAGGACGGCCACGGCTCCACGTCGTACCTGATCTGGCTCGTCATCCTGCTCGGCGGCGGGTTCGCCACCGGCAGCGCCGGCCTGGCCATGCTCGAGCGGCGGATCCGCCCGGTGAGCCCGCCCCGGCCGCCGATCGCCGGCGGCGCTGACGCGGCCACGCTGGAGTCCGATCCGCTGGTCGTGGAGCTGGACGCCGCCCGCCGGCGTGCGCTACGGATGGGCTTGACCATCGCCGCGGCGATCGGGGTGCACAACTTCGCCGAGGGGCTCGCGATCGGCGTCTCGGCCCGCGCGGGCGCGATCAGCCTGGCCACGGTGCTGATCATCGGCTTCGCGCTGCATAACGCCACCGAGGGCTTCGGGATCGTCGGCCCGCTGGGCGACGTGAGGCCCTCGTGGGGATGGATCGGGTTGGCCGGGCTGATCGGCGGCGGCCCGACCTTTCTCGGCTCGATCGTCGGCTACTCGGTCACCAGCCACCCGCTCGAGCTCGCGTTCTACGCCGTCGCCGGCGGCGCGATCCTGTACGTGATCGGCGAGATCTGGAACGGCATGCGCCGCTATGGCCACCGCGAGCTGGGGCTGCTGATGGTGTCGGCCGGGTTCCTGATCGGCGTGATCACCGACCTGATCGTCACCTACGGCGGCGGCTGATCACGCCGGGCACGTTGCGCCCGCGCCGGGGCGCCGGGGCGCGAGCAGCGCCACGGCGCGAGCGCGCCGGTTGCCTACCGGCCGCGCTCAGCTCTCGTCGTCCGGATGCCGCTCGTGCCAGCGCAGTGACGCCGCCTCGGCGCTCGCCGAGTGCCGGTTCGGGACCTCGTCCTCGGGCTCGGGAACGTGCGAGGGGGCAGGGTGATCCATGTCCTCCTCGGGATGCATCTGCCGCCATCGGGCTGCTGCCGCCTCCGCGCTGCTGGAACGCCGAGCGGGATGATTTGCCTCGTCTGACACCACTCACCTCCGTCTGTCGAGGACTCACAGGGTAGTCGCTGGCGGCTAGGCTGCGCGACCGAATGAGTCCGAGCCTGCCTCTCCCGCCTCATGACACACCGCTGAGCGGCGGCTCGCCCTTCCCGCCGATCGCCGACTACGGCTTCCTGTCGGACTGCCACACGGGCGCGCTGGTCGCGCCCGACGGCAGCATCGAGTGGATGTGCATCCCGCGCTTCGACTCGCCGAGCGTGTTCGGCTCGCTGCTCGACCGCCGGGCCGGCTCGTTCCGCGTAGGGCCCTACGGGATCCTGGTGCCGCTCTCGGTGCGCTACGTCCCCGGGACCATGATCCTGGAGACGACCTGGATGTGCCCGTCGGGCTGGGTCGTCGTCCGCGACGGACTGACCATCGGCCCGTGGCACGGCGACCACGCCGACGAGACGACCCACACCCGGCCGCCCACCGACCACGACGCCGATCACATGCTGGTGCGCCTGATCGAGTGCATCGAGGGCCAGGTCCAGATCGAGGCGGTGTGCGAGCCGATGTTCGACTACGGGCGCACGCCGGCGCAGTGGACGAGGGTGACCGAGGACTGGTCGGCGGCCGAGGCGACCGATGGCGAGACCGTGCTGCGGCTGATCAGCGACCTGCGGATCGGCATCGAGGGCAACCGGGCGCGCGCCCGCCACACGCTGACCGCGGGCGAGGAGCGGTTCGTCGCGCTCGGCTGGCGGCACGGCCTGCACGGCCCCGAGCACTGCGCCAACGCCAAGGAGCGGCTGCAGTCCACCTTCCACTACTGGCGCAACTGGCTGGCCGGCGGCCGCTTCCCGGATCATCGCTGGCGCCAGCATCTGCAGCGCTCGGCGCTGACCCTGAAGGGCCTGACCTACGCGCCGACCGGATCGACGGTGGCGGCGGCCACCACCTCGCTGCCCGAGACGCCCGGCGGCGAGCGCAACTGGGACTACCGCTACTGCTGGATGCGCGACGCCACCTTCACCCTGTGGGGGCTGCACGCGCTCGGCCTCGACTGGGAGGCCGACGACTTCATGCAGTTCGTGGCCGACCTCGAGCGCGTCGACGGCGGCGCGCTGCAGATCATGTACGGGCTGGGCGGCGAGCGCGACCTGCACGAGCAGGTGCTCTCCCACCTGCACGGCTACGGGGGCGCGAGGCCCGTCCGGATCGGCAACGGCGCCTTCCGCCAGCGCCAGAACGACGTGTACGGCGCCGTGCTCGACTCGGTCTACCTGCACACCAAGATGGGCGGCCACATCCCGCAGCGCCTGTGGCCGCTCCTGCAGGATCAGGTGCGCGCCGCGATCGGCGTCTGGAAGCAGCCCGACCAGGGGATCTGGGAGGCGCGCGGCGAACCCAAGCACTACGTGTCCTCGAAGCTGATGTGCTGGGTCGCGCTGGATCGGGGCGCGCGGCTGGCCGCGCTCGAGGGCGAGCCGGACCTGGCCGCGGAGTGGCGCGCCGTCGCCGAGGAGATCCGGGACGACATCCTCGCCCGCGGGGTATCCGAGCGCGGCGTGTTCCGCCAGCACTACGAGACCGATGCGCTCGACGCCTCGACCCTGCTGATCCCGCTCGTCCGCTTCCTGCCCTCCGACGACGAGCGTGTTCGCGCCACCGTGCTGGCCATCGCCTCCGAGCTCCAGCAGAACGGCTTCGTGCTCCGCTACCGGGTGCAGGAGACCGACGACGGACTGACCGGCGAGGAGGGCACGTTCCTGATCTGCTCGTTCTGGCTGGTCTCCGCGCTGTCGGAGATCGGGGAGACCGAGCAGGCGGCACAGATGTGCGAGCGGCTGCTCGCGCACGCGTCACAGCTCGGGCTCTACGCCGAGGAGCTCGAGGCGCGGACCGGCCGGCACCTCGGCAACTTCCCGCAGGCGTTCACCCACCTGGCGCTGATCAACGCGGTCATCCACGTGATCTCGGACGAGGAGAGGGCGGCTTCCTAACGGGGCCCTAGCGCCGGCGGGCCAGCTCCTGCTTGGCCGTGTGGTGGAACCGGCGGGCCTTGGCGGCGTTGGTGCGGACCAGCTCGAGGCGCGACGCCGGCGCCTCCAGCCCGCCCACGAGCTTGTGCGGGATCAGCGCCCAGGCGCCGTCGCGGAGAACCAGGTCGCCGCGGACCTGGAAGTTGCGCATAGAGACGAAGCGGGAATCGTGAGAGTGGGCGGTGAGGCAGGCGAGTCCGGGCTGGAGCGGCGTGCCCTCCGGTGGCGCGTCGATCTGGACCACGCGGGCGGGCTCGTCTGCGCGCACGGGCACGCGCATGGCGAACGGGAAGCCGTCGGGGCAGACGAGCGACAGGACCGCGGTCGGGTGCCGCGTGCCGAGCTCGCCGAGGCGCGGGTGCCAGGTGATGGCCCCGCCCTCGGGATCGGCGTGGAAGCGCTCGGGCTCCTCGGAGTGGCCCGAGCGGACCTCCTCCAAGTGCGCGTCGTAGAGCTCGGGCTCGGCTCCGGGCGAGCGCCAGACGTAGATGCGCTCGGGCCGGACGTGGACGTAGATCCGGGTGTAGTACCAGTTGAAGAACCGCTTGATCGCGTCCGGGGGCTGGAGCCGGGCCATGGCGGGCAGCTTCTCGGCCGACTCGCGCGCGTAGCGCTCGCGGTTGGCGTCGAGGTCGCGGTCGTCGACGTCGGCCGATCCCTGGACGAGCACCGTCGGCGGACCCTGGAGGCCGCTTCCGGTGGGGTCGGAGAACAGCAGGGCGACGAGCGGATTGGCCCGGGCGTCGTTGGCCTTCTTGGGGTAGCCGAGGCCGGTGGTGATGTCGATGCAGGGATCACCCGGCCGGTAGTAGGGCGTCACGGGCCAGGTGATGGGCTGGCCGGCGCCGTTGACCGTGGTCAGCTCGGTCGTGATGAATCGGTCGAAGACCGCTTGGACGTCGGCGGGCAACGAGGCCGTCACGGGCGCGAGTATATGCGCGGTTCGGGCCCGGCTTCGGTTCCGGTTCGGGTCCGGGGCCGGTTCGGGTCTGGGTCTCGGGTCCGGTTCAGTCTGCGTAGCCGGGCTCGCCCGGAAGCACGATGCGCGCCGTCTCACCCTGGTGCACGACGCGAGGCTGCACCGGGTGGATCTCGCGCCCGCGCGCGTGGGCGAGCAGCTCATCGGCCGACCCGAAGTCCGACAGCTGCTCGAGGTGCTTGATGGTCGGGAAGACGAGAAACAGCTCGCCGTGCCGGCGGGCTTCGAGGGCGGTCGCCGGCGCATACCAGCGGGCGTCCACCACCTCGCTGCCGTCGGGGCGGGCCTCGGCGCCGGGAGGCTCGGGCGCCAGGTAGAACCAGGTGTCGAAGCGGATCTTGACCTCGGCCGGCGTGATCCAGCGCGAGAACGGCACCAGCTCACGTGGATCCTCGATCGTGATGCCGGCCTCCTCCTCCAGCTCGCGGATGGCCGCGGCGCGGTGCGCCTCGTCGCCCCGGCCTTCGTGCCGGTCGACCGCACCGCCCGGGAACACCCAAGCGCCCCCCATGAAGCGGGCGCCGGGGTTGCGGCGCACGAGCAGCACCTCGAGCGCGGTGGCGCCGCCGCGCAGCAGGATCACGGTGCCGGCCGCCCGTGGCTCGGTGCGCGGGCCAAAGTTCAGGGGCTGCTCGGGACCCGGACGGTCGCTGTTCACCGGGGACTGCCCATGCTCTACCGCCGACTGCTCATCTCGCCGCATTCTCCCCGACTCGCCGTTAGCCTTCGGGCGAGTGAAGTGGATCTGCGGATCGTGCGGCTTCATCTATGACCCAGCCGAGGGCGATCCGGATGGGGGCATTCCGGCTGGCACGGCGTTCGAGGACATCCCCGAGACCTGGTTCTGTCCCGTCTGCGGGGCGCGCAAGCGGGATTTCGAGCCCTACGACGACTAGCGCGCCAGGTCGGGTCGCGACGCGCCCGTGGTCGCCGGCTGTGACGTGCCCGTGGTCGGGGCTGTGACGTGGGGCCGGGCTCAGGCTGCCCGGGCGACCTGCTCGTAGTCGTACGGGCCGGTCTGCTCGGCCGCGTAGGACTCGACCGGCTCGGCCTCGTAGCCCTCCTCCTCCGGCTCGTCGAAGGCGACCGTCGTGCGCGGGTCGAAGCCGGCGGCGCGTGCGGACTGGGCGAGCACGCGGGCGGCGGCGCGGAGCTCCTCGGCGCGGTGGGAGGCCATCACGGCCAGGCGCAGCCGTGCGCCGGCGGCCGGCAGGCTCGGTGGCGTGATCGCCTGGGCGAACACCCCGCGCGCGAGCGCGAGCTCGCACATGCGCAGCGCGAGCTCGGGCTCGCCGACCACGATCGGCAGCAGGTGGGTGGAGGAGCCGCGTAGGTCGAAGCCCTCGTCCTGGAGTCCGGCGCGGAGCGCGGCGGCATTGACGTGGAGCTTGTCGACCAGGCGGGGTCGCTCCTCGAGCAGGTCGAGCGCGGCCAGGGCACCGGCCACCGCCGGCGGCGGCAGCGCGGTCGAGAAGACGAACGTGCGCGCGGCGTTCAGCAGGTACTGCGTCATCACCCGGTCGCCGGCCACGAACGCGCCGTGTGAGCCGAGCGCCTTGCCGAGCGTTCCGACCGCGACGTCGACCTGGTCCTCCAGGCCGAGCGCGGCGAGCGCGCCGTGCCCTCCCGGTCCGACGGTGCCGGTGCCATGGGCGTCGTCGACCAGCAGGCGCACGCGATGCTGCTGGGCGAGCTCGACGATGTCCTCGAGCGGGGCCATGTTCCCGTCGAGGGAGAACACGGATTCGGTGACGATCAGCGCGCCCCGCCCCTGTGCCTGCGCCAGCCCCCAGGCCAGATGCTCGACGTCGCCGTGGTCGTAGACGAACACCTCGGCCCGGGACAGCCGGCAGCCGTCGATCAGCGAGGCGTGGTTGCCCTCGTCGGAGAAGACCAGGTCGCCCGGACGGGCCAGGGCGGCGATCGCGCCGGCGTTGGCCATCCAGCGCGATCCGAACAGCAGCGCGCTCTCGTGCCGCGTGAACGCGGCCAGCCGCTCCTCGAGCCGGCGATGGATCGTCATGGTGCCCGAGGTCAGCCGCGATGCGCACGTGCCGACGCCCCAGCGCATCGCCGCGTCGGCGGCGGCGTCGCGCACGCGCGGGTGGTCGGCCAGCCCGAGATAGTTGTCCGAGCACAGCAACAGCACCGGCTTGCCGTCCAGTACCACGTGCGGCCCCTGGGGCCCGCTCACCAGTCGCATGCGGCTGTGCAGGCCCAGTGCCCTGAGCTCGCTCAGGCGGGCCTCGATCTCGATCATGCTGTGACCTCCGAACGCGGGACGGTTGCCTGGTGCGGGTGGAGCCGGCTGCCAGACGCCAGGGTAAGTGTGACGCCGGACGGATCAGCGCCCAAGCCAGCGCGGCGGGCGCTTCTCGGAAAATGCGCGAACGCCTTCGCGGAAGTCCTCGGAGGCGAAGCAGGCGCGACGAAGTTCGACCAGCTCGCGCTCGACGTCCGGGTCCATCGCGGCGCGCGCGCTCAGCACGGCGCCGATCACCCGCTTGTTCCCGCGCTGCGCGAGCGGGGCGTTGGCCGCGATCTCCTTGGCCAGTTCGAGCGCCTCCTCGGCGATCCGCCCCTCCTCGGCGATCGCGTTGACGAGGCCCCATCCACGCGCGGTGCGCGCGTCGATTCGCCGGCCGACCAGGAACAGCTCGCGCGTCCGCGGCGCCCCGATCGTCTCGATGAACTTGAGAATTCCCGTGTGCGAGTAGACCAGCCCGAGCTTGGCCGGCGGCATCGCGAGGGCGATCGTCCCGGCCGCGATGCGCAGGTCGCAGGCCAGGGCGAGCTCGAGCCCGCCGCCGATCGTGTGACCGTTCAGGGCGGCCAGGGTCGGGAACGGATACGCCGCGACCGCCTCCAGCGCGGCGGTGAAGGGATGGGCGACGAGGCGCTCGGCCTCGGCCTGAAAGCCGCCATCCCGCAGGTCGCCGATGTCGTAGCCGGCCGAGAACGTGGTCCGCTCGCCGGTGATGATCACGCAGCGGGCGTCGAGCTGAGGCAGCGTGGAGGTGAACCCGTCGAGGATCGCGTGGTCGAGCGCGCCGCGCTTGCCGGGATTGGAGATCGTCAGCCGCGCGACGCCGGGCGCCGGCTCTTCGACGATCAGCCGCCCTCCCGACGGCGCGTCCCCGGCGCCGGGATCTGAGCTACTCGAGGACAACCAGCGCGTCTCCCTCGGAGACCGACTGCCCCTCCTCGACCAGAATCTCCTTGACCACTCCGGGATCCTCGGCCTCGACCGGCATCTCCATCTTCATCGACTCGAGGATCACCACCGTGTCGCCCTCTTGCACGCTGTCGCCGACCTCGACCTCGATCTTCCAGACGGTTCCCGTGATGTGGGCCTCGACCTCCGGCAACTGAAGCCTCCTGTTGTGGTGATGACGGGCCGGAGAGTAGCTACTGCGGGCAGCGGAACGTGAAGCGCCGGTAGGCGTGGGGCGGGGCCCCGCTCGGGAACGTGAAGGTCGCCAGGCCGAACGCCGGGTGGGCACGCCCCGGGCACGTGCGCGGCTTGGACAGCGTGACCTCGACCGGTCGGCTGACGATGTGGCCGGCCACGCACGTCGGCGTGCACGTGTTCTCGTTGTAGGCGCCGGATGCCTTCGCGGTGGTCTCGGTCCAGCGCGACCACTTGAGCTGGCCCAGCCAGATGCCGGCGTCACCGCAGGCCAGGATGATCCGAGCCGGCTTGTAATGCTCGCGGAGGCAGGTGATCGCCCACGTCTGGTTGCCCGTGCCCGCGGCGGCCGCGATCGAGGGCACGGCCAGAATCGCCACGACCACCGCGAGTTTGAGCCAGCGTCCCATCGGGTTGGCGAATTATCCCGCCTACCCGCCGAACGTGTCCGGGTCCGGGCCGGTCCGCTCGCCGCGGTCGAGGTCGCCCAGGCGATCGATCTCATCCGAGCTCAGCTCGAAGTCGAATACCTGGAAGTTCTCCTCGATGCGCGACGGGGTCACGGACTTCGGGATCACCACGTTGCCGATCTGGAGGTGCCAGCGCAGCACGATCTGCGCCGGGGTGCGCTCGTGGGCTGAGGCGATCTCCTGAAGCACCGGATCGTCCAGGAGCTTGCCCCGGCCGAGCGGGGCCCACGCCTCGGTGGCGATGCCGCGCTCGGAGTCGTAGCGGCGCAGCTCGGGCTGCTGTAGGCGCGGATGGAGCTCGACCTGGTTGAGCGCGGGGGCCACGCCGGTCGCGTCGATGATCCGGTCGAGGTGCGCGGGCGTGAAGTTCGAGACGCCGATCGACCGGACGCGCCCCTCCTCGCGCAGCGAGCACAAGGTCTCCCACGTCTCGACGAAGAGATCCTTGCTCGGGATCGGCCAGTGGATCAGGTACAGGTCGATGTAGTCGCCGCCGAGCTTCTCGACGCTCTGCTCGAAGGCACGGCGCGCGCGATCGCGACCCTGGTCGTCGTTGGCCAGCTTGGTGGTGATGAACACCTCGCCGCGATCGAGGCCGCTGGTCTGGATGGCGTCGCGCACGCCCTCCTCATTGCCGTAGGCGGCGGCGGTGTCGATCAGCCGGTAGCCGGTGCGCAGGGCGTGACCGACCGCCTCGGCGGTCTCATCGGGCGGCACCATGAAGACGCCGAAGCCGAGCGGGGGGATGCGATTTCCGTCGTTCAGGTCCAGGAAGGGGACCGATGTGGTCTGAGTTGTCATACCTAGAGGCTTACCGGTGGTGACCACGGGAAACACGTCGAGTAGCCTGAGCGCGTGACGCCAGATGAGTCAGCGCTGGACCTGGATCTGCTGGCCGCGTCGCTCCGAGCCGACTCGAGCGATCTGAGCGCGTTCGTCGAGAGCCTGGCCGCCAAGCTCGAGGAGGCGGTGCCCGGACGCGTGCAGGTGTATCGCTGGCGCACGCGGCTGTTCGGCCCCAAGCCGGTCCGTCGCATCGTGGTGGATCTGGGCGAGCGCCGGCTCGAGCTCAAGGCGGTCGGCGGGGCGGTCGAGACGAGCGCGGCGCGCACGTCCGGCGGCATCGTGCTGAAGACCGAGACGGTGGACGTCGAGTCCTGGGTGGAGGCGCTCGGACAGGCGCTGGCCGCCGAGGCCGACCGCAGCGAAGCCACCCGGAAGGCGCTCGAGCGCCTGCTGACCCAGTGACCCTAGGAGGAGGAGCGATGGGATTCCTGAGACGTGACGACGACGATGACAGGGCGCCCAACCAGCCGGCGCAGGATCAGTCGCAGGCGGTCGCTGCGGTCGACGCGCCGCACCAGGCCACCTACGAGGCGGGATCGCTGGCCGGCATCCCCGGGTCCGGGCGCGAGCGAATCGAGCGGATGAAGCAGGAGGTAGCGCGCGGGTTCTTTACCAGCGACCTGTCGGTGAACGAGTTCCTCCTGGTCAAGCAGGCCGGATTCGAGCCGCTCGGACTCGTGCTGGGGAGCTCGATCTACCACATCGGCTTTCAGCAGGCGATGTGGAACCAGAGCCAGGAGCTCGGGGTGCTCACCCAGGCGATGTACCACGCGCGGGAGCTGGCCATGACCCGCATGGAGGAGGAGGCCGACCAGCTCGGCGCGGACGGGGTCGTCGGCGTCAGGCTCGACATCGGGCGCTACGAGTGGGGCGCCGACCTGGCCGAGTTCATTTCGGTCGGCACCGCCGTCAAGCACCGAGCGGGACAGCTCCACCGCGCCCCCAACGGCCGGCCGTTCGCGAGCGATCTCAGCGGTCAGGACTTCGCCACCCTGCTGCGGGCCGGCTACCGCCCCGTCGGCATGGTGATGGGCAACTGCGTGTACCACGTCGGCCGCCAGGGGATGCTGGCCTCGCTCAAGCAGGTGGGGCGCAACGTGGAGATGCCCAACTACACCCAGGCGCTGTACGAGGCGCGCGAGCTGGCCATGGGGCGGATGCAGCGCGAGGCAGACGAGCTCCAGGCCGGCGGGATCGTGGGCGCCCGGATCGTCGAGCGCAGCCACGGCTGGGGCTCGCACGTGATCGAGTTCTTCGCGATCGGGACCGCGGTGGTGGCGACCAGCGCCGAGCACGAGATCGAGAAGCCGACCATGGTGCTGCCGCTCAGCGGTTAGCTTTTGGTGCGAGATGCCCGACGTCGAGCTGAGGCCCCAGGTCTACAAGGACCCCCGGCCCAAGGAGGCGTTCGACCGCTACCACGCGATCGTCCGCGACCACGAGCCCGAGGCCAAGGTCTACGAGCCGGTCCGGGTGGGCACCGTGGTGTGGGCGCTGCTCGCGCACCGCGCCCGCGGTTACGGCACCGAACGGGTCCCCAACGGCCCGGTGATCCTCGCCCCGAACCACGCCTCGTTCATGGACCACTTCTTCACCGGGGCGTTCATCCGCCGGCGGGTCCAGTTCATGGGCAAGTCACAGCTGTTCAAGGGGATCGGGGCATGGGTGTTCAGCCACGGCGGCGTGTTTCCGGTGCGCCGCGGCCAGCAGGACGAGGACACGTTCACCACTGCGTTCCGGATCCTGGCCCGCGGAGGAGCGGTCGTCATGTACTGCGAGGGAGGCCGCTCGCGGACGGGCAAGCTCGCCGACGAGGCGCGGCCGGGGATCGGCCGACTGGCGCTCGAGGCCGGCGTGCCGGTTGTTCCCGTGGCGATCCTGGGCTCCTACCAGGTGCGCAACTGGAAGCGCCTCCAGTTCCCCAAGGTCACCGTGCAGTTCGGCGAGGCGTTCCGTTTCGAGACCGTCGCGCGCTCCACCCGCGAGCAGCAGCAGGAGGCGGCGATGTACATCCTCGAGCGGATTCGCGAGCTGCACACGGAGCTCTCACGCGTCGGCCGACGAGGCGCCAGCCGGGCGGCGCGGGCTGAGCTTCAGCGGTCGGCCCACGCCGCTCCGTAGGCCCCGCCGGCGACGCGGGGAGGGGCAGGTTTCACAAACCCTGCGCAGGGATAAGAGGCGTTCAGCGCGCTGGCGTGGCGGGCAGGGCGAGCCGCCACGCCGGAGCCGCATACCCTGCCGACCACGCCGGTCGTGAGGGCCGGCGAGACTCCCCACGTATGCTTGCGGCGTGGGCGATGGCATCGAGGGCGTTTTTGAGCTGGGGGTGCCGGGTCGGTTGCGCGACAGGCTGGTCTCCGCTGTCCTTGCCGGCGAGAAGATCGCCACGTCGTCGTTGCTCGCCCAGTACGAAGATGACGGAGAGCCGCTGCCGACGCCGGGCCAGCGCTGGGTGATGATCGACTCGGCCGGCGAGGAAGTCGCCGTGGTGGAGACGCTCGAGGTGTCGGTCATCAGGCTTGGCGGAGCGGACGAGCGCCTGGCGCGCGAGGAGGGCGAAGGGTTTCGCTCGGTCGCCGAGTGGCGGGACACGCATGAGGAGTTCTGGCGCCAAGAGGTTCTTCCCGGGCTTCGCCGACCTCCGGTGCTCGATGATGAGACCGAGGTCGTGGTCGAGAGGTTCCGCGTCGTGGCGGATCGAGTTGATCGACCGCGACGTCCCACCTCGCCAGGGCGCGCATAATCCGTCACGCCGCGTCCCCCTGCATCGGCGTGACGACTTAAGCGTCCGTGGCGCGGCTAACGCGTCACGCGATCGCGGGAGCGCGGCGTGTGACGAGTTGTGGGCGTCGGGCCGGCGCCCCGCGCACGCGGGCGGCCGGCGATCGCGTCCGCTACGCGGTGGCGATCGCCGCTGCCTGGCCCAGGCCCAGCTCCTCGGTGGCCTCGTCGCGCATCTTGAACTTCTGCACCTTGCCGGTGATGGTCATCGGGAACGAGTCGACGAACTTCACGTAGCGCGGGATCTTGAAGTGGGCGATCTGGCCCTTGCAGAAGATCTTGACCTCGTCTTCGGTGAGTGAGGCACCGGGGCGGAGGATGATCCACGCCATCAGCTCCTCGCCGTAGCGCTCGTCGGGCACGCCGATGACCTGCACGTCGGCGACGTCGGGGTGGGTGTAGAGGAACTCCTCGATCTCACGCGGATACACGTTCTCGCCGCCGCGGATGACCATGTCCTTGATCCGGCCGACGATGCGGACGTAGTCCTGCTCGTCCATGGTGGCCATGTCGCCGGTGTGCATCCAGCGCTGGGCATCGATCGCGTCGGCCGTGCGCTCGGGGTCGTTCCAGTAGCCCTGCATCACGACGTAGCCGCGAGCGAGGAACTCGCCGGGCTGGCCACGCTCGACGGTCTGGCCGGTGCTCGGGTCGACGATCTTGATCTCGACGTGCGGGTGGACCCGCCCGACGGTGGCGCACCGGTTCTCGACGCTCTCCACGCGCGCCGTCTGCGTGGTGACCGGTGAGGTCTCGGTCATCCCGAAGCAGATGCTCATCTCCTCGATCCCCATATCGGCCATCACCCGCTTCATCACCTCGACCGGGCAGGGAGAGCCGGCCATGATCCCGGTCCGCAGAGAGCTGTAGTCGAACTCGGAGAAACGGTCGTGTCCCAGTTCGGCGATGAACATCGTGGGCACGCCGTAGAGGCTCGTGCACCGCTCCTCGGCGCACGCCTGCAGGGTCGCCACCGGGTCGAAGGTCTCGGCCGGATACACGATGCACCCGCCATGCGCCGTGGCGGCGAGGTTGCCGAGCACCATGCCGAAGCAGTGATACAGCGGCACCGGGATGCAGATTCGATCCTGCTCGCTGTATCCGAGCAGCCCCCCGATGAAATAGCCGTTGTTGAGGATGTTGTGGTGGCTGAGGGTGGCGCCCTTGGGGAAGCCGGTGGTACCGCTCGTGTACTGGATGTTGATCGGATCGTCGAAGTCGAGCTTGGCCGCCTGGGCGCGGAGATCGCCGGTGAAGCCGTCGCCGGAAGCGATCTCCTCCCACTCGGGCGTCTCGAAGAACACCGCGCGCTCGAGCTCGGGCAGGTCTGGACGGACGTGATCCACCATCTCCACGAAGCTCGATCCCTTGAGCTGCTGGGTGGCGAAGATCCAGCGGCAGCCCGACTGGGCCAGCGCGTACTGCAGCTCGTGCAGCCGGTAGGCGGGATTGACGTTGACGAGGATCACGCCCGCCCTGGCCGTGGCGTACTGGACGAGGGCCCACTCGGCCCGGTTGGGCCCCCATACGCCCACCCGGTCGCCCTTGTTCAGCCCGGCGGCGAGCATCCCGCCGGCGAGACGGTCGACCGCCTCGCCGAACTGCGCGTACGTGTAGCGCACGCCCTGGTGGCAGGACACCAGCGCGTCGGCATCGGGCACGCGCTCGATCGTTCGCTCGAGGTTGCGGCCGATGGTCTCCCCGAGCAGCGGCTCGGCGTAGGCGCCGTGTGCGTAGGAAAGCATCTTGTCGCTCCTTCCTCTGTCGAGGAGCCGATCCTACTCGCGGATCCAGCCCGCGTCACCGGTAGTTTCTGCGGCCCGTGACCGTACTCCGGCAAGGGCTCCTGGCTGGTCGTGACGCCGCGATGGCCGGCGGGGTGGCTCCCGCCGTCGCTCGCATGTTGTCCGAACTCGGAGCGCGCGTGCACGAGCTCGACCCGGCGCTCGACGAGGACGCCGTTCGCGACTGGGCGGCCGCGGCGGCTCCCCTGCACGTGCTCGTGTTCGACGCCGCGCCGCTGTTCGCCGACGGAGGCCAGGCGCGGCTGGGGGTGGCGCTGGAGTCCGCCTGGGTGGCCATCCGGGGCGTGGCCACCGGCGCGCTGATCCCGGGCGGCGCGGGCAAGATCGTGCTGATCGCCCCCCGCGCCGCCGGCGGGCCGTTCGCCACCGCCGCCCGCGCCGGCCTCGAGAATCTGGCCCGCACGCTGTCGGTGGAGTGGGCGCGCTTCGGGCTGACCGCGGTGACGATCGCGCCGGGTGCCCGGACCGCTGACGACGAGTTGGCCGAGCTCGTCTGCTTCCTGGTCTCGCCGGCCGGCGACTACTTCAGCGGCTGCGGGTTCGAACTTGGTGGCGACGCAATCGTGCCGTCTGCCACAATCGGGCCGTGAGGCGCTGGTTGACGGCGGCATCCGTCGTGCTCATGGCGCCGCCGGACCTTGTTCGGGGTGAACTGTCCCACCGTGCGGTTGTGCATCGCGGTCGGGCGCGGCATGGAGGTCTCGACGCGGCCGGGCCGCGCCGGAAGCTGGCATCGCATCGACAACCCCCGCACAGCGGCCCCCGACCTGTTCCTGGGTCTCAGCGGGATCGCCTGCGCTTCGGCGCGCCTGTGCCTCGCCGCCGACGACGGCGGGCTCGCGTTCGTCTCGACCGATCCGACCGGTGGGTTCCGCGCCTGGCACGTGATCCGGGTCCACGGAGTTCCCCGGGCCTTTGCGGACAACCGGATCGCCTGCACGCGCTCGCGCACGCCGGTATGCGTGGTGGCGGCCACGCAGGGCTGGCTGATGGTGGGGCATGGTGCGCCGCGCCGCCGGCGCCGTTGAGAGCCGGCACGGCCGGGCACCTCATACGCACCTCTTAGTCCCGCCTCACGCGGGTGATACGGGACGGGACGAAGCTGATCACACGCTTCGACCTTCCCCCCATCGAAACCAGAGGTAGATGACCCATGACTGACAACAATGCGGCCGCCGCGCGCGCCCGCGGACAGGCATTGCGCAGCGCCCGTGTGGCTCGTGCCCGCTCCATCCGCCGGCGCGTGGTCTCCGCCGCGATCGCGCTGTTCGTCGCCGCATGGCTGATGATCGCGATCGTGCTGGTCTCCGGGCACGATCCCGCGCTGGCCAGCCACACGTCCACCGCGTCGTCGGGTACGACGGTCGCTTCGAACCCGACCACGACCACGGCCACGACGAGCAGCTCCGGGTCGAGCGGCTCGAGCGGCTCGAGCGGTTCGAGCAGCGTCCAGAGCAGCGGCTCGTCGTCGTCGGCCTCGTCGGGCTCCGGCTCGACCGGCGGCGGCGTGAGCAGCGTGACCACGAGCCAGTCATGAGCGCGATCGCCGATGCCCCCGTCGAGCAGCGCGAGGCGTTCGCCTGCTTCGGCTCCCATTGCACGGTGATCGTGGCCGACGCCGATCCGGCCGAGGCGGCGGCAGCCGCCCTGAGAGCGCGGCGCCGCCTGCTGGCCTGGCACGGACAGTTCTCGCGCTTCCAGGCCGACAGCGAGCTCACCCGGCTGAACGACGATCCGGGCGAGACGGTGGTCGTCAGTCCGCTGATGCGACGCGTGGTGGAGGCCGGCATCCAGGCCGCGCGCGCCACCGACGGGCTGGTCGATCCGACGCTGCTGACCCAGATCGAGCGGGTCGGCTACCAGTCGCATTTCGAGGGCCCCGGGCTGCCGCTCCTCGCCGCGCTCGCGCAGGCGCCGGCGCGCCGGCCCGGGCAACCGGCCGCGGCGGCGAACTGGCGGCTCGTCGGCACCGATCGCCGGACGAGCTCGGTGAAGCGTCCGGCCGGGGTGCGGATCGACGCCGGCGGCATCGCCAAGGGCGTGTTCGCCGACGAGCTCGCGGCGACGCTGGCGGTCCACGACGCGTTCGTCGTCGACTGCGGCGGCGATCTGCGACTCGGCGGCCGCAGCGCCCCGCTGCGCGAGGTGCACGTGGAAAGCCCGTTCGAGGACGCGATCCTCCACACGTTCGGGCGGCGAACGGGCGGCGTCGCGACGAGCGGGATCGGCCGGCGCAGCTGGATCGACGCCAACGGAGACGTCGCCCACCACCTGCTCGACCCCGGCACCGGACGGCCGGCGTTCACCGGTGTGGTGCAGGTCACGGCGCTGGCGCCGACCGCCACCGAGGCGGAGATGCTGAGCAAGGCAGCGCTCCTGCGCGGCCCCGCGGGCGCCGGCCAGGTGCTCGTCCACGGCGGTGTGATCGTGCTCGACAACGGCGACCACGTGGTGCTCGACCCGGGGTGCTAGCGCGGCAGGGCGGCGCCGGGTGCTAGCCCGGCAGGCTCTCGTCGGGCGCGACCGCCCAGGGGACGATGACCGCGTCCTCCAGCGGCGAATCACGCGCCACCACGTATTCGGCCGGCTCGGTGTCGGACACGTTCTCGAGCACGTGGGTCTCGCGCGGCGGGACGTAGACCAGGTCGCGCGGCTCGAGCATCAGCTCCTGCTCCAGTCGATCGCCCCACTTGACCCGCAGCGACCCGGACAGCATGTACACGGCGCTCTCGCAATTCTCGTGGTAGTGCGGTCGTGACTGTGCGCCCGGCGGAACCCGGAACACCGCCATGTAGATGTTCTGGGCGCCGGTGCTGGCCTGGGAGATCTCGCTCCCGCCGACCACGCCGCGCGCCACGTTCCGGTCGGCGCCCGGTTTGACGACCTTCATGGCGCCACGCTCATGGCCGGCGAGTCTAATGGGTCGAACCGAGACGGCATCACGGGCGGACAGGTGAGGTGAGAGCCCACTAACTCCTGGACTCGCGCTCGCCCCGGGGCGGGGCCGGCACCTCGATCTGGAGCGGCCCGGGCTCGTGGTCGACCTGGAGGGTGGTGTGATGGATGTGGAACCGCTCCTCGAGCAGGTCGTGCAGGGAGCGGCGCAGCGCGTGGCAGTCGGCACCGGCTTGCACGACGACATGCGCCGACAGAGCGGCGAAGCCCGAGGTGACCTCCCAAACGTGCAGGTCGTGCACCTCGACGACGCCGCTCTCCCCGGCCAGCGTGCGACCGATCTCGGCGGGGTCGAGGCCGGCTGGGGCGGCCTCCATGAACACGCGCCCCGAGGCCTTGAGCAGACCGTAGGCGGCGTGGAGCATGAGCCCGGCGATGAACAGCGAGGCGATCGCGTCGGCGCGATCGAACCCGGTGGCGAGGATCACCGCGGCGGCGATCGCGGTGGCGATGAAGCCGTACAGGTCGGTGAGGATGTGCCGGTAGGAGCCTTCGACGTTGAGGCTCCGCTCGTGGTCGTGGCCGCCCATCAGGGTGCGCGCGGCCAACAGGTTGACCGGAATGCCGACCAGCGCCACCGCCAGGACGAGCCCGGCCCTCACCTCGGGCGGCGAGATCAGGTGGGCGATCGCGCCATAGATGATCAGGCCGGCCAGTACGAGCAGGGTGAGCCCGTTGGCCTGCGCGCTGAGGATCTCGGCCCGGCCGAGGCCGTAGGTCATCGCGCCGAAGGCGGGACGGGCGGCCAGGCGAGCCGCGGCGAGCGACATGGCGAGCGCGGCGGCGTCGGTCAGCATGTGCCCGGCGTCCGAAAGCAGCGCGAGCGACGAGGCGACGATGCCGGCCACGATCTCGACGACCATGAAGGCGAGGATCAGGCCCAGCGCCAGCATCAGCGAGCGCATTTCGGTGTCTCGGCTTACGTGGCTGTGGCTGTGGCCGTGCGCGTGTGCGTGTGCGATGGCCGTGATCGTAGAAGCCCGGCGCGGTCAGGGCGCGCGCGGGTCCTCAGTTCAGCGACGGGTCCGCGGGCATGCGGGCCACCAGCGCGTAACTACCGCCCTTGCGGGTCAGAACCTCCGACCACAGGCCGCGCGCCTCGGTCGAGAAGGCGTCCTCGAGCCGGGCCGGCTCGAGGATCCAGTCGCCGCGCTCGAGCTCTCCGTCGAGCTGGCCCGGCCCCCAGCCCGAGTGGCCCAGGAACGCCCGCCCGGTGCGGAGGCCGGCCGTGAGGTCGTCCGCCTCGGGACCGCGCCCCAGCACGCCGACATCGTCGAAGGCGAGCAGCGCCGCATCGGTGGGATCCTCGAAATCGCCCAGCACGATCACTGCCGAGGGCTGTACCGGGCCGCCGATGTACAGCTGCTCGCCGGGATCGACCAGCGTGCTGAGCTCGGGTACGGCGTCGCCGACGCTCGACTCCGACGGACGGTTGAGCACGAGGCCCAGGGCGCCATCATCGTTGTGCTCGACGACGAGAACCACGGTGCGCCAGAAGTTCGGATCGAGCAGCGTCGGCCCCGCCACCAGCAGCTGTCCGCGCACCGAATCCATCAGGCGGTATTACCCGGATTCGGCGCCGCCCGCGCCGCGAGCGTCAGCGGTGGCGGTGGCTGGGCAGCGAGGACAGCCGCTGCCGCGCCTCGGTGGCCAACCGCGTGGCCTCGTCGGACTGCTCCTCGTCGTCGAGATCGAGGCCGGCCAGTTCCGCGATCACCTCGAACAGGTCGATCCCCAGGCAGATCTGCGCTTCCTCGGTGCCGCCCGCCCGGAGCGCGGCGAACATGTCCTTCTCGCGCCACACAAGGATCTTCGCACCAGTACTTGCTGTCAGGTTCACGGTCATCGGATATTTCGCCGTGCCGTCGCGGACTCGCGTCAGCGGCCACTCCGCGCGGGAGCGGCGCAGACCCTCCGGAACGGGGGCAGACCTCCGGAGCAGCGCTAGGGTAACACAGTCACACCGCAAAACGGTGTTTCGAGATTGGGCAGGTATCGGTAAAGATAGAGAGGTTGCCCGGGACTGGGGGATTTCAGTCGCGGGCGCCGGTCGGCGAGGCCGCCGCTGGTGGCCGACGGCTAGGACTCGGCGGTGCCGGGGATCAGCGCCGCCGGGGCGCGCGGCGGCGGTGGCGCCAGGGCCAGGGCGCCGGTGGCGACCGCGGCGGGCTCGGTGCCGGGCACGACCATCCGCACGAACGTGTCCACCACGTGCGGGTCGAACTGCTTGCCGGCGTTGGAGAGAAGCTCCGCGAGCGCGACGTCAATACCGAGCGCGTCGCGGTAGGGGCGGTCGGTGCGCATCGCGTTCCAGGTGTCGCAGCAGGAGATGATGCGGGCCTCGAGCGGGATCTGCTCGCCGGCCAGGCCGTCCGGATAGCCGGCGCCGTCCCAGCGCTCGTGGTGGGAGCGCACGATCATCCCGACCTTGCGCATGAACCCGCCGACGCGCTCGAGCATCTTCTGGCCCTCGAGCGTGTGGGTTTTGATGATCGTCCACTCGTGGGGGTCGAGCTTGCCGGGCTTGTTGATGATCTCCTTCGGGATGGCGATCTTGCCGACGTCGTGGAGCAGCGCGGCGAACTCGAGGTTGCGCTGGCGCTCCGGCCCGAGGCCGAGGTGCTGGGCCAATTCGAGGCAGAGGCCGACGACGCTCTTGCAGTGCTCGCCGGTGTACCCGTCGTCAGCCTCGATCACGTCGCCCAGCACGAGCGCGGTGCCGCGGTAGGCGCTCGAGAGCTCGAGCATGCCCTCGAGGCGGTGATGGCGCTCGCGGGCGAATACGGCGAGGAGGCCGAGCAGCGGGATGAGCGAGAGCGCGGCGACGGGCGCAGTGTGGACGTCCTCGGCCACCACGAGCGCGATGCAGGACAGGGCCGCGTCGATCGCGTGGATCCAGCTCATGTGCAGGAGCGAGGAGACGCTTGCGCGCCCGAGCCTGGCGGCGTGCAAGGCCACCGCCGCAAGGTCGAAGGCGAACTGACTCGCGAGCGCGGCGAGCAGGATGGCCGGTCCGGCGTGGCCGGGTTCGACGTGCGCGAGCACGAGCACGGCAACCGGGCCGACCGCGAAGAACGCGTTCCAGGCGACCTGGAGCAGCCGTGCGGGCGGCAGGTCGCGGGTCCTCACGTCCGGCAGCCAGCTGATCGCCAGCGCCAGCGCAACCGCGATCGGGACGAGCGCGAGCGGCAGCGCGAACAGCAGCGGGACGAAGCCCAACTGCGTCGCGTCGGTGAAACCGAAGGGGGTGTCGAAGCGCACCAGCATCGCCAGGACCAGCACGAGGAAGCACACGAGCGCTGGCACGAGCGCGAAGCTGTGCGGCGGGCGAAGCAGCCACAATCCCGCCACGCACGCGGCGAAGGCCGCCGCGGCGGTTCCTCCCGTGACGAGTTCGCGGGCGGTCATGCGCGTGCCCTCGCGCTCCGTCGTCTCCGCCAGCAGCTCCTGCTCTTCGAAGCTCGGATCAAATGACATCTCCGCGGAGATATCGATCCATGCGGGGTCATGCCTTAGCAAGCCGCCGCAGACCTACCGATTTCTCATACATCTGTCGAGAGTCGGGCCAATTCGCTCCGTCTGGGCCGGCCGCGCCCGATCAAGATGGCGTAACCCAACTGAAAAGGGCAAACCTGGCGCGAGCCGGGGACGCAAAGCAAGAGGTCTCACGGGATGTGAGATGGCTCGGCTGCCAGTAAAGCCAAGGAGGGCTCTACTTGTTCAGTCATTCTGTGTCCCTGAATTCGCCGCGCCGGCGCCTGCTTCTCGCGGGTCTGCTGGGCGGGCTGGCCCTGGTCGTTCTTCCCGCCGCCTCCGCGAAGGCGACGTTGATCAACACCGATTCCTGCGACAACGCCCCGTTGACGCAGCCGTTCGCGCCGTGGGGCGACTCGAACTCCTACAAGGCTGTCCCGGGCGGGGGCTTCGAGGGCAGTCTGGCCGGCTGGAAGCTGACCGGCGGCGCCCATGTGGTCGCCGGAAGCGAGCCGTTCGGCGCGACCGGCTCGGTTGGCAGATCCTCGCTCGACCTGCCCGCCGGCGCAAGCGCTCAGTCGCCGTACACGTGCGTCGACTTCGCCTATCCGACCTTCCGGTTCTTCGCCAGGAATAACGGGCTGCTCTCGACGGTGCTCGTCTCGATCGTCTACAACGAGCCGCTGCTCGGCCCGACGACGGTCCCGATCAGCGCGGTGGCCCTGAGCCCGAACTGGGCGCCGACGCTGCTGCCGATGCTGACCGCCGCCCAGGTACAGAGCGTCGTCAATACGCTGCTTGCGCGCGGCGTTCCGCAGGTCGCCCTTCGCTTCACCGCGCTCACCGGGAACTCGCAGGTCGACGACGTATTCGTCGATCCGGCCAGGTTCCGGTAGCGACCGGCGAGCTCGGGCAGGCGCGCACGCCGGCGGCAACGGGAATCCGCCGGCCCTGACCAACGAAACGAGGCCCGTCTCGCGGTTCAGTTCGCGGGACGGGCCCCGGTGCTGCCCACGGTAGTCATCGCATGACTTCGGGCATGGTTCCTCCCTTTACGGGACTAGCCACGGCAGAACGGCATGTGACACGTCCTACCCCCAAGTTGTGTGCCCACGCCCGCGGCCGGACCCGGCCGCGGGTGTCTGACACCTTGCGGCACGAGTGCGCGCCCTGCCCCCTAATACAGGTCAAGCAACGGTCGCAACTTCCGGTCGCTTTCGTCGCACCGGCAATGTACCGCCGGCCTCAGCCGTCGGCCATCGGTAATTCGTCCAAGAGGCTAAAGGCCGTAGGAGCGGCCGATCACCTCGAGCATGATCTCGTCGCTGCCCGCGCCGATCCGGTTCAGGCGCAGATCGCGCCAGGAGCGCTCGATCCCGTACTCCTTCATGTAGCCGTTGCCGCCGTGGATCTGGATGCACTCATCGGCCACCTCGACGGCGATCCGCGCCGCGTACAGCTTGGCCATGGTGATCTCGCGCACGGGATATTCGCCGTTCTGGAAGCGCCAGGCCGTGGTGTAGACCATCTGGCGGGCGGTCTCGATCTTGGTCGCCATCTCCGCGAACTTGTGACGGATGGCCTGGAAGCGCCCGATCGGGCGGCCGAAGGCGGTCCGTTCCTTGGCGTAGGCGAGCGTGCGGTCGAACACGTGCTGGGCGCCCGCCACCGAGCCGGCGGCGCCGATCAGCCGCTCGCCCTGAAGCTCCCACATGATGTGGTAGAAGCCCTTGCCGACCTGGCCGAGCACGGCCGAGTCAGGGACGCGGACGTCCTGGAAGGCGAGCAGGGCGGTGTCCGAGGCGTGCATGCCGAGCTTCTGCAGGCGCTTCTCGCGGATCACCCCCGGCGAGTCCATCGGGACCAGGATCAGCGTGAAGCCGTCGTAGCCGGCGTCGGGGTCGGTCTTGGTCACGAGCACGATGCAGTGCGCCCGGTGCCCGTTGGTGATGAACGTCTTCGAGCCGTTGATCACGTACTCGCCGGTCGTCTCGTCGCGGACGGCCCGGGTCTTGATGCCCGCCACGTCCGAGCCGGCATCGGGCTCGGTGATGCCGAGGCACAGGATCCTCTTACCGGCGATCGCGGGCACCGCCCATTCCTGCTTCTGCTCCTCGGTGCCGAACTTGAGGATCGGTGGGATCGTCATGTCGGTCTGGACCGCGACGCCCATCCCGAGCCCGCCACAGTGGGCGTGGACGAGCTCCTCGGCCAACACCAATGACGTGTAGTAGTCGCCGCCCTGGCCGCCGTACTCGACCGGCTTGTCCAGGCCGAGGAAGCCCAGCTCGCCCATCCGCTCGAACACCCAGTCGGGGAAGGTGCTCTCCTCCCACTCCTCGGCGTGGGGCTGGAGCTCCTTGATCACGAAGCGCCGGATCGACTCGCGCAGCTGATCGTGGTCGTCGGTGAAGATGAAGTGACTGCGCCGGGTGGCGAAGTCGGGCTTGAGGACGTCTGCGGTGGCCATGGTGCTGCACGCTACCGGAGCGCCGTAGGCTTCCACGCCATGCCCTACGCCACGCTCCGCTACGACGTGTCGCCCGCGGGGGTCGCGACGATCGCCCTGGACCAGCCGGACACGCGCAACGCGCTGTCCGACGAGCTGCTCGACGATCTGATCGCGGCCCTCCGGGCGGCGCGCGACGATGCCGGCGTACGCTGCGTCGTGCTGACCTCCACCCACGAGCGGATCTTCTCGGCCGGCGCGAACCTGGCCGGGTTCGCGGGCGACACCACGCTCGTCGAGAAGCACCTGGGGACGGAGCGCTTCCCGCGGCTCTTCCGGCTGATCGGCGAGCTCGGCAAGCCGACGATCTGCGCGGCCAACGGGCACGTGCTGGCCGGCGCGCTGGGCATCGCGTTGGCCTGCGACCTGATCCTGGCCCGTGAGGGCGCCCGGTTCGGCACGCCCGAGATCAACGTAGGCGTGTTCCCGTTCATGATCATGGCGCTGATCTACCGCAACGTCCCGCGCAAGAAGACCAACGAGCTATTGCTGCTCGGCGAGCAGATCTCGGCCGCCGAGGCGGCGCAGATCGGCATCGTCAACCGGGTGTTCGCGGCCGAGGACTTCGAGGACGGCGTGCGCGAGTGGGCCGAGAAGCTGGCCGCCAAGTCGCCGCTGCTCATGAAGCTGGGCAAGGACGCGATGTTCCGTCAGCAGGACCTGGCCTTCCTCGACGCGCTCGACTTCCTGCGCGCGCAGCTGACGATCGCGTTCTCGACCGAGGACATCCAGGAAGGCGTGCGCGCGTTCTTCGAGAAGCGCGAGCCTGAGTGGAAGGGCCGCTAAGGCCTAGGTCACGGCGCCGCAGGTCCCCGGCTTGTAGCTCTTCAGCGACTTCAGGATGAGCGGCGTGAGGTCGTACGCCTCCGACGGCGAAGGGGCCGGGGGAACCGTCTGGGGACCGTAGTCCGAGAGGTTCATGGTCATCCCGAGCTTCAGCCGCTGGGACTGGACGCACTCGCCGAACGAGAAGCTCATCCTCCGAAGCAGGTTGCGGGAGTCGACCCATGCGTCCATCGGCATCGTGTGCGTCCCGATCGCGCTCTCCAGCGTGGCCACGCCACGGGCGGCGGCGGCGCGCCTGGCCGGCGGGAACAGCTTCGGGTAGCTGTCGAGGTCGACCAGCACGTGATAGTGCGTCGTCTGCGCGCCGTCGATCGTCTCGGTCCCCACTCGCGTGGGCTTGGCGCCGACCGTGCGCAGATAGTCGATGAACTGCGCGGGGTCGGTGCCCTGGGTGGGCAACCCGCCCAATCCGAACGCCCCGAGCGCGCGGCCGAAGTCCAGCTCGACCCATGGCTTGCCGCCGGTCAGCGACTGGAGCGCCGGCTGACTCGGCAGCTGCATGTAGACGATCTTCCCGGACAGGCGCTCGCGGACGGAGAAGGAGCGACCGGCCAGCGACTCGCGCAGGGTGAAGGCACCCGTGTGTCGCATGGTGTCCATCACGCCCGCCATCGTCCCGTGCACCGTGGCTCCGGCGCCGGTGGCATCGATCGTCGCCGACATGTGGTAGCCGGCGGCGTGCGATGTGGTCGTCGCGGCCTGCGCGACCGGATCGACCGCCCCGCTGATCGCGCGCGTCGCGCCGCAGCCGGCGAGCGCGGTGGCGGCGACGACTGCCGCAGCCACGGCCACAGCAACGGTCCCCTGCTGCCTTCCCGCGCGCATCTGAGACGTGAAGTGTACGAGCGCTGCCGGGCGCGTGCGCCGGTAGATTGACGCGCGTCGTGAATCACCGCCTGTCATGACCACCGACGCGCCCACCACCCTGCTTCGCCCGCTGGCCGAGGATCTGCGTGCCCGGCGGGAGCGGATCAGGCTCGGCGGCGGCGAGGAGAAGATCGCCGCCCAGCACGCGCAGGACAAGCTGACCGCGCGGGAGCGGATCGAGTTGCTGATCGACCCCGGAACGTTCGTCGAGCTCGGGATCCATGGCCGCCCGCACTTCTCCCAGCGGGCGATGGACGGCAAGGAGGCGCCGGCCGACGGAGTGGTGACCGGGTACGGCAAGATCGACGGGCGGCTGGCCGCGGTGGCGGCGTACGACTTCACGGTGATGGCCGGCTCGATGGGGATGACCGGCGAGCTCAAGGTGACCCGGCTGCGCGAGCTGGCCCTGACCAAGCGCATCCCGATGATCTGGCTGCTCGACTCGGCCGGCGCCCGGATCCAGGAGGCGGTCGGATCGCTGTTCGCCGGTTCGGGCCATCTGTTCCGCGAGGAGGTCGTCGCGTCGGGCGTCGTGCCCCAGATCGCGGCGCTGATGGGACCCTGCGCGGCGGGCACCGCCTACATCCCCGGGCTGGCCGACTTCGTGCCGATGGTGCGGGGCCGGGGCTCGATGGCGCTGGCCGGGCCGCATCTGGTCCGTGCCGCGGTCGGCGAGGACGTCACCCAGGAGGAGCTGGGCGGCTCGCGCGTGCACTGCCGCAAGTCGGGCGTCGGCGACCTGGAGGTCGAGTCCGACCCGGCCTGCATCGAGGCGATCAAGGAGTACCTGGGCTACTTCCCGCAGCACTGCGAGGAGCCCCCGCCGGTCAAGCCGACCACCGACCCGGTCGACCGGGGCGACGAGGAGCTGCTCGACGTCCTGCCGGACTCCAACCGCAAGCCCTACGACATGTACGAGGTGATCCGCCGGATCGTCGACGACGGCGTCTACTTCGACCTCAAGCCGCAGTGGGCCAGGACGATCATCACCTGCTTGGCCCGGTTCGGGGGGCGCCCGGCCGGGATCGTGGCCAACCAGCCCCGCCAGCTCGGCGGGATCCTCGACAACGACTCGGCCGACAAGGCGGCGCGCTTCATCAACCTGTGCAACGCCTACGGCCTCCCGCTCGTCTACCTGATGGACGTGCCGGGCTTCATGGTGGGGACCAAGGTCGAGCAGGCGGGGATCATCCGCCACGGGGCCAAGATGCTCTACGCGACCGCCAACGCCACCGTGCCCAAGATCACCGTCGTGCTCCGCAAGGCGTATGGCGCCGGCTACTACGTGATGTGCGGCCGCGCCTACGAGCCCGACCTGATCGTCGCCTGGCCGTCGGCCGAGATCAGCGTGATGGGGGCCGAAGGCGCGGTCGAGATCATCTTCCGCAAGCAGGTGCAGGAGGCCGAGGACCCGGCGGCCAAGCGCCGCGAGCTGATCGACAGCTTCCGCCAGATCATCGACGTGTACGTGGCGGCCGGCAACGACATGATCGACGACGTGATCGACCCGCGCGAGACGCGCCAGACGATCTGCCGCGCCCTCGAGCTGGCGGCGGGCAAGCGGGTCGAGCGGCCGTGGAAGCGAAACGGCGTGGTGCCCGTCTAAGGGGAATCGACTGCGTCTAAGGGGAATCGACTGCGTCTAAGGGAAATCGACTGCGTCGATTCCCTTGGGAGTTTCGCTGGTGCGAAACTCCGGCGTTGGTTCTCCTATGAGCATGACCGATCCCGTCGTAATCACCTGCGCGATCAGCGGCGCGATCGCCAACCGCGACCAGTGCCCGGCGATCCCGTACACGCCCGAGGAATACGCGGCCGAGGCGCGCCGGATCGTCGACGAGGGCGGCGTCCACATCCACATCCACGCCCGGCGGCCGGACGGGACGCCGTCCTACGAGGCCGCGGACTTCGTGGCGATCCGCGACGCGATCCGGGCCGAGGTCGGCGACGGGGCGATCATCAACTTCTCGACCGGAACGGTGGGGGTGCCGGTGGCCAAGCGGATCGCCTATCTGGAGGCCGGCCGGCCCGAGGTGGCGGCGCTCAACATGGGCTCGATGAACTACGCCAAGTACTCGCGCAGCCGCAAGGACTTCGTGTTCAAGTTCGTGTTCGCCAACCCCTTCGACGAGATCATCGAGCTGCTCGAGGCGATGCGCCGCCTGGGCATCAAGCCCGAGCACGAGTGCTTCGACCTCGGACACGTGGGCTCGCTGGCGCCGCTGGTGGATATGGGCCTGCTGGACGCGCCGCTGCACGCGGACTTCGTGATGGGCGTCGTCGGGGGGATTCCGGCCACCGCCCGCAACCTCGCCGCGATGGCCGACAACCTCCAGGCGGTGGGGGCGGGCGGCCATCACTGGGGGGTGATCGGGATCGGGCGTGAGCAGTGGATGCTGGTGGCGGCGGCGCTCACGCTCGGCGGCTCGATCCGGGTCGGCCTGGAGGACAACTTCTATCTGCCCGATGGCGAGATGGCCCGATCGAACGGGGAGCTGATCGCCACGGCCCGGCGGCTGACCGAAGAGCTCGGCCGGCGCCCGGCCACCGTGGACGAGGCCCGCGCGCTGCTCGCGGTGCGGTCGCACCCACCCACCCTCACCGCCCATGAGCCTGCCGCTTGAGGGGCTGAAGGTCCTCGATCTCACCCGGCTGCTGCCGGGCGGGTTCTGCTCGATGCTGCTGGCCGATTTCGGCGCCGACGTGATCAAGGTCGAGGACACCGGGCTGGGCGACTACGTGCGCTGGGCGCCCCCCTACTACGAGGGGGTCGAGCCCAGCGCCCGCAGCGCGCTGTTCCTCTCGCTCAACCGGGGCAAGCGCTCGATCCGGATCGACCTGAAGTCCGCGGAGGGCAAGGCGGTGCTGCTGCGCCTGGTCCGGGACGCCGACGTGCTGCTCGAATCGTTCCGTCCCGGCGTGCTCGACCGCCTCGGGGTCGGCTACGAGCGCCTGCGGGCGGAGAATCCCGGGCTCGTCTACGCCGCGATCACGGGGTACGGCCAGGACGGCCCGGGGCGGGAGCGCTCCGGGCACGACCTCAACTACCTGGGGCTGAACGGCATCCTGGGGCTGAGCGGCGAGGCCGACGGGCCGCCGGCGCCCTCGTCCGCCCAGGTCGCCGACCTCGGCGGCGGCGCGCTGATGGCGGTGGTCGGAGTGCTGATCGCGCTCCGGGAACGCGACCGCTCCGGTCAGGGCCAGCTCGTCGACTGCTCGATGTTCGACGGCTCTCTGTCGTTGCTGGCCATGCTGGCGGGGGAGATGCTGGCCGGCGGGTCGGTCCCGCGTCGCGGCGAGCTGCGGCTGGCCGGCGGGATCGTGTGCTACCGCCCCTACCGGTGTGCCGACGGGTACGTCACGCTCGGCGCGCTCGAGCCCAAGTTCTGGAGCACGTTCTGCCGGGGAGTGGGCCGGGAGGACCTGGCCGACCACGCGTTCGACCCGCCGGGCTCGGAGGCGCACCGCGCGCTGTGCGAGATCTTCGCCGCGCGCACCCGGGAGCAGTGGCGCGCGTTCTCCGCCGAGCACGACTGCTGCCTGGAACCCGTGCTCGGGTTGGACGAGGCGCTCGAGGGCGACCTGGTCGCGGCGCGGGAGATGGTGGTCACGCTCGATCAGCCCGGTGCCGAGCAGCCCGTCCGGCTGCTGGGGCTGCCGTTCAAGCTGAGCCGCACGCCGGGGGACCCGACGCGGGCACCGGGACCGGGGCTCGGGGAGCACACGCGCGAGGTGCTGACAGAAGCCGGGTACGGCGAGGCCGAGGTGGACGCGCTGCTCGAGTCCGGCGCGGTGGCCGGGCCGGCCGGCGCCGTGCAGAGCGGCACGTTCATGGCGTGATGCCGCGCCGGCGCGATATGCGGATCCCGCCGCGGGTAAACTGGCTGACTGACTGGTCAATCGACTACGGGAGGGCGCCGTGCGCGTCGGCGCCGTTCAACTCAACGCCACCGAGGACACCGACCGCAATCTCGAGACCGCCGACCGGTTGGTGAGGGACGCCGCCGCGCAGGGGGCCGAGCTCGTGGTTCTCCCGGAGAAGTGGAGCGTGCTCGGGACCGATGAGCACATGACCGCGGGAGCCGAGCCACTCGACGGGAGGTGCATCCAGTGGGCGCAATCGACGGCGCGTGAGCTGGGGATCGATCTCGTGGCCGGCTCGATCGTCGAGCGGACCGACGGACGCACGAAGGCCGCGAACACGAGCGTGCACGTCGGAGCCGACGGCGCCGTCCGCGCCGTGTATCGCAAGCTCCACATGTTCGACGTGGAGGTCGACGGCGACGTGTACGCCGAGTCGGCTCACGAGGACGCGGGCGACGAGGTCGTGGTCTCGGAGCTGCCGGACGGCACCCGGATGGGCATGAGCATCTGCTACGACGTTCGCTTTCCCGAGCTCTACCGGATGCTCGCAATGCGCGGCGCATACGTGATCCTCGTCCCCGCCGCGTTCACGCTGGCGACGACGCGCGACCACTGGGAGGTGCTGCTCCGCGCCCGGGCGATCGAGAACCAATGCTTCGTGATCGCGCCAAATCAGATCGGCGCCCATCCGCCGGGTAACCGCGCCGGCGGCCGCTCGATGATCATCGATCCGTGGGGGCTCGTGCTCGCCTCGGCGCCCGACACCGAGACGGCGATCGTCGCCGACCTCGACTTCGAAACGCTGCACAGCGTGCGGCGGCGGATCCCGGCGCTTGCGCATCGCCGGACCGACGTCTACGGCTGGAAGGTGTGATGGCCGCGTCCGGGACGGCAGCCGCCGACAAGCGCCGGATGATCCTCGACGCCGCGATGCGGGTGTTCGCGCGGCAGGGCTTCCACACCTGCCGGGTGTCGGATATCGCCGACGAGGCCGGCGTCGCCTACGGGCTCGTCTACCACTACTTCTCCTCCAAGGACGAGATCCTCGACACGCTGTTCCTGGAGCGCTGGAACGTGATGCTGGCGGCAATCGCCGAGGCGGATCGCTCGCAACGCTCGCCCCGCGAGAAGCTGGGTGCGATCGCCGGGTTCATCGTCGACTCGTACCGTCACGAGCCTGAGCTGATGAAGGTGATCGTGGTCGAGGTCACCCGCGCGGCCAACACGTTCGGGCGCACCCACCTGTCCAAGATCCGGGAGGCCTACGAGCAGATCGCGGAGATCGTGGCCCGGGCCCAGGCCGAGGGCATCTTCCGGCCCGAGATCACGCCCGAGTTCGGAGCGCTGGCCTTCTACGGCTCGATCGAGCAGGTGCTCACGCGCTGGATCTTCGACCGCGACGCGGTCGGCGACGACGAGCTCGAGGGGGCCAAGACGATGATCGTCGAGACGATCTGCCGCGGGCTCGAGCGCGAGCCGGAGACGGCACCGGATGTCGTCGCCTCCCCGTCTGATTGAATCCGCTAGCGATGACTGAGAGCCCCTTGATCAAGCGTCTGCTCTGGTCGGGCTTGCTCGCCGGAACCGGCGCGCTCGCGACGCTCGTGTCCACGCGGGTGGCCACCATCATCTGGACGCGCGTGTTCGGCGAAGAACCGCCCGAGTGACCGAAGACGCCCAGACCTCGACCGGCCAGCCCACGGACGACACACCTGGCACGGCCGGCGGCCCGTCGGCGACGGCTGCCGGGGGCGTGAGCGTGCAGGAGCGCGCGCTCGTGCTGGCCAACGAACGACCCGAAACCGTCGTGGGCGCCGCGTTCGCCGGCGGCCTGTTCCTCGCGATGATCCTCAAGCGCCTTGCCCGCTAACAACGGTAAATCAGACAGCCTGGTGAATACGGTCACCGAGGTCTCGGACCGGATCAGCAACCTGATCCGCGAGGAGATCGAGCTGGCCAAGGCCGAGGTCGGCCGCAAGGCCACCACCCTGCTCAAGGGGGTAATCGCGGTGGCCGCCGGCGCCGTGTTCGGGGTGTTCGCGATCTTCATCGGCCTCGAGGCGTTGGCCTGGGGGCTCAATGCCGTCCTCGTCCCCGGCGCGGGGAGTATCTGGGAGGGCTTCGCGATCGTGTTCGGCATCCTTGCCGTGCTGGCCATCCTGGCCTTCGTGATCGCCTCGCGCCTGCTCAGGCGCGGGCCGCCCGTGCCCACGATGGCCATCGAAGAGGCCAAGCAGATCCGTGAGACGGTCGCCACCAAGAGCGAGGTCGACGTCTGATGGCCACCCGCTCGCCGGAGGAGATCCGCGCCTCGATCGAGCAGAACCGCCAGCAGCTTGGCCACTCGCTCGAGAAGCTGCGCGGCGAGGTGGGTGAGCTGATGGACTGGCGCGATCAGATCCGCCGCCATCAACGCGAGGTGCTGATCGGCGCCGGCATCGCCGGATTCGTGTTGGGCGGAGGGATCGCCGCGCTCGGTGCGCTCGCCTTCGGGGGGCGCCGGCGGCGGCAGGGCGGTCGCTGAGCCGCGACCCGGCTCGGCCTTCTTTCGACGTTACGGCGGACGAGGAGGACAAGTTGCCCAGCACCCTCGTCACCGGCGCGACCGGCTTTCTCGGCTCCCACGTCGCCCGGCTGCTGGCGGAGCGGGGCGACGACGTGCGAGCGCTGGTCCGGCCGAGCTCCGACCTTCAGGCATTGGATGGGGTTGAGCTCGTGACCGTGGTGGGCGACGTGTGCGATCGCCGGTCGGTGCGGCAGGCCATGCACGGGATCGACAGGGTGTTCCACCTGGCGGGGACGACCAACCTCCGGCTGCCTCGCGCGGCGACGTTCGCGCTGAACGTGGAGGGGACGCGCATCGTGCTCGAGGAGGCACTTCGGTCCGGCGTGGAGCGCGTCGTGCACACCTCGTCGGTGGCGGCGGTCGGGCCGGCGCGCAAGGGATCGGTGGCCACCGAGACCAACGTCTGGAACGCGGCGCGCTACGGGATCCCGTACGTGGACTCCAAGCGGGAGGCGGAGACGGTCGCGCTCGGCCTGGCCGAGCGCGGTCTGGCCGTGGTGATCGTCAATCCCGCCCATGTCCTCGGCGCCGGCGACCCGGGCCGGTCCTCGACCGTGCTCGTCCGGCGCTTCCTGCGCCGCCAGATCCCCGCCTACGTGGACGGGACGCTGAACGTGGTGGGTGTGGAGGACGTGGCGCGGGGCCACCTGTTGGCCGACGAGCGAGGCACGCCGGGCCAGCGCTACATACTCGGCAACCGGAACTTCACCCTCGACCGTCTGTTCAACGACCTGGCGCGCCTGTCGGGGGTCGAGCCGCCGCCGATCAAGCTCCCGGTGACGGTGGCACTGGCCATAGCCCGCGCCGGACAGCCGGTGGCCGGCGGGTGGCTGCCGGCGCCCGCCGAGATCCGGGCCGCCTCGCTGCACTGGGCGTTCTCGAGCGCGAAGGCCAAGCGCGAGCTGGGCTGGAAGACCTCGCCGCATGAGGACTGCCTGGAGGAGACCATCGCCTGGTATCGCCAGCGCGACAGGGAGCGGATCGCGCCGCCGGGGTCGCGGCAGCCGGTGGCTCTGAGGCTGGCCGGGGCGATGGTCCGCCGGTCACCGCTGGGCTGGCGGTAGGTATCCGTGGCCACGCTGTACCGCTGCACGACGCCGACCAACTGGCTGTGCCCGTGCGGCAAGGTCGCCCGCGCGCTGGCCAGGGACGGGATCGCGTTCGAGCAAGTGGTGGTCCCGCAGCGCCGCTCGCGCCGGCCGGAGGTCGAGGCGCTGACCGGGCAGCGCCGGGTGCCGGTGCTGGTGATAGAAGGCGAGGCGATCTGCGACTCGCGGCGGATCGTCGAGCATCTCGCCTACCGCCGGACCCGGCCGGCGTCAGCGCCGTAGCGGTCGGGCGTCGCGCCAGGTGGCGAGTGACGCTTCGTATTCCGGGCGCGCCACCCCGCGCTCGGTGACCAGCGCCGTGACCAGATCGGCCGGCGTCACGTCGAACGCCGGGTTGCGGCAGGGGGTGCCGTCGAGCGTCAGGAGCCGGCCGGCCGCGTGTCGGACCTCGTCCGCGTCGCGCTCCTCGATCGTGATGTCGGCGCCGGTGGCGGTGGCGAAGTCGATCGTCGAGGTCGGGCCGGCGACCACGAACGGAAGGCCGGCGGCGCGCGCGGCGAGGGCCAGCCCGTAGGTGCCGACCTTGTTGGCCACGTCGCCGTTGGCCGCCACGCGGTCGCAGCCGACGATCACGGCATCGACGGCACCGGCCGCGATCAGCCCGGATGCCGCCGAGTCCACCACGAGCTCGTGGGGGATGCCGAGTCGGCCCAGCTCGTACACGGTCAGGCGGGCGCCCTGGAGGAGCGGCCTCGATTCGGTGGCGATGGCTTTCTCCAGGCCGCCGCGATCGGCCAGCTCGGCGATCACCGCCAGCGCCGTGCCCCGCCCGGGAGCCGCCAGCGCGCCGGTGTTGCAGTGGGTGAGGATCCGCGCGGTGCCGGCCAGGAGATCGGCGCCGTGCGCGGCGATCGCGGAGCTGGCCGCCTCCTCCTCGGCGTGGATCCTTCGCGCCTCCGCGAGCGCGGTGGCGGCCTGGTCGCGGGCGGGCGCCTCGCGAATCGCCCCGTGCACGCGGTCGACCGCGACGGCCAGGTTGACCGCCGTCGGCCGCGCGGTGCGGAGGGTCAGGCAGGCCCGGTCGACGGCCCCCGGCGTGGGATCGCGGATGAGCTCGAGCGCGACGCCGTAGGCCGCGGCCACTCCGATCAGCGGCGCGCCGCGGATCTGGAGGCGGCGGATGGCAATCGCCACCTCCTCGGCGCTGCGCAGCTCGAGCTCGCGCTCGCGCCAGGGAAGCTCGGTCTGATCGATCGCCCGGAGCACGCCGTCCTCGAAGCGGAGCGCGACCACGCCTTCCCGTGTGGCGCGAACGGTTGGCATCGCGCGATGCTAACCGGCCCGCGACCCGGGACAGGACGGGCCCTCGCCGGTCCCACGGACGCCGCGCGGAGCGCGGCCCCCAAAACCCCGTTTACAGGCGATTCTCGATCGTGAGCGGCGCGGGCTCGGGGGCCGAGGGCGCCGGCGCGGGCTCGGCCGGAGCCTCTTCGACGCCGAGGGCCTGCTGGAGCTCGCCCGACTCGTACATCTCGGTGACGATGTCGCAACCGCCGACGAATTCGCCGTCGATGAACAGCTGCGGGATCGTGGGCCAGTTCGACACGGCCGAGAGCTCCTGGCGGATCCGCGGATCGGGAAGAATGTTGACCGCGGCGAAGGGGCGGCCGGCCGACTGGAGGATCGCGACGGTGCGGGCGGAGAAGCCGCACATCGGCTGATCGGGCGTGCCCTTCATGAACAGGATCACCGGGTTCTCGTCGATCGCGCTCTGGATCTGGTCGCGCAGCGTGTTGGTCATCTCGTCGCTCATGCGGTGGCCTCCGTCTTGGTCTGGATGGACAGGGCGTGGATGCGGTCCCCGACCTCGGCGCCGAACACGTCGTAGACGAGGCGGTGCTGGGCGATCCGGGACAGGCCCTGGAAGGCCTGTGCGCTGACCACCGCGTTGAAGTGGTGGCCGTCGCCGGTCACCTCGGCGGTGGCACCGGGAATCCCCGCCTCGATGCGCTGCTTGAGCTCGTCGGGCGTGGCGTCTGCTCCACTGGCTGACATGCCCTTAGCGTAGCGAGATGCCATCGCTATACTGAATGAAGCAAGGAGCCGATATTGACCTCGATGATCACACTCACCGACAAGGGCGCCGAGAAGGTTCGCGAGTTCCTCGCCTCCCAGAGCGCGGTGGCCGAGACGGCCGGGCTGCGGGTCGGCGTGCGGGGCGGCGGCTGCTCGGGCTTCCAGTACGCGCTGGCCTTCGACGAGCAGCGCGAGAGCGACGAGGTGTTCGAGGACAAGGGCATCCGCCTGCTGGTCGACCAGCCGAGCCTGCCCTACGTGAAGGGCTCCGTGATCGACTTCGTCGACGGCCTCCAGGGCGCTGGCTTCAAGGTCGACAACCCGAACGTGATCGCGGCTTGTGGCTGCGGCTCCTCGTTCCGGGTCGCCGAAGAGGAAGAAGTCTCCGCCGTCTGAGGACTGCCGGACCGCGTCTCGCCGGGCCTGACGGGCCGGTGGGACTTGCATCCGTGCGCGCTATCGCGCGCCGCTCTGGCGCCGCCGCCCCCCGTTCGTTACGTTCGTTAACAACCTGTGATCGGCGGGTCCCTTGCGCCGCTGGGGTGGGTGCTGGATAGTGCCGAGGCACCACGCGTCAGGCGCCCAGCGCGTATCGCACGGCCCAGCTGCCGCTACCGCGAGCGAGGCGCCGCGCCCCACACCGTCGTCCTCGGACAGGGATGTCCGAGGGGCGGTAAATCCGCGCGCAGGAACGCCGGCCTGGACGTTTGTACGGGTGCTCCGCCGGCGTCCAGTACAACGGTTGTCCTCAGGGATTGACTCCTTGAGGAGCTTATGACAGGTTTGTTGCACGTCATGTAAGGAGAGCGGCGTCGGCGCCTCGAGAAGATCTCGCGAAGCCAGGGTGACCACGGACGGTTCACCGGGGGGTGACGACGGACCTTCACCTGGGGGCCACGGTGTGGAATCGGCGCCGCTCTCCGCGACGGCCGCGACGTTCGCGACGTTCGCGTCACACGGGCGTCGTGCGCAGCGACCGCCACAGGTACATCGAGGCGAGCGTCCGGTAAGGGCGCCAGCGCTCGCCGATGGCGTCGACCTCGGCCGGCTTCGGCATCGCCGGCAGCCCGTAGCGGATCATGACCGCGCGCCGGATGCCGAGGTCGCCCGACGGGAGGACGTCGGGTCGCCTCAGATGGATCATCAGGAACAGCTGGGCGCTCCACGGGCCGATGCCGCTGACCGCTGTCAGGGCGGCGATCACCTCCTCGTCCGGCAGCTCGCCCAGCCGGTCGAGCTGGAGCGAGCCGTCGAGGATGTGCTCGGCCAGCGAGCGCAGATACCGGACCTTGGCGTGGCTCAGGCCGACCGCCGTGCGCAGCGCGTCGGGGTCGTCGGCCAGCACCTCCATGGGAGTCGGGGGATGCCCGCCGAAGCGGTCGACCAGGCGGGCGTAGATGGCGCCGGCTGCCGTGGTCGAGAGCTGCTGCCCGACGATCGAGCGGACCAGCGTGCCGTAGTGGTCGGTCGGGCGGCCCGCGAAGAAGTCCCCGAGCGGGCCGACCTCCTCGATCAGCTCGCGCATGACGCGGTCCGACTCGCCCAGGGCAGCGGTCGCCTTGGCGTCGGCGGCCGGCAACGACCCTAGAGCGATTCGGTCAGGGTCAGGGCGGCGCCGTCCAGCGCGCCCAGCGCCCGCTGCACCGAGCACGCGATGCAGGTCAACGTGGGCGTGTCGCGCAGGGTGTAGGAGCTCGACTCGGTGGTGCGCAGGCGCTGGACCAGGTCGAGGAAGTCGGCCGGGTTGTCGGTCTCGAAGGCGACCACGAACTCCTGATCGTCGAGGCCGAACGAGTAGCTCGTGTTGAGGTCGACCGACGGGTACTCGCGGCCCACCTTGATGTGCTCCTGCATGATCCGCCAGCGCTCGTCGGCCGGCAGGGCGTACCAGGCTCGGGTCTTCACGAACGGGTAGACGAACAGGTACTTGCCGTGGCCCGGCCGGACCTCGAGCCGCGACTCGTCCGAGTACTCGGACGGCTTGGTCATGGCCAGGAACGAGTAGGGGACCTCGCACCACTTCATCAGGCCGCTCTGGGCCAGCACCACGTGGAACTCGTGGATCCGCTCGAGGTTCTGAGCCTGGCTGAGCAGCATCAGATCGGCGTCGCCTCGGGTTCCGACCAGCGAGAAGGCACGCAGCAGGTGGCCGTCGGCGAAGTCCTCGCAGGCGGCGATGAACTCGCGCTTGTCGGCGGCGCGGCGCTCCTCGTCGAGCCGGCGCCAGGCCGGGTCGACCTTCAGGAAGGTGTATTTGACGAAATGTCGTACGGGCACGGACCTGAAGGATGATAATCGCGAGCCGTGGGGCGCCCCCTCAACCTCTACCATGTAAGGGCATGCGAGTAGCGATCCTGTCGCCGTACTCGTGGACGTATCCAGGGGGCGTCACGAGGCATATCGAAGCGCTCGCGGAGCAGTTCATCGCGGACGGCCATCACGTCCGGGTGCTGGCTCCGTTCGATCCGGCTGACCGGTTCGCCTCGGTCCTCCATCGCGGCGCGCGGCCGCAGCAACTGGGCGCTCCCGACTACCTCGTCCCGCTCGGCCGAACGATCGGCCTCACCGCCAACCAGGCGGTGTCGAACATCGCGATCACCGGCTACGCCCTGGCCACCGCCCACCAGGAGCTGAAGACCGGCGGCTACGACGTCGTCCACGTGCACGAGCCGCTCGCGCCGCTGACGCCCTGGTGCATCACCGACTGGACGCGGGTGCCCGTGGTCGGGACGTTCCACACGTACAACGAGAACCGGGTCTCGAACGGGATCGCCAACATGCTGGGTGCCCGCCGGATGCTCAACCACCTTCGCGTCCGGATCGCGGTCTCCGAGGCGGCCGCCTGGACGGCCCGTCGCTTCTTCGGCGGGCACTACCGGGTCATCCCCAACGGGGTGCACGTGGACCCGCAGAAGGCGGCGCTGGCCGCGCTCCGGCCCCAGTCGGACAAGCTGCGGATCGTGTTCGTCGGCCAGGCGGTCGAGCGCAAGGGCCTGCCGCTCTTGCTGCGCGCCTTCGAGGCGCTGCGCGAGCACGTCCCGACCGAGCTGACCGTGATCGGCCCGTCGCTTCAGGAGCTCTCGCCGCTGATGCTCGACATGCGCGACGTGCGCGTGCTCGGCAAGGTCGACGACGAGACCAAGCGCCGCGAGCTCGAGTCAAGCGACGTCCTGTGCGCTCCGTCCCTGGGCGGAGAGAGCTTCGGCATGGTGCTGACCGAGGCCTTCGCCGCCGGCACGCCGGTGGTCGCCTCCGACATCGCCGGTTACCGCGACGTGGTCCGCGACGGCGTCGACGGCGTGCTGGTGCCGCGGGGTGACGCCCAGGCGCTCGCCGAGGCCCTGCGCGACCTGTACGAGGAGCCGGTCCACCGGGCGGCGATGGCGCGAGCCGCCGCCCTCGGCGCGGACCGCTTCGCGTGGCCGCGGGTTGCCGAGCAGGTGATGGAGGCCTACGAGGAGGCGGTCGCCACGCCGACGCCCGCCCGCGCGCTCGAGCGGACGGCCGTGCGGATCGGCACGCGCCCCGCCGACCTCAAGCCGAGGGTGCCGGCGCAGCGTCTGCCGAGCCTCGAGCCCCCGTTGACCGGGCGCCAGCGCCAGAGCAAGGCGCTGGCCGCGGCCCGCCGGCTGGGCTTGGCCGGGGTATCGCTCGCCGGCGTCGTGCTGGCCTTCCTGGCCCTGCAGAAAATCGGGCTGGCCAACATCGCCAAGTCGCTGATCACCGCGAGTCCCACGCTGGTCTTTCTCGGGCTCGTGGTCATGTGCTCCGCGATGATGATGCGCGCGTTCTCCTGGCACGCGATCCTGCGCGCCGCGCTGCCGAAAGCTCGGGTGCGGCTGTCCGACGCCGCGCAGGGAACCTTCATCGGCGTGCTGATGTCCTCCACCTTGCCGGCCCGTTTGGGCGAGCCTTCGCGCGCGCTGGTGGTCGCGCGCCGGACCGGCCGACCACGCGAGAACCTGCCGATCGTGCTCGGCACGGTGGTCTCGCAGACGCTGCTGAACATCGTCGCGCTGATCGTCCTGGGCGCGATCATGTTCTCCTCGGTCGACTTCTTCAACGGCCACCAGAACGCGCTGGTGGCGGCCGCGGTCGCCCCGGCGGTCCTGCTGATCCTCGTGCTCCTGGCCCCGGTGCTCCTGCGCGGGACCGGCAGCCGGTCGCCGAGCTCGCGCCTGCACGCGCTGGCCGCGCAGCTTCGCGGCGCCCTCGCCCGCGTGCGCGCCGGACTGATCGTGTTCCGCCGCCCGCGCCTGGGCGCGCAGGCCACGGCCGCGCAGCTATCGGCCTGGGCGCTTCAGTGCCTGTCGTGCTGGATCCTGCTCGTCGCCCTCGGGCTCGACAAGCACGCGGGGATCGGCGCCGCGGCCGCCGTGCTGTTCGCGGTCAACATCACAGCGGTCCTGCCGGCCACGCCGGCCAACCTCGGCGTGTTCCAGGCCGCCTGCGCCGCCGTGCTCCACACCGGGTGGCACGTCGGCTACGGCGACGGCGTGGCCTACGGGGTGATCCTCCAGGCGGTCGAGGTGGCCACCGCGATCATCATGGGCATGCCGGCGCTGCTCAAGGAAGGGATGTCCTGGCGCGAGGTCAGGCTCCGGGCGATGCACACGACGCCGGTCAAGCTGCCGGCGCGCCCGAGTGGTTCCCGTGCGGCCGGGGCCGGCGCGGCCGCCCGCGTGCGGTCGTAGCGACCACCTATAGCCTGGTTTGGGCCAGGGCCGCCTCGTCCTCGCTGGCACCCACGTCGGCCGGCTCGGGCTCGGCGTCGGTGAGCTCCTCCAGGCGCGTCGGGTCCTTGTCGGTGCCGGCGATCAGCTCGTCCTTGGCCTGGCGGTCGGTCTTGGGCAGGAAGCCCGACTTCATCCCGAAGTACACGGCCTGGGGATGGTGGGCGACGATCGCCAGCGTCGACTGCTCGGGCTCGACGGCGTAGCCGCCGGAGAGCTGCAGTCCGATCTGGGGAGCGTCGAGCAAATCGAACACCTTCTCGTGCTCTGACTGCTCGGGGCAGGCCGGGTAGCCCCACGAGTAGCGTCGGCCCTGGGTGGGCTGGATGCCGAGATCGGACCGGACCCGCGAGTGCAGCCACTCGGCCATTCCCTCGGCGGTCTGGGTGCCGAGCCCGTGCACGAACAGCTGCTCGGCGAACTCGCCGTCGGCCTCGAGCTTCGCCATCAGCGGGGTGACCGCATCGCCGGCGGTGACCGCCTGGAGCGCGACCACGTCGATCTCGCCGGACCCGACCGGACGGTAGAAGTCGGCCAGGCAGATGCGGTCGTGGCGCGGCTGGCGGGGGAACACGAGTCGGTGCAGTTCGCGCTCGCCGGGGGCGTCGGGATCCCACACGATCAGCTCGTTCCCGTCGGAGTTGCACGGGAAGTACCCGAGCACCGCGCGCGGATGCAGGTAGGTCTGCTCGCGCCACATGCGCTCCAGGCGCGGCTTGAAGTCGTCGGCGACCAGCCGGCGCCAGTCCTCGCCCTTGACCCCGCGCCCGCCCCAGTGGAGCTTGAACAGCACGTGGGTGTCGAGGTGGTGGAAGACCTCGTCCATGTCGACCTCGATCTCGCGCGCGCCCCAATAGGGCGGCTCGGGGATCGGGTTGTCGGTGGGGGCCGCGCTGCGCACCGAGGCGTCGGTCACCGGCGGGGCGTTGTCGTCTCGCTGCTCGGGCTGCTCGCGCAGGCGCTTGGCCGCCTCGCGGGTCTTGGCGATCAGCGCCTGGCGGGCCTCGCCGTCGACCAGCTGGTCCATCTTGGCCAGGCCCTCGAACGCGTCCTTGCAGTAGAACACGCCGGCCTCGTACACATCGTCGGACTCGGTGCCGTTCGGATAGAGGATCCGGTAGCCGAAGTTGCGGTTGATCGCCGCGCCGCCGATCAGCAGCGGGAACTGATGTCCGTGGGAGTGAAGCTCCTGCACGCAGGCGGGCATCTGCTTGGAGGTCGACACGAGCAGGGCGCTCAGGCCGATCGCGGTCGCCTTGTGCTCGACCGCGGCGTCGATGATCGTCTGGATCGGGACCTGCTTGCCGAGGTCGACCACGCTGTAGCCGTTGTTGGTCAGGATCGTGTTGACCAGCGACTTGCCGATGTCGTGCACGTCGCCGAACACGGTGGCCAGGACGACCGTGCCCTTCGTGTAGCCCTCGATCTTGTCCAGGTAGCGCTCGAGCTGGGCGACCGCGCGCTTCATGACCTCGGCCGACTGGAGCACGAAGGGCAGGATCAGCTCGCCGGCCCCGAACTTGTCGCCGACCTCCTTCATGGCCGGCAGCAGGACGTCGTTCAGCGTCGGCACGGCGCCGATCTTCTCGACGCTGCGGTCGATCCAGTCCTCGACGCCCTCCTTCTTGCGGCGCAGGATGTGGAAGTGCAGCGCCTCCTCGGGCTCCATGCCGGCCGTCGGGTCTGCCTTCTCGGCCTCGGCCTCGGCCTCGCCCTTGGACTCGAAGTGGGCGATGAAGCGCTCGAGGGCGTCCTCGCGGCGGTTGAACACCAGGTCGTCGGCCAGCTCGCGCTCGTTTTCGGGGATCTCGGCGTAGGGGGTGATGTGGTTCGGGTTGACCATGGCCAGGTCGAGCCCGGCCTCGACGCAGTGGTGCAGGAACACGCTGTTGAGCACGCTGCGCGCGGTCATGCTCACGCCGAAGGACACGTTGGAGACGCCGAGACTCGTCTTGACGCCGGGGATGTTCTGCTTGATCTCGCGGATGCCCTCGATCGTGGCCACCGCGCTGGGCCGCCACTCCTCGTCGCCGGTGGTCAGCGTGAAGGTCAGGCAGTCGAAGATCAGGAGCTCGGGGTCGAGTCCGTGCTCCTCGCAGCACAGTTGGGTGATGCGCCGGGCGATCTCGAGCTTTCTCTCGGCGGTCTTGGCCATGCCGACCTCGTCGATGGTCAGCGCGATCAGCGCCGCGCCGTGGGCCTTGGCCAGCGGCACGACCTTGTCGAGCTTGTCGCGGCCCGCCTCGAGGTTGATCGAGTTGACGATCGCCCGGCCCGGAATCTGCTGGAGCGCGGTCTCGATCACGTCGGGCTCGGTCGAGTCGACCTGGATCGGCGCCGGCTGGGTGAGCGAGATCCGCTTGACCACCTGGCGCATCTGCTCGTCCTCGTCGGGGCGCTCGGTCAGCGCCACGCACACGTCGAGCACGTGCGCGCCGCCCTGAACCTGGTCCTCGGCGACCGTGAGCAGGCCGTCGTAGTCGTCGCCCAGCAGCATCTCCTTGGCCTTGCGCGAGCCCTGCGAGTTGACGCGCTCGCCCACCAGGGTCGGAGTGGGGTCCTGGACCAGCGGGGTGGCCGCGATCATGCTGCTGACCTGGGGCGGGCGCCGCTTCGGTCGGGGTGCCGGGTTGTGGGTGGCGGCCCGCTCGGCGAGCGCCTCGATGTGGGCCGGCGTGGTGCCGCAGCAGCCGCCGACGATCGAGATGCCGTAGCGCTCGATGAACTCGTTGAGCACGTCGGCCAGCGGCTCGGGCTGCTCGGGGAAGATCGTCTCGCCGTTGGGTCCCTGCAACGGGAGGCCGGCGTTCGGGATGCAGTGGACGGGGACCGGCGAGAACTCGCCGAGGAAGCGGATCGCGTCGCGCATGTCCTCGGGGCCGGTCGAGCAGTTGAGCCCGATCACGTCGACGTCGAGTGCCTCGAGCGTGGTCAGCACCGCGTCGATGTCGGTGCCGAGCAGCATCTTGCCGCCCTGGGGGAGCAGCGACACGCTGCATTGGATCGGAACGCTCCGTCCCGCTTTCTTGAACGCCTCCCGGGTGCCGAGCACGGCCGCCTTGACCTCGAGGATGTCCTGGGCGGTCTCGATGATGATCAGGTCGGCGCCGCCCTTGATCAGCGCGTGGGCCTGCTCGGTGAACACGTCGAACAACTCGGGGAAGCGGATCTGGCCGAGCGTCGGGTCGTCGCTGGCGGGAAGGAAGCCGGTCGGGCCGATCGAGCCGGCCACGAAGCGATGCTCGCCGGCCGCCTTGCGGGCGATCTCGGCCGCCTTCTGGTTGATCTCGACCGTATGGTCCTCGAGCCCCCATTCGGACAGCTTCAGCCGCGAGGCCTGGAACGTGTCGGTCTCGACCACCTCGGCGCCGGCGTCGAGCATCTCGGTGTGCACGCCCTCGATCACGTCGGGGCGGTTGAGGACGAGCACCTCGTGGCAGCGTCCCGGGAGGCGGTAGTCGTCCTCCAGGCTGAGGTCGTACTGCTCGAGGGTGGCGCCCATCCCGCCGTCGAAGACGACGACGCGCTCACGGGTGGCGGCAAGGAAGTCACGCATGGGTGTGGAGGCTAGCAAACCTTGACATGAGTCTGTCAAGGTTAACGGTGGCGGGGGTGGCTGGCTTTCGGTCGGCGTCGACCGAGGTGTCGGCGGGGGCGTCGGCCGGGGCGCCCACCGCAACCATCGAGGGTGTGATGGGTTCTTCCGAAGGTCTGCGTCGAAAGGAGAACCCGATGAAGTTTCGTACCGCGCTGACCGTGGCCGCCGCGACCCTCGGTGTCGCCGCCCCGGCAGCTTCGGCACACGTCCGTCCGCACAGCTACTGGCGGACCTACCCGGTCGCCTCGTCGCTGTGCGCGCGCGTCGCCGCGGGTCACGCGCCCAAGCGTCTGGCCGCCGACGTCCCGCAGATCACCGCGGCCTGCACCACGCTCGGGAACAGCTACGCCCAGGCGGTGGCGACGTACCAGACCGCGATCGCGCCGATCGCCGGCCAGGTCAAGTCGACGCTGGAAGGCGTCCGCGCCGCGCGTGAGAGCGCCCGGCAGACCGGCGACTGGACCGCCTACCGGGCCGCGGTCACGCAGGCGCGGGCCACGCTGAAGGGTCTGCGGGCGCAGGTGCGCGCCGCCCAGCAGGCGTACGTCGCGAGCATCCGCGCCGCGCGACAGACCTTCTGGAGCACGATCCACGCGCTGCGTGGAGCAGGGTCGCTGCCCGGCGATACGGGTACGCCGGTCGCCCCGGCTGCGCCGGTCGTGCCGAGCACCGTCTAGCGGCCCGGTCTACTCGTCTGCGGCGGAGGCGGGTGGCCTGCTCGAGGCCGCCCGCCTTCCGTTCGGCTCGGCAGGGACCTTCGCCACGGCGGCCCGGCCGCCGAATGTACGCGCACAATGCGTCACGCGCGCGGTCGGCGACGCAGCGTGACGAGCTGAGCGGCTGGGGCGCGGCTAATCCGTCACGGCCTGGAGGCCCGGGGCCGCGTGACGCGCTATCAGGGTCCGCGGCGGGCCGGTTGGGCGCCGACGTGCAGGCGGGCCGGTTGGGCGTCGCGACCCGGCGGGCCGGTTGGGTGCCGCGTCCGATTCGACAACCGCCACGATCGCCCCCGACGTGCGAGGCCTCAGGCCCCCGCGCGTGAGACCAGCCGCGACATGACCACCTGCGACCGGGTGCGCTCGACGAGGCCGTCGCGCTGGAGGTCCATGATCAGCCGCTCGAGGTCGGCGTTGTCCCGGGTGCGCACGCGGGCGATTGCGTCGGCCTCGCCGGTCACGCTCCAGGCCTCGACCACCTCGGGATGCCGGCGCAGGGTGGCGGTGACCTGGTCGAGCAGGGTGCCCGGGGCGTAGAACAGCTCGATCAGCGCCTCGGTGTGATCGCCCAGGGCGTTGTGGTCGATGACCGCGGTGAAGCCCTGGACGGCGCCCTGGCGGCGCAGGCGGTCGACGCGGCGCTTGACCGCCGGCGCGGACAGCGAGACGCGGCGGGCGATGTCGTCGTACGTGCGCCGGCCGTCCTCGACGAGTAACGCAAGAATCTGTCGATCTTGGTCATCCATGATGCGATTTGTTAACCATATGGCATCGGTTTCGACATCGACACCCGCCTGGGGCGGAGGTAGCCTGAATGTCATGACCGCATCCGGAACGCTTGCCCGTGTCATGTTCGACGAGGCCCACAGCGAGGCGTGGACGATCCGCGCCGAGCTGGCGCGCGCGATGCAGCCGGCCCATCCGGGGGATTCGTCGTATGCGCGGGCGGCGGCGGCGCTGTCCGCGCGCGATTTCGTCGTGGCGCCCAACGTCGAGGGGCCGCTCACGGCGCAGAAGCTGCATGACTGCGGCGTGCTGGTGATCGCGCATCCGTCCGAGCCGGCCTGGGAGCGGACGACCGGCACCGGGTCGCCGCGGTTGGCGGTCGAGGAGCTCGACGCGATCGAGGCGTTCGTCGCGCAGGGTGGTGGGCTGGTCGTCCTCGGCGAGACCGAGCAGGAGAAGTACGGCAACAACCTGAACGAGCTGCTGGCGCGCTTCGGCCTGCACCTGGAGAACGACACCGTGCAGGACTACGAGCACCACCGCGGGGCGCCAAGCTGGATCCTGGCCGACCTGCTCGCCGGGACCCGGGGACGCGAGGGTGACGTGCTGGCGCGCGTGCGCGAGGCCTGCCTGTACCGGGCAACGACGATCTCCGCTTCGAACGGTGCCTCGGTGCTGGCCCGCACCTACGCCACCGCCTCGGCGCCGAACCGGCCGCTGATCGTGGCCGCCGAGTACGGCCTGGGGCGGGTGGTCGTGCTGGCCGACTCGGACCTGTTCGGCGACGACTGCATCGACGAGCTCGATCACCGCACGCTGTGGCTGAACATCTTCTATTGGGTGGCCCACCCCGCCGCGCGCGCGGACGGCGGGAGCTGGCCCGTGCGTGGGCGCCAACCGGGGGTCGAGGGCGAGGCGGCGTGGATCGCGCTCCGCGACGAGACCAACGCGCTGGCCTCGCTGCAGGCGCCCGATGGCTCGCTGAACGGCGACGCGGCGGTCGCGGCCGGGCATGTCGAGCGGATGATCGCGAGGATCGAGGAGCTGGCGCCGCGCTTCCCGCACGACGCCGAGTACCTGGGCGCGGTGGTGGAGGACCTGCGGGCGTGGGATTTCGGCAAGCCCGACTTCACGCGGGCGCTCGAGCTGTTCCGTCCCGAGCTGATGCGGACCGACGGGATCGAGCACCTGGTCGTGTTCCCGATGTACAAGCAGAACGGCTCGCGCGACACGTGCTTCGAGGCGCTGATCGTGCGGGTGCCGTGGCCGGATTGGATCGCCGAGCTCGAGCGCACGCGGTTCGACAACGCCAAGTTCGTGCCGGTCGAGCTCATCGACGCGACGCGCGGCTACGACTCGGAGTGCGCGGTGCTGTTCCCGGAGACGGTGTCGGTGGCCGGACGGCCGGTGAGCAACTTCGGCGCGATCTTCTGCGACCGCGAGGCCGCGCGGCTGCGGCGGGTCGCGGGCGGCGCGGTCGATCTGCTGCGGCTGAACCTGCCGCCCGACGCGGCCTGCATGGTGGCCAGCCCGGCCATCTCGCAGCAGGCCTACATTCTGTGGGACCTGATCCACGATCGGGCGCACAGCCACGGCGACCTGCCCTTCGACCCGTTCATGATCCGCCAGCGCGCGCCGTACTGGATGTACTCGCTCGAGGAGCTCCGGTGTGATCTGACCGCGTTCGGCCAGGCGGTCGAGCTCGAGCGCGAGGGCGTGTCGTTCGCGCGCTACGTGCAGTACGCGATCCTCCTGGACCGGCTGCTGCGCTTCCCGATCACGGGCGAGCGCGTGCGCAACTACGACGGGCTGGGCGGGCAGCTGCTGTTCGCGTTCCTGCACCGCCACGGCTATCTGCACTGGACCGACAACCAGCTGACGATCGAGTGGGACCGGGTGGCCGACGGCGTCGCGTCGCTGCGTGCCGAGGTCGAAGAGCTCTATCGGCGCGGGATCGACCGGACCAAGCTCCAGCACTGGGCGGCGGCCCACGATCTGGTCGCGGCGAGCGTCCCGCCGGCGAGCGGATCGCGCTGGGCCGCGGCGGTCCGCGAGTTCACCGACGTCGAGGATCCGCGGCCGTACGTCGACCTCGTACGCGACGACGAATTCCCGCTGTCGATCTTCTATTCGTCGCTGAAGGCTAAGCTCGCGGCGTGAGCTCGAACGGCGCGCGCGGATTCGCCTCGGACAACTCGGCCACGATCCACCCCGACGTGCTGGCCGCGATCGCGCGGGTCAACGTCGGGCACACGTTCGGCTACGGTCACGACGAGTACACGCTTTCGGTGGAGGCACGGGTGGCGTCGGCCTTCGGCCCGGACGCCAGCGCGTTCTTCGTGTTCAACGGCACGGGCGCGAACGTGCTCTCGCTGCGGGCGGCCTGCCGGCGCTTCGAGGGCGTGATCTGCGCCGAGAGCGCGCACCTGAACGTCGACGAGTGCGGCGCGCCCGAGGCGATGGCCGGGCTGAAGCTGCTGACCGTCCCCGGGATCGACGGCAAGCTCACCCCGGAGCTCGTGGAGAGCCGGATCGCCCGGGTCGGGGACGAGCACGCGGTGCAGCCCCACCTGCTGTCGATCTCGCAGTGCACCGAGCTCGGGACGCTGTACACGGCGGATGATTTGCGGGCGCTCGGCGAGGTGGCGCACTCGCACGACCTCCTGCTCCATGTCGACGGCGCGCGGCTGTCCAATGCGGCGGCGGCGCTTCAGCTGTCGCTCTCCGAGGCGGCGGCGGGAGCGGACGTGGTGTCGTTCGGCGGCACCAAGAACGGGCTGCTCGGGGCCGAGGCGGTCGTGCTCCTGAACCCCTCGCTCGCGCATGACTTCCTCTACATCCGCAAGCAGTCGATGCAGCTGGCCTCCAAGATGCGCTTCCTGGCCGCCCAGTTCGACGCGCTGCTCGCTGACGATCTGTGGCAGCGCTGCGCGGGCCACGCAAACGGGATGGCCGCGCGGCTGGCCTCGGCGCTGGCCGATGTGCGGGGCGTGACGATCACCCGGCCGGTGCAGACCAACGCCGTGTTCGCGGTGCTGCCGGCTGAGGTCATCCCGTCGCTGCAGCGCGACTATCCGTTCTACGTGTGGGACGAATCGGCCGACGAGGTCCGGTGGATGTGCTCGTGGGACACCACCGAGGAGGACGTGGACGGGTTCGCCGTGGCGGTGCGCGAGGCGGTGGGGGCCGCGGCGGCCTAGCGGTCGCCCCCGGCCACTAGGAGCTGGCGCCGGGATCGGCCACGCAGCGGTTCTCGATCCGCCCGACCTGCTCGACCTCGACCACGACCACGTCGCCGTCACTGAGCAGAAGCTGGGGTTCGCGGCGATAGCCGACACCGCCCGGCGTGCCGGTCAGGATCAGGTCGCCGGGCTCGAGCGTGGCGAACTCGGACACCGTGCTGACCAGCGTGGCCACGTCGAAGATGAGCAGCTCCGTCGAGGCCTCCTGGGTCTTCTCGCCGTTGACGAACGTCCTCAGGGTGAGCGGCTCGGTGATCTCGTCGCGCGTGACGAGGTCGGGGCCGACCGGGGTCGAGCCGTCCCACGCCTTGCCCTGGAGCCACTGGTGGGTCTTGTACTGGTAGTCGCGCATCGAGACATCGTTGGCGACCGCATACCCGGCCACGTGGTCAAGCGCGCGGTCTTGCGGGATCCGCCGCCCGCGCTCGCCGATGACCACGACGAGCTCGCCCTCGTAGTCGATCGCGTCCGACTCGCGCGGGAGCGGGATCGTGTCGTCTGGCCCGGTCAGCGTCGTGGCGAACTTGGTGAACAGGACCGGGTAACTCGAGTGCTCCCGCTTGGTCTCCTCGATGTGGGCGGCGTAGTTGAGCCCCACGCAGATGACCTTGCCCGGGCGGGGCACCACCGGCCGGCGGCGCACCTCGGTGGCCGGGAAGGCCGAGTCGGGCTCGAGCGGCGGGTCGCGTAGGAGCGACATCGGCGTCTCTCGACCCAGCTCGGTAATGCCGCGCAGCGGAACGGCGGTCTCGCCGTCGAGGAGGACGGCGAGGGGCGTGTCGTCGTGCAGGACCGAGGCGAAGCGCATGGCGGTGGAAAGATACGGATCATTCCCGGTGGGGGGCCGCGGGAGACGGTAACCGTACGGACCGCAAGCTACCCTGCGGTGCGCAACGTTTGCCAGCGCGGCGGGTTTCATCAGAGGTTTGCAGGGCGTTCGTCGACAACTCACGGCCGGGATCAGCAGGGCATTCGCCGTCATCTTGGTGGCGGCTTTCGCGTCGCTGATCGGCGCGGCCGGTGCGCGCGCGCAGTCGGGGCCGGTGAGCGTCTACCCGAGCCCCGGCACGAACAGCGCGCTGCCCGAGACCCAGATCACCTTTCGGGGGATCCCGGCCAACGAGATCGGCTCGGTTCAGGTGATCGGTTCGAGCACCGGCACCCACGCCGGCGGCATCCAGGCCGATTCGGATGGGGACGGCGGCAGCTTCGTCTGCAACCAGCCCTTCGCGCCGGGCGAGACCGTGACCGTGAACACCGGGCTGAACATCGTCGGCGGGTCCGGCGGCAGCTTCCACTTCACGATCACCACGCCGTTCGGGACGATCAACCCGATGAAGCTGCCGCAGGTCGCGGCGGGGTCGAACGGCGTGCAGCACTTCCACACGCGCCCCGACCTCCAGCCCGCGTCGATCACGGTCAACCGGCGCTCGAGCGTCGCCTACAACGGCGACATCTTCCTCACCCCGCAGTACGGGCCGGTGCAAGACGGCCCGATGATCCTCGACCCGAACGGCAACCTGGTCTGGTTCCAGTACCTGCCGCCCAATCAGCTGGCCACCGACTTCCGCGTCCAGGAACTGGGCGACCAGCCGGTCCTGACCTGGTGGCAGGGCTACACCAACAACGGCTCGGGCCGGGGCGAAGGGGTGATCTACAACAGCTCCTACCAGCAGGTCGCCACCGTGCAGGCGGGCAACGGGCTGCAGGGGATGGACCTGCACGAGTTCCTGGTCACGCCGCAGGGCGACGCCTACGTCGTGGGCGTCTCGCCGATCCGCTACGGGACGCTGAAGAAGCCGCTGATGGACGCGGTCGTGCAGGAGATCGACATCAAGACCGGGCTGGTGCTGTTCGAGTGGCATGCCATCGATCACGTCCCGATCACCGCGTCGTACGTCAACACCACCTCGCCCGGGTTCGTCTACGACCCCTACCACCTCAACTCGATCGCGCTGGACACCGACGGCAACCTGATCGTGTCGATGCGCAACACATGGGCGGTCTACAAGATCAACCGGTCGACCGGTGCGGTGATGTGGACGCTCGGCTCGAACCAGGACACCTTCAAGCGCGGCGCCGGGGTGTCCACGGCGTTCCAGCACGACGCGGTCGTTCAGCCCGACGGCTCGCTGACCGTGTTCGACGACGGCGGCGGCCCCCCGAGGGTCCGGGCCGGGCGTGCGGTACGCCTGTCGCTCAACACCGCCAACGACACCGCGAGTCTGATCAAGCAATACATCCATTCGCCGGCGCTCAACACCAACTTCGAGGGCAACACCCAGGTGCTGCCCAACGGCGACGTGTTCGTTGGCTGGGGTCAGCAGCCGTACTTCACCGAGTTCAACTCGGCCGGCCAGCAGATCTTCGACGCGCGCTTCACCTCGAACACCTCGAGCTACCGCGCCTACCGGATGAGCTGGACGGGTCAGCCGCCGACGCCGCCGAGCATCGCCGCCGCGCCCAACAACGACGGGACGACCGAGGTTTGGGCGAGCTGGAACGGCGCCACGACCGTGTCGTCCTGGCGGGTGCTGGCCGGTCCGAGCGCCGGCTCGCTGTCTGACCTGATGAGCGCCGGCAAGGGCGGGTTCGAGACCGGGATGGCGGCGTCCACCGGCGAGCCCGTGTTCGAGGTTCAGGCCGTCGGGTCGAGCGGTCAGGTGCTGGCCACGTCGGGCGCTGTTTCCGTCGGGCCGCACATCGGGATCGTCGGCCGCAGCGCGTTCGTGTCGGGGGCCGGGGTCGGCGGGCTCCCTGCCCTGTGTGTGAGTTCCAAGGCCTGCCACATCGCGGTAACCCTCACCGCGGGTCGGACGGTGGTCGCGAGGACCGGCTCCGAGCAGGTGCCCGCGGATGGTGGCGGGCTCATCTACTTCACGCTGACCGGCGCCGGCCGGTCGCTGCTGGCGCACGCCCGTGGCCACCACCTGCTCGTGCACATGACCGGTCAGGACACCTCGAAGCTGGCCCTCAGCCGGTACATCACGCTGGTTTCGTTCTCGACGAGCGGCGCGGCGCCGGCACGCACGGCCAGCCAGGCCTCGTCCCTGCGGATCCTCGGGCTGACCGACTTCGTGTCCTCCGGTGGGGTCGGCGGGATCCTCGCCGAGTGCCTCGCCAGCACCCCCTGCCACACGAAGACCACCCTGTCGGTGGGCAACACCGTGATCGCCTCGACCGGGTCCGAGCTGCTCGGCGCGCGCAGCGTGGGCTATCTGATCTTCACGCTGACCTCGGCCGGGCGCTCGATGCTCGAGCACGCCCACGGCAACCAGCTCGGCGCGGCGGTGACGCTGTCGGACGGCGGGGCCACGGCGCGCGGCCAGGTGGCGCTCGTTCGGTTCCGCTGAGCTTCGCGCTCGGTTCGGGGTCGTCGGTTTCGCTGAGCTTCGCGCTCGGTTCGGGGTCGTCGGTTCCACAGGAGGCGGGGTGGGTACTCTGCGCGAATGCCCCGACTGATGATCGTGATCGCGTCGACGCGCCCCGGCCGAGGCGGCTGGCCCGTCGCCCAGTGGTTCATCCAGCGCGCCACCGACCACGGCGGCTTCGATGTGGACGTCGTCGATCTGGCCGAGCTGAAGCTACCGCTGCTCGACGAGCCGAATCATCCGCGCCTGCGCCAGTACACCCAGCGCCACACGCACGAGTGGAGCGAGCAGGTCGACGGCGCCGACGCCTTCGTGTTCGTCACGCCGGAGTACAACCACGGCTACCCCGCCTCGCTCAAGAACGCGATCGACTACCTGCACCACGAGTGGCGCCACAAGCCGGTCGGGTTCGTCTCCTACGGTGGCGTGGCGGCCGGGACCCGGTCGGTCGAGCAGCTCCAGCAGGTGACGACCGCGGTGAGGCTGCAGCCGCTGATCGAGCAGGTCAACATCCCGTTCTACCAGCAGTTCATCGACGACGACGACGGCGAGGTCCACGCCAACGAGATCATGGAACAGGCGGCGCAGACGCTGCTCGATCAGCTGGTGAGGACCGAGGCGCTGCTGCGACCGCTGCGCGAGGAGGCGGCGCAGGCGAGGTGAGCGTGCGGCCGGCGCGGGTCAGCGCGCGGTCCAGCCCTGGTCGAGCGTGATCGGGGCGCCGGTGAACATCTTGCCCTCCGGGCCCACCAGGAAGGCGACCACCCCGGCCACCTCGGAGGGCTCGATCAGCTCCTTGACCGCGTGGGGCTGGAGGATGACCTTCTCGAGGACCTCCTCCTCGGGCAGGCCGTGGGCGCGCGCCTGGTCGGCTATCTGCTTCTCCACCAGGGGCGTGCGGACGTAGGCCGGACACACGGCATTGGCCGTGATGCCGTGTTCGGCGCCCTCGAGCGCGAGCGTCTTGCACAGCCCGACCACGCCGTGCTTGGACGAGACGTACGCGGCCTTGAAGGGCGAGGCGACCAGGCCATGAACGGACGCGATCGCGACGAACCGGCCGGCTTTCGAGTCCTTGAGGGCCGGCCAGGAGTACTTCGCCAGCAGGAAGGGGCTGGTCAGGAGGAGCGCGACGATCGTGTTCCACTTCTCGACCGGGAACTCCTCGATCGGCGAGACGTGCTGGATGCCGGCATTGGCCACCACCACGTCGAGGCGGCCGAACCGGTCGAGGGCGGTCTTCACGGCGGCCTCGTTGGCGCTTGCCTCGGTGAGATCCGCCTCGAATGGCGTCCCTGGCCCATTGGCGTCAGGGCGGAGGTCGACCGAGAGGACGTCCATGCCGTCGGCTTGCAGGCGCTCGGCCACCGCGCGGCCGATCCCGCTCGCCGCACCCGTGACGATCGCGGCCTTCCCGCTGAGCGCTCCGTCGGTCAATGGGAGTTCCGCCTCGCCTGGGGGGCCGATGACGCGAACGACTCGTAGATCTCGGCCAGCGCCCTGCGCTGGCGCGGGGTCAGGTAGGGATCGGCGGCGATCGCCTCGAGCACGGCATTTTCCGCTGGCTGTGAGCCGGGCGGCGTCATGCCCGCCTGCTCGTACAGCGTGTCGGCCGACAGGCTGAGCGCCTTGGCGATCCCCTCGAGCACGTGCTGCGAAGGCGCTCGCAGGCCGCGCTCGATCTGCGACAGGTACGGGTTCGAGATGCCGGCCAGCTCGGCGAACTGACGCATCGACAGCTCGGCCAGCTCGCGTTGCTGGCGGATGATCTCGCCCAGAGCCGCTCGGCCACGCGCTGCCATCGGTTCAGCATAGACCGGGCTGGCGGCTCAGAAGATTCTCACGGCTTGCTGACAGGGGGCGGCGGGTGGCGGGCGAACGGGAACGTGTGCGATCCAGCGGCGCGATCCGAAGCTATGAGGAACGGATCCTCGCGTACGAGCGGTCAGCGGCGCAGCCGCGGCCCAGGCCCGCGCCACCGATTCCCGCGCGCACGCCAACACGTCACGGTTCGCCGGGGCGTCCGGCAAGCCGCACACGTCCCCGCGCTCGCCCGCGCGGCCGCCGCGTATCCGCCCTCCGGTTGCGCGGGCGCCGGATAGTCGCACTCGCGACGCTGCTGCTGGTCGTGGACGCATTCGCGTCGTTCGCCGACGCGATGCTCCGTCCCTCGAACGTGGGATTGGGCGTCCGGGTGGTCGAATGGCTGCGCGACAACGGGGCGGCCGGGCTGGTCTCCGACGTGGAGGCCGTGTACTACTCGCTGAACGCACCGTCGACCGGCGGCGCGGCGCTCGGGGCGCTGCCCCGGGTGGGCGTCGCCGCGGACGTGTCCGCCAGGGCGTATGCGCCGCCGCCGATCGCGCCGGCGATCGAGCCGGCGCTGCCCGGCGAGGGGACCTGGCACGGAACCGGGCCGCTCGTGGGGGGCGCCCCACCGGTTCTCGTCACGACCTTCCGCCCCGATCCGCTCTACCCGCAGATGGTGGCCGGCGTGGCCTGGATCGACACGTCGCGGGCGTCGGTCGAGCTCTATCCGGGGCGCTACGAGCCGCCGAACTCGGGGAACCCGCCGGCGCAGGTCCCGGTCGCCCGTCGTTTCGGCCTGCTCGCCACCTTCAACGCGGGCTTCAAGCTCGAGGACTCGGGCGGCGGCTTCGTCGACCACGGCGAGGTGTACGCGCCCCTGCGTGACGGCCAGGCAACCTTGATCGTCCACCGGGACGGGAGGGTTGACGTCCGCACGTGGACGGGCGGCCCGGTCCCGGGCGCGGACGTGGTGTTCGCCCGCCAGAACCTCCCGCTGATCGTGTCCGGCGGGCGGCTGAACCCAAATCTGAGCGACGGTCCGGAGTGGGGCGCGACGCTTGGCAACGCCGTGCGCGTGTGGCGCTCCGCGGTCGGCGTCGACGCCCGCGGGAACCTGCTCTACGCGGCGGCCGATCTGCAGACCGCCTCGAGCATCGCGCAGATCCTCCAGCGGGCAGGCGCCGTCCGCGCGATGGAGCTCGACATCAACTCAGAGTGGGTCACGTTCAACTTCTACGGCGGCTGGGGAGCGTCCGCGCCGCAGAAGCTCCTTCCGGACATGACGCGCGACGCCACGCGCTATCTGACGCCCGACGACCGGGACTTCTTCGCCGTCTACGCCCGCCCCTCGTCGGCGACCGGCTGACCGCCGGATCGCCCGAGTGGGCCGAGTCGGGAATTTCTACCGATCGTCGATGTTCCTTTACAACCACCGCCGCGTTAGCGCTAACATGCCGCCCTCACGAGCGCACCCGGGCGTAGCTCGCAGGCCACCAAACCAAAAGAGGGAGTACGCACCATGCTGCATCTGTCTCGCGGCGGCAGGAGGCTGCTTGCGTTCTCAACGACCATGCTCGTGGCGATCGGACTCACCGCGGGGCTGAGCGCAGGAAGCTCGGCGCACCCAAGCCACAGAGGCGCCCATTGGCGGCCCGGTGGCGGAGCAAGCTTCACGGTCCAGCCGTGGAGCACCGCTGGGACCCCATCCAATGTCTTTCTCTGGACGCTCACCAACGGTCGTGGGATGACGGTAACGATCACCAACTACGGCGCAACCGTTCAGTCGATATGGGTCCCCGACCGCTGGGGGAAGGCGCGCAACGTTGCGCTCGGCTTCCCGAAGCTGTCGGACTACGTGAACGACTTCACGCAGGGCGCCACCAACACCCCGTGGCCGCTGCCCGGCGGGTCCGGCGATGTGTTCTTCGGAGCGACGATCGGCCGCTACGCGAACCGGATCGCGGGCGCCAAGTTCACGATGACATGCGACCCCGCCGTTTGCTCGAACAACGGCAAGACGTACACCCTGGACGTGAACAACGGCGTCAACACGCTGCACGGCGGGTTCCTCGGTTGGAACACCGTCGTGTGGTCAGGCAGCGCGTCGACGAGCGGCCATGACGTCTCGCTGAGGCTGACGCACAGCTTCCCGGCGGGCGAGGGCTGCACGACGTCGACCTGCACCACCGGTTACCCGGCTCCGGTGACCGCCACGGTCACGTACACGCTCACCGGGGGCAACGCGCTGAGGATCGCCTACAACGTGGTCAACACGGCCCCGCGCGGGGGCGACGCCACCGTCATCAACCTCACCAACCACACGTATTTCAACCTGGGCGGTGAGGCAAGCGGATCTGTGTTCGACCAACTGCTGCAGATCAACGCCAATCAGTACCAGCCGGTCAACACGAACCTGATCCCGGTGGGGTTCGCAACCGTGCACGGCACCGCGTTCGACTTCACCCGCATGAAGCCGATCGGTCAGGACATCCGCAATCCGACGCCCGACAACGGCGGGCAGGCGTTCCCGCAGCTGGTCATCGCCCACGGGTATGACCACAACTTCGTGCTCAACGGCTCGGGCTACCGGCTCGCCGCCGTGGCCGAGGATCCGGCCGATGGCATCTCGATGAACACGTTCACCGACCAGCCCGGCGTGCAGCTGTACACCGGGAACTTCCTGGTCGGCGACCTCACGGGGACGAGCGGTCATACCTACCGGCAGACCGACGCGTTCACGCTCGAGACCCAGCACTATCCGGACGCGCCGAACCACATCGGTGACCCGGCTTGGCCGTCCGTGGTGCTGAACGCCAACTCCGCGTTTACCTCGACGACGACGTACGCGTTCTCGTCGGGTGGGCACGGCCACTACGCGCGCCAGCGCTAGTTCGTGATCTCGCGGGGGGTAGCCGTCAAAGGCGCGGCGGCTACCCCCTCGGGGACTGGTGTGCGGAAACGCGCGCGCCCTCAGGCGACAGCGATGGTTCGGTTTTCCTCGGCGGCCTGGTAGAGAGCCTCGATCGTCCGCGCCTGGCCGACCGCGTCGGCGCGGCCGAGGAGCGGCGTGGCCTCACCCCGGATCGCCGCCGAGAAGTTCTCGGCCTCGAGCCGGTAGGAGTTCGTGCGCTCGATCTCGATGCGCTCGGTTTGGTCGCCGCGCCGTAGCTCGATGCCCGGTTCTCGGCAGTGCCACGGGTCCTCGAGCAGCAATGAGCCGCCGTCGCCCACCACCTCGAGCAGGTCGCGGGTGTCGAGCGCCAGCCCGGCGTCGAAGTGGGAGATGACGTCGTTCGAATGGCGCATGGTCGCCGCGAACGCGACGTCGACGCCGTCGCCGCCGAGGGCCTGCTCGGCGCTCACCCGCTCGGGCTCGCCGGCGATCAGCCGGGTGGCGCTCACGCAGTAGCAGCCGACGTCCATCAGCCCGCCGCCGTCGAGGGCCGCTTGGAGCCGCACGTTGTTTGGGTCTTGTGCGACGAACCCGAACGCCGCCCGGATCACTCGGACGCGGCCGATTGCGTTCTGGCCTAGGAGCTCGGTGAGGCGGCGGGTCTGCGGGTTGTGGCGCCACATGAACGCCTCCATGAGCAGCCGGTCCTGGCGCTCCGCCACGTCGAAGGCCCGCTCCACTTCCGCGGCGCGGCGGCTGAGCGGCTTCTCGCACAGGACGTGCTTGCCGCTCTGCAGAGCACGGATGCTCCACTCGACGTGGAGCGAGTTGGGGAGCGGGATGTAGACCGCCTCGACGTCGGGATCGGCCAGGAGCTCCTCGTAGCTGCCGTGGGCCTTCGGGATCAAGTTGTCGCGCGCGTATTGCTCGGCGCGTGCGTGGTCGCGGCTCGCTACGGCCACGAGCTCCACGCCCTCGGCGTCGCGCGCACCGGCCAGGAACAGGCGGTTGATGTGCGCGGTCGACATGATTCCCCACTTCACGGCGGACATCGCCCCGGCACACTAGTGAAACCTTGCCCAGTCACGTCACCGCGTTCGGTCCCGGTCGGGTCAACCTGATCGGCGAGCACACCGACTACAACCAGGGACTCGCGCTGCCGTTTGCCATCGCGGACGGGGTGACCGTGCGCGCGGACGCGCTCGACGATCGCCGGATCCGCGCGGTTGCCGTCGACCTCGGCGAGCAGGACGAGTTCGAGCTCGACCGGGTTGACGCGGCGGACGGCTGGCGGGCGTTCGTCCGCGGCGCGGTCGGCGAGCTGTCCTCGCTCGGGGTGTCGTTGGTGGGCGCCTCGCTCTCGATCAGCGGGACGGTCCCGCGCGGATCCGGGCTGTCGTCCTCGGCCGCGCTCGAGGTGGCGCTGGTCCTGGCCCTGCTGTCGCTGTCGGACGTGCCGGAGCCCGACCGGCTCGAGCTGGCTCGGCTGTGCTCGCGGGTGGAGAATGATTGGGTGGGCGCGCAGACCGGGCTGCTCGACCAGATCGCGTCGCTGTTCGGGGAGGCCGACCGGGCGCTCCAGATCGATTTCCGCTCGCTTTCGGTGCGCCCGGTCGCGCTCTCGCTGGGCGACTGCAGGCTCATCACGCTCGACTCGGGCGAGGCGCACACGCACGCGGGCTCGGGCTACAACGATCGTCGCCGCGAGTGCGCGGAGGCGGCCGAGCGCCTTGGGGTGGAAAGCCTGCGTGATGCGACGCTCGAGATGGCTTCGGGGCTGCCGGCGCCGCTCTCGCTGCGCGTCCGGCACGTGGTGAGCGAGAACGATCGCGTGCGTGAGGCGGTGGTGGCGCTCGAGCGCGCCGACATGGACGATCTCGGGCGGCTGCTCGACGCCTCGCACGCCAGCCTGCGCGACTGTTACGAGGTGTCCACCCCGGCGGTCGAGGCCGCGGTGCAGCGGTGCCGTCGCGCCGGCGCGCTCGGGGCGCGGATCATGGGCGGCGGGTTCGGCGGCAGCGTGCTGGCCTTGCTGCCCGCGGACGCTTCGCCCCCCGAGGGCGCGGTAGAGGTCCGCCCGGGGCCCGGGGCGCGGGTGTCGGTGGCGTGAGCGTTCTGGTGGAGTTGACGCCCGAGGGGGTGGCGGCGGACGACGTGGTCGCGGTGGCGCGGGACGACGCTCGAGTCGTGCTCGGCGATCGGGCGCGAGCCGAGATGGAGCGCAGTGCCGCGGTCGTGTCGGCGCGGGCGGATGCCGATGAGCCCGCCTACGGCATCTCGACCGGGTTCGGGTCGCTGGCGCTCGTGCGCATCCCCGCCTCGGATCGGGTCGCGCTCCAGCGCGCGCTGATCAGGTCGCATGCGTCGGGGATGGGCCCGCCGGTCGAGCGCGAGGTGGTGCGGGCGATGATGCTGCTGCGCGCGCGTTCGCTCGCGATGGGACGGTCGGGGGCGCGGCCGGTGGTCGTCGAGCGGATATTGGCGTTGCTCGAGGCGGGCCTGACTCCGATGGTGCCCGAGCACGGGTCGCTGGGGGCGAGCGGCGACCTCGCGCCGTTGGCCCACTGCGCGCTCGTGCTGACCGGCGAGGGCGACGTGGTGGACGGTGGGGGTGATGTGCGGCCCGCATCGGAGGCCTTGGCCTCGGCCGGGATCGAGCCGCTCGAGCTGAGCGCCAAGGAGGGGCTGGCGCTCATCAACGGCACGGACGGGATGCTCGGGATGCTGGTGCTGGCGATCTGGGACCTCTCGCGGTTGCTGCGGGTGGCGGATGTGGCGGCGGCCATGTCGGTGGAGGCGCTGCTCGGGACCGACCGGGCGTTCGCCGAGGACCTGATCGCGCTCCGGCCCCAGCCGGGCCAGATCGACAGCGCCTGGAACCTGCGCGCCCTGCTGGGCGGGTCGGAGATCGTCGCCTCCCACCGCGTCGGTGACCCCCGGGTCCAGGATGCGTACTCGCTGCGGTGTGCGCCTCAGGTGATCGGGGCAGCGCGGGACGCCCTGGGGTTCGCCTCCGGTGTGGCTTCCGTGGAGCTCCGCTCGGCGATCGACAACCCGATGGTGCTGCCCGACGGCCGCGTCGAGTCGTGCGGGAACTTCCACGGCGCCCCGGTGGGAATGGCCTGCGACTACCTGGCCATCGCGGCGGCCGAGGTGGGCGCGATCGCCGAGCGGCGGACCGACCGTTTGCTGGACGCCGGCCGATCGCACGGGCTTCCGCCGTTCCTGGCGTCGAATCCGGGCGTCGACTCCGGAATGATGCTCGCGGGGTACACGCAAGCCGCGCTGGTCGCGGAGAACCGCCGGCTGGCCGCGCCGGCCAGCGTCGACTCGCTGCCGACCAGCGCGATGCAGGAGGACCACGTGTCGATGGGGTGGGGGGCGGCGCGCAAGCTCAGGGTGGCCGTGGGGAATCTGACCCGGATCGTGGCGGTCGAGCTCTGCTGCGCGGCGCGCGGGCTGGACCTGCGGGCGCCGTTGCGGCCCGCTTCGGGCACGGCCGCGGCGCTGTCGGTCATCCGCTCGCGGGTGCCGGGCCCGGGACCGGATCGCTACCTGTCGCCCGAATTGGCGTCGGTTGAGGAGCTCGTGTCGTCGGGTTCGGTGCTCGACGCGGTCGAGGCCGCGGTCGGGCCGCTCAGGTGAGCGCGCCCTTGATGGCGGGGTAGAGCTTCCTGTACCGCGCTCTTTGCTCTTTGTAGACCTCGACCCAGTCGGGCACCGGGTCGATCGTGTCGCGCGGCTTCACGGTGGCTTTCACGGCGGTGTGGACGTCGGGCCAGGTTCCTGCGGCGACGCCGGCCAGGATCGCGGCGCCGAACGCCGCGCCCTCGTCGACCTGGACTCGTTCGAGCGGGAGCTCGAGGCTCGACGCGATGATCTTCATCCACAGGTCGCTGCGGGCGCCACCGCCGGCGACCCGCCCTCGCTCGGGCCGGTCGCCGAGCTGGGCGATCAGGTCGAGCGAGTCCCTGAGGCCGAAGGCGACGCCCTCGAGGACCGCGCGGGTCAGGGCGCCGCGGTCGTGTCGGATGCTCAGTCCGGCGAAGGCACCGCGGGCGTCCGGGTCGGCGTGCGGGGTGCGCTCGCCGGCCAGGTAGGGGAGGAACAGCAGGTTCTCGGTGCCCGGCGGCCAGGCTTCCGCCTCCTTGGTGAGCGTGTCGTACGAGGTATTTGGCGCGATCGTGTTGCGCAGCCAGGCCAGCGAGCCGGCGGCCGAGAGCATCACGCCCATCGCGTGCCAGGCGTTCGGGACGGCGTGACAGAACGCGTGGACGCGCGCTTGTGCGTCGGCGGCGAACTCGTCGAGGGCGGCGAACACGACGCCGCTCGTGCCGAGCGCGATCGAGAGCGGCCCGGGGCGATCGACACCGACACCAAGCGCGCCGGCTGCCTGGTCGCCGGCGCCGGCGGCGACGGGGATGCCGTCTTGCGTCTCGCCCGATCGCTCCGGGCTCTCCAGGGTCCTTGGCAGCCAGGCGGGGTCGATGTCGAGCGCGGTCAGGACGGTTTCGCTCCACCTGCGGTGCGCGACGTCGAGCAGGACGGTGCCCGAGGCGTCGGAGACATCGGTGGCGTGCTCGCCGGTCAACCGGAGGCGGACGTAGTCCTTGGGCAGAGCGATTCGCTTGATGCGCGCGTAGACGTCAGGTTCGTGGTGGCGGAGCCAGAGGAGCTTCGGCGCGGTGAAGCCGGTGAGCGCGCGGTTGCCGGTGAGGGCGATGAGCCTTTCGAGCCCGATCGTCTGCTCGATCTCGTCGCACTCGGCCTGCGTGCGCTGGTCGTTCCAGAGAATCGCGGGGCGGAGTGGTTTGTCGTCGGTGTCCAGCGCGACGAGGCCGTGCATCTGGCCACTCAGTCCGATGCCGGCGGGGGTGCCGGCTGCGTCGGCGAGGTGTTTGAGCACCGTCTGGGTGGCGCGCCACCAGTCGTCCGGGTCCTGCTCGGCCCAGCCGGGGCGCGGGGTCGACAGCGGGTACTCGGCTTCTTGGCGGGCGAGGACGGTGCCGTCCGGGTCGATCGCGAGGCCCTTGGTGGCGGTGGTCCCGACGTCGATGCCTATGAGGGTCGTCATGTGTGAAGTTTCTGCAACAGAGGGGGGCGAGGATCGCGGGCCGCAGGCTCTTGTAGTGCATGACGCCCTCGCCCCCCGACCCGGCGCCCGAGGAGCCCTTGGGAAGAAACTACGACTATGTTGGAGTTTCTTCCCAAGCCGCGGTCGATCGGGCGATCGCGCGGGTGGCCGCGAAGCAGAATGGGAATATCACCCGGTCGCAGCTGCTCGAACTCGGGGTGGATGACAAGGCAATCGCTTACCGGGTGAAGGTCGGCCGGTTGCACCGGGTGTTCCGCGGCGTGTACTCGGTGGGCCGGCGTCCGGTCACCCCGCAGGAGTGGGCGGGTGCCGCGGTGCTGGCCTGCGGCGCCGGCGCAGCGCTCAGCCACGCCTCGGCCATGGTGCTGTGGGGGTACTGGCGGCACTGGGAGAAGCCGTACGAGGTCACGGTCGTCGGGGATCGCCGCACGAAGGGGATCCGCGTCCACCGCTCGGCGACGCTGCGCCGGCGCGACGTGACGACCCAACTCGGCATCCGTGTGACCACGCCGGCGCGGACGATCTTGGACATCTCTCCCCGGCAGAACGACCGGGCGTTCAAGCGCACGGTCAGCAACGCGATGCACTCGCTGTGGCTGACCCAGGATCAGTTGGCCGAAGCGGTAAGCCGGCACGCGAACCTGCCGGCGGCCAAGCGGGTGGCGCGGCTGATCGGACTGCCGGGCACCCCCACGCGGTCGGGCTGGGAGGACGACTTCCCGATCTTCTGCGAGTGCTACGGGTTGCCGGCGCCGGTCATGGGCGCGCCCATAGGCGGATACATCGTGGACGCGCTGTTCGTGGCCGAAGGTGTGATCGTCGAGCTCGACAGCTGGCCCTTCCACGGGGACAAGATCGCGTTCGAAACGGATCGCGAGCGCGACGCATACATGCTGGTGCGGGGTCTGGTGACCGTGCGGGTGACCGAGGAGCGTCTCGACGGGCGACCGCGCGAGGAGGCGGAGCGGCTGCACGCGATCCTCGCCGGCCGGCGGGCGGCTCACGCCCCCAACGCGGCGTAGACGATCTCGTAGGCGCGCACGGCGTCCTTGGCCTGCTGGGCCTCGCGCAGCGCGGCGTCATCGATGCGCGCCGCCACCGAGTCGATGAACCGCCACTGGAGGACCGAGCGGCGGACCGCACCCACCTGATCCTCGGTGTACGGATACAGATCGAACCCGAGCCGTTCGCCCGCGGACCCGTAGCCGCAGCGTCGGAGCTCGAGGGCGAGCTCGAGGGTCTCCATGAACGCGGTGGCGCCGACCATGTTGTCGTCGTCGGTGACGCCCCAGCCCGAGTTGGCGTGCTGGTGGCCGAGCAGCCCCTCGGAGTGCAGCAGCGCGGCGTACTCGGGCAGGTGCTCGCCGTTCATGATCAGGTGCTGCCAGTCCATGTTGACCTGCACGTTGTCGAGTCCCTGAGCCTGCAGCTTGTTCGCCACGAACAGGCACATCCCGATGTTGCGCATGAGGATCTTCATGGCCGGCTCGGAGTTCTTGTGCTCGAGGAACAGCTTGACCCCGTGCTGGGCGCAGATCGAGGCGGCCTCGCCCATGCCCTCGATCAGCCAGCGCCACGAATCGACGTAGGGCGTCTGGAACGGATAGTTGTAGCCCTCGCCACCGGGCCAGATGATCAGGTTGGCGCCGAGCGTGCCGGCGAACTCGGCCGCGTCGCGGACGATCCGCCGGGCCTCTCCGCGCAGCGCGGGATCGGGGTTGACCAGGCCGCCACGGCCGAAGCGGGGATCGAGGTGCAGGCCGCCCGCGATGCAGTAGATGTCGTGGTCGGACCCGAGCGCGGCCCGGACGTCGTCGAGATTGTCCGGCGATAGCTCGTTGGGATAGTGGAACTCGTAGCCGTCGATCAGGTCGCCCAGACCCTCGACCGCGCGGTGCACCTTCTCGGCCACCGGCTCCGGCTCATAGCTGTGCTCCGGCTGGTAGCCGACGGGGACGAACCGTGTGATCATCGGTCCGAACGCCCAGATGCCCAGGCTGGTCTTCATCAGCGCTCCTTCGAGGTCGACGCGTGCGGGGCGATCTTATTGCGGGGGCGTCAGTTAGCGCTAACATCCCGCGATCAGCACGGACTTTGCCGGGGGGCGACGCGGGCCACGGGCTGGGCTGGCCGCGAGAGGAGCTCAGTTGGAGTCTGGGGATGAAATCGACGAAGCCGGATCGGGTGGCGCCGGCGGGTCGCGGGGTGGCCGTGGCGGGTCGCGGGGTGGCGGTGGCGCGTCACGGGGCGGCGGTGGCGTCGGGTCGGCCGAGGCCGGTGTGATGGACGGCAACGGCGGCAGCGCGGCGGGCGGCGGCCGATCTCCTCGCTCGCGGCTCCGCGCCCCGGTGATGTCGGACGTGGGACGGCTGGCCGGCGTCTCGCATCAGACCGTCTCGAGGGTGATCAACGGCAGTCCGCACGTGCGGCCCGAGACGCGGGCGCGGGTGCGGGCGGCCATGGAGGAGCTCGGGTATCGCCCCAACCCGGTGGCGCGGGCGCTGGTCACCGGTCGGTCGAAGATGATCGGAGTGGTCAGCTTCGACACGACGCTGTACGGCCCGGCCTCCACGCTGTTCGGAATCGAACGGGCCGCCCACGAGGAGGGCTACCTGATCAGCGTGGCCAGCTTGGAGACGCTCAGTCGCTCTTCGGTGCTGGACGCGGTCGACCGCCTGCGCCGGCAGGGGGTGGACGGCATCCTGGTGATCGCGCCCCACGCGGAGGCGGGCGAGGCGCTGCTCGATGCGCCGTCCGACGTGCCGCTGGTGGCGGCCGAGGCGGGGCCGGCGCACGGCGCGCCGGTGGTGGCGGTGGATCAGGTGACCGGCGCGGTGAGCGCCACGCGGCACCTGCTCGAGCTTGGCCACCGGACCGTGTGGCACATCAGCGGTCCGGCGGACTGGATCGAGTCCTCGCGGCGCTGCGAGGGCTGGCGCGCGACGCTCGAGGCGGCCGGCGCCGAGGTGCCGGAGCCGCTCGTCGGCGACTGGAGCCCGCGGGCGGGCTATGAGCTGGGCCGGCGGCTGAGCGGGGATCCGACGGTCACGGCGGTGTTCGTGGCCAACGATCAGATGGCTCTGGGTTTGCTGCGGGCGATGCACGAGGCCGGGCGTGCGGTTCCGGGCGAGCTGAGCGTCGTCGGGTTCGACGACATTCCCGAGGCCGCGTACTTCCTCCCGCCGCTCACCACCGTGCGCCAGGATTTCATCGAGATGGGCCGGCGGAGCCTGCGCATGTTGCTGGCCACGATCGACACCGGCCGGCGCGCCTCGACGGAGTCGCTGGTGCCGACGGAGCTGATCGTCCGCGGCAGCACCGGGCCTCCGTCAACCCGCTAGGAGGGACGCGCGCGGTGGCGGTGTCAACCCGGCGTGTGTTAGGGCGGCGTTCGCGCCGCGGGCGGGCATTGACTTCCGTTGTTTGTGATCGCTAACATGGCGCCGCAGCCAAGGCGAGAGGAGAGCAACAGGCGTTGGCGGGCCGGCGTGGAAGGCGGCATCGAGCGCATGACGTGGGCACGTAGGCGAGCGGCATCGAGCGCATGACGTGAACGCGTGGGCGAGTCAGCCGGTGGCGGCGACCCGTACGTAATTGGTTGAGTTCATACGTGGACGAGTCAGCCGTCGAGCCGGACGCAGTCAGAGTGGCCGACCATGAGCCGCTCGTGGAGGCGTACGTAGCGTGGTTGAACGGACGAGAGGAGGAGCACAGGTGTCACCAGAAGATGTGACGGGGGACGCAGTCGAACGGCTCGAGTGGGACGAGCGCAAGCTGCCTGACAGCCCGTACAAGCGGTTGAAGCAGATCACCCGCCGGACCGCGCTCACCGGTGGCGCGGCGGCGATCGCGGCGACCGTGCTCGAGGCGTGCGGCGGGAGCTCGAGCTCGAGTTCGAGCGCGGCGACGACGAGCGCGAGCAGCGGCGGCGGGACCTTCGGGAACAGCAAGAGCAACAAGTTCGTGATGGTCAACCACGTGACGACGAACTCGTTCTTCACGGCGACGATCTATGGATGCCAGGACGCCTGCGCATTGACAGGCTCCTCGTTCCAGTGGACGGGCTCCAACAACTCGATCGTCAACCAGATGGTGTCGGCGTTCAACAGCGCCCTCGCGGCAAACGCGAACGGGATCGGGTGCTGTCTGATCGACAACACCGCCTTCAACTCACCCGTCGACCAGGCGCTGAGCAAGGGCATTCCGGTGATCGCGTACAACGCCGACGTCTCGCCGGGCGCCAAGAACAACCGGATGGCCTACGTCGGCCAGAACAACCTCACCGCGGGCGCCGCTGTCGGGGAGGCGATCCTCAAGGCGGGCATCAAGTCGGGAGACCTGGTCGCCGGGATCATCGCGACTCCGGGGACGGGGAACATCCAGCCGCGGATCGACGGCGCGAAGCCCGTCCTGAAGGGCGCCGGGGTCAACTTCCAGGAGGTCGGGACCTCGGCAACCGAGGGCGCGCCGGAGTACAACAAGATCTCCGCCTGGTACGCCGGGCACCAGGACGTCAAGTGGATGATGGCCGTCGACAGCGGAGACAGCAACGCGGTCGCACAGTTCATCCAGAAGCAGAACCTCAAGGGCAAGGTCGGCGCATCCGTGTGGGACGTCGGATTGCCGGTCGTGCAGGCCATCCAGGCCGGCTACGTGACCGCCACGATCGACCAGCAGGCCTACCTGCAGGGCTTCGACACGATCATGCAGCTGTTCCTGTGGAACGTCTCAGGCGGGTTGATGAAGCCGACGAACACCGATACGGGACTCGGCATCGTCACCAAGGACAACGTCACGCCGTACCTGACGCCGAGCAGGTTCGAGGGAACGTCCAGCGCAAAGAAGGCGCTGGCGACGCCGTCCTCGATCTAGACTCCGGCGAGCGTGTCAGCGGACGCTCCCACCTCTACTGCTGCCCCGGAGGCCAGCCCGCCGGGGCAGCAGCGCGATGCGCCGTCGGTGGGGCGTCGGGTCCTCCGCGCCTTCCTCTATCAGCGCGAACTGACCCCGATCGTCATCACGATCGCGCTGTTCGTTTATTTCGCGATCAGGGCCGGGTCGAATTTCACCGACCCGCTCAGTCTGAGCTCGGCCGTCGGATTTGCGGGACCGGTCGCCGGGATCGCGATCGGAGAGGTGCTGCTGCTCGTGCTGGCCGAGATCGACCTGTCCGCCGGCCAGGTCTTTCTGTTCTGCCCGTGGGTCATGTACTGGATGCACCAAGACGGTCTGCCGCTCGTGCTCGCGATCGTGATCGCGCTCCTTGCGGTCTCCGCCGTCGGCGCGATCAACGGGTTGATCACCGTGCGCCTGAACGTGCCCTCGTTCGTCACCACGCTGGCCATGAACTTCATCCTCTATGGGGTGGTGCTCGTCGCCTCAGACAATCTGCAGGGCAGCCCGATCCCGCTGAGCGGGGAGAACAGCTTCATCGCCCAGTTCATGGGGGTGTGGAAGTGGTCCGAGATCCTCTGGGTGATCGCGCTCACGATTGTCCTCGCCGTGATGCTGAACCGAACGCGCTTCGGGGTTCGGATCGTCGCCACGGGCGGCAACCTCATCGGAGCGGCCGAGGCGGGCGTGCCCACCCGGCGCGTCAAGGTGTGGTGTTTCGTGATCTGCTCGTTCGTGGCCGGCTTGGTCGGAATCATCGACTCGATCAAGTACGGGACGCTGGATCCCGGCAACTTCGGCGTCGACTACATCCTGTACGCCGTCGGCGCCTGCGTGATCGGCGGCACGGCACTCACCGGCGGACGCGGGACGGTGGTGGGGGCCTTCATCGGCGCGATCCTGATCGGCGTGCTCCAGGATGGTCTGACCGTGGTCGGAATCAGCACCAACCAGTTCTTCATCTACGTCGGCGTGGTGATCATCATCGCGATGGCGCTGAACGTCCAATTCGACCGGATCGTCGCCCGCTCGAGGTCGAGATGAGCGCCGGCGCCCTGCCCGTCCAACCCGAACCGCCGGTTCCGGCCGGCGCGCCCGCGCTCGAGGTGCGCGGCGTGACCAAGAGCTTCGGCGCGCTCTCGGTCCTGCGCGGCATCGACCTGACGCTGCGCCAGGGCGAGGTGCTCGGGCTCGTGGGGGACAACGGAGCCGGCAAGAGCACGCTGGTCAAGATCTTGTGCGGCTTCCATCCGCAGGACGGGGGAGACATCCTGCTCGACGGACAGCCGGTGAGTTTCAACTCGGTCGAGGCAGCCCGGACCCAGGGAATCGAGACGGTGTACCAGGATCTCGCGCTGATTCCGCAGTTGCCCGTGTACCAGAACCTGTTCCTCGGCCACGAGATAACGAGGCTCGGACCGATTCGCTTCCTCAACAAGGGTGAGATGCGCAGGCTCGCTCGTCAGTATCTCGACGAAATCAACGTAAACGTGCCGAGTATGGATGCCGACGCCGTGGATCTCTCCGGCGGGCAACGGCAGGCGATCGCGGTCGCTCGCGCCGTACGGGCGGCGAACAAGATCCTGCTGCTCGACGAGCCGCTGTCCGCCATGGGGGCGCGCGAGTCGCGTCTGATCATCGACCTGGTCAAGGACCTCGCCTCGAGCGGCCGAATCTCGATCATCGTGATCGACCACAACTACGCTCACCTGTTCGAGCTGTGCGACCGCCTCAACGTCATGAGCGGCGGCCGCATCACCCTCGACCAGCAGGTGCACGAGACATCGATCGAGGAGCTCACCGAGCTGATGGTTTCGGCCTACCGTCGTCAGCTGGCGGAGGTGCAGAATGCCGGTGCCTGAACCCGCCCAGCGGTGAGCGACTCGCGGTACGCGATCGGCGTCGACTTCGGCACGGAATCGGGCCGCGCCGCGCTGGTCGACGTGAGCACCGGCGACGTGCGGGCGACCAGCGTCGTCCGCTACCCGAGCGTCGTGATCGACCGGACCCTGCCCTCGACCGGCGAGCGCCTCCCGCACGATTGGGCGCTGCAGGATCCCGACGACTGGGTCACCGTGCTGGAGCGCGGGATCCCGGAGGTGCTGAAGGAGGCAGGGATCGAAGGCGAGGAAGTGGCCGGCCTGGGCATCGACTTCACCTCGTGCACGGTGCTGCCAACCACGTCCGACGGCGTGCCTTTGTGCACGCTCGAGGAATGGCGCGAGCACAAGCACGCCTGGCCGAAGCTGTGGAAGCACCACGCGGCCCAGCCGATCGCCGATCGCCTGAACGAGGTGGCCCTCGAGCGCGGCGAGGACTTCCTGGCGCGCTACGGCGGCCGCATCTCGTCCGAGTGGTACTTCCCCAAGTTGATCTCGGTGTGGCTCGAGGATCGCGAGGTCTACGACGCGTGCGACGCCTTCATCGAGGCGACCGACTGGGTCATCTGGTGGCTGACCGGGTCCGAGTGCCGGCAGACCGCCACCGCCGGGTTCAAGGCGATGTGGTCACCGGAAGAAGGCCTCCCCCCGACCGAATACTTCACCGCCGCCTACCCCGGCTTCGACCACCCCGGCGAGAAGCTCGGAGACAAGTTCGTTCCGCTGGGGTCAAGAGCCGGCACGCTGCGTCCCGAGGTGGCGAGCAAGCTCAAGCTGTCCGAGACCACGGCGGTAGCCGTCGGCAACGTCGACGCCTGGGTGTCGGTTCCCGGGGTCGGCGTCGAGGATCCCGGCACGTTCGTGATCGTGATCGGAACCTCGATCTGCGACATGATCGTCCACCCCGAGGAGACGCGACTGCCCGGCATCACGGGCGTGGTCAAGGACGGGATCCTCCCGGGCCTGTACGGCTACGAGGCGGGTCAGGCGGCGGTGGGCGACATGCTGGCCTGGTTCGTCGACGACCTCGTGATGGATCCCGACAGCTACGCCGAATTCGAGAAGAAAGCGGCCGAGATCGGCCCCGGCGAAACCGGGCTGGTCGCGCTCGACTGGTGGAACGGCAACCGCACGATCCTGGCCGACGCCGACCTGACCGGCGCGATCTTCGGGCTCACCCTGCAGACCACGCGCGAGGAGATCTACCGCGCGCTGCTCGAATCGATCGCGTTCGGGAGCCGCCGGATCATGGACAACTTCGAGGAGCACGGGCTCGTCCTGTCGGAGGTCGTGGCCTGCGGGGGGATTGCCGAGCGCAGCCCGTTGATGATGCAGTTGCTGGCTGATACCAGCGGACGCCCGGTGCACGTTCCCGAGGTGAGCGAGATTCCCGCCCGCGGCGCCGCGCTGTTCGGCGCGGTGGCCGCCGGCCTGTTCGATGACATCGGCTCGGCGATCGAGGCGACCCGCCCCAAGAAGGTACGAACCTACGAGCCTGACCTCGAGGCCAAGAAGACCTACGACCGCGTGTACGAGATCTACCGGACCCTGTACGAGTTCCTCGGCCGCTCCGACGCGCGGCTGCTGCACGAGCTGAAGCGGATCGGTACCGAAAGGAGCGGAGCATGAGCCGGCAACCTCGAATCGGCCTGCTCGGGATCATGCAGGAGCTCTACGACGACATGATCCCGGGGATCACCGAGCGCCAGGGACGATATGCGCAGTCGGTGGCGCAGCGACTGGCCGGGGTCGCCGAGGTGACCTTCTCGCGCCCGGCACGCAACCGCGACGACATCGAGGCGATCAGCCGCGAGTTGGTGGCGGCGGACGTCGACGGGATCATGATCGTGATGCTCACCTACGGTCCGGCGATGCGCACGGTGCGCGCGCTGCTCGACACGCCGGTGCCGCTGCTGTTGGCGAACATCCAGCCCGAGCGCACCATCACCGCCGAGTGGGACATGGCGGACCTCACCTACAACCAGGGCATCCACGGCGCGCAGGATCAGGCCAACTCGCTGGTCCGCTCCGGGGTGCCGTTCTCGGTGATCACCGGCGACTGGGAGTCGCCCGAGTTCGAGGCCGCGTTCGAGGACTGGGCGCGCGCCGCGCAGACGGTGACCGCCCTCCGCCGCACGCGGATCGGACTGCTCGGCTATCCGATGAACGGGATGGGCGACATCCGCTATGACCCGCCGGCGATGCTGCGCCGGCTCGGCCCGATGGTGGTGTCCGAGGACCTCGGGCCGGTGGTGGCTCGCATCCAGGCGGTCTCCGATGCAGAGGTGGACTCGGTCATCGCCCGCCACCGCGATCAGTTCGAGATCGCCGGCGACCTTCCCGGCGAACGGCACGCGTACGCCGCCCGCTTCGAAACGGCGCTGCGCGGGCTGCTCGACGACAACGGCTACGCCGGCTTCTCATTCCACTTCGATTCGATCGGCGGCGATGGGCGCTTCGAGCAGTTGCCGCTGCTGGCCGCCTCGGACCTGATGGCCGACGGTTACGGGTTCGCGGCCGAAGGCGATACGAACACGGCCGCGCTGATGTGCGCGGGGCAGACGATGATCGGGGATGCGCATTTCTCCGAGATGTATGCGATGGACTGGGAGCTCGACTCCGTGCTGATCAGCCACATGGGGGAGGGCAACTGGAAGATCGCTCGGAAGGACCGGCCGATCAAGCTGATCGACCGCCCGCTCGGGATCGGCCGGCTCGACAACCCGCCCACGCCGGTGTTCTCGGCCGAACCTGGCGCCGCCACCACAGCGGCGCTGGTGCCACTCGAGGGCGAGATCTACCGCCTGGTGGTCGGGCGCGGCGAGGTGCTCGACACACCCGAGCTGCCCAAGGTCGAGATGCACTACTTCCATTTCCGCCCCGAGCGGGGTATGAGGGTGTTCATGGATGACTGGCTCACGCTGGGCGGACCCCACCACTTCGTGCTGAACCTCGGCGAGCACGCCGGCCGCTGGCGGCGGCTGGCCGAACTGCTCGATCTCGAGTACGTCGAAATCTGACCGCGTGCCGGATCTGGTGCAAGAAGTCCTCAGCGCCAACCGCGCGCTGCCCGCGTACCGGCTGGCTCCGCTCACCTGGGGCAACGCGAGCGGGATCGATCGCGAGCGGGGGCTGGTGGCGATCAAGCCGAGCGGGGTGGCGTATGACGAGCTGACCGAAGAAGACATCGTGGTGGTCGACCTGGACGGGAACGTCGTGCGAGGCGAGCGCCGGCCGTCGACCGACACGCCGACTCACCTGGCCCTCTACCGGGCGTTCGAGGAGATCGGCGGGATCGTGCACACCCACGCCACCTGGAGCGTCGCCTGGGCCCAGGCTCAGCGCGAGATACCGCTCCTCGGGACCACGCACGCCGATCTGTGCGCGCGGCCCATCCCGGTCACGCGCGCGCTGACCGACGAGGAGGTGGCCGAGGACTACGAGGGCTCCACCGGCACCGTGCTGGTGGAAGCGATCATCGAGCACGGTGGACCGTCCGAGCTCCCCTGCGCGCTGGCACGCGGGCACGCGCCCTTCTGCTGGGGCGCCACGCCGGCGAAGGCGGTCGAGGTTGCCGTCACGCTCGAGGAGGTGGCGCGTATGACGCTGCTCGCCACGCTGCTCGAGCCGGGGGCCGAGCCGCTCCAGGCCGCGGTGCGCGACAAGCACCACGAGCGAAAGCACGGTCCGCAGGCATACTACGGGCAACCGTGACGGATCCGGACGGCCTCAAGGCGGCAGAAGCGAAGATGCGCGAGGCGGGTCAGCCCGACGAGGCGATCCGCAGCTTTCGCAGCGCGTATGAGCGGCTGCGCGGGGGCGAGTCCACGATGCTGCCGAGCGCCGAGCTCGAGCCGGAGGGCGAGGTGGACTCGCTCGAGGAGCTCCCGGACGCCGATGCCGGCGACGTGCTCGACCGCGTCGCGGTGATCAAGCTCAACGGCGGTCTGGCCACCTCGATGGGGCTGCGCAGCCCCAAATCACTCGTCGAGGTGCGCGACGGGCGATCGTTTCTCGACATCATCGTCGGGCAGACGCTGGCCCTGCGCAAGCGCCACGGGGTGCGCCTGCCGCTCGTGCTGATGGACAGCGAGGCGACGCGCGAGGAGACGCTGCGCGCGCTCGAGCCGTACGGCGACCTCGACGACGGCCTGTCGGTCGACTTCCTCCAGAGCATGGTCCCCAAGCTGGATGCCGAGAAGCTCGAGCCGGTCAGCTGGAAGAAGGAGCCGTCGCTCGAATGGAATCCGCCCGGCCACGGCGACGTGTACCCGGCCCTGCGCGGCTCGGGGATGCTCGAGGCGCTGCTCGAGCGCGGCATCCGCTACGCGATGATCTCGAACGCCGACAACCTCGGCTCGACCACCGAGGCGCGCATCGCCGCGCACATGGAGAGAAACGAGATCCCGTTCCTGATGGAGGTGGTGCTCGGCACCGAGGCCGACCGCAAGGGCGGTCACATCGCCCGGCGCGAATCAGACGGGCAGCTGGTCCTGCGCGAGACCGCCCAGACGCCGGAGGAGGACCAGGAGTCCTTCCGCGACTACCGCCGGTGGCGCTACTACAACACGAACAGCCTGTGGGTCGACCTGCGCGTGCTCAAGGACAGGCTCGACGACTCCGGCGGCGTGCTCGAGCTGCCATTGATCGTCAACCGCAAGACGGTCGATCCGCGCGACTCGAGCTCGACGCCGGTGATCCAGCTCGAGAGCGCGATGGGCGCCGCGATCGGCAGCTTCAAGGGCGCGCAGCTCCTGCGCGTGCCGCGCACGCGCTTCGCGCCGGTCAAGACGACCGACGATCTGCTCGTGCTCCGCTCGGACGTGTACACGCTGTCAGGGCAGGACATGATCGTCGCCCCGGTGCCCGAACGGGCCGACAACCTTCCCTACGTGGAGCTCGACTCGAAGTTCTACAAGCTGCTCGACGACTTCGAGGAGCGGTTCCCGTCCGGGCCGCCGTCGCTACGCGAAGCCGAGCGCCTGATCGTGCACGGCGACGTGACGTTCGGTGCCGACGTGCGCGTGCGGGGCGCGGTGGAGCTCGAGGCGCCGGAGCCGATGCGAATCGACGCCGGCGCCACGCTGGAGGGTGACTAGCTCTTCTTCTTCGCGCGCGAGCGGGCGGCCGTCGAGCGAGACGCCGTGGAACGCGAGCTGCTTGAGCGTGATGCGGTGGAACGCGAGCCGCTGGCGCGGGATCCGGTCGAGCGCGACGCCGCGGGGCGCGAGGCGGTGGAGCGTGAACCGCTCGAGCGGCTCGTGCTGCGTCCCGAGCCCGAGGAAGAGTTCGCCTTGGTCAACGCGCTGCGCAGCTTGTCGAAGTCTTTCAGCGCCTGCTTGTTGGTGCGCGAGGCGTTGCGGCGCAGCGCGCCAAGCGCGGCGGTGACTTCCTTGTAGCTGCCCCGCGCGCCGCTGCCGAGATGGCCGCCGAGCGTCTTGAGCGCGTCGTTGGCTTCGTCGAGGCGCTTCTCGAAGCGCGCGATCGATTGCTCGACCTCTCGGCGCGTGGCCGCGGACGTCGCGGAAGCACGCGCGCGCACGCCTCCGCCGGAACGCGAAGTGGAACGCGCGGTCGACCGCGCGGTTGACCGGGTACCCGAGCGCGTGCTGGAACGCGAACTCGATTTTGCCGGTGATTTGGTGGTTGACCTACGAGCTGCAGGCATCGCTTCTCCCTGTTTGACTGTACGAGTGTGGCAAAGCTTTGCGTAATGCGCGCGCGTGTGCCAACTCGAAAGTGTGCGTGCGTCACGACAACTGCGGACGGAGCGCGATGATCGCACGCTGTATGCCCGCCGGGGACTCGCCGCCGGCGACGATGATCCGGCCGTCGATCGATGCCACCGCGGCGTCCGACAGCGGCATCGGAAGGCGTCCGGCGATGCGCGCGCGGCCGGTGGCGGGATCGATCGCGAGGATTGCATTGGTCTGATCGCCGCTCAGCGCGCGCCGGCCGCCGACGACGATCACCTGGCCATCGAGCACGGCGGCCGAGGCGTGTGTGAGGCCGGCGGGCAGGTGACCGATCGTGGTGAGCGCGCCGGTGGCGGCGTCGAATCGGAACACCGTGCTGCTGAGCGTCTCGTTCGGTCCCGCGGTGCCGCCGGCGATGATCAGCTCGTGCCCGACGGATGCCACCGCTGCGTAGCGCAGGCCCTGCGGCAGTCGCGCGACCACGCGCGGAGGTCCGGTCGGCTTCCAGGCGATGATCGTGTCGAGCGGCTGCGAGCCGTCGTAGCCGCCGACGACGTACGCGGTCTCGCCCAGCGCGGCGACCGCCACGTCGGAGGCGGCGCTCGGCAGCGTGCCGGCGGCGCGCACGTGTCGGGTGGCCGGGTCATAGCGCAGGACGTGGTCATACGAGCTCACCACCCCGCCCCCGAACACGTACACGTCGGACCCCAGCCGGGCCGCCTGCGCGTCGTGCTGGGGCGCGGGGAGCGCACCGCCGGCAGTCGCCGAGGCGCCGGACAGCAAGGTCACGGCGGCGGTGGAGCTCTGGGCGGCGTCGATCCCGCCGAGCAATGCGAGGCGTCCGGCGCCGGCCGGCGCCACCGCCGTGTCCTCGACCGCGGCAGGCAGCGCGCCGAGCGGTGCCGCCACGACGTGCGGCGAGGCACGGAACGCCGCGGCCGCACTCGCGCGCGAGCGTGCGCGCGCCGACGTCGTGCCGGTGGCGGTCGCGGATGCGCTCGACGTGCGCGCGCGCGAGCCCCCGTGCGAGCCGGCGGTGGCGAGCGCGACGATCGCCGCGATGAACGCGATCAGCGGAAGCGCGAGCACCAGGCGGCTGCCACGCTGGACCTGCGGGCTGTGTCCTCGCGTTACCGGCAATGCCTGGGTCGCGTGATGACGGGCGCCTGCATGAGAGCTATTGTGACCGCGATGCCGGAGGTAGGCCCGCCCGATGATCAGATCACGATCGTCCTGGCCGACGATCACCAAGTGGTCCGCGCGGGCCTGCGCATGCTGCTGCAGGCCGAGGAGGAGTTCGACGTCGTGGCCGAAGCGGGCGACGTGGCGACGACCGAGCGGCGCGTGGCGGCATATCACCCGCGCGTGCTGATCCTCGATCTGAACATGCCGGGCGAGTCGAGCCTGCCGGCCATTCCCCGGCTGCGGGAGGCCGCGCCCGAGACCCAGATCGTGGTGCTCACCATGCAGAACGATGCGGCCTTCGCCCGCGAGGCGCTGCGCGCAGGCGCGATCGGCTACGTGCTCAAGGAAGGCGCCGACACCGAGCTGGTCCAGGCGGTGCGACTCGCCGCCCAGGGCCGGACGTACCTGAGCCCCGAGCTCGGGGCGCGGCTGGCCGCCGAGCCCCAGGAGGCTCCGAACGGACCGCCCGACGATCTGTCCGCGCGCGAGCTCGAGGTGCTCAGGCTGATCGCACTCGGCTACACCAACAGCGAGATCGCCTCGCGACTGTATCTGAGCGTGCGTACCGTCGAGTCGCACCGGGCGCACATCCAGCAGAAGACCGGACGCACGACGCGCTCGGCGCTCGTCGCCTACGCGCGCGAGAACGAACTCGTCTGAACGCCGGCGCGTCAGCCGCGGCCGCCGGCGCCGGCGATCTCGTCGCGCCGGGCAGGCAGGCGGGCCGACCTGGGCACGGCCAGGCGCAGCGCGTGGCCGCGGTTTGCGCGGCGGACGTCGGCCGCCGAGGCCATCACGGCGCCGGTGTGGGTCCAGGTGACGGCGGCGGGTGCGTAGTGCAGCAGGGCGGTCCAGGTGGCGGGTCCGACGATGCCGTCGGCCGTGAGGCCCTGGGCGGTCTGGAAGCTCGCGACCGCGGCCTGGGTGCTCGGGCCGTAGGAGCCGTCGACCGCGGTCGGGTAGCCGGCCGCGACCAGGTGCTCCTGTGCCCACACGACCAGGTCGCCGGCCGAGTGCAGCTGGAGGACCGGCGCGCTCGTGGTGGCGGTCACGCCGGTCAGGTTGCCGGCGCCGATGGCGATCGAGCGCCACGCGGTGGTGCTTGCCTGCTGCCAGTTCCACCAGCTCACGCCCGCCGCGCCGTAAGTGCGCGAAAGCTGCCGGAAGCGGATGATCTGACCCATCGGCGGGTTCTGGTACACCTGCCCGAGCGGGTCGATCTCACGCTCGTACACGCGGTTATAGGCATACGTGTGGGCGTACACGGCGTTGACGCTCGTGCCGATGTCCATCCAGTACATCTGCGGCGAGTTGTACTGCGCACCACCCGGTCCGAGGAACACCGAGTAGGGGAATCCCTGGTGGTAATCGATGTAGGGAAAGCCGGCCAGTGCCACCGGATAGGTCTGACCGATCAGCTTGCGCAGCTGCGTTATGTAACTCTGCGCCGCGACGTATTTCCCCTCGTACTCACTCTCGGCGTCAATGACCAGGCAGTCGGCGCCGTCGCTCACGGCCTGGGCCCCGACCTGCGCCTCGACCAGCGGGTGATTGCCGTACACGTACTGCCACGCGCACACGCGCAGGCCGTTGGCGTGCAGGGTGGAGACGAGCGTGGGATTGAACTGCGACCACATCGTCGGCCCGTCGCTCGACTTGACGATCAGCGTGCTGACGCCGTAGCGGCGCGCCGTGGCGATGATCGAAGACAGGGTGCCGCCTGAGGAGCGCGACACGTACCAGATCCACATGCCCCGGCCGGCCAGGGAATCGGATGCCTTGTGCACCTTGCTGCTCGCCACCGCCGGACTCGGAGCGAGTGCCGGTACCGTGAGCAGGAGGCCTACGAGCAGGGCCAGCCAGCGCCCGCGGTGTTCCGTCATACGGCGTGCCACCAAAGCCACCGTAGCGTAGAACCCGATCTCCGCTCACAAGTTGCGTTGCGTCGTGAAGGAGTTACGTGCCGCATGTCGTCACCGATTGCCTCGGCACGACACGGGACCGGCTTTAGTGCGGGGTCAGCGGCTGCACGCGAGGGTCACGACATCGCCCCGGACACGCTTGAGTGCCGTTTGCGCGTGTCCGGGTCGATGGGTGACCCGAGTGGCTACTTGATGAAGAGGATCTCCGAGTACTTCGGCAATGGCCAGAGGTCGTCGGCCACCACCTTCTCGAGCCGGTCGGCGGCGTCGCGCACGGTGGCCATGGCGGGGATCACCGTGTCGCGCATGTACTCCGCGTGTGCCCCCAGTTCGTGCGGCTGATTCTCGGCCAGGTTGGCCGACTCGAGCGACTTGATCGCGTCGGTCAACTCGGCGATCAGATCCGAGCTCTCGCCGGCCAGCTCGCTGAGCTGCGCCTCGAGCAGCAGGGCCAGGTGACGCGCCGCCGCCGGAAGCAGCATGGTGCGGGCGAGCGACGCCGCGGTCTCGGCCTCGATGTTGAGCTTGGTCACGTACTGCTCGAGGAACACCTCATGGCGCGACTCGAGCTCGCGGCGCGACAGCACGCTGTGGCCCTCGAACAGCGCCACGGTCTCGTCGGAGATCAGGTACGGGAGCGCGTCGGGCGTGGCGCGGAGGTTGAGCAGCCCGCGCTGCTCGGCCTCGGCGTGCCAATCCTCGTCGTAGTTGTCGCCGCCGAACACGATCCGCTTGTTGGCCGCGTAGCTGCGCTGGAGGATCGGACGGAGCGCATCCTCGAGCACGGCATCGCGCAGCGGATCGCCCGCCGGCGGGCCGTCCTTGAGCTGCGCCTCGAGCTCGTCGGCCAGCTCGTCGATGGCCTCGGCCACGATCGTGTTGAGCACGGTGTTGGGCAGCGAAGGCGACTGGCTCGACCCGAGCGCGCGGAACTCGAACTTGTTGCCGGTGAACGCGAACGGGCTCGTGCGGTTGCGGTCGCCGCCGTGCTTGGGCAGCTGCGGCAGCACCGGGGTGCCGAGCCCCAGGAACGACTGCGCGCGCGTCTCGGAGGTCTCGCCCCGCTCGAGGGCGCCGAACACCCGCTCGAGCTCGGCGCCCAGGAAGATCGAGATGATCGCCGGCGGCGCCTCGTTGGCCCCGAGACGATGATCCTGACCCGCTGAGGCGATCGAGGCCCGCAGCAGGCCCTGGTACTGGTTGACGGCCTGGATGACCGCGGCGCAGAAGAACAGGAACTCGAGGTTGCGGTGCGGCGTGTCGCCCGGCTCCAGCAGGTTCTTGCCGGTGTCGGTGCCCATCGACCAGTTGTTGTGCTTGCCCGAGCCGTTGACGCCGGCGAACGGCTTCTCGTGCAGCAGGCAGATCAGCCCGTAGCGGCGCGCCACGTTCTGCATGATCTGCATGGTCAGCTGCTGGTGGTCGGAGCCGACGTTGGAGTTCTCGAAGATCGGCGCGATCTCGTACTGGTTGGGCGCCACCTCGTTGTGGCGCGTCTTCACCGGCACGCCCAGCTTGGCCAGCTCGCGCTCGGTCTCGAGCATGTAGGCGAGGATCCGCTCGGGGATCGAGCCGAAGTAGTGGTCGTCGAGCTCGTGTCCCTTGGGCGGCTTGGCGCCGAACAGCGTGCGGCCCGTGGTGTACAGGTCAGGGCGCTCGAAGTAGAACTGCTCGTCGATCAGGAAGTACTCCTGCTCGGGGCCGATGGTGGTGAAGATGCGCTGGGCATCGCTGTCCCCGAACAGGCGCAGGGCGCGGATGGCCGACCGCGAGAGCGCGTCCATCGAGCGCAGCAGCGGGATCTTGTGATCGAGCGCCTCGCCGGTCCAGGAGGCGAACGCGGTCGGGATGCAGAGCAGCGTCCCGTTGGGGTTCTCGAGGATGAAAGCCGGGGAGGTGGGGTCCCAGGCGGTGTACCCGCGGGCCTCGAAGGTCGCGCGGATGCCGCCGGTGGGGAACGAGGAGGCGTCAGGCTCGCCCTGGATCAGCTCCTTGCCCGAGAAATCGGCCAGCGCGGTTCCCTCGCTGGTCGGCGCGTAGAAGCTGTCGTGCTTCTCGGCGGTCGACCCGGTCAGCGGCTGGAACCAGTGCGTGTAGTGGGTGGCGCCGCGCTCGAGCGCCCACTCCTTCATGGCCAGCGCCACCGCGTCGGCCAGCGAGGTGTCGAGTGCCTCTCCGCGGGCGAGCGTGTCCTGCAGGCGGTTGAACACGTCGGTGGGCAGGCGCTGGCGCTGGACGGCCGGGCTGAACACGTTGGCCCCGAACACCTGGTTGTCGGGAAGGGTGAGATCGGGCGCGCCGAGAGCGCCACCGTTCGGCGCCCACTGGGCGGCGAGGACGTTTTGCTGACGGATGCGAGGCATGGATCATCGGTTCCTTTTTCGGAGTGGCCCCGAGCCTAACGTGGGGGTTGGCCCGCCGTCATTATCCGCATGTCCAAATCGGGCGCGGCACGTGGCCAAATTGCGGCATGAAATACTGGCGCCCATGCCGTTCAACCCAGAGCTTGGCTGGCAGGCCTACATCCCGGATGCGGGGCGCTATGAACGGATGCCCTACCGGCGCTGCGGGCGCACCGGCCTGAAGCTGCCGGCGATCACGCTCGGGCTGTGGCAGAACTTCGGCGACGACCGGCCGCTGGCCGGCAGCCGGGCGATGATTCGCCGCGCCTTCGACCTGGGGATCACCCACTTCGACCTGGCCAACAACTACGGCCCGCCGTACGGCAGCGCCGAGATCAACTTCGGGCGGATCTTCGAGGAGGACCTCAAGGCGCATCGGGACGAGCTGGTGATCTCGACCAAGGCCGGCTACGACATGTGGCCCGGGCCGTACGGCGAGTGGGGCTCGCGCAAGTACCTGCTGGGCAGCCTGGAGCAGAGCCTCAAGCGGATGCGGCTGGACTACGTGGACATCTTCTACTCCCACCGGTTCGATGCCGAGACGCCGCTCGAGGAGACGATGGGCGCGCTCGACACCGCGGTGCGCGAGGGCAAGGCCCGCTACGCCGGCATCTCCTCCTACAGCCCGCGCCGGACCGAGGAGGCGGCTCTGATCCTGCGCGAGCTGGGCACGCCGCTCCTGATCCACCAGCCGTCCTACTCGATGCTCAACCGCTGGATCGAGGAGGAGCTGCTCGACGTGCTCGACCGGGAGGGCGTCGGCACGATCGTGTTCTCACCGCTCGCCCAGGGCCTGTTGACCGACCGCTACCTGGACGGGGTGCCCGAGGACTCGCGGGTGCGGATCGGCAACTACTTCCAGGAGTCGATGCTGAGCGAGGACAACCTCGCGCGTGTCCGCGCGTTGAACGAGATCGCACAGCGGCGCGGGCAGTCGCTGGCCCAGATGGCGATCGCATGGGTCCTGCGCGACCCGCGCATCACCTCCGCGCTGCTGGGCGCGTCGAGTGTCCGGCAGCTCGAGCAGAACGTGGCCGCGCTCGAGAAGCTGGACTTCGATCCGGCTGAGCTCGAGGAGATCGACCGGACCGCCGGCGAGGCCGGGATCAACCTCTGGGCGGCGTCCAGCGACGAGTAGGCGCGAGTGCCCTGATCAGGGGGCGCTCGACGACGTCGTGACGATCTGGCCGTCGTTGTTGACGTACGTCTGGGCCGGCGCGGTGTGGATCACGACCGTGAACTTGCCGTGCGGGAGCGAGCCGTCGGACAGGACGGCCCTGGCCTTGCCGTTCAGGCCGGCGGCCACCTCCCAGGCCACCACGTGGCGGCCGGGCGCCACCGCGGTCACGCCCCAGTCGAACTTGGCCGTCTGGCCGGGACGCAGCTGGCCGAGGGCCCACGTGTTCGAATAGGCGGTCACCGCCCCGCCGGCGCCGCCTTGGCCGCCGGGCGAGCCGGCCGAGCAGCCGTAGTTACACGCGCCCGGGGGACTGTCGAGGACCCAGATCGGGCGCGAGGGATGGGCCAGCCCGGCCATCTGGAGGTTCTGGCCGAAGGCGGCCGCGCTCGTCCCCTCGCCGGCCGGGGCGGGGTAGGCGCAGGTCACGTTGCAGATCGTCACCGCGACGTTCGGGAGCGTCTTGCCGCTCACGTTGTGCACGGCGAGCACGAGGTGGGCGTGCTCGGAGAGGCGCTGGGAGGCGGGGAAGCTCGCGGTCGTGACCTGCACGGTGAACTTGCCGCTCGGCTCGCTCGCGTCCTGACGCTGGCCTCCGCCACACGCGCTGAGGAAGAGCGTCGCCGCCGCTCCGCAGATCAGGCCAATGCTCCTGGTGCTCACCGCGGGGCGAACATAGCAACGTTGACCACGCGTTACGCCAGTTGCCGGGCGACGGTTCCCATTTGTCATTTGCCCGCATAGGGCCGTAGGCTGTCCAGGGTCCAGAGAGCCGCGTCAGCGGCACTGCAGACCCGGGAGGCCAGAGCAGACTTGATCAGAGCCGTCGCCGATCGAGGGTACGCGCCCGTAAAGGGGCTGCTCGAAGAGGTCGGAAACATGATGATCCTCACCGGCAAGACGCTGGTGTCGGCGATCCGTCCGCCGTATCCGTACGGCCCCGAGTTCGTCGGGCAGTTCATGTTCGCGCTGCGGCTGTGCTGGTTCCCGCTGCTGATCTCGACGATCGCCTTCGGCTACGAGGCGCCCGGGCTCCAGGCGGCCAACTTCCTGGTCCTGTTCGGCGCGCTGGATCGCCTGGGCGGGTTCTTCGTGCTGGCCTCGATCCGCGAGTTCGCTCCGTTCGTGGACGCGATCGTGCTCGCCGGGGTGGCCGGCACCGCGATCACCGCCGACCTGGGCGCGCGCAAGATCCGCGAGGAGCTGGATGCGTTGCAGGTGCTCGGGGTGGACCCGATCAAGAACCTCGTCGTGCCCCGCTTCCTGGCCCTGATGCTGGTCACCGGGCTGTTCGACATCTACGCGCTGATCTTCGGCATCTTCGGCGGGATCCTGGCCACGCTGGTCAACCACGCGACGCTGGGCCCGTTCTTCGCGACGTTCTTCAACAACGCCGAGACGACCGACCTGTGGGGATCGGTGGTCAAGACCACGCTGTTCGGCGCGATCATCGCGGTGGTCTGCTGTTACAAGGGCATGACCGCCTCGGGCGGCGCCGAGGGGGTGGGGCGCGCGGTCAACCAGGCGGTGGTGATCGCGTTCCTGGGCATCTTCGCGTTCAACTACGCGTTCACGCAGACGCTGCTGGCCACCCATCCCGAGATCACGACGGTCCCGCGCTAAGGCATGAACGAGCTGATCGTCACCCCCAAGGGCTGGGTCGAGAGCTTCGGCGAGATCGCGAAGTTCTGCGCGCGCGTCATGGGCGAGGTGCTCGGCCTACGGGTGTTCAAGTTCTTCGGCGAGGCGCTCCGTCAGGCCGGCATCCTGATCGTCGGCTCGGCGCTGGTGATCTGCACGCTGGTGTTCATCGTCGGCCTGTCGTGCGGGATCGAGGGCGCCTACCTGCTGCGCTCGCAGGGGGCGCCGGCGTTCTCGGGCGTGTTCTCGGCCTGGTGCGACCTGCGCGAGCTCGCGCCGCTCGCGTTCGGCTACATGATGGCGGCCAAGGTGGGGACCGGGATCGTGGCCGAGCTGGGGTCGATGCGGATCTCGGACGAGATCGACGCGCTCGAGGTGATGGGCATCAGCGGCATGACGTTCCTGTGCGGGACCAAGCTGCTGGCCTCCTGGCTGGTGCTGCCGTTCGTATATCTGATCTCGATCGGCGCCGGCTTCCTGGCCAGCTACATCGCGGTCGTGCAGCAGATCGGCGACGTCTCCTCGGGTGGCTACTTCCTGATCTTCTGGGAGTTCCAGAACCCGCCCGACCTCTTATTCAGCTTGATCAAGGCGATGACGATGGCCACGATGATCGTGCTCGTCGGTTGCTACTACGGATACAACGCAAGCGGTGGGCCTGTAGGGGTGGGTACCGCCACCGCGAAGTCGATGGTGCTCAACCTGGTGGGTGTGCACCTCATCGGGATGCTCGGCACGCAGCTGTTCTGGGGAGCCAATCCCCGGGCGCCGATCGGAGGCTGACCATGTGGTTTGACAGAGACGAGCAGGACGAGTCGCGCGCGGACGACGGCGACGAGTACGAGACCGGGCCGGCGCCCGGTGTCGGCGAGCGCGGCGAGGAGCCGGCGGGCGACCGCGCGGAGGGCGACCGTGCGGAGGGCGATGACTCCGGGGCCCACGGGTCCGGTTCCCGCGTATCCGTCGTCGACGAGCAGCCTCCGCGCCCGGGTCCGCCCCCCGGTGCCGACCAGGACGAGTACAAGTGGCACACCTACCGCGTCTATCCGTCGGGGCGCCCCGACGCGGTCGAGTTCATCGACACCTACAAGTCGTTCGGCCGCACGCACATCCTCCGTGGGCTGAACATGGGCCTGCCCGAGGGCATGGTGTCGATGATCCTGGGACCGTCCGGCACCGGCAAGTCGGTGTGCATCAAGCACATGGTCGGGCTGCTCTATCCCGACGAGGGCGACATCCTCGTGCACGGCCAGTCGGTCCCCAACATGCCCGACGACCAGCTGTTCGAGATGCGCAAGAAGTTCGGGCTGCTGTTCCAGGACGGCGCGCTGTTCGGCTCGATGAACCTGTACGACAACGTCGCGTTCCCGTTGCGCCAGCACACCGAGAAGGGCGAGGACGAGGTCGAGGACATCGTCATGCGGCGCCTGCAGGAGGTCGGGCTGGCCGACGCGCGGTTCAAGGCGCCCAACGAGCTCTCAGGCGGGATGCGCAAGCGCGCCGGGTTCGCGCGGGCGCTCGTGCTCGAGCCCGACATCGTCCTGTTCGACGAACCGGACTCGGGGCTCGATCCCGTACGGACCGCGCTGCTCGGCGAGCTGATCCTGGAGATCCACCGCGACATGATGGAAGAGGCCAAGCAGAAGGAGAAGGAGCACCTCCCGACCTTCTGCGTGATCACCCACGACATCATGAGCGCGCGGCGGGTGGCCGACTACATCAACGTGCTGTGGAAGGGGCGGATCGTCGAGGCCGGGCCGGCCGAGGACATGCTGAACTCGGACAACCCATTCATCCGTCAGTTCCTGTCCGGGGAGTCGCAGGGCCCGCTGGCGATGGATTGAGGCGGCGCGCGCGGTGCTGCGCGGCGATAGCCTGGGCAGGGCGATGAGGGTGCGCGGGACGTTCGAGCGGGTCGTGCAGGCGGTTGCCCGGAGGCCGGCGGTGACGCTGGGCGTCGTGCTCGCGCTGGCGCTGGCCGGTGGCGCGCTGGCGCTGCGGCTGGCGCCGAACACCGGGACCGACACGTTCGTCAGCCGCTCCTCCGCGACCTACCAGGCCAGCCTCGACGACGAGCGCCACTTCGGCGGCGACCCGGTGGTGATCCTCATCCATGAGCCGCTCACCGACCTGGTCGAGACCAAGGACCTCGGGATCGTGTCCGAGCTCGAGGCGTGCCTGGCCGGCCAGGTGCTCGTCGCCAACCAGCAGCTCCAGGCGTTCACGCCGGCGCCGGCCGGCTCCCAGACGCCGTACGGAGGCTGGAGCAGCCCGTGCGGCGGGCTGGCCAAGACGCAGCCGGCCCAGGTGGTGTACGGACCGGGGACGTTCCTGAACCGGGCGGTGGCCGCCGTGAACCAGCAGATCGCCGCGATCGAGGACGGCGCGCAGCAGGCGGTGCAGAGCGCCCGGCAGAACGCGTACAAGCTGGCGCTCGGCGAGCACATGTCGCGCAAGCAGGCGCTCGCCGAGGAGAACGCGGCCGGTCAGATCGCCACCCAGCAGCAGGAGTCCCAGCTGATCCAGATGTACCTGAACTCGGGTATCTCCGGTCAGCCGAAGATCGACGACCCGCAGTTCATCCCCGAGATCGTGTTCGATCAGACGCGGGGGGCCAACCAGCCCAAGGCCCGGTTCGCCTACCTGTTCCCGACCGCCGACTCCGCGCTGATCCAGATCAGGTTGAAGGCATCGTTGAGCTCGGCGCAGCAGGCCCAGGCGATCTCGTGGATCCGCCAGGCGGTGCAGATGCCGATGTTCCGCTCGGCCTACGGCGGCACCTACACGGTGTCGGGCGTGCCCGTGGTGACCGACGACCTCGCCTCGACGATCACCGGCTCGATCGCCGGGCTCCTGGCCGCCGCGCTCGTCGTGATGGCGGTCGTGCTGCTGCTGGTGTTCCGCAGCCGGCTGCGGCTGCTGCCGCTGGCGATTGCGCTGATCGCGGCGGGGATCACGTTCGGCGCCGTCTCGCTGCTCGGCGGATCGCTGACCATGGCCTCGATCGCGGTGCTGCCGATCCTGATCGGGCTGGCCGTCGACTACGCCGTCCAGTTCCAGGCGCGCTCGCAGGAGGGGTCGGGCGACGTCGTCGAGGCCACGATCGCCGCGGCGCCGACGATCGCGACCGCCGCGCTGGCCACGGCGGCCGGCTTCCTGGCCCTGCTGCTCTCGCCGGTGCCGATGGTCCGCGGATTCGGCGAGCTGCTGATCGTCGGCATCGCGATCGCGCTGGCGAGCGCATTGAGCGCCGGCACGGCGGCGATGGTGCTGGCCGGCCGGCGCCGGCAGGGGGTTGACCGGCTCGGGGTTGACCGGCGCAGGGATGGCCGGGGCCTGGTTGACCGGGGTGCTGCGGCGCGCCGCGTGCGGGTGCCCGGGGTCCTCGCCGCGTCGGCACGCGGGGCGGGAGAGATCGTGGGCTCGGCAGGCGGGTGGCTTCACGCTCGGATCGCATCGCCCGCCGGTGCCGGCGCCTGGCGTGCGGTCGGGGCGGCGGCGCGCCGGCCCGGGCGGGTGCTGGCGGTCGGGCTGCTCGTGGCCGTGGTGGGGTGGGTGGCCGACACTCAGACACCGGTCCAGTCCGACGTGACCAAGCTCGTGCCGGCCAGCATGCCGGCGCTCCAGAACCTGCGGACGCTCGAGCGGGTGACCGGCGTGTCGGGCGAAATCGACGTGGTCGTGCACTCGCGCAACGTGGGCACGCCGGGGACGATCGGATGGATGCTGCGCTACGAGGACTCGCTGCTGGCCCACTACGGCTACGTCGAGGCGAAGGGCTGCGCCAAGGCCACGCTGTGCCCGGCGCTGTCGCTTCCGGACCTGTTCTGCTCGGGTGGGCAGGTCGCGGCGAACGCGTGCAAGTCGCTGACGACGGCTTCGATCTCGAACCTCCTGCGGGCGGTCCCGAGCTACTTCTCGCAGGCGGTGATCACCCGCGACCGGCGCGAGGCTACGCTCGCCTTCGGCATCCGCCTGATGCCGCTGTCGCGACAGCAGCGGGTGATCGACTACATGCGCTCGCAGCTGCACCCGCCCCCGGGCGTGAGCGCGGAGCTGGCCGGCCTCCCGGTGCTGGCCGCTCAGGCCGATGCGTCGCTCTCCTCGTCGGCTCGGCGGCTGCTGATGCTCGTGGTCGGGCTGCTCGCGGTCGGGCTGGTGCTGCTGGCCGTGCTGCGGGCGCCGAAGCGGGCGCTGGTGCCGCTCGTGCCGATCGCGCTTGCCACCGGCTGGTCGTCGCTGATCCTGTTCGCCACACGGATCCCGCTCAACCCGATGTCGGCGACTCTGGGGGCGCTCGTGATCGCGATCTCCACCGAGTTCAGCGTGCTGCTGTCCGAGCGCTTCCGGTCCGAGCGGCGCGCGGGTCTCGATCCGGCGCAGGCGCTGGCGCGGACCTACCGCTTCACCGGATCGGCCGTGCTGGTGTCGGGGATCACGGCGATCGCCGGGTTCGGCGTGCTCAGCCTGTCGAGCATCACGATGCTGCGCGACTTCGGGCTGGTGACGCTGATCGATCTGTCGGTGTCGCTGCTCGGCGTACTGCTCGTGCTGCCGTCGGTGCTCGCGCTCTCGGAACGGGGCGGCGCGCGGCAGCGGCTCGGCGAGGCGCTGCGGCGGGTCCCCGGCGGGCTGCCTCGCCGCCGGCGCGCCACGGTGGCGTGAGCCAGGTGGGGCGCGTCCCGGGAGATCCGGCGCCGCCCGCCCGTCCCCCCACTCCGGCCGCGATCGAGATACGCCGCTACGGCTGGGCGGTCGGCGTGCTGGTCGTCGCGCTCGCGATCGGCTTCCTGCTCTATACGGTCAGTTCGCACAAGCCGGGCACGGCGGGCATTCCCGCCGGCAGCCAGCTGCACTTCTTCGCCGCGCCGCTGGCCGGCTCGACCTTGAACGGCGACGCCAACCTGAACCCACCCTGCACGCTTGCGCGCCACGATCCGCGTGCGCTCAATCTGTGCCTGCTGGCCAAGCGCGGCCCGGTCGTGCTGGACTTCTTCGTGACCAACTCGGCGAAATGCGAGCGCGAGGTCGATTCGATGCAGGCACTGGCGAGGCGCCCGGCGCTGCGACGCGTGCAGTTCGCGGCCGTGGCCGTGAACGGCTCGCACGCAGCCGTGGCCAAGGTGGTGCGGAGGCACGGTTGGACGATTCCCGTGGCGTACGACGCCGACGGGGCGGTCGGGGGCCTGTACGGGGTGACCGCCTGCCCGCTGCTCGAGCTGGCGCGACGCGGCGGGACGGTGGCCGAGCGGCTGATCGGCGAGCACTGGCTGAACGACGGTGTGCTGGCCGCCCGGGTGCGGACGCTCCTGACGCGATGAGCGTCTCGAGTGGGCGCGTGGCCCCCGAGCTCCTGGCCGAGTTTCCCGGGCTGCGCCTGCGGTGGACGGCGCTCGAGGCGCGCGTGCGCGCCAGTCCGCGCGAGGTCCGGCGTCGGTTGCGCGAGCTGTCCGACCGGGTCGGCGGGGCCGGGGTGGTGGCCATGCGCACCAAGCCGATCCCGCACGCCTACCGGGCGTTCTTTCGCCAGGTTGGCCTCGATCCCGACGCGGCGCGCATCCCGAGCGAGGAAGCGGCGGTGCGGCGCCTGCTGCAAGGTCGCTTCCAGTCGCGCGACACCCTGCAGGATGCCCTCCTGATCGCGGTGGTCGAGACCGGAGTTCCCGTGTGGTCGCTGGACGCCGGCGTGGTGGATCTGGACAGCCTGGGGATTCGCGCCGCGGTGGCCGGCGAGCGGCTGGGCGGCGGCGGATCCGCGTCCGAGGGCGTGCAGTTGCCGGCGGGCCAGCTGGTCGTGGCGGACGCCGTCCGGGTGCACGCCACGCTGTTCGGCGAACCCGCCTCGCCGCGTGCGCCGGGGTCAGGGACGTGGGAGATCGTGCTCTACGCGGTGGCGGTCGAGGGGGTGCCGGCGATCCACGTGGAGGAGGCGCTGTGGGTGGCCAGCGAGGTCCTCGAGGCTGGGCCCGGGCCCGGGTAGGCCCAGACATCGGGGTACCGTGGTGTTAAGCTGGACACGCTCCCGAAAAGGAGGCCGCGTTGGAGCTCCTCGAACACGACAGCTTGACCGGGACCGTTTCGCCGCCGGCGGCGCCGAGCGCCCCCGAGCAGTACGAGCGGGCGGCTCGCCGTACGCTGCGCGCCCAGATCGCCAAGCTCGAGCGCGAGCTGGCCGAGGCGTTCGTTACCGCCTATCCGATGGGCGGTCTGGTGCAAGCACCGGCGCCGTCGCGCGCGGCGCCGCGGCTGCTCGACCTCGGCGAGCTCGAGCGCGTCCGGGACGACCTGGCCACTCGCGTCCGAGCGGCGCGGGCCACGATCACCGAGCTCGCCGACCGCCAGGCGGCCAACCGCGTGCAGCTCGAGCGGATGCTGCTCGAGCCGGGTCGCTACCGGTTCGTCCGCGTCTCGAACCGCGACATCGGCGAGCCGGGCTGCGGGGTGTGGCAGGTGCGCCCGCGGCTCGGGTTGATCGGGATGCTGATGGGGTGGTGGCAGGTCAAGCTCTCCTCGGGCTGTCCGTTAGCCACCGGCCGCGGCTTCGCTGCGGCCCACTGAACCATCTGGCGCCGCGCGGCTGCGGGAGGACCGGTGCGTGACCTGCTGCGAACAGGCGTAGGAGCCACCCTCGTCCTGCTGATCATGTTCATCGGCAGCCTGGTGCTCTGGATCGGCACGCCGCTGCTGTGGTTGTGGGTCGGGTCCCAGGTCCAGGGCGCCACCTCGTCGTTGGGGACGGCGCTCGGGGTGAGCTTCATCGGCGTAGTGGCGACGATCATGCTGCTGGCCGGGGTGCTGGCCAAGCTCTCGAACGTCTACCAGGCCAATCGCCGCTCGCGGGGCCTGGACGACACCGGCCACTACGTGCTGGAGACCGTGCTGGTGGTGAGCGCCGGGCTAACGCTCGCCGCGTTCGTGGTCTGGTTCTTCTTCCTCGCCGGCGCCAACCCGGTGCCGGTCGGGATCCAGCTCTGAGGCCGCTTCATAGAGTCGTCCCGTGCGTCCGCCTACTCCGGGGGCGCTGCCGTCGGCCGCGGGTTGGAGACTGGCTGCGACCGCGTCCCGGACAGCGATCAGCCCGGATACCGGCCTCATCATCACCACGAGCTCGCTGACCCGTCCCTCGTCGTCATAGCGAAGGAGGTCGACGCCTTCGACCTCTCGGTTGCCAACGCGGCTGGTGAAGCACAGCACCTCGCGGTCGCCTTCGCGGACCTGCCATTCGTAGACGAGTTCGGGGCCCAACACGTCGGCGACGATCCGGAGGAGAGCCCCGACCCCCTCACGTCCTTCGTAGGGCGCGTATACGGCGGGGCTGCGGAACCGCACATTCGGCGCCATCGTGTCCAGGACGCGGTCGAAGTCCCGGCTCTCGACCGCAGCGCGGAACGCGCTCCGTCCGCCGCTGTCGGTGGGAATCGGAGTTGTCATCGGCTGATCATGTCGTATCGCTCGACAAGCTCGAACTCGCACCGGACGACTCGGCAAGGCCGTCTTGAAGCCCGACCCCGCGCGACTGCCGACCCTCAGCCGCGCGAGGTTGGAGCAGCTCTCGGTTTAGACCAGCGCGAGCGGTCGTGCCGCGCAGGACTCGAGCTCGTCGGCCAGCAGCCGCCGCTGCCGGTCGGTCAACGCGCCAAGTGCCTTGGTCTCGGTGAGGTGGTGCCGGCCGAGAAACTTCCGACACCGAGTTGTGCCCCAGCGGCGCTGGCTCATCAGCAGCTCGCCGATCGCCCAGCTGAGCGCCGCCTCGGGCGGCTCCAGAATGACGTCGGCGGCAGAAGCTTCTCCCTCGGCGATCCTTCGCTTCAGCTCCGCTCGGGCGAGCCTGACCGCGTTGGCTCGTTCCAGGGCCCGCAGTCGTTGCGGCGCCGGGCTTAAAGTGGCGGTCTCACTCATTTGGCGCTTCGTTTCCTCCCGTTTGGTCCGCCTGCGCGGATCTTGACGTACGAATGGGCAGGGGTCCTGGCGGGCCCCCTCCCATGGGTCCTTATGTGTTCACCTGCTCTGGCCACGCATGCGCACGCGGTTTTGTGTCGCCCCCGATCCGACCTCTCTTACCCTCCCGACCGCCTGTCCTGCGGGGCCGTTTCGGTAGAGCAAGAAGCTACGACATCCGCGCGGGTAACAGCAACGTCACAACTGCTGACCATGCGCTCATAGCGTGTTTTTTATCGGCGGCACGCCTTGTGCGAGTGTGGACAAGCCTGGCGCCCGAAAAAGGGTCAGTGGTGACCGGGCAGCGGCCCGTGCTCGGCTTCGAACGAGCGCTTGGCCTGGGCGAAGATCTCGAGGGCCCGGTCGAGAACGTCGCGGTCGTGGGTGGCCATCACGCTGGTGCGCAGCAGGGCGCCGGCCGGCGGCACCGCCGGGTGCAGGGCGACGTTGACGTACACGCCGAGGTCGTAGAGGGCCTTCCAGAGGAAGGCCGCCTTCCAGTCGTCCTTGATCACGACCGGGACGACCGGGGTGACCACCTCGGTGCCGTCGGCCAGCCTGGTCGGCTCGACCACCTGGAACCCCAGCCCGGCCAGGCCGGCATGGAGATAGGCGGCGTTGTCGAGCACCCGGGCGAACAGCTGCCGGCCCTCGTCCGAGCGGCAGATGCGGATCGCCGCGAGCGCCGCGCCCAGCGCGGCCGGCACCGCCGAGGCGGTGAACATGAACGGGCGCGAGGAAACCCGCAGGTACTCGATCACGTCGGCCGGTCCGGCGATCACGCCGCCGCATGAGGCCAGCGACTTCGAGAACGTCGCCATCCGGAGGTCGACGCGGTCCTCGACCCCGAGGAGTTCGGTCGCACCCGCGCCGCGTGCGCCCAGGACGCCCAGCGCGTGCGCCTCGTCGACCATGAGGCGCGCGCCGTAGCGGCGGCTGAGCTCGGCGATCTCTGGCAGCGGTGCCACGTCGCCCTCCATCGAGAACACGCCGTCGACGACCACGAGGATGCCGCCACCGTCCCCGGCCGCCTTCTCGAGCGTGTGCTCGAGGCGGTCGATGCGGTTGTGGCGGAAGGGGCGCAGCTTGGCCCGGGAGAGGATGCAGCCGTCGAGAATCGACGCGTGGTCGCCGGAGTCGACCACCACCGTGTCGCCCGGGCCGAGAATCGTCCCGAGGGCGCCGAGGTTGGCCTGGTGGCCGGTGGTGAAGACCAGCGCCCCCTCGGTTCCGAACCAGTCGGCCAGCTCGCTCTCGAGCTCGAGGTGCAGATCGGTCGTCCCGTTCAGGAAGCGCGATCCGGTCAGGCCCGTGCCGTAGCGATGCACCGCCTCCAGCGCGCCCTGTTTGACGCGTTCGTCGCCGGTCAGGCCCAGATAGTTGTTCGAGCCCAGCATGATCCGGCGCTTGCCCTCCATCTCGACGACGGGGAGCGTGGGGCCCTCCAGCACCCGGAAATACGGGACCAGGTCGAGCTCGCGGGCAGCGCGCAGCTGCTCGAGCCGCTCGTGCTCTCGAGCCTTGGCGAAGACGTCGATTGAGGTTGACATATAACGTTCCGGCCAGATGGCGCTAGACGTGACCCTGCCGGCTCGTCAGGCGTTGGAGATTCGTCCTGTCGAGGGCCGGCGTGAGCTCAACACCTTCATCAAGCTGCCGTGGCGGCTCTATCGTAACGAGCCCAACTGGGTGCCGCCGCTCGTGTTCGACCGCAAGCGCTTCCTGGACCGCGGTCGCAATCCGTTCTTCAAGCACGCCGAGGTCGAGCTGTTCATGGCCTGGCGGGGCGAGACGCCGGTCGGCCGCATCAGCGCCCAGATCGACCACAACTTCAACGAGTTCCAGCACCACGACTGGGGGATGTTCGGGTTCTTCGAGTGCGAAAACGATCCCGAGGCCGCCGCGGCGCTGCTTTCGGCCGCCGATGCGTGGTTGCGCGCCCGGGGACGGGACCGGATGGTCGGGCCGATGGATTTCACGACCAACGACGAGTGCGGGATCCTGGTCGACGGGTACGAGTTACTGCCGACGATCCTCACCAACTGGCATCACCCGTACTACCCGGGGCTGATCGAGGGCGCCGGGCTGACCAAGGCGATGGACCTGTACATGTGGTCGCTCGACGTGGCCGATCGGGAATCCGTGCACCCGGCGATCTGGCGGATCGCGGCCGACGTCGAGCGCAAGCACGGGATCACCGTGCGCAACATGCGCAAGAAGGACATGGAGGCCGAGATCGGCCGGTTCCTACAGGTCTACAACGCGGCCTGGGAACGCAACTGGGGCTTCGTGCCGCTCACCGAGGAGGAGGTCCGTCACTACGCCAAGGACCTCAAGCAGATACTCGACGAGAACTGGGCGTTCATCGCGGAGAAGGACGGCGAGCCAGTGGGGGCGGCGCTGACCCTGCCCGACTACAACCAGGTGTTCAAGCACCTGAATGGGCGCCTGCTGCCGTTCGGATGGGCGAAGTTTCTCTGGTACAAGCGCAAGATCGACCGGGTCCGGGTGTTCGCGCTCGGGGTCAAGCCCGAGTTCCAGCACACGGGCGTCGGAGCCAAGCTCTACGAGATGCACTGGGAGGCCGGCGCGCGCACGCAGCAGGGACGAGGGGAGACCGGCTGGACGCTCGAGAGCAACACGCCGATGAACCGCGCGATGGAGCGGATGGGGGGCAAGGTCGTCCGCACCTACCGGATCTACGAGCGGATCTTTTGAAGATGACCGGCCACGCTGTCACCATGTCGCGCCAATGAGCAAATCAGAGTCCCCGGTCGGCGGAGAGAGCACCGCCGACCCTTTGCTGTCCCCGTCTGAGGTTCCGGGGTCCCCGTCCGAGGTTCCGGAGCCCTCGTCCGAGGCTCAGGAGCCCGATGAGGTTTCGGCCGCTGAGCCCGATGTCGAGGTCGTCGACGGCCTGCCCGTCGTGGCCGAGGTGCGGACAATCGAGCGACCCCCGTCGGCGGGGCTGCCCGCCGTCCAGGTAGCGGCGGTGGCCGCCACCGGGTTCGTGGCTGGGGCCGCCACCGTGGCGATCGTCAAGCGCCGCGCCGCCCGCAAGGTGGCGCGCAACGGGCGCGGCGGATCCCGCCGGGCCGTCGACCTGCTGCCGATCGCCGCCAGTCGGTCGTTCCTGGTCGACGTGCACGTGCTCGCCAAGCCGGAGTGAGCACCGCCGGCGCGGAGGTCGTCGGCCCGGGGCTCGAAGTCCGTCGCGAGGTCCGTCCGCGCTGGCCGTTCGTGCTGCCGCTGCGGGGCGGGCTCGACGGGCTGACCCGGGTGCGGGGCCGGGTGCTCCACCGGCTGATCCACGCCGGCTCGGTGCCGGTATTGGTGCGGGTGGCGCAGGTCTCTCCCGATTGTGTGCTGTTCGGGGCGCGGGCCGTCGAGCGCGACGCGGCCGAGTGGGGGATCGAGCGGATGCGCCTGGCCCTGGGGATCGATCAGGATCTCTCCGGCTTCTACGAGCGCTTCCGGTTCGATCCGCTGATCGGGGTGTCGGTGCGTGGGTGCCCGGGGCTGCGGGCCTCCGGGAGGCCGGATCCGTTCGAGGCCCTGGCTTGGGCAATCTGTGAGCAGCTGATCGAGCTGGGGCGGGCCGCCGCGATTCAGCGCCGGCTGGTGTTTCGGCTGGGGCGCCGCTGCGAGTGGAGCGGGATGCGCGACGCGCCGGAGGCGGCGGTGGTGGCGGCGCAGGCGCCGGCGCTGCTCGAGTCGATGGACCTGTCGGCCGGGCGGGCGGTTGCGCTGGTGCGTGCGGCGCGGGAGGTCGCGAGCGGGCGGGTCGACCTGTACTGCTCGGATCCCTCGCGGCACGAACATGGCTGGCGCCGGCTGCGCGCGATCCGCGGCATCGGGAGCTGGACGATCCAGATGCTGGCTCTGACGGGGCAGGGCAGGCTGGATCAGCTGCCCGCCGGCGACCTGGGCTATCTGAAGCTGGTCGGGCGGCTGCGGTCCGGAGGGGACCCGTACGCGCGCGCCACCGAGGAGGAGGTCTCCGAGTTCTTCGCCCCGTACGCGCCGTGGGCCGGGCTGGCCGGACTGCACGCGCTGCGGGTGGGTGGCGGGTCGGCGGCCACGCGCGTGGCGGCGTGACCGGCTCGTGGGTCCGGGTCCGCTCGCCGGCCCGGGCAAGGGTCCGCCCGCTCGCCCGGCATGGGCACTCCTTCTCGGCGAGAGATGTTGGCCCACTCGAGCGCACGTCCAGCGCGAACGGGCGCGCAGCCGGCCATCGCACCCGTTTCGGTCCATTCGGCCTGAGAAGGTCATCGAGTGGGCCGAAACTCGCGGTCCTCTCGACCCTGGCCCGGAGGCTGACCCCGAGGCGCCCGAACGGCGTTCGCCCAGTAGGATCCATCTCGCACGGATGAGCTTCGAGCTGCAAGAGACGACGATTCACGGGCACCGGGTCGCTTACCGGATGGCCGGCAGCGGCCCGCCGATCGTGCTGATCCACGGGATCACCTCCTCCTCGCAGGTCTGGGAGCTGGTGGGCCCGCAACTGGCCCGTCGCCACACCGTGATCGCGCCCGACCTGCTCGGCCACGGCCAGAGCGCCAAGCCGCGCGGCGACTACTCGATGGGTGCGTTCGCATCGGGCATCCGCGACCTGGTGCTGGCGCTCGAGCTCGGCCGGGTCATCGTGGTGGGCCACTCCCTGGGCGGTGGCGTGGCCATGCAGTTCGCCTATCAGTTCCCGGAGCGCACCGAGCGCCTGGCGCTGGTCTCGAGCGGCGGGCTCGGGCACAGCGTGAACGGGCTGCTGCGCGCGGCGACCCTGCCGGGCACCGAGCTGCTCCTCCCGCTGCTGGCCGGCCGCCACGTGCTGAGCGCCGGCCGGGCGGTGGGGCGGGCGCTCGGCCGCGTGGGCGTGCAGCTTGGCAACGACGCGGTCGAGATGGCCCGGGGGCACGCGTCCCTCGGCGATCCGGAGACCCGCTCCGCCTTCGTCCACACGCTGAGGGCCAGCATCGATGTGTCCGGCCAGCGCGTCCAGGCGCTGGATCGGTTGTACCTGGCGGAGAGGCTGCCGCTGCTGATCCTGTGGGGGGCGCACGACCGGATCATCCCGCCGGGCCACGGGCGGCGGGCCCATCATCTGGTCCCCGGCAGCCGGTTCGAACTGTTCGAGGCGGCGGGTCACTTCCCGTTCCTCGATGAGCCCGACCGATTCATCGCCGTGCTGGAGGATTGGATCGCGACCACCGAGCCGGCGGACGCGGACGATTCCCAGTTCCGGGCCGCGGTCAGGCGTCACGCCGCCTGATCGGAGCGGCGAGCGGCGGATCGGGTCCGGCTGGCGCACCGGGCGCCGATGATTTTCGGCGCTGAAGGCGGTCTTAGTCTGAATGGCCGCGTCACCGCCCACCACGGTCACGTTCGCGATCTGGGGTCCGATCGAACGCGGCGACCTGCCGGGACTGTGCGACCGGGTGTGCGAGCTGCTCGAGCGGAGCGGCGCGACCGCTGCCTTCTGCGAAGTCGGCGGCGTGGCGGCCGACGCCGTGACCGTCGACGCGCTGGCCCGGCTTCAGCTGGCCGCCCGGCGCCATGGCTGCCGGATCCGGCTACGGGGCGCCTCGGATGAGCTGCGCGGCCTGGTCGCGTTCATGGGCCTCGAGGACGTCCTGAGCGCCTGAGCGCGGTGCCGGTCGCCCGTGGCCGGTGACCGGTGTCTGGGTGTCTAGGCCTCGAGTCGGGGCGGCAGGCCGAACAACGGGAACAGCCGCTCGGTGGAGAGGAAGAACGTGAACTCCGCGACCTTGCCGTCGACGAACTCGAGCACCTGGAGCGCCCACGGGTCGTAGCCGCTGCCGGACTCGCTCGGCTTGTACTGGCCGAAGGCGACCTGGCCGTTGGCCATCTCCACCGGGATGAGCTTCGAGCCCGTGCAGGCGATGCCAGGGCCAAAGAACCAGGTCAGGATGTCCTCGCGGCCGGCCAGCCACAAGTCGAAGGGCGGCATCGACTGGGTGGCGTCCTCGCGGATGACCGCGGTCAGCGCGTCGACGTCGTAGCGCTGGAACGCGTCGACGTAACGCGCGAGCAGCTCGCGCTGCTCGGGATCGGTCGGGGCGACGGCGTCGGTGGCGGCGATGTCTCGCTCCTCGATCGTCGCCCTGGCGCGCTGGAGCGCGCTGTTGACCGACGCCACGCTGGTCTCGAGCAGCTCGGCCACCTCGCTTGCCTTCCAACGCAGCACCTCGCACAGGATCAGCACGGCCCGCTGGCGGGCCGGAAGGTGCTGGAGGGCGGCCACGAAGGCGAGACGGATCGTGTCGCGCTGGATCGCGAGCTCGGCCGGATCGGTCTCGGCCGTCACCATGCTGGTCGGGATCGGCTCGAGCCAGCTCACCTCGGGGATGTTCAGGCTGGATTCCACCGGCTCCGCCGCGCCGCCGAAGTCCATCGGCCGGGCCCGGCGCGAGCGGCCGTTCAGCATGTCGAGGCACACGTTCGTGGCGATCCGGTAGAGCCAGGAGCGAAACGCGGCCCGGCCCTCGAAGCGGTCAAACCCGCGCCAGGCGCGCAGGAACGTGTCCTGGACCGCGTCCTCGGCCTCGAACGGGGAGCCGAGCATGCGGTAGCAGTAGCCGGTCAACTCGGAGCGATGCTGCTCCAGCCGCTGCTCCAGCGCGGGGGAAGCCGCCGTCATGACACTCATCGTATGAGATCAGACCGACATGGCCGGTGAAAGTCATCGGTCAGCGCGGTGACCGCGCGATTACAGCAGGCCCTGACCGGCCAGCAGCTCGTTGGTCGAGGCGTCCAGCACGGCGTTCGGGTTGGAGATCAGGTGGTTCTTCAGCATCCACTGGCCGTACGCTGTCCACTGGTTGGGGTCCTGCCAGCCCCATGGATTCGCGGGATTGCTCGGGAAGAACGCCGGCAGGGTCGCCTTCACGCTGGCCAGCTGGAGCTTCGGGTCCAGCCCGGAGCTCGCCCGGACCAGATTGGCGACGGCGGCCTGTGGATCGCGCCGGACGGCCTCGTAGCCGCGGGCCAGCGCCTGGACGAAGCGCCGGAGCACCTCGGGATGGTTGACGATCGTGTCCTTGCGGACCACGACGACGAGCTCGTCGTAGGTGGGGACGCCGACCTGCTCCATGTGGATCACGTTCGGACGCTTGCGCAGCTGGGCGAGCTGGATCGCCTCGTAGTTCCAGAATGCTCCGAGCGTGGCGTCGACCCGGCCGGAGAGCATCGCCGGGACCAGGTTGGCGCCGACGTTGATCTCCTTGACCGAGCTCTGGGGCACGCCCGCCCGGGCCAGGATCGTGGTCAGGTAGGCGTGCTGGTAGGGGATGCCGGCGTCGCCGACCTTCTTGCCCTTCAGGCTGGCCGCGGTGGTGATGTGCTTGGAGCCGAGCGAGACGATCGAGGTGAGCGGCCGCTGCACGAGCGCCGCCACCGAGACCAACGGCAGGTCCTGGTTGCGCGCGAGGAGCACCTCGGGCTCGTAGGAGATCGCGGCGTCGACCTTGCCGGCGGCGAGCAGCTTGAGCGGCGCCGCGGGATCGGAGGGAATCTGGACGTGGAGGTCCAGCCCCGCCTTGGCGAAGTCGCCCTCGGCCAGAGCCTGGTAGATGCCGGCGTGGTCGGCGTTGGGGAACCAGTCGAGCATCAGCGTGAGGTGTTGGGTGGTTCCCGCGGCGCCTGTCACCGCCTCCTTCTTCTCGCCGCAGCCGGCGACGAGCATGGCGACGGCGACGGCGACGGCGAGGAACGCGACCAGGCGCCTCATCGCGCGAGCTCCGTTCGCGGGCCGTACGCCCACGGCAGCGCGAGGCGCTCGAGCCACCCCAGCAGTGCGAACAGCACGATCGCGAACAGCGAGAGGATCACCGTCGCCGCCACCGCGCGGGCGACCAGCAACTGCGGCTCGGAGACCAGGATCACGTAGCCGAGCCCGGAGTTCGACCCGACGTACTCCGCCAGCACGGCACCGATCACCGACACGGCGACGGCGATCTTGGTTCCGGTGAACACGCCGGGCAGGGCCGAGGGGAGCTCGACGTGCCGGAACGTCCTCAGCCGCGAGGCGTCGAATGTCCGCATCAGCTTGATCAGGTCGGGGTCCACGGCCGCGAGCGCGGCCGTGGTCGTGACGACCACCGAGAAGAACGAGACGAGCGCGACCACCACGAGCTTGGGGAGCAGCCCGAAGCCCAGCCAGAAGACGAGCATCGGGGCGAGCATCGGCACCGGCACGGCCTGTGAGGCAACCACCAGCGGGTAGGTGGCCCGGCGCAGCGTGGGGGAGAAGTGGATGGCGCAGGCCAGGATCGAGCCGAGCACGGCTGCCACCAGGATTCCGAGCAGGACCTCCTTGGCGGTCACCAGGAAGTTGCTCCAGAGCAGCGAGCGGTCGTCGTACAGGGCCTGGATCACCTGGTGCGGCGAGGGGAGGATCGCGCTCGAGAACGTGGCGCCCTTGAGATCGACGTACAGCTCCCAGATGCCGATCAGGCCGAGCAGCAGGAGCACGGCGGGGAGCGGGCGGAAGATGCGCCTCACGTGCCGACCCCCAGCGCCGCCAGGGTCCGTTCGCGCAGTTCGACCACCCCGGCGTCCGTGCGCTTGCGTGGGCGCGGCAGCGTCACCTCGATCTCGGCCACGGCGCGGCCCGGCCGCGGAGACATCACCACGACCCGGTCGCCGAGCATCACCGCCTCCTCGACGTCATGGGTAACGAGGATCACGGTTCGGGGCTCGGTTTCGAGGACGTGCGCGAGCCAGCCCTGCATCTCCTGGCGGGTGATCGCGTCGAGCGCCGCGAACGGCTCGTCGAGGGCCAGGACGGGCTTGCCGGCGAGCAGCGTGCGCAGGAACGACACGCGCTGGCGCATGCCCCCCGACAGCTCCGCCGGCCGCGTGCGTTCGAAGCCGTGCAGTCCGAAGCGTTCGAGCCAGGGGGTGGCGGCCTTGCGCGCTTCCTCGCGCGGCACCCCCCGCGCGCGAAGCGCGAGGCCGGCGTTGTCGAGCGCGCTCAGCCACGGGAGCAGCAGATCGCGCTGGGGCATGAGCGCCGCCGGCTCGGCCCGCATGGTCCCGGCGTCGGGCCTCTGCAGGCCGCAGATCAGCTCCAGCAATGTTGTCTTGCCGCAGCCGCTGGGTCCGACGACCGCGACCACCTCGCGCGTGCGGACGTGCAGCGACATGCCTGCGAGGGCCTGGATCTCGCCTCGCCTGGTGGCGAACGTACGGCTCACGAGCTCTACGCGGATCGCATCCTCGGCGTTAAGCTCGCGAGGCTCCTGTACGGGAGCCTCGATCATCTCGGTTGTCACTCCCTTCGCGGGCATTACCCCACAGGTTCGAAGGGTCAGCGCCGGGTCGCACGATGGTGCGCAGGGCGCTATCTCAGCCGGCCTGTACCCGCCAGCACCCCTGGTGGTCAAGTTTGCTCGCGCCAATGCTACTGCGCACCGGACGAGCATGGCCCGGCGGGGGGATCAGTGCGAGATGACCCGGCGCAATCGCCTCGACACCCGTCCCACCGGGCCGTGGTTGCGTCCCGCCAGGCCGGTCACGCCGAGCACGGTCACGAACACCCCGGCGAGCAGCGCCAGGCCGGCCAGCACGAGCGGCCAGTAGCGCTGGAGCAGCTCGCGGGCCCGGGTCAGGATCCTGTCGGCTCGATCCGGTGCCACGGTCAGCACGACGATCATCAGGATCAGCGGCAGCACGAACGCGACGTTGTAGAGCGCAAGCGCGATCAGCTGGCGGATCGGGCCGAGCCCCGATCCCACCGCGGCGGCGATCACCGCGAAGTACGGAAGGGCGGTGGGGAGCTCCACGGCGCTGATCGTCAGCCCCAGCACGAGGGCCGAGCGGCCCTCCGACCGCGGCGAGGGGAGCTCCTTCCGGGCCAGTCTCTTGCGCCGGGACCACAGCAATCCGGCGGCGATCAGCATGACCACCCCGGCCACGGTCTCGAGGATGTAGCGCGCGGTGGGCCCCGGCTTGGGCACGAGCGCGAGCAGCGCCTGCCCGGGGCCGAGCGCGATCACGGCGCCGCCCACGAGATTGACCGCGAACACCGCGAGCGTGAACTGGATCAGCCCGGCACGCGCGTTCCGGCCGATCGCGAGGTAGAGCCCAGGTGCGATCGTGCTCGGGTTCAGCGAGTCGGCCAATCCGATCGAGACCGCCAGGCCGATCAAGCGGAGCATGGCGCCACGCTAACCGATCCGGGACGGTCTGAATCGCGCTAGGGGTGCTTGCGCGCCCGGGCCAGGTAGCTCTGGCCGGCGTGCAGGATGATCGTCTTGTGGTGGACGAAGTCCTGGACCGCGACGGAGTCGGTGACGTCGTGGGTGAGGGTTCCGTCGCAGCGGTCGGCGACGGTCCAGATCGTGCCGCGGACGGTGGCGGCGCTGTAGCGGCCGCTGGTGCGGAACTTGCCGTGGGCGCTGGCGTGGAGTAGCTGGAGGGTCTTGCTGGACACGGCGGCGGCGGTGGCGTCGGCGGCCTTGTGGGCCGTGCAGGTTGCGTAGGAGGGGGCGCCCTTGAACAGGCCTTCGAGCAGGGTCAGCGTCGTGAGGCCGCGGTTGGCGCCGGTCCTGGCCTGCGTCAGCCTGAAGATCGCGCCACCGAAGATTCCGTGGTCGGTCTTACCCTTGCCGACGGCGGCGAGGATCTGGAGTGAGCCGCGCAGGGCGTCGATCACGCTGCCGGTGGGGATCTGGGTGGCGCCGGTGAGCGGGATGAACTGGCCGCTGGCGTTGCGGATGAACACGACGCCGGAGACCGGCTTCACGTCCTCGCTCTGGCCGATGACGGGCGGGGGCGGCGGGGGCGCCTGGGCGGTCGTGAACGTCTGGTCCTGTCCGAACGTGGTGCCGAGGGCGTTGGTGGCGACCAGTCGCACGTGGTAGAGCGCGCCGGGGATCAGGCCGGTGAGGGTGTCCGTGACGGTGTGGTTGGACGAGTCCGAGCCGACGGTCTGTGGCGGCGTGGACTGGTCATACAGGGTCGTGTCGGCGCCCGGGCCGCGCTGGCTCAGATCCAGGCCGTACTGGAAGTAGCGCCTGCGTCGGCGCGCCCTCCGGATTCACCGTGCCGGCCACCGACGCTCCCTGGATGGTCGGCCTGTCGGCGCCCCACCGGCCACGGCCGGCGCGCCCTGCGATGGCGGCGGCTGGTTGCCGGTCGGCGGCGGGTTTCCAGGTGGCTGCTGAGGCGGAACGTACTCGAAGGCACCGATGTCGCACTGGCGTCCCGGGCCACTCCGCGCTGATCGATCGGCGGGCATACCGCCTGCTTGCCGGCATCGATCGCCGGGCTTCCCGCTTGCAGAGCCTCCGTGCGGGTGGCTCCGCCGTTGTTGGCGATCGGGCCGAGCATCGGGTTGACGTTCGGCTTATCGCCGTTGGCGGCGGTCAAGCCACAGCTGTTGTCCTGGTCGAGGTTGCCGCCAATGTCCGTGGTGATCGCCGTGGTCGTCGTTCCGTTGCCGCTCGGAGGTTGGGTGCCACACAATCGCCGTCGCCGTCGGAGAAGCCGTTGGCGATGATGGTGTTCCCGACGCTCGTCGAGGCGCCCTGATCGGTGAGGAGCGAGCCGCGGATGTTGTCGGACAACGTGGCATTGGTCAGCGTCAGCGTCGCGCCGGCGTTGTGGATGCCGCCGCCTCGGCTCGAGGCGCCGCCGCTGCCGACGACGGTCGTGTTGGTCAAGCTCGCCGTGCCGCTGAGCAGGTACACGGCGGCCTCGGCGGTGGGGGAGGTCGCGTCGTTCTCGAACGTCACGCCGACCCCGGTCACGCTGCCGCGTGAGAGCAGCGCTCCGCCGAAGTCGGCTTGGTCGTTGGTGAAGGAAACGTCGTGCATGTTGAGCGTGCCGCTGTTGGAGATCGCCCCACCCAGAAGGCCGCCCGGGTTGTTGCTGAACGCGACGTTCTGGAGCGTGAGCGTGCCCGAGGCGTTGAAAATCGCGCCGCCGCCGTTCAGGTTGAACACTGAGCCGCTGCAACAGTTCTCGTCGTTCCCGTCGTCGCCTCCCGTGAACGTGAGGTTCTCGATCGTCACGTGGGCGCTGCCGTCCACCCTGAGGATCCGGGTCAAGGTGTTGTTGCTGACGTTCTGCGACCCGTCGATTGACGTCGTGCCGACCTGATCCCCGGCGAGCGTGATCGACTGGGTGATGTCGAGATTCGTACCCTGTGTGAGGCTGTAGAGGTGTGGTCCCAGCGCGATGGTGTCCCCGGTCGAGGCTGCTGTGATCGCCTGCCGCAGCGAGCATGAAATGTCGGCGCCAAGGCAGTCCCCGGCACCCGCCGGATCGTCCAGCACACTGACGTTGATCGTCTTCGCCTCTGCCGCAGCCGCGCCGGCGAGCAGAATCATCCCCGCCACCAGCAGCGTGCGCAGCGCAAGGGCACCCCGGTTCAAACGAGCCCCCATCTGTCGTGAAGTTTCTCTTACATGAACGCGCGCGCTCGGGCCCGGCTTGCGGCTATGGCCTGCGCCGGATTGGCGCAAGATAGCTCTGGCCGGCGTGGAGGACGATCGTCTTGTGGCGGACGAAGTCGGTGACCGCGACCGAGTCGGTGACGTCGTGCGTGAGGGTTCCGTCGCAGCGGTCGGCGATGGTCCAGATCGTGCCGCGGACGGTGGCGGCGCTGTAGCGGCCGGTGGTGGTGAACTTGCCGTGCGCGCTGGCGTGCAGCAGCTGGAGGGTCTTGCTGGAGACGGCCGCGGCGGAGGCCTCGCCGGCTTTGTGCGCCTTGCAGGTGGCGTAGGACGGGGCGCCCTGGAAGGCGCTCTCGACCAGCGAGAGGTTGGTCAACCCGGTTCTGGCCTGGGTGAGCTTGAAGATGGCGCCCCCGAAGGTCCCCGACTGGGTCTTCGCCTTGCCGCTCGGCTTCTTGCCCTTCGCGGCCGCGTCGTGCGCGCCACCGGAGCCGCCGGGAAGCGCGGTGGTGATGGCCAGTGTGCCGTGGAGGGCATCGATGACGGTGCCTGAGGGGATCTGGGTGGCGCCGGTGAGCGGGATGAACTGCCCGGATGCGGTCCGGATGAACACGGTGCCCGACACCGGCTTGACGTCCTGGCTCTGGCCGAGCACGGGCGGGGGCGGCGGGGCGGCCTGGGCGACGGTGAACGTCTGGTCCTGGCCGAAGGTCGTGCCGGCGGGATTGGTTGCCACCAGTCGCACGTGGTAGAGCCCGCCCGGGACCAGCCCGGTGAGCGGCGCGCTGATGGCGTGGTTGGACGAGTCTGAGCCGATTGTCTGCGGCGGGGTGGACTGGTCATAGAGCGTGGTGGAGGCGCCCGGTCCGCGCTGGCTCAGGTCGAGGCCGTACTGGAAGAACGCAGTTGTCGCCAGGTTCTCCGGGTTGACCGATCCGGCCACGGCGGAGCCGTTGCTCGTCTGGGTCGTCGGCGCTCCGCCGGACACGACCGGGGGCGTGCTGGCCTGTGGTGGTGCGGGCGGCGCGTTGTAGGTGAAGCGGTCGGCCGCATCGGTCGCGCTGGTGCCGCCGGCCGTGGTTACGGTGACGTCGACGGTGCCCGAGCCCGGAGGCGAGGTCGCGGTGATCTGCGTCGAGCTGACGACGACGACGTTGGTGGCAGGGCTCGAACCGAAGCTCACGTCGGCGCCTGAAGCGAAGTTGGTGCCGTTGATCGTGACGCCGGTCCCGCCCGCGGTCGGGCCGGAGGATGGGGAGATGCCCGTGACCATTGGAGTCGCGGCCGCGTATGTGAACTGGTCGGCCGGCCCGGTGGCACTGGTTCCGGCCGGCGTCGTGACCGTGACGTCAACCGCGCCGGTACCGGGCGGGGCAATGACGGTGAGCGAGGTGGCGCTCGACACCACGACGTTGGATCCGGTGTTCGCGCCGAACCGGACGCTGGTCGCGTTGGCCGCGAAATCCGTGCCGGTGATGGTCACGGTCGTGCCGCCGGCGGTCGGTCCCGAGGACGGACTGACGTTGGTGACGGTCGGCGGTCCGTAGATGAACCGATCCGCGACGCCAGTGGCGCTGGTGCCGCCTGGTGTGCTGACTCTGACGTCGACTCCGCCGGCACCCGGTGGTGAAATGGCGCTGAGCGAGGTACCGCCGGCGGCGACGATGACGTTGGATGCGGCCGTCGAGCCGAACGTCACCGTGGTCGCGTTCGGGATGAAGCCGGTGCCCGTGACCGTGACCGTGAGGCCGCCGCCGGGAGGACCGATCGCGGGATTGACGGCGCTGACCGTCGGCGGCGGATCGTACATGAAGTGATCGGCGGCGCTGGTGGCGCTGGTTCCGCCGGGGGTGGTGACGGTGATGTCGACGGTCCCGGCGGATTCGGCGGGCGCGAGCGCGGTGATCTGGGTGGCGCCGTTGACCGTGAAGCTGATGGCGCCCGTGGCGCCGAATTTGACCGCGCTGGCGTTCGTCAGGTTGGTCCCGGTGATCGTGACGCTGGTGGCGCCGGTGATCGGGCCCGCGGTCGGATTGACGCCAGTCACGGTGGGAGCGGCCGCGAAGGTGTACCTGTCCGCGTTGGTTGCCGGGCTGGTGCCGCCCGGGGTGGTGACCGTGATGTCGACGGTGCCGGCGGACTCGGCGGGTGCCGTGGCGGTGATCTGGGTGGAGCTATTGACCGTGAAGCCGGTGGCGGCGGTGGCGCCGAACGTGACCGCGGTGGCGCCGGTGAACCCGGTCCCGGTGATCGTGACGCTGATGGCGCCGGCGAGTGGGCCCGCCGTCGGGGCGACGGCCGTGACGGTCGGGCCGTTCGTATAGACGTAATGATCGTTCGCGCTGGTTGCGCTCGTGCCGCCGGGCGTGGTGACCGTCACGTCGGCAGTCCCGGCGGTGCCGGCGGGGGCGGTGGCGGTGACCTGGGCCGCGCTGACGACCGCGACGTTGGTTGCGGCGGCCGAGCCAAAGTGGACCGCGGTCGCGCCCGTAAGGTTGGTGCCGTTGATCGTGACGGTGTTGCCGCCGGCCGTGGGGCCGGCGGTTGGGCTGATGCTGGTGACGGTGGGGGTCCCCGCGTAGGTGAAGTGGTCGGCGGCGCTGGTGGCGCTGGTCCCGCCGGGGGTGGTGACCGTGACGTCGACCGTGCCCGTTCCGGCCGGCGAGGCCGCGGTGATGGAGGTCGGGCTCACAACCGTCACGTTGGATGCGGCGGTGGAGCCAAACTTGACGGTGCTGGAGCCGGTGATGAAGTTGGTGCCGGTGATCGTGACCGCGGTTCCGCCCGACGTGGGGCCAGACGAGGGCGTGATCGCCGTGACCGAGGGCGTCCCGCCCTGTTGATACCCGCTCGACGTCGCCGACTGCGTGTCGGACGTCGTCTGCACGCTCAGGGTTGAGGACGTGGAGACGCTGGAAGGGTTGGTAACTCCGTCGAGTTCGACGGTGACCGTGGTGTTGGCTGCAATGGTCGCGGTGGAGCCGAGGAAGCAGACGGCGACGTTGTTGGTGGGGCCGATGCCGCAGCTGCCGAGGGAGGATCCGCCATTGACGGTGATGCTGCTGTTGGTGGCGGTCCGGACGCTTGTGTTGCCCGGGAGCGTGATGGTGATCTGGCTGTTCGCCTTGCCGGACATCCCGCCAGTGCTCGACGTCGTGAACAAGACGATGTAGTTGGCCTGCGCTCCCGCAGTGAGGTTGCTGACTATCGCCGTGGGCTGCGAGACTGACTGAGCGGTGGCGATGGGGAAGCTGCCGGGGCTGCTGGTTTGGGTGTCGGAGGTGGTGGAGACGGTGAGGGTGTCGGTCCCGCCCGTGGGCACGGGCGATTCGTTGGTGACGCCGTCGAGCTCGACCGTGACGGCGGTGTTCGCGCCGATGGTGGCTGGTCGAGCCGAGGAAGCAGATGGCGACGTTGTCGGTGGGGCCGATGCCGCAGCTTCCGATGCTGGTGGTGCTGCTGCCGACTGTCACGCTGCTGTTGACGTCGGACCGGACGCTCGTGTTGCCCGGGAGGGTGATCGTGATCTGGCTGTTCGCCTTGCCGGACATCGCGCCGCCGGTGCTCGACGTGGTGAACGTAATCAGGTAGTCGGTGCGGCCCCCCGCCGCTGTGGTGGGCGGGGTGTTGGTCACGCTCGGCTGCGACACCGGGTTTGGCGGCGACGATGGGGAAGCTCGCCGGGGCTGCTGGTCTGCGGTGTCGGAGGTGGTGGCGACCGTGAGGGTGTCGGTGCCGCCGGTGGGGGCGGGGGTTTCGTTGGTGACGCCGTCGAGTTCGACGGTCACGGCGGTGCTGGCGCCGATGGTGGCGGTGGAGCCGAGGAAGCAGATGGCGACGTTGTCGGTGGGGCCGATGCCGCAGCTTCCGATGCTGGTGGTGCTGCTGCCGACCGTCACGCTGCTGTTGACGTCGGACCGGACGCTCGTGTTTCCCGGGAGCTTGATCGTGATCTGGCTGTCCGCCTTGCCGGACATCCCGCCCGTGCTCGACGTCGTGAAGCTGACCACATAGTCGGTCCGGCCACCCGCCGCGGTCGTCGGCGGGGTGTTGGTCACCGTCGGCTGCGACACCGAGTGGGCTGCGACGACAGGGAAGGTCGCAGGGCTGCTGGTCTGCGTGTCCGAGGTGGTGGAGACCGTCAGTTGGTCCGCGTTCTTGGTAGGCGCTGGCGATTCGTTGGTGACGCCGTCGAGTTCGACGGTCACGGCGGTGCTGGCGCCGATGGTGGCGGTGGAGCCGAGGAAGCAGATGGCGACGTTGTCGGTGGGGCCGATGCCGCAGCTTCCGATGCTGGTGGTGCTGCTGCCGACTGTCACGCTGCTGTTGACGTCGGACCGGACGCTCGTGTTGCCCGGGAGGGTGATCGTGATCTGGCTGTTGGCCTTGCCGGACATCCCGCCGGTGCTCGAAGTGGTGAAGCTGATCACGTAGTCGGTCCGGCCGCCCGCGGCGGTCGTCGGCGGGGTGTTGGTCACCGTCGGCTGCGAGACCGATTGGGCGGCGACGATGGGGAAGGCGTTGGAGGTCGAGCTCGTGAGATCGGAGGTAGTTGAGACCGTCAGGAGGTCCGCGTTCTTGGTAGGCGCTGGCGATTCGTTGGTGACGCCGTCGAGTTCGACGGTCACGGCGGTGCTGGCGCCGATGGTGGCGGTGGAGCCGAGGAAGCAGATGGCGACGTTGTCGGTGGGGCCGATGCCGCAGCTTCCGATGCTGGTGGTGCTGCTGCCGACGGTCACGCTGCTGTTGACGTCGGACCGGACGCTCGTGTTGCCCGGGAGCGTGATCGTGATCTGGCTGTCCGCCTTGCCGGACAACCCGCCAGTGGCCGACGTCATGAAGTTGATCGTGTAAACGGTTCGGGCGCCCGCAGCCGACGTCGGCGGCGTGTCGGTCACCGTCGGCGTCGACACCGAGTGCCCGGCGACGACACTGTAATTCGCAGACGCTGACGTCGTGTCGGTATCGGTCACGACCGTCAGGGTCGCCTGCGCGCCCGTCGGGTTCGCCGCCGGATTCGTCACGCCGTCTAGCTCCACGGTTACCGCTGCGCCGGCGGCGATCGACCTGCCCGAACCCAGCGTGCATACGGCGATGTTGTCCGAGGAGCCGATGCCGCAGCTCCCGAGGTTGGTGCTGCTGCCGGAGACTGTCACGCTGCTGTTGACGTCGGTGCGGACGCTCGCGTCGCTCGGCAGCGTGATCGTGATGTGCTGTCCCGGCGACAAGGCCCCGGCGGACGTGGTGAAGTGGATCACGTAGTCGGTGCGAGCGCCGCCCGCGGCCGACGGCGTGAGCGGGTCGACGCTCAGGTTCGTGACCGAGGAGGCCTGAGCCGCCCCGGCGAGCACCCCCATCGCAATCAGCGTCGCGATCGTGAGCAGGCCGAGGCGGGGCAGGCGCAGACGGCTCCGGCGGGACGCGTGCCGGTTCTGCCGGAATCGTGAGTCAGACATCACCCAGTCCCTTCGTTTGCCCCTCGAGCCGCCGGCCGATCCCATTCCTTGGCGCGACGACGCCCGTCCCTCGATCAGCGACGCTACCGGCGCCTTGGTCGGACGTCAACGACCCGTGAGCGAGCACTGACGATCCGGCGGCAGAGGCCGGCGCGGCGGTGAGCAGAGCGCTCCGATGGACCATCCCAAGGGTCAGGAGCCACGTCCGCGGCTGGCCGCGAGCAATCCTCGCCAAGCGTTCCACCCAGCGCAGGTCCATCACGGACTCGCCCTTCATGTCTGCATACCGGTTCCCGCTCGTGGGTGTCCACGAGGCCTGAAATACCAACGCCTGATCCCCCGGTTGAACTTCTGGCTCTAACCGGCCATCGGCTATTTCTTTCTTCGCCCCGGCGCGAAGTAGCTCTGACCCGCGTGGAGCACGATCGTCTTGTGTCGGATGAAGTCGGTCACGACGACGCTGTCGGTGAGGTCGTGCGTCAGGGTCCCGTCGCAGCGGGCAGCCATCGTCCATTTGGTGCCGCGCACCGTGGCCGCGCTGTAGCGCCCGCTCGTGCTGAACTTGCCGTGGGCGCTGGCGTGGAGCAGCTGGATCGTCTTGCTCGAGACCTTCGCGGCGTGGGCGTCGGCGGCGGGCGCCTTGCAGATGGCCTGACCTGGCGCGCCCCTTGAAGGCGCTCTCGACCATCATCACGGTGGTCAGGCCGCGGTTCGCGCCGCGGGTGGCCTGGTGGATGCGCACGACGGCGCCACCGAAGTCGCCCCGCTGGATCCGGCCCTTAGCGGCTGCATCGCGGGCAGGGCCGCCGCCGGCGTCAATGACCAGCTCGAACGTCCCCTGGCGTGCGTCGATGACAGTTCCCGATGGGATCTGCTCGACCTGGGTGAGAGGTACCAGGTGACCATTGATCAAGACGAACACCAGGCCGGACACCGGCGCGATGTTGAACGTCTTGCCGAGTGTCGGGGCTCCCGGTGCAGGTGCCAGGGCCGTCGTGAATGTCACGTCCTGCGCCGAATGCCGTCCCCGCAGTGTTCGTGGCGACGAGGCGGACGTGATACAGCGCGTTCGGAAGCAGACCGGAAACGGCAACCGGACCGATCCCGTGAGTCGTGAAGTCGGAGCCGACCGTTTGGGCCGGCGTCTGCTGGGTGTAGTTCGGGCCGGACGCACCAACCTGGCTGTAGCGCTTGTCGAGCCCGTACTGGAAGAAGACCGTGGTCGGCAGGCCCTCCGGGTTGACCGAGCCGAGGAAGCCCGCTCCGGCGTCGGTTACCGCGGTGGGCGCGCCGGTCAGCACCGGAGTTGGGGCGCCCGGCGACGGTGGAGTGCCGTTTGCCGTGAACGTGGCGGTGACCGCCAGGTCGGCGCTCATCGTGACCTGGCACGTGCCAGTTCCCGAGCAGGCGCCGCTCCATCCCGTGAACGTCGACCCGGAGGCGGGCGTCGCGGTGAGCGTGACCGGACTGTTCGCGGTGTAGGCATGAGCGCACGTCGAGGGGCAGGAGATCCCGCCGGTCTGGTCCGACACGGCACCGCTGCCCGATCCGGCCAGCGACACCGTGAGGGTGTGCGTGACCGGAATGCGCGCGAACGCGGCGATGTCGTTGCTACCGGTGACGTACACGCTCGCGCCGTCGGGTGAAACGGCTACGCCCGGCCCGCCGAGTCCGAGGCCGCCCTCGTTGCCCGGACACTCGCTGCCCTCTTGGCTGGTGTCCTGGATGCAGGCGTCCGGAGGGGACAGCTGGGCGAGCGAGCCGTCCGCGTTGCGGGCGAATTCGGCCACGTCCGCACAGCTGCCGGTGCTGCAGCCGCCGCCTGCAGGCGCGGCCGCGTACACGGATGCGCCGTCCGGGCTGATGGCCAGCTCGAAGCCGGTGCCGATCCCCCTGCCGGTGCTGCTGCAAGCGACGTCGGTGCCCTCCTGAAGGCAGTCATTCGGAGCCGGAAGCTGACTTAGCGTTCCGCTCGAATCGCGGGAGAACTCCGCGATCGGGCCGCCGACGGCCTGCGACGCCGTATAGACGTTGCGCCCGTCTGGGCTGATGATCGGACGGATCTCACCCAGCATGCCGACTGCCGTGGTGGCGCAGCCCAGATTGTCGCCCTGGGTCTGGACGCACGCCGAGCTGCTCGGCTGGGTCAGCGATCCGTCCGGATTGCGGGTGAACTGCGCGATCGCGCCGTCTTCGGAGTTGTTCGAGTCCCAGCCGGTCGTGTAGACGGTCGCGCCATCGGGGCTGACGACGACGCCTGTCGTCCTCACCATCCCGGACGCCGACGAGCCGCATTCGTTGCTCTCGAGATTCACGTCCTGAATGCAGCCGTCCGGCTCGCTCAGCGAGCCGTCCGTGGCCCGGGCGAAGGTGGCGACGTCCTCCCCGCTCTGGTCGACGGCGTACACGTCCTGGCCGTCGGGGCTCACCGCCAGCGCCGTTGGCCCCGACCCCCCGATCCCGCGGCCGTTGTGTTGACCACAGGGGGTCGTCGAGTCTGACACCTCCGCGATGCAGTCGAGCGGCGTCAGCGATCCATCCGTGCCGCGAGCGAATTCCGTGATAGTGCCGTTCTGGTCGCTGTCCTGTGCGCCGACGTAGACGTTCGCGCCGTCCGGGCTGATCGCGATGGACTGCGGGAAGACGAGGCCGGGAGAGGGTGTGCCGTCGGTGCACGAGCTCGTTGAGTCGTTGCTCGGATCGACGACGCAGCCGATCTCTCTGAGCGAGCCGTCGGAGCCGCGAGAGAACTCGGCGATCGCGTCGTCGTTGGAGCCGACGACGTACACGTTGTTTCCATCCGGGCTGATCGCCACGTCCTCAGAGCCGTTCAGACCCGTCCCGTTGGTGGTCGGGCATTCGGAGTCGCCGGCGGCGATGCAGCTGTTCGCGCCGCCGAGCTGATTCAGCGAGCCGGGCGCCTGCGCTTGCGCGAGCGCCGGAGCGACGGCCAAGGCCAGTCCGATCGTGGCGCCGAGCGCGAGTCGGAGGATGACGCGCGCGTGGATCTTCAGCATCCGTACCTCATTTCCGTTTGGGTGGCTTCGCCAGATAGCTCTGACCGGCGTGAAGGACGATTGTCTTGTGGCGGACGAAGTCGGTCACCGCGACCGAGTGCGTGATGTCGCGGGTGAGCGTGCCGTCGCAGCGGTCGGCGATCGTCCACTTGGTGCCGCGCACGGTGGCGGCGCTGTAGCGGCCGCTCGTGCGGAACTTGCCCTTCGCGCTTGAGTGGAGGAGTTGCAGCGTCTTGCTCGAGAGCGCTGCCGCGCTCGCGTCGGCGGCCTTGTGCTTCTTGCAGGTGGCGTAGCTGGGCGCGCCCGTGAACGCGTTCTCCACGAGCGTGAGCGTGGCGAGCCCGCTGTGCGCCTGGGTGAGCTTGAAGATCGCGCCTCCGAACGTGCCGGATTGCGTCTTGACCTTCTTCTTCTTACCCTTGGCGGCCGCGTCGTGTGCTCCGCCCGGGCCGCCGGCGGCGGTCGTGATGCTCAGCGTCCCGTGCAGGGCGTCGATCACGGTGTTCTTGGGGATCTGTTGAAGCTCGGTCAGCGGTACGAAGACCCCGTGGATCTTGATCAGGACCACGCCGTTCACCAGGGAGACGTTGAACGTGTTCCCGAGGGTGGGCGGCCCCGGGGGTGGCGTCTTGAGTGTGCTGAACGTGATGTCGGAGCCGACGGTGGTGCCGGCGCTGTTGTTGGCCACCAGCCGGACGTGGTAGACCGCATTGGGCACGAGCCCGCTGACCGAAGCGGTCACCGTGTGGCTCGTGAAGTCCGAGCCGACGGTCTGCGCCGGCGTTGACTGGTTGTAGACGAGCGGACCGCCGCCGTTGTACTTCGGGTCCAGCCCGTACTGGAAGAACGCGGTCGTGGGCAGGCCGCCTGGATTGACCGAGCCGCTGAAGGCGGCCGTAGTGCCGCCGATCGACGGCGGCTTCGCCGGTGAGCACCGGAGAGGGAGCCGCACCGACGCGTGGCCGTTCCGTGGGCAACTGTGCTCGACCCGCCGCTGTCGTTTATCGAGATCGTCGTCGAGTACGAGCCGCTGCTCGCGTACGTGTGGGCTGCCGGTGACGATGAACCCGCCGGTCCCGTCGTGACCGTCCCTGCGGAGCTGGGCGTCCCGTCGCCCCAGTTGATCGTGGCGGTGAAGTCGGACGGCACGGCGAGCGAGTTGCGGTCGGTGAATGTCGCCGCGGGGCCGCCGAAGGGAGTCCCCGCCACGCGGTCACTGCGCTCGCCGTCGCGGTCAGGGGCGCATCGATGACCTTCACGCTGAAAGGGAAGTTGGATGTCCCGCCGTCGCTGTTGATCCGACGTCAGGACCGCGTCATGAATGCCGGCTTCGGCATAGGCGTGCGTTCCACTGGCCCGCCCTGAGCTGACGCTCGCCGCCGAAGATGTCCCGTCGCCCCAGTTGATCGTGCCCGACGTGCCGTCGATGGCGCGGATCACCTCCGAGAACTGCTGCCCCTCGACCGGCTGGAGGACCTCGTAGGCACCGATGTCGCACCCGGAACCCTGCGGGCGGGGTATGTCTCGCTGGTCTGTGCCGCTGCAGCCGGGTGCATTCGGCGGGTACCGCATCGACGGCCGGGCTCGTTGCGGCGAGCGCGATGCGTGTCGGTGTTACCGCCGCCGTCGTGACACCGCCGGTGAAGAATTTCGGATCGGTGTTCTGGAGGTCGCCGCCGGATGGAAACCGCAATCGGAGTCGCTCTCTAGGTTGTGGCCAAGCGAGGTGATCGTGCCAGTGCCGGAGCAGTTGGATCGGGTCGCCTGGCTGGAGACGGTGTTCGCAGCGACGATCGTGTTGAGCGCCATGATCGTGCTGTTGGCGCCAGCGAGCAGGCCACCGGCGTTCGGGCTCGCCGAGCCGCCGTCGTTGCCGGTGATCGTGGAGTTGGTGATCGCAACGCTGCTCACGGTGCATCGTGTGCAAGCGCTTAAGATGCCGCCAGCGCCTGACGTCGCGGTGTTGCCGACGATCGTCGAGTTGTCGACCGTCGTCCTCGCCGATGTAGATGCGTCGTTATACAACCCGCCAGCCTCGCCGCCGCCGAAGCTCGAGTTGTCCTGGATCAGCGAGTGCGTGACGGCCAATGTGCCGTTGACGTTCGCGATCCCGCCGCCGATCCCGCCCGTGGTCTGGCCGAGCTCTATGAAGTCTTCGCTCAGCGTGAGCGTCCCTCGATTGAGGACGTTGCCTCCGAGGTTCGCCGTTCGTCGACTTCGAGTGGTCTTCCCGAAGATCATGTCGAGGCCGGATATCGTCGCTGTGACGCCGGGTAGGACGTCGAAGACACGAGCGTCCGCAGCCGCGGTCTGCTGATTGACCTCCGTGGTGCGGGCGCCCGCCCCGGCGATCGTCATGTTTTGCGCGATCGACAGCTCCCCGGCCGTCAGCATGTATGGGTTGTTGGGGCTTGCGGGCACGACGATCGTGCTTCCCGGCCGGCACGTTGTTCACCAGCTGTCGCAGGGTGCAGTTGTTGCCGCTAGGCGGACTTGTACAGCCACCCGTATCTGCCGTCGACCCCACGGTGAATGTCGCAGCCTCGGCCTGCGCGGCGAGCACCAACACCGCCACCACGACGGCGATCAGCCCGGCTGCTCGCCGAGCCGATCGTGCCAACGCTCCCGTCACTGTTCCTGCCCTACGGTTTCGTCGCCAGGTAGCTCTGACCCGCGTGGAGGATGACGGTCTTATGGTGGACGAAGTCGCTCACGGCGACCGAGTCGGTGATGTCGTGGGTCAGGGTTCCGTTGCACTTGTCGGCGATCGTCCACTTGGTGCCTCGGACGGTCGCGGCGGCGTACTTGCCGCGGGTGGCGAACTTGCCCTTCGCGCTGGCGTGGAGCAGCTGCAAGGTCTTGGACGAGACCGCCGCAATGGTGGCGTCGGCGGCCTTGCCCTTCTTGCCTCGCATGAGGTGAAGGACGGGGCACCCTTGAACGCCGACTCGACCAGCGTGAGGGTGGCGAGGCCGTTGCGGGCCTGGCTGATCTTGAAGATCGCGCCGCCGAACGTGCCGCTCTGCGTTTTCACCTTGCCCTTCTTGCCCTTGCCCTTGCCCTTCTTGGCGGCGGCGTCACTGGCCGGATGCCCGGCCGTGGCGGTGATGATGCGGAGTGTGCCGCCGAGGGCGTCGATCTCGGTGTTCTTCGGGAACTGGCGCAGCTGGGTCAGGGGCACGAACAGGCCATTGACCTTGATCAGCACCAGCCCGTGGACGGGCGCGAGGTTGAATGTCTTGCCGAGGGTGGGTGCACCGGGCGGGGGTGCCAACGTGGTCTTGAAGGTGACGTCGGTCCCGGTGGTCGAGCCGTTCTTGTTCGTGGCGACGAGTCGGACGTGGTAGATGGCGTTCGGATCGAGGCCGGTCACCGTCGCGGTCACGACGTGGTTCGCGAAGTCGCCTCCGACCGACTGCGTCGTCGTCGACTGGATGACGGAGGCGAGCTTGCCGTACTTAGGATCAAGGTTGAACTGGAACTGAGCCGTCGTGGCCGAGCCGTTTGGATTGACGATGCCGACGAAGGCGGCGGTCGTCGCCGTAACGGTTGGCGGCGCGCTCAACCCGACGCCGACCGGCATCGAGCCGACGTTGATCGCGTTGGCGCTCGGCGGCTCCTCGAGGCTGAAGTACGCGGTGCCTCCGTTCGCCGGAATCGCCGGCGAGAAGTTGACCGTGCCCGAGCTCGTATCGACCGAGACGTTGGTGTAGAAAGTTCCCAGACCTTCGTAACCGTTCCGGTTGGTGCCCGTGTATGCGTCTGCGTCCGGTCCAGGCTGGCCCGACGGCTGTGGCGTGGCACACGCTCCGGCGGTCGGGTCACACGGCGTGCCCGCAGCGGCAAACCCGCCGGAGTTAAGCGTGAGCTGCTGGCAGTCGGCAGGGACCGGGCCCACGCCGTTGTCGCAGATGCCGTCGGCCTCGAAGCCGAACACGTCCGAGCCGGGGGTCGAGATCGGGATCGAAGAGAGTGGGGACGACGAATCGTTCTTGACGCCGATTAGCGCGTCCTCGGAATTCTCGTAAGGCGGTTGGGTCGTGTCCTGTAGGACCTGCGTCCCGCCGGCCGTGATGTCGATGAGGAACTGGCAACCGGTATCGGCTCCGACCTGCGGGCACTCCGTGAACTGGGGCGTGGCGCCGACGGTGGCCGTGAACGTGTCCGGCGTGGCGCAGCTGGTGGGGGTGCCGCCGGTGAAGGTGATAGTGCCGTGGAAGGTTCCCGAGGCCGCGTAGGTGTGGGTGCCTCGGATGCCGCCGAGGGATTGGTATCTGCCGGAAGACGTGGAGTTGTCGCCCCAGTTGATCGTGATCGCGGGTCGCGTTGGTGCACGTCGGTCCCGAGTCGACCACGCGTGTCGAAGTTGATCCCGGCCGATGCCGTGATCGTGTCGTTGTTCGCCATGGCGCTCGGCGCCGCGATCAGCCCCGCAGACGCGACAACAGCAATCAACCCCGCCACGCGACGGATAAAGCAACGACAGTCCCGCTCAATGTGATGCACCCCCCGATATGTGGCCCCGCGTTTCCATGTCCCGCTCGCCGGCCCCGAGCGCCGCGGCCACCCTACACCAGGATCGGGTGCCACGCAAGGAGCACCGGGCCCGGCGAAGGCGCTAGCCGAGGCGGGTCATGCCCAGGCTCGTGAACGTGTTGGGGGTCACGTCGAGGGCTTTGACGGCCAGGTCGGCGAACAGCGTGGCCGGTTCGAGGTCGTCGTTGCGGTAGGCACGGCCGTCGCGTCGGTCGAGGATCGCGAGGGCGCCGATCGGCCGACCGGCGCGCTGGAGCGGGACGACCAGCTGGGTGTAGGGCACGTATCCGGTCCCCGCCGCGATTCGAGCGGCGAAGCGCGGATCGGTGCGGCAGTCGGGCACCGCCTCGGCGACGCCACTCGAGACCACCTGGCCGGCGATCCCGGTATTCGGCGGCAGCCTGACACCGACGATCTCACGCGCGCCGGCGCCCCAGGCCGACTGGTAGACGAGCTCGCCGGTCGTCTCGTCGACCAGGCAGATCGAGGCCGCGGCGGCGCCGAACACGCCGGCGGCGGTGTGCACGACCGCCTCGAGGAGTCCGCGCGAGGCGTCGGGGTCGTCGATCGACACTGCGAGCGAGACGCCGGTCTCGGTCCGCAGCGGGGCGCCCAGCGCCTTGGCGAAGGCGGACACCGAGGCCACGCGACGCTCGGGGATCATCTCGAGGCCGGCGGCGATGGTCCGCTCGAGCTCGGGGGGGACGTCGGGGACGACGCTCGAGAGCTTGGTCGGGTCGGCATAAACCGGCGGGCGGCCGGCCAGCAGGGTCCAGAGCGTGGCGGCCACGCTGAACACGTCGGTGCGGGCCGACACGTTGCCGCCGGCGAACACCTCGGGGGCCATGAAGCGGGGGGTGCCGATCCCCACCGTTCCCTGCGCCTCGACCTCGTCCAGCAGGCGGGCGATCCCGAAGTCGACCAGCACGACGCCGCTCTCGCTGAGGATCAGGTTCTGCGGCTTGACGTCGCGGTGGACGATCTGCTGCTCGTGCACGTAGGCGAGCGCCTCGCAGGTCTGGCGCACGTACTCGATCGACTGGTCGACCGGTAGGCCCGGGGTGCCCCGCTGCTTGAGGAGCACGCCCAGATCGATGCCGCGGACGAGATCCATGACCAGGTACTGGCCGGTAGGGGCCGCGAAGTGGTCGATGATCCGCACGACGCGAGGATGCGAGAGGGCAGACAGCAGCCGGGCCTCGGCCTCGAAGCGCTGATCGTGGTGGGGATTGGTGCACTGCTTGAGCGCCACCTCGGTGTCGCTCTCGATGTCGATCGCGCGATACACCGCTCCCATGGCGCCCGCGGAGATGGGCTCGACCACGCGATAGCGACCGCGCAAGGTCCGCCCCAAAACCTGAGACGCCGTTCGTGGCTCGTTTACGCGATCAAGCGTCGCCAATACTCCCCGTTGTTCCTGCCCCATCCGCTACCCCCTGGCAGTGTAGACTGGCCCGCCCTGACAGTCTAACCGGGCTCTCGAAATCTCACAAGACTTGTCCGATCCGGACAACGGTCGTTGCTGCCCAAGACTTCCGCTCTGACGAGCACTAGTGGACGATCAGGCCAAGGACGAAGCCGGCCGCGAAGGCGACCAGCGTGAGCCCGGCGATGAGCGCGAGCACCCGGGGCGACAGTCCGGCGGGACGGGTTGGGACGAGACCGGATGCCGGGTCGGGCGGCAACGCGCCGACCGACTCGGGTTCCGCGGCCGCCTCGATGACAGCGGCCGGCGAACCGGTGTTCGGGGCGGGCGAATCGGCGACCGGCGCCACCGGCTGAAGGCGCGGTCGCGAGACGGCGCGGGTGACGCCGGCGGAGGCGCGTGGATCGGCCGATCCCGCGGCGCTCGGCTGGGCGGCCGGTTCGGCTCCCACGGCGGGGACCTTCGTCGTCTGGACCCGCCGTTCGCGTTCGGCGGGCGCGCCATCGCGCTCCGAGGTCTCGGACGGCGCGGCGAGGCTCGATGGGCTCGAGGCCAGGGCGCGCGAGGTGGCCTGGATCAGCTCCGCCGCCCGCGACGGCCGCGACCAAGGGTCCTTGGCCAGGCCCTGGGCGATCACGCCGTCGAGGGCCGGCGGGAGATCGGGTCGCCGCTCGCTCACGGTCGGGGGCGCCTGCATCACGTGGGCATGGATGGTGGCGGCCTCGGATGGCTTGGGGAACGGCACCTCGCCGGTCAGGCACTCGTACAGCACGCCGGTCAGCGCGTAGATGTCGCTGGCCGGCGTGGCCGGTTCGCCCTGGATCTGCTCGGGGGCCACGTAGTCGATCGTCCCGATGAACTGTCCGGTGCCGGTGAGGCGGGCCTCGTCGGGGGCCTTGATCAGCCCGAAGTCGGCCAGGTAGGCGTGGTCGCGCTCGCCGATCAGGATGTTCTGGGGCTTGATATCGCGGTGGATGAGGCCCGCACGGTGCGCGGCGTCCAGCGCGTTGGCGGCCTGGGCGAGCAGGCGCACGGTGCGCCGAGGATCGAGCGACCCGTCGATGATCAGCTGCTTGAGGGTGGGGCCGCGGATCAGCCGCATGGCCAGGAACAGGCCGAACTCGCTCTGGCCCGCCTCGTAGACGGTCACGATGTGATCGTGGTCGAGGGCCGCCTGGACCTGCCCCTCGCGCTCGAAGCGGGCGCGGAATCCGGGGTCGTCGCCGAGGTTGGGGGCCAGCAGCTTGAGGGCGACGACGCGGTTCAGCGAGAGCTGCGTGGCCTGATAGACGGCGCCCATGCCCCCTTCTCCGAGTACCCCGTCGATGCGATACCCGGAAACGATCGTGCCCTCCTGTAGCAAAGCACGAGGATTCTACCCCCGGTCCGGGCCACGTCCCCCTCTGTTAGGCGGCCGCTTACCGGGCGGGGCAGGCATTGCGGTTCGGCCCGCCGATCCCATATCCTGGCCTTCGGAGGCACGAAGCTCTCCGAGACGGACCGGACCTCCCAGACCAGAGCACGAGTGAGCGATGAGCGCGAGCGACCCCCGCATCGGTAGCCAAATCGGCGATTACAACGTGGACTCCCTGCTCGGGGAGGGAGGGATGGGCAAGGTCTACACGGCGACCGGGCCCGATGGGGGCCGAGTTGCCCTCAAGCTGGTCAAGGACGACTACGCCCGCGATGAGACGTTCCGGCGCCGCTTCTACCGGGAGGCGCGAATCGCCCAGACGGTGAAGCACCCCAACGTCGTTCCGGTGCTCGACACCGGCGAGCACGAAGGCCTGCCGTTCATGGCCCAGCGGTTCATCGAGGGGCCGGACGGGGCGGGCATGTCCCTCGACGACAAGCTCAAGCGCGACGGCCCGCTCGATGTGCCGACCGCGGTGCAGATCTGCACCGACGTGGCCGCCGGCCTCGAGGCGCTGTGGGGCGCCGGCATGGTCCACCGGGACGTGAAGCCGGCCAACATCCTGCTCGACGAGACCGGTCGCGCCTACATCACCGACTTCGGCCTGGCCAAGGACACCCAGGGCAGCCTGCTCACGCTGCCGGGTCAGGCGCTCGGCTCGATGGACTACATGGCGCCCGAGCAGATCCGGGGCGAGCCGGTCAGCGCGGCGACCGACATCTATGCCCTCGGCTGCGTGATGTACGAGTGCATGTGCGGCCGTCCGCCATTTGCCGAGGTCCAGGGCATGCGTATCCTCTGGGCGCACCTGCAGGACCCACCGCCCGACCCGCGCAGCGTTCGGTCCGACGTCCCGGACGCGTTCTGGCGAGCGCTCCTGGTCGCGCTCGAGAAGGATTCGGCCAAGCGGCCGCAGACCGCCGGCGAGTACGCCCGTATGCTGGGGGATTCGGCCTCGAGCGGGTAGCGCCTCGAGTCACGCTTGAAGGCCGGATTCCGCAGCGACGCGGCCGGCCCCTAGCGCCAGATCAGCGAGTACACGACGTGCTCGCCGAGGAGGCCCTTGAAGTGGTACTCGCCGTGCTCCTCGAAGCGGAAGCTCGGGTCGGTCTGCGTGTACTCCTTGGCCGTCGCGGAGACGAGGATCTCGCCGCCCTTGGCCTGGGCGGCGATCCGGGAGGCCAGCACGACGTTGCGCCCCATCAGCTGCTCGGGGTTGCCCATCACGAACCCCGAGTGCAGGCCGACCCGGATGGCCAGCGAACGCTGATCGGCGGGACCGGTGGCGAACGTGCGCTGAAGCTCGAGCGCGGCGTGCAGGCCGGCGTGCGCGCTGTTGAACGAGGCGAGGAAGCCGTCGTCCTGGAACTTCATCACCTGTCCGTCGTGGCTTCCGACGAGTCGCTCGACGAGCAGGTGGTGATCGCGCAGGAGCTGCTCCCAGCGCTCCGGCCCGAGCTGCTCGGCGGCGTCGCTCGCGTCGGCGATGTCGCTGAGCATCAACGTGACGGCGCCGTCGGGTGAGCTCATCCGGCTGAGCGCGGGCGTGACCGGCTCGAGCGCCGAGGCGATCACGTCGATCGATGTCATCTGCATGCGCGGTTGCATGGGCGGGCGAGGATACCTTGACACGTCCGGACGACCACAGGCAGAATCGCTGGTAGGGATGTCGGGGGCTCAGACCGATCAAGGGATTCGGATCAGCGCGTTCCCGCCGATAGGCGACTACGCGTTCCTGTCCGACTGCGAGACGACCGCACTGGTCGCCCCGAACGGGAACGTCGAGTGGATGTGCCTGCCGCGGATGGATTCGCCGAGCGTGTTCGCGTCGATGCTGGATCGGGACGCCGGCAGCTTCCGGCTCGGCCCGGCTGACGTGAACGTCCCGGCCGGCCGGCGCTACATCCCGGGCACGATGGTGGTCGAGACGAGCTGGGAGACGCGGATGGGCTGGGTGATCGTCCGCGACGCGCTGTGCATCGGCCCCTGGCACCACGACACCGAGCGCTCGCACAGCCATCGCCGCTCGCCGACCGATCACGACGCCGACCACGTCCTTCTGCGCATGATCGAATGCGTCCAGGGCTCGGCCGAGATCAAGCTCGAGTGCGAGCCGGCGTTCGACTACGGCGGGCTGGCGGCGGACTGGGAGTACACCGGCACCGGCTACGGCGAGGCGGTCGCCCGCTCGGAGGGCATGGACCTCCAGCTGCGCCTGGTCACCGATCTCCGGCTGGGCTTCGAGGGGCCCCGGGCGCGGGCGCGGACCACGCTGCGCGAGGGCGAGGTGGCGTTCGCGGCGCTCGGCTGGTCGGAGCACGCGCTGCCGAAGAACCACGAGGAGGCGCTCGAGCGGCTCGCGCGGACGCAGCGCTTCTGGCAGGAGTGGCTCAAGCACGGAACGTTCCCCGACCACCCGTGGCGCACGTACCTGCAGCGCAGCGCGCTGACCCTGAAGGGGCTGACCTACATGCCGTCGGGGGCGCTGATCGCCGCCGCCACCACCTCCCTGCCGGAGGCGCCCGGCGGAAACCGCAACTGGGACTACCGCTACAGCTGGATCCGTGACTCCACGTTCACGCTGTGGGCGCTGTACTCGCTCGGGTTCGAGGAGGAGGCCAACGACTTCTTCTACTTCGTCGCCGACATGGCCGAGGCGGAGGAGGGGCAGCTCCAGATCATGTACGGGATCGGGGGCGAGTCCAAGCTCGAGGAGCAGGAGCTCGAGCACCTCTCCGGCTACGACCATTCGCGTCCGGTTCGGATCGGGAACGGCGCCTACAACCAGGACCAGCACGACGTGTGGGGCGCGGTGCTCGACTCGATCTACCTGCACACCCGGTCGCGCGACCAGCTGCCCGATCGCCTGTGGCCGATCATCAAGCGCCAGGTGGAGACCGCGCTGTCGCGCTGGCGCGAGCCCGACCGGGGCATCTGGGAGGTGCGGGGAGATCCGAAGCACTTCACGTCCTCGAAGCTGATGTGCTGGGTGGCGGCCGACCGCGGCGCGCGCCTGGCGCAGATCCGCAACGACGAGCGGATGGCGACGCGCTGGCAGGAGGCGGCGGCGGAGATCCACGCCGATATCTGCGCCAACGGCGTCGACTCGCGCGGCGTGTTCGTGCAGCACTACGACACCGACGCGCTCGATGCCTCGCTGCTCATGCTGCCGCTGGTGCGGTTCCTGGCGCCGGACGATCCGCGCGTCCGCGCTACCGTGCTGGCGATCGCCGACGAGCTGACCGAGAACGGGCTCGTGCTGCGCTACCGGGTGGGGGAGACCGACGACGGGTTCGCGAGCGAGGAGGGCACCTTCACGATCTGCTCGTTCTGGCTGGTTTCGGCGCTGGTCGAGATCGGCGAGCTGGGCCGGGCGCGCGGGCTGTGCGAACGGCTGCTGTCGTTCGCGAGCCCACTCGGGCTGTATGCCGAGGAGATCGACGCCGGCACCGGCCGCCACCTGGGTAACTTTCCGCAGGCTTTCACGCACCTGGCGCTGATCAACGCGGTCATGCACATCATCCGCGCCGAGCAGCAGCTCGAGCTGGGAGCGCCGGTGCGCGACCCCGAGCTCGCCAGTCGGTGACCGGGCGCGAGGCGATCCCGCGCGGTGCGACGTCGCGCGATGCGCCGTAAGTGTTCGGTCATGTTCGGGTGAGATAGGTTGACGCGGATGCGCTGGGTCGAGGTCTTCGCCGTGTTCTTCGTGTCGCATGAGGTGGGCGACTACCTGTTGCAGACCGATTGGCAGGCGATGCACAAGCGCGGGGGACTGTCGAGCCCGGGCGTGAGGCGACGGGCGCTGGTGTCGCACATTGCGACGTACACACTGGCGTTCGTGCCGAGCCTGATCTGGCTGTATGACAGCCTGGGTTGGGGCGTCGTCGGCGTGGCCGCACTGATCGCGATCCCGCACCTGATCCAGGACGATGGCAGGCTGCTCACCGAGTACGCCCGGCTGGTCAAGAAGGCCGACCTGGGCGCGAATCCCGCACTCGGCGCGGTGCTCGATCAGGCCTTCCACTTCCTGGCGCTGTTCCTGACCGCGCTGCTGGTGGGGCAATGACGTCGATCGCTCGCACTAGCGGTCGCCGAACCCTTAGGATCGACCCTCTGGCTTCGAACAAGGAGATCGCTACATGAGCACGACCGAGCAGGAGCTTCCCGCCCCGGTCTTGGAATATCTGAGCGGGCAGAACACGCTCACGCTGGCCACCGCTTCACCCACGGGCACGCCGCACGCTGCGACCTTCCTGTACGTCAACGAGGGTCCGTCGCTGTACTTCTGGTCCAAGGCCTCCGCCGAGAGCTCGCGCCACATCGAGCAGAACCCGCTGGTGGCGTTCACGATCGACGAGTTCACCTCCGATCTCACTCAGACGCGCGGCGTGCAGGGGATCGGCGAGTGCTCGGTGCTGCTGAGCGGAGAGCAGATCGCGCGGGTGGCGGACCTGTTCGGGCAGAAGTTCCCCACGCTGTCGCCGGGCGCGACGATGAGCATCTCGTTCTACAAGATCACGCCGACCGAGATCCAGTTCATCGATAACCGCCGTAGCCGGAGCCTTTCCTCGCCGGGAGTGTTCGGGGCCGAGTTCCATCGTGAGCGCTCCTACAGCGTGTTCTCCGGCCTGCCCACCCAGACGGCGAAGACGATCTCGGCCTCGCTGCAGCTGATTGACGCAGAGCCCGACACCGTGGTGGCGCGGCAGGGCGGGCCGGCCGACAAGTTCTTCATCGTGGTCGATGGGGAGCTCGAAGTGACGCGCGAGGAGGCGGGCAGCACCGAGACGGTGTCGACGGTCGGGCCGGGCGACCTGTTCGGGGAGATGGCGATCCTGTTCGACAAGCCGCGCGGGACGAGTGCCCGCGCGACCAAGCCGACGAAGCTCCTGGTGCTCGACGGCGCCACGTTCCGCTCGGTGGTGGCGCAGTCGCTCGGCACCACTCCGAACTTCGATCAGATCATCCGCGACCGCATCTCCGCGGCGCCGGGCACGGCGTAGGCGTCAACAAGGGGGCGTCTTCGTGGAGACCTTCTCAAGCAAGGAGTTCCGTTCGACGGTGGGGGCTTTCGCCACCGGGGTCACGGTCGTGACGACCCGCGGCGAGGAGCACGCCTACGGCATGACGGCAAACGCATTCTCGTCGGTGTCGCTCGACCCGCCGCTGATCCTCGTGTGTGTGATCAACCCGTCCGAGGGAGCCGAGCACATCGCGCGCAACGGGGTGTTCGCGGTCAACATCCTGAGCGTCGATCAGGAGCCGCTGTCGCGCTACTTCGCCTCTCGGGATCGTCCCAAGGGGCGCGATGCGTTTCGCGAGGTGTCGCATCGGCTCGGGGCGAGCGGGTCGCCGATCCTCGACGGGTCCGCGGCGTTCATGGACTGCCGGCTGCACGCCGCGCACGAGGCGGGCGACCACCTGATCTTCATCGGCGAGGTGCTCGAGCTCGACGTGGCGCAGGGTCACGAGCCGCTGCTGTTCCACGGTGGGGGCTACCGGCTGCTGCAGCCGGCGCTCGGCGCGTAGCGGTCGGGGCGGTCCTGGCGGTCGGGACGGTCGGGACGGTCGGCGATCAGGGCGCGGCGGGACGCCAGGTCTCGCCGTCGAACAGGAGCCGGAGCGGCTCGGGTCCGTCGCCGATCGCCACCGTGGCCTCGCGCGCGGCGAAGTCGACGTCGAGCCGGAGCGAGAGGTTGCCCGGGGGTTTCGTCGACTCACCGGGCTCGATGTTTGTCCGCGTCTCAGTCTCCGTCTCCGTCTCCGTCTCCGTCTCGGTCTCGGTCTCGGCGCCCGGCTGGGCGGGCGGGGGCGTGGGTCGGTCGTCTAGCGCCCGATCGAGCGAGCGCGGCCCGCGCTGGGGTTTGCCGGAGGGGCCGAGCGCGATGGCGGGGGTCTCCTGGCTCGTCGTCGGGGATGCGACCGAACTGCCCGGGGGCCCCGTGGGCTGGGGCGGCACCGCCTTGAGCGAGCGCTCGGCGGCCGGGACGGGCAACTCGCGCACGACCAACGTGGTCCCGCCGACCTCGATCGTGTCGCCGACCGAGATCGTCTGCGGACCGCTGATGCGCAGGCCGTTCACGAACGTCCCGTTGGTCGAGCCGAGGTCCTCGATGGCGCAGAAGCCGCTGCGGTCGAGGCTGATCCGCGCGTGCGAGCGAGAGATCTCGTCGTCGTCGGCGAGGCGCCCGGCGCCGTCCGCGTGGCGGCCGATGAGCAGCTCGTCGTCGAGCAGGATCGACATGCCGATCGCGCGGCCGGCGACCACCTCGAAGCGGGCCATCGCCTGGTTCATGCCCGGACTGTACCGCGGGGGCCGACGGCTCTGAGCGCGCGCCGGAGCGCTTGCAGCATCGGTGCACCATCGGTAGGCTGCCCACCGCTATGGCACGGTTGCGTGTAGTGAGTGGGCCCGCCGCTGGACGTACGGTGGATGTGGACGAGGAGGTGGTGATCGGTCGCGAGGACACGGACCTCGAGATCGACGACGTCGAACTGTCCCGTCGTCACGCGGTTGTCAGGCGGTTTGCCAACCGGCTTCAGGTCGAGGACCTGGGCTCCACCAATGGAACGTTCGTCGATGGCAATCGCATCGCCGAGCCGACGCTGCTCGGCGGTGGTGCGGAGATCAAAATCGGGACCACGGTGTTAGTCGTGGAGGGGGTGCTGCCGGTGGGATCATCGGAATCAGGGCGGGAGCTGGGTGACGTGCCGGCGCGAAATGTGACGCGGGTCAGTCCCGCGGTCGGGGCGACGGGCGCGGCGGTCGGGAGTCCGCAGGCGGCCGCCGAGAACGCGGCGCCGGTGGCGACATCGCCTGGCCCCTCGGCCCAGCCGGTGACCGGTCCGGCCTCGCCCCCTACCCAGCCCGTCCAGCCGATTGGCGAATTCCGGCCGCCGGTGCAGCGGCGCCAGAAGGGGCTCGCGTCGCGGTCGTGGCTTCCCGTGGCGCTGTCGTTCGGCACGGTCATCATCGTGGCGATCGCGCTGGTCATCTACTTCTCCCAGCACCAATAGTCGGCCGCTCATTCGGCCGACGTCCCTGTGCGCCGGCCACGGTTGAGGATTGGCAATGGGCCGCGGGCGCGAGGGACGTCGACCGAGCGCCGCGGCCTCCTCCTCACAGCCGCGTTGTCCGACCGCCGAGGCCGGTGCGTAACGCACCAAAGCTCCCCGGTGGGTCCGACGTCCCGCACATAAGCGCCTCACCGGCGCTTATGTGCCCGAGGTGGCGAGGGGGAGAGGTGGTTTTGCGCGTTGAGCACCGCGCGACGAGGGGGATCCAAGGCGTTCGGCCACGCGGCTGTGGACCCTCATGGCCGTAAGAGGGGGCCGCGGCGTTTGGCCAGCGTCCCTCGCGCCCGCGGCCCATTGCTGACCAGACACACATCGCCGGCGCACAGGGACGCCAGGCGGGCAGGCAGCCGAAGCGACTACTTGATGCTGAAGTAGATGATCAGCGCGATGCAGATCAGCACGAGGAACGCGACCGGCGCGAGCTGAGCGCGCCGGCGGACGCGCACGTCGAGGTACTTGTCGACCGTGGGATGGCCGGCCGGTTCGGCGGCCGCCTGCGGGGCCTGGTCGAAGCGAGCGACCTCGGGGTTGACGTAGGTCGGGGGGCGCTCGGCCATGGCGAGCCCCGGCGGGAGCTGGATGACTCCCGAGCCGCGGGCCCGGAGGTCGTCGACGGTGCGCAGCTGGATCACGCTGACGCCGACGAGCAGCTCGTCTCCGGGTTCGAGATGGGCGGGGCCCATCAGCTCGTTCTGGTTCACGAACGTGCCGTTGGTCGATTCGAGGTCCTCGACCGTCGCGGTGCCGTCGGGCGACGGGGTGATGCGGGCGTGCTGCCCGGACACCTCGCCGTCGTCGAGCATGAGATCGGACTGCGCGTCGCGTCCGATCACGATCGGACGATCGACGGCGATCTGCTTGCCCGCGTCCGGCCCCTCGATGACTTCCAAACTGATCTCGCCCGCCACGGGCGCGAGCATATCGTCACGACACGGGTTCGTGCAACGGCAATCTTGCGACGGGCGCGAACGCGGTTGATGAACGCGACCGGAAACAACGCGGCGCGGCTCTTGCAAGGATCTCGCTCTTCCGGATAGGGTGCGCGCCATGACAGCCAGCGCTCCACGGGACTCGGTCATTGCTGTTGTCGGCGAAGGATTCGGGTCACTCATCGTGCATTGCACCGCCCGGTACCTCGGGTTCACCAACGACCAGATCACGATCTTCGGGCCGAACGACAATCCGGTCGGCACCTATCAGCAGTACGCCTACAACCTGGGTCAGACCGTCCTGCGCTCGGAGTCCGAATCGCACTTCCTCGCGCCCGACTGGCCGACCTTCGCGCAGCTCGACGCGTGGTCGCACAAGTCGCTCAGGCCGCTGTGGCGCACGACGACGCGCAAGTACAACCCGGGCGTCCCCGAGATCCTCACCGAGGCAGCGGTGGTGACGCGGCGCATTGGCTGGAACGACGTGCGCATCCCGACCAAGGTGGGCTGGCTGCAGCGCCAGACCCAGCCGACGCCGCACTTCGTGCTCTACGACGAGCAGGCGAACTTCATCGGCCGGGCCAAGCACGTGATGCTGGCGCCCGGACACGGACCGCTGTCGTTCCCGCCGGTCCTGGCCAAGGCGCGCAAGGACCCGACTGTCGCCGACAGGATCGTGCAGGCCTATGAGCCCAAGCAGTACGCCCCCGGCGGGCGCTACATCGTGCTCGGGGCCGGGATCGCCTCGGTCAACGAGTGGGCGAACATCCTGGATGCCGGCGCATCGGCACTGGCATTGACCCGCAATCCGCAGCCGGAGACTCAGGACCTCAACGTCCCGCGCTGCCTGTTCGAGTCGATCGGGATCGATGCCTACACACAGCTGCCGTTCGACCAGCGGATCGAGTTCCTCGGGAAGGTCCTGCGCGGCACGCGACCCGAGCGCCGGGAGTGGCTCGCCCGGATCCAGAACGGCCAGAAGGACGGACGGTTCGACGCGCTGATCGGCGAGATCGATAAGGTCGAACCGGGCCGCGCGGGTCTGCGCGTGTACGTCAAGAGCGAGCACGGCGAGGATCCCGGATGGCTCGACGTCACCGGTGTGGTCGCCGGCACCGGGTTCAACAAGTCGGTCCTGACCATCCCGCTCCTGCGTCGCCTGATCGAGTTCTACAACGTGCCGGTCGTCGAGGGTCGCATCCGACTCCAGACCAACTGCGGCGTGCCGGGACTCGACCGGCCGGAGTCGCGTCTGTGTTGCATGGGTCTGATCGCCAACAACGTGATTCCCCATGGCGACACCATCGCGGGCCTGAAGTTCATCGGCCGTCGCTTTGTCGCCGACTGCGCGCGGGCCGAGAAGCTGCGAAAGCGACCGTTCACCTCGCGCCTGGCGATGCAGTTCTCGATGGGGAGCGACGTGGCCAAGGCGCTCCGCACCGTGTCTCCGACTCAGCAGCTGGCGTAAAGGGGGAGCACCATGTGTCCGACCGTTCTGGGCCGCGTGCAGACGAGGTGGGCGATTCTGATCATCCCGGCGATCATCTGGACGATCGTATCGCTGATCACGAGCAACCCAAGCTTCATCGTGCTGATCGGCCTCTACTTCGTGATCGGCGTCGCGCTCGACACGGCGTTCTACCCGTTCATCATCCGCTGGCAGCCACCGTGGTTGACCTTCGCTCTGGCCGTGGGGGAGTTCATCCTCGTGTACCTGGCCGCCAACGTGCTCAAGGGCATCCACTTCTCGTCGCACTGGGTGCCGGTCGCCGTGTACTGGATCACCTGGGTGATCGCGATCTGGACCAAGGTGGTGATCCTGCCGCTGCTGTCGCTCAGCTGGATCGAGAACGCCGGCGAGTTCCGCTCGACCGACTGGTCGGTGTCGCCGGAGTACGTGCCGCTGCCGGTGACCGCGTTCACGCCGCAGCTGGAGACCGGCGGTCCGCCGCCGCTGGCGCGCAAGTTCTCCGCGGCCGTGATCGAGATCCCCGAGGAGCTCCGGCGCGCGCCGAGCCCGTCAGGCGTGATTCAGATCCCGCAGGGGCTCCCGCCGGCCTGACCCGTCGCTTGCCGGTCGCGGCCGGCTGCGTTTGTCGTCCCGGGCGGCCGAGTCAGGCGGCGAGCCGCGCGATGACCTCGTCGCGGTCGGTGCCGTGGTCGGCGAGCACGCGATCGAAGTCCGGGCCGTAGAAGCGCATCACCGCGAGCAGGACGTCGTCGGTACCGACGGCCGAGGCATCGCGCTTGCGGGCCAGACGACCGGCCAGCTCGCTGACCGCGCCGACTGGGTCGCGCTCGCCGCGCTCGCCGCGCTCGGCGTCGGCCGACGGGTCGCTCGGCTCGCTCTCGCCGGCGTCGCCCAGCGGCGTCTCGCCGACCCCCAGCGCGCACAGCACGCGCGCGGCCTCGCCGTGCAGGCGCAGGATGCGCAGCCAGCGGAGCGCCTCGGCGCGGTGCGAGGCGGCGAATGGGAGCGCGGTGGAGGCCAGGCCGAGCGCCATGGCGGCATCGGTGCTGAGCGGAACCCCGTGGCCGGGGTGCGGGTTGAGCGCCGCGTCGAGCGTGGCGAAGGTGTCGAAGCAGGCGTCGAGCCCGGTCAGCTCGAGCAGCTTGCCCTGGGTGGGAGGCAGGCAGGCCAGGGCGAGCTGGGCGCTGCCCTCGACGCGCTTGCGGAAGCCGACGAGCACACCCAGGCCCATCGAGTCCATGTAGGTGAGGCCCGACAGGTCGATCACATACTGGTTGTAGTCCTTCTCCAGCAGCTCGACGAGCGTCCACTTCAGCTGGGGAGCGGAGGCGAGATCGAGGTCGCCCTCCACGGAGACGACGCAGGTGCGCTCACCGACCTCCCGGTGGGCGACCGCGAACGCGGCAGGGTTGGTACCGGGGCGGGTTGTATCGAGTGGGGTCTCCATCGTGGCTCTGATTTCGGCCTGGCGGTGCGCTTACTTGCCGGCCGGGCGGACCGCTCGACACATGTTCGTATACCGAACATTTGTGGAGGAGGTGTTTAGGATCGGGCCGATTCAGGCAGGCGCCCGGGCGGGCGCCTCGGCTTCGGCCGGCGGCGTCGGCGGCGGTCCTTCGTCGAGGCCCCAGAGCTTCATGCGAGCCACACGGCCGCGGATCTCGACCTCGTCGACGTACACCAGATCCTCGGCCGGCTCGACCAGCGCCTCGCGGGTGGAATCGGACAGCAGAAGCTGGTGGGGCGTCCCCTTGGTCAGCGACTCGATTCGCGACGCGGTGTTCGTGGTGTCGCCGACCGCCGCGTACTCGACCCGCCGCTCGGAGCCGACGTGGCCGGACATGACGTGCCCGCTGTTCAGGCCGATCCCCATCCGGAAGCCGTCGCCGAGCCCCTGCGAGCGGATCCACTCGTTGAAACGGGGCAGGCGGACCTCGAGCATCTCGCGGGCGGTGCGGAGCGCGCGGTCGGCGTGGTCGGGGAACTCGAGCGGAGCGCCGAACACGGCGAAAATCCCGTCGCCCATGTAGGCCACCAGCGTGCCCCCGTTGTCGAGGATCGCGTCGGACATCTCGCTCAGGTAGTGGTTGAGGACGTCGATGACCTGGGCCGGTGTGAGCTTCTCCGAGAACGTGGTGAAGCCGCGCAGGTCGGTGAACATGATCGTGCCCTCGCGCTGGACGCCGCCGAGGCGTAGCCCATCGGAGCTGGCAAGCAGCTCGTCGACCACGTTCTCGGGCACGAAGCGAGCGAACAGATCGACGGCCCGGATGCGCTCGAATGCCTCGGTGACCAGCTGAACGGCGAGTGACCCGACGCTGCTCAGGATGAGCGCGGCGAGCGGGTAGACGAACGAGACGACCCACCCGGCATTGAACGCGAGCTGGACGGCGACGGCGAACACGATGCCGAGGCCCACGGCGATCGCGATCGTGACGACCGGGCGGGCGCGTGCGGCGACGAGCGGCACGCCCACTCCGAACAGCACGATCAGGACCACGTTCAGCCATCCCGGCACCGACGAGATCGGGAACCCGCGAATGACGGTCTCGATGGCGTTGGCCTGGATCTCCGGGCCCGGCATCGAGTTGTCGGTGGAGGTCGCGTGGATGTCCTGGAGGTTCGAGGCGGTGGCGCCGACCACGACGATCTTCCCCCGGAACAGGTTGGCGGGAAGTGGCGTCCCGCGCCGCTTGCCGTTCTGCGTACCCCAGTACACCTGCGAGAACGACCAATGCGAGAACGTGCCGGCCGGCCCGCGGTATGCGATCCACTTCGTCCCCTTGAACGGCTTGACCGGCTTGTGGGTGGCGGTCGCGGCGGTGACCACGGCCAGCGTCTTGAGGTTGCTGATCGAGTAGTCCATCGTCCGGATCACCGCGCCCGAGCTCTCATTGGGGAACGAGCCTTCGGCCGGCTGCGCGCCGACCGACTGAAGGAGCTTGGTGCCCTGGCCGGAGCCGAGGAACGACACGTCGCCCTGCGTGGTCGGCTCGGTGTCCGAGACGACCACCTTGTGCGGGTAGTTGTTGATGTCGTTGAGCAGCGCGATGTCGTCGTTTTGCCCGAGCGAGCTGGGCTCGGAGAGCTGGACGTCGAAGGCGATCGCGGCGGGATGCTGGGCGGCAATACGGCTGAGCACGCGACCGTCGACCGCCCGCGGGAACGGCCACTGGAGGTTCAGGTCCTGGAACGTCCGGGGATCGATGTTCACCATCACGATGTTCTTCGGCGCCGGCTCGCTGCCCCGGATCGAGAAGCGGCTGTTGACCGTGTTGCCCTCGAGCGTGCCCAGGAAGTCGGCGGCGTAGGCGACGACTCCGAATGCCGTCGCGAACAGCGCCACCACTCCCAGCAGGAGCGCCTTGAGATTCCGGTTGCTCCGCAGTAGCCGCGTCCCTTTCATGTGAACATCCCCCTCGCGGTTGGCCCCAATTCGCCCCTCGCTCCGCGCCGCCCGGCAGCGCAAAACGCGCGCCGGAGTTTACGCCCCAGCCGATGGAGCGACAAGGCCAGGGTTGACGAGCTGCCGGGCGGCGCTCTACCGTCTGGGCAGGGACCGATCGTGGGACAAGGACGACGACGGATGATCTGGGCGGCGGCTGCGGTGTGCTCGGGGGCCGGCTGCGGCACGGGCGGATCGGTCGGCGTCCCGGGCGGCGCGAGTGCCGCGGGCCCGCCGGCACCGGCGTTCGCCCGCACCGTGGTACTGGCCCCGATCGGCGGCAGGGTGCTGATCGAGCGGCCCGGGGCAGACAACCGGTTCGTCCGGCTGACCGCGCCGACCGCCGTCCCGCTCGGCACCGTGGTCGACACGACGGCGGGGACGGTCGGGTTGACCTCGGCCAACCCGGGGACCAAGCCGGTCGCGGCCAGAGAGCAGTCGGGCCGCTTCTTCCGGGGGATCTTCCGCGTGGACCAGAGCCGGAGCGCTGGCGGCCTGGTCGACCTGGCCATCCGGGACAACGTAGCCCGGTCGGCCTGCACCGCCCGACCGGCGCACACCGCGGCGCTCAGCCCACGGGTGCTTGGGCTGCTGCGCGGTGTGGCCAAGGGCCGCTTTCGCACCACCGGCCAGTTCTCCGCCGCGACCGTGCGGGGAACCGACTGGGGGGTGCGCGATCGCTGTGACGGCACGCTCACCGTGGTGCGCCGCGGCGTGGTGATCGTGCGCGACTTTCGCCTGCACAAGGACGTCACCGTCCGGGCAGGCCAAACTTACCTGGCGAAAGCGCCCTGACCGTGTCGAGCCAACCCATCACGATCGTGATCGCCGACGACCACGCGGTCGTCCGGCAGGGCCTGCGCCTGCTGCTCGAGGCGGAGGCGGACCTGGCGGTGGTCGGCGAGTCGAGCGACATCGCCCAGACGTGCACGCTGCTGCGCGAGTCGACCCCGGCGGTCGTCCTGCTCGACCTGCACATGGGTCGTGACCTCAGCCTGAGCGCGCTGTTCGAGCTGCGCTCGGCCTCGCCGGGCACCCGGGTGGTGATCTTGACCATGGAGGACGACCCGGCGTTCGTCGCGCCGGCCTGGAACGCGGGGGCCTCGGGCTATGTGCTCAAGGAGGCTTCGCGGTCGGACCTGGTGCGGGCCATCCGCACGGTGGCCAAGGGCGGCCGGTACCTCGATCCGGCGATCGGCGGATGGGCGTTGACCAGCGACAGCGACGCGGCGCTCACCGAGCGCGAGCTCGAGGTGCTGCGCCTGGTGGCGCTCGGGCACACCAACTCGGAGATCGCCGCTCGCATGTACATCAGCCCGCGCACGGTCGAGACCCACCGGGCCAACCTCCAGGCGAAGCTGGGGATATCCGGCCGGCCCGAGCTCGTTCGCTATGCGCTCGAGCACGGGGTGATCCACCGATGAGCGCGGGCGCGCGAGCGGACGAACCGACGGCGAGCGCCGGCGCGGGCCGGGCGCGGCAGATCGAGCTCGAGGCCGCCCAGCGTCGGGTGATCGAACGGCTCAAGGCGTCCGCCCCGGCGCCGCCCTCGGCGACCAAGCGCGCCGCGGTCGTCCTGATCGCCGCGCTGCTGTTCGCTGCGACGTTCGCCGCGCGCGTGGCGGTCTACGACCCCGATGCGCTGCTGGCCAATTTCTACATCCTCCCGATCGCGGTTCTCGCCATCGAGTTCGGCACTCGGGCCGGTCTGGGCGCGGCCGCGGTTGCGTTGGCCCTGGTGCCGGCATGGAGCGTGATCAACGACGTCCACGTCCACCCGCTCGGCTACGTGGCGCGGGGGGCCGCCTTCGTGATCACCGCGGTGGTGGTCGGACGGTTCTCCGAGCAGCTGCGTCAAGACGTGGCCGTTCGCCAGGACGCCGAGCGCGACCTGGCCCTGTATGCCGATCAGCTCGAGGAGTCCAATCGCGGACTGGCGCGCAGCGTCGAGCGGCTCGAGGCGTTTGCCGAGATCGCCCGCGCGGTCGGCGGCGAGACCGAGCTCGAGCGAGTGCTATCGCTGATCCTGGCCCAGGGCCGGGAGATCGTGGCGGCGCGCACGCTGGTCATCTACCTGCCGGAGGGCGGCGAGCTCGCCGCGGTGAGCGGCAGCGCGATGCGGAGTGACTCCCAGCCGCGCCTGCCGTTGAACGGCTCGCTGGCCGGCGAGGTGCTGTTGAGCGGCCGGCCGCGGCGGGTGGGCGCCGAGGCACCCCCGGCCCAGCTCGAGCAGCTCGCGCCGGATGCGGCCGCGGCGATCCTGGTTCCGCTGGTCTTCCGGGGCGAGCCGCTCGGCGTGCTGGCCGGCATCAACCGAGCCGGAGAGCGCGCGTTCACCGAGGAGGACGAGCAGCTGCTGATGTCGGTCGCGGCCAGCGCGGCCACCGCGGTGGCCACCGCCCGCTCGGTCGCCGCCGCGCGCCTGCGCCTCAGCGTCGAGGCGGCCGATCAGGCCCGTGCGCGGTGGGCGCGCGAGCTGCACGACGAGACCCTGCAGGGGTTGACCGGGGTGCGGATGGTCCTGTCGGCCGGCCTGGCCCGGGACGACGTCGACTCGCTACGGCGCTCCGCCGAGACGGCCGACGCGCACCTAGCGGAGGAGATGCGCAAGCTGCGCGACCTGATCGCGGAGCTTCGCCCCGCCGCGCTCGATGACCTCGGGCTGGGTCCCGCCATCGAGTCACTGGCCAAGCGCCAGGCGGCCATCGGCGGATTCGCGGTCGAGGTCGACGTCGACGTCGAATCCGAGCGCCGGCTGACCCGGGATACCGAGACCGCCGTCTACCGGATCGTGCAGGAAGCGCTCAGCAACGCGGTCAAGCACGCGCAACCGGATGCGGTCAGCCTGAGGGTCAAGCAGCTGCCCGACCGCGTCCAGGTCGCGGTGGAGGACGACGGCCGCGGCTTCGAGCCCGACGCCGTGCGGGCCGGCTTCGGCCTGACCGGCATGCGCGAGCGCGCGCTGCTCGCCGGCGGCCGGCTGTGGGTGACCTCGGCCGAGGGCGGCCCCACCCGGGTGGCCGCGGTTCTGCCGCTGCCGCCTCCCAGCCCGCGTTGATTAAACACACCGGCCCGGGACCGCGAAGGTCCCGGGCCGGTGTGCGTCATGCCCCCGTACGCGTGATCCCTAAGAGACCGAGATCGGCGGCTCGTCTCCTGACGCCCCGTCGGCGGGCTCAGCCGGCGCCGGCTGAGCGCCGGACACCGACCGCGGCGAGAGCCCGAGCATTCCGGGCCCGCCGGCCATCGACCACTTGAACTGGGTGACGTCGTCCTTCGGAGCGAACAACCCGGGCCGCGATCCGCGTCGCACGAACAGCACCGGGGCCGGCGCCGCCTTGGCGATCGCCGAGCGGGTCGGGCCGAGGCCCTCCTTGCGCCAGCGGTCGGACAGGCCGAGTACGAGCAGGCCCGCCTGCTCGGCCGCGGCCACGATGCCCTCGCGCCCTCCGGCCACCACGAGCGGCTCGGTGGCGATGCCGGTGGCCTGCTGGACGAGCAGCCCGGCGTCGGCCAGCAGCCGTGTGACCGACTTGCCCTCGTCGGTCTGCCCGGCCGCTCCGAGGAGCCTGAGCGGCGCCCCGGTGGCGGAGGCCAGCCACGACCCGAGCTCGAGCGCGGCCCAGTCATGCTCCTGGCCGCCGAACGGCACGAGGATCGGCTGGTCAGGACCGAGCGCGATCGGATCACCCTCCCTCGCGACCAGCACCGCCACGTCCGAGACGGCCTGCTCCATCAGGTCACCAACATCGCCGAGAGGCACGTCCTCGCCGATGAGTCGCCGGCGACCCTCGGTGAGCACCAGGTCGACCGGCTCGCGCTCGACGATGTGAGCCAGGTCGGATCCTGGGTTGCTCGAGGTCAACGCGACCCCGCGAGCGATGACACCTTCGTCGCCGAGGCGTTGCCGGACCTCGTTGATCGCGCGGGTGGCCCGCTCGAGGGCCAGGTTCTCGCTCTGCAGTCCGCCGCGCACTCCGGCGCGGGCGCTCCGGGGCGGCCGCACCAGACGAGCGATGATCATCTCGCGTGGTGGCTCGGACCGCGCCAGCGGCTCGGCCAGGCCGACCAGCTGCACCAGGGCAGCATCGGTCTGCGGCGCGACCAGGATCGAGCGCTCCGGGACGGGGAGCTCGGGATGCTCCTGAACCGCGGCGAGCGCGGCGTCGGCGAACGCATCCTCGACCGCCGTGCCGTACTCGTTCTTGGGATCGAGCAGCTTCAGCAACGGCCCGGCCATCAGGGTCGTTACGACCGCCATGATCACGAGCATCGCGAATAGCGTGTTCGAGATCGCGCCGGCGTCCAGGGCCAGATTGAGCACGATCAGCTCGGTCAGCCCCCGGGTGTTCATCAATGTCCCGATGACGGCCGAGGCCTTCCAGTTGTAGCCGGCGACCCGGGCGGCGATCGCCGCGCCGAACAGCTTGCCGAGGATCGCGACCGCGATCAGCAGCAGCGTGATCAGCCACAGCTCCGGGCGGTCGAGCAGAGCGACGTTCGTCCGCAGGCCGGTGTAGACGAAGAACACCGGCAGCAGCAGCGTCACCACGAAGTCATCGATCCGGCGGGTCACCTCCTCGTTCAAGCGAGCGTGCCGCGGCATGATCATGCCGAACACGAAGCCGCCGAAGATGAACGCGATGTTGATCTCCTCGGTCACGTATGCGGACAGAAGCACGCCGATGACGATCGCGGCAAACCACCCGCTCGGCATCCGCCCGACCTCGTCGAACGCGGTGGACATGCGGGCAAGGAGGCGCCTGACGATCAGCACCATGAACAGCGTGTAGGCGACCGCCTCGGCGATCGTCTTGAGCACGTCACCGACCGTCCCCGACGCCGCGATAGTGATCGCCAGCGCGATCAGGAACCACGCGGTGACGTCGTCGACTGCGGCACACGCGACCGCCAGCGAGCCGATCGGGCGCTTGAGCATCCGACGCTCGGCCAGGATTCTCGCCAGCACCGGGAACGCGGTGATCGACATCGCCACGCCCATGAACAGCGCGAACGCGACGAACTTCTTGTCCGGCCCGACGAGCTTGTAGAGCGGCAACGCCACGGCGATGCCGAGCAGCATCGGCACCGCGACGCTCGTGTTCGAGATCGCGGTGGCCGCGGCGACCTTGCCCTTCAGTGAGCCGCGGTCGACCTCGAGCCCGACCAGGAACATGTAGAAGATCAACCCGAGGTTGGCCACCACCCCCAGCGCGGGCAGGACATCACTCGGGAAGAGCATCGCCTGCAGGTTGGGCGAGATCAGGCCGAGCAGCGACGGGCCGAGGCACAGTCCGGCGATCACCTCGCCCATCACGCGCGGCTGGCCGACCCTGGTCGCGACGGCGCCGAACAGTCGGGCGACGATCAGCACGATCGCGATCGAGAGGAACACCGCGGCGACGAGCGAGTTGAAGTCCTTGCGCGCCTTCGTCGCAGTGAACTTCTCGCCGGCGGGCGAGAGCCCGCTCGGAGTGGTAAGCGCCGGCTTGGCCTGCGAGGCCGTCGACGGGACCGGCTTCGCCACGTTGAGCGGGATCACCGTTACCTTCTGCAGTTGCAGGTCGTTGGCGGTCGCGGTCAGGCGTGCGGCGCCGCCCTTGACGCACTTCACGTCGCCGAACACGCCGGCGGTCTTGGTCGAGTAGGTGACCGGCCCGAGCAGCTTGCCGTTCGCCGAGTAGAGCTGAGCGAGGGCCCCGGTGCCGTGGATCTCGAACTTGCTCCCGAAGCACGTCGAGGCTGGGGACAGCGCGTACGTGCCCTGGATGTTCGTCGGCGTCCGCGGCGCGGCTGCGCCCGCAGCGGGTGGAGCGCTGGTCAGGCTGGCCGCGAACGGCAGCCCGCCGAGGGTCCCCTTGATCGCGGCCTTGGGACCCGGAGTGGCGATCGCGTCGAGGTGAAGCGACCTGCCGCCGGACACGCAGTTGACGTCGCCGGTCAGGCGATGGGAGTTCCCCGGGAGCGTCTTCTCGTTGAGCCTGAGCTGGCCGCCCAGCGTGTTCTGATTGTTTGTGAAGTTGACGAACTGCCCGGACTGAAGGACGTTGAACGACGGTCCCGCGGCGGGCACCTGCGTCGGCGCGGTCGGTGGGAGCGGGATTCCGCCCGGCGGCTTGGGCACCGGCCCGATGCACGGGCTGGCCGCTGCGAGGGTGTACCCTCCGGCGATCGCCGGCTGGGCCTTCTCGTTGCCGCCCTTGTCGACGACGAAGATCACGACCGCGACGCCGATCACGGCGATGATCGCGTAGAAGGTGATCAGGCGCGTGGCCAGCTTGCCGCGCGGCATGTCCTTCTGTCCCGGCATGAAGCCCCCTTAGGCTCGGTGTGTGAGTTTTCCCCGGCCGGCGCAGCCCCGCCTCAGCCCGGTCGCGCGGAAAAGTAGCCGATTGCCCTGGCGCGCACATCCGGCACGTGCCATCGAACTACATCCGTAAAGTGCCGCAATCTTGCTCCGGGTGTGGCGCAGCGTCGGCCCCGCGGTGGCGCAGCGTCGGCCCGAAGGGACATCGCGATCCGGACCGCGACGGCCACGGGCTCGCCTATGGGGACGCCCGGTCACGCGCAGCACTCGTTTTCCGTGGGCGAGCATCACCTGGTCCAGCTTGCGGTCGCGGTCGAAGGCCAGGCGGTGTCCGTGGGCTGGCCAGCCGTCGTACTCGAGCACCAGTCCCTCGGCCGGCCAGTAGGCGTCGACGAGGTGCCCGTGCAGAGGGACGTTGGTGAGCGGTCGCGGAAGCTGTCGAGCGCTCGGTCGGTGACTATGTCGCGATACAGCGCCTCCTGGAAGGCGCGCACGACCTCGCGTTCGGGTTCGGTGGCGGCCAGGTCGCAGACGATCCGCGCGACCGAGGTCACCGGGATGCCGCGCATTTTCGTGACTTCGCCTCGCGCGAAGGCGGCGACGCGGTGAATCCGGATTCCCTCGCGGGGCGATACGTTGCGACCCGCGACGGTCACGTGCACATCACCGGCGATCTCTGGAAGCAGACCGAACATCTCTGCGGCTGAGCGGTGGCTGACCGCGGCGCCGTCACCACAGGCGAGCACCGCGGCCCGGGCGCGTCCCATCTGGGTCGGCGGCGCCGCGCCGAGCAGGTACACATTCGTGTGGAGCCGCTGCATCGTGCGCGCCTTGACCCGGTGGGCGATCGCACCCCGGCCGAGCCCCGCGCCCAGCAACTGCTCCCGGGTGATGACGTTGTCCTGGCGCCCTGCGATCCGCGCGATGGCTCGCTCGACGTCATGCATAGCCTGTCAACCGAGCGCTCGCGCGCCGACCGTGTCAGGTTGCGCATCCCCCACATGCGCGACATGGCACGGTCGTCGACCGGCGTCCCGTTTGTCAGGTTGTGCAGGTGATCTGGGCACCGCGGCGCCCAGTATCACCCCGCGCCACCCGCCCCGGCCGGATCGCCCTCGAATTGGAACGCCGGCGTTGCAGAGTTTTCACTCTTCGGAACGAATCGCCCTGAGGCGTGGTGCTCCAGACGATTGTCGGCGCGCGTTACAGGCCAAGCATCGAGGCGATGCGAACCCGCTGGGTCTCGTTGGTTCCCGAGTAGATCGGCGCGCCGACCGCGTCGCGCAGCCCCTTCTCGAGGCCGTACTCGCGCGTGTATCCACGGGCGCCGAAGATCTGAATGGCCGACAGCGCCGAGGCCAGGTTGGCCTCGCTGGTGATCAGCTTGGCCATCGAGATCTCGATCGTGACGTTGCGCCCGCGGGAGAAGCGCCGCGCGGTGTCGTAGAGATGCTTGCGCGAGTTCTCGAGGCCGATCTTCATGTCGACGATCTTCCCTGCGACGTACTGGTTTGCGCCGATCGGCCGGCCGAACGCCTGGCGCTCCTTGGCGTACTTGATGCAGCGGTCCATGCGCTCCTGCATCTCGCCGGCCATCATCATGAAGATGCACAGGATCTCGTAGTTCATGACGTGCTCGAGGATGAAGAAGCCGGCGCCCAGCTTGCCGAGCATGTTCTCCTTGGGCACGCGGCAGCCCGAGAACTCGAGCTCGCAGAACGGGCAGGTGTTCAGCCCGAGCTTCTCGATCGGCTCGCCGACCCGGAACCCGGGCGTGTCGGTCGGCACCAGGAACGCCGTGATGCCGGCGGCTCCGCCCTCGGCTCCCGTCTTGGCGTACACGGTGATGATGTCGGCCAGCGGTCCGCTGGTGATCCAGATCTTCTGTCCGTCGAGGATGTAGTCGTCGCCGTCCTCGGTGGCGGTGGTGATCATCGCCGTCGCGTCGGAGCCGGCGTTCGGCTCGGAGATCGCGTGGGCGCTGATGATCTCTCCGTCGACGAGCCGCGACAGATAGCGCTCCTTGAGCTCGTCCGAGCCGAATTTCTGGAGCGGAATCGCCGCGCTGACGACCTGGGTGGCGGCGGCGAACAGCAAACCGGTGTCGCGACACCCATAGCCGAGGTTCTCCAGCACGTAGACGAGCGTGAGAGCGTCGAAGCCCAGACCGCCCCACTGCTGGTCGAACGGGATCCGCAGCACTCCGGAGTCACGGATCAGCTGCCACTTCTCGCGGTTGAAGCGATTCGCCGCGTCGTCCTCGAGGTGACCGGCGTTGAGCGCGTCGAAGTATTGATTCAGTGACTTGCGGAGCGATTTCTGCTCGTCGGTCCATTCGCCAGTGGGGGCGGTCAGTGCCATCGCGTCAGCTCCCGGTTACGACTTCCCCGTACACCGACGGGTGGATGCCGGACTCACTGATGCGGTGGGCTTCATCGCCGGTCAGCGCCGGTGTGAACATGCAGACCAGCCGCAGATCCTCGTCCTCGCCGCCGAGCAGCCAGTGGCTGTCGTGGTGGTCGAGCGCGTACATCCGGCCCGGGAAGATCTCGTGCTCGGTCCCGTCCATCGCGATGACCTTGCCGCGACCCTCGATGCAATAGCACGCCTCGAGATGGTTCGAGTATTCGATCAGCGTCTTGGTGCCCTTGCGCACCGTCGTGTCGGTGAGCGTGTAGCCCATGCCGTCGGCTTCGAGCAGGAACCGACGGCTTAGTCCATTGCCCCACTCGACCGTCTTCACGTTCTCGAGGTCCCGAATGATCATGTATGCCCCTTGTGGTTGTTTGACGTGAACCTACTCTGGGAGCTGTCCCAGTTCTACGAGTAATCCGCGGAAGTCTTCGACCACGTCGCGCCCGGCCGCGCGGGCGTCGGTGACGCGGGCGACGCAGGTCGAGCCGACGATCGCGGCGTCGGCACCCACCTGGCCCAGGCCGTCGATGTGGCTCTTGTCCTTGACCCCGAACCCGACCGCGATCGGCACGTCGGTCCCCGCGCGCAGAGTCTCCATCACCGGGATCAGCGCGCTGTGGTCGGGCGGCCCTACGGTGCCGCTTCGCCCGTAGGCCGCGACCAGGTAGATGTAGGCCGAGCCGTGCTCGGCCGCCTCCTTCAGCACGTCCTCGTTCGAGGTGGCGTAGCAGGTGGTGACGATCGGCAGGGCCACCTGGCCGGCCGCCTCGTAGTACTCGGGCTTCAGCCGCGGCGGCAGGCCGTGCACGAGCAGGCCGTCGGCGCCCGCCGCCTGCACGCGCTCCAGGAACTCCTTCATCGGCGTGCCCTTGATCGAGTAGCTCCAGTCGGCCAGCAGCGCGATCTTCAGGTGCGAGAGCTCGGGCCGCACGCGATGGATGAACTCGAGCACCGCGTCGCGGTCGATGCCGTCCTCGAGCGCGCGGCTCGCCGACGCGCGGATGACCGGTCCGTCGCTGGCCGAGTTCGGGAAGGGGATCGCGAGCTCGAGGCAATCGACGCGCGCCTCGTCGAGCATCAGCACGAGCTCGCGGAACGTGTCGAGCGGCGGGTCGCCCGCGTTGAGGAACAGGGCCAGTCCGGGCCTCCCGGGCAGCGGGTCGGCGAAGAAGCCCGAGGCGCCGGTGTGTGTCTTTCCTCCCGACGTCATGCCTTCGCGGTCACCTGGCCGTGCGCGCGCATCCGCTCGATCAGGCGCGCCGGGACGCCGGCGCTCATCGCATCGCCCGCCAGCTCCAGCGCGGTCGGCCAGTCCGCGACGACGCCGCAGTTGATGGCCAGCGCCGACGCGTTCAGCTTGATGCTCTCGATCGCCCCGATCGGGCCGTCGCCGCCGATCAGCGCCAGGAAGTGCTCGACGGTCTGATCGAGATCGGCCACCGGAAGCAGGTCCTCGAACGGCCGGTCGCTCAGGCCGAGCTCGGAGGGCCGGAGCAGGATCTCCTCGCCACGTGCGCTGTCGTACACGTGGCAGTCGACGACGCTCATCAGCTCGTCGACGCCCACGTCGTTCCAGCACACCCAGTAGTCCTTGCTCGGGTCCTCGGAGACGAGGGCCTTGAAGGTCGGGAGCACGCTGTGATCCGAGACCCCGGTGATCTGCAGCGACACGGGCACCGCCGCGAGGAACGGCCCGATCAGGTTGAAGAACCGCCCCACGGTCTTCATGTCGAAGGGCAGGATCTGGCGGGCCAGCATGCGGAGCTCCTTCGGGTACACGAACGGGCCCGCGCAGGCCATCCCGAACGTGTCGAGCATCTCCTCGGTCTGCTCGTAGGAGCTCGTCTGCCGGATGCCCAGCCGATCGAGCAGATCGACCGAGCCGGTCCGGCTGGCGTAGGCGCGCGAGCCGGTCTTGATCACCCGCGCGCCGATTGCGGCGGCCACGAAGGCCGACGCGGTCGACAGGTTGAACGTGCTCGGGCCGCCGCCGGTGCCCACGATGTTCACCGTGGTGCGCGCCGGCGGGTCGGGGCGGGGGTTACGGGCCCGCAGCGACTGGAGCAGCGAGCTGACCGAGGCGCCGTCGGGCATGCGCGTCGTGAGCGACGACAAGACCGCCAGCGCCTCCCCGGGGTGCAGCTCCTTGGCCGCGAGACGGTCCCAGAAGTCCCCCCACACGTCCTCGGAGACCGGATAGCGCTGGGTGACCAGCGCCGCCAGGGCTTCCGATGGCGGAGGCTTACTCGGCATTCGCGGTCGAGCGCGCCTGGTCGACGTACTCCTTGATCGCGGCGACGGTGCGGAAGCTGTCCGGGCCGAGCTCGGAGTCGTCGACGCCGATGTCGAACTCATCCTCCAGCCAGGCCACCACCTTGAGCAGGCCGAGGCTGTCCACGACACCGCCGGTCAGAAGATCGAAATCATCCTCGAGATCCTCGACCGGGACGTCCGGCATGAACTCGTCGACGATGAATGCCTTGATCTTCGCGGTGGTCTCATCCATTGGCACGACTCCTCTCTAGTGCGGCCGCGACCGCTTTGCGGTCGACCTTTCCGGTTGATGTTTTCGGCAGGGGTTCGGTGACGATCTCGATCGTCGAAGGCATCTCGGTGCGGGCCAGGCGGGTGGCGCAGTGCTGGCGGAGCATCAGGCTGTTGAGCTTGACGTCCGCCTCGCGGCGCACGTGGGCATGCAGCCGGGCGCCGGCCAGCTCGTCGGGCACCGCGATGACCGCGACCTCGATCACCGCCGGGTGCTCCTGGATGGCCTGCTCGACGACCTGAGTCGAGACCCGGACGCCGCGGACCTTGACGTAGAAATCGGCGCGGCCCTCCAGGGTGAGCGTCCCGTCCTCGTGCCGACGCACGATGTCGCCGGACTTGTAGTAGGTGCGCCCGCTGTCGTCCTCGAGCGTGACGAACTTGCCCTCGTTCAAGGACGACTTCAGGTAGCCCCGGGTCTGGAACGGCGTCCAGACCATGAACTCGCCGGTGCCGGCGCCCTCCAGCGCGCTTCCGTCCGGGAGCTGCACGCGAACGATCACGCCGGGGAGGGGCTGGCCTACCGGCACGTTCGACGGAATGTTGCCCTCGGCCAGCCCCAGGAACTCGTGGATCAGGCTGTCGTTGGTCTCCGTGCAGCCGTAGATGTTGTAGAAGCGCGCGTTGGGGAACAGCTTGGGGAGCTCCGCAAGCGAGCTGGCCGGGATCTTGTCGCCGGTGGTGATCACGTGCCGCACGCTCGGGAACGTCCTCCCGTCCTCCCGGTTGACGTCGATCAGCAGGCGGTAGAGCATCGGCACCGCCTGGAGCACGTTGACCTGGTTCTCGTTCACCAGGTCGGCCAGGTAGGCGCCCTGGGTGGCGCGGTCCTGGTCGACCATCGCCACGGTGCCGCCGTGCTTGAGCGTGGTCCAGATGTCGAGCAGGCAGAGATCGAAGTTGAGCGGCGCGTAGTTGGCCACCACCGTGCCCGACCTGATCTCGAACTGCTCGGCCGCCCAGTCGGTGAACGCGTCGACCCCGCTCGCGGTCAGCGGGACCACCTTGGGCAGCCCGGTCGAGCCCGAGGTCGTGAGCATGAATGTGACGTCGTCACCGCCGCCCGCCGGGGGCCACTCGGACTCCGGGGCCTCGGGTGCGCCGCGCACGTCGTCGACCAGCGCGCGCAGGCTGGCCGCGCTCTGGCTGCGCGGCCCGTGGGGGGAGAGCACCTGGCTCGTCCCCGCCTGGGCGAACAGCTGGGCCAGCGTCTCGGGCGCGAGCTCGATCGACGGGAGAAGGAACGACTTGCCGGCGCGCAGGCAGGCCAGGATCAGCCCGATCGCCTCGGGTGACTTCTTGGCCCGGATGCCCACCGGCCGGTCATCGGGCAGCGCGGCGTCCTGGAGCTCGGCAAAGGAGGCGTCGCTCAGCGCCTGGAGCTCGCGGTAGGAGATCGGCTCACCCTCCCAGATCAGCGCCGGCGCGTCGGGCCGGGCCCGGACGTGTTGGGCGAAGTGGTCGGCCAGAGATCTGATCGCGGTCTGGCTCATGAGGAGGCTCCCGGTGTGACTGGGGCGCGCAGCTCGGCCCGGTGGCGTTCGAACTCCCGCACCCACCCCTCGATGCTGTCGGCGCGGAGCAGCCCGGTCCCGATCAGGAGGCCCTTGAAGCCGGCGTCGATCAGCTCGGCGGCGACGCGGGGATCGAGGATGGCGCTGGCTGACACCGGACATGGCGTGCCAGCCTGGATCGTCGCCTCGAGCAGCGAGCGGCTGGTGTCGATGTCGCCCGGCTCGCGCTCGCGCGTGTTGATGTCCTTGTTGTTGACCGCGATGACACAGTCGCCGGGATGGATCACGCTCCCGAGCTCGGCCTGGTCGACGACCTCGACGAAGGGGGTCAGCCCGTGCTCGAGCGTTATCTCGATCAGGTGCTGGAACGTCTTGGCAGGGAGGATCTTGGCCGTGAGCAGGACGGCCGAGGCGCCCATCTCCTTGGCCGCGACGATCTGCCTCTCTCGCGTGATGAAGTCCTTCTTGAGCAGCGGGCGGTCGGTTAGGCCGGCCACCTCGCGCAGCATGTCGTCGTCGCCGCCGAACCAGCGGCCGGTGACCACCGAGATGCAAGGCGCGCCGACCGCCAGATACTGCGAGACGATCTCGGCGATGGTGCGGTCTCCCATCAGCTCGGCTCCCTCGCCGTCCGAGCGCTTGACCTCCATGATGATCGGTAGAGAGCTACCGAGCAATGCCTCCACGAACGCGCTAGGCATCGGCGCTCTCCTTCCAGACCCGCGTGATCGCCGCCACTCGATCCGCTGAGATCCGCCCCTCGGCGTCACGGGCATTCGTGTCGACGTCCACGCCGAGGAACAGGGGATGCGCCGCGAGCGACTCGTAGTCGCCGCGGTTGGTGTCGGAGATCCCGCCGGCGAGCAGGAACGGCCGGGTCAGCCGGTCGGCGAGAGGTGCCACCACGGCGGCGTCGAGGGCCTGGCCCGTGCTGCCCACGCGACCGTCCTCGGTGACCACGTCGAACAGGAACACGTCGGTGCCCGCCTTCTCGTAGGAGCCGAGGAGCGACGCCTCGACGCACTCTCCGCCGCGGATGTGCAGGACCTTGATCACCTTGAGGTCGTCTCGAAGCGCCTTGACCTTGCGCACCGTACCGGGGGTCGGGTAACCGTGGAGCTGGATCCACTTGACGGGCGCCGCGTCGAGCGTGGCGCCCAACTGCTCGGGGTCCTTGGAGAAGGTCACGAGCACGGGCGCGAGCGTGCCGGTGGCGGTCGCGGCCCGGGCGAGCGCCGCCCAATCGTCGCGCTCCATGTCGTGTGGACCACCGGGGACGCCCCACCAAAGGCCGACGAGGTCGACCCCGCGCGCGGCGAGCAGGTCCAGCTCGGCGGGCTCGGTGATCCCGCACACCTTGATCCGCGTATTGCCACGGAGGACCGCCTCGGCGCTGTGAGGCTGGCCCAACATGCTCGTCAAATTTCGTCCCCCGTGTTTCGACGCCCGCTCGCACAGGACTCGACATACCTGGCCGCCCGTGTCAACGGCTGGACTCTACCGTGGCCGCCGAGGACTTGGCAAGGAATCCGACTCGCCGCCGGCCGACGACGAGGATAAGATCCGTGGCAGACCGGGCGGCACGCCGCTCCGAGAGCACGGGGCAATTCGCGACAGGAGGGCACCTTGAGTAACGACAAGCATCCGGCGGAGACGTACGACGTCGCGATTCTCGGAGGTGGATTGGCTGGGCTGACCCTCGGTCTGCAGCTCAAGCGCGCGCGTCCGGAGACGAGCATCTTCATCGCCGAGAAGCGCGCCGGGCGGGCGCCGGAGGCCGCCTTCAAGGTCGGGGAGTCGACCCAGGAGATCGCCTGTAATTACTTCGGCGAGGTTCTCGGGCTGATGGATCACATGGAGCGCGACCAGATCCGCAAGTGCGGGCTGCGCTTCTGGTTCCCCGCCGGCGACAACTCGAGCCTGGCCGAGCGGATCGAGCGCGGTCCCACGGCGCACGCCCCGGTCCCGAGCTGGCAGTTCGACCGCGGGCGGTTCGAGAACTTCCTGGGCGACCAGAACCTCGAGGCCGGCATCGACCTGTTCGGGGCGACTCGCGTCACCGACGTGGAGGTCGGCGATCCCCACCGGGTGACGATCGCTCCCCGTGAGGGCGGGGAGGAGACGACCGTCAGCGCCCGCTGGATCGTCGACGCCAGTGGCCGTTCGTGGATCCTCAAGCACAAGCTCGGCCTGCTCGAGGACAACGGCCACGTGGTCAACTCGTCCTGGTTCAGGCTGGCCGGCGGCCTCGACATCGAGGACTGGGCCGATCCCGACGACGAGGAGTTCTTCGGGCGCATGTCCGAGCGCGGGCTGCGCCAGTTCAGCACCAACCACCTGTGCGGCAAGGGCTACTGGATGTGGATGATCCCGCTCTCCTCGGGCGCCATCTCGATCGGGATCGTCGCGGATCCGCGCTTTCACGCGATGAACGAGATGAACACGCTGGACAAGGCGATCGACTGGATCCGCGAGCACGAGCCGCAGCTTGGCGAGGCGGTCGACGCCCGGCGCGACCAGGTCGAGGACTTCCTCAAGGTCGAGGATTTCTCGTACGGTGCCAAACAGGCGTTCTCGGGCCGCGATCGCTGGTGCCTGGTCGGCGAGGCAGGGGCGTTCCTCGATCCGTTCTACTCGCCCGGCTCGGACTTCATCGCGCTGTCCAACACGCTCGCCACCGACCTGGTCACGCGGGAGCTCGACGGCGAGGACGTCGTGCAGCGTGCCGAAGCTCACGACGACTTCTACCTGAACGCCTACCGCGTCCACCTCAGCCAGTACGAGGGCCAGTACGTGTTCTGGGATAACCCGACCGTGATGAACGTGAAGATCAGCGGCAACAACATCTACTACTGGGGCTGCCTGGGGCTGCTCTTCTTCCATCGCAAGCTCACAGACCTGGCCATGATGGCGGCTGTCCGTCCCGACATGGAGCGGATGTGGGCGATCATCACGCGCCTCGAGCCCATGTACCGCGAGTGGAACGAGCTCGAACAGCGCGAGTGGCGGCGCGCCATGGTCCCGTCAGCCGCGTTCCCGGCGATGTTCGATCGGCACCGGGACATGATCGCCGGGTTCGACGACGACGCGATCAAGGCGAGGATGCGGGCGAACGCGGACCTGCTCGAGGCCTACGCGGTGCTCGCCTTCAACCGGGCGGCGCAGAACCTAGGCGACGCTGCGCCGGGCGAGGACGAGAAGATCAATCCGTACGCGGTCAGTCTCGATCCCGATCGCTGGGAGGCCGATGGGCTGTTCAATGGCGAGGGCCTCACGGTGACCGAGGCTCGGCAGTCGGAGGCGGCCGGGATGGAGAACCTCCTCATGGAGGCGATCGCCCAGCCAGCGTGATCGGGACTCGGGAACCGCGCCTGCGCGGTCGTATCCGTCCTGGCGTCTCCGTCAGGAGAGGAAGAACGGGTCCTCAGCCTGACCTGGGGCTCCGGCCGGGATCGCGTCGGCGAAGGACTCGACCAGCTCGGTGGCTTCCCTGAGCGTCACACCAGGCTCGGCGTACAGACCGTCCTCGTCCCAGCGCTCCGGGCGCAGGCTGACGGCGTAGGCGTTGATCGGGCGCTCGAAGTCGGGGCGCTGGTCCTCCGGGAGCGCATCGGCGGCTTGGCCGAAGATGACGACGGCCAGCGCCTCCGAGCGCGGCACCTGCTGTCTGATCTCTTCGCGCAGCTCGTCATCGTCCATTGGCTGGACGAGATCGGCAAACGCTCCGAACATCATGGGCCTGATCAGCTTCGCCAGGGGGGCCTCCTCCGGGACCTCCTCGTCCGGATCCGCGGGCTGCAGCTCGTTCCACTGCTTCCAGAGCTCCTGCATGTTCATGTCCAAGCGGTAGAGGCGCTCCACGTCCTCATGCACGCTCTTCATGAACTCGTAGTGGCCGTACCTGTTCTTGACGAACAGGGTCACGTTGCCCGTGTGATTGAGGTAGGTGTCCCAGATCAGCTTGTGCTGGGCCACCCAGGCGTTGCCGAACAGCTGGTACTGGTCCGTGTACCGCGAGATGACTTTTTCGAAGGTGCGGAAGTACCAGTCGCTGTAGTAGTCGATCCGTGCTGAGATGTCTTCGCCATCGAGGTCGCTGCAAATCAGGTCCGTGGTGAACGTGTTCCCGACGCCGATGAAGTCCGAGCCGGGAGAGTAGAACGGGTCGGCGAACGCGGCGGCCTCGCCGACCAGCGTCCACCGGTCAGGCGAGTAGACCTGCTCCACCCCGTAGGCGAAGTCCTGTACCCGCAGGAAGTCCACGATCTGGCCCACCCGAGGCTCCACCGCGGCACCGAGCTGGGGTTCGTGCCGCTTCAGCCAGGCCACCATCCGATCCAGTTCGCTGATCTCCTCCCAGGGGTGTACACGAGGGTCTGCGCATATCCCGATGCTGATCGGGCCCGAGGAGAGGGGGATCATCCATACCCAGTAGCCCTCGCCCATCAGATGGTTGGTGCTCAAGGCCCGGAGGCCCGACTCTGACATCTTGCCCATCCACGCCTCGTTGTCACGGCCCCAATCCTCGATGTCAAGGCCGCCGGCCAGTCGGATCCACGCGGCGTTGATCGTGTGGGACACGTCCTTGGACAGGCCGAACTTGCGCTTGAGCAGGCTGGCTCGCCCGGAAGCGTCGACGACCCACCGCGCCTTCGTCGTGACGTCCGCCTCCATCTGGGTGAAGGACACGACGTGCAGGTCGTCACCGAACTCCACGTCCTGGACCCGGCACCCCCCGAGGACATCCACGCCCAGGCCCCGCGCTCGACTGGCCAACTCGTTCTCGAAGACCCCCCGGTCGATCTGCCAGTTGTCGTGGGGCGGGTAGCCGGATGCGCCCTGCTCGATGCGCTTCGTGATGTCCTCGTTGCCCCCGGCGGTGAGGAAGAACCGCAGCCCGATCTTGATCAGCTGGTCCTTCTTCAGGTGATCCTCCATCCCCACCACCTTCTCGAAGTAGTGAGCTCCCGAGGGGACGGTGGACTCGCCGACCTTGAAGGCCGCCAGCGGCGCAGGGCCCTCTCGCTTCTCGAGCACCGCGATAGAGGTATCGGGACGTCGCCGCTTCAGCTGGATGGCAAGTGTGAGACCGGCGAGGCCCCCGCCCATGATGACCACGTCGTAGCGCTCGCGGGCGACGTGAAGTGGTCGGATCTCGAGGCTGGAAACGCTGCGATCGTCTGGCATGGCTCGGTGCCCCCGTTGAGTCGTGTGGTCGCTTTTAGCATCTCTGCTGCCTGACCCGCTGTCAAGGAACTCTGGCTTACGCCTGGTCCCTACTCAGCGAGAACCGCTGCGAGGGCGGCCCGGGTGCGGCGCCAGCGAGCCAGCGTCGCCTGGTCGTCATGCAGGCGATACGTGACCCCGCTGAGGAGATCGGCGTACGGCGCGGAATCCTCTATGGCTGTGATGACCCGCAGCACGAACCCCCGCATCGCCGGATCCTCGCCCGCGGTGATCGGGAGCTCGTCATCGACGTGGCAGCGCAGCGAGAAGGCGAGGCCGTCGGCGACCACGGCCAGAGTGGCACGGCCGGTGCGGGCGAGGTTGGCGGCGCACGTACTCGTCGGCCACAGCGCAAGCGCCAGCCGCCCGTCCGCCGCGACGACCAGCTCGCCCACGCTCACCATGGCCACGTGCGGCCAGCCCGCCTCGAGCTCCGAGAGGACGAGGAACGTCAGTCCCACCTGGCGTTCGGGCCCGTCCTCCAGGCACCGCCTGACCGCTTCGGGCACGACGGGCCCGAGTTCGCGACTCATCGGTGCCGGCCGGGCCTCATCGTGGAGCGTCGAGCCCCTGCCAGCGCGCGATCAGCCCGGCGTCGATCCCGAACTGATCGAGGATCTTCGTCACGGTGTGGTCGATGATGTCGTCGAGCGTGGCGGGCCGGTGGTAGAAGCCCGGCACAGGGGGAAGCACGACCGCGCCCGCCTCGGTGGCCTGCAGCATCAGGCGCAGGTGCCCGGCGTGCAGCGGCGTCTCCCGGACGACGAGCACCAGCCGCCGGCGCTCCTTCAGGCAGACGTCGGCCGCGCGGGCGATGAGGTTGTCGTTAAAGCTGTTGGCCACCGCCGAGAGCGTCTTGATCGAGCACGGGGCGATCGCCATCCCGCTGGTGATGAAGGTCCCGCTCGCGATCGACGCGGCCAGGTCGCGCTCGTCGTGGACAACGTCGGCGAGCTGCTCGACCGTCGACGGGTCGCGCTCCATCTCGTAGGCGATCGTCGCGCGTGCCCCGGCGCTGACAATCGCATGGGTCTCGACGTCTTCGATCTCGCTCAGCACCTCGAGCAGCCGGACGCCGTAGTGGGGCGCACTCGATCCCGAGAGGGCGACGATGATCCGATTGCGGTTGGACACGGTGCTGTCAAACCTCCCGCGCCGGAGCGCGGTACTCGAGCCCGAGCTGATCCAGCCAGGCCTGCGTGGTGCCGGTCACCACCAACCGCGTCCGCCGCAGCTCTCCGGGCGTGCGCGCCCCGAGCAGGAACATCACGCTGCGCAGCTCGTGCAGGAAGGAATCGATCCAGGCGTGGACGGCCTGCTCTCCCTCACGCGCCGCCACGAGCAACGGGCGCGCCACGCCGACCAGCGTCGCCCCGAGCGCGATCGCCTTGGCGCCGTCCAGCCCGGAGCGGATGCCGCCGGTCGCGATGACCGGTAGCCCGGCGGCGCGCGCGGCGACGACCGACACCGGAGTGGGAATGCCCCACCCCCGCAGGCTCTCGCCCAGCCGGCGGCCCCGCTCGTCGTGGCGGGCGCGTGCGCGCAACCCCTCGATCGCGGCGAAGCTTGTCCCGCCGCTCCCGCCCACGTCGAGCGCGGCGACCCCTACACCCGCGAGCCGGCACGCCGTGGACTGTGAGATGCCGCCACCCGTCTCCTTGACGATGACCGGGACCGGCAGCGTCCTCGCCACCCGCTCGACCGCGGCCAGACCCCCGGCAGCGTGGCGGTCCCCCTCGGGCTGCACGCTCTCCTCGAGGAAGTTGAGGTGGACCGCGAGCGCGTCGGCGCGCACCATGTCAATCGCGGCTTGCAGCTGCTCGAGCGACAGCGCGGGGCCCGAGGCCTGGGGCAGGAGTTGGGCGATGCCGACGTTGCCGATTACGAACGCCGACGGTGCGACGGTGCGCACGATCGAATAGGTCGAGGACAGGTCGGGATTGACCAGGGCCGCTCGCTGGCTGCCCACCCCGAGAGCGAGGCCGCTGCGCCCAGCGGCGGCGGCGAGCGCCGCGTTGATCTGCTCCGCCGCCCGATGGCCGCCGGTCATCCCCGCGATCACCAGCGGCGCCTCGAGGCGGTGACCGAGGAACGTCACCGAGAGGTCGACGTCGTCGAGATTGCATTCGGGGAGCGCCTCGTGCTCGAAGTAGATGTCATGCCACGCGGCGGCGCGCGCCGCGTCGACGTCGGGCCTCGCGGCCAGTTCCAGGTGCTCCGCCTTCCGCGCCTCGACCGCGCCCTCCTCGTCGCTGAGCATTTGCAATACGGTACCTGGGCATGCGACGCCTCAAGGACCTGCGCGCCTACCTCGACGCGCTCGACGAGCTCGGCGAGCTTCAACACATCGACGCCGAGGTCAGCCTCGACTACGAGCTGGGGGCCATCGTCCGCCGCTCGTACGACCTGATGGCGCCGGCGCCGTTGTTCACGAACATGACGGGCGTCGAGCCTGGCTTCCGCGTGCTCGGCGCGCCCGCCGGCGTCAGCGCGCAGCCGGGGCTCTACCTCAGCCGGGTTGCTCTGTCGCTGGGCCTTCCGCCGCAGGCGTCCGGCTCAGAGATCGTCGCCGCGCTGGTCGCCGCCCGGGGGGCGCCGCCCATCCCACCGCGTGTTGTGCCCACCGGCCCGTGCAAGGAGGTGATCGCGCTCGGCGACGACGTCGATCTCGGACGGCTGCCCGCGCCGCTGCTGCACGGAAACGACGGCGGAAGGTTCATCAACACCTACGGGATCGTCGTCGCCCGCACCCCGGACGGGAGCTGGACCAACTGGTCGATCTCCCGGACGCAGTGGCTGGACGCGCGGCGGATGCGCAGTCTGGTCATCCCCACGCAGCACATCGGCGTGATCCGCGCCATGTGGCGGGAGCGGGGCGAGGACATGCCGGTCGCGGTGGCGATGGGGGTTGAGCCCGTGATTCCGTTCGTCGGGGGCATGCCACTGCCCGAAGGGGTCAACGAGGCCGACTTCATCGGTGCGTATCTCGGGGAGCCGGTCGACGTCGTGCGCTGTGAGACGGTCGACCTCGAGGTGCCCGCGACGGCAGAGATCGTCATCGAGGGAACGATCTCGATGAGCGAGACCGCGTCCGAAGGGCCGATGGGCGAGTTCGCCGGCTTCACCTATCCAGGAGAGAGCACGCCCCAGCCGATCTGCCACGTCTCCGCGTTGACGCACCGCCGGGATCCGGTTCTGCCGGTCGCCGTCGCGGGGCATCCCGTCGAGGAGAATCACACCGCGTGGGGCATTCCCAACTGCGCGGAGGTCGTATACCAGTTGCGGCGGGGTGGAGTGCCGGTCACCAGCGCGTACATGCCGCTTGAATCGGGGTGCCAGTTCCTGGTGATCACGGTGCCGTCCGACTGGCGCGAGGCGTTCGCGCAGCCGAGCCCCGCAGCGCTGATGGACAGGATCGCCGAGGTCCTGTGGGAGCCCGACGTCCACACCGCCTACGCGATCGCCAAGGTGATGGTGACCGAGGACGACATCGACCCGTCAAACACGCGTGATGTCGTATGGGCCTTCGCGGCCAAGAATTCACCCTCGGACGGAGTCAGGTTCTATGAGGACCGGAACATGGTCCCCCTCCCGGTGTTCCTGCCGGATGCCGACCGCCGCCGCTTCAAGACCACCAAGGTGATCTACAACGCGCTGATGCGGGAAGACGGCGACCCGGAGTCGATCGCGCTGCGCTCGACGTTCGACGAGGACTGGCCGCGGGAGATCCAGGAGCGTGTGCTCGCGCGGTGGAGCACCGACTACGGCTATCCCGCCGCCCGACCCGAGGCCGCTCGGGACGCCTGACCCAGGAACACGAGCGCCCCCGGCGCGCTGACGCCTTACCCAGCGGGAACGTCCACGATGCTGGCCGCGCGGGCCGCGGTCAAAAGGTCCACGGGCCGGGCGAGCGCTTCGAGCGCGGGCAGCTGCTCGAGGGCGGCGGCGCGCCCCGCGGCGAGATACAGGTCGGCGAGGTGGAAGTCGCGCCATTCGGCCGGGCCGAACTTGGGCGTGATCACGACGTCGGCGAGTGCGGCGTGGCGTGCGCTCGTGTCGACCTGGCTGAGGTCCATCGCCTCGAGCATCGTGTCGAGCGGGCCGCGCCGGCGAGGCTTCTTGGGCTCGCCGTCGTCTTCGGGCTCGTCGGGCACGCCGGGCCAGCGTTCGAGCGACTCGGCTCCCAGCAGGTTGACCGACACGACGATGTCGGCGCCGTCCTCGAGCACGGCGGCGGTCGGCACCGGCACCAACGCGATCGCGTCGATGAATCGGTGCCCGTCGCGCTCCGGGGTGGGGAACACCCCGGCCACGGACAGCGCGGTCAGCAGGGCCTCCCAGATCGGACCCTGCCGCTGGGTGACCGGCACGCGGTCGGTCAGGTCGACGGCCATGATCACGAGCGGGATCGTCGTATGCGAGAACAGCGCCTGCCGGGTCGCCTGCTGGAGCATTCCGGTCAGCACCTCCACGCCGGCCGCGCCGACCAGCGACGAGGCGAACAGCTTTCCGGTGTTCTCCGTGCTGAACGCCTCGCGGAAGCGGGCTTCGATCTCGGCCGCGTCGCACCCGAGCGCCACCTGGCTGGCCACGAACCCGCCGATGCTCGATCCGCCGACGTAGTCGATCGCGTAGCCGGCCTCCTCGAGCGTCTGCAGGAAGCCGACGTGCGCCCAACCCTTGGCGCCGCCGGCGCCGAGCGCCACGCCGAGCTTGGTGCGCGTGAGGTGCCGGGCGATCCACGCCAGATCGCGGTCGGCCAGCGGGAAGCCGGTCTGCCGCGGGCAGTCGCGAACGACCAGGCCGAGCGTCCCCGGGTACCACATCTGGCTGGCCTCGCGGGCCTCTTCGGACACGAGCACGATCTCGAGCCGCCGGCCCTCCGCGGCCGCCGCGATGCGACCCATCTGCGCGGCCTCCTCGGCGGTTCCCACCAGAGCCACCACGCGATCGACCTCGTCGAGGAGCACGCCGAGCGTGTCCGGATCGAGCTCGGAGGGGATCAGGACCGTGTCGTGCCCGGAGGCCAGCTCGTCGGAGGCGGTCAGCGCGCCGGCGAACGACAGCGAGCGGTCGAGCACGGTCACCGGCCGGGGGCTGGCCGTCCGGGCGGCGGTCACCAGCCGCGGGACCACGCCCTTCAGCGACGGCCCGGCGATGATCCCGATCTCCTCGCCTCGTTGCGAGCTCGAGCGGACGCTGGCGCTGAACAGCGCGGCGCTCCGGGCGCTGGCGCGGAACAGGCGCTCGCGCTGGGTCTGGACGACGTTGATGAGGATCCGCGGGAAACGCTCGGCGAGCGCGAGCAGGTCGCCCGCGTCGAGCTCGAGGGTGTTCGTGATCGTGCTCGCCTCGACGGTCGCGGTGCGCTCGGCGCCGGTGATCGCGTCCTGGGCGCCGATCACGTCGCCCTTGCGCATGCGCAGCTCGATCTCGCCGCCGCCGGCGGTGGTTCCCGCGCGCCAGTGGACGAGACCGGCGGTGATCAGCCAGATGCGGTCGCTGGGGTCTCCGGCCGCGCACAGCTGCTCTCCGGGCGCGAACTGCCGCGCGCGCATCTGCTCGCGCACCGCCTCGAGCTCCTCGGCCGACAGGCCCTCGAACAGCTGGCTCTGTGCGAGCGCCGGATCGCGCGCCATCACGTGCCCCCCTCGTCGATGACCACGATCATGCGGGGAGGGTATGCGCGCCGTCCGGACCTCGTCAAGCGCCGGCTTGATCGTCGCTCCGTCGCGTCATAGGATCGGGGCGCGTGCATCCGTCCGCCCTGTCAGGCACGCGCAACGATTGGGGGTCTCGATGACACACCTGAACGCTGGCGACACGATCGCACCACATCAGCTGACGGCCCTGTCGGGGGATTCGGTGCCCGTCCCGGACCCGGGGCACCTGGTCCACCTCGAGCTACGGCGCTTTGCCGGCTGCCCCGTCTGCAACCTGCATCTGCGGTCGGTCGTGGTGCGCAACGACGAGCTTCGTGCCGCCGGGGTCCGAGAGGTCGTCGTGTTCCACTCGAGCGTCGCGGACCTGCAGAAGTACCAGGCCGAGCTGCCCTTCGACGTGATTCCCGATCCGGACCGCAAGCTCTACGCGGAGTTCGGCGTCGAGTCCAAGCCGAAGGCGGTCCTCAGCCCCGCCGCTTGGCCGGCGATCTTCAAAGGGCTCGGGCGGAGCATCGCGGCGACCGTGAGGGGCAAGGAGCATGCGCCCCCAGTCAAGCCCGCGGGTGGCTCCACCGGTCTGCCCGGGGATTTCCTGATCGCCTCGGACGGCCGGGTGGTCGCCAGCAAGTACGGCGAGCACGCCTACGACCAGTGGACGGTCGATGAGGTGCTGGCGCTGGCCAAGGATGCGGGCTCGGGGGCGCCGGCGGCGCCCGCGGAGCCACAGGCGCCCGCCTAGCCAGGCGAGACACCGGCGCAGACGCAGCCCTGAACAGACAAAAGGCGGGCGGGCCGTGTGGCCCGCCCGCCTCGCTTAGAGCGTGGTGATCGACTAGCTCGAGGCCAGGCCGTTGACGCTCTTCGCGAGCGTCTTCGGGGTCTGCCCGATGAGCTTCAGTCCGCCGTTCGGGAGGATCTGGTACTCGTCGATGTGGCTCCCGCCGGCCTGACGGTTAGACGTCGGCGCGAGCACGTACAGGTACTTCTGATCCTTGCTCAGGGCCTCATCGGTCTTGAGCGTCTCGTGGATCTGAGGCGTGGTGCCGTGGAACGTCAGGTGGCCGTTCGTGTCCTTGAAGATGGCCACGGTGGCGCCGTTGGGGCCGAGCGCGTCAGCGTTGACGATGTAGACGAATCCCTTCCGGGTGACCACGCCCCAGCAGGGGGCGTTACCGTGCGAGCTGATCGGGGGCCCCGGGCTCGCGACCACGTGTCCGTTCGGCAGCAGCGTGTAGACATCGACGAACCCCGCGGCCGCCGGGTTGCCGACCTCGGTCAGGACCATCCGATTTGCGCCATCGAAGTTGATCGAGAACGGCAGCGGCACTTTGGCGTTGGAGGTGATCGGCGCTCCGGCGACGCCGTTGGCGCCCACCTTGAAAGTGTCGATCGAGTTCTGCGGGCTCGGCCCGCCGGGCGCGAACGGGTTGCCGAACTTCGACACGACCAGCCACTTGCCCGAGTTGTCGAACGCGACCTGCCGGGAGAGCCCGGGGAACACGTTCTGGGCGAGCTTCCGAGTCACGATCGGCGTCATATGGCCGGCGGAGTTGAACTTGAAGCCGGCGATGCTCGCGCTGTCGGCATTCAGGACGTACAGCAAATTCCCGTGGGTGGTGAGGCTGAGCGGGAACACGCCGCCCGACTTGGCCACGTCGGCCCTGACCCAACCGGCGGCGGTCGCGCGGAACGAGGTCACGGTGTTGCTGCCGGCGTTGACCGCAAACACCAGCTTGCCTCCGGCGCCGGTCTCGACCTCACCCTGCGTGTCGAGGTTCGGGCACTTGCCCGTGCCCGCCGGCGGCGGGAGGCACGGTCCGGTCTCCGGCTGCGGCTGCACGCCGCCCTTCCCGCCGGTGGCGATCGTCTGGACCTGCTTGAGCGAGCCGTCGCTGTACTGCGCGAACACGACGAGCGCGTTCTTGGTGGCACCGTTGGTCTCCGTAAAGACGGCCCCCGTGACCTTTGGCTTGGCCTTTCCCTGTGCCTGTCCCTGTCCCTGTGCTGCGATGGCGACCGAAGGCCCGATCCCGACCGCAGCGATCGCGAGCGGCGTCAACCACCACGCCCGCCCGATCCCTGTACGCCCCGTCATTCGATACTTCTCCCCTCGTTTAGAAACTATGGCGGATCGTCCAAACACGCGACGACCCTCCGAGTTGCGTCCGGCGGTCGCTCCGCCGGTCGTCGAAGCGCCAATGGCCGTCCCCGGCTTCGACACGACGCGGGAACGCTACCGGTCGGACCCATGTCCGACAAGTACCTCGCGGCCCCCGGTGAGGGGCGGGCGTCCGCCCGCCCCTCGACCGACGGTTACTTGGGGCTAATTCGCCGCGGCCCCCGTCAGGCCCTGAGGGTTCTTCAACGGGGTCTGCTGGATCAGCGTCGGCTTGTGGTTGGCGCCGATCTTGAATACGTCGATGTGGCTGATGTTCACGCCGGCGAACGCGCGGTCGTCGATCGGTGACACGACGTACAGGTACTTGCCGTCGGGGCTGAGCGCTTCATCGGTCTCGAGCGGTTCGGAGCCGGCCCTCGGGGTGTGGCCGAGATACGTGAAGTGGCCGTTGCCGAACAGCCTGAACGTCGACACGGACGGGGCCGCCGGACCGAGGATGTCGGCGTTGACGATGTACCCGTATTTGCCCGACTCCACGTCCCAGCACGGCGCGTAACCGACCGTGCTCACGGACGCGATGTGGGTCAGGGAACCCGTCGGGCCGATCGAGTAGGACTCGAGCGAGCCCGCCTTGAACGCGAACGGGTTGCCGAGCGTCGTGATCAGGACGTGGTCGCCGCTGTCGAAGCCGATCGAGAACGCCACCGGGGTGGACGAGTTCGACGACACCGCGGGACCGACGGTCCCGTTGGCGTTCACCGGGAACGTGTCAATCGCGTCGACCGGCGAGAGGGTCATCGGGTTGGTCAGCTTCGCCACCACGATCCACTTGCCGGTGTTGTCGAAGCTGATGTCGTGCGGCGCGCCCGGAATGGTCCCGGTGGGGTTGAGCGGCTGCGACGCGCCGCTGATCGGGGTCAGCACCCCACTCGAACTGAACGAAATGCCCTGGATGTTCAGGCTGTTGGAGTTCAGCACGTACAGCAGGTTGCCGTGGACGGTGAGGCTGTTCGGGAACTTCCCGCCGGAGCTGACCTGATTGACCAGCTGGGCTCCGTGCCTTGTCACCCGGAACGAGCTGACCGTAGGCGGGGTTGCGCCCTCGCCGGCCACACCGCCGGCGGACTTGCGGTGGCGGAACGCTACCGCTGCGGGCGGGTCGGCGACAACCTTTTCACACGGCGACACCCGTTCGTGGGCTAGACGCGGGTCGGACGCGGGTCGGTTCGCCAATGCTTGCAGCGTTAATCTGGACGTTCTTGCTTGGCGATATGCCAGCGGTTAGGGTCGCGCAGGGCTGTTTCAAGCTCGCACGGGCACATCTGCCGCGAGGCTTTATCAAAGGGGGCTTTACGCCATGCGCTACCGGGGTTGTATTCGTCCTGCTCTGCTCGCGAGAGGCGCTTTACTCGCCGCCGCGCTGACCGCGTTCGCCGCCGCTCCAGCGTCGGCGCATCGCCACCACCGCGACGGCGATCGCTCAGCGGCGCTGAGCGCCGTCTACACCGAGGACAACCTGCCCACCGGCAACCACGTGCTGGTGTTCGCGCGCGGGGCGAACGGAGCGATCCCAAGCGAGCCGAGCCAGACGGTCTCGACCGGGGGCACCGGCCTGAAGTCCCAGCCGCCGTTCGCCTTCCCGATGGTCGACTCGCAGGGCGCACTTGACATCACCAAGGACGGACGTCTGCTCTTTGCCGTGAACGCGGGAAGCAACACGATCAGCTCGTTCAGGGTGAGCTCTACCGGGCCGCAGCTGGTCGACCAGGTCAGCTCGGGCGGCACCGAGCCGATCAGCCTCACGCATGTCGGCGACGTCCTCTACGTGGTCAACGAGGCCAGCGGCAACATCGCCGGCTTCCACTTCTCGGATAACGGCTGGCTCACGCCGATCAACCACTCGACGCAGTCGCTGGCCACTCCCGGCCCGGGCGGGATCGCCGCCCAGATCGGGTTCTCGCCGGATGGCAGCGTCCTCACCGTGACCGAACGCTGCTTCCAGGGCTGCCCGCTTGCGCCGTTCGGCCTGATCGACACGTTCCGCATGCACGGCGACACGCCGGGTCCGGTGCAGCCGCATCCGGCCGATGCGCCGATCCCGTTCGGGTTCGCCTACCAGGGGCGGCACCTGATCACCACGTACGTCGGCTTCGTGGCCACGCCCTCGGGGGCGACGCCCAACCCGGCGGATCCGAATCAGTTCAACGGATTCGTGAGCAGCGACACGCTGAACTGGTGGGGTGGTCTGACGCCGAACGGGACGATTCCGTCCGGTGGCCGCGGCACCTGCTGGATCGCGATCACGGGCGACGGGAAGTTCGCGTTCATCACCAACAGCCTGTCGGACACGTTGCCCGACATCACCTCGGGGAAGGGCGCGATCTCGCGGGTGGCGCTCAGCCCGGGCGGCAAGGTCAGCCTGCTCGGCACGTCCGACGCCACCTCTGATACGGCCGGTCCGACGTTCCCGACCGACCTCGGGCTCTCGCCGGACAGCAAGTACCTGTACGTCGCGGCGCCGACGCTTGCGTTCGGCCTGAACACGAGCCACATCGACGCCTACTCGGTGTCAGGCGGGAACCTGACCCACATCGGGGCGACCGACGACTCGCTGGCCGGAGGCATCTCGGGCATCGTCTCGCACTAGTCCTGTCGTGAATCGGCGCCGCCGTCTCCGGACGGCGGCGCCGGCTCTGAGAGCGACCTGTTGACCGATCGCCAAAATCCTCTATCCGCCATCCTGCGGCGGCTGTAGACTGGCCGCGTCATGGGGGCAAGTGACACGAGGGCAGCATCGGGCAGCCTGCCGATCGTCACCGGCAAGAAGCTGATGCTGTTCTCAGGTCGGGCCAACCCGGATCTGGCCGGCGCGATCGCCCACAAGCTCGCGATCGAGCTCGGTCACATCACGCTCAAGACGTTCTCGGCCGGCGAGGTCTACTGCCGCTTCGACGAGTCGGTGCGCGGCGCGGACGTGTTCATCGTGCAGCCGACGTGCGGCAACCCGGAGACGGGCGTCACCGCCAACGACGCGATGATGGAGCTGCTCGTCATGATCGACGCCGCGGTGGGCGCCTCCGCCCACCGGGTGATCGCGGTCATGCCCTGGTACGGGTATTCGCGCCAGGACAAGAAATCCGCCCTGCGTGAGCCGATCACGGCCCGGCTGGTGGCCCAGCTGCTCGAGACCGCCGGCATCGATCGGATCCTCACCATCGACCTGCACGCCGGCCAGGTCCAGGGCTTCTTCCGCAAGCCCGTCGACCACATGACCGCGCTGCTGCTGATCGCCGAGTACTTCCGCGAGCTCGAGCTGCCCGACCTCGTCGTGGTCGCCCCGGACGTCGGCCGGGTGAAGCTCAACCACAAGTTCGCCGAGATGGTGGGCGCCGACCTGGCCCTGATGACCAAGGAGCGCCCGGCCCAGCAGGTGGCCGAGGTCGGCTACGTGATCGGCGACGTGCGCGGCAAGACCGCCGTGATCCTCGACGACATCATCGATACCGCCGGCACCTTGATCGCCGCCGGCCAGACCGTGCTCGACGAGGGCGCCGCGCGGGTGTTCGCGGCCTGCACCCATCCGGTGTTCTCGGGCCCGGCCTACGAGCGCCTCGAGGTCTCCCCGTTCGAGCGGGTGGTGGTCACCGACACGATCCCGCTCCGCGAGGGCGCGCCGGACAAGATCGTCGTGCTCTCGACCGCGTCGTTGCTGGCCGACACGATCCGCCAGATCTTCACCGACGGATCGGTCAGCGCCGTGTTCGGCGGCGAGAACCAGCTGTTCTAGGGCGGCCCGCGTCGCCGGCTAACTGCCCCGCGCGAGTTGCAGCACACAACGGCTTGCGTCATGATGCGCTTGGACGTGGACCGACGAGGGGGTTGTACCCGGGGCTCGAAGGCGCTGACCGCAGGTGGTCGGCGCGGGGTCCATGGCGGGCGATCGAGATGGCGCCCGGAATCGAGGAGATGGATCTCGAGGCGCGCGGGGCCGCGGGGCGGCTCAGTTCGCGAGGGGAACTGAATATTTCGCAACAAGGAGAGCAACGTGGGCACTGATAGGCAGCCGGCTGACAGCTACGACGTGGCGATTCTCGGCGGCGGCCTGGCCGGGTTGACTCTCGGTATTCAGCTGAAAGCTGCACGGCCGGAGACGAGCATCTTCATCGCCGAGAAGCGCAAGGGCCCGGCGCCCGAGGCTGCCTTCAAGGTTGGCGAGTCGACGGTCGAGGTGTCGGCGCACTACTTCGCCGACGTCGTGGGTGCCCGCGAGCACATGGACAACGATGAGCTGCACAAGTTCGGGCTGCGCTGGTGGTTCCCGGCCGCGGGGAACGTGCAGATCGCCGACCGGATCGAGCGCGGCATCAACAAGCCGCTCCCCGAGCCGAGCTTCCAGCTCGACCGGGGCCGGTTCGAGAACTACCTGGGTGACCAGGCGGTGGCAGCGGGCGTCGATCGATTCGGGGACTGTCGCGTGCAGGAGGTCGAGATCGGGGACCCGCACGTGATCCGGGTGACGTATCAGGGTGAGGATCGTGAGGTGCGCGCGCGCTGGGTGGTCGACGCCGCCGGGCGGTCATTCCTGCTCAAGCGCAAGCTCGACCTGATGGAGGACAACGGGCACGTGGTCAACTCGGCGTGGTTCCGGCTCGACGGCGGGCTCGACATCGAGGACTGGGCCGAGTCGGACGACGATGAGTTCTTTGGGCGGATGTCCGAGCGCGGGCTGCGAAAGTTCTCCACGAACCACCTGTGCGGCCAGGGTTACTGGGTGTGGATGATCCCGCTGTCGTCGGGGCCGATCTCGATCGGGATCGTGGCCGACCCGCGCTTCCATTCGTGGGACGAGATGAAGACGCTCGATGGGGCGCTCGAGTGGATTCGCCGCCACGAGCCGCAGCTCGGGGAGTCACTCGACGGGCGGCTCGACCAGGTCGAGGACTTCCTGAAGGTGACGGACTTCTCGTACGGCTGCAAGCAGTGCTTCTCCGGCGAGGGTCGCTGGTCGCTGGTTGGCGAGGCGGGTGCTTTCCTAGATCCGTTCTACTCGCCGGGGTCTGACTTCATCGCGATCTCGAACACGCTTTCGACCGACTTGATCACGCGGTTCCTCGATGGGGAGGACGTGGTCGATCGCGCGCGTGCCTTCGACGATCTGTACCTGAGCACCTACCGGGTGAACCTGACCCAGTACGAGGGTCAGTACGAGTTCTGGCACAACCCGATGGTGATGACGGTCAAGATCTGCGCCAACAACATCCTGTACTGGGGCACCGAGTGCCTGCTGTTCTTCCACGACAAGTACGCGGACGTGGAGTTCATGGCCTCGGTGCGACCGGACCTGGAGCGGATCTGGGCGATCACCCGCCGGCTCGAGGGGATGTACCGCGAGTGGAACGCCTTGGAGGATCGCGAGTGGCGCCGAGCGATCGTTCCCACCCAGGACTTCCCGGGCATGTTCCAGCGCCACGTCGACATGGCCGGCCCGTTCGATGACGACGTCGTGCGGGCCAAGCTCGCTTCGACCGCCGACATGATGGAGGCGTTCGCCGTGCTGGCCTTCAGCCGGGCGGCTCAGAACCTCGGGGACGCGGCGCCGGGCGAGGACGTCAAGATCAACCCGTACGCGGTGTCGCTGAATCCCGAGCGGTGGGAGGCCGACGGCCTGTTCGACGGCAGCGGCCTGACGCATGCCGAGGCGAAGGAGAGCGAGGCGGCCGGGCTGCAGAACCTGTACCTCGAAGTGGTGGCGACTCCGGCTCCGTCGGAGTCCGTCTCTTAAGCGAACAGGTCGCGATACCGCTCGGCGTCGCTCAGTGACGTCGCGGACGTTCCGCGGCGGACGAACTCCTGCCGGCTGGGCCAGCGGGCCACGTACTGATCGCCGGAGGACTCCTCGTAGCGGATGAAGGTGACGTCGCGTATGTCGACGCGGAACAGGTGAAAGCGACCCGGCTCGGGACTCCAGTCGAGCCTTGCGCTGACCTCGCTGGCGTAGCGCCGTTGGATGGTGTCCTCCCGTTCCTCGATGGCCTCGCCGCGCACCTTGTATTCGCCTTCCTCACCGCTGCGCCCGGTCACGATGCTGTGGACGAGGATCCGCGGGTCGCGCTCCAGATCGGCCGCCTTGTAGGACCCGAGGAGCATCGACAGCCACAGGTCGCGCTCCCAGACGAGCGGCTCCACCGGGCTGATGCGTGGCGTCCCGTCGCGGCGGATCGTGCCGACCAGGACGACGCCGGGGTCGACCAGTCGCCGGTGGCCGAGGGCGGCGAGTCGCGGCTCTCGTTGCGCGAACTCGCTCCACCTCACGGCGCTTCCGGGCGGGTCAGCGCCTTGACGAACTCCTCGAGCTGATCGGTGCGCCAGCACTCGAACGCCGTGCAGTGCTTCTCGTAGGCGGCGATCACGCTGTCGCCGTAGTTCCAGTAGAGGCGCGGCTCCGGGTTGAGCCAGAAGGTGCGGCCGGCCTTCTGGGTTATGGCGGCGAACACGTCGTCCCGGGGCGGGCGTCCGTTCGTGCGCGCGTCGCCGAGCACGATGACGGTGGCGCGGGGGTGCAGCTCGTCCACGATGAGATTCAGGAACTCCAACCAGACGCGGCCGTAGTCGGTGTAGCCGGAGATGTCGGCCACGCCGGCGTCCTTGGAGATCGCCTCGCTGGCGGCGCGGAAGTCGCGCTCCTTTTCGAACACCTCCGTCACCTCCGAGATCCGTTCGATGAACACGAAGCTGCGCAGCTTGCGGAACGCGTCGTGGAGGGCGTGGAGGACGGATAGGAAGAACGTGGACGCGCTGGTGACGCTGGTGGACACGTCGCACAGCACGAAGATCTCGGGTCTACGGGGTCGCTTCGGCCGGTACTTGAGGGCGATGGGGACCCCGCCGGTCTGCAGGCTGGCGCGCATCGTGCGGCGGAAGTCGACGTGGGCGTGGCGGTTGTGCCCTTTGAGCTCGTGGCCCTGGGTGGCGAGGCGTCGCTTGAGCTGGGCGACCACGCGGTGCACGGCGGCGAGGTCCTGGATCGGGCCGGACGGGAGCGCGCGGTCGAGCTCGTTGAGCGGGCGCTTGGGCGGGAGGCTGGCCGTGCGCTCGATCAGGTTGCGCTCGAGCTCGCGCCTGAGGTGCTGCTCGAATTTCCTCAGTTGATCTCTCGGGAGGCCGTGGTGGCGCGGATCGTCATCGGGGAGGTCGGGCTGGGGCTCGGTTCTCAGGCCGAGCGCGCGCCTGATGCGCTGCACGTCGACGCCGAGGACGCCGGAGCCCTCGCCGCGGCCGAAGGCGGCGATGGCGAGGCGGGCGAGGTCCCTGAGCGCATCGTCGGATCCGTCTCTGAGCGCGGCGGCGATCTGCTGTCTGAGCGTGTCGAGGTTGATGTCGCTGTTGTTGGGGCCGTCCGTCCCGGGTGCCTCGGTTATGTTCTTGCGCGCCGCCTGCGCTTCGGTGGCGCGGAAGAAGAAGCGGTCGAACACCAGCTCGAAGATTCTCCGGTCATCGTTCGACTTGGCGAGCGTGGCGGCCAGCGCCTCCTTGAAGTCGCGCTGCTCGGTCCAGTCGACGTGGTGGAGCGCCTCGAAGGAGTCGAGGATCTCGGAGGTTCCGATCGCGACGCCCTCGGCTCTGAGGTCCTCGGCGAAGGCGAGGAGCTGGCCGTCGAGCGCGCCGGGCGGATGCTCGGGGATGCCGCCGTAGATCGCCGCTCGGGCGTTAGGCGGCGGCATCGGCCTGCTGGAGGGCGACGCCGACACGGGCCGCCACCGTGTCCAGGTCGGTGCGGTGCTTGACGATCACGCTCATTGTGTCGATGAACGTGTCGTGGTCGATGTCGCTGGCGCCGAGCAGCAGCAGGGTGCGGGCCCAGTCGATCGACTCGGCGATGCTGGGTGGCTTCTTGAGGTCGAGCTGGCGGATCTGGTGGACGACCTCGGTCAGTTTCCGGGCGATCGCCTCGTCGAGCTCGGGGGCGTGGAGGCGGACGATCTGAAGCTCGTGCTCGAGGTTCGGGTAGTCGAGCCAGAGGTAGAGGCAGCGGCGCTTGAGGGCCTCGGTGAGCTCCCGGGTGTTGTTCGAGGTGAGCAGGACCACGGGGCGCGTCTTGGCCTCGATCCGGCCGAGCTCGGGGATCGAGATCTGGAAGTCGGATAGCAGCTCGAGCAGCATCGCCTCGAACTCCTGGTCGGTCTTGTCGATCTCGTCGATGAGCAGGACGACGGGCTCTTGCGATGCGATCGCGGTCATGAGCGGCCGGGGGAGGAGGAACTCCTCGCCGAAGATGTCCTCCTGCACGTCCTGCCAGCCGGTCTCCTGGCTCTCCGTCTGGATCCGGAGGAGTTGCTTGCGGTAGTTCCACTCGTACAGGGCCTTGGCCTCGTCGAGGCCCTCGTAGCACTGCAGCCGGATCAGCGTGCGCTGCAGGTGGGTGGCGAGCGCCTTGGCCAGCTCGGTCTTGCCCACGCCGGCCGGGCCCTCGACCAGGACCGGCTTGCCGAGCTTGATGGCCAGGAACGAGACGAGCGCCGTCGACGCGCCGGGGAGGTAGCCGACCTGGGTGAGGCCTGCGGCGAGCTCCTGCGGAGTTTGTGGCGTCTTCGTGTCGGCTTGCATCGGCGTCGCTCAAATATAGGCGCAGGCTTGCAACAACTCGTGCCCGGGCGGCTCCGGGCGGGCTCCGGCGGATGCATTCTGGTGGTCGTGAGCACGGCGGACACCGTTCAGGATCGTCGAGTGCGGGGTTATGACCCCGTCGTGGGACGCCGCGATAGCCGCGCTCGCCGGTCGGCAGCGGACGATCGTGGCGCACTATCAACTGGTGGCCATCGGCTGTAGCCGGCGCACGGTCGCCCATTGGGTCAACCGGGGGCGGCTCCACGTCGTGTTCCACGGTGTCTACTCGGTGGTCAGCGGTGAGCTTGGGCCGCTTGCCCGCGAACAGGCTGCGCTCCTGGTGTGCGGCGAGCGGGCGTTCCTCAGCCACGGCACAGCTGCGGCTATCTGGGGCCTGCAGCGCACGTTGCCCTCCGACATCCACGTTTCCGTTGTCGGGCGACGATGCGACTCTCGCAAGGGAATCCGCGTGCATCGGATCAAGGAGATCGACCGGCGGGAGCTGCGTCACCACGAAGGCCTGTGGGTGAGCTCGCCGGCGCGCGCGGTGCTCGAGATCGCGGCGACCGCCACGGCCAAGGAGCTCGGCGCCGCGATCGACCAGGGGCTGGCGCGCCAGTTGTTCACGCCGCGGGCGCTGGACGAAGTGCTCGCGCGTAACCGACCCTGCCGAGGCGCTGCTCGTCTGGCCCAGATCCTGGGGGATCCGACGGCGACCGCACTCAGCCGGTCCAAGCGCGAGAGGCGCCTGCTCCGGTTGATCCGTGACGCAGGCCTGCCCATCCCGGAGATGAACGTCCCGTTTGGATGGTGCTGGCCACGATCGCCGGCGAGCTCGCCCGCCGGCGCGAAGCGGGCTAACGATCGAGCGGGAGGGTGTCGTCCTCGCCGAGGGGCAGCGTCGCGTCTCGGCCGAGCGGCTGCGTCGCGTCCTGGCCAAGGGGCAGCGTCGCGTCCTTGCCGAGCGGGAGCGTGTCGTCCTCGGAGGCGCGCGAGCGGTGGTCGGCGGCGAGCGGCAGCGTCTCGTCCTCCGAGCCGCGGTCGGCGAACGGGATCGTCAACTGCTCGTCGGTGGGCGGTGGCGGGTCGGGCGCAGCGGGCCGGCGCGTGGTCTGGTCGATGTCCGAGCGCTTGGCCCGGCCGAAGGGCATGGTCGGCGGGTCCTCAGGGATGACGCGCTCGAACAGCTCGGAGGCGCTCGGGCGCCGGCGCGGCCGGTCGCGTGGCGCGTCGGACGCTCGCGGGGGATGGCCGGACCACAGCCGGTTGCCGGCGTCATGCGGCATTTCGGCTTGGGGTGGCGGCTCGGCCGGGACGGGCATCGGCGGGCGGGCTCGCCGGCGCGGCCGTTCGCGCGCCGAGGCCTCCTCGCGAGGCGGGAGGACCACGGTGGCGGCGGCGCTCGATCCCGCCGGCGCCCGATCCTCGCCCGGCAGCGGCGGCTCGGGCCGGTGGGCGGCCCGGATCCGTGACCCGCTGTAGGCCAGGAACGCCGCGGCGGCCAGCGCGATGAAGATCCCCCACTCCACGCCGGAGCTGGTCGCCGACGGACCGTTGGTCGTGGCGCCCTGCTTGTCGAAGATCCGCCACACGACCAGTACGCAGGTCCACAGCCCCGCGGCCAGGATCACGCCACCGTCCCCGCCCGGCAGGTGGAAGGCACGGCCCTCGGCGCGCTGGAACAAGAGGGTGAGGACGCCGGCGGCGACGAGCAGCACGGCCGCTTCGACGAACGAGAACGCGCCCCAGCCGGTGATCGTGGCGCTGGCGGACTGCAGCGTGGCGGACTTGACCCGCGCGATCAGAGTGACCTGATACCAGGGCAGGAACAGCGTGACGAACAGGGCCAGCGAGGCGAAGGCGGCGAGGCGGGACTCGTGCGGCAGCGCGCGCCAGGCGCGCATCAGCCGGGTCGGACCGGAGCCCCCGCGGGCGGTGCCGGCGGCCGTGCGCCCCTCGCTCATGATCCGATTGTAAGGGGCGGGGGAGCGGGGCCGGGCGGGGCGGCGGAGCGGTCCGGGGAGGGTCCGCCGCGGGGCGCGTGTCAGAGAATCGGAATGTCCTGGACCTCGACCGATTGCTCGCGCCGGCGCTCGAGGTGCTCGAGGTACCAGTCGATCAGCGCGCGCAGGGCGAGCAGCAGTTCGCGCAGTGCCGCCACCAGACGGCGCTGGAGCTCGGGCGGGATGAGGTCGCGCAGGGCCTGGACGAGGGCGATGAACGGGTCGAGGTCGGGGAGGATGCCGGCCGGCGCATCGTCGGGGATCTGCCAGCCCGCGGGTGGCGGCTTGACGGGGTCGCCGTCGGGGTTGCCGGCGGCCGCACCGGGGTTGCCGGCGGCCGGACCGGGGTTGCCGGCGCCTGCGTCTGGGTCGCCGGCACCGGGGTTGCCGGCGCGGGCAGCCGCCTCGGCGGCCTGCGCCATCAGCCGCTCGGCCGCTTCGCTCGCGCGGTCGAGACGCTGCTCGAGGCGGCGGAGGGCCTCCTCGGCGGACCCGGGAGGTGTGAAGGACGGAGACGGGCGCTCCCCCGGCGAGGGAGACGCCCCCTCCCCGGGCGGCGGCGACGGGCCTTCGCCGGGCGGCGGAGACGGGCGCTCGCCGGGCGGCGGCGGCGCGCCCGGATCAGACGGGCCCGGCATCGCGTGCTCCGCGGAAGGTGACCTCCAGGGCCCCGTCCTCGAACGTGGCGGTGGCGGGCTGGAAGGCGGCCAGGGCCGAGGGCAGGATGATCGTCCGGCGGTGGCCGTCGACGCCGACGACCAGCTCGAGCCCGATCTTCTTGAGCGATATGTCGCCCTTGTGGGCGAATGGGAGCATCAGGCGGAGCTGGGCGCCGTCCTCGGACACGCGGAGCTCCTGGGTGAGGCTGTCGTGCAGCACGGTGGCGGGATCCACCCCACCACCGAACAGCTCAGAGGCGAGGCGATCGAGCATCTCGCCCCCGAGCACCTCGGACTCGAAGTACGGCGCGCACAGGACCGGCACGGGCGCGAAGGCGGACCGGACGAGGGCCAGGTGCTCCTCCTGCACGCGCCGCCAGCCGGCGAAGTAGTCACCGACGTCGGCCGGGAAGACGCGGTTGACGATCACCGCGTCGGTCAGATAGCCGTACAGGTTGAGATAGGTGAACGTCCGCATCGCCTCGCCGATCACCATCTTGTCCGGGTTCATGACCAGGCGGACCGTGCAGCGCTCGCGGTCGCGGAGGATCTCGTTCATCGCGATCAGGTTCTTGGACAGGCGCTGGATGTCGGCGAAGACGGCGGAGCTCGGCAGCTGGATGTCGAGCAGCGAGCGGGCGAGCGGCCGGGCGGCGGCGAGGAGCTGGCGCTCGAGCGGGAACACCTTCTCGATCCACCAGCGCGCGACGTCGGGAAAGGACAGGAGGCGGAGCGTCTCGCCGGTGGGCGCGCAGTCGACGACGATCACGTCCCAGTCGGGCGACTCGTGGGCGGCCTGCAGGCGCAGGAGCGAGAACAGCTCGTCCATTCCCGGTGGGACGGTCAGCTCCTGGGCCGAGATCTGGTCCATGCCGCGCTCGACGAACAGCTCGCCGAGCCACTCCTGCACGCCCGACCAGTGACGCTCCATCTCCTCCTGGGCGTTGACCTCCTGGCCCCAGAGCCGGTCGAGAACGGCGCGGGGCTCAGGGCCGAGGTCCGCGCCCAGCGACTCGGACAGGCTGTGCGCGGGGTCGGTCGAGATCACCAGTGTGCGCGCCCCCGAGGCGGCACAGGCGCGAGCGGTGCAGGCGGCCACCGAGGTCTTGCCGACGCCGCCCTTGCCGGTGTAGAGGATCGTCCGCGGGGCCATGATCGCGCGAGTCTAGGACCCCGTGCGAAGCGGCGCGGGGCCCACGGGTGGCTGCTACATTCGCTCGAGGGGGCGTAGAGCGTCTTTGGAACGAGAGGCCTGACGGGAATGCATCATCTTGGAAGCGCGGCGCGGACCGCCGCGCTGGTCGTCCTGGCCAGCCTGGCCGTCGCCGCGTGCGGCAGCGCGAGCAGCAGCTCGGAGAGCCCGAGCACGCTGCTCAAGCAGACGTTCACCGGCACGCACAAGGTCACCAGCGGGGTGATCAACCTGACCCTCACCGTCGATCCGTCCGGATCGAGCACGTTCAGCGGCCCGATCACCCTCAGCTTCGGCGGCCCGTTCCAGACCCGCGGCTCGGGCAAGCTCCCCGCATCCAACTTCACGGTCAGCGCGAGCGCGCTCGGCCGGAGCGTGTCGCTCGGAATCCTCTCGACCGGCACGAGCGGCTACGTCACGCTCCAGGGCACGAGCTATCAGATGCCTCAGGCGACGTTCCAGAAGCTCGAGTCGAGCTTCGGGCAGCTGGCCTCATCGGCGAACTCGAGCCAGGGCTCGGGCACGCTGGCCAAGCTCGGGATCCACCCGTTGAACTGGCTGACCAACCCGACGACCGTCGGCACCGAGAACGTGGGCGGCACGCAGACGACGCACATTCACGCGGGCGTGAACGTCCCGGCGCTGCTGACCGACCTGAACACGCTTGTCGAGAAGGCCTCCGCGACGGGCGTGTCGGGCACCTCCAGCCTGAAGTCCGGGCTGCCGCCGGCCACGCGGTCGAAGATCGCGGCGGCGATCCGCAACCCGAGCGTCGACGTGTGGACCGGCACGAGCGACAAGACGATCCGGCGGCTGACGATCGCGTTCACCGTCCCGGTCACCGGCAGCGTGTCGAGCCAGACCGGCGGCACCCGCTCGGCCGACATCGGCCTCACCGTGCAGTACGCCAACCTCAACCAGCCGCAGACGATCAAGGCGCCGACCAGCGTGCGGCCCTACAGCGAGTTCCAGCAGAAGGTGGCCACGTTCGTGCAGGGGATCAGCGGCGCGACCTCGGGCCTGCTCGGCGGCGGCGGGGCGAGCAGCGGCGGATCGAGCAGCGGCGGGTCGAGCAGCGGCGGCTCGGGCTCAGGCTCGAGCGGCGGCACCTCGACCAGCGTCCAGAAGTACAGCCAGTGCATCCAGCAGGCCGGCGGCGACGTGACCAAGATGCAGAAGTGCGCGTCGCTGCTGGGCAGCGGCGGTTAGTCCGGCGGGGCTAGCCCCGGCCGAGATCCTCTTCTTCCTCCTCGTACTCCTCGGGCTCCTCCTCGGGGTCGGCCTCGAGGTCACCCTTCGCGTGCTCGGCCTGGAACGCCTCGATCATCTCGTCGCGGCGTTGCTCGTCGACAGGAGTCTCGTCGGAGATCAGGACCCAGTCGGCGCCCTCGAACTCCTCCATATCGAAGATCTCGTGGTCGAGCTCGGGGGAGTCGTCGACGACGACGACCACCTCGGTCTGCGGGTTGAAGTAGGTACCGGGACGGTTGACGAGCTCCTCGAGCTCGAAGCGGCGCGGATCGGGCATGGCGCCGGAGCCTAGCGGTTAGAGGCCGCCGAGGGAGGTGATCTCGCGCTCGATCTCGGCCTCGACGTCGAGCGGCGGTTTGCCGGCGCGCACGCGGCGGTGGTTGCGGGCCACCACCAGCTGGCGAATCTCCTCGCGCAGCTCGGGATCGATCGTCGGCGCGGTCAGGCGGGCCAGCTCCGCGTCGACGTCGACCGGCGCCTCGCCGCGGCGCTCCCGGCGCGCATTGCGGGCCTCGAGCAGCTGGCGGATCTCCTCGTCGCGCTCGGCGATCGCCGCGCCCGCCGAGGCCGGCGCGTCGCGGTCCATCGTCAAGCGGCCCTTGCCGTAGTCGTCCCAGGTCTTGCGGCCGGCGATCAGCGCCCCGAAGGCGATGAGGAGGGCCAGGATCGAGACGACCCAGATGACGATGATGAAGGCCGAGTGCATCGGCCTCAAGTCTGGCGCAATGTGGGTCGCGTGTGGCAGGGCTTGGGGCCTCGCAGGCCATCGCCGCGACCGCCAGGCGGTCCCGTCGGGGCCCTGGCGCCAAGCGATCCCTGACCGGACGGGGCCGCCTGGCCCCAGGGATGCCGCGCAGCGGCCCAATGTTCGATTGCGCAGAAACCGCGAAATCGAGTTCGACCCGTCCGTTATTCGGGTACCATTCCCGGTATTGACTGACTAGTCAATCTACTCGCTTCGAAGGAGACACCCAAGTGGTTGATTTCACGCTCACCGACGAGCAGCGGAGCATGCGCGAGATGGCGCACGACTTCGCCGAGAAGGAGATCCGTCCCGTCGCCTGGGAGTACGACCGGGAGGGGACTTGGCCCCAGGAGCTGGTCGAGAAGACCTGGGAGCTCGGGCTGATGAACAGCCACTTCCCGGCCGAGTACGGCGGGCCGGGGCTCGGCTACCTCGACGGGTGTCTGATCGAGGAGGAGCTGGCCTGGGGCTGCTCGGGCATCAGCACCTCGCTGACCTGCAACGGCCTGTCCACCGCGCCGGTTCTCCTGGCCGCCTCGGAGGAGCTCAAGAAGGAGTACATCGGGCGGCTGTCCGAGGCGCCGCTGCTCGCCTCGTTCTGCCTGACCGAGCCCGACGCCGGGTCGGACGTGTCCGGCATGAAGACGACCGCCGTGCGCAAGGGCGACAAGTGGGTCATCAACGGCTCCAAGTGCTTCATCACCAACGGCGAGTACGCCAACTGGTACACGGTCTACGCGAAGACGGACAAGGACGCCGGCCACCGCGGCATCTCCTGCTTCATCGTCCCGCGCGACGCCGGCGTGATCGTCGACAAGCACGAGGACAAGATGGGTCAGCGGGCCTCGAACACCGCCACGATCACCTTCCCGCAGGTCGAGATCCCACTCAACCACCTGGTCGGCGAGGAGAACAAGGGCTTCAAGATCGCGATGATGACGCTCGACCGCACGCGTCCGGGCGTGGCCGCGATGGCCACCGGCGTGGCCCGCGCGGCGATGGAGTTCGCGATCGAGTACTCCAAGCAGCGCGTCCAGTTCGGCGTGCCGATCGCCATGCACCAGGCGATCCAGTTCCTCATCGCGGACATGGCGACCAAGGTGCACCTGTCGCGGCTGGCCACCTGGCACTCGGCGACCCTGCTCGACCAGGGCAAGCGCAACACGCTCGAGTCCTCGCACGCCAAGCGCTTCGCCGCCGACTCCGCCATGGAAGTGACAACTGACGCCGTCCAGGTCTACGGGGGCTACGGTTTCATCAAGGAGTACAAGGTCGAGAAGCTGATGCGCGACGCCAAGATCCTCCAGCTGTACGAGGGCACCGCCCAGATCCAGCGGCTGGTCATCGCGCGCGAGACGCTTCTGCCGCGTCGCGTCGAGGAGCCCGCAGCGGCGCACGCGTAAGTTCTTGGGTGGGGCTGGGCCGGAGGCGCTGGGACGGCCGTGCAGGGGCGTCCCAGCGCCTCACTACTTCCAGCGCTTGCGCCGGACGTAGAAGGCGAACCCTCAGCTGCTTGTTGATCTCTCCCTGACGACAGGCTACGGGCCGGCGGGGCAGTCGAGTGCAGGGCTCGGGCTGCTAGCCGCGCTCGTCCCCGTCGATCCGGTAGAGCGCGAAGCCCTGACCCGAGACTTCCACTTCGGATCGCGGCGGGAGTGAACGGCCTGTGAAGAAACTAAGGCCGTTCTTAGGCCCAGGTCGGATAGGTTTGTCACGTGGGCGTGTGGGAGACGAGCACGATCTATGTCATGGCCGGCGACGGACGAGAGCTCGAGGTGGCGCTCGCCGGGCCGCCGGACGGCGTGGCCGTTGTTCTCCCACCACGGCACGCCCGGCGCCGCCGAGATGCTCGATCCGCTCGTCGACGCCGGCGCGGAGCGAAACCTCCGCCACATCACGTACTCGCGTCCGGGCTATGGCCGGTCGACCCGGCTCGCGGGGCGGACGGTGGCCGGCTGCGTGGCCGACGTGGCCGCGATCGCCGACGCGCTCGGGTACGAGCGGTTCTATTCGGTCGGCAGCTCGGGAGGCGCGCCGCATTCGATCGCCTGCGCCGCCCTGCTGCCGGGCCGCGTGATCGCCGCGGCAGCCATCGCGTCGCCGGCGCCGACGGATGCGGACGGTCTCGACTGGACAGCCGACATGGGCGAGGAGAACATCGCGGAGGTGGCCGCTTCGCGCGCGAGTGACCGTGAGTTCGAGCGATACCTGGAGCGCGAGGCCCGGTCGATGCTCGGCGCGTCCGCCGAGGAGGTCGTCGGCCAGCTGGGCGACCTGGTCTCGGACGTCGACCGCCAGGCGGTCAGCGGGGTGCTCGGAGAGTTCATCGTCAGAGAGCTCGGCCATGCCCTGTCCACCGGGATCTGGGGGTGGTTCGACGACGACCGCGCGCTGTTCGCTGACTGGGGGTTCGATCTCGGCGCAGTTCGCGCTCCGCTCTGCCTTTGGCATGGCGGCGAGGACCGATTCGTCCCCAGTGCACACGGCCGGTGGCTGGCCGCCCGTGTCGGTGTCGAGGCCCGCGTGCTGCCGGACCGCGGACATCTTTCCGTCTCAGACGAGGCGTACGGCGAGGTTCTCGACGCTCTGCTCGAGCACCCGCCGGACAATGGACGGCGCGCCGTCGGAGGCTCGCGGGGAGTGCTGGGCTCCGGGCTGGTGCCGTAGGGCCGACCATTGGACCGGGGGTTCACGTGGAGCTGAGATCCGAGACCGCGCGAAGCCGAAGCGCCTCCTACGTGCCGGAGATGCTGCTCGCGCGGGTGGCGAGTGCGGACCGGGAGCTCACCGAGGTGCTCGACGGGACGATGGTGTTCGCCGACGTCTCTGGTTTCACGCGCCTATCGGAGCGGCTGGCGCGCAAGGGCAAGGAGGGAGCCGAGTACCTGGTCGACGCGATCAACGCGTGCTTCACGGCGTTGCTGGCCGATGCCTACAGCCGCGGCGGATCGCTGCTGAAGTTCGGCGGCGACGCGATGCTCCTGTGGTTCGCCGGCGAGGAGCACGCTCTGCGCGCCTGCGCGTCGGCGGCCGCCATGCGCCGGACGCTGCGTGACGTCGGGCGGATCCGCGCCGGCGCGAGCGACGTCGTGCTCCGCATGTCGGTCGGAGTCCACACGGGCGCGTACGCGATGTTCCTGGTCGGAGGATCACATCGCGAGCTGCTGATCGCGGGGCCGGCCGCGTCGCAAGTCGTCGCGATGGAGAGCGCCGCCTCGGCGGGGCAGATCCTGCTCAGCCCGGAGACCGCCGAGACGCTGCCCCGTGGCTGCGTCGGCGATCCGCTCGGGCCCGGGAGACTCCTGGCGCGGGCGCCGGCGGCGGCCGAGTGGGCGCCCGAGGAGGATCTCGCGACGCCCGACGAGGATGCGATCGCGAGCTGTCTGCCGGCGATCGTCCGCCAGCATCTGCTCGGGGGCCACGCCGCTCCCGAGCACCGGACGGCGTCGGTTGCCTTCCTGCAGTTCAGCGAGCTCGACCGGGTCATCGCCGATGACGGCGTTGACGCGGCTGCTCACCGGCTCGACCGGCTCGTCTCGATCGTCCAGGACGCGTGCGAGCGCTACGAGGTCTGCTTCCTCGATACCGACATCTCCTCCGACGGCGGCAAGATTCGCCTGAGCGTCGGCGCGCCTCGCGTGGTCGGGGACGACGAGGAACGGATGCTCCTTGCCCTGCGGCAGATCGTCGAGTCCGATCCACCGCTGCCCGTGCAGGTCGGCGTCAACCGCGGGCCGGTGTTCACCGGCGAGGTGGGACCCGAGTACCGACGCTGGTACGCGGTCATGGGCGACACCGTGAACCTGGCCGCGCGCGTGATGGGCAAGGCGCCCGCGGCGCATGTGTATGCCACGCGTGACGTAGTGAGCCAGGTGCCGGGACGCTTCCTGCAGACGGAGGTCGGGCCGTTCACGGTCAAGGGCAAGGCCAAGCCGGTGCAGGGGTGGGATATCGGCCAGCCCGTCCGAGCCGGGTCTCAGGGGACCGCGCGGCCGCGGCTGCCCCTCGTCGGTCGCGAGCACGAGCTCGACATCCTGCGCGACGCGATCGACTCGGCGCGGCGCGGTGCGGGGGGCTTGATCGAGCTGATCGGCGAGACCGGCGTTGGGAAGTCGCGCCTGCTGGCCGAGGCCCGGGAGCTCGGTGAGGGCATGGCGGTTCTGCGTTCCACGTGCGAGGTGGTTACGCGCGAGACGCCGTACTTCGCCTGGCGAGAGTTGCTGCGCCAGGTGCTCGAGGTCGACTGGGACGACTCGGGAGAGCGCGTGCTCGAGCGCCTTTCGGATGAGATCGGCCGCAGCCAACCTGACCTGCTGGCGTGGCTGCCGCTGCTCGCGATCGTGCTCGACGTGCCGGCCGCGAGCACGACCGAGGTCGAGCAGCTGGCGCCCGAGGCTCGCGCCGGCAAGCTGCGGGAGGTTGTGCTCCGGTTCCTCAGGCGGACCTTGGTCGTGCCCACGATCGTCGAGGTCGAGCACACCCACTTGATGGACGCGGCTTCCGCGGCGCTGTTCGAGGCGTTGGCGGGAGAGCTCGAGTCCTCGGCCTGGATCGTGCTCGCGACGCGGCGTGACGAGCCCGGAGGTCTGTCGCTCGAGGGGTATCCGCATCCGCGGATCGAGCTTGGTCCGTTGCCGCGGGAGGACGTCCACGCGCTGGCGCTGGCCACGCCGGAGGCGAGCGAGGTGCCGCCGCACGTGCTCGAGTTGGCGGTTGACCGATCCGGGGGGAGCCCCGAATTCCTGCTCGACCTGCTGGCGGCCGCCGCGGCCGGCGACCGCGACGAGCTGCCCGAGAGCGTCGGCGCCGCGACGATGGCCCGGATCGACGCGCTCGATCCGCGTGACGGCGCCGTGGTTCGCCGCGCCGCCGTGCTCGGGATCAACTTCCATCCGCGCCGCCTGGCCGACGTGCTCGACGCCGACATGCCGTTGCCCGAGGAGGGCTTCTGGGACCGGCTGTCCGGCGTGTTCGCGCGCGAGCCGGACGGGCACGTGCGCTTCAAGCGTCCCGCGATCCAGGAGGTGGCCTACTCGAGCCTGCCGTTCAAGCTGCGGCGCGGGCTGCACATGGCGGTCGGGCTGCGGCTCGAGCACGACTCCGGTCGCGATCTCGACGCCGAGCCCGCGATCCTCTCGCACCACTTCTCGCTCGCCGGCGACTACTCGCGGGCGCATCGCTATGCGATGGCGGCCGCTTCGCGGGCCACGCAGGCGTTCTCGCACGCTGACGCGGCGCGGTTGTATCGGCGGGCGATCGAGGCGGGGCGGGCGGAGGGTGGCGCGGCAGATGCCCGGTCGCTGGCCGAGGCATGGGAGCAGCTGGGGGAGGCGCTGCGCAACGTCGGCGAGCCGGCGGCGGCGGCCAAGGCGCTGACCGAAGCGCGCACGCTGTCGCGCGGTGACCCGATTGCGCAGGCACGGCTGTGTCATCGGCACGCCCAGCTCGCGGAGCGCAGCGCAGCGCTGAGCGGAGCCGTGCGATGGCTGAACCGGGGGTTCCGGTGCCTCGAGGGCATCGAGGGGGCCGAGGCTGCGGTGTGGCGCGCCCGCATGCGCTCTTACCTCGGGGGCATCCGCAACGGTCAGGGACACTGGGCGCAGGCGGCCGCATCGTGTCGCGCGGCGATCGCCGAAGCGGAGTCGGTTGGAGAGATGAGGGCGCTCGCGCACGCCTGCTACCAGCTCGACTGGGCGCTAGTCGAGTCCGGGCGCCCGGACGAGGCGATGCATTCGTGGCGGGCGCTCGAGATCTACGAGCAGCTCGGCGATCCGGAGCACGAGTTCCAGGTGCTCAACAACCTAGGCGGGATCGCCTACTGGGGCGGCCGGTGGGGCGACGCGGTCGACCTCTATCGCCGGGCCGCCGTGTGCGCCGAACGTGCCGGCAGGCCAGCCGACGCTTCATGGACCGACGGCAACCTCGGTGAGATCCTTTCTGATCAGGGTCACCTCGATGATGCCGAGGCGCATCTGCAGCGCGCACGCCGGGTGTCGAGCGCGACGGGCGACCGGCAATACGTCGCCTATGTCGACGCGTTGCAGGCTCGGGTGACCGTACGTCACGGGCAGTACACCGAGGGCCTTTCAATGCTCCAGGCTGCCGAATCCGAACTGCGTCAGCTCGGGATTGAGGCGTATGCAGATCTCGCCAATGCCTGGATCGCCGAGGCCGAGGCCTTCGGAGGCGATCGCGATGCGGGCGCTCGAGCTCGCGAGTCAGCAGCTGCGAGCGAATGACCGCGACCGTCCCCTGCTCGCCCGCGTCGGCCGGCATCGCGCTCGCGCGGCTTGGCGAGCGCAAGGGAGCCATGCGCGAGCTAGAGCACGCCCTTCGGACCGCGCGCGACCGCGGCTCGGAGTATGACATCGCCGCCACCATCGACGCAATCGTGGCCGTGGGCAGCGCCGATCCCGCACTACTGTCCGAGCGGGACGAGATCCTCGATCGGCTGCGAGATCAAGCAGCTGCCCGTGCCTGTCCTGTCAACGTCGGCCGTGTGAGGGCCGCTCGGAGGCGGCCCTCACGTGCCACGAGACTATCCGCGACCCATCCAGGGGTCGCCCGCGAAGCCCGCCGGGATCGACACGGTCACGGTCAGGCCGCTGGTGTCGTCCGTGAACGGCGTGATGCTCTCGATGCACGGCTCGGCGACGTCGCTGTCGATCTGGTCGCAGAACGGCAGGAAGCCGACGAATGCACCCTGTCCGTCTGCGTTGGGCTGTGTACCGTCGGGCAGCGTGCCTGGCTGCGCGGGCGACGGCCTGCCGTCCGAGTTGAGCGCCAGGAACTCGCTCGTCGAGCCGAAGCAGACCTGGAAGCCGTCCGTCGTGGCGTTCTTGACGGTCCAGGTGAGTGTCTTGGCGGGTGGTCCGGAATCCCCCAGGTTGGTCACGTCGAACCCATACCAGTCGGGGTTCTGCGGCGTGTAGCCGGCGCAACCCGGGTCGGCGTCGGAATTGCTGCCCGTGCCGTCCATCGGGGTGCCCGGATCGACCTGTCCGCTCAGCTGGCCTCCGTTGGGGCCGGCGTCGATCGCGAGCGTCGAGGCGGACCCGGTGAGCGTCAGCATGCAGTCCTGGGTGGTATTGCAGTCGGTCTCGCCCGTGCTGGTGTTGAAGGTTGTCGAGTCCACGCTCGGCAGCCCGGAGCTCGACGCCGTCAACGTGTAAGCGTTGTTGGGCAGGTCGACCTTCAGGTCGTTGAACGTGGCCACGCCGTTCACGGTGTTCTGGGTCAGCGTGCCGCCGACGCTCGCGCCCCGCTTGTTGCCGAGCGCGATCGTCACGGGCGTCCCCGAGATATTCGCGAGATTTCCGCCCGAATCGACGAGCTCGACGGTGACCGGCGACCCCGAGGTGTTGTACGGGCTGTCCGTGATCGCGCGTGGCGACGAGCGTGTCGGCCGGCTGGTTGACGAACTTCACCGCCGTGGCGGTGACGCACGGGACCGTCGTGGTCACGCTGCTGTTGGCGGTGTCGAGGCGCAGGTCCTCGCTCCAGAACCCCCCCTCGTTGGCCCACGTGAACCACCGGGTGTAAGGGCTGTTGCACTTCGATGGCGCCGTGGCCGTGACCGACACGTGCACCGTCGATCCGGACGCCAGGGACAGGCGGTCGAGCACGACGGTGTTGAAGATCACGTACGCGTGTCCCGGGGCACCGTTCAACGAGGCGCCCGTCACCCGGAAGCCGAGCGGCGGCGCGATCAGCGCTGAGGACAACTGGGAGCCCGGCGAGGATGTGTTCGTCAGCGCCACGTTGAACGTCGTCGAACTCGCCGCCGCCACCGATGCCGGCGAGATGTTGGCGGTATAAGAGTCATGGTCTCCATCTCCCCAGGCCAGCGCCGACGAGGCGGTCATGGCCAAGGTGGCGCAGGCGACCATCGTCCCTAAGACGAGCGAGCGCCCCCACCGCGGGTTGCGAACTGTCCGTAGTTGCATGTAGGTCCCCCTGGTTTTGCTGGTCCCGGCGCAGCGTTCGCCGCCGTGCGCCCCGGCTTGGCGGCGCCAAGCTATCTGAAATAACGAGCCATATGGCTAAAAATTGGCAGGCCCGGCTCAGGAGGCCGCGGAGGCCTACTCGGTGGTCGAGAATTCCCAGATCGCGATCGCGAGCATGAGCAGGCCGAGCCCGAGGACGACGGCCATCTCGACGAGCGTCGGGACGCGCCAGCCGAACCACGTGACCCCCGGGTCGAGCACGCGGCGAGCCTCCGGCGAGACGTTGATCTGGCTGAACACGAGCCGCTTCATCGGATCGACCGCGTAGGTGAGCGGGTCGATGCGGTTGAGGACCGTGAGCCAGCCGGGCAGGTTGGCCACCGGGAACAGCGCCCCCGAGATGAAGAACATCGGCATCACGATCATCTGCATGACGCCGAAGAAGGCCTGCATCTGCTTGATGCGCACCGCGATCATCACGCCGAAGGCGGTGATCGTGAAGGCCAGGAGCAGCTGCAGGGCGAAGATCCCGGAGATCAGCGCGACGCTGTAGGGGACTCCGACGAGCGGCGCGAGCAGGATCATGATCACGCCCTGCGTGCAGGCCACGGTGGCGCCGCCCAGGCACTTGCCGATCACGATCGAGCTGCGCCGGACGGGCGCGACGAGCATCTCGCGCAGGAACCCGAACTCCCGGTCCCACACGATCGAGGCGGCCGAGAACATCGCGGTGAACATCACCGAGATGCAGAGGATGCCCGGGTAGATGAACGTCTTGAGGTTGACGCCGTGCGTGCTCGCGCTCGAGAGCTGCTGAAGCCCGGACCCGAGCACGAACAGGAACAGCAGCGGCTGGATCAGCGTGGCCATCATGCGGATCCGGTCGTTGACGAACCGGATCAGGTCCCGCCGCCAGACGATCCGCATCGCCCGCAGCTCTGAGAAGATGCTGTGCGGCGGGACCGAGACCTGGATGAGCGGCGTCTGCGACCCGGCTTGCTGCTCAGGCCGTGTCGTCGTGGTGCTCATCGACGGCCCCCGTGCATCATCTGCATCATCATCCGATTGCGGTTCTTGCCCGCGTCCTCCTCGGCGTCGCGGATCGTCGTCCCGGTGTAGGACATGAACACGTCGTCGAGCGTGGGTCGCGAGACGTTCACCGCCTTGATCGGGGGGTCGGCGGGATCCCATTCTGCGAACAGGCGGGGCACGAACTCCTCGCCGCCGGGAACGCCGAAGCTGACCGCTCCCTCGGTCTTCCTCGCCTCTATCCCGAAGCGATCGGCCAAGGCGGCGATCGTGACGTCGTCGTCGTCGGTGTGGATCGTCACCCGGTCGGTCCCGACCTGCGCCTTGAGCGTGTCGGGCGCGTCGAGCGCGACGATCTCGCCGTTGTCCATGATCGCGATGCGGTCACACCACTCGGCCTCGTCCATGTAGTGCGTGGTCATGAAGATCGTGATGTCCTCACGGTCCTTGAGCTCGGCGATGTAGGTCCAGATCGACCGGCGGGTCTGCGGATCGAGACCGATCGTCGGCTCGTCGAGGAACAGCACCCGGGGCGAGTGCATCATGCCCCGGGCGATCTCGAGCCGCCGGCGCATCCCGCCGGAGAACGTCCCCACCGGCGAGTCCTTGCGTTCCCACAGCCCGACCATCTCGAGCACCTGCCGCATCCGTGGCGCGACGACGTCGCGTTGCAGGCCGTACAGCTCGGCGTGGAGGCGGAGGTTCTGGACCGCGGTCAGGTAGTTGTCGAGGGTCGGGTCCTGGAACACCAAGCCGATGTTCCGGCGCACGTCGTCGCGCTCGTGGACGACGTCGTGACCGGCGACGCTGGCCGATCCCGACGTCGGTGTGACCAGCGTGCACAGCATGTTGATCGTGGTCGTCTTGCCGGCGCCGTTCGGCCCGAGGAAGCCGAACACCTCGCCGGTGGCGACCTCGAACTCCACGCCGCGCACCGCCTGGACCTCGCCGTAGTTCTTGACGAGGTTCCGGACCTCGATCGCGGCCGTCGGTTGGTTGCCGTTTGCGCCCGTCATCTTGCTCAGGCCAGAGGTTAGGGGGTCAGACTTCAGTGCCTCCCTCGCTTTCCTCCTCGGTGCCCTCGGTCGTGTCCTCGGTCGTGTCCTCGGCGAGGATCCCGTACAGCGCGCGGCGGGTCTCGGCGAGCGTCTGGCACGCCTTCTCGGTCTGGCGCTCGTTGCCCTCCTGGGCCACCTGCCAGGCGGCCTTGCCGATCTGGATGATCAGCGAGGCGATCTCCGGGAATGAGTGCGCGCCGGGCTCGTCGGAGCGATCGTCCTCGGCCCAGGGAGCGGGGTCGGTCTTCGACTGGCTGAGTCGCTCGCGGCCCTCGTCGGTGATCTCGAACAGCTTGGCGCCCTCGTGCTCGGTGGCGCGGATCAGGCCCTCATCCTCGAGCTGGGCCAGCGTGGGGTAGACCGAGCCGGGGCTCGGGCGCCAGCGGCCGCCGCTTCGCTCCTCGATGGTCTGCATCAGCTGGTAGCCGTTGCGCGGCTCCTCGCTGATGAGCATCAGGAGGGCCAGGCGGACGTCGCCCCGGCGCCGGCGACCGCGACCGCCGCCGAACGGGCCGCCGGGTCCGCCGAAGGGACCGCCGCGTCCTCCGAACGGGCCGCCGGGTCCGAACGGGCCGCCGGGTCCGAACGGGCCGCCGCGCATCTCGCGCAGCGCGGCCAGTCGCTCGAGGTGGTCCATGTGCGAGGGGCGCCCGCGGCCCTGTCCACGGGCCTGGGATTGGGATTGCCCTTGACCGCGAGATCCGGCCTTCATCATGGCGAGGCGAGCCAGAAACGGCCACGGGGCTGCCATATCGTCATAAGCCATCGCTTTGCTCCTTGTTGTGAATATCGGCGATGTATAACGATATATCGGAGACTGTCGGCTTGTCAAGAGGTAGGCAGGCGCTGGGTACTCCGCGTGGTCAGCGCGGGCGCATCGGTACGTGGCTGCGCCGCGTGGTCGACACCCGGGCGCATAACTCGACACCCGGGCGCATAACTCGACACGTGAGGCCCTTCGTCGTAAGCGTGACGAGTACGCGCGTGTGGCGCGCGTAGTTCGTCACGCTCGGCGGCCGACGCCGCACGTGACGTGTTGTGCACGCCGGGTGAGGGCGGCGGCTCTCTAGTCTTCGTCGCCGTTGGGCGGTCCGCTGCCACCGCCGCGGGAGCGGATCCAGTCGGCCACCTGCTCGGCCACGCCGCCCATCTGGTTCCCCAGCGACGTGATGTTCTCGCCCATCTCGCGGAAGATCGCCCGGAAGCGCTCGGCGTAGAACTCGACGGCGTCGCCGGCCTCCTCGCGCACGTGCGTCTCCTGGTCTCGGGTCCGGTACTCGCCGCGCTGGATGCGATCGTACTCGCCGCTCTGCACCCACTTCATGACCTCGGACACGCGCCGGACGGCCAGCGGGTGGGTGCGGCCGATCTCGTTGAAGAAGCGCCGGACCCGGTCGCTGGGGTCATCCCAGGTCTCGTACTCCAGGGCCTGGGCCATGAACGCGTCGAGGTTGAGCTTGTCGGCCGACATGCCGGCGCCGAGCACCATCAGCGTCCGGCAAACGATCCGGGGGTCACGAACCGCGAGGGTGGCGGCGCGGTCGGCGCTGAGCTCGGCCGCCCGGTACCACTCGAGCAAGACCGTCGTGACGGCGCGGAGGGGCAACCCGATCGGGAACGGCATGCTCATCGGCACCGCGACCAGGATGTTCAGCGCGGTCATGTAGAGCATGTGGTCGGACAGGATGTGGCCGACCTCGTGAGCGAGGACCACGCGCCGCTCGCCGGGCCCGAGCTTGTCGAGCAGGACGGAGCCGGCCACGATCATCGGCTTGCCGGCGCCGATCGCCTGGGCACCGCCGGGCACGCCCCAGGTCACGTAGAGGTCGTAGACCTCGGGCATGTCGAGGATCTTGCACACGCCGGTGTGGGAGGCCCAGAGCTCCGGCAGCTGGTTCTCGCCGACCTTGACCGAGTTGCCCAGGAACGCCTGCCGGAGCGCGCGCTCGTAGCCCCACTCGATCAGCTTGCGGACCACGGTGTCGAGCATGGGGACCGCCTTCAGCGCGGCGGTGGCGGCGCGGTCGGCCGGGTGCTCGTAGGCCTTGGAGGAGATCCCCGGGTACGGCTTGATGTCTTCGGGCAACGTCTCGGTCATATGTGGAGCCTAATGCCTAGACTGGCCCGGCATGTTCGTCTTCAAGGCCGCCGTGGTGGGCGCGGGCACGATGGGCGGCGAGATCGCGCAGGTGATCGCGAACGCCGACATCCCGGTGGTGCTCAAGGACGTCGAGCAGCGGTTCGTCGACCAGGGACTGGAGAAGGCGCACTCGCTGTGGCAGGCCCGGGTGGACGCCGGCAAGCTGAGCGAGGAGGAGCAGCAGCGCAAGCTGGGCCTGATCTCCGGCACCACGTCATACGAGCTCCTGGGCGACGTCGACTTCGTGATCGAGGCGGTGCCCGAGCGGATCCAGATCAAGCAGGCGGTGTTCTCCGAGCTCGACGAGGTGACCCCGGGCCACGCGATCCTCGCCTCGAACACGTCATCGCTGTCGGTGACCGAGATGGCGCGAGCGACGGGCCGGCCGGACAAGGTGGTCGGCTTTCACTTCTTCTACCCGGCCTCGATGATGCGACTGATCGAGGTGATCGAGGGCGAGGACACCTCGCCGGACAGCGTGCAGGCCGCGATGAACTTCGCCCAGGCCATTCGCAAGACGCCGATCCGGTGCGGCGAGGCGCCCGGGTTCGTGGTCAACCGGATCCTGAACTCGAGTGCCTCGGAGCTGTGGCGCTTCCAGGAGGAGACCGGTACCGATGTCAAGGAACTCGACCGGGTGGTCGGCGAATCGCGGGCGGCGCCGATCGGACCGTTCTATCTGGCCGACCTGCTCGGGCTGGACACCGTGCTCCACGTGGCCGAGTACCTGCACGACTGCTACGGCGAGTCGTTCTACGTGCACGAGCGAATGCGTGAGCTGGTTGCCGAGGGCAAGCTCGGAGCCAAGACCGGAGAGGGGTTCTATGAGCACGGAAGCTGAGCTCGACTGCGGCGGCCCTGGTCGAGCGGTTCACGCTCAAGGCGCTGGTCGAGGCCTGCCTCGTGCTCGAGGAGGGCGTCGCCTCGATGAAGGACATCGACCTGGGCATGATGGCGGGGGCGGGCATCATCCCGCCGCCGTTCGCCCGCGCCGACCAGATCGGGCTCGACGAGGTTCTCGCCCGGCTCGAGCGCGCCGGCGGCGAGTGGGGCGAGCGATTCGCGCCGCCCACGATCCTGCGGCGGCTGGTCGCGCAGGGCCGGCTGGGCGTCAAGTCCGGACAGGGCTTCTTTCCCTACGCGCGGCCGGACGCGGGCTGGGCGGACGGTCCGGTCAAGCTCGAGACGCGTGGCTCGACGGCGATCGCCTGGCTCGATCGGCCACCGGCCAACGGGATCGCGCCCGAGGTGGTGCACGCGCTGCGCCGGGTGTGGGATGAGATCTCGGGCTCGGGCTCGGTCCGCGCCCTGGTGATTGCCTCGGCCAACCCGATGCTGTTCTGCGCGGGAGCCGACATCAAGGCGTTCACGACGATGGACGCCGCGGCCGGCAAGGACCTGCTCAACACCATCCACGCCGTGTTGCGGGAGATGGAGACATCGTCGATCGTGACGATCGCGGCGGTCAACGGCATCGCGCTCGGCGGAGGGTGCGAACTGGCCATGGCCTGCGACATCCGCATCGCGGCGGAGTCGGCGATGTTCGGCCAGCCCGAGATCAACCTGGGGATCATCCCCGGGTTCGGCGGGACGCAGCGGCTGGCGCGGCTGGTCGGCGAGGGGCGGGCGCTCGAGCTGAACCTGACCGGCGACCCGATCGGCGCCGACGAGGCGTATGCGGTCGGTCTGGCCAACCGGGTGGTGCCGGACGAGGAGCTGTTCGACACCGCGCTGGCCTGGGCACGCCAGCTATCAGGGCAGGCGCCGCTCGCCGTCGAGCAGATCAAGCAGGTGTCGGCCGCCGCCGACATCGAGACCGGGATCGAGCGCGAGAAGCATGCGTTCGCGCACGTGTTCTCCTCCGAGGACGCGCGCGAGGGCATCGCGGCCTTCCTCGAGAAGCGAAAGCCACGGTTCACGGGCAAGTGACCGGGCCCGCGCGATTCGAATCCGCGGCCGCGGGATCAGAGTCAGCGGCCGGCCGGCTGGCCCGCCTGATCGAGCGGGCCGATACGGTCGTGGCGCTGACCGGCGCGGGGATCTCGGTGCCGTCGGGGATCCCGGACTTCCGCACGCCGGGCACCGGACTGTGGGACAAAGTCGACCCGATGGAGGTGGCCCACATCGACGCCTTCCGCCGGGATCCGGTGTCGTTCTGGAGCTTCTACGCCCAGCGCTTCCAGACCCTGGACGACAGGCGGCCCAACTCGGCCCATGCGGCGCTGGTCGAGCTCGAGCGCGCCGGGCTGCTCGACGCGGTCATCACGCAGAACATCGATCGGCTGCACGCTCGGGCCGGGACGGAGAGCCTGATCGAGGTGCATGGGTCGATCTCGCATTCGTCGTGTCTTGTCTGCGGTCTACGGTATGAGTTGGAAGACGTGCGCGCTCGGTCCGAGGGGGACCCGGAGGGGGTGCCGCGGTGTGACTGCGGGCGGCCGCTGAAGCCCGGTGTGGTGCTGTTCGGTGAGTACCTTCCGGTCGAGGCGATGGCGCGGGCCGAGGCGCTCGCGGCCGAGGCCGATCTGATGTTGTGCATCGGGTCCTCGCTGGAGGTCTATCCGGTGGCGGAGCTGCCCCAGACGACGCTCGCGGGCGGAGGGCAGATCGCCATCGTCACCCAGGGGCCGACGCCGTTCGACCGGCATGCGGCGGTGCGGATGGGCGGCGACGTGGTGGAGGAGCTCGAGGCGGTTCTCGCCGCGCTCGGCCTGTCCGCCGCTGCGGCGCCGGCGCCATCGCCCGAGCCCTGAGGCGCTCTACTGCGCCAGTGCCGCCGCCCGAGCCCTGAGGGCGGCCTCGATCCGGCCCAGGGCGAACGCGGTCGCCTCACGCTCGGCCGCTCCGAAGGTGCCGTCGAGCGCCGCGCGGCTGGCTCCGGCCACGCCGTCGCGCAGCGCGCGCAGCTCGGCCAGGCGCTGCTCGAGCTCGGGGGCCGCCGGGTCGTCCGGCAGCTCGGCGAGCGCGGCGTCGAGGGCGATCAGGACCTGGAGAGGCCCGGCGGGCTCGCGGCCCTCGTCCAGATCGAGGCGAGCGCGGAGGGCCAGCTCCTCGCAGGCCAGTGCCCGCTGCCGGGCGGTCAGGAGCGCGGCCAGCCGGGCCTGCGCGGCCGGGATCCGCGTGCGCCGCCGGCGCGGGCCGGGGTCGGTCAGCTCCCGCGCGTCGGTCCACTTGCCGTCGGCCACCTCCTCGCCTGCGCCGTAGCCCAGGCGGGCCACCAGCGCGTCGGAGCGCCCGACGCCATGCAGGCGGGGGTCGGCGGTGGCGATCCGGTGGGCGTGCAGCGCTCGGTTCAGCACGGCGAGGTCGGCGGCGAGATAGGCCTCGTCGGCCCGCTTCAGCCAGGCGGCGGCCTGATCGAGGTCGGAGAGCGGCTCGCCGACGTCCACGACCGTGGCCCGCGTGGTCGAAACCGGGATAGGCTCAGGTTCAGGTTGAGCCCTAGATTGACGGCGCGATCGCCCGAGGTGACGGCGTTCGCGTGCTCCAAGGGTCCTCAGGACGAGTACGTGGGCGGGCGCCGCATCGCCACCGTCGTCGTCGCTCCGGATCAGGTAGCGACCATCCGGCGGGCCGAGCGCCCAGGGCAGTTCGAGCTGGGTGAAGCGGAAGAAGGGAGCGATCGCCGGAGGCTATTGCCCCGGGGTCTTGACCGCGTACTTGCTCGGCGAGATCGGGACGATTGGCTCGCTGATCTGGCTCAGCCGGCTGATCAGCTTGGTCCACTGGCCGGGCTGGAGGATGCTGCCGGCCACCTCGGCCAGCTTCTTGTTGTTGCCGTACAGCTGGGTGTAGGCGACCTGGATCCGGTTGGCGTGGTCGGTCAGGTTGATCGCCGTGGGCTGGCCCTTGTAGCTCATGAGCGAGACGATCTCATCCGGAGCCATCGCGCCCTGGAGGGTCAGCAGGCGTCGGATCGTGATGTCGGTGATCGAGCCCGGACCCTGGTGACCCTGGATCGGGATGTTGTTGATCGCCGAGATGTCCACGCTGGCACCGGTGGCACCCGCCGGATCGACGCCGTTGGAGGCCGTCGGCGTGTTGCCGCACTTGAGGCCGCTGATGTCGGGCTTCAAGCCGGAGGCGGACAGGAACTCGATGTCGGCCAGGATGCGCCGGTCGATCGCGCCCGACTGGACATCGCGCCGGCCGCAGGGATAGATCTTGACGTTCGGATCCTCGAGCACGCGGGTCTCGAGCTGCTCCTTGGACATGAGCAGGAGCTGGCCGATCGAGGGGTTCTTGGCGCCCGGACCGAAGAACGGATCGACTCCGGCCGCGCGGTAGACGGCCGTCGCCTCGAGCAGCTTCCAGCCGTCGAGGATCGGCTTGGGATCGATGTACGGCGCGCTCTTGCCGGCGGGCTGGATCATGAACTCGAGGTGCGAGGCGTTGGTCGGCGTCCCGGCGCCGAGTCGCCCGAGGATGGTGCCGGCGACGACCACCGAGCCGACCTTGAGCGGCTGGAGCGTGTACTGGTTCTTGGCCAGGTGCAGCACGTCGGAGAAGTAGTTCTGGAAGTTCGAGATCCGCGGCGCGCTGCTGGTCACCTGGAGCTTGCCGCCGGCCGCGTAGGAGGCGGTGCGCTTGGGGTCGGCAAACAGGCGCTCCTTGACCATCGGCGTGCTGATCGTCGGCGTCGAGGACGGCGGTGCGGTCGGGGCGGCCGGCTGCGTGGTGGCGGGGGGCGTGACCGGCAGCGTGATCTTGGCGCTCTTGGCGCTCCTTGGTGGCCGTGGCGGTGCTGGGCGGCGCCGGCGCCTTCTGGGTGCCGGCGGTGGCGGGCGTGCTGGGCGCGAGCCCGGCCGTCGCCTGCTGCGTGCCGGCGGTGGCGGGCGTGCTCGGCGCGGGCCCGGCCGGCGACAGCAGCGCCTTGGCGATCGAGGTCGCGGTGACCTTCTGAGGCTTGGGCACCGGATACAGCGTCGGGATCGATCCCAGGTTCGCGTACGTGTAGGTGTTCCCGGTGGCGTCCTGGAGCTCGATGTACCGGCCCAGCTGCTTGCTCTGGCCGATCTTGACGATCTTGCCGTCGTTGACCGCGATGACCGGCGAGCCCTGGTTGGCGTAGACCGCGGTGCCGGTGCTGTTCGGGTCGGACTTGACCATGACCGCCGCGTTGCCCTTCTTCACGTGCGTCTTGGCCAGCTTGAGGACGGCGTCGTCGGCGTACTTGGCGGGCGCCGCGACGGGGAAGTGGCCCTGGACGAGCCCGGTCACCGCGTTGATGAACCCCTTCGGCATCCCGCCGATCAGCTCGGCGCGGAGCTCCACCGACTGCACGTACCAACCCGCGTGGTTGTACGCGAAGATCGCCTGCGAGACGCTCTTGGAGGCTCCGGCCGCGTGCAGGTAGCGGGCCGCGCTGAATATCGCGTCGGCCGGGTTGTACGGATCGGCGACGCCGTCGCCGTTGGCGTCGACCCCCCAGCGCTTCCAGGTCGAGGGCAGGAACTGCATCCAGCCCACGGCGCCCGCGGTGGACACCGAGAGGTTGCGGCCGTAGTCGGTCTCGATCTCGTTGATCGCGGCCAGGATCTGCCACGGCACGTCGTACTGGATGCCGGCCGCCTGGTAGATCGGCAGCAGGAAGGGCGGGATCTGGAAGCTGTCGATGAAGAAGTTCGGGACGCCGATCGGGGCGGGCCCGGGGAGGGCAAACGAGTAAGTCGGGTTGGCCGGGGTGGGGACACCGCTCTTCGTAACGGGCGGCGGCGGGGTGGTCGACTTCTTCGGCTTCTTGGGGTGCGGGGTGACGCTCGGCAGCGTGACGTTCTGACCGGCCTTGGCGGTGCCCGGGTTCAGCGGCGTCGGCTTCTGGTTGGCGCCGTTGTTACCCGAGCCGTGCTTCGGCGAGCTCTTCTGCGGCGTCGTCGCGGACGTCGACGTGGTGGAGGACGACGAGCCCGACCCCGAGGACGGCTTCGGCTTGCGGGTCGTCGAGGTTGAAGTCGTGGTCGAGGGTGAGGTCGGGGTCGAGGTCGTCGGCGCCGGGGTGGTGGCCGTGACGGTCGCGGCCGGGGTCGTGGCCGTGGCCGGCGGGCACGACCAGGACGGGGCCCCCACGATCTGTGCGCCAGGCGGAAGCGGCAGCGAGGACACGGGCGTGCCCGACGGGACGTTCTGGAACGTCAACGTCTGGCCGCCGAGGATCGTGATCACCACGGTGCAGCCATCCGCGGACGCGTCGGGAAGTGCGGCCAGGCCAAGCACGGTGACCATGGATGCCATGGTCACAGCAGCTATGGTGAGCGTCCGCCTTCTCAACACTGTGGCCTACTCCTCCCGCGGTATGCCACGCGCAAATTTGTCCCAGCTACGATCAAAATCAGGCTTGATCAGGACGCTACTGGCTAGTGCCGGGCTTTGCAATTGGGAACCGTCGGTGTGGTGGATGTCTGTTCGGGTACCAGCGCCGTGACGCAGGCGGCCACGATCGTCCAGGCATTCCTTGAATCGGCAAGAACCCAGACGGACTGTAGCGCTCTGGCCGTCTAGCGGGCGTCAGCTAACCCTCAAGTTGAGCGTTAGATTTAGACCAGCAGGCAGTTAACGAGTCGGGATCAGCGGGCAGATCGGAACCGGATATGAGGCGAATCAAGCGAGGCGCGAAATGAACGACGACAAAGGCCTTCGCGGGCGGGTCACTCGGCAGAGCGAAGAGGCGCTCGGGAAGGTCGCCCAGGAGCTGCTCGACAACCGGATGGTCAACCGCGCGCTGTCCGCCGCCTTCGAGACCCGTGAGCGGGCCACGCGCGCGCAGGAGCTCGCGATGAGTGCGCTGAACCTGCCCTCGGCGGGGGACCTGGAACGGCTGACCCGGCGCCTACGCAGCGTCTCCCAGCGGCTCGAGACGATCGAGGACGGGCTGGACCGGATCGAGCAGCGGACCGACCAGCTCGGGTCCTCGACCGCGATCGAGAAGCGGCTGGCCGCGATCGAGGAGGTGCTCGCCCGGCTGGAGGCGGCGATCGACCAGTCGGCGGCGGCGATCGACCAGCCGGCGGCGGCGCCTGCGGCGGTGGCCTCGGAGGTCGACACGCGCGGGCGGACGGCTCGCCGGAGCACCGGGTCCGCGTCCGACTCCGGGACCGGCTAAGCGCCGGGCGCCAGGGCGCGCAGGGCCATCTCGCCCATCCGGCGCTCGGCCGTTCGCAGCTCGTCCTGGCCGATCCGCCGGCGCGCTGGAAGCACGACGTCGGAGACGACGAGCAGTGCGGCGGCGTCGAATCGGCGCGCGCCGGCCAGCGTGAACAGGGTGGCGGCCTCCATCTCGACGGCCAGTGCGCCGGTCTCGCTCCAGTGGCGCTCGAGCCCGCGGTCGTCATAGAACAGATCGGTGGAGACGACCGGTCCCGTGTGGACGGCCGGCTGATCGCCGGCCGCGGCGCGGAGGGGCCCGAGGAGGCCCGCCGAGGCGGTGACCCGGTCGGCGGCGCCGAGTGCGCGGCTGGCCCCGTCGGCGGCGATCGCCTCGGTGACGATCACGAGGTCGCCCAGCCCCAGGGCCGCCTCGAGCGCGCCGCAGGTCCCCACGCGCAGTAAGCGCCGCGCGCCAAGGCTGACGAGCTCGGAGATCACGATCGCCGCGCTCGGACCACCGATCCCGGTGCTCTGAATGGTCAGGGCCTCGCCGTCGGCGGCGCGTCCGGTGTAGCCCCACAGCCCGCGATGGTGGTTGAACATCCTGGTGCCCTCGAGCAGCATCTCGGCCAGGAACAGGGCACGGGCGGGATCGCCGGGCAGGAGCACCCGGTCGGCGAGCTCGGCAGTGGGCTGAAGCCCGATCGGGGCGGTCATCGGCGGGCATTGTTATTTATCCCCCATTTCTTGTCGTTGCCATTGACAGATCCGGGAATGGCGAGTAAGACCTAGGGCACCGCTAACCAAGGCAACAGGCCGGAGCGTGACGCGCTTCCCAGGCCACTGGGGAGCACAGTCGCGAGGCGCCGCCGGAAACGTGACGAGCGCCTACGGCCGACGCAGCGGGCCGTCAGTCCCGCGGGCGGCGGGGCTTCGTGCTCGTCGAGGCCCCGCCGCCGACTATGAATCGGCGCGGTGCGATCGAACGGCGCGGGAGCGCCGGCACCGGAAGACGCAACCGGTGCCGCCGTGATGGGTAGGAGACTGAGCCAGGGATGTCCAGTGCAGCCGGAAAATCGCGTAACGGTGCCTCGCCGGGAGATCTGTCGCTCCAGGAGGCGGCCGAGAGGGTTGGCGTGGCCACGAGCACGCTGCGCCGTTGGGTCCGCGAGGGGTTGATCCCCCCGTATGACGGCAGCTGGTCGGCGGCGGCGGTGAGCCACGCGCGGATCGTGGCCCGGCTGCGGGAGCGGGGGCACTCGCTGCGCGACATCCGGCAGGCCAGCGAGGCGGGCCGCCTCGCCTTCGGCTACGTGGAGGAGCTGTTCCACTCGGGCGAGGGCGCGTATACGGTCGCGGAGGCCGCGCAGCGGACCGGCCTCGAGCCGGCGCTGATCGAGCGGGTCCTCTCGGCGCTCGGCACCGTTCCCGCGCATCCGCACCGGATCTCGGCCACCGATGAGCGGCTCTTGCGCTACGTGGCGACCGTGCTCGACGCGGGGCTGCCGCTCGTGGCACTGCTCCAGCTCGTGCGCGTCTACGGGAAGGCCATGGCCCGAGTGGCCGACGCGGAGGTGCGGCTGTTCCATCTCTATGTCCACGAGCCGCTGATGCGCTCCGGCGCCACCGGCGTCGAGACGGCCGACGAGATGCTCGAGCTCACCCGCCGTCTGCTGCCGCTGTCCTCGCCGGTGATGGACCACGTCCACCAGCGCTACCTGCAGCACTTCGTGGAGCAGGACGTGGTCGGTCACATGGAGTCCGACCTCGACGACGACACGCTCGACCTCGGGCGGATGCGCGTCGCCATCGCGTTCGCGGACCTGGCCGGCTATACCCGGCTGACCGAGGAGGCGGGCGAACTCGAGGCGGTCGACGCGGTGGAGCGGTTCGTGGACGCGGTCGAGGGATCGCTGCCCGACGACACGCGCGTGATCAAGACGATCGGCGACGAGGTGATGATCGTCGGGTCGGAGCCGGTCGGGCTGACCGAGTGGGCGGTCGAGTTCCAGCGCCAGCAGGACCAGCGCGCCCTGCCCCGGATCGCCATCCACTACGGCAACGCGCTGTACCGGGACGGTGACTACTACGGCCGCGACGTGAACATCGCCTCGCGGGTGGCGGCCCGCGCGGCCGGCGGCGAAGTGCTCGTCACCCGCCCGGTCGTCGAGCGTGTCCGGAACGGCCTCGAGTTCGACCGGATCGCCGAGGTGCGCCTCAAGGGCTTCACGGAGTCGACCGAGGTGTTTATCGCCCGCGAGCGAAACGGCCGATGAACGATCGCGACATCGTGGCGTGCGTGCGCGAGGAGGGGCTGCTCGCTCCGGGGCGCGCGGCGGTCGTGCTCCTGTCCGGCGGGCGCGACTCGACCTGCCTGCTCGACCTGGCCGTGACCGTCGCGGGCGCGGACGCGGTGTGCGCGCTTCACGTCAACTACGGCCTGCGAGGCGCGGCGGACGAGGACGAGCGCCACTGCGAGGCGCTCTGCCGGCGGCTCGGCGTCGCCCTCGAGGTGCGCCGGCCGGCTCCTCGCGCGCGCGGGAATGTCCAAGCGTGGGCGAGGGAGGTGCGCTACCGGGCGGCAGCCGAGGTGGCACGCACGAGGGGGGCCGAGGTGGCGGCCGGGCATACCGCCACCGACCAGGTCGAGACGCTCCTCTACCGCCTCGCCTCTTCGCCCAGCCGGCGGGCGCTGCTCGGGATGCGTCCGCGCGAGGGGTCGCTGATCCGCCCGCTGCTTCAGTTCACGCGCGAGGAGACCGCGGCCTACTGCCGCGCGCGCGGACTGACCTGGCGCGAGGACGAGAGCAACGCATCCGACGCATACGCTCGCAACCGGGTCCGGAACCAGCTGCTCCCGGCGCTGCGGGCGATCCATCCGGCCGCCGAGGAGAACCTGCTCGCGGTGGCGGCGATCCTGCGCGACGAGGCTCACGTGCTCGACGCGCTCGTGGACGAGGTGCTCGGCGGCGAGCACTCGGTGGCGCTGGACCGGTTGCGCTCGCTGCCGGACGCGCTCGCCCGGCTCGTGGTCCAGCGCCTGGCCGACGAGGCGGCCGGCGGGTTCGCGGCCGGAGTGGCGCGACGGACGGATGCGCTGGCGGCGCTCAGCGACCACGGCACCGCGATGCTCGACGTCGGCGAGGGCCTGCGGGCGGTCGCCGAGTACGGACAGCTGTGCTTCGAGCGGCTCGGCCGGCCCGCCGCGGCCGCGCCCGAGCCGGTCGCGCTCGGCATCCCGGGGCGCGTGTCGTTCGGTGGCCTCGAGGTGCGCTGCGAGCTCGCGCCGCCCGCCGCCGAGCCCGGGGTGCTCGATCGCGCGGCGCTCGGGCGCGAACTGCTCGTGCGTTCCTGGCGGCCCGGCGACCGGATCGCCCCGCTGGGCCTCGGCGGCAGGAAGTCGCTGCAGGATCTGTTCACCGGCCGGCGAGTGCCGCGGCGCGAGCGCCAGGCGGTCCCGATCGTCGAGTCCGGCGGCGAAATCGTCTGGGTGGCCGGACTGGCCATCGCCGAGCGCTGCAAGGTGACCGCCGACACGCGCGAGGCGGTCCGGCTGAGCTCGGGAAGCTGAGCTCGCGCCGCGCCCATACAATCGCCGCCGTGGAAGGCGACGACGCGATCGGGGAGATCCTCGTCCCGGCCGAGGACCTCACGCGCCGCATCCGCGAGCTGGCCGCGGAGGTGACCCGGGACTACGCCGGGAAGGATCTGCTGCTCGTGGGCGTGTTGAAGGGTGCCGTGCTGTTCCTCTCGGACCTGATGCGCCAGCTGGACGTCCCGTGCGAAGTCGACTTCATGGCCGTCGCCTCCTACGGGTCGGCCACCAAGTCCTCGGGCGTGGTCCGGATCCTCAAGGACCTCGATGCGGTGATCGAGGGCCGCGACGTGCTGATCGTCGAGGACATCGTCGATTCCGGACTGACCCTGCAATACCTATTGCGCAACTTGGCGGGGCGAAACCCCCGATCGCTGGAGGTCTGCGCGCTTCTGATCAAGCCCGACCGGCAAAAGGTCGATCTACATACGAAGTATGTGGGGTTCGAGATTCCCAACCGGTTCGCGATCGGGTACGGCCTGGACTTCGACGAGCGCTACCGCAACTTGCCCTACGTGGCCGCGTTGAAGGAGTGAACACACCATGAATCATGGCGTGCAGGCCTGGTGGGCGGCCGCAAACCAGATGCTACGCTTGACAGTCTTAGACTCCGAGTCCAGGCGCGGCATGCGTCGCATTTTTTGTTCATGAGCAGGTTTTTCAAGAGCGCTGCGTTCCCGATCTTAATCGTGGTCGTGCTCGCGTTCTTCGCCCAGAAGCTGATCGGCAGCTCGAGCAAGTCGCAGAAGCAGACCTTCGGCGACCTCGTCTACCAGCTCGACCACTCGCAGGTCCAGAGCCTGTCGCTGCACGAGAAGGACAACACGGCCGCGGTCACGACCACGACCGGCAACAAGTACACGGTCGGGTACCCCGACGGGTACGTCTCGCAGCTGATCGACTCCGCCCGGGCCGACCTCAAGAGCCTCAACCTCCCGCCCGGCAACTTCGACATCCAGGGGAAGACGAGCAACGGCTGGCTGTCGCTGCTGACCTACATCCTGCCGTTCGTGATCTTCATCGGGTTCTGGATCTTCCTCATGAACCAGGTCCAGGGCGGCGGGTCGAAGGTGATGTCGTTCGGCAAGTCGCGCGCCAAGCGCATGTCGGTCGACTCCCCGAAGATCACCTTCCGGGACGTGGCCGGGGTGGACGAGGCGGTCGAGGAGCTGCACGAGATCAAGGAGTTCCTCGAGAACCCCAAGAAGTTCCAGGCGCTGGGCGCCCGGATCCCCAAGGGCGTCCTCCTGTACGGGCCGCCGGGAACCGGTAAGACCCTGCTCGCCCGCGCCGTCGCCGGTGAGGCCGGCGTCCCGTTCTTCAGCATCAGCGGCTCGGACTTCGTCGAGATGTTCGTCGGCGTGGGCGCCTCGCGTGTGCGCGACCTGTTCGAGCAGGCCAAGCAGAACTCGCCCTGCATCATCTTCATGGACGAGATCGACGCCGTCGGGCGCCACCGGGGCGCCGGACTCGGCGGCGGTCACGACGAGCGCGAGCAGACCCTGAACCAGCTGCTCGTCGAGATGGACGGGTTCGAGATGAAGGACAACATCATCTTGATCGCGGCCACCAACCGGCCCGACATTCTCGACCCGGCGCTGCTGCGCCCCGGCCGGTTCGACCGCCAGATCGTGGTCGACCGCCCCGATCGCCTCGGGCGCAGGAAGATCCTCGACGTCCACACGCGCGGCAAGCCGTTGGCGCGGGAGATCGACGTGGATGCGCTGGCCGGCCAGACGCCGGGGTTCACCGGCGCCGATCTGAGCAACCTCGTGAACGAGGCCGCCCTGCTGGCCGCGCGCAACGGCAAGCGCGAGATCACCCAGGTCGAGCTCGAGGAAGGGATCATGCGGGTGATCGCGGGTCCCGAGAAGAAGACCCGCGTGATGTCCGAGAAGGAGCGGCGGATCACCGCCTACCACGAGATGGGCCACGCGATGGTCGGCCACTATCTCCCCAACGCCGATCCCGTCCACAAGATCTCGGTGATCTCTCGCGGGCAGGCGCTCGGCTACACGATCTCGATGCCGGCCGAGGACAAGTTCCTCACGACGCGCGCCGAGCTGCAGGACCAGATGGCGATGACGCTGGGCGGCCGCGCCGCCGAGGAGATCGTGTTCGGCGAGGTCACGACGGGCGCTTCGAATGATCTGGAGAAGGTCACGGCGACCGCCAAGCAGATGGTGATGCGCTTCGGCATGTCGGAGAAGCTCGGCCCGCGCGTGTTCGGGCACGACCATGGCATGCCGTTCCTGGGCCGCGAGTTCTCGGCCGAGCCCGACTACTCGGATGAGATCGCGCGTGAGATCGACGACGAGATCCGGCGGATCGTCGAGCAGGCGCACATCCAGGCCAAGGAGATCCTGGGCTCGCATCGCGACTCGCTGTCGAAGCTCTCGGACATCCTCATCAAGCGCGAGACGATCGAGAAGGAGCAGTTCGAGGCGCTCCTGGACGGCTCGTCCGAGGCCGACGTGTTCGGCGCCGAGGCGCCGCTGCCGCCTGAGGTGCCGATCCCGGGCCTGCCGGCCGGCGAGAAGCGCGAAGGCCCGCGGCCGCTGCCGCGCCCGGGTCTCGCCGGCGGCACCGCGGAATAGCCGGCGCCCGGAGTCCCGGTCAGCCCGTCAGCGGCGGGTTCAGCCCGGCCCCGTGGCACTCCGCGAGGCCCGGACCGAGCGCCGGTGCCTTGGCCAGCTTGGGCGGCGTCAGGAAGGCCGGCTTGCGGAAGTCGAAGTAGTCGGTCATCGGGTGGGCGTTGGCGTCGCGCAGGGTCATCGCCGGCAGGTTCCACTTGCGCTCGATGAAGGCGGGGATCGACGTGTGGTCCTGGGTGATCCGCGAGGCGTAGCGGGCCCGGGCCCAGGGTGAGACGACGATCAGCGGCACCCGGAACCCGTAGCGGTCGAAGCCGGCCGGGACATCGGTCGGGGTGAGGAGCGGCGCGATCGAGTCGGGCGGGATCGCGGCCGGTGGCGGCACGTGGTCGTAGTAGCCGCCGTGCTCGTCGTAGGTGATGAACAGCGCGGTGTGCTTCCAGGTGCGGGCGGCCATCAGGGCGTGCACGACCTGCGCGATGTAGCGCTCGCCGAGCTGGATGTCCTGCGGGTTCTCCTGCGAGGTGGTCTCGTAGTTGGGGTCGAGGAAGGTCACCTGGGGCAGGCGACCCGCCGCGACGTCGGACTGGAAGCGGGCGAAAGTGCGCACCCGGGAGGCGCGGGCCGGCGTGCTCGTGCCGGGCACGAGCTCGAAGCTCGGGTAGCTGGGGGGCTCGTAGTAGACGGCCCAATCGATGTGATGGGCGTCGAGCCGGTCGAAGATCGAGCCGTTGGCCGGGGGGCCCGCGGCGATCGTGTCGTTGATCGTCCCCTGCGAGGTGCCCGCGAACAGGTAGCAGCGGTTGGGGAAGGTCTGGCCGAGCACCGAGCAGAAGTAGCGCTCGCCGAGCGGAAAATGCTCGACCAGCGAGTAGGTGAACGGGATGTCGCGCTGGTCCCAGAAGCGCATGGCGACCGGGGCACTCGCGGTCACGAACGCGTCGTTGCGCCCGTTGTCGTAGGCCTGGTGGCTGGCGTTCCAGGACTGGCTGGGCTCCCCCGAGAGCTGGCAGGGGGAGGACGCGTGCTGGGCGAGGACCGGGTGGCCGGAGGCGTCGGGGTTGGCATTGACCGGCTTGCCGTGCCGGAAGCGGAACCCGTCGACCGACCGGCGGCCGGGGACCCGGAGGGGGACCATCCCGAGCAGGTTGTCGAACGAGTGGTTCTCCATCATCAGCACCACGATGTGCTCGATCTGGGGCATGGTCGGGGTGCCCTCGGGCCGGCCCGGGAAGGGGAGACTGCCGGGTTGGCGCAAGGCAGCGGCCCCCGCTACAGGGCGGGCCCAGGCCGGGAGCCCGCGCGTGGCCAGGAGCGCGGCCCCGCCGGCGGCAGCGCTCAGCAGCGATCGGCGGGTGAGTGAATGGTCGGGCCGCGGTCCGGACGTGTGCTCGGGCATGTTCGAGGACACTATCCCGTCGAGATGTCGAACGAGCGCGAACAGCCCGGCAGCGTCGGCCGCGTCGTGCTGGCCGCCACCCGCGTGGTGGTGCCGGTGGCGATCGCAGTCGCGGGCGCGGTGGCGATCGTGATCGGCCACGGCAAGACGGCGGCCGCCGGCGCCGGCGTCGGCCTGGTCATCGTCGCGATCATCGTGTGGATGATCAACTGGATGTTCCGGATGAGCGTCGAGTCCAACCGCGAGCGCGATCGCGAGGAGGAGGCACGCGAGTACTTCGATCGCCACGGCCGGTGGCCGGATGAGTAGCTCGCCAGGCGGGGCGGACTTCCGGATCATGGGCGTGATCAACGTCACGCCCGATTCGTTCTCGGACGGGGGCCGCTACCTGGCCGCGGAGACGGCGATCGCGCACGGGCTGGAGCTCGAGGCGGAGGGTGCGGCGATCCTCGACGTTGGCGGCGAGTCGACGCGGCCGGGGGCCGCGTCGGTGTCCGAGTCCGAGGAGCTGCGGCGCGTGATTCCGGTGATCGAGGGGCTGATCGAGCGCGGCGCCCGCGCCCAGATCTCGATCGACTCGTCCAAGAGCGCTGTGGCCGCGCACGCCCTCGAGGCCGGCGCCACGCTCGTGAACGACGTCACCGCGCTGCGCGGCGATCCGGGGATGGCGGGCGTCGTGGCGGCGGCCGGGGCCGAGTGCTGCCTGATGCACATGCTCGGGGACCCGCGCACGATGCAGGACGACCCTCGCTACGACGACGTGGTGAGCGACATCAAGGCGTTCCTGGCCGAGCGGATGGCGTTCGCAGTGCAGTCCGGGATCGCCGAGGAGCGGATCCTGCTCGATCCGGGGATCGGGTTCGGCAAGACGATCGAGCACAACCTGGAGCTGCTGCGCCGGCTCGGCGAGTTCCTGGACCTTGGGCGGCCGCTCGTCGTCGGCACTTCCCGCAAGTCATTCCTCGGCCGGCTCACGGGGCGGGAGGTTCCCGACGACCGGCTGCCCGGGACGATCGCCACCAACGTGATCGCCTACGAGCGAGGGGCTCGGGTGTTCCGCGTCCACGACGTCGGGCCGGTCCACGACGCGCTGACGGTTGCGAGTGCTACGGTCAGCCCGCCATGGACGATCCGGACGAGTTCGACGAGGTAGAAGAGGACGACGACGAGGAGGAGGGGCACCCCGAGCCCGAGGTGACGATCGAGGTGAGCGGCCTGTCGCTGTTCACCCACGTGGGCGTCACCGCGGCGGAACGGGAGGTGGGCCAGCGGCTCCTGGTGGACCTTCGGCTGGACGTCGGAGAGTGCGACGCGACGGTCACCGACCGGATCGAGGACACGGTCGACTACGCCCAGGTGTGCGAGACGGCCAACCTGGTCGCCCAGCAGCGCTCGTACAAGACGCTCGAGCGGCTGTGCGCGGCGGTGGCCGACCGCCTGCTCGAGCGCTACGACGCCAACGCGGTGTGGGTCAAGGCGGCGAAGCCCGAGCCGCCGATGGCGCTGCCGGTGAGCGAGGTGTCGGTCGAGGTGTGGCGCGAGGCCGAGTGACGACGCCGGCCCCGGTGTGGCGCGAGGCCGAGTGACGTGACCCCGGGCTATCTCGGCCTGGGCTCGAACGTCGGCGACAGGCGGGTGCAGCTGCTGGATGCGGTGGCGGCGTTGCCCGACCACGGGGTCGACGTGCTCGCCTCGTCGAGCGTGTACGAGACGGAGCCGGTGGGCCTGGTCCTCGACCAGCGCGAGTTCTTCAACGCCTGCCTGCGGGTGGAGACCGCACACGGCCCGGAGGAGCTGCTCGATGCGTGCAAGGCGGTCGAGCGGTCGCTGGGTCGCGAGCCGGGGGGCGTGCGGCACGGGCCGCGGCCGATCGACGTCGACGTGCTGCTGCTCGACGAGGTCCAGTACGCGTCCGACCGGCTGACGCTGCCCCATCCCGAGGTCACGTCGAGGCGGTTCGTGCTGGTTCCGCTTCTCGAGCTCGACCCAGATCTGACCCTGCCCGACGGGACGCGGTTGGCTGATGCGCTGGCGGCGCTCGGCCCCGGCCAGGAGGTCAGGCGGGCGGCCGAGCCGCTGCTGTAGCCGGCGCGGGACCGGCCCCAGGGACGCCGAGCTTGCGGAATCCGGCCCCGGCGCGATTTCAATGACCCAAACTCTGGGGGCCGGATTCCGGCGGGATCCGGCCCCGGCGCGTCCCGGGTCGCAGTCGGCGCCGCCGCCGGATTCCCATGCGAGGCCCCAAACACGACCGGGGGGCGGGGCCAGTTAGGGTTCCGCCATGCTGCTGGTCGTCGACGTCGGCAACACCCAGACCCACTTCGGCCTGTTCGCCGACGGCGAGACGACGGTGGCCGAGCACTGGCGGTTCGCCACCGTGCGCGACTCGACCGGCGACGAGCTGGGTGCGGCGCTGTCGAACCTGCTCGCGCTGCGCGGGATGGCCTTGAAGGACGTGGGCGAGTCGATCGTGTCCTCGACCGTCCCGCAGCTATCGGAGCAGTGGACGCTGATGGCCCGGCTCTACCTCGGCCACGAGATGCTCGTGGTCGGCCCGTCGATCCGGACCGGCATGCCGATCCGCTACGACAACCCGCACGAGGTGGGCGCCGACCGCCTGGCCAACGCGGTGGCCGCCTACGACAAGGTCAAGGACACGTGCGTGATCGTCGACTTCGGCACGGCGATCACCTACGACATCGTGTCGGCGGCCGGCGAGTACCTGGGCGGGATCATCACCCCCGGCGCGGAGATCTCGATCGACGCGCTGTACGACCGCGCGGCCAAGCTGCCCAAGGTCGAGCTCGCGCCGCCGCGCACGCTGATCGGCAAGAACACCGTCGACGCGATCCGCAGCGGGATCGTGTACGGCTTCGCCGGTCAGGTCGAGGGGATCGTGCGGCGGCTGCGCGGCGAGCTCGGCCCGGGCACGTGCGTGATCGCCACCGGCGGCCTGGCCGGCGTGCTCGTGCCGTTCATCCGCGAGACGATCGACGAGGTCGACGACCTGCTCACGCTCACCGGGCTGCGGCTGATCTGGGAGCGGAATCGCGGCGGCTGAGAGCCTCGGCAGGGATCGGCACGCCGGGCGTGCGGGCCACGGTGGCGGCCAGGATCAGGAAGGTGATCCGCCGCCGGTCCGCCGGATGCTCGTCGGCGTACTCCTCGTAGTCGTCGAGCAGGGCCAGGATCGCGGCGAACACCGGCGCGTCGTCGATCTCGTCCGGGACGTCACAGGAGAGCCGGGCCAGCGCGAGCATCTCGGTGGGATCGATGCCGCGCATCGTGCCGAGCGCGCTGAACAGCAGGAAGAACGCGACGCGGTCGAGCAGCACGTGCGGCGCGCGCTCGCGCTCGCCGATGGCCGGCCCACACGGGGCGAGCGGCTCGCCGGCGGCGAGGCGCAGCGACTGACCCGAGGCGATCGAGCGGATCTGATCGGGCGAGAGGCCGAGCTGGAGCGGCCAGCGCAGCTGGAAGGCGGCCGAGATGAACGTGTGGCCGTACGGGGCGTCCGAGGCGAACAGGATCTGCCCGGGCGGGACGAGCGAGAACAGCGTCTCGAGGTCGGCCGGGATCCACCAGGCGGTGTCGAACAGGAGGTTGGGCAGATCGCCGGCCACGCGCCAGATCCAGGACAGGTCGCAGATCCCGGCGTGGGCCAGGATCAGCCGGGCGTTCTCGAACTCCTCGGCGAGCTGCACGGCGTGCAGGCCGAGGGCGGGGATGCCGCGGCCGGCGTGGATCAGCACCGGTAGCGAGCGCTCGTGGGCGAGCCGGATAAGCGGCCGTACGTTCGGATGGTCGAGCGTGAACTCCTCGGCGCGCGGGTGCAGCTTGATCCCCCGAGCCCCGTTGTCCAGGCTGCGCTCGGCCTCGGGCAGCGGGTCGTCGTGCGGATTGACCCGGCAGAACGGGACGAGCAGCCCGTCGGGGGCCTCGCGCGCCGCGGCCAGGACGTCGTCGTTGGCGTCGCCGTAGCCGTCCGGCTCGTGGAACGGGAACGTGAACGCGCCGCGCGCACGGGCGAGGTGCAGCGCCGAGACCAGCTCGGCTCCGGTCTGCTTCATCCCGTCAGGGTCGTTCTGCCCGAGGTGTGTGTGGGCGTCGAACAGCTCGAGTCCCGGAACCTGCTCGAGCACCACCTCCGACCAGGGGCGTAGCGCGTCGAACAGATTCATGCCGGGCATTCGTACCATGAAACGCGATGGCTCGATCTCTCGAGGATGCTTGGCAGCTGGGCGGCGTGACGATCCCCAACCGCGCCGTGCTGGCGCCGCTGGCCGGGATCGGCAACTGGTTCGTGCGCCTGCAGGCCAAGCGTCACGGAGCGGGGCTGGTGGTCTCGGAGATGGTCTCGAGCTTCGCGGTGCACTACGGCAACGAGCGTACCTGCCGCGAGCTGCTGCGGATCCACGCCGACGAGCACCCGGTCTCGGTCCAGCTGTTCGGCCACGATCCGGACGTGATGGCGTCGGCCGCCGAGCGCGTGGCCGCCGCCGGGGCAGACCTGATCGACATCAACATGGGCTGTCCGGTGCCCAAGGTGTGCAAGACCGGCGCCGGCGCGGCCCTCCTGGCCGAGCCCGAACGCGCGGTGGCGGTGGCGCGCGCGGCGGCGCGCGGGAGCGGGCTGCCGGTGACGGTGAAGCTTCGCTCGGGTCAGCGACCGGGCGATGAGAGCGGCCTCGAGGTGGCCCGCCGGCTCGTGTTCGACGGCGGCGTGGCCGGCATCTCGATCCATCCCCGGCACGCCTCCCAACGCCACAAGGGCAAGCCCGACTACGAGCTGGCGCGCGGGCTGGTCGAGGAGCTGCCGGTCCCGGTGCTGATCTCGGGCGGGTTGGACCGCCCCGAGCGCGTGCGCGCCGCGTTCGAGCAGACGGGCGCCGAGGCCGTGCTCCTGGCGCGAGGATCGCTGGGCAATCCGTGGCTGTTCGAGCAGGTCCTCGGCCGGCGCAGCACCGAGCCCGACCGCGACGAGATCCTGGACGAGCTCGACTGGGTCATCGAGCGGGCGGTCGAGCACCTGGGGCGTGAGCGGGCCACGCGCTATCTGCGCAAGTTCTATCCGTGGTACGTCGAGCGCCTGGGTGGCGGGAAGGCCCTGCAGGCGGCGCTCCAGACCGCGCCGACGCTCGAGGCGGCGCGCGAGCTCATCCAGGCCTCCGCGGCGCCATCCGAACCGGCGCGCGTCGCCGCGGCTTAGTAGTAGCCTGCCGCGCCATGTTCCGGCGCATTGGCGGGATGGCCGTGATCGTGATCGTGATCGCGCTCGCGCTGGCGGGCGCCCCGGCCGCGAGCGCCCAGGTGCAGCCGTACGGAACCAACGACTACGGCGGCTTCCGGAACATCCTCCCGCCGGGCCAGAACGGCTTCGACGACGCCGCGCAGGCGGCGGCCTTCAAGGCGGCCGGCGCGTATCCCGCCCACACGAACGACCAGCTCGGGATGTACTCCGGGCTGACCACCGCGGTGCCGATCACCGAGGCGCAGATCCCGCAGTTCTACAAGGACGCCACCTTCGGCGTGCGGCCTGCGAACGTGGCCAGCACCGAGAGCCCGGAGCCCGGGGTGACGATCGAGCGCGACACGCAGTTCGGCGTGCCGCATATCTACGGGGACACGCGCGCGGCGCTGATGTTCGGCATCGGCTACGCGACGGCCGAGGACCGGCTGTTCTTCATCGACGTGCTCCGGCACGCCGGGCGCGGCGAGCTCGCGCAGTTCGCCGGTGGCGCCAACGCCGGCATGGACGAGAGCGTGTGGCAGAACGAGCCCTACACCGAGCAGGACCTGACCAACCAGGCCGGCTGGGCGGCGGCCAACCTGCCCGACGGGCAGCAGATCATGAGCGACGCGACCAACTACGTCGCCGGGATCAACGCCTACGTCTCGACCGCAGAGAGCCCGTTGCACGCCCTGACCATGCTGCCGGCCGAATATGCGGCGATCGGGCAGCCGCTCGGGCCGCAGCCGTTCACGGTCAACGACGTCGTCGCGATCGCCACGCTGGTCGGCGGGATCTTCGGCAACGGCGGAGGTCAGCAGCTGTCGAACGCCGTCCTGTACGAGAACCTCAAGGCCCAGTTCGGCGCCGAGCGCGCGAACGTGGCCGGGTCGCCCGAGCTGATTTCGAGCCCGGCGCCGGCCACGACGAAGCACAAGCCCAAGAAGAAAAAGAAGAAGGGCAAGGGCAAGCCGAAGGGCAAGAAATTGGCTGTCGCGGCGAGTGCGCGTCGCGGCCCCCGGGTGCGCCCGGGCACCCGCCAAGCCGGCAAGGCGGGGCTCGGCGCCGGCCGGATCGCGGCGCGGTCCGGGGCGGTCGCGGACGGCTCCGGCTTTGCCACCTTCCTCAGCTTCGACGACCCGTCCGACCCCGAGGCGCCGACCACCGTGCGCGGCCAGTCGTTCCCGTACCAGACGCTCCCGGTGCCGAGCAAGGCGGTCCAGCCGACGGTGGCGCTGCCCGACCCGGGGTCGGTGCAGTACGCCAACCCGGTGGCGGCGGGAGCCGTCCCGCCGGGCGAGTCGAGTTCGGCCACGGCGGGGTCCAAGGCCAGGCCGGCCGCCGGGGCCTCGAACCTGAGTCGGTCGCTGCTGGCCTTCGGGCGGGGGATGTCGAACGCCCTGCTGGTCAGCGCCGCGGACAGCGCGAGCGGACATCCGCTGGCCGTGATGGGGCCGCAGGTCAGTTATTTCAGCCCGCAGATCCTGATGGAGCAGGACATCCACGGTCCGGGGATCGACGCCGAGGGCGCCGCGTTCCCGGGCACCAACCTGTACGTCCAGCTCGGGCACGGCCAGGACTACGCGTGGTCGGCGACCTCGGCGGGCCAGAACATCATCGACACGTTCGCCGCGCCGCTGTGCAATCCGAGCGGCGGCGCGGTGACGACGGATTCCGACTACTACGTGCTGAACGGGCAGTGCGTGCAGATGGAGACGCTGACCCGCAGTGAGTCGTGGCAGCCGAACCTGGGCGACTCGACACCGGCCGGCTCGGTGACCTTCCAGACCAAGCGGACCGGGTACGGGATCGTGATCGCCCGCGGCAAGATCAACGGCCAGCCGGTCGTCTACACCAACCTGCGCTCGACCTACATGCACGAGCTCGACTCGGCAGTCGGCTTCGAGCGCTTCAACGAGCCGGCCGAGATGCAGAACCCGCAGGATTTCATGAACGCCGCCTTCCAGATCGGTTACACGTTCAACTGGTTCTACGCGGACAACCAGCACATCGCGTACTTCAACTCGGGCCAGAACCCGGTGCGCGCGCCGAACACCGACCCGCTGTTCCCGAGCTGGGCTCAGGACGCCTGGCCGGGGCTGCACCCGGCGGCCCAGATGACCCCGGCGAGCGTGACCGAGCAGCAGACACCCCAGAGCGCGCACCCGCAGACCGTCGACCAGTCCTACATCACGAGCTGGAACAACAAGCAGGCGCCCGGCTACAACGACACCGCGACCGCCGAGGAGTATTCGTCGGTCTACCGCTCACAGCTGCTCGACGCCGGGATCAGCTCCGAGCTCGCGCAGAGCGGCGGGAAGATGACGCTGGCCGACCTGATCAACGCGATGGCAGGCGCCGGCACCCAGGACCTGCGCGGCGTCGAGGTGCTGCCGTACGCCCTCCAGATCATCGGGCACCCGAGCGATCCGGCGCTGGCGAACGCGGTGGACGAGCTCCAGACCTGGGTGGCCAGCGGGGCGCATCGGATCAACCGGGAGCATCCGGGCGCCTCGGGTGCGTATGACCAGAGCGACGCGATCCGGATCATGGACGCCTGGTGGCCGCTGCTCGTGAGCGGCGAGTTCGGCCCGGTCCTCGGCTCGAACCTGCTCGGGCAGGTCGAGAGCGCGTTCCCGATCGACGACGTGCCCGGACACGGGTTCGGCGGCGCCCACGTCGGCTCGGCCTTCGACGTCGGCTTCTACGGCATCGTTCAGAAGGACCTGCGCGCCGTGCTGGGGAACAAGGTGGACGGGCCGCTCAACCGGATCTATTGCGGCGGCGGCTCGCTGGCCCAGTGCCGTGCGGCGCTCGAAGCGTCGCTCAGCCAGGCCATCGGGGAGTCTGCGCAGCAGGTCTATCCGGCCGACAACGTGTGCTCCGCGGGCGATCAGATGTGCTTCGACTCGATCCAGTTCAGGCCGATCGGCGTGATCACCGAGCCGCTGATCGAATGGGTCAACCGGCCCACCTTCCAGCAAGCGGATGAGATTGAGGGCCATCGCCCCTGAGGGGCGACCCGGGGCCGAGAGAATTGCCCCCCGGCAATTCTCTTAAGCCCAATCGCGCCCCCGCGCGATTGGGCCCTATACTCATCCGCCCACGTAGCCCAGCTGCGTAGGAAATCCCCGCTTAACCGGCGGGTTTTTTCTCGTCCGGACCGCCGGAGAAGACCGGCGGCGCCCATCGAATACAGGTCTGCATCATGCCTAAGGACGTCATCATCACTCCAGAAGGGCTGGCCAATCTGAAGGCCGAGCTCGATCAACTGACCACCACGCGCCGGCGCGAGGTCGCTGCCCGGATCAAGGAGGCACGAGAGTTCGGCGACATCTCGGAGAACGCCGAGTACGACGACGCCAAGAACGAGCAGGCGATGCTCGAGGCGCGGATTGCTTCGCTGGAGGAGAAGCTGCGCTCGGCGACGGTGATCGACCAGTCCGACCTCGGCACCGACCAGGTACGGGTCGGCTCGGTGGTTCACGTCAAGGACGATGGCGGTAAGTCGACCAGGTACACGATCGTGGGGTCGGCCGAGGCCAGCCCCGGAGAGGCCAAGCTGTCGAACGAGTCGCCGGTCGGCAAGGCACTGCTCGGGCGCAAGCGCGGCGACGAGGTCGTGATCACCACGCCGAGGGGGGAACGGCGGCTGAAGATCACCAAGATCGACGTCGAGACCAAGTAGGGAATCCGCCGTGGCCGACCCGGCCCCCGGCGCGGATGATTCGATCGGGCGCTCAGAAGCGTCGGCATCCGGCGCGGACGATCTGCTCGCCACGCGCCGGCGCAAGCTCGAGTCTCTGCGCGAGGCCGGGATCGATCCATTCCCGCACGAGTTCGACGGCGTCGAGCCGATCGCGGCCGTGCGCGCCGCGCACGAGGGTCTGTCGCCCGGGGAGGAGACGTCTGACCGCCACCGGGTGGCGGGGCGGCTGGCCGCGCGCCGCGGCCAGGGGAAGATGGCGTTCCTGGACCTGGTCGACCGCTCGGGGCGGATCCAGCTCCAGGCCCGGATCGACGAGCTCGGGCCGGAGGGGATGGACCGGCTGCTCGGGCTCGACCTGGGCGACCTGATCGGCGTCGACGGACTGGCATTCGTCTCGAAGCGGGGAGAGCTGACGCTGCGCGTGCTCGAGTTCACGCTGCTGGCCAAGTCGCTCCGGCCCCCGCCCGAGAAGCACCACGGGCTGACCGACGTGGAGACCCGCTTCCGGCGGCGCGAGCTCGACCTGATTGCCAACGAGGAGGCGCGCGAGCTGTTCATCACGCGCGCACGGGTGGTCTCGGCCGTGCGTAGGTTCCTCGACGCCGACGGCTTCATCGAGGTCGAAACCCCTGTTTTGCAGCCTTTATACGGCGGTGCGGCGGCCCGGCCGTTCACCACCCACCACAACGCGCTGGATCGCGAGTTCTATCTGCGCATCGCGACCGAGCTCTATTTGAAGCGGCTGATCGTGGGTGGGCTGGAACGGGTGTACGAGCTCGGCAAGGACTTCCGCAACGAGGGCGTCGACTCCACCCACAACCCGGAGTTCACGATGCTCGAGTGGTATGAGGCGTACGCCGACTACGAGGACATCGCATCGCGGTGTGAGCGGCTGGTCTCGTACGTGGCCTCGGAGGTGGGGTACGCCGGGGAGATCGATTGGACGCCGCCGTGGCGGCGCGAGACGCTGCCCGAGGCGATCCGCTCGCGGACCGGCATCGACATCATGCAGGAGTCGGACCGCGACTCGCTGGCGGCGGCCATGAGCGCCCGCGGTCTGGCCGTCCCAGAGGACGAGGCATGGCCGAAGCTGGTCGACGAGCTCGTGACCAAGCACGTCGAGCCGACGCTGATCGAGCCGACCTTCCTGATCGACTATCCCGTCGAGCTGTCACCGTTCGCCAAGCGTCACCGCTCGGTGCCCGGGCTGGTCGAGCGCTTCGAGGCCTACGTCGGCGGGATGGAGATCGCCAACGCGTTCACCGAGCTGAACGACCCCGACGAGCAGCGCCGGCGCTTCGAGGAGCAGCGCGCGCTGGCCGGTGCCGGCGACGTGGAGGCCCAGCCATACGACGAGGCGTTCGTCGAGGCCCTGGAACAGGGGATGCCGCCCACCGGCGGGATCGGCATCGGCATCGACCGGCTCGTGATGGTCATGACCGGGAAGCGCTCGATCCGGGAGGTCGTGCTGTTCCCGGCCATGCGAGATTAGGCGGTCCTGTGCCCGCGGGGTTTGCGTCTGGGGCGCGCGGGCTACCCGTCTGGACCCGCGTGCTCTCGCCACTCTCGACGTTGTCGAAGGTCGATTTGACGCGAGGGGGTCCAGACGGGCTACCGCGCGCGCCCTGCCGCCGATCCACCCGCCAGGCCCACGACCGTCACTCCACGTCGATCCCGTGAGGCGTGACGAGTTAAGCCTGGATTTCGCGGCTGAATTCGTCACGCTTGCCGGGCGCCGCGTCGCGTGACGTGATATGCACGCCGATCATGAGGATCGGGATCGTCGTTTTTGAGCAGGTGGACCTGCTCGACGTGGGTGGGCCGTACGAGGTGTTCCTGACGGCCTCGCGGCTGGTCGAGCGGGACGGCGGCGAGGCGCCGTTCGAGGTGCTCACGCTGGGGGTCTCCGGCGAGCCGGTGTCGGCCTACGGTGGGTTGCGGCTGACGCCGCAGGCCACGCTCGAGGAGGCCGGGCGGCTCGACGTCCTGGTGGTGCCGGGGGCGGTCAGGATCGACGAGGTGCTCGACGACTCGGACCTGGTTGGGGCGGTGCGCCGGGCGGCCGCGGACGCGTCGGTCGTCTCGTCGGTGTGCACCGGGGCGTTCGTGCTGGGGGCGATCGGGGCGCTCGAGGGCCGGCCGTGGACGACGCACTGGGAGGACGTGGAGGATCTGGCGGGGCGGCTGGGCCCGGACGGAGCCGCTCGCGGGGAGGCCTGGGTGCGCTGGGTCGATGCCGGCGAGGTGGTCACGTCGGGCGGCCTGAGCTCGGGAATCGCGATGGCGCTGCACCTCGTGGAGCGCTTCGCGGGGCGCGATCTGGCCGTCCGCACGGCGCGGCAGATCGAGTACGAATGGGATCCGGAATCCCACCGCCAACCCCCCCGGCGAACATGAACATGCTGTGAAGTCGCGCACAGGCGACCGGCAAGCCGCCCGGAGAGCGGTAGGCCCGTTGGTAGACTGGCCTATGGCCCCGATAAATCGAGACCGTTTGGCTCATCAAATGTCGTATTCGTGCCGACAAGGTGGGTAGAACGGAATCGTCGGTGTCCGCGCAGGCGCGAACTACCATGTACCGAAGCAGGTAGGCGAGGAGAAGACCGGAAAACCACCCCGACCGACCAGCCCGAGACCCACCGCACGCAGAGAGAAGAACCATGTTCGAGCGATTCACAGAACGAGCCCGTCAGGTAGTTGTCCTGGCTCAAGAGGAAGCGCGGACGCTCAAGCACAACTACATCGGCACCGAGCACATCCTGCTTGGGCTGCTGCGCGAGGAAGAGGGACTGGCAGCCCGCGTGCTCGAGTCGCTCGACATCACGGTCGAGCGGGTGCGCGCTCAGGTGGTCCGGATCGTCGGCTCCGGCGAAGAGGTCACCTCCGGCCAGATCCCGTTCACGCCACGCGCCAAGAAGGTGCTCGAGCTCGCGCTCCGCGAGGCTCTGAGCCTTGGCCACAACTACATCGGCACCGAGCACATCCTGCTGGGCCTCGTGCGCGAGAACGAGGGCGTCGCGGCGCGGATCCTGCTCGACTTCGACGCCGACTCCGAGAAGATCCGCAACGAGGTGATCCGGATGCTCTCCGGCCCGGGCAGCCGCCAGCGCGGCGGTGGCGCGGGCGCCGGTGCAGCCGCCGCCGGGCAGGACCCGAGCGGCAAGAAGTCTTCCAAGCTGCTCGACCAGTTCGGCCGCAACCTGACCAAGCTGGCCGCCGAGTCCAAGCTCGACCCCGTGGTCGGTCGCGAGACCGAGATCGAGCGGATCATGCAGATCCTCTCGCGCCGGACCAAGAACAACCCGGTGCTGGTCGGCGAGCCAGGCGTCGGCAAGACCGCCGTGGTCGAGGGCCTGGCCCAGCGGATCACGCACGGCGAGGTCCCCGAGCTACTCAAGGGCAAGCAGATCTACACGCTGGACCTGGCCGCCCTGGTGGCCGGCTCCAAGTACCGCGGTGAGTTCGAGGAGCGCCTCAAGAAGGTGATGAAGGAGATCACCCAGCGCGGCGACATCATCCTGTTCATCGACGAGCTCCACAACCTGGTCGGTGCCGGCGCCGCCGAGGGCGCGATCGACGCGGCCTCGATCCTCAAGCCGGCCCTGGCCCGTGGCGAGCTCCAGACGATCGGCGCGACGACCCTGGAGGAGTACCGCAAGTACCTGGAGCGGGATTCCGCCCTGGAGCGCCGGTTCCAGAAGATCACCGTCGACCAGCCCTCCACCGAGGAGACGGTTCAGATCCTCAAGGGCCTGCGCGACCGCTACGAGCAGCATCACAAGGTGAACATCACCGACGAGGCGCTCGAGGCGGCCGCCGAGCTGGCCGACCGCTACATCTCCGACCGGTTCCTGCCCGACAAGGCGATCGACCTGATCGACGAAGCCGCATCACGCATGCGGATCAAGTCGATGACCTCGCCGCCCGTGTACCGCGAGCTCGAGGACGAGATCGAGGAGACCCGCCGGGCCAAGGAGGAGGCGATCGAGAACCAGGAGTTCGAGAAGGCCGCCAACCTGCGCGACAAGGAGCGCCGCCTGACTCAGCGCAAGCGCGAGCTGGCCGAGCAGTGGGAGGCCGGCGAGTCCACCGAGCGCCCGTCGATCGGCGAGGAGGAGATCGCCGACATCGTCTCGATGTGGACCGGCATCCCGGTGTTCAAGCTGACCGAGGCCGAGACGGCCAAGCTGATGCGCATGGAGGAGGAGCTCCACAAGCGCGTGATCGGCCAGCACCCGGCGATCGAGGTCGTCTCCAAGGCGATCCGCCGCTCGCGGGCCGGCCTCAAGGACCCGAAGCGGCCGACCGGCTCGTTCATCTTCCTGGGCCCGTCGGGCGTGGGCAAGACCGAGCTGGCGCGCACGCTGGCCGAGTTCCTGTTCGGCGACGAGGACACCATGATCCGCATCGACATGTCCGAGTACATGGAGAAGCACGCGGTGTCGCGTCTGGTCGGGTCGCCTCCGGGCTACATCGGCTATGACGAGGGCGGCCAGCTGACCGAGGCCGTGCGGCGCAAGCCCTACAGCGTGCTGCTGCTGGACGAGATCGAGAAGGCCCACCCGGACGTTTTCAACATCCTGCTCCAGATCCTGGAGGACGGCAGGCTGACTGACGCCCAGGGCCGGACGGTCGACTTCCGCCACTGCATCGTGATCATGACCTCGAACATCGGGGCCTCGGAGATCTCGCGGCAGTTCAACATCGGGTTCTCGACCAGCGAGGAAGAGACCGGCATCAGCTACGACGACATGAAGACCCGGATCATGGGCGAGCTCAAGAAGGTGTTCCGCCCCGAGTTCATGAACCGGATCGACGAGGTCATCGTCTTCCACAAGCTGACCAAGGACGAGATCAAGGAGATCGTCGACCTGCTGCTGCAGCGGATCCGCGCCTCGATGGCCGAGCGCGAGCTCCAGCTCGAGCTCTCCGAGGAGGCCAAGGATCTGCTCGTGGACAAGGGATGGGATCCGACGATGGGTGCGCGCCCGCTGCGCCGGGCGATCCAGCGCTACATCGAGGATCCGCTGGCCGACTTCGTCCTGCGCTCGCAGGTGCCGTCGGGCTCGACCGTGATGGTCGAGACGTCGACGGACGGCGACCGCAAGGAGGGCGAGCGCAAGGAGGGCGAGCGCAAGGAGGGCGAGGGCGAGGTCAAGCTCACCGTGATCGAGCCCGCGCCGAAGCCAACACCGGTTGCGGTCGGTGCCGGCGAGGGCGGCGAGGGCGAGGCGAGCGTGGAAGCCGGCTCCGAGGACCCGGCCGGCCCCGCCGAGACCGCCGAGACCGAATAGCTGATTTCCACCAGGCTGCCGGCGGCCGAGAGCACGGTCGCCGGCCCTAGGTGGTTGGCCAGCTTCCGCGCGGCCCGGTTCTCGCGGAGCATCGACACGTGGAAGCGGCGGATGCCGGCGGCTCTGGCCCGCTCGGCGAGCGCCGCCATGAGCGCCATGCCCACGCCCCGCCGCTGCCATCCGTCGACCACCTCGATGGCCAGCTCGGCGACGTCGAACGCCTCGTCCAGGCGCACGTAGCGGGCAATCCCGATCGGCGCCCGGGGCGGGGGCGAGTAGGCGATCAGCGCCTCGTGATGCCAGTGGTCGACGGCGAGGAGGGTCTGCAGCTCGCGCGGGGTCAGCGCCGGTTTGGCGGTGAAGTAGCGCTGGTAGCGCGAGCCCGCGCTGAGGTGGCCGAACGTGAAGGCGATCGCGTGCCGATCGGCGGGGGAGAGCTCGCGAATCGTGATCGGCGTCGGCATCTCAACCGCCGTAGGTGAGGATCAGCGCCCGGGCGCCGGTTCGCTCGGTCTCGTAGACGTGGGGCACATCCAGAGGAAACGATGCGTAGTCCCCGGTTGTGAGTTCGGTCACCCGCTCGACCGGCCCCGCGATCAGCCTCCCCTCGATGATGTAGACGCCGGCGCGCGCCCCGGCCGCTCCCGGGTCGGGCTCCTCCCGGTGGTGAGGACCCCAACCGCGCTCGGCCAGCTCGAGCTTGGCCTCATCGACTCGGTCGAGCACGACGTCGCGTCCGCGCCGCACGATCCGTACCTCGCCGAGGGGCGGCTCCTCGAGCAGCTCGGCCAGCGACACCCGCAGAGCGGCGCTCAGAGCGGCCAGCGTCTCGATCGTCGGATTGGACCGCCCGCTCTCGACGCTCGACAGCGTCGCCTTGCTCATGCCGGTGGCGCGCGCGAGCTCCGAGAGCGACAGCCGACGCGCGATCCGCAGCCGGCGCAGGTTGGCGGCCAGCACATCCTGAGGGCGGGGCGCTAACATAGAGAACGTATCGTTCAGTTTATCGAACGTCTCACACGCCGCCCATCGCCTTCGTTTCACGCGCAAGTGCCGGTTGCCACCTTCTACTTCGACGTCGGCTCGCCGTACGCGTATCTCGCGGCCGAGCGGGTGGAGGGGGTCCTGCCGGGGGACGTTCGCTGGCAGCCGGTCCTGCTCGGCGGCCTGTTCAAGCTGACCGGGCGCAGCTCGTGGGCGCTCGGGGACTATCGCCGGCGCCAGACCGGGATGGCCGAGATCGAGCGCCGGGCGCGCGGCTACGGGCTGGCACCGATCGTGTGGCCCGACCCGTGGCCGACCGACTACCTGATGGCCATGCGCGTCGTGACGTGGGCGTTCGCGGCCGGGCGGGGCCACGAGCTCACCAGGCAGCTGTTCCGCGACGCCTTCCAGCGCGGCCGCGAGCTGAGCATCGAAGCGCACGTGCTGGCCGCCGCGTCAGCGGCGGGCTTCGATCGCAAAGAGGCGCGTGAGGCCATGCGCGATCCGGCGGTCAAGCGAGCGCTGCGCGACGCCACGGAGTCGGCGCACACCCTGGGGGTGTTCGGCGTGCCGACGGTCGACGTGGCCGGCGAGCTGTTCTGGGGAGACGATCGGCTCGAGGACTCTGCGGCATACGCCGCCTCGATGGGCCCGCGCGCGGCTTAGCGGCACAGCGGCGATGCCGGGCGCCCAGGCTGATTCCGTCGGGCGCGCGGCGTAGCCTCGTTCGCTCGCCATGCCGCGACCCACGTCGATCCATGTCTGCTCCGCCTGCGGCCACGAGAGCACCCGCTGGGCCGGACAGTGCCCGGGCTGCGGAGAGTGGAACACGCTGGTCGAGCAGGTCCGCCGAGCGGCCACCGCGGCGGGGGCAGGACGCGGCGCGCGAGCCGGCGCCACCCGTGCCGCGGCCGCGAGGCCGGTTGCGCTGCGCGACGTCGCCGCGGTCGAGCGTGAGCGCCTGCGCACCGGGATCGGGGAGCTCGACAACGTGCTGGGCGGCGGGATCGTTCCCGGCTCGCTCGTGCTGCTCGGTGGCTCCCCCGGCATCGGCAAGTCGACGCTGACCACGATGGTGCTGGCCAACCTGCACGAGGCGGGCCGGCGCACGCTGTACGTCTCGGCCGAGGAGTCGGCGGCCCAGATCCGGCTGCGGGCGGAGCGCCTGAGCACCGGAGCGCTGGGGATCCCGGTCATCGCCGAGACGGATCTGGACAGCGTGCTGGCCACGCTCGAGCACGAGCGCCCCGAGGTGTGCGTGATCGATTCGGTGCAGACGCTGCACACGATGGAGCTCTCGAGCGCGGCCGGATCGGTGGCGCAGGTGCGCGAGGTGGCAGGCGCGCTGATGCGGGTGGCCAAGGCGCTCGACATCGCCGTGCTGCTGGTCGGGCACGTGACCAAGGACGGCGCACTGGCGGGGCCGCGCGTGCTCGAGCACCTGGTCGACTGCGTACTGCAGTTCGAGGGCGAGCGCGAGCGGACGTACCGCACCGTGCGGGCGGTCAAGAACCGCTTCGGCTCGACCAACGAGGCGGGCGTGTTCGAGATGCGCGACGACGGCCTGGTCGAGGTCCTGGACGCCTCGGCGCGATTCGTGGGCGCGGCCACTGGTGCCCCCGGCAGCGTGGTGCTGTGCGCCATCGAGGGCTCGCGGCCGCTGCTGGTCGAGGTTCAGGCGCTGGTCTCGAGCTCCGAGTTGGTGCCGCCACGGCGGGTGGCCTCGGGGATCGACCGCAACCGTCTGGCGCTCGTGCTGGCCGTGCTGGGCCGCCATGCCGGCATCGGCGCCGGCACCTCGGACGTGTTCGTCAACGTGGTGGGCGGCGTGCGGGTTGATGAGCCCGGAGCCGATCTGGCCGTCGCGCTGGCGGTGGCCAGTGCCGTCCGCGGCGTGGCGCTCGGCGCGGCGGACGGGCAGCCGCTGGCCTGCTTCGGCGAGCTCGGCCTGACCGGCGAGCTCCGTTCGGTGGCTCATGGCGACCGGCGGCTGGCCGAGGCGGCCAGATTCGGCCTGGGACCGGTGATCCAGCCGGAAGCGCATGGAACGCTCCGTGCGGCACTCGCACAGGCGTTCGGCGACCGGCGGGGAGCGCTCGCCGCGTGAGCGCCGGTATTGCCCGTCCATAAGCGGTAAAATCGGCCTTCATGCCGCCGCGTTCCGGGGAAGAGCTCAAGGGAGAGCTCGAATCTCGACAGGATTCGCGGCTCGTGAGGGCACTCGAGATGGTGGCTCCCGGCACGGCGCTGCGGGAGGGGGTCGACAACATCCTGCACGCCCGGACGGGCGGGCTGATCGTGATCGGCGACGCCGACGAGCTGGCCTTCCTGTTCTCCGGCGGGATCAAGCTCGACCTCGAGTACTCGCCCGCGCTGCTCTACGAGCTGGCCAAGATGGACGGCGCGATCGTGCTGAGCTCGAACGCCACCAAGATCGCGCAGGTCAACGTGCAGCTGACGCCGGATCCGACGATCCTGACCTTCGAGACCGGCACGCGACACCGCACCGCCGAGCGCGTCTCCAAGCAGACCGACGCGCTGGTGGTGGCGATCTCCGAGCGCCGCGAGGTCGTCTCGCTGTACGTCGACGGCGTCAAGTACATCCTGGAGGACATTCCGGTGGTGCTGGCCAAGGCCAATCAGGCGCTGGCCACGCTGGACAAGTACCGCAGCCGCCTGGACCAGGTCTCCACACGCCTGACCGCGCTCGAGTTCGAGGGCGGTGCCACCCTGCACGACGTGCTCACCGTGCTTCAGCGGGCCGAGCTCGTGACCAGGATGGCGGTGGAGATCGAGCGCTACATCGTCGAGCTCGGGACCGAGGGCCGGCTGATCGAGATGCAGCTCGACGAGACGATGGTCGGCGTGTCGGCCGACAAGGTCGCGCTGGTCCACGACTACCTGATGGACGACACCGACGAAACTTTCGCGGCCGCGTTCGACCAGCTCGTGCGCCTGCCCAACCAGGACCTGCTCGACTTCGGGCGCCTGGCCGAGCTGCTCGGCTACGATCGCAAGCTGAACACCCTCGACTATCCGACCTCGCCCCGCGGCTTCCGCATCCTGGGTCGGATCCCGCGCCTGCCGAAGCTGGTCGTGCAGCGGATCGTGACCGAGTTCGGCGGGCTGGAGGAACTGCTGGCCGCCACGGACGGTGAATTGGAGACCGTCGACGGGGTCGGCGAGATCCGGGCGAAGGACATCCGGGAAGGGCTTCGCCGTCAGCAGGAGATCAACCTGGTCGATCGGTACCTGCAAACGTGATCGTCCCGGGTATACGTAGTTGTAACGGGAGAGAAAACCGCGTGCGGGTCTACGGCCCCGCTCGTTACGGACAGAGGAGGACGTCATCACAGAGCTAATGGAAGAGCCCCTGGAGGACCTCGAGATCATCGAGGAAGTCGTGCACATCGAGTTCGAGATCGGCGACAACGTCGTCTATCCGCATCACGGGGCGGGCAAAGTGATCCGCAAGGAGCAGAAAGAGATCCTCGGCGAGCGGCGCGAGTACCTCACGATCAAGATCCTGCACAACGACATGACCGTCATGGTCCCGACCGAGAACGCGGCCCTCGCCGGCCTGCGGCGCGTGATCGACGAGGAGACGGTTCAGAAGGTGCTCGCGGTGCTCCAGGACGAGTGCTCCGAGATGCCCAAGAACTGGAACCGTCGCTTCAAGTACAACCGCGACAAGATCAAGACCGGCGACATCTACGAGCTCGCCGAGGTGGTCCGCAACCTGGCCATCCGAGAAGCCCAGAAGGGGCTGTCCACGGGTGAGAAGCAAATGTTCACGCGGGCCAAGAAGATCCTCGCGTCCGAGCTCATGTACGCGCTCGAGATGGACGAGGACGAGGTCGAGGAGCACCTCCAGGGGCTGCTGCTCGAGTCTTACAACGGAAAGCGCGGCAAGACCCGCAAGGTCACCGTCGCCGCCGAGTAGGCGAAGGCCGCAAAGCACGTGGCGGTCGCGCTGATCGTGGCCGCGGGACGTGGCGAGCGCCTTGGATCGGACCGGCCCAAGGCGCTCGTCACTGTGGGGGGCAGGCCGATGCTCGAGTGGAGCATCGAGGCGCTGCGATCGGTGGCAGCGATCGACCAAATCGTGGTCGCGCTCCCGGCCGACGCGCTTGCGCAGGCGCCGGAGGGGATCGTGGCCGTGGCCGGCGGGACGGTACGCTCGGCGTCGGTGCGCGAGGCGCTACGAGCCTGTCCCGACGGAGACCCCGTCGTGGTCCACGACGCGGCGCGGCCGCTTGCCCCGGCGCGCCTGTTCGAGCGCGCGCTGGCGCAGCTCGAGCGGTCCGGGGCGGATGCGGTGATCGCCGCCGCCCGCGTGTCGGACACGATCAAGGAGGTGGACACTGCCGACGGGTGTACGGTGACGCGCACGCTGGACCGGGCCCGACTATGGGCGGTGCAGACGCCCCAGGTGTTCCGGCGGGCCGCATTGGAGCGGGCCTTGATGGATGCCGGCGACGATGTGCTCGAGGCGGCCACCGACGACGCATGGCTGGTCGAGCAGGCCGGCGGAGTCGTCGAGGTGATCGAGTCCTCGCGGACCAACCTCAAGATCACCACGCCGACGGATCTGACGCTGGTCGAGTTGCTGCTGGCGGAGGCGCGGGCGTGAGCGTGCGGGCGTGAGTGTGCGGGCGTGAGCGTGCGGGCGTGATCGTCCGGGGCCCCGAGGGGCGCACCGTCGTCACCACCGGGCTCGGCTACGACTGCCACCGGTTTGCCGCCGGGCGGCGGCTGGTGCTCGGCGGCGTCGAGCTTGCCCACGATCGCGGTCTGGCCGGGCATTCCGACGCGGACGTGCTCACGCACGCGATCATCGACGCGCTGCTCGGGGCGGCCGCCCTGGGCGACATCGGACAGCATTTCCCGGACACCGACGAGCAGTACCGCGACGCCAGCTCGCTCGAGCTGCTCCGCACCACGGTGGCGATGCTGCACCACCGGGGTTTCTCGATCCTGCATGTGGACGCCACCGTGGTGATCGAACGCCCGCACGTGGCGCCGGTGCGCGAGGACATCCGGCGGACGCTGGCGGAGGCGATCGGCATCTCGCCCGAGCACGTCAGCGTGAAGGCGACCCGGGGCGAGGGGATGGGCTTCGTCGGGAGGGAGGAGGGGGTTGCCGCCCTGGCCATCGCAACCGTCGAGCGATGAATCGGATCCACAACGTCATCTGCTCCTCGGGCTGGTGGACCGGCGTCGTCGAGCGCGAGCTGGTCCCGTTCGGGATCAAGGGGATCGACCTCGGCGACGACGTGCTGGAGATCGGCCCCGGCTTCGGCGCCACCACGCGTGTGCTCGCACAACGGGTGGACCGGCTGAGCGTGGTCGAGCTCGACCCGCGCTACTGCGAACGGCTGCGGACCAAGCTGGGGAACGGTGCCGTGACGGTGACCCAGGGCGACGCCACTCAGCTTCCGTACGCCGACGGGCGGTTCTCGGCCGTGCTGTGCTTCACGATGCTCCACCACATCCCGACGGTGGCGCAGCAGGACCAGGCGTTCGCCGAGGTCGCGCGCGTGCTGCGTCCGGGCGGAATGTTCGCCGGCACGGACAGCGTCGGCACCGGCTGGCTGTTCCGCGCGATCCACATCGGCGACACGCTGAACCTGGTGGACCCGGATGAGCTGCCGCCGCGGCTGGAACGCGCCGGCCTCGAGGTGCGCGAGGTCCGGCGCGGGGCCCGCTCGTTCCGCTGGAAGGCCACCAAACCCTAGGCGAGCACCGGACTTTGGCGCTGGACCTGCATATATGTCAGGTGCATCGCCAAAGTCCGGTGCTCACCGGGTGCGCGACGTGAAGACCGGCGGTGGAGCGGCCGCTGGTGCGACCGCTCCACTCGCGAAGGTCAGCTACCGGGCGAAGCCGAAGCCGGCCTTGACCGGCTGGCTGTAGACCGGCCCGCCGCCCGCTCCCGGGAAGGCGGAGCCGACGCCGCTGAACAGCACCGCGGTCACCGTGTAGATGCCCGGGTGGTCGTAGGTGTGAGTCGGGTTCGGCCCGTTGCCGGTGGTGCCGTCGCCGAACTCCCACATGTAGTTGATGACCGGCTGCCCGCTCACTGTCGTGAGCGCGCTGAAATGCACGGTCCGGTTACCGTGGAAGCGGTCTCCTCGGTCCTGGGAGACCGTGAAGGCCGGCTGGAACCCGTTCTTGCCGGTGACCACGATCCCGCCGGTGCCCTGTGAGAGCCCGTCGGGGTTGAACACCGCCACCCCGGTGGAGTATGCGCCGGGGGCCGGGAACTGGTAGGTGATCGTCGGCGTGGTCTGCTCGACGGTATCGGCGTTGGCCACGGCGTTGAACTGCCAGCTGAACTCGGACGCGCCACCGGGCACGAACGAGCGGCTGGCGTCGAACGTCATGTTAGTCCCGGTGCCCGCGGTCACCGTCTCCCTGGCGTCGCCCGGGAAGCGGGGGAGCGTCACCCGTTGCACGCAGCTGTGGGTGAAGTTGCTCCACTCCTCCTGGTACCAGTAGAGGTGGCCGTTGATCACCTGGTTGTACGGCGAGCCGTTCGGGGCGGTGCCCAGCGGGGTGCCCATCTGCCCGAACTCGCACTGGTCGCCGACCTCTTCTCCGTGCTCTTGGCCTGTCCCGTTGGTCCACGCGTCGTTGGGGAGCGGGTCGGTCACCGACTCGTTGTGCTCATGGCTGAGTCCGCCGTTGATCTCGCCGTCCGAGATGAGGCCGTTCGGGTTGTTCCCGTCCTGGCAAAACGGGTTGGTGGCGTCGAACGGCATGTTGGCGTAGAGGATCATCGTCTGCGTCGCCGTGTTCTGGTGATAAGCGCAGTAAGCGGCGAGATTCGGCAGCGGTGCCGGGCCCGCCGGCTCTCCGGCCGAGCAGCCGCCGTAGTCCGGCGGCTGGTTCGTGAAGCAGCTCTCGACGTGTGGGGGCGTCAGGAGGAAGTACTCGTGGCTCAGATCGGTGGGCAGGTGGTGCCGGGTGACGAAGCTCTGGATCTCGTCCTGGATCTGAGTATCGGTGAGGCAGTTGGTCGCCGTGCCGGCCACGCCCGGCAGGCCAACCGGACACTGGCTTGCCGGATACGGGTCCGTGTCGACCAGCACACCGCCGAAGCGCACCTCGTATTTCGCCACCGCGCCGGTCACGTCGTTGTACTGCGGGTCGATCGAGTCGACGTTCTGATTGCCACCGCTGTCGTGTTGCAGGTCGGTGAAGTAACGGGCGATGCCGAACGTGAAGCCCTGCGGGTAGGCCCCCAGGCCTCCCGGGCTCCACATCAGCATGTAGTCGGTGTTCGACGGCATGATCGGACCGCCGTTGTAGTCCATGTTCGTGAACACCGCGTCGTGCGGCCTGAGGGCGGCCTTCATGGCCCCAGCCGTTCGCAGCGGCATGTAGGACACGGCCTGCCCGTTCGGCAGCACCTTGATCTGTGCCGACGCATTCGACGACACGATGGCCGGGACGACAAGCGCCGCGGCAACGACCAGCATCATCAGCTTCCGACGCTGATGAACCGTCATACGCACTCCTCCTCGTTGGATTTCGCGATGCGGCCCCACGCAGACCAGGGATGGCCTCCCGTGGCGCGGACCCTATCGTTTTTCCGCCTGCAAGGGACCGAAGTTCGTGTCGGTTCCGTTACCCGGGCGCGGAGGCGCGGCGCCGGGCGGCCCGGGCGCGGAGCTGCTCGTGCTCGACCAGCCGGCCGAGCTGCTGGAGCGTCCGGCGCACGTTCCCCGACACGGTGGGGGCCGCGACCCGCTCGGCCAGCCAACCGCTCAGGCCGGCGCCGGCCACCACGTAGGAGAGGCGGAGCTCGACGCGCGTGCGGCCGCCGGGCGCCTCGCGCAGGCGCCAGCGTCCGCGGTGGTCGAGGCCGGTGACCGAGGTCCAGGCGAAGTCGCAGGGGGCCTCGAACTCGACCACCTCGACGAGGCCGCCGACCTCGGCCGCACCCACGCGAAACAGCATCCGGTAGCGGGCGCCGAGCCCGGTGGCGCGCTCGCCGACCACCTCCCAGCGGGTGACGCCGGACATGTAGCCGAGGACCCGCTCGGGGTCGGTGACGATCGACCACACGTCCTCGATCGGCGCGGCGAGCACCGTGTCGCCGTTGATTCTCATCCGAGCACCGGGAAGCGACGCTCGGCGGCCAGTGCGTCGAGCGCGTCCTGCATCAGGCGGATCAGGTGGTCGTAGACCTCGTCGACGTCGGGGTCGGGCCCGAACTCGGCGCGCAGGTCGATGGCGGGAAGGGTCTCGATCGTGATCTTGGCGGGCAGCGGTATGTGGCCGAAGTCGCCGATGTTGACGATCCAGGGAAGCGAGAGGTTGATCGGCAGAACCTTGAGCCGGAACAGGCGGTCCAGCGCGAGCATGCGCGCCAGGCGCTCGCCGCGGGTGAGAAACAGCGCGGTCTCCTGGCCTCCGATCGCGACCACGGGGACGATCGGGACATCCTGCTCGAGGGCCAGGCGCAGGAAGCCCTTGCGCCCGCCGAAGTCGATTCGGTTGCCCTGCCAGCTGGGCCGGTGGACCTCGTAGTCGCCGCCGGGGTAGACGAGCAGCGCGGCGCCGGAGGACAGCGCCCTACGGGCGTTCTCGGGCGACGCCGCGACGGTTCCGAACCGGCGCAGCCAGCTCAGGCCCGGGAGCGACAGCACCAGGTTGTGGGCCAGCTGGTAGAACGGCCGCTCGACGCCGAAATAGGTGCTGAACGCGACCGTGAACACCATCGTGTCGGGCAGCATGTTCCCGCCCGAGTGGTTGCCCACGAGCAGGACCGGCCCGTCGTCGGGGACGTTGCCGAGACCGCGCACCTCGCCCCGGAACCAGAGGCTGGAAAACAGCCAGAACAGCGGCAGCTGCTCGCGGATGTAGTCGGGGTCACGCTCGTCGAGGTCGGCTCGGGGGATGCGTCGCTGGACGGCGCCGGTCAGCTCGCGCCAGGCGCGGCTGAGCCGCGAGGGCTGCGGCGGGGCAGCCTCCGCGCCGATCGCGCCGTCGGGATCGTGACCGTTCCGGCTGGTCGAGGTGGTCGTGGGCGCCTGATCCATCCGGAGAACAGTGTCCCGGATGTCAGGCCGCCTCGTGGCCGGCGGCGAGCGTCATGTGATGGCGGGGCGAGCTCTCCCGGCTCTCGACGCGCCGGAAGAAGCTGAGGAGCAGCTCGTTGGTCTCCTCGGGCCGCTCCACCTGCGGCACGTGTCCGCACCCCTCGATCGTCACCTGCTCGGCGTGCGGTAGCCATTTGCGCACGTGGCGCGAGAACGCGGCGGGCACCAGCCAGTCGTGGCTGCCCCACACGAACAGGGCGGGAGGTTCCAGATCGCCGAGCCGCCGGTAGAACCCACCGCGCCCGAACGGCGCCTCGAGGTAGATGTTCCGTGCGCTGGCCAGCAGCGCGTAGCGGGCGCCCGCCGTGTGGTAGATCCGCTGGAACTCGTCGACGACCAGATCGGCCACCGCCGGATCGATCAGGTCGCGGTCGTGGAACATCCTCCAGAAATGGGAGGCGACCGTCGCGCGGCGGAAGGCGTGGGGCAGCAGGCCGAACTCGGGCCGCAGGAGGCGCACGATCGGATGCAGCCCGCGCTTGATCCAGGCCACCGCAGGACACAGCAGACCCAGGCCGCCGACCCGCTCGGGCGCGACGAGGCCGAGTTCGATCGCGATCCGGCCGCCCATCGAGTTCCCGACCACGTGGGTGCGGTCGACCTCGAGGTGGTCGAGCAGGCCGAGCATGATGTCGGCGAACCAGCGCGCGTTGTAGGCGCCGAGGGTCGGCTTGCCGGAGGACCCGAAGCCGGGCAGGTCGGGCGCGTGCACGCGGTAGGAGCGGCTGAGCGCGGCGGCCGTCTCGAACAGCGAGGCGCGCGTCCCGCCGAGGCCGTGCATGAGCAGGACGTCGGGACCGTGGCCCATCGTGAGGGTCGAGATGCGGTGGCGACCCACCGGGATGTGGTGGACCTCGAGCAGCGGCGGTCGGCCCCCGACCAGCCGGAACATGCTCTCGAAGGCGATCGCGTGGTCCAGGTTGCCGCGCACCGCGAGCAGCCGCCGCTGGAAGGCCTCCACGCCGGAGAACTCACCCCGGCGCAGCCGCAGCCAGGTGTCGGAGTCGGTCACCAGGGTCACGTCGGGGGAACGGCGGGTCCCGCCCTTGCGCACCCGGGCCGCCCGGCTGGTGCAGCGGACCTCCCACGTCCGGCCCAGATCGCACAGCGTGATCTGATAGGTGGCGTCAAAGCCCGGATCGGCGCCCAGGTAGCGATCGGGGAGGGAGCGGAAGGCGTCGTCAACGACGCTCAGCCGCTGAATCTGGTCAGGCCTCCCAACCACGGCGGGCACCCTACCGTCCGGTCCGGCCGGATGCGCCGGTGGTGGCGGATCGTCCGGTGGCGGGTGGAAATCGATTGGCGCCGGCGGGGCATCCGCCGGCGCCAGGGAGCGTTGCCGGGACGCGCGATAGGGTGGCCGGATCGTGGGACGAACCGTTCGCCTGCACGACACCCGGACTGGCCAGGTACTGGCGGTAGAGCCGCGCTCCGGCAATCACGTGGGGATCTACGCGTGCGGCCCGACCGTGTACGGCCGGATCCACGTCGGCAATGCCCGCCCCTACGTCGTGTTCTCGCTGCTCAAGCGCGTGTTCGTCCATGAGGGTTACAACGTCACATTCGTTACCAACATAACGGATGTAAACGACAAGATTTACGCCGCGGCGCAGACCGCCGGGGTGGGGAGCGAGGAACTGGCGCGGGAGATGATCGACGCATACGTCGCGGACACCGACCGGCTGGGGCTCGGGCGTCCCGATCATGAGCCGCTGGCCAGCGCGACGATGAGCGAGATCATCGAGCTGATCGAGACGCTGATCGAGGGCGGGCACGCCTATGCGATCGACGGGGATGTGTACTTCTCGGTCCGGAGCTATCCGCGCTACGGCGAGCTGTCGCACCGCCACCTGGACGAGATGGACCAGGGGGAGGGCGTGGAGGGTGCCGAGCGCAAGCGCGATCCGGCCGACTTCGCCCTGTGGAAGGCGCAGAAGCCCGGCGAGGACACCGCCTGGGACGCGCCCTGGGGCGCGGGACGGCCGGGGTGGCACATCGAGTGCTCGGCGATGGCCGAGGCGCTGCTCGGCGTCGGGTTCGAGATCCACGGCGGCGGCGCCGATCTGATCTTCCCCCACCACGAGAACGAGGAGGCGCAGACCGGTGCCGCCCACGGAGCCGACCTGGCCCGCCTGTGGGTGCACAACGGGATGATCCGGCTGGACGAGACGAAGATGTCCAAGTCGCTGGGGAACATCTTCCTGCTCCACCAGGCGCTCGACGCCTACGGCCGGGACGCGCTGATCATGTACTTCGTCGGCAGCGATTACCGCAAGCCGGTCGAGTTCGACGGCGAGCGGCTCGACGAGGCGGGGGCGCGCGTCGAGCGGTTCCGCGAGGCGGCCCGGCGCCTGGTCCCGGGCCCGTCCCCGGAGTGGTCGGCGCCCCTGCGCGAGCGGTTCTTCGACGCGCTGGCCGACGACTTCAAGACGCCCGAGGCACTCGCGGCGGCGTTCGAGTGGGTGCGCGAGGCCAATCGTTCAGAGGCCGGCGCCGGCGACGCCGACCTGCGCGAGATGCTCTCGGTGCTCGGCCTCGACAACCTGCTCGACGTTCCCGAGGCCGAGGCTCCGGCCGAGGTGCACGAGCTTGTGCAAGCCCGAGAGCGTGCTCGTTACAACCGCGATTGGTCGGGGGCCGACCGGCTTCGCGAGGAAATCCGAGCCCTTGGGTGGGACGTGCGCGACAGCCCCAACGGTCCCGAACTGCTCCCTGCCTGAGCGAGGACCGCCAGGGTTGCTGAGGTGCCCGTCCCCGTCGGGGTGCCCTCGCGCCCGCGGACTGTGGCACCACGCGACGGTTTGGCGGCGCACGGGCACCCCGAGGGGGACGGGCGACCGGCAGCAACTTGACATCCGAGCGGTGCTATGTCACCCTGCGCCGCGGGAGATAACGGTGGAGTAAAGCTTTAGGCTTGACTCACCGGTCGATCGAATACATAACCGGCGCCACGGGAGGGTGTGCGCCACGAACTTCGGACTCTTTTGCCAGTTCGGCAGGGTCGAGAAGGGAGACTCGTGGCTCGGCTTTCCCCGTACTCTAACCCTCAACTACAGGTTGAGGATGGCTATCTGATCGCTCTGGCCAAGCAGGGCAACGCGATGGCGTACGACACGATCGTCCGCCGCTACTACGGCTTCGTCCGGCTCAAGGCCTCGTCGTACTTCCTGGCCGGGGGCGATTCGGATGACCTGATCCAGGAGGGCCTCGTCGGGCTGTACAAGGCGGTGCGCGACTACCGGACCGATCGCGAGTCGAGCTTCCGCAACTTCGCGGAGCTGTGCATCACGCGCCAGATCATCACCGCGGTCAAGACCGCCACGCGCAACAAGCACACGCCGCTGAACCAGTACGTGTCGTTCTCGAGCTCGGCCAGCCCCATGTCGGACGGCGAGCCGACGCTTGACGAGGTGATCCCGGGCTCGCCGGTGAACGACCCGGTCAACCAGGTGATCAGCTCGGAGGAGCTGAGGGCGCTGGTGGCCTGCATCTCGACCGCCCTGTCCGAGCTCGAGTCACGCGTGCTCGCCCTGTACCTGGACGGGCACTCCTACGAGGAGGTGGGGCGCAGGATCGGGTGCGATTGCAAGACGGTCGACAACGCCCTGCAGCGGGTCAAGCGTAAGGTCGGACAGCATCTGGCGGAGCGGAGCGCGCTGGTGCCGGCGGCAGTCGGATAGTGAACTGCGTCCCGCCGCCCTCGGGGACGGCCGCTTCGACGCTCCCGCCCATTGCGCTGACCAGCTCCCGCACGATCGCCAGGCCCAGCCCCGAGCCGACGGGTCGCTCGCTGCGGTAGCGGGCGTGCAGATAGAAGCGCTCGAAGGCCCGGGGGATGTCCTGGGCTTCGAGCCCGGGGCCGGTGTCGCGCACGGCGATCTGGCCCGGTCCGGCTCGGACCACCACCGATCCTCCCGCGGGCGTGAGGCGCAGGGCGTTCTCGATCAGGTTCGACACGGCCTGGAGGATGCGGTCCTCGTCGCCCTCCACCCACAGGCCGCGCACACCCTCGCCGGATAGCTCGACCGACAGCTCGCGGGCCTGGGGCAGATGGCGCTCGACCGCGTGGCGGACGACCTGGCTCAGGTCCACCGGCTCGTGCCCCACCGCGAAGTCCGCGCGCCCGAGGCGGGCCAGGTCGAGCAGGTCGGCCACCAGCCGCTCGAGCCGCCCGGCCTCGGTCGCGATGACCCGAGCGGCCTCCGCGGGCGGGATGGCCTGCTCCTCGAGTCCCTCGGCATATCCCCGGATCGAGGTGAGCGGCGTGCGCAGGTCGTGGCTGACCGACTCCAGGAACCGGCCCTGCGCGTGGCGCGCGCGGGTCAGCTCGGCCGACATCGCATTGAAGGCGGTGCCGAGTTCGGCCAGCTCGTCGCCGCCATCGACGGGGACCGCGACCTCGTCGTCGCCCGCCGCCAGGCGCCGGGTGGCGGCCGACAGCTCGCCGATCGGCCGGGTGAGCCGCTGGGCGAGCAGGAACGAGAGGATCACGGCGAGCAGCGTGCCGCCGGCGCCGGCCAGCAGCAGGCTGCCGATGAACGGCCGCCACTCCGAGAACGAGATGGCGCCCGCGCGGATCAGGACGATCCGCCCGGACGCCGTCGGACGCGACACGTACTGGAGCGATCGGCCCGCGACGTCGATCGTCCCCTGGCTGGTGCTCGACGCGGGGATTCTCGCGAGCACCGCCGCCGCCACGATCCGGCTCACTCGGCGGGCCCGGCCGGTGCCGACGCGGTACACGTGATCGCCGGGCTGGAGCGCGTCCGGCGGGCCGCCGACGGCGGCGGCCAGCTCGGCCTGAGCCTCGAGGCTGGTCAGCCGCTGCGAGGCGATCTGACGCCTGACCAGGACGACGCCGACCGCGACGGTGAGCGCGCACGACGCGATCGCGGCGAGCGCGAGATAGCCGAGGACGCGTCGCTGGAGCCTCATCCCGCCTCGGCCATCTTGTACCCGAGTCCGCGGACCGTCTCGATCAGGTCGGGATGACCGAGCTTTTTGCGCAGCTGGGCCACGTGGACCTCGACCGTGCGGGTCTCGCCCGGGGAGACGAAGCCCCATACCGACTCGAGCAACTCGTCGCGGGTGACCACGCGGCCGGCGCGCCGCAGGAGGTACTCGAGCAGGTCGAACTCGCGCTGGGTGAGCGCCACCTTGTGGCCGTCGACGTGCACCTCGCGGGCGCCGCGGGCCAGCGTCACCGGTCCCGCGCGCGAGACGTCGTCCGCGACCGGCTGCGCGGCCGCGCGCCTGAGCACCGCCTTGACCCGGGCCATCACCTCCCGCGGCGAGAACGGCTTGGTGACGTAGTCGTCGGCTCCCAGCTCGAGGCCGGCGACCCGGTCGGCCTCCTCGTCGCGCGCGGTCAGCATGATCACCGGGACGCTGCCGCCGATCCGCCGGCAGACCTCGAAGCCGTCGATGCCTGGCAGGCGGATGTCGAGCAGCACGAGCTTGATCGGATGGCGCCTGAGCTCGACGAGGGCGTCCTCGCCGCGCCGCACCCAAATGACCCGGTGGCCGTCACGCTGGAGATAGGTGCGCAGCAGCTCGCCGATGTTCGGCTCGTCCTCCACCACGAGCACGGTCGCTGCCATGCCGACATCGTAGGCGGGCGCCCGCGCGGCCAGGCCGCACTCTTTACACGCAGCTGATGTTCGCCTGACCGGCGCCTTGCACGGGTGCGCCAAGCTGCTGATGGCAACCCAATCCAGACGATTCAAGCGAGGCTCCGATGTCATTCATACGCAGACACATCAAGCTCCTCACGATCGGCGCGGCGTGCGCTGTCGCCGGCGCGGGAGCGAGCGCGATCGCCACCGCGGGCGCCGCCGGCACGACGACGTCGACCAGCAAGCCGGCGACCCATCCCGCCGCCGCGCGCGCGGCAGCCCGGCGGGCGCTCCTGCGGCGCGGCGTGCAAGGCAGCGTGGTCGTGGCGACCAGGAACGGATTCGCGACGGTCACCTTCAGCCGCGGATTCGTGCAGGCAGTCAGCGGCCAGCAGCTGACGATCCGGGAAGGGACCAAGAAGGCCACCTACAAGACCGTGACGCTGACCATCCCGGCCGGCGCCAAGGTGCGCGACAACGGCCAGACGGCCTCGCTGTCGCAGCTGACCGCCGGCCAGCGGGTCGGGGTCCTCCAGGGTCCCAACCGGACCTTGGTGATCGCGCGCAACGCGTCTTGAAGATCGGGTCGGCCCCCGCCGGTCGCCCGCCCGCGGTGCGCCCGCCGCGGGCGGGTCGCCTGGGCGAAGTACTCCTATAGAGTTTGTGCTGATTCGTAGGGCCTTAAGCTTGCTCTCGTCAAATCCGGCACCGAACAGGAGGGGTCCGTCCATGAGCGCCAATGCCCACGCTGACCACGAGCACAGCGGCCCCGGGTATGCGTCGCCCGAGGTGGCGCGCCAGCAGCCGCCCGAGAAGTTCGTGTATGTCGCCTCCCTGTACGAGGGGACGGGGATCAACCGTCCGGACTTCATCGCGGTGGTGGACGTGGATCGCGACTCGCCGACGTATGGGCAGATCGTGCACCGCACCGAGATGCCCAACGTCGGGGATGAGCTGCATCACTTCGGCTGGAACGCGTGCTCGTCGGCCTGCCATTCCCAGCTTCAGCGCGACACGATGATCGTTCCGGGCATGCGCTCGTCGCGGCTTCACATCATCGACATCTCCGAGCCAAGGGCACCCCGGATCAAGGACGTGATCGAGGGTGAGGAGGTCAAGGAGAAGCTCGGGCTGAGCGCTCCGCACACCGTGCACTGCATGCCGGGGGACATCGTCACGGTCTCGATGCTCGGCGACGCCGACGGCAACACGCCGGGTGGGTTCGCGGTGCTGGACGCGCGCGACTTCTCGATCGCCGAGCGCTGGGAGCGCGAGCCGAACGGCATGGAGTTCATGTACGACTTCTGGTACCAGCCGCGCCAGAACACGCTGATCTCAAGCGAGTGGGCTTCGCCGAACACGTTTCTGGACGGGTTCAACCCGGCCGACGTGGCGGCCGGGAAGTACGGGCGGAAGCTGCACTTCTGGGATCTGGAGCGGCGCGCGATGGTGCAGACGATTGACCTGGGCGACGAGGGGTGGATCCCGCTCGAGATCCGCTGGCAGCACGACCCGGACTCCGCGCAGGGCTTCGTCGGCGCGACGCTGTCGTCGAACATCATCCGCTTTCACCGCGAGAACGGCAGCTGGGCGACGGGCAAGGTCATCGACGTGGCCAACGAGGAGCTGCAGGGCTGGCCGCTGGAGGGTGGCGTCCCCGGGCTGATCACCGATCTCGTGCTCTCGCTCGACGACAAGGACCTGTTCTTCTCAAACTGGCTGCACGGCGACGTGCGCCACTACGACGTGTCGGACCCGACCAGCCCGCAGCTGAAGTCTCAGGTGTGGCTGGGCGGACTGCTCGGCCGTGACGGCGGTCACCCCAAGGCGCGCGGGACGTTGAACGGCGGCCCGCAGATGCTCCAGAACTCGCTGGACGGCGACCGGGTGTACGTCACCAACTCGCTGTTCTCGTCCTGGGACAACCAGTTCTACCCGGGGATCGAGGGATGGCTGGTCATGCTCGAGCGCCAGCCCGATGGCACGTTCGCGCTGGACCCCGACTTCTTCGTGGACTTCCACGAACAGGCCGACGGTGCCCGCCCGCACGAGATCCATCTGCCGGGAGGCGACTGCACCACCGAGATATTCCAGTAGGCGATGAGCCTCCGCGCGCTCGCGCTCGACTGGAGCCTGGACGGCCCAGTCGGCGCGACGTTCCTCGTCCTCGTCCTCGCCCTGGCGGCGATCTATCTCCTGGCCGCGGAGCGCGGACGCCGCCGTGATCGGCGCTGCCGGCGATGGCCGACCAGCCGAACCGCCTGCTTCCTGTCCGGGCTGATCGTGCTGGTCGTCGACCTCTACTCGGGGATCGGCACGGAAGCCGACGCCCGCCTGTCGGTCCACATGCTCGAACACATGGTCATGTGGTTGGTGGTCGCGCCGCTGCTTGCCGCCGGGGCGCCCGTGCGCCTGGCCTTCTACGCGCTGCCGCGAGGTGGCCGTAGGGCGCTGGGTAGATGCCTACGCTCGCGACCCGTATCCGTCGTGGCCGGACCGGCTGGTTCGGTGGCCCTGTTCTCAGCCGTCCTGCTGGTCGCCCATCTGCCAGCGGTGTACGGCTTGGCGCTGGACAACGAGTACGTCCACGTGCTCGAGCACGGGCTGTTTCTCCTCACCTCCCTGCTGGTGTGGGCGCCGTTGCTCCGCGTTGATCCGCTGCCACATCGCCTCACGACTCGAGGCCAGATCGCCTGCATGGCCGCGTGCATGGTGCCGATGGCCCTGGTCGCGGCCTGGCTCAGCAGCGCTCCGAGCCCCGTGTACGGCCACTACGCAGGGCTGCTCGGTCCTTCCGCGCTTCACGACCAGCGGGTGGCCGCGACGATCATGTGGGTCGCAGGACTCCCCGCGTTCGCGGTCCCCGTGCTGACGCGGCTGCGCATCCCGCGCCGGGCCCGCGCCGCGCAGCTGCGCTCTCACGGCGCTCAGGTGTAAAGAGCAGCGTTGCCGGATGGCGTCACCCCAACCGTCGATGTGCCGCTCGACGCCGGCGTCGTCGTGGCGGTCCGCCCGTAGCGGTCCGGTCAGTCGATCTGGAGGCGCTGGCGGCCGACGGTCAGCTGATCGCCTGGACGCAGTCGGCAGCGCCCCACGTACTGCCCGTTGAGCCGGGTGCCGTTGGTCGAGTCGAGGTCCTGGACGATCCATCCGCAGTCGCGGAAGGTCAGCCGGGCGTGCTGGCGGGACACGGTGTCGTCGGCCACGACCACGTCGCAGCTCGGATGGCGCCCGATCAGCAACTCCTCGCGCGCGCCGCTCCAATCGAGCGCGAGCAGGATGCCGGTCTCCGGCACGGCGGTACCGATCCGGGTGCGACGCAGGCCGGAGGCGAGGGCGCCCAACGGCGTGCGTCCCGGACGCCGGCGCGGCACCCGGTGGGTCAGGTCGCCGACCAGACGCGCCGGGTCGATGAGCTCGCCGGCGAACAGGGCGTCGAGGCGGTGGGTCAGCGTCCGCTCGCTCAGCAGGCCCTCGGCGTACGCCGCATTCAGGGTCCTTGCGAGTCGCTGCCTGCGCACCCCGGGTCCGAGCACCTGCGGAGTGTCTCGCACGCGGGGCGCGGTGTCCACCGCGCGATGTCGCCGGGCGTGTCGCGCCGGTGTCTACCGTGCGAGGTCGCCGAGCGTGTCGCGCAGGGCCTCGAGCGCGGTGTACCGCGGGCGCCAGCCGAGCTCGCGTCTGGCCTTGGTGGTGTCCATGATCGCCGGATTGGTGGCCGCCTCGACCCATTCGGCGGCCGGCGGGACGAACGGCAGCGACGGAAGCAGCGCGGCGGCCTTGGCGGCGCCACGGGCAAGCGCGGCCGGCACCGGGACCGGCGTGAGGCCGAGCTCCCGGACAACGTCGGCGACCGTGAGCACACCGTCGGCGGCGATGTTGTACGCGCCCGGCGGCCCGTCGGCCGCCACGCAGCGCAGCAGGGCCTGGCCGACGTCGTCCTCGTGGATGAACTGCATGGGCAGATCGGGCGCGGGAACGGGAAGCGGCACGGGAAGGCGGCTGGCCAGGCCGAGCATGCGCTGGGCAGCGGCCGTGACCGCGGCCGGCAGGATGTCCTTGGCGCCCATCGCATGCGGCCCGAGCACGATCGGCGGCCGCAGCAGATAGAGGGCGACCCCGGGATGCTCCTCGGCCTGCTCGTGCAGGAGCCGCTCGAGCTCGGCCTTCTCACGGGCGTAGAACAGCCGCGCCGCCGGACGGACCGGCCAGTCCTCCGTCATCCCGATCGGGTTGTCGGGGTGAAACCCGTACGCCGCGACCGACGAGGCGTAGACGAAGCGCTCCACCCCGGCTGCCGCGGCGGCGGCGAACGCGCCGAGCGTCCCCTCGACGTTGATGGCCCGGATCGTCTCGCGGGAGGCGGTGCCGGTGATCATGAACGCGAGGTGGACGACGACGTCGGCCGCCTCGAATGCGTCGCGCAACGCGTCGGGGTCGCGGACGTCGCCCCGGCGATACTCCATCTTGCTCCAGCCGCGCGCGGCCGGGTCGAATGGGCGCCGCGCGATGCCCACGATCCGTCCGATGCGGGCGTCGGCCTGGAGCAGCGGGACCAGTCCGAAGCCGAACGTCCCGGTCGGCCCGGTGACCGCGACGGTCAGTCCGTCACCGGCCATCGAAGCCCTCGAGGCCGAAGCGCGTGGCGATCATCTCGCCGACCTCGCCGGGGTCGAGCTCCAGTACCGAGGCGCCGGCCGGAGTCTCTTCCTTCAGCGCCAGGCCCTCCCAGTCGCTCAGCGAGATGCGGCTGCCGTCGTGGCGCAGGGTGCTCACGATCAGGCCGGTCACGAACGGAGAGCGCGGATGGGTGCACGTGAACCAGTTGCTGGTCTCGACGTCGATGAACGGAACGGGCTCCGGATCGAACGCATAGAGATCGGCCCATTCACCGTCCTGCGCGGTCTGGAGGACCAGCTGACGGCGCTCTTCGACGACCTGGTAGCGCCACCCCAACTGCTCGTACGGACCGCCCGGCCCGAACGGGATCGGCTCGACCAGGGTGCCTCGGCCGAACCCGACGTCGGCATGCCAGTCTCCCTCCTCGCCCTGGACGCGCAGCACGAGGTGAGTGCGCGGCCGCTGGCTTCCGGGCGGAGCGCCGGCCCTGACCCTGGCCAGCAGCAGCTGGACCCGGACCCGTCCACCCCCGAGCGCCTCGAGCGCCGACTTCAGGAGCAGGTTCTGCTCGAAGCAGTAACCGCCGCGGCCCTGATGGACGAGCTTTCGCTCGATGTCCTCGGGAGTCAGCGATACCGGGATCCCGCGGCGAGGATCGAGGTTCTCGAACGGAATCGAGGTGACGTGCGCGCGATGCAGCTCAGCCAGGCCCGGCTGGCCGCTCAGCCCGATCCGAGCCAGGTACGCGCCGAGGTCGAGCATGGCGCACGACTGTAGCGGCGGCGTCCGGCGCCGCGGCAATACACGCCCAGCCGTGGTGCCCCGACGGCGGGCGTTTCAGCCCTGGCCGCCGGGTCTGCACCACGGATGAGCATTTGGCTTCGATGAGCCGGACTTACTTGGTTAAGTCGTCCGAGCGCCCCTCCGCCTTTAGTCCGGATTGTTCGCGATCCGCACAATCCGTCTACCACGCGAACGGAGCCGAACGCTAATGGTCCCGCGGCGGCGCTGTCAAGAGCGTTACAGTCCCCGCCCCGACGGATCATGAGCTCGCCCGATCCAGACACCCTGCTCGCCGAGACGCGCGCCTTCAATGCGGAGCTCGAGGGGTTGCTGGCCACGCTGCCGCCGGTCAACACTGTGCCTCCGGAGGAGTCCCGGCGGGCGCGTCGCGAGGGTCGCGGCATCTTTCCCGCCCCGGTGTACGTGCCCGAGGCGCGCGTGGTCGAGATCGAGGGGCCTGGCGGCCCGATCGCGCTGCGGATCATCCCGCCCGAGGGACAGCCGACCGGGACGTTCCTGCACCTGCACGGTGGCGGCTGGACGCTCGGGGAGAGCGACGGCCAGGATCTCCGTCTGCAGCGCCTCGCCCGGGAGACGGGGCTCGTAGTGGTGAGCGTCGACTACCGGCTGGCGCCCGAGAACCCCTACCCGGCGGGGCCCGACGACTGCGAGGCGGCCGCCCTGTGGCTGATCGGAGACCAGGGTCAGGCGGCGACGAGTGCCCCGGGGCCGCGCGCGATCGGAGGCGATTCGGCCGGAGGGCAACTGGCCGCGGTGACGCTCCTGCGCCTGCGCGACCGCCACGCGATCACCGATGCGTTCGGCGCGGCGGTACTCCAGTACGGCTGCTTCGACCTGTCGATGACGCCCAGCCAGCGGCTGTGGGGCGAGCGGAACCTGGTGCTGTCCGGGCCGATCATGATGTGGTTCTCCGACCAGTTCGTGCCCCGGCACGACCGCGAGCAGCGCCGCGACCCCGACATCTCGCCGCTGTTCGCGGACCTGTCCGGCATGCCGCCCGCGATCTTCACGATCGGGACGGCCGATCCCCTGCTCGACGACACCCTGTTCATGGAGGCGCGCTGGCGCCAGGCCGGCCACGCCACCGAGCTCCGGATCTGGGCGGAGGCACCGCACGGATTCGTGTCGCTGCCGATGAGTGTGGCCGATGTGGCCCTCGGCGCCGAGCACGACTTCCTGTGCCGGACACTCGGGGTCGCGGGCTAGGCAAGGCGGCCGTTGTCGCGCAGCCAGGACAGCGCACGGATCGTGACGATCCCGCGCCAGTCCGCGGTCTGGGCAAGCGACCAGGCCGGCCAATCGAACATCCAGCCGCCGTCGTCCTGCTGTTCGTCTCCGACCAGGTCGAGGTGAGCCTCGATGTGGCGCTCGGTGACGAGCGCCCGGCTGCGGCTGCCTGGCCGGGGGGAGAGATCGAGAGGGCGGAGTGCCTCTCCTTCGGTGCCGCCCGCAGGTGCGATCGCGCTCGGGTCGACGCTGTCGGCCAGCCGGGCCAAGGCGGCTCGGGCGCGGTCCTCGTCGGGCACGCTGTCCAGGAACGCGCAGGCGTATTTCAGCCAGTAGGCGCTCGGCCGGCGCTCGGCCTCGATCGCTCCCCACGACCACTCGGTGGCCCGCGCCAGCCACTCGTCGTCGGCGACGCCGCCGGCGTGGAGCACCGCGGCCAGGCCGAAAGTGAGCATCGATCCGGGCTCGGGAGTCCACCAGGGCGCATGGGGGTAGGCCTCGTAGCCGGGCTGGGCGGAGCTGACGCTGCCGTCGGCATCGGCGACGCGGGCGATCCAGGCGCGGGCGGCCACGCCCATCTCGCCGCCGAGCATTCCGCTCTCCGCGAGGATCTCGAGGGCGTACATGGTCGGGCCGGGCTGGCTGCCGGGCGCGCGCAGGTCGGGCTCGAGCGCGTGGCCGAATCCGCCGTCGGGGTTCTGATAGCCGCAGAGGGCTGCCGCCACCGGCTCGGCCGGGCCGCCGGCGAACAGCATCGCGTAGCGGTGGCGGTCGACCAGGCGGGCGGTGGACCAGATGAATGTCTCGGCGGCGGTGCGGTCGACCGGCATGCCGCGGAGACTAGGCCGTGGTCGGCGTGCGGTCTTTGAGAAATCGGACAGGCGAGACGCCGGCCAGCCGGGTGACCTCGGCGGTCATGTGGGCCTGGTCGGCGTAGCCGGCGTCGAGAGCGAGGTCGACCAGTGGCGCGCGCGGCGAACGTGGTGGCAGCGGGGCGCGCGGCGCGCCGGTTGCCCGGTCCTCGGGCGGCGCGGCGAGCGCCTGGAGGCGGCGGAAGCGCAGTACGCGCGCGAGCACCTTGGGGCCGTAGCCGGCCGCGTTGGCGATGCGGCGCTGGAGCTGCCGGGCGCTCAGGCCGACCTCGTCGGCGATCGCGGCAACGCGCGCGCCGGGCCGGTCGAGGGCGGCGATCGCGGCGCGCACGAGCGGGTCGGGAGCCGAGGCGGTCCCGAGCTCGATCGCGCGCGTCAGGATGGCATGGGGATCGGTGGCGGTGTGAAGCTCGTCGAGGACCCGCTCGAACCGCTGGCGGCCGAGCACCTCGGCTGCGCTCGGCGCCTCGTCGCACAGCTCGCTGGCCGGTAGGCCGAGCGCCGCGCCGGCCACGCCCGGGCGCAGGCGGACGCCGACCACGCGAGTTCCGGGCGCGAGCTCGACCCGGCGCGCGCGCGTATCCGGGCCGGCGATCGTGAGCCGGTCGCCCGACCAGATCAGGTCGACGCACGCATCGGGCACTACGAGCTGCTCGGACGGAAGATCGGTCGTCTGCTCCCAGGTACAGCAGATCAGCGGTGAGGCGAGCAGATGCTCGACGTAGGCCACCGGATCAGTCCTCGATCACCAGCCAGTTGGCCAGGCCCACCAGCGCGAAGACGCGCTCGACCTGCTCGGTCGGGCGACGCAGCACGAGCGTGCGGCCCTCCGACTCGGCGCGCTGTTTGGCCTTGATCAGGACGCTCACCCCGGCACTGTCGACGAAGCTCAGGGCGTTGAGGTCGAGCATCACGCGAGCATGCGGCTCGGCCAGAACCTCCTCCAGGTGCTGCTCGAGCGCGGGTGCCGAGACGACGTCGAGCTCACCGCCCAGCGCGAGCACCACGCCCCGGTCATCGTCCATCCGTTGGATCGCAAGGTCGGTAGAGACACCCGCATTCTAGTCGCGCCCGAGCCGCGTCCGAGCCGTTCATCGCGGGGGTGCATTCGGTATAGGATCGGCGGCGCTAAGGGCGCCGTCGGACGACGCGCGCGAATTCGCATCGTGGGGAGAGAGAGGGATACGTATGCACGGTGCTGTGGAAGGGAAGCGGCCTCGCCGGGTCCTCAGGGCCATGTTGGTGTCGGTCGTCACGACCGGGTTGCTCGCGGTGGCCAGCGGCCCGGCGCTGGCCAAGCAGGCGGGGGCCACGAAGAAGCCCCCGAGGATCACGGCGCACACGGCGATCCACGAGGGCTCGTCGTACCTGGCGCTCGGTGACTCTGTCACGTTCGGCTACGAGGAGTCGACGGTCGTGCCGGCGCCCAACTACCAGGACGCCTCGAGCTTGATCGGCTATCCCGAGATGTTCGGGGCCGAGCTTCACCTCAACGTTGTGAACCCCTCCTGTCCGGGGGAGACGTCCGCCAGCCTCATCAACGCCACCGCTCCGAGCAACGGCTGCGAGAACGGCTACCGGGCGGCGTTCCCGCTGCACGTGAACTACACGGGTGCGCAGCTCGACTTCGCGGTGAACTATCTGCGCACGCATCACGACGTGCGGCTGGTGTCGCTGATGATCGGCGCCAACGACTTCTTCCTGTGCCAGAAGGCCACTACGGATCAGTGCACGTCGCCCGGCGAACTGGCGGCGCTGAGAGCGTCGGTCGGCAACAACGTCGCGACGATCCTGTCGTCGATCCGCAACAAGGCGCACTACGGCGGTCAGATCGCGATCGTCAACTACTACTCGCTTGACTACTCCAACCCGTTGGACACGGCGGTTGCGCAGCAGGTGCTCAATGCGAACCAGGACACTGCCGCCCAGCCGTTCCACGTCGAGATCGCGGATGGCTTCGGCGAGCTCCAGGCGGGTGCCGCACATTCGGGCGGCAACACGTGCACCGCAGGTCTGCTCACCCAGCTGGGGACTCCCGGCACATGCGGGATCCATCCGAGCTACGCAGGGCAGTCGCTCCTGGCCCAGTCGCTGGCGAAGGTCGTCCGCGTGAGCGGACCATTCTTCCCGTTCTGGTGAGCCGGCTGTGACCGAGTCGAGCCGGCTCGCGGGAGAGCCGGCTCGACAGGTCACGTTGGCCCGTACGGCTGCGCCACCGCAACTCTGCGCTTCGGCCGGCGTTCACACGACGGACACATCTATTTACCACCACGCGGCCCATCCGGCGCCCGGCTCGGCCGGACGCCCGCGAACTTCGCCGCGTGGGGAGAGAGGAAATCGCATGAACGCTGTTGCAGGTATGTCGGCGCGAGGCCGGCGGGCCCTGGGGGCTGTGCTGGTGATGGTCTGTGCCGTTGCGTTGCTCGCGGCGATGAGCGGATCCGCTCTGGCCGCCAAGGGCAAGAAGCACCCGGCCAAGCCGAAGTCGACGCTCACGACACACTCGCCGATCACCAAGGGGTCGGGCTACCTGGCGCTCGGTGACTCGGTCACGTTCGGCTACGAGGAGTCGCAGGTCGTGCCGGCGCCGAACTACGCGGACGCCGCGAGCTTCGTCGCCTACCCCGAGCTGCTCGGGCGTGAACTGCACCTGACCGTGGCCAACGCCGCGTGCTCGGGCGAGACGTCGTCCAGCCTGATCGACGCCACCGCCCAGAGCAACGGCTGCGAGAACACGCCCGGCAAGGGGAATGTCGGCTACCGGACGTCGTTCCCGCTGCACGTCCACTACACGGGATCGCAGCTGGCCTACGCGGTCTCGTACCTGAAGAAGCATCACAACGTGCGGCTGGTATCGCTGATGATCGGTGCCAACGACTTCTTCGTCTGCCAGGAGACCACCGCCGATCACTGCACCTCGCTCAGCGAGCAGGGTGCGGTACTCGCGACGGTCGAGAACAACGTCAAGACGATCCTGTCGACGATCCGCAACAAGGCGCACTACGGCGGTCAGATCGCGATCGTCAACTACTACTCGCTCGACTACTCCTCTCAGGCGACGACGGCCCAGTCCGCGCTGCTCAACCAGTCGGTCGACAGCACGGCGAGGCCATTCCACATCGAGGTGGCTGACGGCTTCGGCCAGTTCCAGGCCGGGGCCGCTCACTCGGGCGGCAACTCGTGCACCGCGGGCCTGCTCACCCAGCTGACAGGCGCGCCGAGCCCGTGCGGCATCCACCCGAGCTACACCGGACAGTCGCTGCTGGCCCAGGCGCTCCAGAACGCGATCCGTCTCGGGTAGGCCTCGGCGCCCCCGTGAGTCGGCTCGCCTCGGTGGCAAACGAGCGAGCCGGCTCGCGGAGGAGCCGGCTCGAGAGAGGAGAGAGAGGAGCGATCGAGGGCGGACGGTGAGGCGCCGACGCTCACCCCGCTGAGGCGGCCCTTCCAGCCTGGGCGCCCGCCTGTGATCTGTGGCTAGTTTCGGCATCGGCGGCGAGATCCTTGAGGGGGGCGCGCGATTTCGGCCCCAGCCGATGCGGCGGCGCTGATCTTCATCGACGGGAGACACTGGTCAACCGTCACGAGCAGCAGTAGCCTTAACCTGCCATGAAGACGTGGATGCTCCCGTGGCTGTTCCCCGTCGGCCTACTCGCGACCGTCGTCTTCTTCGCGGTGTTCGGCCGCTACGCGGGCCTCGTCCTAGCCGGGGTTTGCCTGCTCGCCGTCCCTCCCGTTTTGTGGCGCATCCACTTCCCGTCCTCGCGCGAGGACGCCGACACGCGGTACTGGCGATTCGGGCGCCGTTAGCGGCCGAAGGCAACCTTTTCGCGCCGGCGACCCCTTAACCGGGGCAGATGGACGACCGCCGCGCCGACTTCGACCGCTTCGTCGCCGACAGCACCGACACGTTGCTGCGCACGGCGTACCTGATCGTGTGGGACCTGGGGGAGGCCGAAGACCTCGTCCAGGAGACGCTGCTCGACGTGGCGCGCCGGTGGCCGCGGGTTTGCCGCATGGAGCACCCGATCGCCTATGCGCGGCGCATCCTGGTCAACCGCGCGCTGCGCGGCGCCTCCCGTCGCACCCGGCGCCGGCACGAGTTGATCGCCGAGGCGCCGCCCGAGCGAGCGGCGGACGCGAGCGATCCCGGGGCAGTCGACGCCTACGACGAGCTCATGCACGCGCTGGCCATGCTCCCCCCGCGCCAGCGCGCAGTGCTCGTCCTCCGGTACTTCCTGGATCTTCCCGAAGCCGAGGTGGCGGCCGCCATGAAGTGCTCCCTCGGCACCGTCAAGAGCACCGCCTCTCGAGGACTCGCGCGGCTCGAGCAGGTGATGCGACCGACCCCGACCAAGGAGACAAGGAGCATCCCGACATGACCAACCAGCTCGAAACCGATCTGCGCGAAGCCCTGCGAGCCCGCGCCGCCCAGGTGCCCGACTCCGCCGCCGTGCGGCTGACGCGCCACGACTACCACCCCCGGAAGCGCCGCGTGCGCCCGCCGGTGGCGATCGGCGCGGTGGCCACCGGCGCCGCCGCCGGCGCGGCGGCGATCGTGATCTCGCTGGGGGCGGGAGCCTCCAACGCGTTCGCTGGTTGGACGGCGAAGCCGACCCCGCCTTCGCCCGGTCAGTTGACCGCCGCGCGCGACGCCTGCGAACAGTCGAAGTCGCCCGTCGCCGCCCTGCCGCTGGCGATCGCCGATACGCGCGGACCGTTTACGCTCTCGATCTACGCCGACAGCACGTCGACCGCCATGTGCATCAACGGACCGTCGTTCATGGCGGTCTCCGAGAGCGGAGGGAATGCTCCGGTGAATGTGCCGGCCGGCCACGTCCAGCTCTCGAGCGTGCATCGCGCCGATCGCGGCAATCAGGCCTACGGCTGGGCCATCGGCCGGACGGCGACCGGCGTGAGCGGCGTGACGCTGGTGCTCGACGACGGCACCAAGGTCCAGGCGACCGTCGCCAATGGCTGGTTCGTCGGCTGGTGGCCAAGCGGGCAGAAGCTCGACTCCGCCGAGCTGACGACGCCGGATGGGGTGTCGACCCAAACGTTCGACCTGCCGTGGCCACAGCCTGGCGCCGGCGCCGGGAAGGGCACCGGGTTCAGCGAGAGCGGCAGTTCCTCCGGCACCGGCACGGGATTCAGCATCGACGGCTCCGGCAACTCGCAATGAGGCGATCTGGTTTGCTACAGCTCTGTGCGCAGAGCGTGTCTGGCCGTCGCCATCGTCCTGGTAGTTGCCGGCTGCGGTAGCAGTGGGAGTAGCAGCACGGGCTCCGGCGCCCCCAGCGCCACGGCGTCGCTCTCCCAGGTGAGTCCAACGTCGAGCACGACGAGCACCACGAGCGCGGCGCCGTCCGGCGGCGCCGCGCCGGCGGCCTGCCGAAACGTGCCCGTGCCGGCGCCCAAGGGACCCCAGCACCTGCCGGCCCCCACGGTCAAGCTCAACCCCGCCCGCACCTACACGGTGACCGTGGTCACCAACTGCGGAACCTTCGCCTTCAAGCTCGCCGTCAAGCAGTCGCCCAAGACCTCGGCCTCGGTGTACTACCTGGTCAAGCGCGGCTTCTACAACGGGCTGACCTTCCACCGGGTGGCGTCCGGGTTCGTGATCCAGGGCGGCGACCCACTCGGCAACGGCGAAGGAGGCCCGGGCTACTCGGTCGTCGAGGCTCCGCCGTCGGTGTCGCAGTATGTGCGCGGCGACGTGGCCATGGCCAAGACGCAGTCCGATCCGCCGGGCGCGTCCGGAAGCCAGTTCTTCGTCGTCACCGGTGCCAACATCACCCAGTCGGCCCAGCTACCGCCGGATTACGCGCTGGCCGGCCAGGTCGTCTCGGGCATCGGTGTGGTCGAGACGATCGGCTCGCTGCCGACCAACCCGCCCGGCGACGGCGCGCCGTCGCCGGCCGTGGTGATGTCGAGCGTGACCGTGTCCAGCCGCTGAACGCGGCCGCGTTGTACTACTCCGAGAGCCGGAAGCGCGTCACGAGCCGCTCGAGCGTCTCGGCCGTCCTGGCCAGCTCCTGCGCGGAGGCGGTGATCTGCTGAGTGGCGGCGGCGGTCTCCTCGGTCGAGGCCGACACCTCCTCGGCGGACGCGGAGGACTGCTCGGCCACCGCGGCCACTTCGGTGATGCTCGTCTGCATGCGGTTGGCGCCCGCGGCGGTCTGCTCGGAGGCGGCCGCGATCTGCTCGATCCGCTCGGTCATGTCCTCGACCACGGCGTCGATCCGCTCGAACGCCTGCCGCGTCTGCTCGACCACGCCGGCCCCTTCGTCGGTACGGCGGGCGCCCTCCTGGACCACCGAGACGGCCTTGGTCGTCTCCACCTGGATCGCGCCGATCAGCTCGGCGATCTGGGCCGCCGCCGCCTGTGACTCCTCGGCCAGCTTGCGCACCTCCTCGGCCACCACGGCGAACCCGCGGCCCTGCTCGCCGGCCCGAGCCGCTTCGATCGCCGCGTTCAGCGCAAGCAGGTTGGTCTGCTCGGCGATCCCGGTGATCGTCTGGACGATCGCGCCGATCTGCTCGGACTTGGTGGCCAGTCCGCTGATCGCGTCGGACGCGGCCCGCGAGGAGTCGCGCACCGACTGCATCGCCTGATTGGCCTGGGCCGCTGCGGCCACGCCGTCGCCTGCCGCACGGCGGGCGTCCTGACCGGCCTGCGCGGTCAGCTGGGCGCTCGAGGCCGCCTCGCCGATCGCCTGGGCCACCTGGTCGGCCGCCCGGCGGGCGTCCTCGACCATGGTTACCTGGCGCTCGGTGCCCTGGGCGACGTCGCCCACTGCCTGCGCGATCTCGGTGGTGGCCCGGCCCGCCTCCTCGGACGTGGAGGACACCTGCTCGGAGGCGGCGCTCACCGCGCCGGCCGAGGTCGAGACCTCTGAGAGCATCGAGCGCAGCTGCCCGGTCATCGCATTGAACGAGGCGATCGACGCGATCACCCGCTCGCGGATCCCGTCGACGGCGACGGCCACGAGGCCGAGCTCGTCCCGGGTGGTGGCCCGGATCGGGGTCGTATCGGGATCGATGTGGCGGGTGAGGTCGCCGGTGGCCATCGCGTCGAGGCCGTCGGCGAGCGGGTCGGTCGCGGTGTCGCGCAGGCTCTCGAGACCCTCGAGGATCGTGGTCTGCGAGCGGCGAACCGACAGGTAGAAGCCCGCGAACAGATACAGGGCGACGAGCACGGCCAGCAGCGCGATCACCTCGGTGCGGGTCGCGGCGGCGTTGAAGCCGCCGATGCGCGTGGCGAGCAGGTGGTCGATCACCGGCAGCGTGGCGCGATCGAGGGCCAGCGCGTCAGAGCGCGTGGCGCCGCCCAGCCGGCTGGCCGCGAGGCCGTTCAGCCGTCCGTAGACGGCGCTCGAGAGCTGGGCGGTGACCGCATTCAGCGAGGCGTCGAACGTGGCCAGTGGCCCGGACAGCAGCCCCTTCATCGCGGCGTAGTGCGTGTTGGCGAACGCGCTCGCATAGTCGGGATCCGAGTTCGAGAGCGTGGTGAGGATCGTGCCCTTGAGATCCTCGAGCTCCAGGCGCTTGGCCAGCGTGGCGCGGCCCCCGGAGGCGATCACGGTCTGGATGTCGCCCGCCTGGCCGCTCGCGTCCATCAGCAGCGTGAGGCGGTTGAGCACGGCGTCCATCACGTAGTAGGCGTCGTTGTCGGGGTCGAGGATCATGTTCGAGTTGTTGCCGTCGGCGGCGATCAGGCTCTCGATGCCGGCGGTCAGCCCGTCGTAGGCGGCCAGCGCGTTGGCCGGGGTGCCGACCGGTGCGGCCAGCACCGCGCGGATCTGGCCCTTCAGCGTCGCCCATTTGGCGTTCAGGGCGAGCGTCGAGCCGGCGGCGTGAGCGGCATCGAGCTGCGCGATCGCCTGCTCGACCGCGGCGCGGGCGCTGTCCAGCCCGGTGCGGTCAGCCTTGTGGGCGGCCACCTGCACAGCCTGGGCGCGGGCGTCGACCACGCTCGCGAGCAGCGCGGTGGCGGGTCGCAGGTACACGGTCCCGACGCGCTCCTTGACGGCAAACGACGTGTCGCGGCTCTGGACCCCGAGGTACGCGATGACCACGTAGGCGAGCGGCGCGATCAGCACCAGCCCGATCAGCAGGAACTTCTGCCAGTAACGCAACTGGCCGATCAGCTTCGCGGCCGGATTCAGGCCACGCTCGACGACGGTCCTTCCCTGCGACAGCCTTGACACTCCAACCCCTTTGGTCAGCCCTCGGACACTTTTACGGACTGATCGGTAGCGGGTGAGCGAACCTTTAGCCGCCCGGACGCGGTTAGCTTTCCGCGGTGGCCGACGGTGAGATCTCGATCGACGATCCGGGCGCGCCCGACGTCCGGCGGCTGCTCGCCGCGCATCTGGCCTTCGCCCGGGCGCCGACGCCGCCGGAGGATGCCCATGCGCTCGACGTCGACGGCCTGCTCGACCCCACCGTGACGTTCTTCAGCCTGCGACGCGACGGCGCGCTGCTGGCGGTCGGAGCGCTCAAGCGGCTTGACTCCGAGCACGCCGAGGTCAAGTCGATGCACACGGTCGAGGCGGCGCGGGGGAAGGGGATCGGCCGCAGGATGATCGAGCACCTGATCGCGGTGGCGCGGGCGGCGGGCTACCGGCGCCTAAGCCTGGAGACGGGCTCGATGGTGGAATTCGCGCCGGCGCGATCGCTGTACCGGGGCGCCGGATTCACGCTGTGCGAGCCGTTCGGCGACTACCGCGAGAGCCCCAACAGCACCTACATGACGCTGCGCCTGTAGCGCGCGATCGCCCCATCGATCGCAGTGCAGTTCGGGCCCGGCGCTCAGAACCGACCGCGGGGCTCGTAGGCACCGCGGCGGGCACCGATCGAGACAAACGTCATGCCCTCCGGTCCGGCCACCGCGCAGCGGGTCGCCTCGGGATCGACGCGGACGAAGCTGCCCGCCGAGACGGGCACCTCGGCGCCGTCGATCCGCCAGTGGCCGCCACCGCGGATCACCACCGACACCTCCTCCTGGCCCGACGTGGTCTCGTCGTGCTCGTGACCGGAGGCGCCGGGGGGCAGCTCGAACCAGTTGATGCCGAACGCCTCGACACCGAGCTCGCGGCGGACGAAGCGAACCGCGCCGCCGGGGCCGGCGGGCTCGATGTCGTCGACGTGCACGACCGAATAGCCCACGGCGAGACCGTATCGCTTACCTTCGGGCGCGTGCCCAGCGGCATGCGAATTCGCTCCGATCAGATCGACATGCGCGTGCTCGGGCGCACGCTGCCGATCCGCGTGTGGTCGCCGGGCCCCGGCGAGCTGCCGCTGCTCGTCGTGCACGATGGCCCCGAATACGAGGAGCGGGCGAAGCTGGCGCGCTACGCCCGAATGCTGATGGCTCGCGGCGCGGTGGCGCCGTTCCGCGTCGCGCTGCTGCCGCCGGGCCATCGCGATGACTGGTACTCGGCTTCGGTCGCCTACGGCCGCACGCTGTGCCGGGGGGTCATCCCGGCGATCGCGGATCGGCTCGGCGTGGCGGGCAAGCCGGTGGGGATGGGGGCGAGCCTTGGTGCGCTGGCCATGCTGCAGGCGCAGCGGGCCTGGCCGGGCACGTTCGGCGGGCTGTTCCTGCAGTCGGGCAGCTTCTTCGTGCCCCGCTTCGACCGCCATGAGTCCGGCTTCCCGCGCTACGGCCGGATCGTGCGGTTCGTCCGCGGCATCCTGCGCGCCATCGACCACGCTGAGCCGATCCGCGTGGCCATGACCTGCGGCGCTGCGGAGGAGAACGTCCACAACAACCGGCTGATGGCCGGTGCGTTGGCCGCCCAGGGCTACGACGTGGGGCTGGCCGAGGTGCGCGGCGGGCACGATTGGGCGGCCTGGCGCGGCGCGTTGGATCCGCACCTGACCGGCTTGCTGGCCGAGATGTGGCCGCCGCGATGAACGGCGTGGCGGCATACGGACATTGGGGCCGGCCGGTGCTGGTGTTCCCGACCGAGAACGGCGACGCCGGCGAATTCGAGCGCCACGGGATGATCGCCGCGATCGGTGACCTGGTGGCGGACGGACGGGTGAAGGTGTACTGCGTGGACTCGTTCGACCACGAGACGTGGTCGAACCGCGACATCCCGCTCGAAGAGCGCGCTCGCCGTCATGGCGCCTACGAGGCATGGATCATCGACCAGGTCGTCCCGTTCGTTCGCGACGACTGCGGTGGCGCGCACGATCTGATCGCCTGTGGCTGCAGCCTCGGCGCCTTTCACGCGGCCAACTTCGCGCTCAAGCGGGCCGACGTGTTTCCGCTCGCGGTGTGCCTGTCGGGCAACTACGACCCGTCCACGTGGGGAGCCTGGGGCGAGCGCGGCGACGCGGCCTACTTCAACAACCCGATGGACTACGTGTCCCATCTGGACGGAGGGCACCTCGAGTGGCTGCGCGGGCGGCTCAGCCTTCTGCTCGTCTGCGGTCAGGGTCGGTGGGAGGACACGACCGGTGCGCTCGAGTCGACGCGCCGCTTCGCGGCGCTGCTGCAGAACACGGGGATTCGCTGCGAGCTGGACGTGTGGGGGCACGACGTGGCGCACGATTGGCCGTGGTGGCGCGCCCAATTCGCCCATCACCTGCCACGCTTCTGTTGATGGGAGAGGGCACCAAGGCGTGACGGCCGAGACCACGCATCTCATCGGGTTGCTGCTCGGCACCGAGGAGGACTGGCCCCGGGCGTTCGAGACGCTGATCGCGCGGCTGGGCACGATCACCGACGGCTCGGGGCACCGCCACCGGATCGCCACCGAGCGGATCACGATCGAGCCGTTCGACCTGCGCGACCGGCCGACCTACGAGCTGGTGATCGACCGTCTGGCCTACTGGTACTACGTCCCGCGCGAGTGGCTCAAGAAGGTCGCGCTGATGAACGACGTGTACCTGCTCAACAGCCCGTTCACGTTCCAGGCGATGGAGAAGCACGCGGCCTACTGCGCGATGATCCGGCTCGGGCTGAAGGTGCCGCCGACGGTGATGGTGCCGCACAAGGATCCGCCGGAGAACTCGCGCTTCCAGTACACGGCGGCCAAGTACAACCAGCCGTTCGACCTCGCCGCCATCGCCGAGCGGATCGGCTACCCGCTGTTCATGAAGCCCTACGACGGCGGGCAGTGGATCGGGGTCAGCCGGATCCGCAACCGTGCCGAGCTCAAGCGGGCCTACGACGCGTCGGGCCGGCGGATCATGCATCTCCAGGCGGCGGTCGACGGGTTCGACGTGTTCGCCCGCTCGCTGTCGATCGGCCCGGAGACGATGGTCATGAAGTTCCGGCCCGAGCTGCCCATGCACGACCGCTATGCGGTGGCGCACGACTTCCTCTCGCCGGCGATCGGCGAGGAGGTGCTGACGATCAGCCGGCTGGTCAACGCGTTCTTCCGCTGGGAGTTCAACTCCTGCGAGTGCCTGGTCCGCGGCGAGGAGGTGCATCCGATCGACTACGCCAACGCCTCGCCCGACGTGGCGCTGACCAGCCTGCACTACTACTTCCCGTGGGCGATCAAGACGCTCGTCAAGTGGTGCACGTTCTGCCTGGTCACGGGCCGGCGCCCACGGCTCGATCTGGACACACGCAGTTACTTCGAGATCGGCGATCGCGAAGACCTCGGCTACGCCGAGAAGCTGGCCGCCTACCGCCGGCTGGCCGACGACTACTTCGAGACCGATCGCTACCACGACTTCTGCGCTAGCCGCCTGGCCCACGTCGACGAGCTCGTGCTCGACTGGGTCGACTCGGATGATTTCGACCGGCTACTGGTGGAGACGGTGCGGGCGACCTACCCGGCGCACGAGCAGGAGCGATTCGTGGCCCACCTGCGCGGGCTGATCGGGCAATGGGTGCGCGAGCAGGGGGAATTCGGCGCCGGAACTTTCCGCGGGTGAGTGACGCATCGGGGCCGGATTCCGCGGCGCCGCAAGATCAGCCGTCGTCGACGAGCCCGACCAGCGGCCCGAGCAGCCGGCGGGAGCGCTTCGAGAGGCCCGGCAGGGCGAGCAGCCGGTGGGTGGGCTCGGCGCCGGCGCGCAGCCGCTCGAGCTGCTCGAAGGCGATCGGGCGCCAGCGGTCATCGACGGTGGTACGGGGCTCCTCGCCGGCGACGTCCACCCCGAGATGCTCTGACCAGAGGCGCAGCCGGGTGGCGCGGGCCAGCTCCGCGGAGTCGGTGACGACGTTCATCTCGGTGTCGTTGAGCAGCGAGTGCGCGTTCAGATTGGCCGAGCCGACGGTCAGCCAGCGGTCGTCGACGATCCCCACCTTGGCGTGCACGTACAGCCGGTCGTCGCGGTGGCCGGACAGCGAGCGAATCGTGGCGGCCAGCAATCGGCCGGCACCGTCGTCGGCGCCGATGAGCTGTCCGAGTTGGCCCATCGTGTCGTCCTGGCCGTTGTTGGCGCGGGCGGGGAGAAGGAGGACGAGGCGGAAGTCAGGGTGCGGGGGCCGGCGCAGTTTGTCGGCCAGGAGGTCGGCGATCTCGGGCGCCCACAGGAACTGGTTCTCGAGGTAGATGAACCGCTGGGCGCCGCGGATCGCGCGCACGTAGCTCTCGAGCACCCGGAAGTCGCCGCGGGGCACGGCCTCGTACATGTTCTCGGCCACGGTGCGGACGACCTGGACGGTGTGATCGCCGGCCGGCGGCGGGGCCTCCGGGCGTTCCAGTCGCTCGCCGGTCAGCTCGCGCCAGCGCAGCTCGAAGTGATCGTGGACGTCCTTGACGGCCGGGCCGCGCAGGCGGGTGCCGACGTCGTGCCAGCCCAGCCGGCGACGAGCCGGGTGATCGGAGACGTCGAAGCGATCGCCGGCGTAATCGGTCATGTCGATCCCGCCCACGAAGGCGAGCACGCCGTCCACCACGATCGTCTTCTCGTGGTGGCAGTGAAACGGATGCTCGCGCGGGTCGGCCTCGCAGCGGATGCGAGTCCTTCGGGTGAGCTCCTCGACGGCGTCGCGGACCTCCTTGCGGGTGGGGTGGAAGGCCGGCACCGGGGCGCCCGCCCACACCAGGACCCGCACGTCGACCCGCTCGGCCGCCTCGGCCAGCAGCTCGCCGACGGGGCGGCCGCGCTCGCCGCGGATCAGCTCGAAGGACGGCGCGACGTGCCAGCCGGACACGTGGATGTGGTCGCGGGCGTTGGCGATGGCCTCGGCGATTCGGGGAAAGGCGGTGGCGCCGTCGACCAGTACCTCCAGCGAGCAACCCTCGCGGGGCGGCGGGTCGCCGGTGGCCCAGATCCCGGAGTCGGGCGGGGCGAGGGCGTGGCTCCAGCCGAGGCGGCGGAGGCGCCAGGCGTGCTTGGCGCGCACCGCTGCCTCGATCCCGTCACCCACGAGGGAGTCGATCCTGGAGCGCGCCGTGCCGTCCGAACCGGGCATCAACGGTGATGCTTACCGGTTCGGACGGCGGTTAAGCAGCTACCTGGCGATCGGCGCGGCGATCGCGGGCTCGGGCAGCAGCTCCGGCTGCTCGCGCTCGATCTCGTGCTCGCGGACCAGCCAGGCGGCGAGCGCCGCGCCGGCAAAGGCCAGCAGCGCGCCGAGCACGAGGATCGTGTTCAGGCCGCTCAGGAAGCCCTGCCGGGTGGCGTCGGCCACCAGCGCTCGGGCTCCGTGGGGCACCGCGTTCAGCGCCGCGCCGAGCCGACCGGACGATGCGGCCTCGATCAGCTGCCGTGGATGATCGCCGGTGCTCACGGGGGTGCCGGCCGTCGCCGAGGCGATCTTGTCCGCGCCGCGGGCGAGGAAGATCGCGCCCCAGGCGGCCACGCCGACGGCGATCGCCACCTGCCGGAACGTGTCGTTGATCCCCGCCGCCATGCCGCTCTGGTCCCGGGAGACGACGCTGACCGCGACGTCGGCGATGACCGGGTTGAGCAGGCCGACGCCGATGCCGGCAACGATGAAGCCGGGGAGCAACGCGGTCCAGCTCGAGTCCGCGCTCACGCCGGACATCAGGAGCAGCCCGGCGCCCACGCCGGCGAGGCCGATCGCCATCAGCGCGCGGGCGGGCACGCGTCCCATGAGCGCGACGGCGAGCGGCGCGACCAGGAACGGGACCAGCGTGATCGGCAGGTAGCGAAGGCCGGCCTGGAGGGGCGAGTAGCCGAGGTAGTTCTGCAGGTACAGGGTCAGGTACAGGAACAGGGCGAACAGCGAGGCCGACACCGCGGCGGCGGCGAGCTGAACGCCGGTGAACGCGCCGCGGCGGAACAGGTGCAGCGGGAGCATGGGCTCGGCGACACGCTGCTCGATCGCGGCGAAGGCGGCGAGCATCAGGCCGGCGCCGGCGAACAGGCCGACGATCAGCGGGCTGCCCCAGCCCTCGTCGTTACCGCGCAGGAGGGCCAGCACCAGCATCAGCAGGGCGGTGCTGAAGCTGACCAGCCCCGCCCAGTCGATGCGGGTGGCGTTCGGATCACGCGATTCGCGGATCTTGGCCAGCGTCAGCGCGATGGCGGCCGCACCGACCGGGACATTCACGAAGAACACCCAGCGCCAGCCGAGGCCGCTGGTGATCGCGCCCCCGACCAGCGGCCCGATGGCCACCGAGATGCCGATCGTCGCGCCGTAGATGCCCATCGCCGTCGCCCGTTCGCGGCCGGCGGCGAACTCCTGGGCGACCAGCGCGAGCGACACGGCGAACATGGCCGCGCCACCGATTCCCTGCACGGCCCGCGCGATGTTCAGGAACGTCGCGTCGGGGGCCAGGCCGGCGGCCAGCGAGGCGAGCGAGAAGATGCCGAGCCCCACGACGAACACGGCGCGGCGGCCGAGCCGGTCGGCCAGCGAGCCGGCGGTGAGGACGACCGCGGCCAGCGAGAGGGTGTAGGCGTCGATCACCCACTGCACGTCGGTGAAGCCCGCCGACAGGTCCTTCGAGATCGAGGGGAGCGCCGTGTTCACGACCGTGATGTCGAGCAGGAGCATGAACGTTCCGACGCTCACCGTGAGTAAGGTCCACCACTTTCTAGACATTCGACTTCTCCTGGGTAAGGTGCTAAACTGGTCAGGCAACCTTGTAAGGCTTCCGAATCGTCTGGGAAACTTATCAGGAGTCCTGACCAAATGTCAAGCGATACCACGACCCAAGTCCGCCATCCGCTGATCCGGCTGCTGGACGTCGGCTTCGACGCCTTCACGGAGGAGCTGGCGCGCCGCGTGGCGGACACGCCGTACAGCGACATCCGGGTCACGCACGGCTGCGTGTTCGGGAACATCGAGTCGGACGGCTCGCGGCTGACCGACCTGGCCGAGCGGGCCCACATGACCAAGCAGTCGGTGGGGGAGGTGGCCACCGAGCTCGAGCAGCGGGGCTACCTCGAGCGGGTGCCCGACCCGAGCGACGGGCGGGCCAAGATCATCCGCCTGACCGAGCGGGGGCGGGAGGCTCAGGCGCTCGGGCGCGGGATCATCGACGAGATCGAGCAGGAGTGGGCCGAGCGGTTCGGAGCCGAGCGGGTGGCCGCGCTGCGCGAGGCACTCGAGGCGATCACGGCCGCGAAGCTCGACTGGGCCCCGGTGGCGTAGCTAAACCTGGGGGAGGCGCCTGACGCGCTGGGCGTAGCCGTGCTGCGCGAGCACGCGGTTGCCGCCGGCGGAAGTGGCGAGCCCGGCGAGGCCGCCCGCGGCGACGAGGGCGATCAGTGGGGTTCGGCGCATCGCCGCATGATGACCGATGACCGGTGTCACAGGCCGGTCGGCTACCTCGTCATGGGTGGCGTAACCGATGAGAGGAGCCGAAATGAAAGTCTTCGTGGCAGGCGCTACCGGCGCGATGGGACGGCAACTGGTGCCGAGGCTGCTGGAGGCCGGGCACTCGGTGATCGGCATGACCCGCACCGAGGCCAAGTGCGCGGAGCTGTGGGATCTCGGCGCGCGGCCGGTGGTGGCCGACGCGCTCGATCCCGACCAGGTGGCCGAAGCGGTGGGAGAGGCGGAGCCGGACGTGATCGTCCACGAGCTGACCGCGATCAGGACGTTCGACCCGCGCCGCTTCGACCGCACGTTCGCCCTGACCAACCGGCTGCGGACCGAGGGCACCGATCACCTCCTGTCGGCCGGCCGGGCGGTGGGGGTGCGGCGGTTCGTCGCCCAGAGCTACGCGGCCTGGCCGTACGCGCGGACCGGAGGCCCGGTCAAGGGCGAGGACGACCCACTCGATCCCACGCCGCCTCGCCAGATGCGCGAGTCGCTGGCGGCGATCCGCCACCTGGAGGAGGCCGTGCTCGGCGCCGACTGGACCGAGGGGATCGTGCTCCGCTACGGCGCGTTCTATGGTCCGGGCACGTCGATGGCCCCCGGCAGCGAGCAGCTCGAGATGATCCGCAAGCGCAAGTTCCCCGTGGTCGGAGACGGTGGCGGGATGTGGTCGTTCGTGCACGTGGCGGACGCGGCCGAGGCCACGGTGGCCGCGATCGAGCAGGGCAGGCGCGGCATCTACAACATCGTCGACGACGAGCCCGCGCCGGTCGCGGAGTGGCTACCGGCGCTGGCGCAGTCGATCGGCGCTCCGAGCCCGAGGCGGGTGCCCCGACTCGTCGGCCGGCTTTTCGCGGGCGAGGCCGGAGCCGTGATGATGACCGAGATTCGCGGCGCCTCGAACGCCAAGGCAAAGCGGGAGCTCGGCTGGGAGCCGGGGCACCCGAGCTGGCGTGAGGGGTTCGCGGCGTGAGCGGGCCGGGGCACGAGGCGCTGCTCGAAGAGCTGCGGCCGAGGTCGTTCGCGATCGCCTACCGGATGCTGGGCAGCGTGGCCGAGGCCGAGGATGTGGTGCAGGAGGCGCTCCTGCGGGTGCACCGCGCGCTCGAGGCCGGCGAGCGGCTCGAGTCGCCCCGGGCGTACGCGGCCACGGTGACCACCCGGCTGGCCATCGACGAGCTGCGCTCGGCCCGGTCGCGGCGGGAGCGCTACGTCGGGGAGTGGCTGCCCGAGCCGATCCTCACCGACGGCCGCGACGATCCGGCTCGCCAGGCCGAGATGGCCGATTCGCTGTCGCTCGCGATGCTCGTGCTGCTCGAGACCCTGTCACCGGAGCAGCGAGCGGTGCTGTTGCTGCGCGACGTGTTCGACTATGGCTACGACGAGATCGCCCGGATCGTTGGCAAGAGCGAGGACAACGCGCGCCAGCTGGCCAGCCGGGCCAGGGCACACGTCGAACAGCGCCGGCCGCGCTTTGAGACCTCGCGCGAGCAACGCGAGGAGCTCGCCCGCCGTTTCTTCGCGGCGGTGCAGGATGGTGACCTCGCCGGGCTCGAGACCCTGCTCGCGCACGACGTGGTGCTGACCGGTGACGGCGGCGGCAAGGTGCCGGCGCTGGCCCGCCCGCTGAGCGGGCGCGACCGGGTGGCGCGGGCGCTGCTGAATTGGGTCCGCCTGGGCGCGCGGATCCCGGGGGCATCCATCCGTCCGGTCGAGGTCAACGGCATGCCGGGGGCGTTGTTGCTCGACGGCGAGGGGCGCGTGCTCGCGGTATGGGCGCTCGAGTTCGCCGGCGGACAGGTCACCGGGGTGAACTCGGTGGTCAATCCGGACAAGCTCGGGCACCTCGGTTCGGTGGGGGACGTGAGGGCGCTGCTCGAGGCGGCGAGGCAGGGGCGAATCGACCCGGACCAGGCTTAATCAGGGCTCCGCTCGGGTGTAGTAGGGTCGCGTCGGGGACCGTTGCCAAGCGGAGTTGAGGAGAGGCGGATGCGTAACACGGTGGGCGTGCGCGTGGCGATGTGGCTCGCGCTCGTGGGCGCGGCGGCGTGTATCGCGCCGCAGGTCGCGGCGGCGTCGAACTCGTCGAACTTCGGCTCGAACGTCATCGTCTTCAACCCGTCGATGTCGCAGACGTCGATCCAGGCGAAGCTGAACGAAATCGCGACGCAGCAGGTGCCCAACCAGTTCGGCTCCCAGCGCTACGCGATCTTCTTCGAGCCCGGGACGTACGGCTCGAAGGCGGACCCGCTGACCTTCCAGGTGGGCTACTACACGCAGGTCGCCGGCCTGGGGGCGCGGCCCGGGGACGTGGTCATCAACGGGGCGATCGACGTGTTCAACCAGAACTGCCCGGTGCCGCCGCCGCAGGGACCGGGCGGGACGTGTGACGGCCTGAACAACTTCTGGCGCTCGGTGTCGAACCTGACCCTCAACTTCTCGCCGCTGTCCTCGCCGACGGCGAGCGACTTCGTGCCCGCCACCAACGAGGACCCCGGTTGCAACAACAACTTCGAGTACTGGGCGGTCTCGCAGGCGGCGCCGATGCGGCGCGTGATCGTCAACGGCAACGTCTCGCTCCAGGACTTCTGCAACGAGGGTTTCGTCAGCGGCGGGTTCCTCGCGGATGACGAATTCAACGGCGGCGTGGTCATCAACGCCGGCCAGCAGCAGTTCTTCACCCGCAACAGCAACATCGACACCTGGACCAACAGCGTGTGGAACCAGGTGTTCCTGGGCGACAACGGCGCGCCGGCGACGAGCTTCGGGCCCTCGCCGGTCACGCCGCCTCCGAGCAGCCCGAACCCGCAGTACACGACGCTGGCCACGACGCCGGTCTCGCAGTCCGAGCCGTTCCTCTACACCGACTCGCGCGGCGACGACGACGTGTTCGTGCCGGCGGTCCAGCACGACTCGGTCGGGCCGTCGTACGCGAGCGGCAGCGAGGCCGGGACGTCGATCCCGATCCGGCGCTTCTTCATCGCGAACCCGAAAACGCCCGTGTTCGCGATCAACGCGGCGCTGGCCTTCGGGCAGAACCTGATCCTGACCCCCGGCGTGTACGACCTGCGCGAGCCGATCGTGGTCAGCCATCCGGGCACGGTGGTGATGGGGCTCGGGTTCGCCACGCTGATCCCGCAGGACGGGAACGCGGCGATGGAGACCGCCGACGTCCCCGGGATCAAGCTGTCCGGGATGATCTTCGACGCCGGGCCGCGCCGCTCGTACGCGCTGCTCGAGGTCGGCGTTGGCCACGAGCACTTCCGGCGCGGGTTTGATGATGGCCGGTGGTCACACGGCGCGAGCGATCCGACGCTGCTGCAGGACGTCTTCTTCCGCATCGGCGGCGCCGAGACCGCGCCGGTCCACACGGAGAACGCCCTGGTGGTCAACACCGACAACACGATCCTCGACGACGTGTGGTCGTGGCGGGCCGATCACGGCAACGACGTGGGCTGGACGAGCAACACGGCGGATACCGGGGTGCTCGTCAACGGCGACAACGTCGACGCGTACGGCCTGTTCGTCGAGCACTACCAGAAGTTCGAGGTGATCTGGAACGGGCGGGACGGCGAGGACGTGTTCTTCCAGAACGAGATGCCCTACGACCCGCCGAGCCAGTCGGCCTGGATGTCGAGCCCGAGCACGGACGGGTACGCCGCCTTCCTGGTGACGCCGCGGGCGAAGGGCTTCCAGGGCTGGGGGATGGGGAGCTACTCGTTCTTCAACCAGGGCGTCCCGATCTTCGCCGCCCAGGCGTTCCAGTCGCCGTCCAGCGGGGTCCAGTTCCACGACATCTTCACGCTGTTCCTCAACGCCAGCGTCGGGAGCGGCGGGATCAACTCGGTGATCAACGGGGTCGGCCAGCCGTCGGTCGCGGCGAACGCCGATACGCCGATCGACGTGAACAACTACCCGTGAGCGTCGGAGCGGGGCCGTGCTCGTCGCGGTGACCGACCATGCCGCCGAGCGCTACCGCCAGCGGGTGCGGGGCACGCTGGATCCGAAGACCGAGGTGGCCTCGGCGGTGGCACGCGCCTACGCGGCGGGGCGGGTGGAGCAGGACCCGAACGGGACGGTGCGGGTGCGCGATGAGCGCCGGCGCGACCTCGTGTACGTGTGCCGCCCGGAGGACGGCGAACTCGTGGTGATCACGCTGTGGGAGGAGGGCGAGGACGCGGCCGTGCCGCGGCGGTTCACCGACGCGTTGCGCGCCGACGACCGCCACGTCGGTTAGGTTCGGCACCCGATGGGTCGATCCGGACACGTGAAGGCGCGTGTGCTCGTGCGGGCGCCCACCCCCGCGGATCGCGAGGAGTATCTGACCGCGATGCGCGCGAGCCGCACGCTGCATCGGCCCTGGATGCCCGCACCCACCGAGGAGACGTTCGACCGGCTGCTGAGAATCGCGGAGGACCCGCGCTACGAGCCGGGGCTTGTGTGCCGGCTCGAGGACGGGGCGATCGTCGGCTTCATCAACATCTCAGAGATCGTCCGCGGGCTGTTCCAGAGCGGCTTTCTCGGCTACGCCGCGATGGCCGCCTACGCGGGACGGGGCTACATGCGCGAGGGCCTCGAGCTGGTGTTGGCCCGGGCGTTCAACGAGCTGGGTCTGCACCGTCTCGAGGCGAATATCCAGCCCGCGAATCAGGCATCGATCGCACTGGTGCGGGGCGCGGGGTTCGTCAACGAAGGCTTCTCCGAGCGCTACCTGAAGATCGGCGGCCGCTGGCGCGACCACGAGCGGTGGGCGATCCGGGTCGAGCAGTGGCGCACGCGGCGCAGGACTTCGTCGGGTTGATGGGAGCGCGAGTAAATCGCCACTCGGCGACCCGGGCCGCTCGAGTGGCGCGTAGCTCGCGCTATGCGCGAGTGAACGGCCGTTCACGCCGGCGGCCGGGACGAGTGGCGATTTACTCGCGGTCGCCCGTGGCCGGGGCGGAACCGGGAACAGGTACGTACCGTTAATCCACTGGTACGTACCTGGTTCCGAGGGTGGACGCGAGCGTGCGGTGGGCGGAGGAGGTGCCGATCAGAGTCGAGCGCGCGGGGTCGAGGCCGTGGCGGTGCGCGAAGGCGAGCGGCAGTCCCGGCAGCGGCGGGCGGCACCAGCAGCGGGGCGGGCCGGCGCCGTGGGAGCAGACCGCAGCGCTGACGGGCCCGCTGACCACGGCCCGCAGGCGCTCGGCCATCGGCGCTAGGGCATCCGGCGGCGCGTCCGGGCGCCAGTCGAAGACGAGGTGAGGCGCTCGGCGGTCGGCCGCCTCGAGCGCCCGTTCCCAGCCGGTCTCCTCGAGCGCGGCGGCTGCGACGAACACGCCGGCCCGGTTCCGGGCCGGGTGCGGCGAACGGGCGAACTCGATCACGTCGACGGCCGAGAAGCCCTCGTCGGTCGAGGGCGGCTCGAGCTCGCGGAGCGTGCGCATCTGCTGGGTGGGGGCGAGCGCGCCCGGCTCGCGCCGGGCCAGAGTGCGCAGCTCCTCCGGGGTGGGGAGCGTGCCGTGGCGCTCGAGCAGGCGCTCGACCAGGTTGACCTGGGCCTGGGCGAGTGGCGTCTGCATCCACACGCAGCGGGTGCGGACGCCGTGGCGGGCGGCGGTCTCGATCACGTAGCTGCGCGCGGCGCGGGTGAGGTAGGTGTTGTCGAGCACGACGCGCTGGGCGCCGGCGTCGAGTTGGCGCTCGAGCTCTTCGGCCAGCTCGCGCAGCATGCCGCCCCGCTCGTCCCGGTTCAGGCGAACGTAGCCGCGCGCGAGGTAATCGGCAGCCAGCCGCGTCTTGCCGGCCCCGGGGATGCCCATGACCAGAACGATCTCGGCGCCGCGGTCGGCGCCCGGCACGATGGCGCGGGACGCCGCGGGGCGGTGGAGCGCGTCGCCGATCCGAAGCAGCTGCGCCGGCGCCAGCTCGAGCCCTGCGGCGCGCGCCGCCGAGCGCGCCGTCTCCGGCCGCCGCGCACCGGGAATCGGCACGATGACCGGAGAGAGCCCGAGCAGCCAGGCGAGCGCGACCTCGGCCGGGGTGGCTCGGGTGCTCGCGGCGGCGTCCGCCAGCGGCGTGCGTCTGGCCAGCGTGGCGGCACGGCGCGGGCCCCCCAGCGGGGAGTGGGCGATCAGCGCGATGCCGAGCTCCTCGCAGCGCTCGACGAGTCCCCCGCGCACGGCGCGGTCGTCGTGGACGCTCAGGGCGACCTCGACGGCGGCCACCGGCACGAGCTCGAGCGCCTCGTCCAGCTGGTGGCGATTCACGTTGGACAGGCCCACGCGCTCGACCAGGCGCTCGTCGAGCAGCCGGGCGAGGGCGCGGACCGAGGTGGGCCACGGCGTGCGGGGATCCGGCGCGTGAAGCAGGTAGAGATCGATCGGCAGGCCGCCGAGAGCGGCCAGGCTCGCCTCGCAGTCGGCGCGGATCGCCCTGGCCCGGCCATCCGGCACCCAGCCGCCACCCGGGCGCGTCATCCCACCTTTGGTTACCACGCGCGCTCGGGAGGCGGCGCCGCTCTGGCTCAGCGCCCCCGCGAGCAGCCGCTCGCCGCGGCCGAGGTCGGTGTGATCACGGCCGTATGCGTGGGCGGTGTCGAACACGGCGATGCCGGCCTCGAGCGCGGCGGCGATCGTGGCGCGGGCGAGCTCCTCGTCGCGGTCCGGTTCGGTCGACAGGCGCATGCAACCGAGGCCGATGCGAAGCTCCGAGGCGTCGAGCCAGGCGGGCGGGATCAGGCCGCAGAGCCTACGCGGGCGGCTCGGGCGGCGGTGCTCAGCTGCGCGCTTCGCTGACGCGACGCCCGAACAGCGCCAGGAACCGGATCCATGTGCGGCGGAACGGGCCGGGGGCGAGGGGGACGGCCACGGACGGGATCGCAGCAGGCGATTCGGGGGGTGCGGTGCTGGCGGCTGACGGGATGGCGGGCGCCCGGCGCGGGAAGGAAACGGCAGCCGCGGCGGAGGCCGAGGTCTGGCCCTGAGCCTGGCCGGCCCGGGCCGGCGCGGCACCCGGCTCGCCGAACAGCGACTCGGCCGCGCTGTTGGCCCACATCAGCGCCTCGAGGTAGACCTCGCCGGCGCGGCGGATGGTGGACAGGACGGGGTCGTCCTCCCCGGTCTCGAGCGCGACCACGCAGTCGAGCAGCTGACCCATCCGTCCGCGGCGCTGCACGAGCGCCTCGCGGATGTCCTCGGCCAGCGGGAGCGATGCGACGACATCGTGCATGGGCGCGTCCATCATGCCGTCGATCACGGAGAACAGGCCGAGGGTGAACAGCTCGGGGGCGCTGGCAACTCCGGCCTGGCCGCCGGCCAGCTCGCAGAAGCGAGCGCGGATCAGCGCGGTGAGGGTGAGCTCGGTCGGCTTGTTGTCGATGCTGGCCAGCGTGCTCAGCGTGGCCCAGCGTCGCACGTTCTCGGTGCCGAGCAGGGCGAGTGCCTGGCCGATCGACCGCACGTCGCCGCGGAGTCCGAAGAACGCCGAGTTGACGTAGCGCAGCAGGCGGAAGCTGAGCGCGACGTCGCGCGCGACGAGCTGCTCGATGTCGGTCAGCTCGATCGCCGGGTCGTTGAGCGCGGCGACGACCTGGAGCAGCGCGAGACGGTTGGCCGCGATCCCGCGCGTGCCGACCACGGCGGGCCGGCAGAAGAAGTAGCCCTGGAACAGGTCGCAGCCGGCAGCGATGCACACCTCGTGGTCGGGGCGCGTGCCCAGCTTGTCGGCCAGCACGAGGCCGGGAAAGGGGCGCAGGCGCGCGGTGAGCTCGCGCATCTGCTGGCGACCGAGCTCGGGCATGCTGAGCTTGACCACGTCGAACAGGTCGAGGACCGCCTCGGAGCCATCCCGGTAGCGGAAGTCGTCCAGCGCCAGCCGGTAGCCGGCCTCCTTGAGCTCGCGCAGCGCGCCGACCATCTGCTCGTCGAACACCTCGGTCTCGGGGATCTCCAGTCCCACCACGCTGGGCGGCACGGCCTGGATCAGATCGTCCAGGACGAAGTCGCGGGTGACGTTGACCCATGCGGTCTTGCCGGCCACGATCCGGCTCATGTCGAGCTCGGTCAGGGTATTCAGCACGACGGTCGCGGTGGCGCGCTCGGCGTCGTCGATCAGCGCGTCGGCCGCATAGCCCCGGCCCCGGAACAGCAGCTCGTATCCGACAACCTCGAGCTTGGGGTTGAAGATCGGCTGGCGGGCGATGAAGGCAGCGGGCATCGAGCGGCTCCTTCGCACGTAGTCGGCAGCTGGGCCTCGCGAATGAAGTGGCGCAGCGCGATAATCGGCGAGGGTTCGAGATGGAATTGGCGGATGGCACGCGCGTGCTTGTCGTGGCGCACCGGACGGCGGCGACGCCGCTGCTGTTGAACGCCGTGCGCGCGAGATCGCGCCGTTCGGACTGCGCGTTCGTGCTGCTGGTGCCGCGGCCCTACTGGGATCCCGACACCGAGGAGGCCACCGCCACACTCGAGCTGGCCATTCCGCTGTTCGAGGAGGCAGTGGACGGGCACGTCGATGGCGTCATCGGCGACAGCGATCCGTTCGTCGCGGTGCGGGACGCGGTCACGCGCCTGGCCATCGACGAGATCATGATCTCGACCTTGCCCGCGCGCGTCTCGCACTGGCTGCGCCGCGATCTGCCGCGGCGCGTCCAGGAGTTCGGACTGCCGGTGACCGTGGTGACGGCCCAGCAGTCCGAACGTCCGATTGCCTCACGCGGCCAGTAGGCCGTCCTCTCGCGCGACCGCGACGCGATCCTGACGCCAGGGGACGACGACCGCGGTCGTGTCGCCGAAGTGCACCTGGGTGATGAATTTCTCGGCGCCGGCGCGGGTGCGGGCGCGCCGGCGGCCGATCTCGAGACGGAGCGGCTGGCGGCCGTGCGAGTGATCGCGGGGCCGCTGGACGTGAGCTTCGGTAACGATCTTCTTCATGCTGCCTCCAGTTGGAAGTCGAGTGCTTCGTGGTCTTCGATCCGGACGGTGGCCTCGACCTCGTCCGGGCGCGCCGGCGGCCGCAGCCACAGGAGCGTGAGGAGCGCGCCGATCGCCACCGCGCCGGCGCCGATCGCCCAGGCCAGGTGAAAACCGCCGGTCAGCGCCTGGAGCGGGTGCTGCCCCAGACCGGCCAGCACCTTGGTGCGCGAGGCGGCGACCGTCCCCAGCGCCGCCGTGCCGATCGCGGCCGAGATCTGGAGCGATGCGTTGACGATTCCCGAGGCCAGGCCGGCGTCGCCGATCGGTACCTCTGCCATCGCCATCGTGGTCAGGGGCAGGAACGACAGGCCCGCGCCCAGGCCCAGCAGCGCGAACGGGCCGAAGATGTCCGGCAGGTAGCTCGTGTGGGCGGGCAGGCGAGCGAGCAGCACCAGGGCGCCGATGATCGACAGCAGCCCGGCGAGCAGGACGCGGGACGGGCCGAACCGCTCCATCAGTCGCGCCGTCACGCCGACCGACATCAGCCCGAGGACCAGCGTGAGCGGCAGGAAGGCCAGGCCGGTGCGCAGCGCGCCGTAGCCGTGCACGTGCTGGAGGTAGAGCACCCCGAGCAGGAAGGTCGAGAACATCCCGGTGACCAGGAAGCCCCGCACCACACTCGAGGCGGCCAGCCCCGGCACGCGCAGGATCCGGAGCGGGAACATCGGGTTGGTCAGGCGCGACTCCACCCAGACGAACACCGCCAGGAGGGCCAGCGCCGCGGCGCCGAAGCCCAGGGTGTGGGCCGAGACCCAGCCGTACTGGCTGGCCTTGACGATCGCGTAGACGCCCAGCATGAGCGCCACCGTCACCAGGAACGAGCCGACCGCGTCGACGCCGCGCCCGCCGGGAAGCCGCTGGGTCTCCGTGATCAGCGCGCGACCCAGCAGGAACGTGACGATCCCGATCGGGACGTTGATGAAGAAGATCCAGTGCCAGCTGATCGACTGCGTGAGCACGCCGCCGGCGAGCAGCCCGATCGAGCCGCCGCTCGAGACGATGAACGTGTAGACGCTCATCGCGATCGTGCGCTCGTGTGGCCGGGGAAACTCGGTCACCAGCAGCGCCAGCACGGCCGCCGACGCGACGGCGCCGCCCAGGCCCTGGACGAAGCGCGCGGCGATCAGCGTCGCCTGGCCGTCGGACACGCCGCAGGCCACCGAGGCCAGCGTGAACAGCACCAGCCCGGTCAGGAACATCCGTTTGCGACCGAACAGGTCGCCCAGCCGTCCGGCCAGGAGGAGGAAGGCCCCGAAGGCGATCATGTAGGCGTCGATGACCCAGGCCAGGTTGGCCTGCGAGAAGCCGAGGTCGCGCTGCATCGAGGGGAGCGCAACGTTCACGATGGTGGCGTCGAGCACCATCATCAGCTGTCCCATGCAGACCACCGCCAGCGCGATCCAGCGCCGGCGCTCTCCCGTGATTAAGCTCTTGAGAATCGTGATCATCCTCTCGTCGTAGCTCTTGGCTTTCTTGTTGATGATCACTGTATCATGGACTATCATCTGATGCAAGATGATAATCCTGATACCCTGCAAATCGCAATGGCCGTAGACACCTCGCCCGGCACCGTGGTGATGCTCATGCGGCTGGCGACGGCCATCAAGAAGCGGAGCACCGAGGAGCTCCTCGGGATGAAGCTGCGCCAGCTGATGCTGCTCAGCTACCTGCGGGCGGGCGCGCCTGCCCTGCAGCAGCACCTGTGCGAGGCGCTGTGGCTCGATCCCAACAACTGCGTACTGCTGCTCAACGAGCTCGAGGATCTCGGCTACGTCGAGCGCCGGCGCGATTCGGCCGACCGGCGCCGGCACGTCGTCGAGCTGACCGACGAGGGACGCGCCGCGCTCGAGCGGGCCGAGCGGGCGCAGGAGAGCATCGGCGAAGAGATGTTCGCCGCTCTGAGCGACGAGGAGCGCGTGACCCTGCGCTCGCTTCTCGGGCGCGCCGCCGTGTAGCCGGCGCCCAGGCGGTCAGTAGGGCGGTTCGACGTCCTCGCCGCGGACGATCGCCTCGGGGGCCCGCTCGGCCACCCAATCGAGGTGCGCGGCCATCGGCGGCACGGTCGTCAACGCCGCCAGTCCGGCGGTGAGCGACACGGGGCGGCCCGCGTGCGAGGAATGCGCGTCGCTGCCCAGGACATGGACCACGCCGGCGCGAGCGAGCTCGAGCATGCCCGAGGCGGTGCGCTCGTCGGTGAAGTACGCGGCCGTTGCCTGCACTAGGGCGCCGGTCGCGATCGCGCGCCGGAGCTGCTCGACCAGATCGGGAGCCGAGTGGCGCTCCGGATGGGCGATCAGCGCGCGGAAGCCGCGCTCGCCCAGCGCGTGCACGGCCGCTTGAAGCCGGGCGTCGAGTGGGCCCGGGTCCGGCTCGAGCAGGATCCAGCGGCCCGAGCCGCCCAGGGTCAGCGAGGCCAGGTCGCCGTCGTCGAGCACGCCGATCCGGGCGGCCGCCACCTCGCCTCCGGGCAAGACCGTGGTGGGGCAGCCGGCAGCTTCGAGAGCCGCGGCCAGCCGGGTCCGGGCCGCCGGCAGATCGGGTACCGAGACCGCGTGGTCGGCCCGGATGTGCGGCGTGGCGCAGATCGCACGGATGCCGTCGGCGTGCGCCTGCCGGGCCATCGCGACCGAGTCGTCGAGGTCCCGGGCTCCGTCGTCGAGGCCAGGCAGGAGGTGACAGTGAAGATCGACCATCGTGGGCTACCCCCGTTCGCCGCCGCCGAGCGCTACCGCGGCCGGCTCCGGCGCGCCGTGGCGACTTCGGCCGACGGCACCACGATTACCGGCCGGTCGGCGTGCTGGGCGACCGCGTGCGACACGCTTCCCATCAGCAGCGACTTGATCCCGGTCAGACCGCGCGTGCCGAGCACGATCGCCTGGGCTCCCGAGTCGGCGGCCTCGGCGAGGATGGCCGAGGCCACCGAACGCTCCGCCATGCGGATGCGGGGCTCGGCTTCGAGACCGGCCTGCCGGGCCCGGTCGACGCCCTCGGCGGCCCGGCGCTGCGCCTGTTCATCATGCGCCCGGTCGACCTCATTGAAGTCGAAGGCGGCCATCGACATGCTGCTGCCGCCCGCGCGCGCCACCACGTCGGTGAACGGCTCCCACACGGCCAGGATGACGGCCGGTGTGCCGCTCATGAGCCTCCCGGCCTGCTCGATCGCCGTCTGCGCGTCGGGCGAACCGTCGTAAGCGATGAGGATCATGTCGCGCTAGAAATTACACGTCGGCCACCGAGGTGCCCACGACCGACCCGTAGTATTCCGACTTGCCACGGTGACCTCCCCTCCGGCTGCATACCCCCGAGAGCGCGAGGCCGAAGTCGTTCTGCGCGACGGGACGACCGTCCACGTGCGCCCGGTGCGGCCGGACGACCGGCCGGCGATCCGCACCTTCCTTGGGGCACTGTCCACCGAGTCGATCTCGTTCCGCTTCTTCGGGTCGGCCAACCTCGACTGGGCCGCGAAGTGGTCGACCGACGTCGACTATCTGGACCGGTTCGGACTGGTGGTCGAGAGCGGGACGCCGCGGCAGGTGCTGGCCCACGCCGCCTACGTCCGTATCGACGCCGAGCGGGCCGAGGTGGCGTTCCTGGTGGCCGATGCCTGGCAGGGGCGCGGCATCTCGACGATCCTCCTCGCGCACCTGGCCGAAGCCGCCGGGGAGCACGGGATCACCACGTTCGTGGCGGAGGTCCTGCCGCACAACCACCGGATGATCGACGTGTTCCGCGAGAGCGGGTTCCCGGTCAGGCTCCACTCGGTACCGGACGCGCTCGAGATCGAGCTGCCCACGTCGCTGACCCCCGCCGCCCTGGCCCGCTTCGAGGAGCGCGAGCGTATCGCCGCGGTGGCCGCGGTGAAGTCGTTTCTGGAACCGCGGGCGGTGGCCGTGGTGGGTGCGTCGCGCCACCGCGGCACGATCGGCGGGGAGATCCTGCACAACCTGCTCGAGTCCGGATTCCCCGGTCCGGTGTACCCGGTCAACGACAAGGCGAAGGTCGTGCAATCGGTGATCGCCTACCCGTCGGTGCGAGAGATACCGGGCCCCGTCGACCTGGCCGTTATCGCCGTGCCCGCGGAGATCGTCGTCTCCGCGGCCCAGGACTGCGCGGCGGCCGGCGTGCGGGCGCTCCTGGTCGTCTCCTCGGGCTTCGCCGAGACGGGACCCGAGGGCGCGAACCGGCAGCGCCGGCTCGTCGACGTGTGTCGCGACGCTGGGATCCGGATCGTCGGGCCGAACTGCCTGGGTGTCATCAACACGTCTCCCGAAGTGCGACTGAACGCGACGTTCTCGTCGTCCTCCGCGGTCCACGGCCGCGTCGGGTTCATGTCACAGAGCGGGGGCATCGGGATCGCGCTCGTTCAGGCCGCCAGCCGTCTCGGGGTCGGGCTGTCCTCGTTCGTATCGGTGGGGAACAAGGTGGATCTCTCGGGCAACGACTTCCTCCAGTACTGGGAACAGGATTCCGGCACCGACCTCGTGCTGCTGTATCTCGAGTCGTTCGGCAATCCGCGCAAGTTCTCGCGGATCGCCCGCCGGGTGGCGGCGGCCAAGCCGGTGGTGGCGGTCAAGAGCGGGCGCACGGCGGCCGGCGCCCGCGCCACGTCATCCCACACCGGTGCGATGCTGTCAGCGTCGGACGTCACCGTCGACGCGCTGTTCGAGCAGGCGGGGGTGATCCGGACCGACACCGTGCACGAGCTGTTCGACGTCGCCGCATTCCTGGCCGCACAGCCGGTGCCGCGCGGCGGGAGGGTCGTGATCGTGACCAACGGCGGCGGCCCCGGCATCCTGTGTGCCGACGCGTGCCAGGACTACGGGGTCGCGATCGCCGAACTGGCGCCGGAGGTGATGGCCCGGCTGGCCGAGTTCCTGCCGGAATCGGCCGCGCTCGGCAATCCGGTCGACATGATCGCCGCCGCGACGGCCGAGGACTATCGCCGAACGCTCGAGATCCTGATCGACGCCGAAGCGTGTGACGCGATCATCGCGATCTTCGTGCCGGCCCTGGTGACCACGGCCGCGGACGTGGCCAGCGCCATCCACGATGTCGCGGCGGCCGGCTCCGGAGTGCCGATCACCACGGTGTTCATGACCAGCGAGGGAACCCCGGACGAGCTCAGCTCTCCGGATGTGCGCGTGCCGTCCTATGGGTTCCCGGAGGCGGCCGCTCGCTCGGTCTCGCTGGCCGTCCGGCACGGTCAGTGGCGCGGGCGCGACGCAGGCACCGTTCCCTACTTCGAGGGGCTTCGCGCGGTCGAGGCGGCCGCGCTGATCAGCCGGGAGCTCGCGCGCGAGGAGGAGTGGCTGCCGCCCGAGGCCGTGGCCGAGCTGCTCGGCTACTGGGGTCTGCCGCTGATCGGGACCCGCACGGTCCCCGACACCGAGCAGGCAGTGGCGGCGGCCGCCGAGCTCGGCTTTCCGGTGGCGCTCAAGGCGAGCGCCCCCGCCCTCATCCACAAATTCGACGTGGGCGGCGTGCGGCTGGGGCTTCAGGATGCCGACGCTGTGCGGGCGGCCGCCGGCGAGATCGAACGGGCGGTCGGTCGCGCGGGGCTTCGTCTGGACGGCCTGACCATTCAGCCGATGGCGCCGCCCGGAGTCGAGCTGATCGTCGGCGTGGTCCACGATCACAGCTTCGGTCCGGTGGTCGCCTGCGGCGCGGGCGGGACCACGGCGGAGCTGATCAACGACGTCTCGATCCGTCTCACGCCGCTGACCGACGTCGATGCCAGCGAGATGCTCCGTTCGCTCAAGACGTTCCCGCTGCTCGACGGGTACCGCGGCGCGCCGCGCTGCGACCTCGCCACGATAGAGGAGGTCCTGCAGCGGGTGGGCCTGATGGTCGACGCCCATCCCGAGATCGCCGAGCTCGACTGCAACCCGCTGATCGCGAGCCCCCACGGCGCGCTGATCGTCGACGCGCGGGTCAGGCTGGAGAACGTCGCGCCGGCGCGGCCCGTGCCTTCGTTGGGCGAGTAGCCGCCGCGTCGGCCGGCGGCCGCGTCCGGCCCGGCCGGGTGGCGCCGGTGGCCCGTCTGGCACGGTGCGGGCCGAGCCGGCCAAGCGCACGGAGCTCTCGCTCGAACTGGACCACGACCTCGCCCGGGTCAGGGACCAGCGCGGCATCCACCATCAGGCCGACGGTCACCTCTCCGCGGTAGCTGAAGATGCTCACGCTCATCCCGATATGGCCCGAGGTGGGCGCCCAGAAGAGCGATGTGCGCACCGGCGTGCCGGCGAGATAGACGGGCTCGACCGGACCGGGCACGTTGGTCACGACCACGGTTCCCTTGCCGGTGAACATGTCGACGAGCCTCCGCTCGACCGGCTCGGGCGTCAGGCCCATGGCGCTCAGGAAAGCGTAGGAGACGGCGCCGTCGCGGGAATCCTTGATCTCCTGCATCCGCTTGTGCACCTCGCCCAGGCGGCGGTAGCTGCCGCTCACCCCCACCGGCAGCGGCAGGAAGACCAGGCCGAAACGGTTTCCGAGCTCGCGCGGGACCGGCTCGTCGAGCGGGCGCAGGTTGAACGGCACCATCGCCTGGATCTCGTGCGTCGGGCCTCCCCGCTCCTGCAGGTAGTGGCGCAGCGCGCCGGCGAGCGCGGCCATCAAGACATCGTTCACGGTCGCGTCGTGGTCGTAGGCGATCCGCTTGATCTCCTTCAACGAGCGTGGCCGGCTCCAGGCCACGCGGCGGCTGATGCCGGGATCGCCCTTGATCGCGCTGGCCGCGTCGGCGGGGGTCAGCAGCAGCCGCAGCGCCGTGGCGCCGTCGCGGGTGAGAGCGCCGGCCAGCCTGACCGCGTGCGACGGAGATGTGGCCACGTCGGCGGCCTGCCGCAGTGCGGTTGCTCCGGTGGTGCGGGCGGTGGCCACGACGCGAGAGGTCGAACCGACAACCCCCCGCAGCGATCCGCTCGACATCCCCCCGTCACGTTCGCGCGGGATCGGCGCGACGCCGGCGTCCGGCTGCGCGTCCGTGAGCGAGAGCATCACCCGCGCGAGCGCAATCCCATCGGCGATGCAGTGGTGCATGCGGTGGATGATCGCGGCGCCGTCCCCGAACCCATCGACCATGTAGGTGTGCCACAGCGGGCGGTTGCGGTCCAGCGGCTGGGTCATCAGGTCGCCCACCAGCTCCTGTAGCGCCGCCTGGTCGCCCGGGGCGGGCAGCGCCAGGTGATGCATGTGGTGCTCGAGGGCGAAATCGGGATCGTCCTCCCAGCGCGGCGCGCGCAGCGGCAGGCGGCTCTCCACGACCCGCTGGCGGAAGCGCGGATAGCGGTCTATCAAGCGCGTCTGGGTGATCTCCTTGACCCGCCCCCAGTCGACTGGCTGGTCGAACAGGTCGACCGAGTTGATCACCATCAGGTTGCTCGGACGATCCATGTGCAGCCATGCGGTGTCCGCGCTCGAGAGCCGTGCGCTCATCGTCAAGGCTCCGGGTCGGAGCGGACTACCCGATCAGAGCCGCGACGCACGATGGTTGAAGCGCGAGCCGAGGTGCTCGACCCCACGGCCGACCAGGCCGAGCGCGTAGGCCATCACGGCCACGAGCGCGCCGAACCCGACCGCACACAGGACGCCGACGATGACCGGACCGAGGGCGACCGCCACGAGCAGCGCCGGGAGGGCGAGAGCCAGGATGAGAACCCACATCAGGAGCTTCATGATCGTTCACCTCGTTGGTTGTGGCCGGGGTCGATCTCGGTGAACATAGACGGCTCGGGTCGTGCGTATATCCGTGTAACCGCGTTGTCTGGCTGCACTCAACTACGCGCCAAGTGCCGCGGTCTCGGTGACGCCGTGCTCGATGTAACTGGCGACCGCCGCACCGAGGCCGAGGTCGAGGGTCACCGATCCGCCGGCGAGGTGAACGCTCGTGCCATCGTCGGTGATCTCGGCCGTCCAGCCGTGCAGGTCGACGTTGCGGAGCGCCTGGCGGAGAACCAGCTCGGCCCGCTCAGAGCGCTCGGAGACAAGCGCCGGCCGGTCGAGCTCGAGCTCGAGCTCGGCGAGCACGTCGGAGGTGCTGCCGCTGCGCATGCGCTGGAGGTTGAGGTCGATCTCGACTGCCACCGGCGCGAGCAACAGGTCCTTCTGCTTCTTGGGGTGAATGGTCATGGTCTCTCTCTTTCGGAATCAGGGGGTCTCGGAGTCCGTCTCGTCGTCCTCGTTCAACATGGCGAGGAAACCGGTGATCACCACGCCGAGCGCGCACACCTCGAGGACCAGCACGGCGATCACGACCCACGTCTCTGGCTTGAGCGCGAGCAGGACGATCAGCCCGCAGACCATGAGGATCGGGACGGCCATGCCGTAGAGCAGCCGGACATCGACGCCGAGTGAGCGCTCGACGGTGGCGTCGAACTCGTGAAACACCCGCGCCGGATTCGTGTGGGACATCTCGCTGCTCATTTCGTCTCCTTGGTCGGTTGGCCCGAAGGTACGGGCGCCGGCCCGGCACGCCATCCGCGTCCCGGCGCACCGCCGCTGCGGCAAACCCGCACCGCACCGCACCGTGACCGGCGCCGAGCGGTTGCCGGCGCCGAGCCGTTGCCGGCGACGCGCGCTAGTGGAGGACGCACTCGGCGAGCAGCGCCTCCGCGATGTCGCCGGCAAAGCGGTCGATCGCCTCCCAGTCGCGAGCGTCGCCGTCGGGCGCGTGGATGGTGCGGGCCATGGCGCGCTCGGCGAAATGAAGCTGCTTCATGTCGAGCCGCCCGGCAAAGGTGCGATGCCCGACCGCGCGGGTGAGGCGGAGGAGCACCGGGACGTCGGCGGCCTCTCCGGGCGGGACCGGCCGGCTCCGTGGCCCGACCGGACCCGAGCTGAACAGCCACACGGGCAAGGAGGACAACGACGACGCATGGACCTGCGCGAAGCGGCGCGCCTCGCTCAGCCATCGACCCATGTAGACCGCGCTGCCGAGGACGACTGCGTCGTAGCGCTCGAGGCTGTTGACCTCGTCCATCGGCCGTGCCTCGGCGTCGACGCTGCGCTCACACAGCCCCGCGGCGATCGCCTGCGCGATCTCCTGAGTGGCGCCGTAGCGGCTTGCGGCGGTAACCAGGACCTTGGGTTCCATCATGGGCCTCCGATGTCGATCGAGGGTGAGTCCCGACCGGCCTTCCAGGCGCGTCGCTTGGCCTCGTACTCCGGCGGGAGTGCCCCCTGCAGGGCTTCGGCGGCATCCAGTGCGCTCAGCGCCGAGCCGAAGTCGCCCCAGCGCGCATCGCTGTCGGCCAGGAGCAACGCGAGCTCGAGCGCATCCTGGTGCTCGTCTTCGGACATCGGGGGACCGGGCACGGGGACGCGGTCGGCGAGAACGGCGGGGGACAGCGGGGCCGGTCGCGCGGTGGACAGATACGGCGCGAGGTAACGGCCGGCGACCTTGCCCGGCGGCCACCACAGGGCCTGGCCGCCAGCCGTCGAGGCATCGAGCCGGGTTCCGCGGACGGGATGAGCTTCGATGGCGACGGTCGCTTCACGTGGCAGCCTGCTGGGCTCGGCCCGCAGGTAGAGCGGCGCCCCGCCGGTCAGCAGCAGGCCCCGCAGCACCGGCGCGAACGGCTTGGGGACGCTGACGGCGCCGGCACGGGCGGCGATCAGCGCCGCCACGGCGTCGGCCTGCTGGGCGGCCAGGCCCCCCTGCTTGAGCGGAAACGCGGTCACGTCGCCGGCGGCGTAGACGTTCTCCAGGCCGCTTACGCGACCGAACGTGTCGACCGGGATGAAGCCATGCTCGTCGTGGGGGAGACCGGGGAGGCTCGGCCCCTCGAGCGCGGGCAATGCGATCACGCGGTCGACGTGGATCTCCGCGCCGCCCGCGAGACGCAGGACGCGGTCGTGCACGGACGCCGGCCGCGACGAGGTCCTCAAAGCGATGCCCCGGGAAGCAAGCAGAGGACGGATCGCCGCCGAGGCTGCCGGGCCGAACAGATCGAGTGGCTCGTCCTCGGGGGTGACCAACGTCACCCGCGCGGCGTCGGCTCCGTGCTCACGCAGATGTCCGGCGGTCATCAAAGCGAGCTCGTACAGCGGCAGCGGCCAGGTCCGCTCGGAGGGGAGCACGAACGCCACCGACTCCGCGGCACCTGCCGTGAGGTCGTGGAGGACTGCGCGCAGCGCCGGCACGTCGCCCCGGCCCTGGAAGGTGAGCGCGCCCGGAACTGCGGCGCGCGGGATCGCTCCGGTGGCGATGATCAGCGCGTCGAACGGGATCCTCCGCCCGCTTGTGGTGACCGCCGCGGGCTCGACGAGATCGACGGCGCCCAGCATGTCGAGGACCAACTCGCTCGCGTGCTGGTCGGCAAGGATCTCGGCCAGGTCGTAGGTGCGTGCCTCGGCCACGTCGAATGCCTCGGCGACCGTGACCGGGCGGTACACGAACTCGCGGACCGGCGAGACCAACGTGACGTCAACCAGATGGCCCGCCAGGGCCCGGAGAGCCAGCAGCGCCTCGAGCGCGGCGACTCCGCCGCCGATGATCACCACCTGCAACCGGTCACGTAGACCCATGTCTTGAACGTAGCCTTCGGAGGTCGGTCGGGGATCCGCTGCTTCTACGTACCGTGAGGCGCGCTGCCCACGGATTCCCCCCGCGCGCCCGGGACGTAGGTTCGCGCGATCACCACGATCGCGAACGACACCGCTGCCGCGGCGCCGGACCTGGTGCGCGCGGCGCTCGCCCGTCCGGATTCCTATCCGGGAGGCCCGGCCGCGGTCGAGGTGCGCGAAACCCACATCTCCTGGGTGTTCCTGGCCGGTGATCGCGCCTACAAGCTGAAGAAGCCGGTCGTGCTCGACTTCCTGGACTACGGCACGCCCGAGCGGCGGCACCGGATGTGCCGGGAGGAGGTGCGCCTGAACCGCCGTCTGGCTCCGGACCTCTACCTCGGGGTGCGCGGTGTCCGGCTCACCGCGAGTGGCGCCGAGCTGACCGGCGAGGACGACGCGGATGCGGTTGATTTCGTCGTCGAGATGCGCCGCTACGACGAACGCGACACGCTTGCCGCACGGCTCGAGCGAGGCGAGCTCAGACGTGGGCAGGTGGCGCAGGTGGGACGCGTGCTGGCCGGCTTCCATGCGGCCGCCTCGCCGGCTGCGGCCGTCCGCGCTCCGGCGCTGGCCGCCGAGCGGCGCTTCGACCGCAACCTCCACGAGTTGCTGGCCGATACGGAGCAGCGGGGCGAGATCGAGCGGATCCAGGCGCTCGAGCGCTTCGCGCATGCGTACGTGGGCGCGCACGCGACGACATTCCAGACGCGCGCCACGACGGGGCGGATTCGCGACGGCCACGGGGACCTGCGGGCCGAGCACGTCCTCGTGGCGGGCGGGGTGCAAATCGTCGACTGCGTCGAGTTCGACCGCGACCTGCGCGTGCTCGACGTGGCGGACGATCTTGCCTTCCTCGTCTTCGATCTCGCCGCGCAGGGCGGCGAGCGCTTCGGCGACGTGCTGGTCCGCGCCTACCGCGAGGCCGGCGGGGACCCGGGCGCGGACGATCTGATCGCCTTCTACGCCACCTACCGCGCGCTGGTCCGCGCCAAGGTCGCGCTGGTACGCGCCGCCCAGCTTCCGGCCACGAGCGCCGAGCACGGTTCCGAGAGCGCGCGGGCGCGGGATCTGATCGGGCTCGCCGAGCGTTTTGCCTGGCGGGCACGGCTGCCGCTGCTGATCGTCGTGTGCGGCGGTCCGGCCACCGGGAAGTCCTCGCTGGCCCGGGCGCTGGCCGAGCGCTCGGGTCTGGCGCACCTCAGCTCCGACCTCACGCGCAAGCGCCTGGTTGGGGTGCGGGCCACGCAACGGGCAGGCCAGGCCGCCTATGGCGCGGACTGGAACGTCCGCACCTACGCCGAACTGGGCCGGCGGGCGGCCACTCTGATCCGCTCTTCACGCGGTGCGATTGTCGATGCGACGTTCCGGCACCTCGCCGATCGCCAGGCGTTCACGGCCGCGTTCGCCGGCGCCGCCCCGACGCTGTTCCTAGAGTGCCGGGCGCCTGTGTCGGTCATCGCTGAGCGTGCGTCACGCCGAGCTCGCCAGCGCGGCCGGGTGTCCGACGCGGACGCGGCGATCGCCGTGCGCGAGCAGCAGGCGTGGGAGCCGCTCGACGAGGTGCCCGCGATCCATCACGTGGTGCTTCGGGCCGACCGGCCGCTCGACGAGACGGTCGGTGACGTGCTCGCCCTGCTCGACCGACGTCTCGCCGCGCTCGCGTGAGCGGCGGGTGCCGGGGACGGCATGCGGGCACCACGCGTCAGCACGAGCAACGGACAGCGGGCGGTGCCGGCGAGGTGCTGCGCGGTGCTGCCGTAGATCAGCCTGCCCAGCGGACCGTAGCCGCGCGAGCCGATCACGAGCAGGTCGAGCGAGGCGCTGTAGAGGGTGAGCTCTTCGACCGGATCGCCATACGCCGCGTGCGCCTCGACGTCACCCATCGTGGCGATTCGCTCGCGCGCCTGGCGGACGATTTCGCCCAGCGATCTGGCATGCATCCGCACGGCGCTGTGCAGATCGGCTGGGATCGACACGGCCTCGAACGCCGAGACCCTGCTGCCCTTCTCCGCGGCCAGAGCCCTGGCGACATCGAGCGCGCGCTCGCTCTCGGGTGAGCCGTCATAGCCCACGCCGATCTCGCGCATGAGCGGCGCCGGCTGGGTGCCGTACGCGGCGGGGGCGACGGCAATCGCGCAGGGCGCGCCGTTCAGGGCCGCGCGCGTATCGTCGGTCAGCCGCGCCCGTCCATACAGGCTGCGGCGCGTGGAGCCGACCACGAGCAGATCGGCCTCGATCGCCTCGGCCATTTCGTGCAACCCCCGGCCGACCGAGGACGCGCCGTGCCAGCGGAGGCTTGCCTCGACGCCGGTCTGGAGCCGGGTGCGCTCCAGCATCTCGGCGGCGTGCCCGCGCTCATCGGACGTGGACGGATCCGGCCAGCCCCGCGGGCCGTGGGGCTGGGCATGAAACACGTAGCCGAAGGTGAGTTCGCCTCCGTCGGCGACGAGCGTCCGAGCCAGGGCGATCGCGTCTTGGCCCCCGTCCTCGCCATTGACACCAACCAGAACGTTGCTGAACATGTCGGTCCTCCTTGCCTGCACGGTAGATCCGGGCCGGCGGCCGGCAATCCGTGCCGGCCCGCAGGCCGGCGGCGGCTTCTTACCGAGACGAGAACGCGCCTGCCAGATCGGCGGCGAGATCCGCCGCCGTCTGGTAGCGCTCGCGTGGATCTTTGGCGAGCGCCCGGTCGAGCGCCGTCTGCAGGCCCGGCGGGAAGTCCTCCGGAGGCAGGCGCGGAGGTCGCTCGTGCACGTGGGCCCACATCTTCTCGAGCTCGCCGCCGCGATCGAACACGAGCCGGCCGGTGAGCATCTCGTACAGGACGCAGCCGAGCGAGTAGATATCGGCGCGCGCGTCCACCCCGTCCCCGCGGGCCTGCTCCGGTGCCATGTAGTCCGCCGACCCGAGCGCGAGCCCGGTCCGGGTCAGCCGCTCCTCATCGTCGTGGCGGGTGATGCCGAAATCGGTCAGAAACGCGTGGTCGCGGCCGCCCGAACTCGCGATCAGCACGTTGGCGGGCTTGACGTCACGATGGACCAGTCCCAGCCGGTGCGCCTCGTCGAGCGCGCCCGCGACCTGCTCGAGGATCGACCCGGTGCGAGCCGGTTCCAAGCGGCCCCGCTCGCGCAGCAGCTCGCCCAGATCCTTGCCGTCGACATAGCGCATCGTCAGGTACAGCAGGCCGTCCTCCTCGCCGGCCTGAAAGACCTGGACAACGTGGGGATGATCGATCGCCGCCGCCAGCCGGCATTCGCGCTTGAACCGCGCGCGGAACACCGGTCGGTCGGCCACCTCGGGGGCGATCACCTTGAGCGCCACGGACCGGTTCAGCGCGCGGTCGGTGGCGCGGAACACCAGTCCCATCCCGCCCCGCCCGACGAACCCGTCGATCCGATGGCCGGCGAACTCAGAGCCGACCGCAAGCTCGGGGTCGTCCCGACTCAGGCCGGGCGGCCCGGAGGGTTGATGGGTGCTCTGTGCCATCCGGGCGCCAACGTGGGGATCGAGATAGGTCCGGCCCGCCACGACCGAGCGCACGGCGTCGAGCAACTCGGTATCCGCCGTGTCCTTGAGCACGTAGCCACGTGCGCCCGCGATCAGCGCCTTTTGAGCAAATCCGGGTTCGGCCTCCATCGTCAGCACGAGGACCGCGATCCCCGGCGCGGCCTCCAGAAACAGCGGAATCGCCGCGAGCGTCGGTGTGCCCGGCATGTTCAGGTCGAGCACCACGACCCTCGGCTGATGGGCGCGCGTGAGCCTCAGGGCGCCGTCGATGTCGCCCGCCTCGCCCAGCACGGTCACGCCCCCCTCGAGGTCCAGTACGCGCCGCAGCCCGGTTCGGATCAGCGGATGGTCGTCGGCGAGGACGATCCCGATCGGCTCGGGAACTGACTCGGTCCCGTCTGACACAGAGCGACTGTACTGCCACGCGGCCTCCGTAGTTTCTGCCGATCAACCCACGGGTCGGACCCCGCATCGGACCACGGCATTTGCCGGTGTTCCGCGCTCGATCTGCCGCCTAGGCTGAGCCTTGAGCTCATGCCTGAAGCAGGACCCGAGACCCCGCGCAAGCGACCACCGGAAGGCCGGGACTCGCACGGAGAGCGCGACCCCGGCGGATGGAGGGTGCGGCCTGGCCCGGGTGGCCGGGGAGGGCCACCGCCGCCCAGGCAGCGGATCTTCGGCCCGGGCTTCGTGATCTTCCTGGTGGCGATCGTGCTGTTCGATCTGTTCCTCACCGCCACCCTCCAGCCGAGTTCGTCGACGGCGCCGGTGCGGATCCCCTACAGCCCGACCTTCCTGGCCCAGGTCAAGAACGGAAACGTAAGCGGGATCTCCACCAAGGGCACGACCGTCCGGGGCGAGTTCCGCCACGAGGTGCAGTATCCGGACGCGTCGGCGCGCCCGACGAGCAAGTTCGTGACCGAGATTCCGGAGTTCGCCAACAGCAACGCGCTGACCGCTCTGCTGCAGTCCAAGGGGGTGGTGATCAACGCCAGTGCCCCGTCAAGCGGGACCTCGACGCTCCTCACCTTGCTGTTCACCTTCGGCCCGGTGCTGCTGTTCGTGGGGCTGTTCGTGTGGCTGATGCGACGCGGCAGCGGCATCGGCGGCGGGATGACCGCGTTCGGCCGCTCGCGGGCGCAGCGGGTGGAGCCGTCCGATCAACACGTCAACTTCGAGGACGTGGCCGGCATCGACGAGGCCAAGGAGGAACTGACCGAGATCGTCGACTTCCTCCGCGACCCCGACAAGTACCGGCGGCTGGGAGGACGGATCCCGCGCGGGGTGCTGCTGACCGGGCCACCGGGCACCGGCAAGACGCTTCTGGCCCGGGCGCTGGCCGGCGAGGCGCAGGTGCCGTTCTTCTCGATCTCGGCCTCCGAGTTCGTGGAGATGTTCGTCGGGGTGGGTGCCTCGCGCGTGCGCGACCTCTTTCAGCAGGCCAAGGCGGCGGCGCCCGCGATCATCTTCATCGACGAACTGGATGCGATCGGCCGTTCGCGAGCGGGCGCAATCGGCGGCTTCGGCGGCGGCCACGACGAGCGCGAGCAGACGCTCAATCAGATCCTCACCGAGATGGACGGGTTCGATCCCTCGGTCGGGGTGATCGTGATCTCGGCGACCAACCGCCCGGAGGTGCTCGATCCGGCTCTCCTGCGTCCGGGCCGCTTCGATCGCCGAGTCGCCGTGCAGCCGCCGGACACGGTCGGGCGGCGCAAGATCCTGGAGGTCCATACGCGTTCGGTCCCGCTCGCGCCCGACGTCGACCTCGACCGGCTCGCCGCGACGACTCCCGGCATGGTGGGAGCCGATCTGGCCAACGTGGTCAACGAAGCCGCGCTGCTCGCGGCGCGTCGGGCCCGCGAGCGGGTCACGATGAGCGATCTGCACGACTCGCTCGAGAAGCTCGTGCTGGGATCCGAGCGGCGGATCCTGCTCTCGCCCGAGGAACGCAAGCGAACCGCCTACCACGAGGCCGGCCATGCGATCGTCGGCATGCTCACGCCGGGCGCCGACCCGGTCCGCAAGGTGTCGATCATCCCGCGAGGAATCGCCCTGGGTGTGACGCTGTCGGCGCCGGAGGCGGACCGCTTCAGCTACGACCGCCCCTATCTGCTCGGCAAGATCGCCGTCGCGCTCGGTGGCCGGGTGGCCGAGGAGCTCGTCTACGGAGAGATCACCACCGGCGCTCAGAACGACATCAAGCAGGCCACCGAGCTGGCCCGGAACATGGTCGGGGTGTGGGGGATGAGCGACCTGATCGGTCCGGTGACGGTGATCACCGACGAGGGTCAACTGCCGCTCCCGGGCGCCAGCGACATCTCGCCGCAGACGCAGCAGCTGGTCGACGAGGAGGTCCGCCATCTGATCGAGCGCTCCCACGAGCAGGTCACGCAGCTGATGAGCGATCACCGCAGCCAGCTCGACTCGCTGGCCGAGGCACTGCTCGCGCACGAGACGCTCGAGCAGGACGAGGCGTACGCCGCCGCCCGCATCCCGATGCGCGGCGAGGCCCGGCTGGTCAGCTGAGGAGTGGAGCACCGTGCTTGATTGGAACACACGCCCGCAGCGGATACTCACCGCGTTGCTCGGCGGCCTTGTGATTGGACTCGGATGCGCGGCGTGTGGGGGGAGCACGTCGAAGTCGAGTTCGACAACCTCGGTGAGCTCGACCACGGCGGCGACGCAAGCGCCGCCCAAGGCCCCGAGCGCCGGTCAAGGCACGCCATCGGTGACGACAGGGTCGGTGCGCGGGACGTTGCGGGGCGAGAATCATGCGCCGAAGGTCAACCAGGACTGGCGCTACTGGGTGACCGTAACCGACGCCGGCGGTCACCCGCTGAGCGGGACGGTCGACATCGAGTTCGCGTTCGGCGGCCAGGTCGTCGGGCACGACACGCCACCGACTCACCCGGTGGCAGGCGGGCATTGGCACGACTCGCTCAAGTTCCCCGCTGACGCCGTGGGCATGCCGCTGAGCCTGCACGCGGTGGTGCATACGCGGCCGGGGTCGATCACGCTCGATTGGCCGATCAAGGTGCGGCAATGAACGCGGTCCACGGAATCCCCGCGATGACCCGGAGGTCTGGTCGCAGATCCCGCACGACACCGCCAATCCGCAGCGGCGGCGCGGAGGTGCTCGTAACGGACGTGTTCAAGTCCTTCGGACCGATCCATGCGCTGCGCGGCGTCTCGCTGGGCATCGCCGAGTCGGAGTTCGTGACGATCACCGGTCCGTCGGGCTCGGGCAAGAGCACGTTGCTCAACCTGATCGGCAGCCTTGACCGCCCCGGCGCGGGCGCGATCACCGTCGGCGGCCTGCCCGTTCCGGACCCTCGGCATGCGGTGGAGTTCCGACGCCGGATGGTCGGGTTCGTCTTTCAGGACAATCTGCTGCTCCCGTACCTCAGCGCCCGGGGCAATGTCGAGGCGGCGCTGCTCGGCGCCGGCGCGGGACAGCGCGAGCGCCGTCGGCGGAGCTCCGAACTGCTGGCCGAGGTGGGTCTGACCGACCGTGCCCGGCACCTTCCCTCCGAGCTGTCCGGCGGGCAGCGCCAGGCTGTCGCGCTGGCGCGCGCGCTGGCCAACCATCCCCGGCTGCTCCTCGCCGACGAGCCGACCGGCGCGCTCGACTCAGAGAGCGGCCGGAGGGCGCTCGACCTGCTCGCCTCGATGCGCCGTCAACACGGGATGACGGTGATCGTGGTCAGCCACGACGCCGCCGCGGCCGAGCGGGCCGACCGCGTGGTGGACCTGGTCGACGGACAGGTGCCGCACCCGCACGGCTGGAGGGATGACGTATGTCGATCCCGCCGTATGCACATCGTCACGGCGAGACCCATGTCCCGTTCGGTCGCCCGGCCTGGCCCATGATCGTCCTGGGGCTCGTCGCGCTCCTGGTCGTGGCGGGTCTGGCGGGGGCGCTCATCGCCGGCGCGGTGCGGACAACCTCGCCGACGGAGACGGTGATCGAGTCGGCGCCGGCACGCGCCGGCTTGTCCGCTTCTCCGGCTGGTCCATGGAAGGCGACCTACGCCCAGGCCGCCGCCGGCACCGTCGACATCACCGTCCAGTCCACGGAGACGGTCGCCACCCCGTTCGGTGACCGGCAGCAGGCGGTGACCAGCCTCGGATCGGGGTTCGTGGTCGACGGGCGCGGGGACATCGTGACCGCTTCGCACGTCGTCGTCGGCGCCAAGTCGATCCGGATCACGTTCCAGACCGGGCGCACGCGCGCCGCGACGATTCTCGGCCGTGACGACGCCTCCGATGTCGCGGTCGTGCACGTCGATCCGTCGGGGCTCACGCTCCGTCCGCTCGCGCTTGGCAGCTCCAGGCTGCTCGCGGTGGGCGACGCTTTGGCGATCATCGGTGACCCGCTCGGATTCGATCGCAGCCTCAGCACGGGGGTCGTATCCGGTCTGGACCGCACGATCGAAGCGCCGAACGGGTTTGAGATCGCCCATGCCATCCAGACCGACGCGGCCATGAATCCAGGCAACTCGGGCGGGCCTCTGTTCGACTCGGGCGGCCGCGTGATCGGGATCGCCGACCAGATCGCGACGGGCAACAATCAATTCGGGCGCGGGACCTCCGACACGAGCACGGGCGTCGGGTTCGCCGTGCCGGTCGACCTGATCAAGGCCGAGCTCGCGCCGCTCGAGCACGGCCAGCCGGTCGAGCACGCCTACCTCGGGATCGCCACCACCGAGTCAGCGGGAGCACAGGAGGGCGCACTCGTTGGCTCGGTGCCGGCCGGCTCGCCGGCGCGAGAGCCGGACTGCTCGCTGGCGATCTGATCGTTGCCTGGGACACGACCACGATCACGAGCCCGGGCGACCTGATCGCTGCGCTTGCGGCTGCCCGTCCCGGCGAACGGGCCGAGCCACCCTGGTGCGCGACGGCAACCGGCGGACCCTTTCGGCTGTGCTCGGGTCGCAGCCGACCCAGGCGTCGATGCGGTAAGGTGGCTACGCCTCCGTGCTTTGCCGAAGCAGCGATTCGGGCTGCCTCGGTCGCCGTGAAGGCCTGACCGGACTAGGTTGGTGGCATGAGCGCTGATGCGACCATCAGCCCGGAAACCGATGTAGCGGCGTTGCTCGTCCAGGGGCAGGAGCAGGGCTTCCTCACCGAGTCGGAGATCGACATGCTCGCCGAACGTCTGGAGCTCGAGGAGGCGCAGATCGAGGACCTGCGCGAGCGGATCGCCGCAGCCGGGATCGAGGTGAGCGACGACTGCGGGCGCGCCGGAGCCCCATCCACGTCCCTGGCCAACACCGCGCTGACGCATTACACCGTCGACGCGATGTCCCAGTTCCTGTCCGGCGTGAGTCGCTACCGGCTCCTCACCGGCCCCGAGGAGCTCGAGCTGTCCAGACGGATCGAGCAGGGGGACCTCGAGGCCAAGGAGAAGATGATCACCCACAACCTGCGCCTGGTGGTTTCCGTCGCCAAGCGCTACCAGGGGGTCTCCAGCCTCACCCTGCTCGATCTCGTACAGGAGGGCACGCTCGGGCTGATCCGCGCGGCCGAGAAATTCGACTGGCGGCGCGGGTTCAAGTTCTCGACCTACGCAACGCTGTGGATCCGTCAGGCCATCCAACGCGGGATGGCCGACCGGGGCCGCGTGATCAGGCTGCCGGCGGCGGTTGAGCAGCAGGAGCGGAAGATCGCGGCGGCGCAGGCTCGCCTGACCCGCGAGCTTGGACGCGAGCCCACGACCGAGGAGGTCGCATCCGCGACCGGCCTGGGACCGGCGCAGGTGCTCGAGGTATCCGACGCTCCGCGGGTGGTCACCAGTCTCGATCGACAGGTGCGAGAGGGGGATGACACGCCGCTCGGGGCGTTCATCGGGGCGGAAGCGGAGGACCTCGGGGAAGAGGTGTGCATCAGCTTCGAGCACGATCAAGTCCGCCGCGCGGTGGCGACGATGGCCGAGCCTGGCCGTTCGATCATCCGCCTGCGCTACGGGCTCGACGGGGATCCCGAGCCTCAGAGCTACGCCGCGATCGCGCGGAGCCTCGGACTCCGCCCCGCCCAGGTTCGCCGACTGGAGGAAGGCGCGCTCGCGCAGCTTGCGACGCTCCGGGAGGTTCGGGCGCTGCGCGCCGCATGACGCCGCGTTCGAGACGGCCCGGAGCCGCCTCAGAGCTTGTAGCCGATCTCCCTGAGCAGCTGCCGGCGAGCGGCGACGTCCTCCTCGGTCTCCACCCCGAGCGGCGCCGCGCCGTCGATCACGCCGAGGATCCCGCGCCCGGCCGACGTCTCGCCGACGATCACCTGGACGGGGTTGGCGGTCGCGCAGTAGATCCGGCACACCTCGGGCACGAGCTTGATCTGGTTGAGAACGTTCACCGGGAATCCCTCGCGCAGGAACACGATGAAGGAGTGACCGGCGCCGATCGCCAGCGCGTTGCGCGTGGCCAGCTCGACCAGCTCGGGATCATTGCCCGAACAGCGCACGAGCCTCGGGCCCGAGGCCTCGCAGAAGGCGAAGCCAAACCGGAGCTGCGGCACGGCGCCCGCCAGCGCCTCGTGCAGGTCCTCGACCGTCTTGATGAAGTGAGACTGACCGAGAATCAGGTTCAGCTCCTCGGGTTTCTCGACCGCAACGAGGTGGAGTTCGATCATGCGAGGCCTCCTGTTCAGGTCTTGGCGAGCGTCACGGCCGACCAGGCTCGCGTGACTCGCCAGATCGGATAGATCGCGCCGAGGACGCCGATCGTCACGCCGATCAGGCAGGCGCGTCCCAGCCCCCAGGCGGTCAGCTCCGGGGAGATGAAGCTACTCAGTCCGAGCGCGGCCGGCAGCAGGCGGCCGGCCAGGATCCCGAGGACCAGACCGGCCGCGGTCCCGAGCAGGCTGACGGCCACCGCCTCGCCCAGTACAAGTCCGGCGAGCTGCCTGCCGCTCCAGCCGATCGTGGAAAGCAGGGCCAACTCACGTCGGCGCTCGAGAACCGCGGCGAGCATCGTGTTGGCCACCGCGAGGGCGCCGATGATCAGCGCGAGGACGACGATCAGCAGCACCGCCTTGCTGATCAACTCGGTGTTGGCTCCCGCGCGGATCGCCTCGCTCGGATCGGAGATGGCCGTGAGGCCCGGGAACGTTCTACCCAGCTGGCGCTCAGCCGCGGCGGGCGTCACCTGCGCGGCGAGCCTGATCGCGATCGTCGTCGTCTCCTCCGGTGTGCGGTTCGCGAGCGCCTGAGCGTCGGCCAGCGTCGTGATCGCCCCCTGATCCTGGAACGCGATGCCGGCGTGGTAGACGCCAGCGATCTGGAACGTTCGCCCTCCCAGCCGGACCGTCCCACCCGGGATGGCGTGCAGCTGCTTGGCGAGCAGGTCGCCCACGACGACCTGGCCGGGGGCTGGGCCATGGCCGGCGGTGTACACCAGCCGGCGGGCCACGAACCCGTGCGGGTCGATTCCGAAGACGACCGCGGATGGAGCATGGCGGACCGCGCTCACCACGAGCTGGATCGGCGTGGCGTCGATGATCTCCGGCTGTGCGCGCAGGCGCGGCAGGAGCGAGAGGGGCAGCACCGAGGAGGTCGGATCGCCGGCGTCCCGCTGGAACAAGCCGAGGTCCGCGCGGCCGAGGTGCACGAGTTGTCCGGCCGTGCGGTTCAGCCCGGCCGACAGCGACAGCAGCGCGACGATGGCCGCCACCCCGACCGCGATCCCGGCCGCGGTCAGCGCCGTGCGGGCGGCTCGGCGACGAAGGTTGGCGACGATCAGCGCGATCATGGCGGCGTCCGGCCCTCCTTGGTCCTACGGCAATTCTGCGCCCTACTCCACCACCGGGGCAAGGAGCTCACATCCGGACGGAGCGCGGGCGGTTCTGCGAGAAACCCCGGATAGAGGCGCGTTTCAGTCGTGGCACGGGCGCGCTGGCGCCTGAGACTGTGGCCGACTACTGAGTGTGGACCGTGGTGATTCCCGTCGTGGGGCCGAGGTCGCCCGGATTAGCGTCTATGGGGTGCTCGACGCGTTCGATATCTACAACCTCAAGCGCGCGCTGGAGCGGCCGCCCCGGGCCTGAGCTGATCCGGCAGGGCTACGTGGCCACGCGGCGGGCCCTGCGCGCGTTCCGGGCCGGCGCCCAGAACTCGTCTGGCCGCCGACGCGAGCAGGTCAGCCGCCGGTCCACACGCGCATCCGGAGCCGGCCGAACTGCCAGACGGCCCGCTACGCGCGGTCGGCCAGCCCGGCCGCTTGAACCGCCCGCCACACCAGCTCGACGAGCTCGTCGTCCTCGACGTCGTCGGGCGGGTTCAATCCGACGTTCAACCCACCCCGGTCGGCGATCCGTTGCAGCAGCTCATCGCTGGCCGTCGACCAGAGCTCGCCCCGTAACGCGTTCGCCAGCCGGCGGGCATCCTCGCGTACCACGGCGCCAACATACCAACCGGTGACCCTGCCATCGTGACCTTCATGACTGCGCGCGGCACACACAAGATCTTCCTCGGAATGGCGCCGGGCGTCGGCAAGACCTACCAGATGCTGGAGGAGGCCCACGAGGAGAAGAACAGCGGTCGGGACGTGGTCATCGGCTACCTTGAGCCACACGGGCGTCCGGAGACGCTGGCCCAGGCGGAGGGACTGGAGACGGTGCCGCGCCGGCGCCTCGGGTACCGGGGAGCGACGTTCGAGGAGATGGACCCGGATGCGATCGTCCGTCGCCGGCCGGAGCTCTGCCTGGTCGACGAGCTCGCGCACACCAACATCCCCGGCAGCCCGAACGGCAAGCGACACGAGGACGTCGCGATCATCCTCAATGCCGGGATCGACGTCTACTCGACAGTCAACGTGCAGCACGTGGAGTCACTCGCCGGACAGATCGGCCAGTACACGGGCGTTCCGGTGCGGGAGACACTGCCCGACCAGGTCCTCCACGCAGCCGACAACGTCGTGCTCGTGGATGTCACGCCGGAACTGCTGATCGAGCGCCTGAAGGCCGGCAAGGTCTACACCGACGGGTCCTCCGAGGTGGCCGAGCGCGCGTTCTTCCGTCCGGAGACGCTGGCCACCCTCCGGGAGATCTCGCTGCTCGAGGTGGCGGAGGAGGCCGAGCCGGGTCGCAAATCCGGAGCGCCAACGGGCGGCTCGCCCAGGCCGGAGTCGCGTCCCGTGACGCTGGCGCGGAGCCGCGGGGGCGAGGCTCCCGCCCGGGTGCTCGCGCTGACCACGCCGGACCCCTGGATGAGACCCACCGTCTACCACGCCTTCCGCACCGCCGAGCGCCTCCATGCTCCCTTCGACGTGCTCTGGGTGCAGGTCGCCGACGGGTCGGTCGAGGCCGGCGACGAGGATCGCGCCGCACTCGAGCGATTGGTCACCACGCTGGGCGGCGTGCTCCTGGTCCGGCAGGGGGTCGATCTCGTCGCGGTGGCTGCCCAGGTGGCGCGGGACCGCGGCGCCACCTACCTCCTGATCGGGCGGCCCCGGCGCAGAAGCCCGCTGCGGACGCTCGTCCACGGCCGGCTCCCGCTCGAGCTGATGAACGCCCTGCCCGAGGTCGACGTCCAGATCGTGGCCCTCCCGGACCCCGCTCACATCCGCCGGGAGCGGAGCTGACCGGCTACGGGTGGTTGGCGGGCACGTCGACGAGCGCCGCACTGAACTGCGGGATCGTGATCCGATAGCCGGACGCGTGCGGGACGATCCGCTCGGTCGACGACGAGCCCACCCACGCGCCGGTCGCGCTCAGCTGCCGCCCACCGAGGGTCACCCCCGACCGAGCGGCCGCCGACGGCGCGAGCATGCGCTCGACGATCGCCGGGCGAGAGGCCGCGAGTCGCAGCGCGACGGCGGCAGGCCGATCTCCCTTGTTGATCAGCAGTACGTGTAGCGCGCTGGACCGCACACGCACCGCCCACGCCTTCAGGTGCAGCGAAGGGCTCGCGTACGTGCGCAGCGGCACGAGCTGCGCGCCCGGGCCGAGCGTGCGGGCAAACAGGATCAGCCCGTACAACAGCGGGTTGGCGGACACGCCGTTCCGGGTCAGCGAGAAGGCGGCGTTGCTCGTGCCGGGCCGGACGTGGATGTTGACCGCGTCGACGCCGGTCCGGAGCAACTCGAAGAGGGCATCCGGCGCCCACAGAGCGGTGGCGAAGGTGTTGCTCACACCCGCGCGGCCTCCACAGGTCACCGAATTGAGCTCGGTCAGCCGGAACGGCAGCCCTGCGCTGTGAGCCAGCCGGACGGCGGGCGCGAGCCTGCTGGAGGCGCCGGCGGTGGCCGCCTCGCTGAGCAGGTGCGTAAGCGACGGAGAGCGGGGGGATCCGGGTCGCGCGCAGGCGGAGTAAGGGTAGGCGTGCGCGCTGACTGCGCGCAGCCCCGGATGCGGGTGCTCGACCAGGGTCGAGATCCAGCTGATGTTCAGCGACGGGTAGGCGACCGCCGGCGCCAGGAGCGGCTCGCCCGGTGCCACCGCCGCCACCGCGCGTGCGTAGGCGTCGAAGTCTTTGGCGTAATCGGAGGCGGTGAGTGAGTGAGGCAGCAACTGCGCGGCAGCGATCGTCGCGGAGACGATCCCAATCCAGTATCTGCGGTTGTATAGGTCAGGTTCGTTGCCGATCTCGAAGCCGGCAATGCTGCCGCGCGGCAGGGCCGACTCGGCGGCACCGGCCCACTCAGCGCTGATCGCCGGCGAAGCCGTCACCAGGTTCAGGTCGAGGATCAACCGGACGCCCGAGTGCTGCACGAGCGCGCTCGTCTGACTCAGCCAGCTCGGTGTCAGCTCGACCACCCAGGCCGGAAACTCGCCCACGGCGGAGTCCCACAGCGCCTCGTCCGCCGAGTCGCCGCCGATCCGCAGCACGAGTGGTCCTCCACCCGGCACTCGGAGAAGGGAGAGGACGCGGCTCAGCACTGAGCTCCGCTGCTCCCAAACCGGGACCGCCCAGTACTCGGTCGACAGGCCCAGGAAGGAGCGTGGGACGGCGACCGTTCGGGCTCGAACGGCAAGGGTCACCTGGGCCCGAAGCGGGGTGGCCGGTCCCGACCTGGGCGGACCGGCGACTCGCGTCGCGCGCGTGCCCGATGAACGGTGCGTCGTCGCGAGGAACAGCGAGCCGACGCCGACCACGACGGCCGCGGCCAAGAGCAGCGTCACGACCCTGCGAGTGGCCACGAATCGGCTTCCTTTCCTCCTGGTACGGCGTCCATGGCGAGCTCAGCCCGAACCAGCGCCGAGGCTCGGGACGCCGGCGATCTTCCACGTCCCCCCTGTCTTCTCGAGTGTCACCCGCTGGGGCTTGAACGTGGTTCCATCAACCACCTGCGCGCTCGCGCTTGGGCCGCTGACCCGGATCTGCTCGACGCGCGCGCTCTGAAGCGCGCTCAGCAGCTGCGCACCGGCGACCGCTTGTGCCAGCCCGACGGCATCAGCACACGAAGGCCGCGACGTGAACAGGCCCTTTCCGGCACTGACGACCAGCCCGATCAACTGGTTCTGGCCCGTCGCGGTGAGCAGCCCACAGGCCGTCGGCCCGTCACCCTGTGCCTGCGCGCGCAGATAGGAGTGGAGCACCGTGTCGATCTGCGCCGAATCGGAAGACTTCTCGGCGGCCGGCTTGTGCGAGGCGCCGCAGCCGACGGCGAGCGTGGCCACGAGACACGCCGTGACGGCCCTCCCGGCGCCGGTCATGGGGAGTCGGGGCCGGAGAGGCGCGCCGCGGAGCGCGCGGCGGGCGAGACCACCACGTCGGTGTGCGCCGAGATCCTCAGCAACTTGCGGAGCGCTGGGGCGAGCCCGACGTCCGGGATCGGCATCTCGACCTCGACCGTGCCGATGTCGCGATGGGTGATCCGCACGTCCCCGTCGAGGTGCCGGAGCACGTCCATCATCGGCACGTTGGTGGCGAGCATGAGCGCGGTGAAGCTCTGGATCCCTTCCTGGCGGGCACGCGCGCTCAGGGTCTCGAGCAGGAGGGTTCCGAGCCCCCGCCCCTGCCAGTCGTCGATCACGGTCACGGCAACCTCGGCTGTGTCGGGGCGGTTGGGGTCGCGCACGTAGCGCGCCACCCCAAGCCCCTCGCGGTGAGCCTCGTCGGTCGCGATGATCGCCTCGTGGTCGTGGTGATCGACCTCGGTCAGATAGCGCACCATGTCCGGGCTGAGCTCCCGGGTGGGCATCAGGAAGCGCCGGTAGCGCGACTCGGGGCTGAGCCGCTCGAAACCGCGCAGGAGCAGCTTCCGGTCTTCAGCGCCGCGCCCCGGGCGCAGACGGACGCGCGACCCGTCGCGCAACCTGACCGGCGCCCCCCACACGCGGAGCTCGTCGGTGGTGGGCACGGACGATGCAGGGGTGGGCCTGGACATGCCAGACGAGAGCTTTGCGCGCCGCGGGCGCCGCGCCATCGGTAGCTCCGAGCGAGCCTCTGCGGGCAACTACGTGCGGCTCCGCGCGGCCTTCCGGTTACTACGGAGCTCTCATCGGGTCGTGCCCGGATGTGCCTGCCCGGGCCCGGAGTTACGTTGCCGGTGCCATCAGCAGATCAGAAAGGAGGTGAGTCATGCCTGGAACACTGACGCGTTGGGATCCGTTCACAGAGCTCGGCGAGCTGCGCACTCGCTTCGATCGCCTGTTCGACGAGTGGCTGGATGGTCGCGAGCGCGCGTGGACGCCGGCGATCGACGTCGTGCGTGAAGACGGCCACCTGGTCGTACGCGCCGACCTGCCCGGGATCAAGCCCGAGGAGGTCAAGATCGAGGTCGAGGACGACATCCTCACGGTCTCTGGTGAGCACCGGGAGAGCAAGGAGGAGAAGGACAAGCACTATGTGCGGCGCGAGCGCCGCTATGGCTCCTTCTCGCGCTCGATGACGCTACCCAAGGGCATTACGGCCAAGGACATCGAGGCCAAGACGCACAACGGCGTCGTCGAAGTGACGATCCCGCTCCCCGAACAGCACAAGAAGGAGACGGTCACGATCAAACCGACCGCGGCCTGACCCTCCTCACCTGCGTTCAGGCCGGCCGCGGCCATCCGGTCCGGCCGGCCGAACGCAATCAGGGCTCATCACCGGTTGATCGCGTGCACCAGCGGCACCCGGACGACCTGCCAGGCACAGAACACGGCTCCGAGCACGCCGAGCGTGAAGCCGACGAGCACCCCGCGAGCCAGAACCCAGGGGCTCACGTAGGGTGAGACGAAGGTCGACGCGGCGAACGCATGCACGACCAGCCCGCTCGCCAGCACCCCGAGACCGAGGCCGACCAGAGCACCGGCAAGGCTGATCGCCATCGTCTCGCCGAGGATCAAGCCGACGATCCGCCACCGGCTCCAGCCCAGCGCGGCGAGCACGCCGAACTCGGTGCGGCGCTCGATCACCGCCCGCGTGCTCGACATCGGCCTCGCGATACCCGGGCGCGATCGACACCGCGACCATGGTGATCTCACCGGGACGGCGTGAGAGCGCCTGCGTGGTCGCGAGCGGTAGCGTGACGCCACCGTCCTCGAGCGAGATCCCGGATCGGTACAGGCCGGCGACCGGGAACCTGCGCCCTTGCACGATCAGCGATCCACCGGGCGCGACGTGCAGGCGGTCGGCTGCGCCGGTGCCGACGAGCAGCTCGGTGCCGTGCGGGGCGTGGCCGGCGACGAGCACGAGGCGCCTCGTGAGGAAGCTGGAAGGCTCAGCCCCGAACAAGAGGATCGAGGAGTCACCCGACACGGCTCCGGCCACGACCTGGACCGGCGCAGCGGAGGCGACTCCCGGCACCGCCTCGATGCGCGCCGCGATCGAGTCGGGGAGCGAGGAGGCGGTCAGGTCGGCGAGGCCGGCCTGAAAGACGCCGAAGTCGGCGCGCCCGAGCCGGGCGAGATCGCCTGCGCTGCGCGAGAGTCCTCCGGTGAGGGCAAGCAGTGCGACGACGGTCGCGACCCCGACGGCGACGCCAAGACCGGTCAGGGCGGTTCGTCCCCAGCGGCGCAGCAGATTTACCCTGACGATCCCAAGCATCCCGGGTTCGGTCCTTTGCCTACAGTTGGGTCGACGGTAAGACCGGTCGCGGCGGCGAGCATCCGCACGCGGCCACAGTCGCCTTCCGGATTTGTCCGTAACGCAAGCCACCACCGCGGAAGCCCGTGCGCACGCGTACGCGCGCGAGCGCGGCGTATCGCCCCGGCTCTACGCCTTCGTGCGCGGGTTGGCGGCCGTCGTGCTCCGAGGATGGTTCCGGTTCAAGGTGTCCGGCGCCGAGCACATCCCGAGCCAGGGCCCGGCAATCGTCGCTCCCAACCACAAGAACTTCCTGGACCCGTTCTTCATCGGCATCGCCACGCGCCGCCACGTCCGCTACATGGCCAAGGTGGAGTTGCTGGGGGGCCTGCGGGGTCGGCTCTTACTGCGCCTCGGAGCCTTTCCGGTGCGCCGCGGCAGCGCCGATGCCGAGGCTCTGGAAACCGCGCGAACGATCCTGAAGGCCGGCGGGGTGGTCGTCTTGTTTCCCGAGGGCACGCGCGTGGAAGCGGCGGACGCGCTTGGCTCGCCGCACCACGGCGCCGGCCGGCTGGCGCTCGAGACGGGTGCCCCGATCGTGCCCGCGGCGATAACCGGCACCTCGCACCTGTGGCGCGGGGCGCTCCCGAGGCTCAAGCGCGTCCAGGTCGCGTTCCTGCCCGCCGTCCTCCCGCCCCCGTCGGACCAGCCGGACGGAGTATCCGCGCTGATCGACGAGCGCGTCTGGCCCGCCGTCCAGGAGGAGTACGGGCGGTTGCGGGCCAGCCCGGGAGTGATCGCCGCCGGCCTCGCGGCGCTCGGGATAAGCGGGGGCGTGATGGCGCGGCGCCGGCGCGCGGCCCGGCGTCAGACCCATCTGCTCAGCAGGATCGAGCCGCGCCGCCTGCGCCACCGCAAGACGCGGCGCCGGCTGCTCGAGCGCGCGCGCCGCCGCTAGCTGTCCATGGGTGCGACGGCCTGCTCCCACTCACTGGCCAGGTCCGTCGCGTCGACGGCCGTGAACGCGGAGTCCAGGTCGTCGTCGGCCCACGGTTTGCCGGCTTGGACGCGCATCCGCTCGAGCTTTGTCTGAGCGTCGCTGAGGCGCCGCACGGTGAGGATCAAGCCGACGACAAGCACCGCGGTCACGACGGGACCGGCTCTACGGAACATCTCTCACGCTCCTCTCGTACTCGGCGTGGCGTGAGTGTGCACCCGCTCGGCGTGAACAGCATCGGGTGTGATCCCCCGCCGGCAGCGACAAACTACGGATTGCGCGCGACGGCGCCTGGGTTACGGTCAAGCCGATGAGCGTCGCGCCGCTCGCACCGGACGCCCTGGAGCTAGCAGAGTCCGCCTTTCGCCGGGCGCACCCCGGCTACGCGGATACGTGCGCGCTGGACGACCTGCGGGCGAGCGACTTCGCTCGCCTGGATCTGGGCGGGCACGTGTATCTCGATTACACCGGCGGCGGCCTGTACGCCGGCTCTCAGCTGCGCGAGCACTTCGAGTTGCTGGACGCCGGCGTGTTCGGCAACCCGCACTCGATCAATCCGGCGGGGGCGGCGAGCGGCGCGCTCGTCGAGCGGGCCCGCGAGCGGGTGCTCGCGTTCTTCGGCGCCTCCCCCGACGAGTACGTCGCGATCTTCACCCCGAATGCGACCGGCGCGCTGCGGCTGGTCGGCGAGGCCTATCCATTCCATCCGGGCGACCGCTTCCTGCTGACGTTCGACAACCACAACTCGGTCAACGGGATCCGCGAGTTCGCGCGCGCTCGCGGGGCCGAGACCACCTACATACCGAGCCGCGTGGGAGATCTGCGCGTCGACCCCGATCTGCTGCCGCGATACCTGACCGAGACCATCGGCGATCACCACAACCTGTTCGCGTATCCGGCTCAGTCGAACTTCTCGGGCGTCCAGCATCCGCTGGAGTGGATCGAGCAGGCCCACGCCGGCGGATGGGACGTGCTGCTCGACGCCGCCGCCTACGTGCCGACGAGCCGGCTCGACCTGAGCGTGTGGCACCCGGACTACGTGCCTGTCTCGTTCTACAAGATGTTCGGTTGGCCGACCGGCGTGGGGTGCCTGCTGGCCCGCCGGGAAGCCCTGGCCAAGCTGCACCGCCCGTGGTTCTCGGGCGGAACGATCGTCGCCGCGTTCGTGCAGCGCCAGTACTACCAGTCCGCCCCGGGCCCGGCCCACTTCGAGGACGGAACGCTCAACTACCTGACACTGCCCGCGGTCGACATCGGCCTTCGGCTGCTCGACACCGTCGGGATCGACACGATCCACGCGCGCGTGAGCGCACTCGGAGGCTGGCTGCTCGACTGCCTCGGCTCGCTGCGCCACTCGACTGGCACGCCGGTGGCGACTATCTACGGCCCGCGATCGTTCGAGTCACGGGGAGCCACGATCGCGTTCAACTTCCTGCATCCGGACGGGCGCGTGGTCGACGAGCGCTACGTCGACCGCGTCGCCGGGGAACACGGAATCTCGCTGCGCACCGGCTGCTTCTGCAATCCCGGGGCCGGCGAGGTGGCCTTCACGATCTCGGAGCAAACGCTGCTCGGCGGCGAGTTCGGCGAGGGCATGGTGCTCGAGGACTACATCCGCGAGATCGGGCTGCCGTCCGGCGGAGCGGTCCGAGTCTCTCTCGGCCTCGTCTCGAACTTCGCCGACGTGCACCGATTCATCGAGTTCGCCGGCTCGTTCGTCGACCTGGCCGGCGTCCCGAGCGATCTTCCGCCCCGGCTCGTGTGCTAGCGGCTCGGGCGGCCTCGCGCTTGCGGGAAGTCACGGACGACGCCCGGTGCAAGCGCCGGATGGCGCGGAGCGCGCAACGGCCTACCGTCGGGCTAACGCGATCGAGGTGAGCTCATGAGCAAGCAACAGATGCACAGCGTCGATGCGGCCTGGCTGCACATGGACCGCCCGACGAACCTGATGATCGTCAACTCCGTGCTCTGGTTCGACGAGCCGATGGACATGGAGCGCGGTCGGGAGGTCGTACGCGAGCGGATGGTGGAGGTCTTCCCTCGCTTTCGCCAGCGCATCGTCGAGCCGCGCACGGGGATGGGCCTGCCGTACTGGGAGGACGACCCCAACTTCGACCTGGATCGTCACATTCACCACATCGCGCTTCCGGCCCCGGGCGACACTGCTGCGTTGCAGGAGCTCGTCGGGGACCTGATGTCCATGCCGCTGGATCGCTCAAAGCCGCTATGGGAGATCTATGTGATCGACGGCTACGGCGCGGGCATGGTGCAGGTGTCGCGCATTCACCACAGCATCGCCGACGGCATCGCGCTGGCGCGCTTGATGTTCTCGATGACCGACTCGCGGCCCGACGCCGGCATCGGCTCGCCGATCAAGACCATATCCGCGCGCGGCCGGACGGGCGCAGTGACACGCCCGGTGGCCGCCGGCGCGCATATGCTCGGGGCGGCGACGAACGAGGGACTCGAGTTCCTGACCCACCCGCGATCTGAGCTGTCCGGGCTCGTCGGCGCGACCGCGAAGGACAGTCGTGCGCTGGCCAAGCTGCTCTTGACCCCGCCGGAGCACGAGAACGTGCTGCGCGGCCGCCTCAGCGGGCGCCAGGTGGTGAGGTGGAGCGATCGGTTCATGCTCGAAGAGGTCAAGGCGATCGGCCAGGCCACCGGCACGACGGTCAACGACGTGCTCGTGGCGGCGATTGCCGGTGCGCTGCGGCGCTACCTGATCGACCGGCACAGCCTGGTCGACGAGGTCCGCGCGATGGTCCCGTTCAATCTGCGTCCGCTCGATCAGCCGCTTCCGCGCGAGCTGGGGAACCGGTTCGGGCTCGTGTACCTGGCGCTTCCGGTCGGCATCCGTGGGCGCCGCCGGCGGCTGGCCGAGGTGCACCGGCAGATGGAGGCGATCAAGCAGTCGCCCGAGGGCGCAGTGTCCTACGGCATCCTGGGCGTGGTCGGGCTGACCCCGCCGCAGATCGAGCGGCGGCTCGTCGACCTGTTCACGTCGAAGAGCTCGATGATCCTGACCAACGTGGCAGGTCCGGTCGAGCCCGTGTACTTCGCGGGTACCCGCGTGGCCGGGGTGGTTCCCTGGGTCCCGGCCGGGGGCTCGATCGGCTTGGGCGTGAGCCTCTTCAGCTACGCCGATCGGGTGACCGTGGGCCTGCGAGCCGATGCGGGCATCGCCTGCGAACCCGACGCGATCATCGACGCGTTCGAGGAGGAGCTCGAGAAGCTGGCCGCGCTCGCCGTGCGGGCGAAGTCGGCCGCCTAATCCGCCACCACGGCGCCGCCGGGGCTCACGTGAAGATGATCTGGCCGCCGCCGGCCATCGCGTAGAACTCGCCGACCGTGATGATGTCCTGCACCTGTGGGATGAAGTCGTCCTTGGTCAGGTGGAACATGTCGACGGAGGCCTTGCACGCGTAGATGCCGGCGCCCGAGTCGGCGATCATCTCGATGAACTCGGGGATCGGCGGGATGTCGAGCTTCTCCATCTCGGCCGCGAACTTGTGGGTGACCATGGCCGAGACCCCGGGCAGGCCGCCGGCCCAGGTGGCCAGGTGCAGCCCGGGATTGCCGACGGTCGCGACCTTGACGTGCTCATGCTTGGCTCGGTTGATCGCGTCGAGTCCGAAGAAGGTGAAGAACAGGTTCGCGTCGATGCCCTCCATACGGGCGCCGTTGGCCATGATCAAGCCGGGATAGATGCCCTCGAGGGACCCCTTGGAGATGATGATCGAGACCTTCTCGATCGTCTGGGGCGGCGGGGCGGCGGGCTGTGTGTGTTCGAGTAGGTCGGTCATCGTGTCCTCGTTTTCTTCCTGAAGCGGCGGGGGCTAGATGCAGCCGCGCGGCTTGGGAATTCCGGCGATCTTGGCGGCGAGCTTCGCCGGCCCCTTGGGGAACAGCTGGTAGAGCTCCTTGATCGGCACGCCCGATGCCTTACCGAGCGTGCGGATCGACGGTGCGCTGCCGGTCTCCAGGTAGGTCCGGCGCATGAACCTGACGACCTCCCAGTGGCGGTTGGTCAGCTCGGCGATCCCGTTCTCACGCGCGATCTCGCCGGCCATCGCCTTGGTCCACTGCTCAGGGTGGACGAGGAAGCCCTCCGCGTCGCGCTCCACCGGGGTGTCGATCAGGATTGTCATGGCGTGCTCCTTTCCATGGTCATCGCGTCCAGTTCCTTGCCGGCGAGCTGCATCTGAGCGCTGACCCCGGGCATCGGGCGTCCGGGGAGCAGGACGTGCCAGTAGATCCACTCGAAAGCGAGCTTGCCCAGGTGGTTGAGCCGGGATTCCCTGAGCAGGCGCAGCGGCCCGACGCGCGGCCCGGGGAATCGACCCGGCACGGGCTCGGTGTCGTAGTTGAAGTCGATCAGCAGCGCCTTCTGGAAGCCGGTCTCGATGAAGCAGTTGGTGTGGCCGTCGAAGGTGGCCTCGAGCTCGCGGCCTTCAAGGAAGCGGCGGATGTTCGCCACCAGCGTCTCGCCCTCGAAGTGCGCGACCGATCCGGCCTTGGACGTTGGGACGTTGGCGGCGTCGCCGAGAGCGAACACATTGGGGGCGGCGTCGGACTGGAGCGTTCCGCGGTCGACGGCGACGAAGCCGAGATCGTCACCCAGGCCCGGTGAGCGAGCGACGACCTCGCAGCCGCCGTGCAGCGGGACCGAGACCAGCAGGTCGAAGCGGACCTCGCGGTCGTCCCAGCTGATCAGGCGGCCGCCGGGTCCGTCCGCCTGGCCGGTGTTGAACTCGGTCGTGACCTCGATCCCCTTGTCGGCCAGCAGCCCTGACAGCTCGCGGTTGCAGGTCGCCTTGGTGAACGCCCCGTCGAGCGAGGTGACGTACTCGATCTGAATCCGATCCCGGATCCCCCGCCGGCGGAAGTGCCAGTCGGCCAGGAAGCAGAACTCCAGCGGCGCGACCGGGCACTTGACCGGCAGGTCGACCAGGTTTACGACGAGCCGGCCGCGGTCGAAGGACCGGAGCGCGTCGCGTAGCGCGGTGGCGCCCTCCAGCGTGTAGAAGGTGAACATCTTCTCCTGCCAGCCCGGGCCGGTCAGGCCCTCGGTCTCCCCGGGAAGGAGCGAGGCGCCGGTCGCGATCACCAGCACGTCGTATGGGATCGACTCGCCTCCAGCGAGATAGACCGTGTCCTCACCCGTCTCGATGCGCTCGACATCGGCGAGGCGAAAATCCACGCCCCTGTGCAGTTGCGCGCGGCGGGAGCGCACGAGCTTCTCCGGGTCGGCCAGGCCGAATGGCACGAACAGCAGGCCGGGCTGATAGAGGTGGCGATCGTCGCGGTCGACCACGCTGATGTGCGCGCCGTCGCCGTACATCCGCTGGAGACGGTTTGCCATGAGCGTCCCGCCGGTGCCGGCGCCGACGATCAGGATCCGCGGGCCCATACACGGATCGTGGACCCCGGTCGGCGGGAGGTCATCCGTGCAAGTGTGCACTCGGCAGGCATCCGATTACCGATGACGCGGCCGCGCCCGGGCGCGAAAGTGGATCAGAACCCCCCAGCTGAACAATGGCGCTGCACCCCCGCATACGGCAGGTGCAGCGCCAAGGTTTGGGAGATCAGGTCACGAGCACCGAGTCGGCTCGCGTAGTGCTGGCAACCGAACGATCGTGCGCGGCGTAGGCAAACGGATGATGGAACACGTCGAGGGCGCGTGCGTGGTCGCGAACCTCGACGCAGAACTCCCCGCCCTGCTTGCGATCGGTCACGGCCACGAACAGGTGGTCGTCGTGGGCACGCCACATCAGCCTGACGTAGATGCCGTCGCCCGACCGGCTGTGGAGCTCATGTGCGGTTGTGCAAGCCTCGACCATCGGGTCTCCTCGGGTGGCGGGGAATGTGGCGAGCACTCTCGCATCGGCGCCGGCCGCGCCCATCCGTGCTCGCCGCCCTTGGCCCCGCGGCGGCTCATCGGTCTGAGGTGTGGAAAAACCGCAGTCCGGATTCGGCCCGAGGCGGATTCCCCGGCCCGGTCCCCGATCTACCTTCGAGCCAACGCATCCGAGGAGGCCAATCATGCCCAACACCGCCCAGAAGCCACACGGCAGCTATCTCACACAATCGCTCGAGCACGCGACGGTGTCCGACGCCATGCATCCGGGGATCCTGTCCTGCGAACCCGATGCAAGCCTGACCGAGGTGGCGAAGATCATGGCCACCCACCATGTCCACTGCGTGGCGGTGGTCGGGATCTCGCACGAGGAGCCCGAGTGCTTCGTGTGGGGCATCGTGTCTGACCTCGAGCTGGTGCGAGCCGGCATCTCCGACGGAGTCGATGAGACCGCACGAGCGCTGGCCAAGGAGCCGGTCATCGTGGTCGAGCCCTCGATGCCGCTGGTCGAGGCCGCGCGCGAGATGCTCGAGCGCCATGTCCACCATGTGGTCGTGGCCGACCCGGTCGCCAAGCGGCCAATCGGCGTGCTCTCGACCCTCGACATCGCGGGCGTGCTGGCCTGGGGCGAAGCGTGACCCCGGCTTGACTGCCGGCGCGGCAGCACCGAGGCTACGCGCGCAAGAAACCGATCAGGAGGAGCGCATGTACAAGAAGGTGATCTGGGCGACCGACGGGTCCGAGGCCGCCGACCAGGCCCTGGCCCACGCAAAGACGATCGCGGCCGAGTCAGGGGCGCCGCTCGTGGTCGTGTACTGCGAGGAGTTCACGCTCCCCGGCAAGGGCGGCGGGAGCGTCCCGGTGCACGCCAACGAGGAAGAGGTGCAGGCGAAGGTCGAGCGCCAGGTCGCCGAGCTCTCGAGCGACGGCATCAAGGCATCGCTCCAATCGGCCAGGAGCCAGGTCGGTGGCGCCGCGCACGCCATCTCGGACATCGCGACTGCAGAGCAGGCCGACCTGATCGTGGTCGGCACCCGCGGCCGCACGGCCCTGGCGGGGCTGCTGCTGGGAAGCGTGACCCAGAGGTTGCTGCACATCGCGTCGTGCCCGGTGCTTGCCGTGCCGGCGCATCGTCACGCCGGCGCCTGACGGACCGGCGCGAGGTCGTGCGCTCCGGCAGCGATCCCGATCCGGGCAAGCCGACCTTCGATCAGGACCTGCTGGTCCGGCTGAGCGACGAGCCGCCGGACGTGAGGGCGGCCGACGCGGAACGGATCCGTGAGATCGCCGCGGAGTTCGCCGCCGGGTTCGACCGGCTGGCCGAGCTGGGTCCGGCGGTCACCGTGTTCGGCTCCGCCCGTACGCCGCCGGAGCACCCTCATTACCGGCTGGTCCGGCGGGTCGCGGCCGAGCTGGGGCGCGCGGGCTACGCGATCATGACCGGCGGGGGCGGCGGGCTCATGGAAGCGGCCAACCGCGGCGCCCGGGACACCGGCGCGCTGTCGGTGGGATGCAACATCGAGCTCCCCCGCGAACAGGGCTTCAACGCCTACCTCGACATCGCGCTGCGCTTCCGGCACTTCTTCGCCCGCAAGGTGATGTTCGTGCGCTACGCGTGCGCGTTCGTGATCGCGCCCGGCGGGTTCGGGACGCTCGACGAGCTGTTCGAGGCGCTGACTCTGATCCAGACGGCGACGATCGAGCACTTCCCGGTGGTGCTCGTGGGGGAAGGGGAGTGGGACGGGCTGCTCGACTGGCTGAGACAGCGGGCGCTGGGCGATCACCGCATCGACCCGGCGGATCTAGCCGGGATCCAGGCGGTTGCCGCGCCGGAGGAGGTCGTGGCGATCGTCGACGCGGCCCGGGAGCGCCAGCGGCGGGCGGCCGAAGTCAGGCGCCGCTGAGATCGCGGCGCTCGAACGCGATCAGCGCGACCGCCGCGGCGAGGGCGCCCGCGGCGAGCATGATCGCCGCCGGGCCGATCCGGAACGCCTGGTCGGGCACGGCGGCCACGTGCGCATACGGAGTGAGGTGCACGAGCCAGCTCGGCGCCCCGAGCAGCGACCCCAGCAGCTGCCAGAGGAAGGCGACGGTGACGAGTCCGTAGGCGATACCCGCGCCGGCGCGTGGCACGGTCGCGTAGGCCAGCGCGGCGATACCCAGGAACAGGAGTGCGGCCGGCAGGCAGTTGGCGCCCGCCTCGAGCATGCGGGTCAGGGGCGGGGCGACCCCCTGCGACGCAGCGCCCAGCCAGGCGAGCAGCCCGGCGGACAGGGCGATGAGGATGGCCGCCCCGGTGGCGATCAGCAGCCGGCCGCCCAGCCAGCGACGGCGGCCCACCGGCAGGGCCAGAAGCGTCTCGAGCCGGCCGTCGGCCTCCTCGTGGCGGGCCGCGGCCAGCTGCGAGCACGAGAACAGACTGAGCACGAACACGAACAGGATGAAGCTGAAGCTGAGATAGCCCCGGGGCGTGGTCACGACGCCCGAGCCGAGCTTGGCCAGCTCGCGCTGAAGCGGCCTGGAGATGCCTGCAGAGGAGATGCTCTTGGAGATGATGCCCACGATGAGAGCGAACGCGCCGACGCCCGCCATCCACCCCGCGAGGCTCGTGCGCTCGGCGCGCAGCGCCTGTGCCGTGGGCGAGGCGAGCAGGTGCAGGTCCGGGGCGGCGGTGTCGTGCGCGGCAAGCAGGCCGGCGCCGACGTCGCGCCGCGCGGCCAGGTGGGCGGACGCCGCGAGGAGGGTCCCGCTGGTGACGAGCGGCAGGAGCAGGACCAGCGGGTGGGTGCCGGTGAACGGGCGGAGCTCCTCGGCCCAGCCGAGCGGCGTGGCCCAGCGAAGCCAGGCCGCGCCGGTGGAGGTATCGGCGACGACGCGCAGCGCGAAGGCCAGGCCGACGGCCGCGCCCCCCAGCTCGAGCGCCACCCTGCGCGTGGGCGCGAACTGGCTGACCAGCGCACCGACGCCGACGAACACCGCCGCCACGGACACCGGCGCCAGCGCCAGGTAGGCCGAGCCGCCGGCCGGCAGGCGAGCGAGCAGCGAGCCGGCCAGAATCGCGGCCCACAGGACGACCAGGCCTTCCGCGATCCCGATCAGCGCGCCGGCGTAGACGCTCCGCCGGGAGACGCTGCCCGCGAGTACGAGCTCGGCGCGTCCGCCGTCCTCCTCGGCCCGCAGCGCCCGCACGGCGGCCAGGAGCCCGACGACCGCGGCGATGATGGCCAGGATCCCGCCGGTGCGCCACGCGCTGTATCCGCCGACCGTCAGCAGGTCGTACGCCTTGCCGTAGAACAGGACGACGGCCTTGTTGTTGCCGAAGCTGTGGGCGAAGTCCAGGCGCTGCGCGAGTGTCGGGTACGTGTGGCGATAGGCGGTTGGGTTGAGATAGGCGACGGCGGCGAACAGCGCGGCGAACGAGATCGTCCGGACCCGCGCATCGTCGAACGTGCGCTGCGCCAGCACGAGCGTCGGGGCAGCGGGACGCGGACCGTCCCGTCCGACGCCCGCGGCGTGGCTAACCGGCGACACCGCCATCGGAAGACTCGTAGTGGTGGAGGAAGATCTCCTCGAGCGAGGGCTCGCGACTTCTCAGACCCACCACGGGCTGCCCGGCCAGCGCCGTGAGCAGCGGCGCAAGCCCGCCGCCGACCTCGAAGCGCAGCGTGCTCGCGCCGACGGTCTCCGACCGGACGCCCGGCAGCGCGCCGAGCGAGGGTGGACGGTCCGCGAAGGTCACCTCGATCGTCTGCGCCTTCAGGTGGCGAAGCTCGGACATCGTGCCCTGGTCGACCAGGCGTCCCGCCTTGAGGATGCCGACGCGGTCGCAGACGGCCTCCACCTCGCTCAGGATGTGCGAAGAGAGGAAGACCGTCTGGCCGCGTTCCTTGGCCTCCGCGATCGATTCGCGGAAGGCCATCTCCATCAGCGGATCGAGGCCGCTCGTCGGCTCGTCCAACAGCAACAGGTCCGCGCGGGTGGCGAGCGCCGCCACGAGCTGGACCTTCTGCCGGTTGCCCTTGGACAGGGCGCGGATCTTCCTGTCGGCCTCGAGCTGGAAGCGCCTCACCAGGACGTCCCGGTAGGGACGGTCCACTCCGCCGTGCAGACGGCCGAGGAACTCGAGGGTCTCGGCACCGGTCATCGCGGGCCACAGGAACGGCTCGCCGGCGACGTAGGCGACCCGGCGATGGGCGCGTACCGGATCGCGCCACGCGTCAACCCCGAACAGGCTCGCGCGCCCGCCCGTCGGGCGGTGCAGCCCGAGCAGCAACCGGATCGTCGTGGTCTTGCCGGCGCCGTTCGGGCCGAGGTACCCGTACACCTCACCGGGCCTCACCGCGAGGCTGAGCCCGTCGAGCGCGACCGTCGGTCCGTAACGCTTGGACAGCGCCTCGGTTTCGATGGCGAGCCGACCCGCGTCCGAATCGTGCGTCACTTGCGAGGCCCGCGGGGCCGTCGCCCACGCGAGAGCTCGATGACGCGCTCGACCTGACTGAGGCGGCGGGCCTCGGACATCCGCGGGAGCGTCATCCGGCGCTCGTTGTGCAGGCGTAGCTGCTGGTAGATGTTCCGCGGAAGCCCGGCGGAACGGGGGTCCCGATCGTTCATGGCGGGAACCTATGCGCCGGGGCGAGGCGGGGCATCGCGAAGCACCCGCAAACGGGCAGGGCAAACCCCGCGTTTCGCTGCGGGCTTTCCCCGATGCTGGTGGGTCTCCCGCTACGGTCGGTGCGCGGCGCGCGCCGCGGCGGTCTCGGGCGAGGGGACCACCATCACCGGCACGTGGGCGTGCTGGACGACGGCATGCGAGACGCTCCCCAGCAGCAGGGCCTTCGCGCCGGTCCGGCCCCGCGTGCCGAGCACGATCGCCGCCGCACCGACCTCGTCGGCCGCGGCGAGAATCGTCGCGGCGATCGTCTGCTCGCGGGCCCGGACCCTGGGTTGCGCCTCGAGTCCGGCCTGGCGAGCTCGCTCGGCGCCCTCCTCCGCCTGCTGGCGCGCCTGATCCTGGTAGGCATGATCGAGCGCCTCGTAGTCGACCTCGCCGACCGGCATGCCGGCCCCGACCCGCGTGACGACGTCGACGAATCGTTCCCACACGGTGAGCACGGTTGCGCTCTCGCCATGGAAGAGATCGCCGGCGCGCTGGATGGCGGTCTGCGCGTCTTCTGAGCCGTCGTATGCGATCAGGATCACGTCGTCATCCTCCGATTTCGTGGGCGTTTGCCTTCCGTAGTTTGCCGACGCGACAGCGCCAGCGACCGCGGATGTCCGGAGGGCTGGACTTGGGCGACGCTACATGCATGTCCGAAACACACGCTCTCAGCCCTGAGATCTCCCGCGTTCGTGTCCGCGACTGCATGCATCACGGTGTGTTCACGTGCGACGCCGGCGACTCGTTGCGCGATGTCGCGGCGATCATGACCAACCAGCGGGTGCACGCGGTCGTGGTAACGACTCGCGATGGAGGCCGGGCGGTTGGTGTGGTCTCGGATCTCGACGTGGTCGCAGCGGTGGCCGCCGGCCTGGAGTGCACCGCGGCGCAGGCGGCCGGCACCGAGGCGCTGACCGTCCTGGCGGACCAGACGGCCCTGGCCGCGGCGCAGCTCATGAACGAGCACGCGGTGTCTCACGTTGTCGTCGTCGATGCCGCCAAGGCCTATCCCGTGGGCGTGCTCTCGTCCCTCGACATCGCCGCGATCTACGCCGATTAGCTGACGGCCGCACGACGGGCCACGTGGCCCGGGTAGGCCTAACCAACGAAGAAACGAGGTAGACATGTCCGTACGGGTAGCCATCAACGGCTTCGGCCGCATCGGCCGGTGCATGCTGCGCGCCGCCCATCAGAGCGACGCCGACGTCGAGATCGTGGCCATCAACGATCTGGTGGACGCGCATACGCTCGCCCATCTCCTCCAGTACGACTCGGTGTTCGGACGGTTCCCCGAGAAGGTCGAGGCGACCGACGACGGGATCCTGGTCGGTGGGCACCTGGTGCGCGCGCTCGCCGAGCACGAGCCCAAGGAGCTGCCCTGGGCGGATCTGGGCGTCGAGGTCGTGATCGAGTCGACCGGCCGCTTCCGCACGCGCGCGGGCGCCGAGCAGCACCTGGAGGCCGGTGCACGCAAGGTGATCATCTCCGCTCCGGTCAGCGGTCCCGAGCCGCCCGACGCGACGGTGGTGCTCGGGGTGAACTTCGATCAGGTGTATGACCCGGACGCCCACCACATCATCTCCAACGCGTCCTGCACGACGAACTGCCTGGCGCCGGTCGCCAAGGTGCTGCACGAGGCGGTCGGCATCCGGCATGGCCTGATGACGACCGTGCATGCCTACACCTCCGACCAGCACCTGCTGGACGGTCCGCACAAGGACCTCCGCCGAGCGCGCGCGGCCGCGATCAACATCATCCCCACCTCGACCGGCGCGGCCAAGGCGCTTGGCCTGGTCATCCCGGAGCTCGAGGGCCGGCTGAACGGGTTTGCCGTGCGCGTCCCGACCCCGACCGGATCTCTGGTCGACCTCACCGTGGAGACCGACCGCCTCACGACGAGGGGCGAGATCAACTCCGCGTTCAAAGAGGCTGCCGATACCGGCGCGCTCGAGGGAATCCTCGCCTACACCGAGGATCCGATCGTCTCCACCGACATCATCGGATCGAGCTACTCCTCCATATTCGACGCCGGCCTCACCTCGGTGATCGACGGCACGCAGGTGAAGGTCGTGTCCTGGTACGACAACGAGTGGGGCTACTCGACCCGCCTGGTGGAGCTGGCGCAGCGGGTCATGGTGCCGGTGGCGCAGATGAGCTAGTCGCTGGCGGGCGGGCGGGGGCCAGCCCCCCGCCCGCGAGGCGGCGGAGTGCCGCACGGCGCATCCGTATTA
>CAWEQG010000003.1:0-75992 GCA_963811135.1 uncultured Solirubrobacterales bacterium | reverse complement strand
TGATGGCAGGCGGGGATTTGAGCGCACGTGCGAGAGATCGCCGCGGCCCCATGCATCGGATGCGAGCAGGGCTCGCGTCGAGTCGCGTCCGGCGTGGCAGCTGGATCGACGACGACGGTGTAGTCATTGGCCAGGACCTACAGGGCCGGCTGGTGAAAGTCCCGATCACCGGATCGAGCCCCTCACACGGCCTCGTCTGTGGCGCCACCGGATCGGGCAAGACAGTGTCGATGGTTCTGATCGCGCGCGCAGCGATTGCGCGCGGGCTCGGCGTGATCGTCGTCGATCCCAAGCCGGATGACTTCATGCTCGAACAACTTCGGGACGCCGCACGCCGTGCCGGTCGCCGATTCACCCTCTGGACGCCCGAGGGCGACACGATCTACAACCCATACGGACACGGCTTTGACACCGAGATAGCCGACAAGCTGCTGGCGACAGAGACATTCACCGAGCCGCACTACGAGCGGCTCGCCCAGCGCTATCTCGGCCACGTTGTCCGCGCGCTGCGTGGCGCCGGCATGACGGTGAGCCTCGCCACAGTGTTCGAGGTAATGCGGCCAGCCGGGCTCGCGTCACTCGCGTGTGACCTTCCGGCGGACAAGGCCGCCACCCTCCTCGATTACCTGGAGTTGCTGATGACCCAGCAAGAGCGGGATCTCGCCGGGGCGCGCGACCGGCTGGCGATGCTCGCCGAGACGGACATTCGCGACGTGGATCGACCCGCGGACACATGGAGAGTCGATCGATCTGCGGACAAGCCTCGCTCGGGGCGACGTGGTCATGTTCCGCCTTGACGCAGATCGCCGGCCGTTGACCACAGGCATGCTGGCCGCCGCGATCGTTCAGGATCTGGTCGCGATTAGCGCGGGCCGGCAGAGCGGCGACCACAGACCGGGGCTCATCGTCATCGATGAGTTCTCGGCGATCGCCGCCAAGCAGGTCGTGCGGCTGTTCGGTCGGGCGCGTGGAGCGAAGCTCAGTCTGCTTCTCGGCACCCAGGAGCTCGCTGACCTTGCTGCGGTCTTGACGAGCGCAGCCATGCTCGCCGGGATCCGCGACCAGGTCCTGGGCAACGTCGACGCATTCATCGCTCACCGGCAAGTCGTGCCCGAATCGGCCGAGCTGCTCGCTGCGATCGGTGGGACGCGCGGCGCGTGGATCACGACACAGCAGACCGCTGACGGGTTGGGCGCGATGAGGACCGGGTTGGGAAGCCGTACTCGCGGGCGCGAGTACGCGATCCATCCGGACGAGATCAAGCGTCTCGGGGTGGGGGAGGCCGCGGTGATCGTGCCGCGGCTCCGCCAGGCGGCGATTACTCGGATCATCCACCCGTCCGGTCCGGCTCGGAGGCGTAGCCGTGCTCACCGCGCGTGACCGGGAGATCGCCAAGTGGATCGGCCGCCAGGGCGTCGTCCGGGCCGAGCACGTGATGACCCGGTTCTCGATCGGTCGCACCGCTACCTACCGGCGGCTGCACGAGCTGGTCGACTACGGGCTCGTTCGACGCCACCGGCTGCTGTACAACGACGGCGGTCTGCTGACCGCCACCGCCGAGGGACTGCGGTGGGCGGAGCTTCATCGGCTCAGCCCGGCACGGATCAGCCTTGCGCTCGTCCCTCACATGATCGCCTCGGCCGCGCTCGCCGCAGATGCTCGAGCCGCAGCTGGTGCACGAAACACTCCTCAGCGACCGGGAGCATCGCGCGGCCGAGAACGCGGCCGGGCGGCCGCTGGCGTCCGCCATCCTCGCACCCGATCGACCCGATCGCGCACGGCCTGCACAGGCCCGACTTCGCGCTCATTGGCAGCCGACGGTGAGCGAGTCGTCGCGATCGAGATCGAGCTCACGCTCAAGACCAAGACCCGGCTTGAGCGGATCCTCCGCGGCTACCTGCGAAACCGCAACGTCGCGAGCGTCCGGTACTACGCGCCGCCGCAGATCGCCGAGGCTGTACGGCGGGCGGCTCGGCGCCGACCGGCTGCCGATCGCGCTGCTCGAGCATCGCGCCACGCTGCCGCCGAAGCGACAACGACCGACCGTTCGGAGCCTCGATGAGCGACATCACCGTGCCGCTTGACCACCGGCTGCTCACCGCCGAGGAGGTGGCGGAGCTGCTGCGCCTGCCGGCGTCGACTGTCTACGACCTGGCGCGCACCGGTCGCCTGCCGCATCTTCGGATCGGCCGAGCCCTGCGGTTCAGCCAGAGCGATCTCGAGGCGCACCTGGCCGAGCGATGCCGCGGACAGGTCCGCGCTCGCGCGTGAAGCGGCGCGGGTAGCCTCCGCTCCCCGGCCGTCAAGGGCGCCGCTTCGCGGCTCGCTTCGCTCGGCCCTGACGGGCCGCCCTTGACTGCCGGGTCGCTACGGCTGTATGGCAACTAGTGGTGCGCTGGGAGCGCACCACTCAGGAGAGGGCGCCGGCGAGATCGCCTGCCGCCACCTGCACCTCGTGGGGCAGGGTGATCGTCACGTGGCCGTCGCGTTCGAGCAGCCAGCGAGCGTTGATGATCGTCACGCCGATGACGCGCCCGTCGCTGTCGTAGCGGATGCCATGACCCTCGGGGGTGAGCGCCGCATCGGAGGCCTCGGTCGTCTCGCCACGGGCGAGGTAGAGCACGTCGCCGTCCGCGTCGTAGTTCGCGCGGTCAAAGACGAGTCCGTTGATCTTGACGTTCACGGCATCCATCCGGCGGGAGACCTTCCATGTCCATAGCCGAGCGCAGTCACGACCCGCGCCGGCTGTGCTTCGAAGTCTACGACCACCATCAGCCAGCGACTGGGGCCCGCATCCCGCTTGAAGAAGCGCTCACGGTGAGGGCGCTCGTCGGGCTCGCGATGGTCGGGCGCCGCGATCGCCGAGAGCACCGCGTCGAGGTGCGGCGCCAACTCGGCGTGGCCTGCGTCCGGATCCAGGATGTGATCGCGCCACGTGTCGGCGAACACGACCACGCGGATCCCATCCGGGGTCGTGGCCTCGCCGACGATCGGTCGCTCGATCACGCGAACGCCCGATCGACCGCGTCGGCCTCCTGGTCGCTCGGCTGGTAGTGCGCGTAGATCTGCGTCGTCTTCGAGTCCGCGTGGCCCATCCAGTACTGGAGCGTCCTCATCGGCGTGCCCGGCCGCCGCCATCCGGGTCCCGAAGGTGTGGCGCAGCTCGTGGAAGGTGATCCGGTGGACCTCGGCGCGGTCGAGCGCCTGCTTGAACCGGCGGACCAGCTTCGAGCGGTCGAGCGGCTTGCCGGTCTCCGGATGGCAGAAGACGAGGTCGCGGTCGCGCGCGTAGTACGAGCGCTCGCGCAGCTCGCGAAGGGCAACGGCGACGCGCTCGGCCATCGGCACCGACCGGCCGGAGCCCGACGACTTCGGATCGCCGAACTCGCCGCGGACGAAGGGGGAGACCACGCGCACCTTCCGCGCGTCGAAGTCGACGTCGCGCCACCGCAGGCCGAGCAGCTCGCCCTGCCGGAGCCCGGTCATCGCCGCGGTCAGGTACAACGTCGGCTCGATTCGGCCGAACGCGTCGTCCGGGTACGGCGCGGCCAGGAGCTCCTCGAGCTCCGCCTGGTCGAGAAACTGGATCCGCGTCTCGGTCTTCTTGACCGTTGGCCGATCGGCGAGCTTCACCGGGTTGATCTGGCACCAGCCCTTCCGCAGCCCCAGCTCGAACACCGAATGCATCGTGTTGACGTGATTGCGGATCGTCTTGATCGCGAGGGTCTTGCGCTTGGCCGCGACGTAGCGCTCGATGTCCTCGGGCCGGATGCGATCGAGCGTCTTGCCGGCGAAGAACGGCGCGATGTGGTTCCGCAGATCGGAGGCGACGGTCAGGCGGTGCGACTTGCGCCGGCCCTTGCAGCTCGAGGCGCTGGCAGAACTCATCGCCGGCTTGCTCCATCGTCACCCGCTGGCCGTCCGGCGCCGACCGCGGGCTCTCGATCTCGCGCATCCGACGGAGCACCCGCTCGGCCTGCGCCTTCGTGAGCCCGTCGGCACGGCCCTCGGTCCGGACCGCACCCACCTTACGCTGCACGCGCCGGCCGTCAGGCCCGTACCAGGAGGCGAGCCACGAGCCGCCGACGACCCGCAGCGTGCCGGTGCCGTAGGCCCGGCGACGGGGACTCCGAGCGGCGCTCATCCGACCGCCCGGATCTGGGCCGGAGAGTTCTGCGTGTACCGTTCATGTACCATTTTGACCGAATCGTACCTGATCCAACGGACGGAAACCTGCCGCAAATCGCGCTATTCTGATCCAGCCAAATCACGCTGATTCCGGCTGGGGGCCGGGCGGTCGCAGGTTCAAATCCTGTCTCCCCGACTAGATCATTCCCCTGCACTTAGCCTCAACCGACACGGCGTCCGGCGCGAGGTCGCCCAGCGGAATCAATCTTCTGGGCGGGGCGGCGCAGCCGGAGGCGCGGGTGCGACTGCCTCAGTGCTGCTCTGGCCTGTGCCAAGACCCGGTCGGCCCGCATGCCCAGCAGAGTTGCGAATCGCACCGCGACGGTAGGATCGATCGCGTGCAGCGCGGTGTCCACGATCGTGGTTCTCTGCCCACCGACGAGAGGATCGATCGCAGCGAGCACGCGCTCGAGGACTGGGAGGTTCTGACCGACGCGCTCGTCGGCGCGCTCGCCCGCCGCGGGGTGATGAACGTCGACGAGCTGCGGCGGGGGATCGAGAGCATGCCACCGGAGGAGTACGAGCGGGCCGCTTACTACGAGCGCTGGCTGTTCTCGATGGAGACGATCCTCAGCGAGAAGGGCATTCTCGCTCCCGGCGAGGTCGATCAGAGGGCCGCGGGGTGACCCATCGGGTCGGCGAACCGGTCACGGTGGCGGCCAGAGCTCACGCTGGGCACCATCGCACTCCCGGCTACATCAAGGGCAAGACCGGGCGGATTGAGCGCATGCACGCCAGGTTCCGTAACCCCGAGACGCGTGCGTACGGCGATGATGGACTCCCCGAGATGCCGCTGTACCTCGTCAGCTTCGCGCGGTCGGATCTGTGGCCCGAAGCTCCCGCCGGCGGGGGCTACCGCGTCTATGTCGACGTCTTCGAGCACTGGCTGGAGGAGGCGAGATGAGCGAGCATGACCACGACCACACGCCGATCACCAACGGGAGCGAGCCCGCGGCCGCCCGGCGTGCCCGAGCACTCGAGGAGCTGTTGGTCGAGAAGCGGGTGCTGCGCCCGGAGGACATCCGCGCCGGCATCGACTGGCTCGTCTCGCGCACGCCGGCAGACGGCGCGCGCCTCGTCGCGCGCGCGTGGGTGAACCCGGAGTTCAAGCAGCGGTTGCTGGCCGACGCCCGTTCGGCGGCGCTCGAGCTCGGCCTCGACCCCGGCCCGTCGCCGGTCGTCGTCGCGCTCGAGAACAGCGACACGGTGCACCACATGATCGTCTGCACGCTCTGCTCGTGCTACCCGCGTGCGCTGCTCGGCCCGCCCCCCGCCTGGTACAAGAGCCTGCCGTACCGCTCGCGCGCGGTCTCGGATCCGCGCGGAGTGCTCGCGGAGTTTGGGATGGAGATCGGCGACGACGTCGAACTGCGCGTGGTCGATTCGACCGCGGACATTCGCTATCTGGTGATCCCGAGTCGTCCGCCGGGGACCGACGAGCTCAGTGAGGAGCAGCTCGCGGCGCTGGTCACGCGCGACTCGATGATCGGCCTCGCACACCCGGTCGCTCCCGCGCTCGCCTGAGAGTGCGACCGCCGATGGCGGCGGCACTCTCAACGGTGGGGACGTAGTTCGCCCTTGTCGGGGTTCGGGATGGCCCGGATGGCGGCCGCGCTGGGGTGCACGATCCTTGGGGATGCCGAATGAGGTTCTTGCGTAGATGCGGTTGGTTCGCCGGGATCGTCGCGGCGACGCTCGTGGCGGCTGTGCTTGTCCAGGCGGGGCCGGCGCAGGCGGCGTTTCCTGGCCGTGATGGGCTGCTCGCGGTGGGGCCGTTGAATGGCTCGGGGATCGTGCTGGTCGGTGCGGACGGCAGCGGTGAGAGGAGTGTGTGTGCCGCGTCCGCGACCGGGGCTCCGTCGTGTTCTCTGGCGCGGCCGGAGTGGTCTCCCGATGGTGAGGTGCTCGCGGTCGGCGAGCCCTCCACCGGCTCGATCTCGGTGATCTATCCGGACGGGAGTTGTCTCGCGTGTCAGTTCTCTGTTCAGGGCGGGCTGGGTGATGCTGCCTTTACGCGCAACGCGGGGCTGCTTACGGCCGTGCTCCCACGGGAGGGGATGTCTGGATCGCCGAAAGGGCTGTACTCGTTCGGCGTTGACGGGCTGGCGAAGAAGGCGCTCATGTCAGGAGTGGTCTCGGATCCGGTCTGGTCGTCGCGTGGCGAATTGGCGGTGGCGCGTGGCGGCTGGATCTGGGTGGGGCGTCCGGCGAAGCTTCGCCGGCTCAGACGGGGGAGCGCGCCGTCCTGGTCGCCGGACGGCACGCGGCTCGCGTTTGAGCGCAGGGGCTGGGTGATCATCGTCGGCTTGCGGGGGCGGTCGGTGCGGCGCCTGGTGCGCGGGAGCGCTCCGGCCTGGTCCCCCGACGCCAGGGGGATCGCGTTCTTCGACAAGGGTCACCGCTTGAGCGTCGTGCCGGCTCGCGGCGGCCGCGTGCGCCGCGTCGGCGGGGTAACCGGCAGCACGGTGGATTGGCAGCCGCTGCCGACCACGCCGGCCGATCCTTGTCTGGCGCCGCCCGGCTCCACGGTGATGGCGAGCAACGCCACCGCAATTATCAGCGCAGACGGCGGAATCCCCGAAATGGACCCAGGGGCAGGAGGTATCCCGTCAGTGGCTTACATGGCCTGCGTGAAGGCTGATGGCCGCCAACGCCTGTTGGCCCGCTACGTCGACCAGAATTGGGACTACAGCACGAGTGCAAGCCAAGCTGTTCTCGCCGGAAACTACGCGGCGCTCGTCATGGATCTGGTGGATCATCACTATGGCGGAAACAGCCATACGGTCGACCTGTTCGATCTGCGAACCGATGCCCAGGTGCCAGGTCGAGGCGGGGAATCGGTTTTCTGCCTGGACTACTCCTCCGGCTGCGTGAGCACCGCGGATCAGCTCGTGCTGGGCACCGATGCCGTCAGCGCGGTCCGTACAACTGAGGTGGACGAGGATGGCTACGGTTGTGGCTGCACGCTCGAGCAGATCCAGGCGAGCGACAGCACCGGTGTGCACACGCTCGACAGCGTGAGCGAACCCAACGGATCATCGACCGCTCTGACGAGCCTGACCTTGACCGGAGACACCCTGATCTGGGAGCACAACGGCAGCCCGCGCAGCGCGCAGCTACAGCCGTAGGGCCAACCCGTGGCGAGGTTCATCCCCGGGGACTTGCGCCGGAAGCAGCTTCGGCAACGAGCGCGGCAGGCCGCGTCCTACGCCGCGGAGCGCTCCGACCAGGCTTGCCGCGCACTCGCCGCGGCAGCCAAATGTGACTGGGCCCGGCGAGCCGCCAGGCGTTGGCAGGCCGAACAGGTGCCAACGTGCCGGTCGTGCCCGCATTCCTTCTCCTGGGGGTGCGCGGTCGGCTGGGAACCGAGCGCCGTCACGGTGGCGGTGACCACTGGTTGCTCCTCTCGTCGAGCCAGGCTGCCGGCCTCTCTGGGAGGCGACGGGCGAGGTATCGGTGCGAGCATCCTGGATCACCCCGGGCATCGTCACATCAGGGACGCCCCCTAATCCTCATCCCTGAACTCGGCGATCGCGAGCATCAACAGGTGGCGCCGCACGAGCCAGGACGACCAGGCGCCTCCGAGAACGGCACACTTGCAATCTCGCGCAGATGCGCCAGAGTTCACCGTGCAGAGCAGTCGAGATCGGTTGGTGCAACGTGGGAACAATGGCGCAGCGCGCACCCGCCTCCCGGCGACCGGGCCGGATACTCGCGCGCCTGCTCGTGCCGCTGCTGCTCCTGGGCGTCGCCGCCGCGGTCGCCCTCATCATCAGCTCCCCTCCCGCTTTCCTTCGGAACACCGGCACCGGAACAAACGCACCGACGCCGGCGGCACATCGTCGCCTGCCGCCGTACTGGACGGTGCGGGCGGGCGACTCCTTCGCGGTGATCGCGGCGAAGACCGGCCTGTCGATGGACGAGCTACAGGCCTACAACCCGAACGTCGATCCGCTCGCCCTCGCGCCCGGCCAGCGGCTCAACCTGTGGCAGCACCCTCCGCAGCCGCATAAGCCCGCGCCGAAACGGCCAGGACCGATGTTCTGGACGGTGCGACCCGGCCAGTCGTATGGATCGATCGCGTCCGCGACCGGGATCAGCATCGTGACCCTCGAGGAGCTGAATCCGGGGCTGAAGCCCGCGTCGGTGCGGCCAGGAAATCGAGTGCGCCTGCACCGGTGAGGCCCGGGGCGCGGTTGCGGCAGATCCGCGCCCAACGGGGTCTGCCCCTCACGCGGCGACCCGAGTCAGGTTTGCAGGTCGAGGATGGCGTCGGCCAGCCATGAGGCCTCCTCGGTCCAGGAGGCGACGGGCGCGAGCGGACGGACGACGAACTTCGACAAGCCGACATCGATGTAGCGACCGATGAAGTCGCGCAGGCCGGCTCGGCCGACCGGCACAAAGGCCAGCGGGTCGATGTCGGGACGGCGGGCGGCGAGCGGACCCAGCAACTCGGGGCCGGGGGCGACGCGGGCGTAGGGGATGCTCATCCCGAAATGCTCGGGGTCGACCTCGCGGCCGGCGTGGCGCGCCGCGTCCTGGATACGGAGGCGGGCCGGCTCCGCTTCGCCGGGGGTCAGCTGAGCGCCCAGCCACCCGTCGGCGATCCGCCCGACGCGCTCGAGCGCCTGGGGTCCGCGTCCGCCCAGCCACACCTCCAGCGGATCCTGGACCGGCCGCGCGGCCGGTGCCAGCTGGTCGAATGTCCAGCGCTCGGAGCGATGATCCACGGTCTCGCCCGCCCACCAGCTCCGGAGCAGGCCGAGCATCTCCTCGAGCACGTCGCCGCGGCGTGCTCCGTCGAGCCCGAGCGCCTGGCGCTCCCCGGGCTGGCCGAGGCCGGTGACGAAGCTGAGCAGCAGCCGACCGGCGGAGATCCGATCGAGCTGGGCCAACTCCTTGGCCAGGAGGAACGGGTTGCGGCCGAGCGGGACGAGGTTGGCGCCCAAACGGAGCCGGCGCGTCCGGCCGGCAGCGAGCGCCAGCCCGATGAGCGGGTCGAGCACCGGGGCAACCGGGAGGTCCGACAGCCACAGACCGTCGAACCCGGCGGCCTCGAGTGCCTCGGCGAACGCGACCATCTCCGCACCCGAGAGAGATCCGGCGTGCGGGCCGACGGCGAAGCGGATCTTCATCGCCACACAGCGTAGACTCGGTCACGCGCCGACCGCCTCGAGCCGCCGCCCATGTCAGCCAGCTCCCCCGACGACTTCAACGCCCGAATCATCGAGCAGTTCCGCGCCAACGGCGGGCGGGTCGGGGAGCCGTTCGAGAACACGCCGTTGCTGCTCCTGCACCACACCGGCGCCCGAACCGGCACCGAACGGATCAACCCGCTGGCCTACCTGGCCGACGGCAACCGGTACGTCATCTTCGCCTCCAAGGCGGGTGCGCCGACCAATCCCGACTGGTATCACAACCTCCGGGCGCATCCGGACGTGACGATCGAGGTCGGCACGGACACGCTGAAGGCCACCGCGCACGAGGCAACCGGCGAGGAGCGCGAGCGCCTGTTCGCAGCGATGGCCGATCGCTCGCCCAACTTCGCCGAGTACCAGCGCAAGACCGATCGCGTCATCCCGGCCATCGTGCTCGAGCCCGTCAGCTGACCCGTCACGGCGCTGAGCGCCTGACGCGTCTGCGCTTAGCCAGCGAGCCGGTTCGGCGCCTGGTTGGGGCGTGGCGCCTGCCGTGTGCGGCGAGGCTTGGTCGTCGGCTGCAGCGCCACCGCCGCCTGCGCGCGCACGGCGGCGGCCACGCGCTCCAGCGCGGCCGAGGGGAGGCGCCATTGCTGCCAGAACAGGGGGACATCGATGGCTCCGCGGGGATCGAGCTCGACCAGCTCGGTCTCGGGTCCGGCCTGCAGGTCGGGCACCATTCCCCAGCCCAGACCGAGTCGCACGGCCTGGGCGAAGGCGGTGGAGCCGGGGACGTAGTGGCGTGGCGGCTGGAGGTGCCGGCGAGCGCGTCGCTTGAGATAGCGGTCCTGCAGCTGGTCGGAGCGGTCGAAGGTGACGACGGGGGCACGAGCGAGAGCGTCCGCGGTGGGGCCGCTGCCGAACCAGCGCGCGGCAAAGGCGCGAGAGGCCCGCGGTCGGTAGCGCATCCGGCCGAGGGGATCGACGGTGCAACCGGCCACCGGATCCTCCGAGGCGGTGACCGCAGCGATGACGCTTCCGTCCCGCAGCAGTTCCACCGTACGCGTCTCGTCCGCCCGCCGCAGATCGAAGGCGACGGGCGGGTCGACGGCGGCCAGCGCCGTCGGCAACCAGGTGGCGAGGCTGTCGGCGTTGACGGCGATCGCGATGACCGGCGCCTCGTCCTCGCCGTGTCCGCCAAGCTCTCGAACGACCTCAGCCGTAATGGCCTCGATCTGGCGCGCGGCCCTGAGCAACGACTGGCCCGGAACCGTCGCGCGGACCGGCCGGGCACGGACGAGCAGGACCTGGCCCACGTTCGTCTCGAGAGCCTTGATGCGTTGGCTGACGGCTGAAGGCGTGACGTGCAGCCGCGTCGCCGCTGCGTCGAAGCTTCCTTCGCTGACGGCCGCGGCGAGCGCTTGCAGTTGGTCGGTATCCAGCCGCATTAGCTGCGCTAATGATAACTCAGCTTCTTTAGTTTGACGAAGGCCCCCCGGCTTCCTACCTTGGGATCGTGCCGACCGCCGTCTTCCTTTCAGGCCTGCTGTTCAGCCTCTCCCTCATCGTGGCGATCGGGGCGCAAAACGCTTACGTCCTGAGGCAGGGCGTCCTGCGAACGCACATCGGGACGGTCGTTCTGATCTGCGCCGCATCGGACGTCGTCCTGATCGCCGCGGGCGTCGCCGGGCTCGGCGCCGTCGTGATCCACCGGCCCGGGTTGCTGGCCGCTCTGCGCGTGGCCGGCGGCACGCTCCTGCTCGCCTACGGCGCGGTTGCGGCGCGACGCGCCCTGAGTGCGGCGCACAACTCGCTGCAGACCCGAACGCCCAACTCCACGCGCGGGAGCGTGGCCGCGGCCGCCGTCGGCTTCACCTGGCTCAACCCCGCCGTCTACCTGGACACGCTCGTGCTCCTCGGCACCGTGGCCAGCTCACATGCGCATGCTCGCTGGTGGTTCGGCATCGGCGCCGCGGTCGCCAGCGTGGTCTGGTTCACCGCCCTGGGCTTCGGGGCGAGACTGCTCACACCGGTGCTGCACCGCCCCGAGGCGTGGCGACTGCTCGACGCCTTCGTCGCCGTCGTCATGACCGTCACAGCACTACGCACCCTGCCTCTTTGAGCACGATCCTCGAGCGCCGCGCGCCCGGTCGGCTGCTGGTACGTGTGCTGATTCTCACCTCAGCGTCGAATCACAACGAGTCTCCCGCGCGCAGGCGAGCACGGAGCTGCGAGCGCCGGATCTTGCCACTGATGGTCTTGGGGAGTTCTTCGACGAAGTAGATCTCGCGGGGGTACTTGTAGGGGGCCGTGCTCTGTCTCACGAACTGCTGCAGTTCGTGGGCCAGTTCGTCTGATCCCGTGTAGCCGGGGGCCAGCAGGCAGAAGGCCGTGACGATTTGCGTACGCTCGGGATCATCCTTGCCGACGACGGCTGCCTCGATCACCGCCGGATGCTCGACGAGGACGCTCTCGACCTCGAATGGCCCGATCCGGTACGCGCTCGAGGTGATCACGTCATCGTCGCGTCCCTCGAACCAGAAGTAGCCATCCGTGTCCATGGCTGCCCTATCGCCCGTGAAATAGAAGGGCCCGCGGAACACGGCGGCCGTCGCATCCGGGTCGTTGTAGTAGCCGGGGAACAGCCCGACCGGACGCTCCGGTTGCCAGCGCACGACGATGTTGCCGACCTCGCCGGCCTCGACCGGTTGGCCGTCATCGTCCACGATCGTGACGTCGTAGCCGGGGACGGGGCGGCCCATGGACCCGGGCCGGACCTCCATAGCGCGGTAGTTGGCGACGAGGCAGGTGGTCTCCGTCTGACCGTAGCCGTCGAAGATGGTCAGCCCGCCGGTGCCTCGCTGCCACTCGCGGATGACCTCGGGGTTCAGCGGCTCGCCGGCGCTCGTGCAGTGACGCAGTGCCGAGAGATCGTGCCTGGAGAAGTCCGCGTGGACCAGTCGGCGGTAAAGCGTCGGCGGCGCGCAGAACGACGTGACGCGATGGCGGGCGAGGATCCCGAGGATCGTGTCCGTGTCCGGGGCGCCGAGCGCGACGTTGAGGATCGCTGCACGTTCGTGCATCTGCCCGAACAGCCCGCCCCACGCCGCCTTGGCCCAACCGGTGTCGGTGATCGTCCAGTGCAGGTCGCCGGGACGCAGGTCATGCCAGAAGCGCGCGGTCCCGACATGGCCGAGGGCGTAGGACTGCGCGTGCCTGACCATCTTCGGGAAGGCGACCGTGCCGCTGGTGAAGTACAGCAGCAGCGGATCATCGCGACCGGTCGGATCGGCTGGCGTCTCCCCATCCCCGACCACCTGGCGGCGCTCGGCGAGCGAGACCCATCCGTCCGGCCCGCGTCCGACGCAAAGCCGAGTCTTCACACCCGCGACGCCCGCGTCAACCTTCTGAGCGCCCGCCGGGTCGGTGATCGCCGCCGTCGCGCCGGTCTGCTCGAACCGGTACGCGATGTCCTTGGGGGTCAGCAGGTTCGGGGCGGGCATCGGGACGGCGCCGATCCGCATCGCGCCGAGCAGGGCGGCATACCACTCCGGAATCCGCGGCAGCATCACGAACACGTGATCGCCCTTTCGGACGCCAAGATCCAGCAGTACCCGCCCGACTTCGCGGGACGCGCGTGCGAGGTCGGCCGCGGACTCCTCCGCCACGACCTCACCGGTCGCGTCGATGGACAGAACCGCGAGCGCCTCGGGATCCTCCGACGCCCAAGCATCGACGATGTCGATCACCGCGTTGAAGCGCTCCGGCACGGCAACGCGATAGGCCGCGCGCTCGGCATCGAAGTCCGCCAGGCGCGGGGCACAGTCGCGGGCGGGACGAGCAAGTGAAACGATCGACATCGTCGACCACCTCCAGATTAGGTGCGGGATCCGAATCCTGTTCGACCGCTTTTACGCTGCAGGCCCGGCCGCGGCATCCGCATAAGGGCGCAGTCTGGCCACACCGGACTACGGTCGCACAGCCGCCGTCCGAGCACGATCAGCAACTGCCTCGCCGAGGAAGAACGACGAAACGGCCCCGTGCGTGTCTCGAGGACGCTCGATCTGTGGCACGTGGCCGCAGTCGAGCTCGAGGTGGCGGGCACGCGGGAGCGCGTCGGCGACATGCCGCTTGAAGCCGATCGGCACGAGCTTGTCCCGGCGTCCCCAGATGAACAGCGGGTCTGGCTTGAGCGTCGTGAGGCGGGGCCAGAACCCGTCCGCTCCGTGCGGCTCGTCGAGGTAGATGTGCCGCGCGGCGGCGTAGAACGCGGCGCGGCCGGAAGCCGTCAAATAGGCGCGGAGGAACTCGTCGACGCCTGCGGCGGCCCATCCGTCGTTCGCGTCGGGGATGAGGCGGCGGACGATCCCGTCGACGACGCCTCTCGGTGCCAGCTGGACGAGACCGAGCTCGGGGCGGGTGAGTCGCACGAGCGGCGCCCATGGCCGCGCCCGGCGCCAGGCCAGCGAGGGCGCGAGCAGCGCCAGCCGTTCGACGCGCTCGGGCTGGAGCAGCGCCAACTCGAGCGCCACGCGCCCGCCGAGGCTGTTGCCGATCAGGTGCACACGGTCCAGGCCCAGCGCGTCGAGCAGGTCGGCACAGGCTCCGGCGAAGTAGCGCGGGTCGTACGCCGCGCCGATCGGCTTGTCCGAGTCGCCGAAGCCCGGCAGGTCGAGCGCGATCACTCGGAATCGCGTCGACAGGGCAACCAGCGTCGGCACGAACGAACCCTTTGTCGCACCGAGCCCGTGGATGGCCAGCGCCGGCGGTCCATGACCCGCTTCGACGATCGAAAGCCGAGTGTTACGGGTCGTGACGTATCGAAACCGCATGCGGGTTGGCTCGGGTGCGCCGCTGGTCGCGGCGAGAAACCCGATGCCCACGTGCAGGTTGCGTCGCACCGACAGCCGTCCGGAGAGGTAGGCATCGACCGCCACTCCAGGTTCCGCGGCGATTCGCGTCCAGGTCGGCGCGTCGGCGGCGATTACTGCGTCGGGGTGTCCGTCCGTGGACGTGATCGATGCCCCGTCAGCGGCGAGCGCGACCTCCCATGCGTCCCGACCCGGAGACGTAAGCTCGACCCGCAGCGTCCGCGCGACTTCGTCGAAGATGCCGGGGTCGTAGCGGCCTATGAGGGTCCGCAGCCAGGCGGGCACGGCCCGGCTCTGCGCTATTCCCGGCACATGCCTGACCACCGTCCGGTCGGTCATCGATCGCCGATCGCGGCTGCTAACCGCGCTCATGGAATCAAGCCCAGGCGCTCGATCATGGCCGCGTCGCTCAGGTAGTGGTGCGCGGCGAGTATCAGCCCCTCGCCGATCCTGTTCACCGCGCAGAAGGACCCGATGTCGGCCTCGCCCTCCAAACGGATGGAGCCGGTGGCCACGACGTGCGCCTCGCCAACCGCCCGCGCTTCGCGGATGACGATCGGGTGGTCCTGACGCGAACGTCGCAGCCGGATGAACCATTCCCGGACACCGTCGTGCCCGCGATAGCAGCCGCTGACGCCGCTCAGCCGCAAAGGCCGGAACTCGACGCGGTCGGCAAGGCAGGCGAGCATCCCGTCCAGATCGCGCGCATTGAACGCGTCCACCCACCGCACAACGACGTCCTCTGACGTCGGCGCAACCGGTGATGACACACTAGGCAAGTGTTCGGGCAGGTGCCACTAGCCGACCCGAGTCACAACACGGGGAGGGCCAGTGTTCAGAGGACACGTCCGGCGTCACCCGAGCCGGGCGCGCCGGGCGCCTTGTTTGAAACTAACATGGCGGAGGGGGTCGTTCAACCCCGAAGGCTGCGCAAAAGTACGGAGTCATGCACGAGTTCGCGATCGCAAGCGGGGTTGTCGACGTTGCGGTGGCCCATTGCGATGGCCGACGCGTGACCCTGGTGAACCTACGCATCGGAGCTTTGCGTCAAGTCGTGCCCGGAACGCTGGCGACGGCGTTTGACCTGGCTGCTCGAGGGACGCCGTGTGAGGGTGCTCGTCTCGAGCAGGAGCTGGTTCCAGCGCTCCTGCGTTGCCCCATGTGCTCGCATGAATGGACGCCCCGGGAGCCTGATTTCCGGTGCTTTGAGTGTCACGGTCCCGCGTTGGTGACTGCCGGTCGAGAGCTCGAAGTCGAATCGATCGAGGTCGAGGACATGGCGACGTAATCAGTAGTTTTCGCCGGTTACTTCTGTACGTGGTCGACCTTAGGATGTCCCGGCACCAGTTCCGCCCCGCCTGAGAGGTCCCTGGAGGATGGGATGCTGCCGACTGGCCAGACGCTGCCGGAGTGCCTTGAGGATCGGGGCGTCAGCCGCCGCGCCTTCCTGAATTTCTGCGGCGTGATGGCGGCGACGCTGGCGCTGCCGGCGACGTATCGGACTCAGATCGCCGAGGCCCTCGCTGCCGTGGAGCGTCCGGTGCTGATCTGGCGCCAGTTCCAGGACTGCGCGGGCAACTCTGAGTCGATCCTGCGCTCGCCACACCCCGACGTCGCGGAGATCGTGCTGGAGACGCTGGCGTGGAATTACCACGAGCTCATCATGGCCGGCTCGGGCGAGCAGGCGGAGGCGATGAGCACCCAGGCTGTGCGCGACCTGAAGGGGAAGTACATCGCGGTGATCGAGGGCGCGATCCCCACCGGCGCGGGCTACTGCACGATCGGGGGGCGCTCGGCGCTCGACATCGCGCGCGAGGTGGTGGGCAACGCCAAGGCGACGATCGCGGTCGGGGCATGTGCCTGGGATGGCGGCCTGGTGCAGCACGGGCCGACCGGCGGCCAGGGCGTCCAGGACGTGATCTCAGGCGCCAACGTGGTCAATCTCGGGGGCTGTCCGCACAACCCGGCGAACACGGTGGCGGTAATGGTGCACTACCTGACCTTCGGCCAGATGCCCGAGCTCGACCAGTACAACCGCCCGCTGTTCGCCTACGGCGACCTGATCCACGACCAGTGCGAGCGGCGAGCCTATTTCGACGCCGGATTGTTCGTGGAGGAGTGGGGCGACGAAGGGCACCGCAAGGGCTACTGCCTGTACAAGATGGGGTGCAAGGGACCGTCGGCGACCTACAACTGCCCGAACGTCCGCTGGAACGACGGCACCAGCTGGCCGATCGAGGCCGGGCACACCTGCATCGGCTGCGCCTCGCCCGAGTTCTGGGCCTCGATGAGCCCGTTCTACGAGCGGCTCCCCAACGTGCCGGGGTTCGGGGCGGACACGACCGCCGAGACGATCGGCCTCGCGGTGATCGGCGCCACCGCCGCGCTCAGCGCCGCACACGCCGGCGGCAAGTTCGTGCAGTCCCGAGTCGCACGGGCGCACGCCGGGGATCGAGAGACACCGAATCCAAGCGAGACGCCCGTCGATGCGGGCGCCCGGGGCGATCAAGCTGACCCGCCTCCGAAGACCGGCTTCGAGCGAGGAGGTGCCGATGGCGAGAATCAAGATTGACCCGGTGACCCGGATCGAGGGTCACCTGCGGATCGAGGCTGAGGTCGCCGGCGGCAAGGTCACCGAGGCGTGGGCGTCGGGGACGATGTTCCGCGGGATCGAGAAGATCGTCGAGGGCAAGGACGCGCGGGAGGCGTGGATCTGGGCGCAGCGGATCTGCGGCGTGTGCACCACGGTGCACGCGATCGCCTCGGTACGGGCCGTCGAGGACGCGATCGGGGCGGTGCCGCCGCCGAACGCCGAGCTGGTGCGCAACCTGATCGCGGGCAGCCAACTCGTCCACGACCACGTGATCCACTTCTATCACCTGCACGCACTGGACTGGGTCGACATCACGTCGGCGCTGAAGGCGAAGCCGGCCAAGGCGTCGGTGCTGGCCCAGTCGATCTCCGACTATCCGAACTCGGGCACTGACTATTTCAAGGCCGTGCTGACCCGGCTGCAGAGGCTCGCCGGCTCCGGGCAGCTGTCGCTGTTCGCGAGTGGGTACTGGGGGCATCCCGCGTACCACCTCACGCCGGAGGAGAACCTTGTCGCGGTGGCGCACTACCTTGACGCGCTGCAGTGGCAGCGCGATGTGATCCGGATCCACGCGGTGCTCGGCGGAAAGAATCCGCATCCGCAGACATTCGTGGTGGGCGGTATGGCGACGCCGCTCGATCCGAACAGCCCGCAGGCGATCAACCCGGAGCGGATCACTTTTCTGCGTGAGCGGTTGCAGACGATGCGGTCGTTCGTCGAGCAGGTGTACATCCCGGACGTGCTGCTGGTCGCCTCCGCCTATCCGGAGTGGGCGACGATCGGCGGCGGGACGAAGAACTTCCTCACCTATGGCGGTTACGGCGCGGGGTCGATCAACGACACGGCGTCCTACCTGTTTCCACGAGGGATCATCACCGATCTCGATCTGAGCACCGTCCAACCGCTGAACCAGGACAAGATCACCGAGCAGGTGGCGCGTTCCTGGTACTCGTATGCGGAGGGTGACGACGCGGCGCTTCACCCGTACAAGGGTGAGACGAACGCCGAGTACACGGGCCCCGATCCGCCGTATCAGTGGCTCCATGCCGATGCGAAGTATTCCTGGCTCAAGGCGCCGCGCTACGACGGACAGGTGATGGAGGTGGGTCCGCTGGCGCGGATGCTGGTCGCTTACGCCGCGGGCGTGCCGGCGGTCAAGCAGGCGGTCGACGCAACGCTGAAGCAACTTCACGCCACGCCCGCCGCGCTCTACTCGACCCTCGGGCGGGTTGCGGCGCGTGCGCTCGAGTCCGTGATCGTCATGGATCGGCTGGAGGGGTGGCTGGATCAGCTCGATCGCAACATGAACTCGGGTGATCTGAGGATCGCGGACACGGCGAAGTGGGATCGCTCGAGCTGGCCGTCAAGCGCGCGTGGTTTCGGCCCGCACGAGGTGCCGCGGGGATCGCTCGGGCACTGGGTGGAGATCTCCGACGGCACGATCTCGCGCTACCAGGCTGTCGTGCCGTCGACCTGGAACGCCGGTCCACGCGATGCCCAGGGCCAGCCGGGGCCATACGAGCAGGCGCTGGTCGGGACTCCCGTGGCCGATCCCTCGCGGCCGTTGGAGCTGCTGCGTACGGTGCACTCGTTCGACCCGTGCCTGGCGTGCGCCGTCCACGTGCTCGACGCCGAGCGGGGCGGCAGACGGACCATGGTCAACGTGGAGCCGGTCTGATGTCGGTCGCGCCCGAGTACACCCGCGCCGAGCTCGCCGATGCCGCGCGACCGGCGCGCCGCACGATCTACGTGTTCGAGCGGCCGGTGCGGATCGTCCACTGGACGGTGGTGGCCGCGATCGTCGTTCTCTCGATCACCGGGTACTACATCTACGATCCGTTCCTCGGCGGCGGCGGCACGGCCGGCCATCCCGGCTACGTGATGGGCACGATGCGGTTCATCCATGAGGCGGCCGGCTTCGTGTTCATCGCCGCGGTCCTGTTCCGGATCTACTGGGGCTTCGTCGGCAACCGCTACGTGCGCTGGCGGGCGATGCTTCCGATCACACCAGGCCAGCGGCGCAGCCTTCGCCAGGTGATCCGCTTCTACGCCTTCCTCGACCCCCGGCCCCCACGCGTGAACGGCCACAACGCGCTTGCCGGCCTCGCGTACATCGTGCTGTACCTGGGGTTCATCATCACGATCCTCACCGGCCTCAGCCTGTACGCGTGGATCCTCCGCCGGCCCCCGTGGACGACTCTGTTCAGCTGGACCTGGAGCGTCATGTCCGTGCCCGAGATCCGGCTCGTGCACTTCTTCTTCATGTTCCTGTACGCCGCTTTTGCCGTCCACCACATCTATTCCGCGACGCTGTTCGACATCGAGGAGCACAACGGGGAGCTGTCGAGCATCGTCACCGGCTCCAAGGCCAACCTGCTCGATGTCGAGGACGAGCCGCCGGAATGACGCTCGAGGGACCCGGCACCACTGTCATCGGCCTGGGAAACGTCGTGCTCTCCGATGACGGCGTCGGGGTGAGAGCGGTGCAGAGGCTCCAGGACCGCCACCCCCTCGGCGACGGCGTCGAGCTTGTGGAGGGCGGCACGGCTGGTCTGCTGCTGCTTCCGCTGCTGGCTGACGCCCGCCGGGTCATCATCGTCGATGCGATCGACACCGGCGCGCCCGCGGGAACGCTGGTGCGACTCGACGGCGACGACTGGGCGAGCGCCTTCGAGTTCGGAATGACGCCGCATGACGTCGGGCTCGTCGACCTGCTCGGCGCGGCGCAGCTGAGTGGCGCCTGGCCAGAGCAGCTCGTGCTGCATGGCGTCCAACCCGCCTCGACCGAGATCGGCACCGAGCTGAGTGCGCCGATCGCGGCGGCACTCGACCGGCTCGTGGACGCGGTCGCGGCCGAGCTCAGTCGCTGGGGCGTAGGCTCTGCTCCCGGCCTCGAGAGTGCGGCATGTGCCTAGCCATACCCGGTCAGATCACCGAGTTCTGCGACCCCGAACGTTTCCTTGCCCGGGTGGATGTCGCCGGCGTACGGCGGGTCGTGAACGTCGCGCTGGTCTCGGGCGGGCCGGACGGCGTCGAGGTCGGCGACTGGGTCCTGATTCACGTCGGCTTCGCCATCTCGCAGGTCGACGAGGAGGAGGCCCTCGCCACGCGTCGTCTGCTCGAACAACTCGGACGCGAATACGAGCAGGAGCTCGAGGAGCTGAAATCGAGCGCGATCGAGTGAACTGGCTTGGAGCCGAGCACTGCGTGACGTGCGCCGATGAGGGCGTCCCCATGACAGTGGTGCGCGTGGACGGCGAGTGTGCACTGGCTCTGTGCGTCGCGGAGGACGGCGCGCGCCATACAGTCGAGACCGCGCTGGTGGAACCGGTGTCGCCCGGTGACTCGGTGCTCGTGCACGCGGGTGTGGCGCTGGTCGCGCTGGTGCGATGAGGTACGTCGAGGAGTTTCGCGATCCCGGGCTGGGGCGCGCATTGGCGGGCGAGATCCTCGCCACTGTCGAACCCGGTCGCCACTACAAGCTGATGGAGGTGTGCGGGGGCCACACCCACTCGATTTACAAGTACGGAATCGATGACCTCCTGCCGGCCAACGTCGAGCTTGTGCACGGGCCGGGCTGCCCGGTGTGCGTGATCCCGATGGGTCGGGTGGACGACGGGATCGCGATCGCGCTCCAGCCCCAGGTGACCCTCACCTGCTTCGGCGACATGCTTCGCGTCCCCGGATCGCGCGGCACCCTGCTCGACGCCAAGGCGCAGGGAGCGGACGTGCGGATGGTGTACTCGCCGCTCGACGCACTGCGGATCGCGCGGCAGAACCCGGATCGCGAGGTCGTCTTCTTCGCGATCGGGTTCGAGACGACGGCTCCGTCAACGGCATTGACGCTGAGACGTGCCAAGGCGGAGGGGGTGACCAACTTCAGCTGCATCTGCAACCACGTCACGATCCTCCCGCCGGTCCGCGCCCTGCTCGAGTCCCCGGACCTGCGCCTGGACGGCTTCATCGGCCCCGGGCATGTGTGCACCGTGGTCGGCGCGAGGCCCTTCGAGTTCATTCCCGCCGATTACGGCAGGCCGGTCGTGATCTCCGGATTCGAGCCGCTGGACATCCTGCAGTCGATCCACATGCTCGTGCGCCAGCTCGTCGAGGGACGCTGCGAGGTGGAGAACCAGTACATGCGCGTGGTTCCCTATGACGGCAACCTGCGCGCGCTCGAGGTGATGGCGGAGGTGTTCGAGCTGCGCCCCCACTTCGAGTGGCGTGGCCTCGGGTTCATCTCGCACAGCGCGCTGAAGCTGTCGGCGGCCTACGAGGAGTTCGATGCCGAGCGGCGCTTTGCGGCACCGGGCGTACGGATCGCCGACCCCAAGGCGTGTCAGTGCGGCGAGGTGCTCAAGGGAGTGATCAAGCCCTGGGAGTGCAAGGTGTTCGGAACCGCCTGTACGCCCGAGCATGCCATCGGTACTTGCATGGTCTCTCCGGAGGGCGCGTGCGCGGCGTACTACAGCTACGGGCGCCTGACCCGCACGCGGCAAGTGGTATGAGCGCCCCGGAACGCGTCACGCCGGGTCGGGAGGAACGCGTGCTCGAGATCATCGAGACCGCGCGGTCCAAGCGGCCGCGGTTTCGCGACGAGCGGATCACCACGGCACACGGCGCGGGCGGCAAGGCCACGCAGACCCTGATCGAGGCTCTGCTCGTCCCGGCCTTCGGGTCACCCGCGCTCGAGGCCCTCGGCGATACGGGTGAGCTCCGCATCGGCGGGCTCGAGCTCGCGCTGACTACCGACAGCTTCGTCGTCACACCGATCCGGTTTCCGGGCGGGTCGATCGGCGAGCTCGCGGTCAACGGCACGGTCAACGACCTGGCCGTCAGTGGCGCCCGGCCGATTGCGCTCAGCGTCTCGCTGATTCTGGAGGAAGGACTCGAGGCGGACACGCTGCGCTTCGAGATAGACGCGATCGCCACGGCCGCGCGATCGGCCGGGGTCGAGATCATCACCGGCGACACCAAGGTCGTCGAGCGCGGCCACGCCGATCAGCTCTACATCTGCACGACGGGGATCGGGCAGATCGATCCGCGCGCACGGCTGTCGCCGGCGGCGCTGCGGCCCGGCGACCGGATCATCCTCTCCGGGACCGTCGGCGAGCACGGAACCGCGATCATGCTGGCCAGAGGGTCCTTCGACCTGGACGCCGAGATCGCCTCCGACACGAGGTCGCTGTGGCCAGCCGCCGACGCGCTACTCGATGCCGGCGGCTCTTCCCTGCGAGCGATGCGCGACGCCACCCGCGGCGGCGCAGCCACCGTCCTGAACGAGCTTGCCCGCGCGTCCGGGGTGGGAATCCTGGTGCGCGAAGCCGATGTCCCGGTCCAGCCGGCCGTCGCCGCCGCCAGCGAGCTGCTCGGCATCGATCCGATGTACGTTGCCAACGAGGGCAAGCTGGTCGCGTTTGTCGCGCCCGATGCGGCCGAGCACGCATTGGCGGCGCTCCGCGCGGTCGCCGGCTGCGAGCGCGCGGCCGAGATTGGCGAGGTCACTGAAGGCCCGGCGGGGATGGTGCTCGTCGAGACCGCTTTCGGGGGCCGCCGCGTGATGGACCAGCTGGTGGGAGACCCACTGCCGCGGATCTGCTGAGGAGGGAGGTCACATGCATCGCACAAGGGTGAGGGTGGTCAAGGACGCTCTCGACGCCAACAACACGATCGCCCGCGCCAACCGGGACGACTTCGATCGCCACGACGTGACGGTGCTGAACCTGATGAGCGCGCCCGGCGCCGGGAAGACCTCGCTGCTCGAGCGGGCACTGGCCGAGCGCGGGAACGTCCGGATCGGGGTGCTCGAAGGCGATGTGCAGGGCTCCTACGACGCCGACCGTCTGGCGGCCCTCCACGTACCGGTCGTCCAGCTGAACACCGACTCGGGCTTTGGCGGCGAGTGCCATCTCGACGCGAACATGGTGCGTTCGGCGATGCCGGCGCTGCCGCTTGACGACATCGACCTGCTGGTGATCGAGAACGTGGGCAATCTCGTGTGCCCGGCCGAGTTCAGGGTCGGAGAGGACGTGCGCGCGATGGTGTGCGCGATCACCGAGGGCGAGGACAAGCCGCTCAAGTATCCCCTGATGTTCCGAGCCTGCGAGCTGGTCGTGATCAACAAGCTCGACCTGCTCCCGCACCTCGACTTCGATCTCGACAAGCTGCTGGACAACCTCGACGCGGTGAACCCGTCGGCGCGGCGGATTCTCGTCAGCGCTCGCACCGGAGAGGGCCTGGACGAATGGCTCCAGTGGCTGGTCTCGCTCGCGCAGCGCAGAGCCGTAGCGTCCGTATGACCGCGGTCGCCGCGTGTCCGCCGAGGGCCCGCGAGGCCGGAGCGAGCCTCCGGCGCTCTGCCATAGGTGAAAAGTACGGATGTCGAATTCGGCCAGCTGCGGTTATATTCGGAACCTGGCTCAACCAACCGTGGGTGAGGGAGTGACCATCAAAGTGACTGACGGCGACCGCACCAACCCAGCGCCCGGCGGCTCGAAGCGGAACCGCACGGCATCACGCGCGTCGAAGCGCGTCGACGCGGCGAACGTCCGCGAGGGCTACGCCGAGGCGCGTGCCTCGCTGGCCCGAGCCGACGCCACCGGACAAGGGTACGATCCGGTCTACGAAGGCCCGCGCGAGGGATGGCGACTGGACGGGGCGGCCGGTCGCGCCGGATCCTCGCAGTGGTTCGGTTGACGCCTTAGGCCGATCCACCGAGGGGCGGAATCCGGCCCACCCGCTGCCCTCGGCTAGCCCCGAAGGTGCGGCCAGAATTCGGCCAGCCGTCTACGCGCGTGCGAGGCGATCGGTGTCAGGTGTGCGGCCGATGAGGCGATCGCCTCGGCGGCCGGCTCGCTGGACAGCGCCTGAAGTGTGCTCGCGACGGAGCGCCCGAGTGCGCCGAGGGCGTATCCGCCTTCGAGTACGGCGCCAACCGGGACGGAAAGCTCCGCACACGCGCGAACGACGGCGCGGGTCATCGCCGCGAAGCCTTCCTCGGTGACGGCGCAGTCGGCGACGGGGTCGTCGCAGTGCGCGTCATATCCGGCGGAGATGAGCACGAGTTGAGGCTCGAAGGAGTACGCGAGCGGGACCACGACATGCTCGATGAGCGAGACCCAGACCTCGTTGCCGGATCCCGGCGGGACGGGGAGATTGACCGTGAAGCCGGCACCGTCCCCCTCGCCAATGTCGGAAGGTGAGCCAGTCCACGGGAACAGCGGCGATTGGTGGATCGACACGTAGAGCACCTCGTGACTCGCGCGAAAGACGTGACTCGTGCTGTTGCCGTGGTGGACGTCCCAATCGATGATCATGACCCGCTTGAGCCCTCGCGCATCGAGCGCGTGGCGGGCGGCCACCGCGATGTTGTTGAACAGGCAGAAGCCCATCGCCTGTGAGGGAAGTGCGTGATGCCCGGGGGGTCGGAGTGAGCTGAACGCGGCCGAGGCGTATCCGCCCAGCAGCAGGTCGACCATCCGGACGGCGCCGCCGACTGCGTAGAGGGCCGCCTCGAACGATCGCTCGCTCACCACGGTGTCGTCGTCCAGGAACGTTCCGCCCGACCGGGACGCCTGCTCGATCGACGCGATGTATTGCAGCGGGTGCACCGCGCTCAGCACCGAGCGATCGACTGCGGGCGCGCGCACGCGCTCGAACCCAAGCCCGCCTCGCGCCGAGAGCTCCCGTTCGATCGAGGTGATCCGACCGGCCTGGTCTGGATGCACGATGGTCGACTCGCCGACACCGTATCCCGACGTGTCGTGCTCGAGCGAGGAAGGATGCTCCACAAACACGTACGCCATGCCAACCCCTCCGCGATCGCCTCAGGCGCTGCGCCGGAACGAGGGCGCCAATCCGTGCGGGGCCGGAGCCTGGGCGCGTACGGCACGGCTCGGCGTGTCGTCCGCCCACGGCGGGGCGACGTCGTAGGGCGAGCGTCCGACGTAGGGGAGCAAACGACCATCGCATCTCGGACACCGATCCACGCGCGCGGCCGCCATCCACGCGGCACCCCACAACTCGTCGCAGCCCGGGCACCAGTTGTAGCGGTGCCCCTCGCGGTTGCTGTGCGTTGCGCTCCTCGACATGACCTCACCTCCACGTCACGGCTCCGCCAAAGTCGCTCGGCACCCAGCACGCCTCCGTCCGAGGCGCCCCGGGGGCCGCGGCCTCGCGCAAATATCTCTGCCACCAGCATGGTGAACGCCCGGCCACTCCGCGACAGCAATCGGCCACACGCCGCGAGTGGCATACCACTGAGTTGGTATCGAACACGGGCGGATGTGTCCGCGGCCAGCACTGGCGCGCCTCGAAGGCCACCGCTTCAGATCAGCGTGGGGACGAGCAGGCCCCGGCTGGCAAAGCCGACCGTCCCGTCGAGCGTGTCTTCGAACGCCGTCGTGAGGTCGCTGTTCCCGCGCAGCTCCCACAGGAGCTGCGCGTTGGTCCAGGCCGCGTTTCGCGCCTCGGTGATGCTCCACATGGCGACCACATCGTCGATCCGCCCGAGGATCTCGTCGGCAACACCGACCAGGCCGGTGAGGTATTCCGCCTTGACCTGCTCCTCCACCTGGCCGATGATCGCGTCGACCTTCATGTAGTCACGATGCTGAGCCGAGTCGGCCTCGAGCGTCACGTTCTGCGCCGTGCACGTCGTCAGGAGGGCGAGCGGCAGATCGTGGTTGATGTGGGCGTTCATGCCGGCCAGGGCGAACTGAATAGGTGCGATGTGAGGATCGGTCCGGGCCGCGAACAGCGGCGCCCAGCAGCGCGGGAGCGGCGTGCCCGCGGCGGATGCGTCGAGCGCGCCGAAGTACATGCCGGCGAACGTGACGTCGAGGGCGGTGAGGAACCCGGGATCCTCGAAGCTCGCCGTTTGGGCGGCCGAGTCGACGGATCGCGTCACCTCGAGGTACAGGTGGTTGAAGCGAGAGACGCCATCGGTCACCGGCAGCGCATCGGACACGGCCTGCAGCCGTGCGAGCACCGCCGCGATCGGATCGCCGGCTCCGGGCATCCGCCTGGAATGCAGCGAGTGGCGTCAGCCGACGAGTGTCGCCTCGAGCGTGATCTCGCCAACACCGGCCAGCGCACGCGACACCGGGCAGCCCGCTTTCGCCTGCTCCGCGTAGTCACCGAACTGGCTCTGGTCGATGCCCGGGACCTGACCCTCGGCGATCAGGTCGATCCGCGCGATCGTGGGGTTGCCGTCGACCATGCGCATGTGGACCTTGGCCGTCGTTCGCACGGAATCCGGCACGTGCCCATCGCCGGACAGGATGTTGCTGAGGGCCATCGAAAAGCAGCCCGCGTGGGCGGCCGCGATCAGCTCCTCCGGATTGGTCCCGGGCCCTTCCTCGAAGCGGCTCGAGAACGAGTAGTTGCCGTCGCTGAACAGGCCGCTTGCCACCGACACCGTGCCGGACCCGTCTTTCAGATCGCCGCGCCACTCCGCGCTGCCGTCCCGTGTTGCCATCGACGTGCTCCTTTTCCTCGATAGGGGTTGACCGAGACACGCAGCCTACTCACCGGATCCGAGAACCGTTTACGCCCCGGCGGGGGTCAGAACGCGAATGAACGCGTTATCGGCGCGGCTGGGGTTCTGGCGTGATCACCGGTGGGCCCCGGATCGCATGTCGGCGTATCTCGACGGAGAGCTTCCGGCGCGGCCGGCGCGCCGAATGGAGGAACACCTGACCGAATGCGTCGAGTGCCGGCGGTTGATCGCGGGCCTGCGCCTGGTCGTTGCGGCGCTCCATCTCCTGCCGGGCCCCGAGGGCGCCTCGGACCCGGCACGGCTTGCTGTCGCGGTCCGCGGGCGCCTCCCAGAGAATCCGCCGCCGGCGGGGTGAGCTGAACCGTCGAGCGCCCGTGGCGGGTCAAAAGGGGCATGAACATGAGAAACCCAACCCAGAATGAGACCGCCCACGCCGTCCAGAAGAGCGACCGCGAGTGGCGCGAGGCGCTCACGCCCGACCAGTACGAGGTGTTGCGCCACAGGGCGACCGAGCGGCCGTTCACCGGCAAGTATGTCCACGAGAAGCGAGAGGGGACCTACCGTTGCGCCGGCTGCGGCGCCGAGCTGTTCTCCTCGCAGACGAAGTTCGACTCCGGGACCGGCTGGCCGAGCTTCACCGAGCCGGCGGACCGGGCCCACGTCGAGCTGCATGACGATTCCAGCCACGGCATGCACCGGATCGAGGTGACCTGCGCGAACTGCGGCGGGCACCTTGGTCACGTGTTCGGAGACGGTCCGGGCCGGACCGGCGAGCGTTACTGCATCAACTCCTGCTCACTCGAGCTCGAGTAGCGCTCGAGTAGCGCCGGCGACGTCGGCGGGCGTCCCGTCCCAGGCGGGGCCCGCCGGCCAGGCGGTATAACGGCTGCTTGCCCACCGAGCATGAGCTGATTCGCCGAGCCCGTGCGGGCGATCAGGATGCTTTCGCGGAGCTCGTGATGATGCACGCCGATCGCGTCTACGCATTGCTGCGGCGCTTTGGGCTCGATCACGCGGAGGCCGACGAGGTGGCCCAAGAGGTATTCGTGCGCGCGTGGCGGGGCCTGGCCCGCTTCGAGGAGCGGGCGCAATTCTCGACGTGGCTCTACCGGATCGCGTTCAACGAAGCGAAGCGGCGGCTGTCACGGCGCCCACCGCAGCGCGTCCAGTCAGATCCGGAGCACGACGATGCGATCGCCGCGCTGCCGGAGTCGGCGCGCCTGGGTCCGGAGGCCCAGACCCTGGATCGCGAGTTCGAGCGGACGCTCGAGCGAGCCCTGGAGCAGTTGCCCGCCGAGTGGCGCTCGGCCGTCGTGCTGCGAGACGTCGAGGGTCTGTCGACGCACGACGCAGCCGAGATCGCCGGTGTCGGCGAGGCGGCTTTCAAGAGCCGCCTCCACCGCGGCCGGATGCAGCTCCGCGCCCTCCTCGAGCCGTACCTGGCACTCGAGGAGGGCTGAGAGCCGTTTGTCGAACGCCTACCGGAGCGTGGTCGCGCAGACCGCGCCGCCGTGCTTCTCGAAGTAGCGCTGGTGGTACGCCTCGGCCTCGTAGAACGTCGTCGCGGGAGTGATCTCGGTCACGATCGGCCGAGCCAGGGGTGCTTGCCGCGCGTCACGTGAGGCGTTGGCCGCCTGCTCCTGGTCGGAACCGTGGAAGAAGATCGCCGAGCGGTACTGGCTGCCGAAGTCCCAGCCCTGTCGGTTGGGGGTGGTCGGGTCGTGGATCGACCAGAACACGTCGAGCAGCTCGTCGTAGGTGACCTGCCCGGGGGTGTAGGAAACCTCCACCGCCTCCGCGTGGCCGGTGGCGTCCGAGCAGACCTGCTCATAGGTCGGGTCAACGGTGCGCCCACCGGTGTAGCCGACACGCGTCCTGACCACGCCCTCGATCTCGCGGAACGCGGCCTCGATGCCCCAGAAGCAGCCCGCGGCGAACGTCGCGCGCTCCAGGCCGTCGAGCTCGGTCCCGGCGCCGATCGATTCGCGCACCGCATCGGGTGAATTGCCCGTGATGTTCAGCAACTGCTGTTCCTTTCCGTTTCTCTTTACGCCTACATAGACCAGGCGCGAGGCGGAAACGGTTCAGGTCGGCGTGCGGCAACCAGGCTCGGGCCTGCCGGCCCGAGCGCGCGGGGTTACTCAGGCGGCGAACGCCGGCCAGAGCTGATCGACGACGTATTCGGCCCAGCCCTTCTTCGGCTGACCCTCGGCGATGCGGTGATACATGAAGGCGCCCAACAGGGCGTGTACCGCGATCTCCGCATCGAGATCGGCGCGGATCTCGCCGCGCTCCTTCCCTCGCTCGAGCGCGGCGACGATGTCCGCCACGCGCGGTTGGAGCATTCCCCGCCGGAAGCCTTCGAGCAGCTCGGGATGCTTGCGGCCCTCGACCATCATGGTTCCGGCCAGCTCGACCGAGAACCGCCGCCGCGCGAACTCCAGATGGGCGATCAGGTCGCTCCGCGCGCTCCCGGTGTCGATCGGCTGGGTGCGGCCTTGCTTGTCGGCCAGCACCGCCGCGACCAGCTCTGACTTGTCGCGGTAGCGCCGGTAGATCGCGGGACGGCCGACCCGGGCTTGCTCGGCCACGCGGGCGATCGACATCCGTGCGTAGCCCTCTGTGAGCAACAGCCGCCACGCGGTCTCCAGGATCGCGGCGTCGACGTTCTCGTCCAGCGGGCGCCCCGCGGCGCGGGCTCGAACGGGGTCGACGGGTTCGACGGGTTCGACCCCGGGGCGGGCGCGAGGGGGCATCGCGGCAAGTCTCGCAGATGCCCCTGACGCCGCGCCGGGACTGCCCGCGGCGGTAGCGGCGGGGCCGGGATCCGTTTCGGAGATGTTCATATTACGTCACTTGCATGTAGCGTTACATAGCTGTATCGTCACGTGACAGATCACGATATCAGCGCGAAGGGAGAAGTGGCAAGTGCACATGTTCAACCGCAAAGAACAGCCCGATCCGGATGCGGGCGGGCTCGGGGACGACGGCCAGGCGACGGGACGTCACGGGACCCCAGCCGTACTCCGGAGCGTCCACGGCGTCGCGGAGACGGCCGTCGTCGGGGCCGTGGAGGTCTCGCAGCTGCGCAAGACCTATCCGGGCGGGGTGGAGGCCGTGAAGGGGATCGACTTCGACGTCGCCTCCGGCGAGGTGTTTGGTCTGCTCGGGCCCAACGGCGCCGGCAAGTCCACCACGATTGGGATGCTCACCACGACCGTCGTGCCCACCTCGGGCACTGCCCGGCTGGCCGGCTACGACGTGACGAAACAGCCCCGGCTGGCACGCGGTGTGAGCAGCGTCGTGTTCCAGGATGCCGTCGTCGACCGTCCTCTGACCGGCCGGGCCAACCTCGAGCTGCACGCCCGGCTGTGGGGCGTACCGGCGCGACAGGCCACCGGGCGCATTGGCGATCTGGTCGACGCCGTGGGGCTCGGGGCGCTCATCGACCGCCCGGTCTCGAGCTACAGCGGCGGCCAGCGCCGCCGGTTGGAGATCGCGCGCGCGCTCGTCTCCGCGCCGCGGGTTCTGTTCCTCGACGAGCCGACGGTCGGACTCGATCCGCGCATCCGCCACGAGTTGCTCGACGTGATCGCCGGCCTGCGCTCGCGTGAGGAGATGACGATCGTGCTCACCACCCACTACCTGGACGAGGCCCAGCGACTGTGCGACCGGGTGGCCATCATCCACGAGGGCGCGATCGTCGGCCTGGACAGTCCAGCTGCGCTGCTGGCCGGGCTCGGCCGCGAGATCCTCGAGTTCCGGGTGAGCGGCAGCACCGACGCCGCGCTGGCCGCGCTGCGCGATCGTGGGGTGGCCGGCGCCGACGCGTTTTCGGTCGGTGCGCGGGTGACGGTGCCGCTGCACGGCCACGTACCGACCGACGCACTGGCGGTGATCGAGGGCGAGCAGCTGTACGTCTCGGAGATCGCCACACGCGTCCCAACGCTGGACGACGTCTACCTGCATCTGACCGGCGAGCGCATCGCCGCCTGAAGCCAACCACCACCCCCGAACGACAAGGAGATCCCCAGATGTCTGCGATCGCAGAAGCCCCATCCATCGCCCTGCCCGCCTCGGGTCGCGCGCGGCCCGGCAGCGTGCTGTTCACGCTCGCCCGGCGCCGGGCGTCACTGACCTCAAAGACCCCCCGCCAGATCGCCGTGCCGCTGCTCGGCCCTGCCCTGCTGGCCCTGATCGTCGCGCCGGCGCTCAAGGTCGCAACCGGCGGCCTTCACTCTCACATCGACTACACGTCGTTCGTCGGCGTCGGAGCGGTCGGCCTGGTGATCCCGCTCAGCTGCATATTCGCGGGGCTGAGCGTGCTGGTCGACCGGCATTCGGGCGCCCAGCGCGAGTTGCTGGCCGCTCCAGTCCCGCGCGCCTATCTGGTGCTGGGCAACCTGATCGTGGCGATCGGACTGGCCGCGCTCCAGGTGGCGGTCCTGATCGGTCTGTCCGCGCTCCGGGGCGGGGCGTTCCACATCAGTGCGGCCGGAGTCGCGTGGTTCGTCGCTGCCGGCCTGCTGTTCACGGTGTTCATGTATGGCGTGGCCGAGACACTCGCCAGCCGGGTGAGCAAGCAGGAGGACTACGTGGGGGCGACGCCCGCCGTGGCGATCCTGCCGTTCTTCTTCGCCGGCGCGCTGTTCCCGATCAGCGCGATGCCCGGGGCCCTGACCACGATCGCCAAGGCGTTCCCGCTCACCCACGCGCTGGCTCTGATGCGCTACGGGTTCATCGATCCGAGCGCGAAGGGGTTGCACGACATCTGGGGGATGCACAGCGTCACCGGAGAGGCGTGGCTCAGCCTGGCGGTGGTCGCGCTGTGGGCGGCGGCGCTCACCGCGGTCTCGATCCGTGTGTTCGCGCGCTCGGCGGTGAGCTGAGATGGGCTGAGCTCGTCGATTCCCGTTGTTGAGCGGTCGTTACGCTACTGTAATGAGCGTGGCCAGACCACGCCAGTTCGACCCCGAGGAAGTGCTCGATCGCTCGATGCACGCTTTCTGGACCCGCGGGTACCGGGAGACGTCGGTCGATGATCTGGTCGACCTCACCGGAGTGCGTCCGGGCAGCCTTTACAACGCCTTTCCCGGCGGCAAGCGCGGGCTGTTCCTGGAGTCGCTGCAGCGCTACTCGGACCTTGTGGTCCCCGAGAAGCTCGGCGCGCTGGAGCGGCCGGGCGCCGGGCTGCCCGAGCTGCGGGCCTACTTCGACGGACTGGTCGACGATCTGTGCCGGCCGGAGGGTCGGATGGGGTGCCTGATGGTCAATTCGGCGATGGAGCTCGCGGCGGTCGACTCGGAGGTGGGGGAGCTCGTCCGCGGTCACATGGCCCGCCTGGAGCGAAGCGCCGAGCGCGCACTGCGCAATGCCAAGCGGCGAGGCCAGATTCCCCGCCACGTGAGCCCGCGGGCCAAGGCCACGCAGTTGATGGCGACCGGCATGGGGCTCATGGTGGTTGGCAAGACCGATCCGGGACGCAAGGTGCTCGAGACGATCGTCGACGCGGCCTTCGCCGAGCTGGGTTGAGGTCTGGATCGCCACGCGCCGATCGATCTCGGGGTAAGCGGATGCGCCTCCGGTGAGCGGGTGCGCTGGGGCAGGCACCCAGCGCACGCTCAGCTTCATCCGCCATCCAGCTGGGCGACCGCCGGCGGGGGCGGTGGCCCATACCGGACCATGCCGGTTTGTCGCTCGACGCGGACCAGCATCTCGGCGGGGACCCTCGGACCGTCGGGCGGAGGTTGCAGCCACGGCCACCGAGCCGGCTCGGCCAGCCCGCGGACCATGTCGTCGATTCCGGCTGGTGTGGAGATGACGAGCATGCGGGCGGTATCGGATTCCACGCGGAACGTGTGCGGCGTGCCGCCCGGCGCGAACACCACCGCGCCGGCGCCGCAGCGCCGCCCATGGGTCCTCACCCAGCCCGGTGGATCATGCTGGTCGGCGGCGAGCTCTCCCGGCACGATCCACGCGGTGAGCTCTCCCTCGAGAACGTAGAGCGTCTCATCCTGAGGGTGGCTATGTAGCGGCGGCGCGGCGCCGTGCGGAAGGACCGCCTCCCAGAGAGAGAACCGGCCGCCGGTGTGTCGCCCCTCCAGCTTCATCCGCGCGAGCGTGCCGAGGAACCACAGCGTCTCGCCGCCGCTGACCACGCACGGCTCAGCGGCGGAAGAAGGGTCGTGGGTGCGAGCTGCCGAGCTCATGAGCCCACCGCCAGGCGGAAGTCCTCGGGCCGCTCGTACGCGGAGCCCGGCGCGCACCCGATGGCCAGCACCCGTGCGCCCTCGGGTCCGGGATGGAGCTTGCGTCGGGCTATCGCCTCGACGCGGACCATGTCGCCCGGCTCGAGGGCCACGGACTCGCCGTCGATCCGCAGCTCAGCCGCGCCGCTCATGACCACATACACCTCCTCCTGGCCGTCCTCGGCGTGATCATGCTCGGGATAATCCTCGAAACCAGCGGGTAGATCGAGGAGCTGGATCCCGAACGACTCGACCCCCAGCTCGGCACCCGCCAGCTTCACGGCGCCGTGGAAGACCGACTGCATGTGGTCGGCCTGCTTGACCGTGTAGCCGCTCATCGTTGGATCAGCCATCACTGCACCTCCCTGCGCGCTTGGCGCGGTAGTGAACGTTGGTGGCGTCAGGCTGACGAGGCCAATGTCCGTCTGGATCGGCCGCCCGGCCTATCTTGGGCGCGTCAGCGGCCTATCTTGGGACAGGAGTCCGCCGGCGCGCGCCTGCTCGACCGCGGCCCAGCGATTTGGCGCACCGAGCTTGCGCAGGATCGCGGCGACGTGGTGCGCCACGGTCCGCTCGGAGAGGTGGAGCGTCCGGGCGATCGTTGCGTTCGTGGCCCCGGTCGCCACCTCTTCGAGCACCTGCTGCTCTCGCCGGGTCAGGCCGGCGGGATGGGCGAGGGTCGACCGTCTGGGACCCCGGGTGGCCCGGGTACCGCGTGCCCCGCGCTCGCGGGTGAACGCTCTGGCCGCCGCGCGGGCGCCCAGCCGGTGAAGAGTCCCCAGCGCGTCCCGTGCGGCGCGCCCATCGCCCGGCAGCGCGGCGAGGGCCGCCTCGTAGGGCGCGTCGAGCTCTCGCCAGGCGGTGATCGCCCCGCGCCAGTCGCCCTCGAGTTCGAGTCGCACCGCCGAGGGAGACCCGTCGGGTAGCCCGAGCTCCACCCCCAAGCGCGCTCCCCACAGCGCCAGCTCCGATCCGGGTCGTGCGAACCGCGGGACGGCTGGCGACTCGCCGGCTGATCGCAGGTGAGCCATGGCGGCGTGTCGGTCGTCACGTAGCCAGGCCGCTTCGACCAGGGCCACGCGGATCATGCCGTGCCGCGAGCTCTCAGCCGGCCCCAGCGCCCGGATCTCCTCCCACGCCCGGTCGAGCAGTTGCGCGGAGTCCGGCTCCCCGCACCGGGCGCGGACCAGGCCTTCGATTGCCTGGGCCACCGGCAACTCGCCTGGCAAGGATCGGTCGCAGCGGGCTGCGAGGGCGCGCGCTTGCGTCCAACGCCCGCGATCGAGCAGGCTGCGTGCGCCGTAGAACTCGATCGCTCTCGCCGGCACCGGCGTGTGGAACTCCTGCAGCAAGGGCAGTGCTTCGCACCTGACCTGGTCCACGAGTGCGTGGGCACGGAGACTGACGGCCACGGTGATCAGGTTCACGTAGGTGCGCACCATCTGGATCGTCAGCCCCGCACGCTTGGCCCGGTCCAGCGCATCGGTGAGCGCCTGCAGCGCCTCCGGGCGGCCCCGATGCCCGCTCGCCAGTCCGAGGCTGATCGAGACGTCGATCGGGACGTCCTGGAGTTCCGCCTGGTGCGCGAGCTGAAGCGCGCGGGCCCCGGCCTCGGCGGCGCGGGCCGGGTCGAATGACGTGGCCTCCATCCTGGCCAGCGCGGCGTAGGCGCGCGCCAGCTCGGGGATGTCCGCGTCGGGCTCCAGTGCGGCAATGGCTCGTTCCACGGCAGCCTTGGCCTCGACGACTCGTTCGAGCGACCACAGCGTCCAGGCGAGCGTGACGGCCGCCCGGGCGCCCCACACGCGGTCGCTTACCTTGTCGGCCAGAGCGACCGCGCGCTCGGCCGCGTCGACCGCGTCCTCGAGCCGTGGGTTGGCGAAATTGGACGCGCGGGCATACCGGATCAGTAGCTCGAAGCGATCGCGGTCGGACAGGTGGTGGCCCAACCTCAGCGCGCGATCAGTCTGGAGCCAGACCTCGTGCACGGCGCCGACCTGCTCCGCCTCGTCCGCGGCAAGAATTGCGTAACGGCAGGCATCGCCGGCGAGGCCCGCGAGCTCGGAGTGATGAGCCAGACGGGCATAGTCGGCTCCGCCGGGGCGCGACGCGAGCGCAGCCATCGCCCGCGCGTGCAGGTCGGCGAGGCGCTGGGGCGAGATCGAGTACTCGATCGCCTCCCGGATGAGCTCGTGCCTGAAGTAGAGCACGCGGCCATCCGCCAACAGCACTCCGCGCGCCAGCGCGTCGGCGATCGCCGCAGCATCCACGGGCAGCACAGCCTGCAGGAGCGGGATGTCGAACCGCTGGCCGATCACGGCCGCGGCATCGACCGCCTCGCGAGCCGCCCGGCTCAACCGCCCCACCCGTGCCAGCGCGGCGTCCCGGATCGAGGCCGGCAGGCGCGATCCTGCGGCGATCGACTCGACGACCAGGAACGGGTTGCCGCCGGTGCGACGGGCCAGTTCCGCCGCATCGAGCCCCTCCGGCCCGGCCAGATCCCGCACGGCGGTCTCCGACAGCGGACCCAGGGCGATTCGGTCGACGATCGGAGCACTCGCCAGATCGCCCAGCAGCAACCCAAGCGCCGGATGCGCCTTCACCTCGTCGTCTCGATAGGTCACGACGAGCACGACCCCGGCCTCCTCGAGACGCCGGGCGAGGATGCGGACCACGTCGAGCGTCAGCGGATCCGCCCAATGCAGGTCCTCGACCACCGCCACCACCGGCGCGCGATCAGCCAGCGCCTTCAGCACCGCACGTCCCAGCACGAGACGGTCATCGCTCCCGAGCGCGACGAGGTCGCCGCCGCCGGCCGCCTCGAACAGTTCCCGCATTGGCCCAAGCGGAGCGGGAACGGTCAGCGGCTCGCAGGCGCCGATCAGAAACGTCACCCGCTGGCGCTCCTGCTCGCGCACGGCCCGGACCAGCGACGTCTTGCCGATTCCGGCTTCGCCGCCGATCAGGACCACCGATCCCTGCCCTCGCTCGGCCCGGTCCACGGCACGGGACAGCCTCTCCAGCTCCTCTTCACGCTCGAGCAGCGACGTCACACCAGCGATCGTAACGGTCTTCCGGTTGACCCGTCACCGCATCGTATTGTTTTTGAGTGACCGTTCTGTTATTGTCCCGCACGGTTATTGAACCATCACTCAACAACACGTGACCGGGTGGGGCCGGCGGAAAGGAAGGTCGACGATGCACGCGATGGTGATCACCGAGCCCGGCGGTCCCGAGGTCCTGCGGGTCCAGGAGGTGGCGGATCCCGTCCCGGGCGAGGGGGAGATCCTGATCAGGGTCAAGGCGTTCGGCATCAACCACGCCGAGACTCACATGCGCAAGGGCGAATGGCCCGAGGCGACGCCGATCAGCGGGATCGAGGCGGTGGGGACGGTGGCCGAGGACCCGTCCGGTGCACTGGCGGAAGGCGCCAAGGTGGTGGCGATCATGGGCGGCCTCGGCCGGGTGCGCAACGGCAGCTACGCCGAGTACACCGTGGCGCCGGCGAGCAACGTGTCTCCGATCGAGACGTCGCTCGACTGGGCAGAGCTGGCCGCGATTCCCGAGAGCTACGCCACGGCGTGGCTGGCCCTGCACGGCAACCTCGAGCTCGAGCCCGGGCACACGCTGCTCGTCCGGGGCGCCACCTCCGCGCTCGGCCAGGCGGCGATCAACATCGCGGCCGATCTCGGCGCTCGGGTGATCGGAACCACCCGGCGCGAGGAGCGGACCGAGATGCTGCGCTCGCTCGGCGCGAACGAGGTCGTGATCGACACCGGCGAGATCGCCGGAACGATCCGCGAGCTGGTGCCGGACGGCGTCGACCGGGTACTCGACCTGGTCGGCAACAGCGTCCTGCGCGACTCGCTGCGAGCCGTCCGGGCCGGGGGTCGCGTGTGCCAGGCCGGATTCCTGGGCGGCCTCGGCCCGGTGGACGGCTTCTTGCCGGTCTTCGATTTGCCGAGTGGGGTGCAGTTCAGCTTCTTCGGCAGCTTCGAGGTCGGCAGCGAGGCGTTCCCGCTGTCGTCGATCCCGTTCCAGGAGATCGTCGAGAAGGTGCAGGCCGGCGTGTACCGGGCGAGGCCCTCGCGCGTGTTCGCGTTCGAGGAGATCGCCGAGGCGCACCGGGTGATGGAGGCGAGCCAGGCGGCGGGCAAGCTCGTGGTCCGCGGGTTCTAGTTTGGGGAATCGCGATGCGGGTCCTCGGTAGGTGGGCTCCGGTGGCGGAGGCTCGGGCAGGACATCAGGTCAGTTCGGGAGCTGGCCGGCGGACCGGAGGACAGAGCGGGCTGGTCAGCGGCGAGGTGACCTACCGTCTCGAGCCGCTCGAGGCTCCGCCCGCGGACCAGGTGCTCCCGTGTTGCTCTGAGCCGAGGACCGACCTCGCGCTCGATCTGTAGGCGCGTTCGACTTCAAGAGCGTGATCGCGCCGTCCAGCGCGATGCGCAGTTGGCCGACGTCGCGCGAGGTCTTGGTCAGGAGCAGGCCGCCTTGGATGGCCGAGAGGGTGATCGTGGTCAGTGCGTCGAGATCTGCGTCGGCGGCGATCAGCCCGTTCTCGGCCAGCCGCAGCAGGGCGCCCCGGATCGCGTCGCTCCAGGCCCGGAAGGCCTCGCTCAGGCTGGTCCGGAAGCGTTCGTCGAGGTCTGAGAGCGCCGAGGCGAGCGTCCCGATCGGGCAGCCCCCGCGGGCGTCTTGCTCCCGCACGATCGCCACCATCGTGGCGGCCCAGCGCTCCAGGTCCTCCCAATCGCTCACCGAGGCCAATGCGTGGGCCTGCACGCCCAGCACGGAGGCGCACTGGTGCTCGACCACCGCCTCGACCAGGCCGCGCTTGTCCTCGAAGTAGTGGTAGAGCTGGCTCTTGCTGGCGCCCGTGGCGGCGATCACGTCGTCGAGGCTGGTCCCGGCGGCGCCTCGCTCGGCGATCAGCTCGGCGGCGGCACGCACGATGCGCTCCTTGGTGGCGCGGCCCTGCCGGGTGGCGGGCGTCGAACTCATGACGGCATCCTAGCAACAGATGGACTTGACAGTCCATGTTCGCGACCACGGGGCTTCGAAAGCGGTGGACGAGGCCCAGTGTGTTGCCGCGTGTGACTCGCATGTCAAGCCTTCCCGCCGTGATCGCGAGGTGACGTGCGGCAGATCCGCTTAAGCGTTTCGTCATCCGAGCGCACTGGACTGTTCGGTCCAACAGTGGTAGCGTTCGAGCGGCCGGAACACCGCCCAAACTCGAAACGGAGCCGCAACATGGCCGCACCACATCCCAGTCCGCCGTTCGACGAGCTGACCTACTACCCGACCGCACGCTGGATCCGAGGGATGCGTGGCGCCGACACCGTGGTGGACACGCGGCACGCCGTCCTGGTGTGGGAGCCGGGCAAGCACACGCCGGTCTACGCCTTCCCCCGCCAGGACGTGCGCCTCGACGCGTCCGCGGACCTCGCTGCCGCAACCCGCGAGTTCGATGATCCGGACCTCGATGGATACGTGACGCTCGCCTGGGATGCGCTCGAGCATTGGTACGAGGAGGACGAAGAGGTGTTCGTGCACCCGCGGGATCCGTTCGTTCGCGTCGACCCCCTGAGGAGCTCGCGCCGTATCCGCGTCGAGCGCGACGGCCAGGTGCTGGCGGAGTCAAACGCGCCGATCCTCGTGTTCGAGACCGGCGCCCCGACTCGGTACTACCTGCCCGAGGATGACGTCGACGCCTCGCGGCTGACCGAGAGCGACCTGGAGACCGGCTGCCCGTACAAGGGGTTCGCCACCTACCGCGACGTCATGGTCGGGGTCCGGCGCCACCCGAACCTGTTCTGGTCCTACCAGCACCCGCTGCGCGAGGCGCGCGAGGTCGCGGGCTACCTGGCGCCCTACAGCGAACGGGTGGACCTGATCGTCGACGGGGAGCTGCAGGATCGCCCGGCCGGGCCGCTCGGCCGCAGGCGCGTCGAGGCCGAGCTCGCGCGATGAGCCTTACGAGTGGACCGTTTCCGAAAGATCGACTAGCTTTCTCGTGAGTGGGGCGTTTCTCACGGCGGGTGGTCGTAGCGCTGGCGGCGGGCGGATGCATCGCCGGGCCGGCCACGGCGCACGGGCAGCAGGCGACCGGCGGCGTCGGCCTGAGTGACAGCGCCGCCGCGCTCGCCTGCACGCTTTATCCGATCGCCGGCTGCCCGGCCGCCAGCCCCAGCCACGCTCTGTTCGAGCGCTTCCAGGCGCTGGCGGGCGACCAGACGGGGGGAGAGAACGCGTTCAGGTACGTGCGAACGAGCATCCCGTGGGACACGGTTGGCACCGGGGGGGCGGCGATCGGCAGCCCGTGTGTGCGTGAGAGCCCGCCGCCCGCCTACTACGGGATGCCGTGGATCGCGCTGGCCGAGAACTTCGTGCTCGCGGCGCGGCGCGCCGGGCTCGACCCGCTGATCGCGATCACGACCAACAGCGCGCCCCGGTATCCGGGCAACGGCAACCCGCACGACCCGGCCAACCCGAGCGCGAACCAGTACGGCTGCGGCTTCCGGGCCCTGGTCGCCGCGCTCGACGCGTTCGCCGCCTCTCATGGGATCGCGCCGCCGAGCGAGTACGAGGCCTACGACGAACCCGATGGGGCGCGGGTGAGCAACGAGTGCAATCCGACCCCGGACGGGAACCTGCCGCCGCACGAGGCCGACCAGTGCGCGGCCTGGTACTACTACGAGGCCGACGCGGTCAACCGCGCGAGCTTCGGCAATCGCCTCACGCTGGTCGCCCTGTCGGCCGACGGCGACAGCGCCAACGACCCCCACCTGATCGCGGTCAGGGCGTACGCGAGCTACCTGACCGGCACGATCGGCCTGTATCCGACCGTGTGGTCACTTCATCCCTACGAGGATCTGAGCGCGGCGGCGTATCTCGACGACGGGACTCCGGCGGCCGGCGACACGTCGCTGGTCAGCGCCTACATCGCATCGCTGTACCCGTCCTCGCGGCGCCAGCCACAGATCTGGTTGACCGAGACGGCGGCACAGATCACCGATCCGGTCTCGAGCTACCTCGGGGCGACCGAGGGGTGCGGCGACGGTGAGGCGGACGATCCACCTCCCTACGGGCTGGGCGGCTGTCTGGACGGCAAGCCGAAGGCCCAGGCGTACGCGGCGGCCGACTTCCTCGATCTCGCCCGCGCCGGCTCGGCCTTCCCGGGGCAGATCACACGGATGTACTGGCACGAGTTCGACAGCCCGGCCGCCCATCCCACTGGCTGGGACTCCGGGCTGATCTCGCCGGGAGACGACTACGAACGCGCGAGCTATTGCGTGTTGAGCGGCGAGAGCGTCGCCCGCGCGCTGGCCGACCCCGGGTGCAATCAGGTGGCTGCGGCCGAGGACTCGCAGGACAGCGCGCGAACGTATCCGGAGCCGGACGCCGGGCCGGCGGCCGGCGGCTCGCGGACGCGAGCGGTCGGGACGCACGACCCGGCGAGCGCGGAACCGGGCGAGGCGGGATTCGACGCCTGTCCGCAGCCGTGGTGCGCCTTCAGCCTGCTGCGCTTGCGCCTCACCGAGCTCGGATCCACCGGCTAGGCCCACCCCGAACAGCGCCCGGCGCGTGGCAGGGGGCGCTATTTGCGCCGGCGGCGGTCGCCGAACCAGCCATCAAACGGCAGGTCCGAAAACAGGTTGGCCCAGTCCGCGCTCCCGGCGCTCGCGGTGGCGGCGATCACCACCGCGCCGACGAGCGCGAGCACGCCGAATACCGCCAGCCCGACCACGGCGGCGAGCGGCACCGCGACCAGCAGCGCCCCGCGGCGCCGCACGAACGGACGGGCCAGCACGATGGCGCCCGCCGCGAACAGCACGACGCCGAGGACGATCAGCGCCACGTCGGCGTTGCTGCGGAGCATCTCATGCCAGACCAGGCGCAGGGTGTAATGCGTGACGGCTCCGCCCACACTGGCTTCGCGTGCGCGGTGCAGCGCGGTGACGACCGGGATGCCGACCCCGATCACCTGCAGCGAAAGGCCCCAGGCGATCCACCGCCCATGGGCGCGGACGGGAGGGAGCTCGCGCCGCTCGGGCGCCGCGGGGACGACGGTCATCGCTCCGGAAAGCGTACCGATGCGGCGGCACGCGGTTCGCAGCGCTCAGGCCCGGTAGCGCTCAGACCCGGTAGCGCTCGGTGACGGCGGCCAGCTGGGTGGCGAGCTCGCCCAGCTTCTCGGCGGCCACCTGCGACTGATGGGCGCCGTCCAGGAACTGCGAGGTGCCGTCGTTGACGTGATTCATGGCCTGCGCGATCTGCTCGATTCCGACGCTCTGCTGATGCGCCGAGGCCGCGATGTGCTGCGCCGCGCCGAACGCTTCCTGGATGGTGTCCGACAGGCTGCGGATGCCCTGGCCGGCCCGATCGGTGAGCTCGAGTCCCTGCTCGACGACGTGCGTCCCCTCCTGGCTGGCGAGCACCGCTCCCGACGTCGCGGTCTGGACGTCGCCGAGGATCGCCTCGACCTGGGCGGTGGCCTCCTTCGATTGCTCGGCCAGCTTCGAGACCTCCCCGGCCACCACCGCGAAGCCCTTGCCGTGCTCGCCGGCCCGGGCCGCCTCGATGCTCGCGTTCAGGGCGAGCAGCTTCGACTTGTCGGCCAGAGCGTTGACCGTCGCGGTGATCTCGCCGATCTGCTGGGTGCGATCGGACAGCGTGGCGATTTCCCGCGCGATCGCGTCGACCCGGTCGCGGATCTCCTCCATCGTGGAGGTGATCTCCGCGACGGCCGAGGTCGCCTGGCTGGTCACCTGGAGTGATTGGCTCGCCCGGTCGGCCACCTCGCTGGCCATCTGGGCGGTGTCCTCGGCGGCCATCCGCAGCTCGTTGACCGTCGCGGACGTCTGGTGGATCGCGGCCGATTGAAGGCCGGCGCTCTCGCTGTGGCGGCTGACCGAGGCCAGGATCTCCGCCGTGGAGGATTCGATGTCCTGCGCACCGGCCTGGATGTGCCCGGAGATCTGAGCCAGCCCCTCGACCATGCGGTTCAAGCTCTCGGACAGCCGGCGCAGGTCCTCGCTGCCGTTTGCGGCGACGGTGACCCGGAGGTCGCCGTCGGCAACCTTGATGGCGAACTCGGAGTAGTCGCGCACCGCCGACTGGAGCGCCTCGCGCGAGGCCCGCTCGAGCTCGGCCGATTCGGCCAGCTGGCGGTGGCGCTCGTCGGTCAGCGCGCGCAGGCGGATCAGCGCCAGGCCGAACCTGACCCCTGCCGCCACCAGCGTCGCGGTGGCCAGCCCGAGCGCGATCTGGTTGATGTGGTTCAGCGAGCCAACGAACAGGATCAGCAGCGAGACCCCGGCGGCCACGCCCGGGATCGTGAAGTTCGAGCTGGTCTCCTTGAGCTCGGATTCGGCCGGCCGGTATGCGCCCACCCACACCGACAGCGAGAAGAGGAACAGAGAGAGCGGCCAGGCCAGCGAGTTCCAGAAGTAGCCGAAGTGGGTGGCGCCGATGCCGTTGTCGAACAGCGCGCAGACGTCGCCCATCGCGTTGGCCAGGCTGGCGGCGGCCATCAGGTACCAGCGGGCCCGCCGGCCGGCGGGCAGCATCGCGGCGGCAATCAGCGTGAGGATCAGCAGCAGGATGTCGCCGACCGGGTAGATCAGGTTCCAGGCCACGGTGACCGAGTCGTCCCCCACCCAACGCTGGATCGCCCCGAAGGCGAAGGCGGCGAACGCCGCGGCACACGTCAGCGTGACCACCACGCCGTCCAGATAGTTGGCGGTCGTGAACTTGCGGACCTCCTGGCGCATCAGCAGCATGACGCCCATGTAGGCCACGGGGAAGAAGCCGACCCAGAGGTAGTTGGCCAGCACCGGCGTCGGCGGGTTGGGGTTGTGGATGCCCTCATAGGTCATCGCGAAGTCGCCGATCGCCCACAACGCCATGCCCGTCCCAAGGGCCAGGCAGAAGCGCCGGTCGCGCGGGCTGACCGCGGCTCGGATCAGGACCAGGGCGCTGGCCAGGAGCTCGTAGGCGGAGGTGCCCCAACCGTCGATCAGCGTGGTGCTGGCGCCGTTGGCGCGCACGACCAGCGACACCGCGTAGCCGAGGACGACGATCCCGAGCAGCCAGTACAGCGCCTTGACGCCGGCGCCCGCCGCCTCCTCCTGGCCGGCCGCGCTGATTCTCGACGCACTCGTACGCGCGCCCTTCGAGTCCCTGGCCGAACCAGGGACGGTCGCCTCCACGTTGCTCATCCTCGCCCTCCCGTTACTCCGTTTGCCGACTTATCGGCAACCGAGTCACCGACCTATAGGCGGCGACGATGAAAGTGTTCTTCGGCGGACTGTCTCAGCGGTGATCGGCTTGGTGGCGAGGAGCGCGCCTCAGTCGGTGGCGACGATCACGTCCGATGCCTTGATGATCGCCGTGACCTGGCTGCCTTCGCTCAGCCCGAGCTCCTGCACGGCCTCGACGGTGATCGAGGCGACCAGCCGCTGACCGGCCACGTCGAGCACGACGTTGGCGATCGCCTCGCCCCGATTGATGCTGGACACGGTGCCCTTCAGCTGGTTGCGCGCGCTGAGCTTCAACGGAATCCTCCTGGCGGGTAGTTCAATACAACCCGGAACCGTCGCAGAGGAGAAACGCCGTGTCGAGCACCGTGTCAGAGAAGCAGGCCCGCGATGTCGCCGAGGCGGCACGTGAATCGGAGTGGAAGCTGCCGAGCTTCGGCAAGGAGCTGTTCCTGGGCAACTTCCGGCTGGACCTGATCCATCCCCAGCCGCCGCTCGATGCCCAGGCGGTGGAGAAGGGCGAGCGGTTCCTGACCACGCTCCGCGAACTCCTCGAGTCCGAGGTGGATCCGCTAGAGATCGAGCGCGAGGCGAGGATTCCCGACCACGTGATCGACGGCCTCAAGCGGATCGGCGCCCTGGGGATGAAGGTGGCCGAGGAGTACGGCGGGCTGGGGCTCTCGCAGGTGTACTACAACCGTGCGCTGGCCCTGGCCGGCGTCTGGCACGCGTCGCTCTCGACGCTCCTCAGTGCCCATCAATCGATCGGGGTCGCCGAGCCCCTACGTCTGTTCGGCACCGAGGAGCAGAAGCGCAAGTGGCTCCCGCTGGTGGCCAAGGACAAGATCAGCGCGTTCCTGCTCACCGAGACCGACGTCGGCTCGGACCCGGCGCGGCTGGCCGCGACCGCGACGCCGGTCGACGGTGGCTACGTGTTGAACGGCCGCAAGCTGTGGGCCACCAACGGGGCGATCGCGGACATCGTGGTGGTGATGGCCCAGGTTCCCAAGAGCGACGGCCACCGCGGCGGGATCAGCGCATTCATCCTGCCCTATGACGCTGACGGCGTCTCGGTCGAGCACCGCAACGCGTTCATGGGCCTGCGCGGGATCGAAAACTCGGTCACCCGGCTCGACGGCGTGTTCGTCCCCGAGGAGAACCGAATCGGACGCGAGGGCGAGGGCCTGAAGATCGCGCTGACCACGCTCAACACCGGGCGGCTGGCGCTGCCGGCCATCTGCGTGGGCATGGCCAAGTGGGCGACCAAGATCGGGCGCGAGTGGTCGAACGAACGGGTGCAGTGGGGGCGACCGATCGGCAAGCACGACGCGGTGGCTCAGAAGCTGGCGTTCATAGCGGCCAGCGCGTTCGGCCTCGAGGCGATGCTCGACGTGGCCAGCCGGCTAGCCGACGCCAAGTCCGGCGACATCCGCATCGAGGCGGCCCTGGCCAAGCTGTACGGCTCGGAGATGGGCTGGAAGGTGCTCGACGAGCTGATCCAGGTGCGCGGAGGTCGCGGGTATGAGACCGCCGCGTCGCTCAAGGCGCGGGGCGAGAAGCCGGTGCCGGCCGAGCAGGCGCTGCGCGACATGCGAATCAACCGGATCTTCGAGGGCTCGACCGAGATCATGCACCTGCTGATCGCGCGCGAGGCCGTCGACCAGCATCTCCAGGTGGCGGGCGATTTGCTCGAGGGCGGCGGAGAGCTCACCGCCAAGGCCACCGCCGCCGGCAAGGCCGGTCTGTTCTACGCCAAGTGGCTGCCGCAGCTGACCGTCGGCAAGGGGCAGCTGCCGCGCTCCTACGACGATCTGGGGCCCCTCGCCCCGTACATGCGCTACGTCGAGCGATCCTCGCGCAAGCTGGCGCGCTCGATCTTCTATGGCATGACGCGCTGGCAGGCCAAGCTCGAGTACCGCCAGGCGTTCCTCGGGCGGCTGGTCGACATCGGCTCCGAGCTGTTCGCGATGGCCGCCACGGCCGCCTACGCGGATACGGTCGGGCGCGAGCACCCCGAGCGCCGCGCCGAGGCGCTCGAGCTCGCCGAGCTGTTCTGCACGCAGGCCAAGCGGCGGGCCGACATGCTGTTCTGGGAGCTGTGGCACAACGACGACGACGCGAACCGCAAAGCGGCCGGGAAGCTGCTGGAGGGGGGTTATGCGTGGCTCGAGGAGGGGATCGCCGATCCGTCGGGCGAGGGGCCGATGATCCCCGAAGAGGTCAAGGAGTCCGCCGCGGGCGTCCCGGGCTGACCCCGGCCACGCCTAGGCGACGCGCCGAATCTGCTTGGCCGGCTCACCGGCTGGGCGGCGCAGCAGCCACTCGGTGAGCTCGGCGGCGGGCACCGGCCGGCTCAGGTAGTAGCCCTGAGCCAGGGTGCAGCCGAGCTCGCTCAGCTCCGCCCAGGCCCGCTCGGTCTCCACGCCCTCGGCCACCACCTGGAGGCCGAGGTTGCGCCCCAGGTCGATCGTCGAGCGGACGATCACCGCGTCGTTGTCGGACTCTTCCATGTTCATCACGAACGAGCGGTCGATCTTGATCTCGTTGACCGGGAGCTGGCTGAGGTAGGCGAGCGACGAGTAGCCGGTCCCGAAGTCATCGATCGACAGCGCGATGCCCATCGCGGCCAGCCTGTCGAGCACGCGCTTGGTGCGGACCGGATCCGACAGCACGGTCGACTCGGTGATCTCGAGCCGGAGCAGGCCCGGATCGACCTGCCGCTTCTGCAGCAGGCGCTTGACCTGCTGGGGGAAGTCCGCATCGAGGAGGTTGCGGACCGACAGATTCACGGCCACGGCGAGGTTGAGCCCGGCGCGCTGCCAGGATCGGCACTGGCCCAGCGCCTCGTCGAGCACGTACAGGGTGAGGGGCTTGATCAGGCCGGTCTGCTGAGCCAGCGGGATGAACTCGTCCGGCCCGACCAGTCCGCGCACCGGGTGGTTCCAGCGCAGCAGGGCCTCGACCGACTGCACCTCCCCGTTGGCCAGCGTGGCCTTGGGCTGGTAGTAGAGGACCAGCTCACGCTGCTCGATCGCGCGGCGGAGCTCGGAGACCAGCGTGAGCCTGGCCGGATCGAACTCGTTCCGTGAGCCGTCGTAGAAGACGTAGCCGGCCTTGGTCTCCTTAGCGTTGTACATGGCGACGTCGGCGTGGCGCAGCAGCGTGTCGACGTCACGGCCGTGCCCGGGGAACATCGCGATACCGATCGAGCCTTCGGCCGGCAGCGCCAGCCCTTCCACCATCACGGACTGCTCGAGGGCGGCGCGCAGCTTGCCGATCACCACGGCCACGTCGCTCGTCGTGCGCGGCCTGGAGATCAGCACGCCGAACTCGTCGCCGCCGAGCCGGGCCACGGTGTCCGAGGAACGCAGGATGCCGCGCAGCCGGCGACCGACCTCCACCAGCAGGGCGTCCCCGGCGTGGTGGCCGAGCGAATCGTTGACGTCCTTGAAGCGGTCGAGGTCGATCATCGCCACCGCGAGTTGCCCGCCGTCGCGCCGCGCGAGCTCGATTGCCTGCTCGATCCGATCGCGGAACAGCGTCCGGTTGGGCAGGCCCGTGAGGCCATCGTGCAGCGCCTGATGCTCGTTGATCTCGGACTGACGCACGAGCGCCTCCTCGGCTGCCTTGCGCTCGGTGTCATCCTGGACCATCACGATGCCGAAGCTGGGGCGGCCGTCGGGCTCGCGGACGATCGACAGGGACGCGCTGATCCAGAGCACCGCACCGTCGGTGCGCCGGAGCCTTGTATCGAGCCGCAGCGAGTTCGAGTCCCCGGCGAACAGGTCCCGGATCGCGCCCCCCACGCGTTCGCGCTCCCCGGGGTCGAGATGCTCCATGAGGTGCGGACGGACCTGGTCTGAGCGCTCGACCCCCAGCATCCGCACCATCGCGGGGTTGGCGTCCACGATGTGGCCCTCGGCGCTCATCACCATCACGCCGGTCAGGGCGCCGTTGTAGATCGCCTCGAAGCGGGCCAGTGCGTCGAGCTGCTTGCGCTTGGCCTCGGACTCCGCCGCGCGGCTGACGCCCTCCGACAACACGCCGGCCAGGAGCTCGAGCGTCTGGCGGTCCTCCTCGTTCAGTCGCACGGTCTCCGAGCAGCTCATCACGCTCACGGCGCCCACCGGTCGCTCGCCGGCGAACAGCGGCACGCAGATGTGCGAGCGATCCCCGACCAGCTTGCGCAGCCCAGCGTTCAGGCGCGGGTCGTTCTCGGCGTGCTCGATCAGGATCGCGCGGCGCGCCCAGATCGCGAAGCGCGAGACGGTCTCGGTCATCGGCCGGCGGTTGTGCAGGAAGCCGGAGGCGATGCCGCAGGCCGCGCGGGTGACGATGTCGTCGCCGTCGATCAGGCTGACCATCGCGCCCTCGGCCCGGGTCAGGGCCTGCGCTCGCTCCACGATCACCTGCATGACGTGATCGAGATCGCCCGACGCGGCGGCCGCGATGTCGCGCTGGGTGGCGATGATCCGCTCGAGCCGGCAGGCTCGCTCCTGCAGCTCCTGCTCGGCCAGCTTGGTCTGGGTGATGTCCTCGATCATCGCGATCGCCGCCTGGCCCGAGTCCTCGGCGCCGCCGTCACGCCACACGCTCACCCGGCACCAGATCACCTCACCGTCCTTGCGGACGTAGCGCTTCTCGTACTGGTAGGAGCCGCCATCGTGCTCGACCATCTCCCGGTAGAGCTGCTTGGAGACCGCGACGTCGTCGGCGTGGGTGAACGTCGTGAAGCTCACGCCGATCATCTCGCCGGGGTCGTAGCCGAGCATCCGCTCCACAGCCGGGTTGGCCTCGACCGCCCGCCCCTCCTTGTCCACGCTGATGATCCCGACCGAAGCGCGGTCGAACAGCAGGCGGAAGCGCTCGTTGACCTGCGAGGCGGGGACCGGAGCACCGGATCCAGGATCGGCTGAACGGCTCGGCGGCGCGTCCGAGTCGGGGGACGACACTCGGTCGCCGCGCGCGTGGGTCCTCCGCATGCCCGTCCTTATCGGTACAAGGCCGCATTTGCTTAGCGGTTCTCCCGCAGGTTCGGCAGACGAGCGATCGCGGCGGCCATAAACTCGGCCCATGCCAGCGGCCGCCGACGCGCGCAACCCGGCCCGGTTCGATGCGGTTCACGCGGATGCCAGCGAACAGATCGCGCGGGAAATCAGGCGCTACATCGAGCGCGAAGGCCTCCGCCCGGGCGATCGGATCGGCACCGAGCACGAGCTCTCGCGGGAGTTCGGGGTCAGCCGCCCGACCCTGCGTGAGGGGCTACGCCGGCTGGCCGGCTCGCACCTGATTCGCGTGCAGAAGGGCCGCTCGGGCGGGGTGTTCGTGGACAACACCCCCAACGCGGGGATCGGCCGGCACGTGAGCGAATCGATCGCGGCGATGCTCGAGTCCGAGAGCGTCACGCTGTGCGAGCTCGTGGAGGCGCGCATGTTGCTCGAGGTCCCGCTGGCCGGCCGGGCCGCCGAGCGGGCCGACGAGACGACGATCGCCGGGCTGCTCGAGGCGATCGACGACGCGCGGGGCCGTCCTCCGGCCGGCGAGGAGTTTCGCCTGGCCGACGCTCGCTTTCACCGCGCGATCGCGATCGCCGCGGGCAATGATCTCCTGGTCACCTTCACGAGCTGGATCCTCGACGTGCTCCAGCCGTCGCTGATCGCCCACCTGGGGGGCGCGATCGACGGTGAGCTCATCATCTGCCAGCACCAGGCGATCATGCGAGCGATCCGCCGCCACCAGCGCATCGCGGCCGAGCGGGCCATGCGCCACCACATCGAGTACATGTCCGAGTTGCTGCGCTCGGTGGACGGCCCGCCGCCCGGGTGAGTGCCGCTACGGCGAGATCTCTTCGTAGTGCCGGCCGCGCGTGTTGGGGCTGAACAGGGCGACGACGGAGGCGGCGACCAGGAAGCCGCTGACCACCAGCATCGCGCCGAGCACCGACATGTTGGGGATCTGGGGCGCGATGATCAACACCCCGATTCCGCCGCCCAGGTGCCCGACGCCGTCGACCATGCCGAACCCGGTCACCCTCGCACGCGTCGGGAAGCTTTCGGTCGAGAGCGTGTAGGTCATCGGGACCCAGATGTTGAAGCCGAAGAACACGATCGCCGAACCGATGAACGCCAGGCCCAGCGAGGTGGTCCCGGCCTCGGCCACGATCACCCCGCCGATCACGGTGATCGCCGCGCCGATCGGCAGCCAGTACTTGCGCTCGAGCCGGTCGGCGAAGGCCACGGCGAACAGCGCGCAGGCCAGGAACCCGAACGCGCCCACCGCGGTGATCAGGCCGGCCTCCGACGGCTCGTACTTGAGCGAGGTCAGCATCGAGGTGAAGCCGGCCGAGAAGCCGAACACGGTCACGTAGGCCAGGAACCACACGGCCAGGAGCTGGATCACGCGCCGGGCGTACACCCGGTTCGAGAACAGGGCCTTGAAGGCCAGGCTGCTCTGGGGCGTGGTCTGGTCCACAGGGATGTCGTCGTGCACGGGCGCCAGCGGACCATGCCTGGCGGCCACGACCTCCATGTCGCTCACCACCTTGTCGGCCTCATCCAGGCGTCGCTGCCCGATCAGCCATCTCGGCGACTCGGGCAGCTCGAGGCGCAGCAGCACGCCGACCGCGGCCAGCAGCGCGCCGACCCCGTACATCCAGCGCCAGCCGTCGTTGAAGCTCGGACCGGCCTGGGCGAACGACAGGCCGTGGGGCCAGGGGGCGGACGGGGTAGTCAGGAACAAGCCGAGCCAAATGCCCAGCAGCGCCCCCAGCGAAGACATGATGAAGATCACCGAGATCCACCGCGCGCGGTTGCGCCGCGGCGCGACCTCGCCGACGTAGGTGTTGACGATGGCCAGGTCGGCGCCCACGCCGATGCCCGTGATGACCCGCGCGATCACGAACTGCGTGTAGTCGGGCGCCAGCGCGTTGTAGAGCGAGCCCAGGCCGGTGAGGACCATCGTGAACAGCAGCATGTTGCGCCGCCCGACGCGGTCGGACATCGGCGCGAGGACGAGGGCGCCGATCACGTAGCCGGCCAGGTTGAGCACCACCGGGATCCGCAGCGTGGTCACCGCGTTGGCCGGCGTGCAGCCGTGCTTGAGCGCCACGCAGCTCTGGATGAACGACACGTTGATGTCGAACACGTCGTAGAACGCGAACATGAAACCCAGGCCGATGATCCCGACGAACATGAACGGCATCGACCACACGCCGATGCGGTCGAGCCGGGCCAGGATCGACCGGGGGGTGTGAGCGCCGGAAGGTGCCGTCTGCGCCTGTCGCAGCTGTGCCCCGGTGGATGTAGAACTCATCGCAGGACCCTCGCTTTCCTCGTCTCTACCCCGGGTTCGTACCCGTCGGCTTTGCGACAGAAACCGCATAATCAATCCGCCCTGAGGAGCGTGATGATCAATTCATTTGACAGATTGGGCCCGGCGTGAGGCTCGCGGGGCGGACCGTGGTGGTGACCGGCGCGGCCGGGGGAATCGGGCGCGCGCTGGCGCTGCGCTGCGCCGCCGAGGGCGCGCGGGTGGCGGCGACCGACATCCAGGAATCGGCTCTCGAGCAAGTCGGTCGTTCGCTCGGCGGCGGACATGTCGTCGTCCCCGCCGACGTGACAGATTGGGAGGCGGTCTCGGGCCTGATCGACCGCGTGGAGGCGGAACTCGGTCCGGTCGAGGTGTTCTTCGCCAACGCCGGCGTGGCCATCGGCGAGGACCCTGTGGAGACCCCGGACGAGGTCTGGGACCAGGCGTTCGCGGTCAACATCCGAGCGCACGTGTTGGCCGCCCGGCGGCTGTTGCCGGGCTGGCTGGATCGGGGGGAGGGGTATTTCGTGGCCACCGCGTCGGCGGCGGGGCTTCTGACCCAGATCGGATCGGCCCCGTACGCGGTGACCAAGCACGCGGCGGTGGGGTTCGCCGAGTGGCTGTCGGTCACCTACGGCGATCGCGGCCTGCGGGTCAGCTGCCTATGCCCGATGGGCGTTCGCACGGCGATGACCCAGGGCGACGAACTGGCCCACCGCGTGGTCCGGGACGCCGGTGCGATGCTCGAGCCCGAGCAGGTCGCCGACGTGGTGATCGACGCGATCGATCGCGAGCAGTTCCTGATCCTGCCCCACCCGGAGGTGCTCACGTTCTTCCAGCGCAAGGCGCTCGACTACGAGCGGTGGCTGGCCGGGATGCGCCGGCTGCAGTCGCGGGTCGACGAGGCGTCGTGAGCGACGGTTGGGAAGTAACTCGCGCTATGCACGAGTTATTTCCCAAGGTCCCGACCCAGGCTGTGATTTGATCGCGCCCGTGACGCGGATCCTCACCACCCACGTGGGCAGCCTGCCCCGGCCGCCGGAGCTGGTCGAGCTCGTCTGGGCCGAGGACCGCGGCGATCCGGTCGACCGCGCGACGTACGACCGCCTGCTGGACGATGCCGTCCGCGACCGGGTGCGCCATCAGGTCGAGGCGGGCATCGACTTCGTCTCGGACGGCGAGATGAGCAAGATCGGCTACGCCACGTACATCCGCCACCGCCTCAGCGGGTTCGAGGTGGGCGAGGTGCCGCGGGCCACCCCGGCCGATCTCGACGCCTACCCGCGCTACATGAAGCGGCTCGCGGACGAGGGCGGGAGCGCCCGCTACCTGCGCCCGATCTGCCGGGGCCCGATCCGGTATGAGCATCCCGAGCCGCTGCAAGCCGACCTGGACCGGCTGGCGCGCGCGATCGAGGGCCAGCCGGTGGCCGGCGCGTTCATGAACGCGCCCTCGCCGGGGATCATCGCGCTGTTTCAGCCCAACGAGCACTACCCGAGCCTGGACGAGTACCTGGACGCGATCGGCGAGGCGATGAAGACCGAGTACGAGGCGATCGTGGGCGCCGGGTTCCTGCTCCAGATCGACGCGCCCGACCTGGCCATGGGCCGCCACATCATGTACCGCGACCGCTCCGACGAGGAGTTCGTGGCCGCGGCGGCTCGGCACGTGGAGGCGATCAACCGCGCGCTCCGCGACGTGCCGGCCGACCGAGTTCGCCTGCACCTGTGCTGGGGCAACTACGAGGGGCCGCACCACCTCGACATCGACGTGGCCAAGATCGCCGATGTGGTGCTGGCGGCCAAGCCGGCGACGATCCTGTTCGAGGCGGCCAACCCTCGCCACGAGCACGAGTGGGCGGCGTGGCGCGAGGCGACGATCCCGGCCGACAAGATCCTGGCGCCGGGCGTGATCGACTCGACCTGCAACTACATCGAGCACCCGGATCTGGTGGCGCAGCGGCTCGGGCGCTACGCCGAGATCGTCGGGCCCGAGCGCGTGGTGGCCGGCACCGACTGCGGCTTCGGCACGTGGTCGGGCTTCGGCTCGGTCGACCCGGACATCTGCTGGGCCAAGCTGGCCGTGCTGGCCGAGGGGGCCCGGCGGGCGAGCGCCGCGGCATGAGCCGCCACACCCCGTCCGGACCGGTCACCACCTCACGGCGCGGATCGTTCTGGGTGGGCGTGTCGGACCGGGTCGAGGGCCCGCTCGGCACGGTCCTGCGGGGGCCCATGTACGTCGAGTGGGAAGCGCCCGCCTCGGACGCGGCGTCCGGGCCGCCGTGGGTGCTGGTGCATGGGGGCGGCGGCCAGGGCACCGACTATCTGACCACGCCCGACGGCCGGCTCGGCTGGTCGCGGCTGCTCGTCGAGCAGGGGCACACCGTGTACGTGGTCGACCGGCCCGGGCACGGCCGCTCTCCGTTTCACCCGGACGTGCTCGGGCCGATGGGCCCGCCGATGGGGGCGCAGGCGCTCCGCCCGATCTTCGTGCCACCCGCCGAGGGCCCCGACTCGCATCCGACGGCCGGGCTACACACGCAATGGCCGGGCGGGCGAGAGCCCGGGGACCCGGTCTATGACCAGTGGCTCGCGCCGTCGGGCCCGATGCTCGCAAGCCTGGCCGACATGCAGTCCCTCGAGCAGGCGCGGCTGTCCGAGCTGCTCGACCGGGTCGGGCCGGCCGTGCTCGTCACCCACTCGATGGCCGGCCCCGGCACGTTCCTCGCCGCCGACGCGCGGCCGGACATGGTGGCGGCGCTGATCGCGATCGAGGTGCTCGGGCCGCCGTTCGCCAAGCGGCCGGAGATGGGGCTCGACCTCGCCTGGGGCCTGGCGAGCGCCCCGCTGACGTACGACCCGCCGGCAGCCAGCGCCGAGGAGCTACGGGCCGGGCCGCCGCGCCGGCTGCCGAATCTGAGCCGCTTCCCGATCGCGGTGGTGACCGGGGAGGCCTCGATGTTCGCGCTGTTCGACCGCGACCTGGTGGCGTTCCTGGAACAGGCCGGGTGCGACGTGACGCTCGTGCGGCTGGCCGACCACGGCGTGCACGGCAACAGCCACGGGATCATGCTCGAGCGCAACAACGTCGAGGCGCTGGCCGTGCTGACCGGCTGGGTCGCGGATAGGCTGCCCGACTAACTCGACACTCGGCGACCCGCGGTCGCCGAGTGTGGCGAAACTCGGTCCAGAGCCGAGTGAATATGAATTCACCCATACGGGGGCGGTGAGTGTGGGGAACTCGGGGTGGTGTGTGAGCGACCACCGTCCGGACGGGGTACTAGGCCCCATGGACGCCGAGCGTGCGGAATCCGGCCCCTCAACGTTCGAGCCGGAAGGGCGCTAACAGGCCGGATTCCGTGCGAGGCCCAAAACCTCAGCGCCCTGGTATGCGCTGCGGTTCGCCGAGCGCGGCCCGGCCGATGTCCCCGTAGAACGTGTCGCGCAGCTGCAGGTTCCGATGTGCGGCGGCCACCGCCATGTCCCGGAACACGCGGGTGGTGCGCTCGCCGTCGCGCGCCACCGACGCGCCGACGGTCTGCCACAGGTCGTCGTCGATCACCCGCCAGCACATCAGCATCGCTTCGCGAGCGATCCCGGCCAGGAGCATGTCGTCGCCGAACGTGTACGGAACGCCGTCCTCGACGTTGCGCCGGCACAGCTCCATGTGGCGCTCGGCGGCGTGCAGCGTGGCCGCCTCCGCGGTGGCGATGTGGGTCAGGGCGCGGCCGTACCAGCGCTGGTAGTCGGGGTCCTTGATGCGCGGGACGAACGGGGGCAGCGGAGTCTTGCGCTCCCGCATCAGCCGCTCGTACTCGTCGAGTGCGTTGTAAGCGGCGCCGATCGTCACGGCGGCCAGCGAGATCGTGAAGATCGAGACGGCGCGGCCGGAGTACATCGGGTTGCCGTGCAGCCGCGAGCCGGGCGTGCCGCCGCCGACCTCGACGTCCAGCATGCTGCCCTCGAACCCCCAGCCGGCCGGGATCCGCGTCCCGTCGAAGCGGATGCTGTGCGAGCCCGATCCCTTGAGGCCGAGCATGTCGCCCCAGTCGTCGAGCATCTCCCACTCCTCGCGGGGGGCGACGAACAGCAGCAGCGGCGGGGGATCGTCGGGCGCGGCGTCGGCCGGCGCGGGGAGCAGCGCCTGGCCCATGTAGTACGTGGACCAGGGGACGCCCGAGGCGAATGCCACCTGGCCGTTGATCTCCCACCCGTCGTCGGTGCGCGCCGCGCGGCCGACCGGCGCCGCCACCGACGCGCAGCGGAAGTCGCCGCGGGCGAAGATCTCGTCCTGGGCCTCCGGCGGCCACCAGGACCCGACCATCAGCGCGTGGTTCATGGCCAGGCCCAGGCACCAGGCGGTCGAGACGCAGCCGCGGGCGATCTCCTGCACGACGCCGACGTAGGTCGGCACGTCGAACTCGTAGCCGCCGTAACGCCGCGGGACGTACAGGTGGTAGAAGCCGGCGGCCAGGAATGCCTCGTGCATCTCCCGCGAGTAGTAGGTGCGGCGCTCGGTCGCCTCCTGCTCGGCCACCAGGCGGGGTCGCAGCGCGACCGCCCGGGCGACCATCTCCTCCTGCGTCAGATCCGGCTCGGGTGGCTCCAGCGGGGTCCCGACCGTCCCGGCACTGCTCATCGAGCGGATCGTAGGGCAGGATCCCCGGCCGGATTTGCCGCTGCGCGCACGATCGCTTGCGCCACCGCGCGGGCACCGGTGGCGCCCATCACGATCGTGTAATGGTTGACATCGGCCACTTCGCCGACGCGTCGACGACCGGGGTCGGCCTGCGCCCACGCCGCGGCCAGCTCGGCCGGGATCATCGGGTGAGGGTCGTTCTGGAGCCCCCGCGGGGCGCGCAGCATCTCGACGGGCACGTTCAGCCGGAGGGCGGGCTTGCCGATCTCGAACAACTCGTGCGCGTCGGCCCGCACCGCGTCCTTGGCCACGGTCGAGCGCAGGTGGGGCGGCTCGCCACCGAGGTCGTGGTCGGCGTACGCGATCAGGTCCTCGTCGGCCACTTCGCCGCCGGCGAAGGCCGGGTGTGAGCGCCACCAGCGGTGGTACTCCTCGCGCGTGGCGAATTCGAGCTCCAGGCGGGCCAGGGCAGGGCCGAGGAACGCGGTCACGAACGCCTCGGGATCGACGCCCTCGATCCCCGGGAGGGTCAGGCCGCCGTCGACCAGCACCGTGGCGCGCACGCACTCCGGGTGATCGGCGGCGAAGCGCGCCACCGCGTAGGCGCCGAGCGAATGGCCGACGAGCACCGCGCGCTCGATCCCGCACCGCTCGAGCACGGCGGCCATGTCGCGCGTGTAGGCCCCCATCCCGTACGGAGGAGGAAGGGCGCTGCTCGCGCCACGCCCGCGCAGGTCGACCGCGAGCAATTCAGCGGCACCGTCCAGCGCGCGGGCCACGGGCAGCCAGGCCCGGTGGTTGGCGGTGATGCCGTGGACGACGAGCACCGGGTCGGCCCCGCGCGGGCCGCTGCCGAGCCGGAACGCGGCGAGGTGCCCGCCCTCTACCGGGACGTCAAGGGTTCGGGTCGCCGACAAGCTCTTCGGGCTCGCTACCTCGGAGAAGTTCGCTGGCGTCCGACGGTGCCATCCACGCCCGCCAGGGCTGGGCGAAGGTGAGCCAGGTGGCGCCCGCGGCGAACAGCAGGCCGCACAGCACCCAGCCGAGCGCCGTCGTCTGAAGCCCCACGTACTTGAGGCCGGAGGCGAAGATCACGAACGCGATGGCCGGACGGACATAGCGGTCAGGGACGGTCGAGGAGAGCATCGAGCCGACCAGTACGGCGGGCACGCTGCCGATGATCAGCGACACCGTCACGTCGAGCACCACGTGACCGAAGACCAGCGCCCCCAGCGCGGCCGCCAGGGTGAGCGGAACCGCTTGAGTCAGGTCTGTGCCGACGAGCTGGTTGGCGCCGATCGTCGGATACACGAACAGAAGCAGCACGATCATCAACGAACCCGAGCCGACCGAGGTCATGCCGACGATCAGGCCGCCCACGATGCCGATCGCGATCGTGGCCAGCGGCCGGGGCTGGATCTCGTGGACGACCGCGAGGCGGTTCTGTCCGGCGCGGCGGTCGAGCACGAAGCGCAGCGCCATCGCGCTCGCGCCGAGCAGCAGTGCGATCCCGAGGACCGTCTCGATGTGCTGCTGGGCAGATTTCGAGTCGCCCAGCGCGTGTAACAGGTAGGCGCCGAGCAGCGCGGCGGGCACCGAGCCGAGAACCATCCAGCGGACCAGGCGCAGGTTGACCGTGCCGGCCCGGAGGTGGACCCCGGCGCCGAACGGCCGCATGACGACCGCGGCCACCAGGTCGCTCGAGATCGCCGCCGCGGGCGTCACGCCAAACAGGAGGATCAGCATCGGCGTCATCAGGGCGCCGCCGCCCGCGCCGGTCATGCCGACGAGGAGCCCGATGATGGCGCTCCCGAGGACGATGTACGGATCGATGTGCACTGGGGGTGACCCGCGACTCAGTCGGCCGAGTGGCCGGCCCGGCGATCGGATTCGCCGGAGTAGGCAAGCAGATCTCCCGGCGCCTCGCCAGACAGAAGCCATGTCTCCCCGTCGGTCCTGACCAGCCCGCGCCTGGCCAGGTCGGACAGGGCGGTCGTGACGGTCGGCCGGCGCGCGGCGACCAGATCGGCCAGGACGGTGTGGGTCAGGCGCAGGTGCAGCACGGTGCCGTCGCTGCGCACCCGGCCCCAGCGGGCCGCCAGGTGCCAGAGGAGCATGTGCAGCCGCACGTCGACTCGCGCCTGATGCACGATGGCCATGTTGACGGACAGGTTCTTGGAGCGCTGAAGCGCCCGGGCGATCAGGCACCGCCCGAGCTCCGGGTACTGAGCCAGGCGCTGCTCGAACTCGCGGTCGAGCGCGGCCACGCGCGTGGGCAGGATGATCATCCAGTCCGTGGTGAGCGGCAAGAGCGGCGAGATGCTCTCCTCGTTAGGGCGCAGCAGGTCGCCCTCGCCGATCAGCTCGGCGCCGAACCGCCCCTCGATCCCCACGCGGCGGACCATCAGCCCGGTCAGGACGAGCACGCCGATCCCGCCGCGGAAGCCGAGCGATCCGCGGCCCGCCCAGCGGCCCGGCTGGATCAGGAGCTCCGGCGCCGTGCAGTCCTCGACCGCCTGCTCGCGGCGCTCGGGCGGGATCACATCGGCCAGCTCGGGGTCCTCGCGCAGCACATGACAGAGCGGCGACGACGGTGACACGGCGCGGGGTCCCACCGCTGACACTCTGCCAGAGCCTCTCAGGCCGACACCCGCTCGGCGGTCAGCCTGACCAGCTCAGCGAGGGCCTCGGTGACCACATCGGGGCGCTCGAGAGGGGTCATGTGACCGGCGTGCTCGAGCACGGCGAGCCGCCGCAGCTGGGGCAGCATCTCGGCGATGCGCCGGGCGTGCGAGGGCGGCGTCAGCTTGTCGTCGGCGCCGGCCATCACGATGGTCGGGACGGTGAGGCGCGGCAGCGCGTGGTGCAGGTCCATCTCCGACATCGCGATGCCGATGTTGGCCCGGACGTCCGGCGGGCAGGTGACGAGCATCCGCTCGAAGAAAGCCACCTGTGCGGGTGAGGCGTCGGGCCCGAACGCGATGTAGCGGACCGCCGCGTAGCTCAGCGGGGTGGAAAAGCGCGGGAGCGGCGTCTGGTTGCCGAGGAAGCCGCGCAGCGCGATCGCTCGGTTGATCGCCTGAGCGATCCCGGGGAGGGGGAGGAGCAGGTGCTCGGCGACCAGGTCGCCAACGCCGGTGTTGAGCAGCGCGGCCGCCCGGACCCGTCGTTCCACGTCGTGCTGCTCGGCCCACGAGGCGATCGACATGGCGCCGAGCGAGTGACCCGCGACCACGGCGCGCCGCTCGGGCGGCACGCATCCCTCGAGCACCGCCTCGAGATCCTGGCCGAAGCGGGCGATCCCGTAGTCACCGCTCTTGGCCGGCGCGCTGTCGCCGTGCCCGCGCAGGTCGTAGGCGACGACGCGAAAGCCCTTGCGCTCGAGGCGACGGATCACGTAGGTCCAGAACCGGAGCGCCTCCGTCCAGCCGTGGGCGAGCACGACCGTATCGCCGTCCTCGGGACCGAACACCTCCACGTGCAGGCGGGTCCCGTCGGCCGAGCGGACGCTCTGCGGGCGGCCGTGGGGCGTCGTCTCGAGCGCCTCGTTCTCGGGATCGCGGGCGATCCGGCGGGTGTGGACGGCCTGGAGCAGGCCGCCGGCCGCCAGAGCGCCGGCGGTGCCAAGGCCGATCCGGAGTGCGCGCTGTTTGGCGTCGTGTCGCTTCATGGTCCAAGGCTTCCCACAGGACGACGCCAACACGCGGGCAACATGCGCCGTCCATGACCGCATAGGATTCCCGACGATGCGGATCGGCATGCTCACCGGCGGTGGCGACTGCCCCGGGCTGAACGCGGTGATCCGCGCCGTCGTACGTAAGGGGATCGACGCCTACGGCGATCAGCTGGTCGGATTCCGCGACGGCTGGCGCGGCGTGCTCGAGGGGTCGTTCATCGACCTGACGATCGAGTCGACTCGAGGCATCCTCCCGCGCGGCGGCACGATCCTGGGCAGCTCGCGCACCAACCCCTACAAGCGCGACGACGGTGTGGACAAGGTCCGCCAGACGCTCCGGGACTTCAACCTGGACGGGATCATCGCGATCGGCGGCGAGGACACGCTGGGGGTGGCCAACCGGCTGCACGCCGACGGCGTCAACGTGGTCGGGGTTCCGAAGACGATCGACAACGATCTCGGCGGCACCGACGTCACGTTCGGGTTCGACACCGCGCTGCAGATCGCCACCGAGGCGATCGACCGGCTGCACACGACGGCCGAGAGTCACAACCGGATCCTGGTCGTCGAGGTCATGGGACGGACCGCCGGGTGGATCGCCCTGCACTCGGGTGTGGCGGGCGGCGCCGACGTGATCCTGATCCCGGAGATCCCGTTCGACATCGACGAAGTGTGCCGGCTGATCCGCCGCCGCCACGAGCGCGGGCGCTACTTCTCGATCGTCGTCGCGGCCGAAGGGGCGATGCCCAAGGAAGGGACGATGACCATGCAGACCGGGTCGGTGGATGAGTTCGGACACCCCCGGCTGGGCGGCATCGGCGTCGCGCTCGAACGCGAGATCGAGTCCCGCACCGGGTACGAGACCCGCGCCACCGTGCTCGGCCACGTCCAGCGCGGCGGCACGCCGACCGCCTTCGACCGGGTGCTCGCCACGCGCCTCGGGCTGGCCGCGATCGACGCGGTGCACGCCGGGCAGTGGGGCACGATGGCCGCGCTGCACTCGACCAAGATCGAGCTCATCGCGCTGGCCGACGCGGTGGCCGAGGTGCGGCACGTCCCGATCGAGGAGTACCAGCACTTCGAAGTGCTCTTCGGTTGATCTCCAACCAAGCCTTCCGAATTCACCGTCCCGTTCTTTGCCGGGACCGCGATCGGGTTATGCTGCGCCGGTGACCGCCACCGAAACCACGACGGCCCTGGACAAGCTGTGCGTGGACACCATTCGCACGCTGTCGATGGACGCCGTGCAGAAAGCCAACTCGGGCCACCCGGGCACGCCCATGGCGCTGGCTCCGCTGGCCTATGTCCTTTACGCCCGGGTCATGCGCCACAACCCGCGGAACGCCGATTGGCCCGACCGCGACCGGTTCGTGCTCTCGTGCGGGCACGCGTCGATGCTGCTCTATTCGACGCTGTACCTGGCCGGCTACGACGTCAGCCTCGAGGACGACATCATGCAGTTCCGCCAGCTCGGCTCGCGGGCGGCGGGACATCCCGAGTACCACGACTTGCCGGGCATCGAGGTGACCACGGGGCCGCTGGGGCAGGGAATATCCCACGCGGTCGGCCTAGCGCTGGCCGAGCGGATGCTGGCCGCCCGCTTCAACCGTACGGGACACGACATCGTCGACCACCGCACGTTCGTGATCGCCTCCGACGGCGACCTCGAGGAGGGCATCTCGGGCGAGGCCTCCTCGCTGGCCGGCCATCTCGGGCTGGGCCGGCTGATCTCGTTCTACGACCAGAACCACATCTCGATCGAGGGCGACACCAAGCTCGCCTTCACCGAGGATGTGGGCAAGCGCTACGAAGGCTACGGCTGGCACGTTCAGGACCTCGAGGAGAACGTCGGTCTCGACAACCTTCAGAAGGCGCTCGAGAACGCGATCGCGGTCGAGGACAAACCGTCGCTGATCATCGTTCGCACCCACATCGCCCAGGGCAGCCCGAACAAGCACGACACCGCCGGAGCCCACGGATCGCCGCTCGGCGAAGAGGAAATCCGGCTGACCAAAGAACACATGGGGTGGCCGTCGCTCGACCCGTTCTATGTGCCCGCGGAGGCACTCGACCACTTCCGGCGCTGCGTCGAGCGCGGTGCCGAGTTCGAGGCGGATTGGCGAGAACGCTTTGACGCCTACGCCCAGGAGCACCCGGGGCTGGCGGGCGAGTTCGAGCGGATCGTGGCGGGCAAGCTCCCCGAGGGCTGGGACAGCGAGGTGCCGAGGTTCCACCCGTCGGGGTCGATGACCGCCACGCGCAAGTCCTCGCAGGAGGTGCTCCAGTGGGCTGCGGCTCAGGTCCCCGAGCTGGTAGGGGGGTCGGCCGATCTGGCGCCATCGACGCTGACGCTGATCGACGGCGCCGACAGCGTGGAGCCGGGCCATTACGAGGGACGCAACCTGCACTTCGGGATCCGCGAGCACGCGATGGGCGCGATCGTCAACGGGATGAACCTCCACTACCTCCGCGCCTACGGATCGACGTTCTTCACGTTCACCGACTACATGCGCGGCTCGATCCGCCTGGCGGCCCTGATGAAGCTCCCGTCGATCTTCGTCTGGACGCACGACTCGATCGGTCTGGGCGAGGACGGGCCCACCCACCAGCCGATCGAGCATCTGGCCGGCCTGCGGGCGATGCCGGTGCTGCGGGTGGTGCGGCCGGCGGGCGCCAACGAGACGGCGCTGGCCTGGCACTACGCGATCAAGGCCAAGGACCATCCGACCGGCCTTGTCCTCTCGCGCCAGGGGATTCCGACGTGGGACCCGGCGGCGGTGCCCGACGACGCGATCGAGCGAGGCGCCTACGTGCTGCGCTACTCCCCCAGCGAGCCGGACCCGCCAGACCTGATCCTGATCGCGACCGGGACCGAGGTGCACATCTGCGCCCGTGCGGCCGATGCGCTCGAGGCCGAGGGGATCGCCACCCGGCTGGTCAGCATGCCGTGCATGGAGAACTTCGCCGCGCAGGACGCCGAATATCGCGAGCGCGTATTGCCGGCGGGCTGCCGCGCCCGTGTGGCGGTCGAGGCGGCGAGTCCGTTCGGATGGCGTGAATGGGTGGGGGACCTCGGCGAGATCATCGGGATGGAGACGTTCGGAGCCTCGGCCCCGGCCGGCGCGCTCTACAAGCACTTCGGCTTCACCCCCGAACGGGTGGCGGACGCGGGCCGGGAGGTCGTTTCGCGGGCGCGTTCCGGCTAGCTCCAAGGGGGTTTCACATGAGCACGATCACCGAGCTGAATCCGCGCCTGCCGGCGCTCACCGAGGCCGGGGTGAGCCAAATTCTCCAGGAGGCCTGAGCGAATGCAAGCCGCCGCCGTAGCCACGGAACTCGAGCAGGAAAACCCGCTGATCGAAGGGCTCGAGCGCCTCCCGGTGCGCCCGACCGCGCTCGTCATCTTCGGCGCGACCGGCGACCTGGCCCACCGCAAGCTGCTTCCGGCGCTGTACAACCTCGCGCACGAGGGGGCGCTCCCGGAGCGGTTCGAGATGATCGGCGTCGCGCGCCGCGGCCAGGAGGACGAGGACTTTCAGGACATGGCGCGGCAGTCGATCGACCGCTTCTCCCGCCGGCGGCCGGACGCCAGCGTGCTCAAAGGGTTGCTCGACGAGATGCGCTACGTCCCCGGCGCGTTCGACGACGACGACGTGTACACCGAGCTCGGCCGGGTCCTGCGCGAGTTCGACGAGCGCGCCGGCGAGCCTCTGAACCGGGTCTTCTACCTGTCGACCGCGCCTCAGTTCTTCCCGGTGATCGCCGGCAAGCTCGGGCAGGCCGGCCTGGCCGAGTGCGAGAACGCCGAGACCCGGATCGTGATCGAGAAGCCATTCGGCTACGACCTGGCGTCAGCCCGCCAGCTCAACGCGCACGTGCTCGAGGTGTTCGACGAGTCGCAGGTGTTCCGGATCGATCACTACCTGGGCAAGGAGACGGTCCAGAACCTGATGGCGATGCGCTTCGCCAACTCGCTGTTCGAGCCGGTGTGGAACCGCAACTTCGTCGACTACGTGCAGATCACCGCGGCGGAGGACATCGGGATCGGAGGGCGGGCCGGCTACTACGAGGGCGCCGGCGCCCTGCGCGACCTGGTCCAGAACCACATGATGCAGCTGCTCGCGCTGCTCACGATGGAGCCGCCGACCTCGTTCAACGCCGACCGGGTGCGTGACGAGAAGCTCAAGGTGCTCGAGGCGATTGTGCCTCCGACGCCGGCAGAAGTGCCGCACATGACGGTCCGGGCCCAGTACGGGCCGGGCGTTGTCGGCGGCAAGCGGGTGAGCGGTTACCTCGAAGAGGAGGGCGTCGACAGGAACTCGCGCACCGAGACCTACGCCGCCCTACGGCTGCACGTGTCCAACTGGCGCTGGGCCGGCGTCCCGTTCTGTCTGCGCACCGGCAAGCAGCTCGCGCGCAAGGTGACCGAGATCGTCGTCACGCTCAAGCCGGTTCCCCACCTCGCGTTCCAGAACATCGGCTCGGTCGGCGTCCAGCCGAACCAGATCATCCTCACCGTGCAACCGGACGAGGGTGTGTCGGTGTCGCTGGGAGCGAAGATCCCGGGCGCGCGCATGCGGATTCGCCCGGTCAACATGGAGTTCCGGTACGGAACCTCGTTCCTGTCGGAGTCGCCCGAGGCCTACGAGCGGCTAATCCTCGACGCGATGCGCGGCGACGCGACCCTGTTCACGCGCGGCGACGAGATCGTGGCGCTGTGGGGGATCATCGACCCGATCCTGACCGCGTGGCACGAGGACACCACCTCGCCGATCCCGCAGTACCCGGCCGGCTCGGCCGGACCGTCCGAGGCGGACGGGCTGCTCGAAGGCGATCGCCGGTGGCGCCGGTTGTGAGCGTGGGCGCCGGTTCGCAATCCGACAGCGGGCGGCGGGGTGTCGGCGTGGGCGCCGGTTCGCAACCCGACAGCGGGCGGCGGTCGTGAGCGAAGACGTCTGGTCGGAGCAGAACACCAATCCGGACGCGATCGAGGCCGCCCTGCGCGATTTGCTGCGCGCGCGCCACGCCGCCAACCAGGGACTCGCGCCGGCTCGGGTGCTCAACCTGGTCGTGGTCGCCGACCGCTCCTGGAAGGGCGAGGTCGCCAACCGGCTCGAGCGGGTCGGCCGCTACCACGCTTCCCGCACGATCCTCTGCGCGGTCGAGGACGGCCGCGACGCGCTCGACGCGGTGGCGGTGGTGCGCTATGTGGAAGGGGCCGGCCGCATGGGCGTCATGACCGAGCAGGTCGAGATCGACATGGGACCCGAGCACCTCGCCGGGTTGGAGACGATCGTCGATCCGATCGTGATGTCCGAGCTTCCCACCGTCCTGTGGTCCCCGCACGGCCACCCCGACGCGGTGGCCGCGCTGCGCGGGATGATCGACGTGATGCTGCTCGACACCGACGACGCACCCGAGGCCGACGGCGGACTCGGTCGGGCCGAGGATGAGCTGCGCTCGTCCTACGTGGTCGATCTGGCCTGGCTGCGCACCACGCCATGGCGCGAGCGGCTGGCGGCCAGCTTCGACCGGCCGGGCCGCCGCGCAGTGATGGGATCGCTGGACGGTCTCACGGTCCGGCACCAGGGTGACTCGACGGCGAGCGCGCTGCTGCTCGCGGGCTGGCTGTCGTCCCGTCTGGAGTGGGACATCCGGCCGCTCCAGCGCTCCGACGGCGACAGTTTGCGCGGTCGCGCCTACACGGGCGGTCCGCGCTACGTGGACATTCGCCTGGAGCCGACCGACCAGGACGTGCCGGGACTGGCCGGGGTGACGGTGGCCTGGGAGAACGGTCACTCGCTGTCGCTGGATCGTGCCGAGGGCGGTCTGTGCGCGCGGGAGATCTCGCCCGGTCAGGACGAGAGCAGCTGGCTGGTCCTGGGGGCGTCACGGGGAGAGGGTGGAATTCTGGGCGAGGGCGTCAGGCAGTCCCATCTCCGCGATCCCACGTACGGTCCCGCGTTGCGGGCCGCCAGGGAGCTGTGCGTCGATACCAGGGTGGTGTGAATGTCGGTTGAGATCGAGATCCTCGACGATCCCGCGCGCGCCTGCGCCGCGATGCTGGTTGGCATCGCCGCCGGGGGCGGCGACATCGTCCTGACCGGGGGATCGACCCCGAGCGCGGCCTACGGGGAGTTCGTCGAGGCGGTGCGCACGGTCGGCATCGACGTGTCGCACTGCACGATGTGGTTCAGCGACGAGCGCTGCGTGCCACCCGAAGACGAGCGCTCCAACTTCGGCATGGTCAAGGCGTCGCTGCTCGATCCGCTCGGGGAGCTGCCCCGACCGACCGTGCATCGCATGAAGGGTGAGCTCGGACCGAGTGAGGGAGCCGACGACTATGAGCGCGAGCTGCGTGCCGCCGGCTCGCCGCAGTTCGATCTGGTGCTGCTCGGGATCGGGCCTGATGGTCACCTCGCCTCGATGTTCCCCGACCAGGAATCGCTGTCCGAGCGCTCGCGCCCGGTGGTCGGTGTGGAGCAGGCCGGGCTCGAACCGTATGTCTCGCGGATCACGCTGACGTTCCCGGCCCTGGTCAAGGCCCGGCAGATCGTGTTCCTGGCCACGGGGAAGTCCAAGGCGGACGCGGTGGCGGCGGCATTCGGGCCGGACGCCACTCCAGATCCCCACGTGCCCTCCTCGCTACTTCCGCCGCTGGCCAAGGAGGTCAAGGTGCTGCTCGATCGAGAGGCAGCCGGGCGTCTGCCGTCGGCCGCGGGGCGGTCGTGAGCGCGGTTCTGGGGGTCGATCTGGGCGGCACCAAGGTGGTCGTCGCCTGCCTGCGCGGCCGGGAGATCGGCGAGTCCAGGCTGGAGGCCACCGACCGTTCGGGCAGCGGGGCGCTGATCGACCAGCTCGTGGCTCTGGTCAACCGCATCCGGTCAGACGATCTGGCCGCGATCGGGATCGGCGTTCCCTCGGTGGTGGACTTCGAGACGGGGCGGGTGGTGTCGTCGGTCAACATCCCGCTGACCGACGTGCCGCTACGCCAGGTTCTCGGAGAGCGGCTCGGCGTACCCGTGTTCGTCGACAACGATGCCACGGTGGCGGCGCTCGCCGAGGCGCACGACTCGGAGCTCCGGCTGGTGGCTCGCAATCTCGTGATGCTCACCGTCGGAACGGGCTTGGGCGGTGGAATCGTGCTCGGCGGCAGGATCTACCGCGGCGCCACCGGGGGCGCGGGGGAGCTCGGCCACACGCTCGTCGGCCTCGGGTTGAACGGGGCGGCGCGCGTTCCGTCGCCGGGGCCGGTGTTTCCCCAGCCGGGATCGCTCGAGTACGCGGCGGCCGGCCACGCGCTGGACCGGCTGGCCGCGCAGGCGGCCGGCGAGGAGCCCGACTCCGCCCTCGGGAAGCTCAAGGCGGGCGGGACGCCAGTCCTGGGAGCGGAAGCGGTCGAGGCGGCACAGAATGGAGATCCCGTGGCGATGGGGATCGTCGAGATCTGGGCCGAGCGGGTCGGGATCGGCATCGCCAACGCGATCAACACGTTCGACCCGGAGGAGGTCGTGATCGGCGGCGGGGCGGCACGAGCGGGCGATCTGCTGCTCGAGCCGGCCAAGCGCGTCGCGCTCGGCTACGTGGTGCCCGGGCTCGGCCGGAGGACCAGCATCCGGCTGGCCTGGCACGGCGTCCGCGCCGGCGTCCTCGGCGCCGCACTGCTGGCCGCCCAGGAGGTCGAGGCCGGGTCGGCATCGGATCTGAGTGCGTCGGCGGATGTCCGCGCGAGCGCACGATCGAATGCCGGGACTGCGACTCTTACAGCCCACGAGGAAGCGAGCGGGTAATGACCAAGCGAGTCATCGAGTGCAACATCTGCGGCGAGCCGCTGTCGGCGGCGACCGACGACGAGTTGCTCCGGCAGGTACAACATCATCTGGAGTCCGAGCATCCGGACTCGGGGCTGGACGAGCAGCACGCGCGCGAGATGATCTCGCGCGAGGCCTACGACGCGGCCGACGCCTGAACCGCGGCGCGGGTCCCTGAGGGGGTTTGAATCAATGGCGATCGTCCTGGTCCGCCATGGCGAGACCGAGTGGAGCCGTAGCGGCCAGCACACCAGCCGCACCGACCTCCCGCTGCTCGAGGAGGGACGCGAGCGCGCGCAGGCGCTACGACCGATGCTCGCCCGCTGGACCTTCTCGCTGGTCCTGACCAGCCCGCTCCGGCGGGCGCGCGAGACCTGCGAGCTGGCCGGATTGGGAGATCGGGCGGAGGTCTGCGAGGACCTGCGCGAGTGGGACTACGGCGAATATGAGGGTCTGACCACGCCGCAGATCCGCGAGCACCGACCCGACTGGAGCCTGTGGCGGGATGGCTGCCCGGACGGCGAGCAGCCGGAGGACGTGGGGGCCCGGGCGGACCGTGCGCTGGCGCGGCTCCGCGACACGGACGGCGACGCGGTGGCCTTCGCCCACGGCCACATCTTCAGGGTGCTGGCGGCACGCTGGATCGCGCTTCCGCCGGCGGGCGGTGCTCGGTTGGCGCTCCGCGCGGGGGCGATGTCGGTGCTCGGCTACGAGCGCGAGACCGAGGTGATCCAGCTCTGGAACGACGCGCCGGCGTAGCCGGCGGGCCCGAGCACGGCGTCTCGGCCGGCTCCCGGCCGTGACGTTTGTCACCCTGGATTTCGGCCGCGCGCCACTTACGCGCTGCCGCCTCGCTGCCTACGCTGCGAGGCATGACAACGACCTATACACCGACGGACGGACTGGCCATCGAGGTGCACGACCTGCACAAGAGCTACGACGGCGTTGCGGCTGTGCGCGGGGTGAGCTTCGAAGTGGCTCGTGGAGAGGTGTTCTGTCTGCTCGGGCCCAATGGCGCGGGCAAGACCTCGATCGTCGAGATCCTCGAGGGTTACCGCACGCGCAGTGGGGGTGAGGCCCGCGTGCTGGGCATGGACCCGGCACACGGTCAGCGCGAGCTGCACGAGCGGGTGGGGATCGTCCTCCAGCAATGCGGCGTGCAGAACGACCTGACCGTCGCCGAGCTGCTCGAGATGTACAGCCGCTACCACGCCCGGCGCCGGCCGGTCGACGAGCTGATCGAGTTGGTCGAGCTGGGCGAGAAGCGCGACACGCGGGCGCGCAAGCTGTCGGGCGGTCAGCTGCGGCGGCTGGACCTGGCTCTGGCCCTGGTCGGCGATCCCGACCTCGTGTTCCTGGACGAGCCGACGACCGGCTTCGACCCGGGGGCGCGCCGCCAGGCGTGGTCGACGATCCGCTCGCTGTGCGACCTGGGCAAGACGGTGTTCCTCACCACCCACTACATGGACGAGGCGCAGCATCTGGCCAACCGGGTCGCTGTGATGAACGCCGGCCAGATCATCGCCCTGGGGCGGCCCGAGGAGCTCGGCGGCCGCAATCTCCGGCCGGCCGAGATCCGCTTCTCGCTGCCGGAGAGCTGGTCGCTGGGCGATCTGCCCGATGTACCGCTCGAGGAACGCATGCTCGAGAGCGACCGGGTCACGGTGCTGACCAGGGAGCCGGTGGTGGCCGCGCAGCGAATCACCACCTGGGCGCTCGACCACGATGTCGATCTCGGCCATTTCTCGGTCAGCCAGCCCACCCTGGAGGACATCTACCTGGAGCTGACCGGCTCGACGGGACACAATGCAACGGCCGGGGACGCAACGGCCGAGGAGGCAGTTCGATGAGTGCAGTGGCGACCCATTCGGTAAAGCGGGATGTCGGGCTGGTCGCCTGGCAGGTCCGCTATGAGCAGCGCGCCTACTGGCGCAACCGCGGCCGGGGCATCTTCACGTTCGTGTTCCCGCTGATGTTCCTGGTGATCTTCGGCTCGCTCAACCAGGGGGCCCACATTTCGAGCCTCCACGGGATTCCCTACGACGTGTTCTTCGTTCCCGGCATCCTCGCCTACGGTCTGATCGCCACCACGTTCGTGAACATGGCGATCAGCACGGCCATCCTGCGTGACCAGGGCGTGCTCAAGCGCATGCAGGGGACGCCCCTGCCGCGCTGGGCCTACGTGGCGGCGCGGATCGGTTCGACGCTGGTGATCGTGCTGACGATGACGGCGCTCGTGCTCGCGCTGGGCGCGATCGCCTACGGCGTCCATATCCGCGCCTCGACCCTGCCCGGCTTGATCGCCACGCTCGTGCTCGGCACCGCGGCGTTCACCACGCTCGGAATCGGGGTGACGCGCTTCATTCCGAACGCCGAGGCGGCGCCGGTGGTGGTCAACCTGCTGATCCTGCCGCTGACGTTCATCTCGAGCATCTGGTTCCCGACGACCGGGATGCCGAACTGGCTGGTCGACATCGCCAAGTCCTTCCCGATCCGCGCATTGGCCGACGGGATGCAGCACGCGTTCAATCCACACACGTTGGGCGCCGGCTTCGACGGTCAGGACATCCGGACGCTGGCGATCTGGACGGCTGGTCGGGATCTTCCTGATGCTGCGGTTCCTGCGCCGGCCCCAGGGCGAGGTGAGATGAGCATCGGTGCCGAGGACTGCGGCCGGCCGGACGAGCGTCCAGCCGGCCGGCGTTGCGCGGCCGCTCCTGATCGGCAACCTGTTCTACCGCCGCGCGCCCGGCGGGATGCGTGCCGGCGCCGCGCTCATCTGGCTGGCCTTCATCGTCTTCCCGCTGCTCAACGCGATCGGCAAGCACGGGCCGGTGGTACGACACGGGCTCGTCATCGGCGGCGCGGCCCTGTTCGTGGCGGCCTACGCGAGCATGGTGATGACCTGGCGCGGCGGCAGGCAAACCCGCTTGCCGATTGCGCTGTTCGTCGTGCTGCTGGCGGTGGCGACCGCACTCACGCTGTTGAACGGATCGTCGTGGGGCTTCCTGTTCACGTACTGCGCAGCCTGCGGCGCGCTCGTCGCTCCCGAGGGGGCGGGTTTCTACGCCGTCGCGCTCTGCTCGGCGCTCGCGGGCGTCACCTCCGCGCTCGCCGGGGCCGGCGGCGGCACCGTCGTCAGCTACGTGGCGAGCTCGGCGGGCATCGGCCTGCTGATGCTCGTGATGAGCGACCTGCGGCTGCGCAACGCGGAGCTGAGCGAGGCCCGGGCCGAGCTTGCGCGCATGGCGGTGGCCCAGGAGCGGGAGCGCTTCGCCCGGGACCTGCACGATCTGCTCGGCCACTCCCTCTCCGTGATCACGCTGAAGGCCGAGCTCGCCGGCCGGATGCTGACCGATCGCCCCGCCGACGCCGCGCGCGAGGTGGCCGAGCTCGAGCGGGTCGCCCGCACCGCACTGAGCGAGGTGCGCGAGGCGGTCAGCGGCTACCACCGGCCCACGCTCGAGGGCGAGCTGGCCGGCGCCCGCATGGCGCTCGCCGCGGCCGGAATCCAGTCGGACGTTCAGGAGTCCCGCGTGCCGCTCGACCCGGCCGTCGAGGCCGTCCTGGCCTGGACCGTCCGCGAGGGCGCCACCAACGTGATCCGTCACAGCGGCGCGCAGCACTGCACGTTTCGGATCAGCGCCAGCCTGACCGACGCCGGCGTCGAGGTGATCGACGACGGCGTGGGGGAGGAGGCGTCAAGGAACGGCGGGCACGGCATCGCCGGCCTGGCCGAGCGCGCGCGCCTCGTGAACGGAACGATCGAGGCGGGCGCGCGCGCGGGTGGCGGCTATCGCCTCGCGATCACCGTCCCCGTCCCGAGCGCGTGATCCGCGTACTCCTGGCCGAGGACCAGACGATGGTCCGCGGGGCGCTGGCCAGCCTGCTCAACCTCGAGCCCGATATCGAGGTCGTCGCCCAGGTCTCCCGCGGAGACGAGGTCCTCGCCGCCGCGACCACCGCCACTCCCGACGTCGCGCTGCTCGACATCGAGATGCCCGGCCGCACGGGTCTCGATGCGGCCGACGAACTCGCGCGGGCCCTGCCCGGCTGCCGGATACTGATCTTGACCACGTTTGGGCGTCCGGGCTACCTGCGCCGCGCGATGGAGGGCGGCGCGGCGGGGTTTCTTTTGAAGGATGCGCCGGCGAGCGAGCTCGCGTCGGCCATCCGGCGCGCGGTCGCCGGCGAGCGGGTCGTCGACCCCGGCCTCGCCGCGGCCGCGCTCAGCGAGGGGGAGAGCCCGCTGACGCCGCGCGAGCACGAGGTCCTGCGCGCCTCGCGCCAGCACGCCACCGTGGCCGACCTGGCCCAGGCTCTCTACCTCTCTCCGGGCACCGTCCGCAACCACCTCTCATCGGCGATGCACAAGCTCGATGCCCGCAACCGGGCGGAGGCCGTGCGTATCGCGGAGGAGAAGGGCTGGCTGTAGCCGGCTCGTTCGCGCGGCGGACGTCCAGCTCGGCCGGTCTTGGGGGTCTAACTGCACACTCGACCGCATCCCGGCGCCGAGTGCGCGGAAATGACCCCTATGGCGTACCCAACCCCACACTGGGCGCGCCGACGGCGCCGAGTGTGCGGAATGACCCCTTATCGCGAACCGCCGCCATGCGCCCAGCGTGCTATGCGGCTGAGAGGACTCGAACCTCCACGTCCCGAAGAACACAGGCACCTGAAGCCTGCGCGTCTACCAATTCCGCCACAGCCGCGTCGAAGGGCAAGAACTTAGCAGGGAAGTCGCGCCCTGAGTGAGCCGATCGGTCGCCTGCGAGGCGCGGCATCGCGTGCCCTCTCCGACCACGGTAAACGCACCAGCGGGGCGCGCGGTAGCCTTGCCCGCTACGCTCAAACAGTCGCTTGCGACGCGCGTCTCGCCGCTATCGTCTAGGGGACTAGGACGCCGCCCTCTCACGGCGGAAACCCGGGTTCGAATCCCGGTAGCGGTACTGCAGAACCCGCGAGTTTTCGGGGGTTTTTTCGTTTTTGGGGTCGTGCGCCACAGTGTGCGCCACAGTCGGAGTCGGTTGTGTGGGGTGAGGAACGCATCGAGACGCTCTCTTGCCGTGTCCTCGCCGCCTGGCACGAGGTGCCCGTAGCCGTTCCACCTCTGGCGGACATCGCCGTGGCCGGCCCAGGTCGAGATCTGCTTCCAGTCGAGACCGGCCGCGATGAAGTAGGAGATCGCGCAGTGGCGCGCCTCATGCGGTGTGAGTGGCTCGAGCCCAGCTTGCTTCCACGCCTTGTTCGCGCGCGCTGTGATCGTGGACGCGAAGAACGCCTCGGTCGCCGTGCGGCCGAAGACGAGATCCGGGCCCTCACGTCCTGTCCGCGCCTTCGGCGACCTCCCCTAGCAGCGCCGGCGACATCACCAGCTCGATGCGGCCGTCAAGCGCAGCGTTGATGATCCGGACCGAGGGCGCATTGGGAGAACGGCCCAACGCGGCCGACACGAAGACGTTCGCGTCGGCGACGACGCGCATCAATCGGCGGCGCGGCGGGCGGTGCGCGCGGCCTTCAGTTCCTCGCGTGCGAGCGCCATCGCCTGATCCTCGTCGAGGTCGCTCTCGGCCTGAAGGCGGGCAAGGAGCGCTCGGAGGTCGTAAGCACGCACCGCGCGGTCGAGGATCTCGCCCTCGCTGACATGGGCCGCCGCGGCGTGCTTGCGCAGGATCGCCGCTACCTCGGCGTCCAGGTCGACGTTTACTCGCTCGCGCGTGGCCATATCTGGAGGGTACTGGCCGTCGCGAACGGCATCCGGTCTCTTCGTCGAGCGATCCGAGCGTTCGGGAGCAGCCGATACCCTGCTTGTAATGGCACCGCCGGACGCTCAAGGCCAGTCTCCGAAACCGCCTCGGATTCCGCCGCCAGGATCCCTACCCAAGCTCCCGCAAACGCTCTTCTTCCTTGAGACGGATGACGGGAAGACTCCGCCCCCACAGCGCGCGAGGCCGACGGAGTCCTAGGCGAGCGCGATCAATTTCGATAACACCAGTGTTATCATGAGCACAGTGCGAATGAAGGCGAACGACGAGCTGATCGCCGAGCAGCTGCGCACCGACCCCGAGTTTCATGCTGAGTGGAAGCGGACTGTGCTGGCACGTGCGGTGGCGATCGCGATCCTCAAATACCGCCGCAAACATCATCTCTCGCAGCGCGAGCTTGCCGACCTCCTCGGCATGAAGCAGCCCCAGGTCGCCCGGCTTGAGCTCGGCGACGTCAACCCAAGCATTGAGACGTTCATGCGAATCTCGGCTCGGCTTGGGATCGAGTTCACGATTGACGTGCGGCCGGCCGGGGCACCGGCCCACAACGTCACGAGGCGAGCGCAGGCCAACAACCTCGTCGGCTCATTCCGAGCCGACGACGCCGAGATTCTCGTCGCGGCGCGGTAGGAATCACGCTTCACGCCTATTCGAGCCACGCGGGCTTGCTGGCTGCTTCACGCCAGAGGGGTCACGGTGCCGGCGCGGGTCGCGTGGCTGCATTCCTCGGGCTCCGGCTCGCTTGTGGGTGTTTTGGCCCGGTGTGGATCGAGCTGTCGCCATCACCGTCGGTTGAGTAGGAGCGTTTCGAGCAGACCCGTGGCGGGACTTATCGCGCGGGGATTGGGAGGCCGCGGTCGGCTACGACTTCTTTCATCACGAGCGTCGAGGTCAGGCGTTGCACGCCGGGCAGCGCACCGAGGCGTTCGTCGTAGATGTCTTGGTAGGCGGCGAGATCGGTGGCGACGACGTGGAGGAGGTAGTCGGGGTTGCCGAACAGTCGCTGTGCCGACACGACGGCGGGCACGGCCGCGGCGGCTTTCTCGAAATCAGCGACGGTCTTGCTGTCCCCTTGGTGCATCGTCACGAAGACGATCGCGCGGAACCCGAGGTCTACCATCGCTGGGTCGATGTCGGCGTGGTAACCGCGTATGACGCGGGTGGTCTCGAGCTCGCGCAGACGGCGCTGGCAGCGCGAGACGCTGAGGGGGATCCGGGCGGCGAGCTGCGTGACGGTCAGCCGCCCTTCATCTTGGAGAAGGGCAAGGATCTTGCGATCGGTAGCGTCCATCCCACATATCTTTGCGCAAATCATCACGGTCTGAGGCCAATAGGCAACCACTTTGCCGGCGGATGCACATATCTTGCGACTAATGGATCCGACTCGCTTCGCCGCGTTCATCGTGGTCGACCTGATGTTGGTGATGACGCCGGGCGCGGACTGGGCGTACGCGATCACTGCCGGCGTGCGCGGCGGAGGGGTCTTGCCCGCGGTCTCGGGCCTGGCCGGCGGCTACATGGTGCAGGCCTCGCTCGTCGTGGCTGGCGTCGGCGCGGTGCTGGCCGAGAGCCAGAGTGCGATGCAGTTCCTGACCTACCTCGGCGCGGCCTACCTGCTGTGGTTGGGCGTCCGGGTCGCTCGCGCGCCGGCTGCGCTCCCGGGCGAGAACCCAGGCGCGGTGTCGGCTCTACGTGGAGCCGCGACAAGCGGGCTGAACCCGAAGGGCGTGCTGCTGTTCTTCGCCGTCCTGCCGCAGTTCGTGACTCGAACTGCTCCTTGGCCGGTGACAGTGCAGCTCGCCGTGCTCGGCGCTGTTCACATCGTCGCCTGCGCTGTCGTCTACTGCTGTGTTGCGATGGGCGCTCGTCGGCTGTTGCGGTCGAGACCGCGAGCCGCCCGTATCGTCGCCCATGCGTCGGGGATCGCGATGGTCGCGGTCGCCGTCGCACTTGTGATCGAGCGTACGGTGGCGACATGATCGACCGCCGGTTATGGTCGAGATTCGGGTCGGTCCGAACGGAGGGATGAGCATGAGCTGGACGATCGAGCGGCGTGGTCGCGTTGCCGTGGTGACGATGAACACCAACAAGGTCAACGCGCAGGGCCGTCCGTTCTTCGCGGATTTGCGTGAGGCGTTCGATGTGCTTGAGCGTGATCACGCTGAGTCGCCGGTGGTGCTGACCGGTCATGACGGTCGGTTCTCGGCGGGGCTTGATCTCGACGAGCACTTCCGGTTGTTCGCCGGGGACCGTGATGCGGTGGCGGCGTGGTTTGCGGACTACCGCGAGACGAATATGAGGCTGTTCACGTACCCGCGGCCGATGGTCGCGGCGGTCAACGGGCACGCGTTCGCCGGTGGGCTGATCACAGCCGCGGTGTGTGACTACAGGGTGTGCGTTGACGACGGCGCGAGGTTCGGGCTCAACGAGGTCCCTATCGGGATCCCGATGCCGGCGGTGTACGTGCGGATGTTGGCCTACGCGTGGGGCGACCCGGTCGCGGCGCGCACGTGTCTGTTCGGTGAGATCTTCTCGCCCGAGCAGGCGCACGCGCTGGGGATGGTCAATGAGCTGGTGCCGGCCGGCGAGGTTCTTGATCGGGCGGTCGCGGTCGCCGAGATGACGCCGGAGGACTGCCTGCAGACGTACGCGTTCACCAAGCGCGCGTGTCAGGCAAGCGCGCTGCGGGACATCGCCGAGCTGGCTGATCGGCTCGATCAGGAGCTGCCTGATGGGATGACCCACGAGCAGTCTCGGCTCGCGCACCGGCGCTACTGGCAGCAGCTCAAAGGCTCCCCGGCCACATGGTGAGACCCACGGTCCGGCGGATCGGCCGGACCGCGCCGACCGACGATCCATGACGGTCGAGCCCAAGTCGCTGCCGGCGTGGGTGACGTTCCAGCCTCGGCCGTTCCCCGATGCCAACCTGCTCCTCCTCCAGGGCCGGCAGCCCGCTCTCATCGACAGCGGCTTCGTCGGCCACGCGCAGCAGACCGCCGCCTGGGTCCGCCGACACACCGCGCGCGCGATGGAGGTCGTGAACACCCACTGGCATTCCGACCACGTCGGCGGTAACGCGCTGCTGCAGGCGATGGGCGCCGGGATCGCGGCCAGCGCTCCGGACGCGCAGGCGATCAACCGGCGAGACCCCGGCTGCTGCGTCGCGGAGTACCTCGACCAGCCCGTCGCCCCCTACACCGTTGATGAGCCGCTCCACGACGGGCAGGTCCTGCGGCTCGGCGACGCCGACTGGGAAGTCCTTTCCACTCCCGGTCACGCTCCCGGCCACCTATCGCTCTGGCAGCCCGACGAGCGGATCCTGGTAGCCGGGGACGCGCTCTCGGACTACGACGTCGGCTGGGTCAACCGCGCGCTCGACGGACCCGACGCGGCCACCACCGCACTCGCCTCCCTACAGCGACTGGCCCACCTCGCCCCGCGGGTGCTGCTCCCCTCCCACGGCCCGATCCCCATCAACCCCGACGCCGCGTTCGCCAACGCACTAAGCCGCGCCCAGCGCCTCGTCGACGACCCGGCCGGGCTCCTATGGCACGGCGCACGGCGGATCTTCGCCTTCGCGCTCATGATCCGCAACGGGATCCCCACCAATGAGGTCGAGCGCTACCTGCACACCCAAGCGTGGCTGACCGACGCAGCGCGCCTGCTCGACACGACCCCCGAAGCACTCGCCGCCGAACTGATCGACACGATGCTCCGCAGCGGCGCCATCACCCTCCGCGACAAACGACTCCACGCCTCCGCCGAGCACACCACGGTCACGGCCGAACCTCTCCAGGTGCCATTCCCTCGCGCATGGCCGCCAGCCACGCCAAACACCACCCAAGGTGCCAAACCGCAATAAGACCCTGGGACGCTGCCGAGAGGTCGCTGCTCGGCGCGGAAATGCGGCCACGAGTTCCGCGCCAGCCGCGTGACCGGCTTCGGTGCGGGGCGGTCATGATCTCGGCTCTATCGCACCTGGCGACCGCGACTGCTGACGG
>CAWEQG010000002.1:0-304794 GCA_963811135.1 uncultured Solirubrobacterales bacterium | reverse complement strand
TTGAGCAGCAGCCGGGTGGCGATCGTCTGCCACGCGATCAGGCTGATGAGCGCGGCGGGCCTTGAGCCCATCAGCGCGCCGAGCCCGACCGCAACGACGCATACCGCGCTGTTTGCGAGCAGCACCCAGCCCACGGCCTGCGCCACTAGCCAGGCGCTCGGTGTCGGGTCGCCGCCGGCGAACAGGAAGGTGACCAGGGTCGCGATCGCCAGCCCGGCCGAGACCACGACGAGGGTGACGATCAGCGCCGCCGGGATCCGCGTCGCGAACAGCGCTAGGCGCGAGCGGCCGGTGGCGACCAGCTCTCGGAAGATGCCGTCGGCGGTCTCGCCGGCGCCGGCCTCGACCCCGATCAGGATCGCGGCGATCGTGCCGAAGTCCAGCCCGAGCGTCGAGATCGCGTTGCTGAAGTGCCGCAGGCCACCGGCCGGGCTGTGATGGATGGGATCGGTGGCGTGCGCGATTACCAGGTAGGCGTAGAAGACGATCGAGATGCCGGCGGTCAGGACGAGCGCCCAGCCGGCGACGGTTCGCTTTTTGCGCAGCTTCAGCAGGTCTGCGGCGATCATCTGTTGTAGTCGTCGAATAGTCATGCGGCCATCTCCAGTCGTGAGGTGAGTTGCAGGAAGCGCTCCTCGAGCGAGTGGTGGGCGGGCTCAAGGCGCCGCACCCGGATCCCCTCGCGGACGAGTAGGTCGTTGATCGCGTCCGGGTCGATTCGTCCGTTGGCCGTAACGCGCAGCCCGTCGTCGAGCAGTTCGACGCTGGCGACTCCGGGCCGGCCTTGGAGTAGCGCGAGCGCGGCTTGGGGGTCGCTGCAGCCGATCACGATCGCGTGATCGTCATTGCCGCTCAGCTCGGCGATCGTGCCCGTGGCGATTACGCGCCCGCGGTCGACGATCGCCGCCGCGTCGCAGATCTTCTCGACCTCGTCGAGCAGGTGTGAGGACAGGAACACGGTGCGGCCCTCGTCCTCGACCAGCTCCCGGACGAGCCGGCGGAACTCGAGTATCCCGCCCGGGTCGAGGCCGTTGGTCGGCTCGTCGAGGATTAGCAGCTTCGGATCGCAGAGCAGACAGCGCGCGATCCCGAGCCGCTGCCGCATCCCCATCGAGTAGGTCTTGACCTTGTCATCCGCCCGGGCGCTGAGACCGACTCGTTCCAGCGCTGCAGGAATGCGCGAGGCTGCGTCGCCTCCGCGGACGGCCGCCAGCACCCGCAGGTTCTCGCGTCCCGTCAGGTGTGGGTAGAAGAGCGGTTCCTCGACGATCGCGCCGACGCGCGCGAGCGCGAGGCTGCGCTCGTCCGGCAGGCGGTGGCCCAGCATGTACACCTCGCCGCTGCTCGCGGCGGTGAGGCCGAGCAGGGTCCGGATCAGGGTCGTCTTCCCGGCCCCGTTGTGGCCGAGGAACCCGAAGGCGGTGCCGGCGGGGACGGTGAGGTTGACCGCGTCGACCGCGACCCGCTCGCCGAAGCGCTTGGTCAGGCCGATCGTTTCGATCGCGGGGGTTGAGGATGGGGGTGTCTTGTTCATGTGTGCGCTCGCTTTGGCTTGAATTGCGGTGCCAAGCCAAGGTACGAGCGAGCGCCGGCGCCGTCATGGGCCGCAGGAGGTGACTTGACCACCTCCTGAGTGGTGGCTCGGCTACATCTCTAGAGGGATGACGCCGGCGCTGGGTGGGATTACCGTTAGCCCGTGTCATCACCCGCGCTTAGGGACGAACCTGATCCGCCGACATCGCGGTGGCTGCGATACCTCGTACCCGTGCCCTCGTGGCTCATCGACGCCGGCATCGCTGCCGTCCTTGTATTCATCGTGCTGCTGTCGACGACCGGCGGAGGACATCAGGCCCCGGTTGGAGTGGCGTTCCTCGCTCTCGCCGCGCTCGCGCTCATGTGGCGCCGTCGCTGGCCGGGCTGGGTGCTCTTGGCGACGAACCTCGCCTACCTGGTCGATGCGCTCGTCAGCAAGCATCTCGGGCCTGGACAGCCCGCGATCGTGGTGGCGCTCTACACCTTTGCCGAACGAAGAAGCCGGCGCGAGGCCGCGGCGGCGACGCTTGCCAGCGCCGTCGCCGTGGTCGCCGCGCAGGCCATCGAGTCGCTTCCGGTGGTTCGCAGCTGGGGCTCGGTAGCGGTCCTGTTGGCCGGGGCGGTGCTCGGAGCGTCGGTTGCGGAGCGCCGCCGTCAGCGGGCGCGAGAGCGAGAGTTGCTCGCCGCAGGCGCCGCGGCCGAGGAGCGTGTGCGGCTCGCGCGCGAGCTGCACGACGTCGTCGCCCATCACCTGAGCGTGGTCGCCGTGCAGGCGAACGTATTGGCCGATTCCGCCTCGGCGAACGGAGCCGAGCCAGGACCCGCCCGCGCCGTCGTCGAAAGCAGCCGGCAGGCGCTGGCGGAGATGCGCCGGATCCTCGGAGTGCTGCGACCGAGCGATCGGCACGAGCAAACCGAGGGAGCACGAGCCCCCCAACCCGGCCTGCGTGACCTCGGGGCGCTGGTCCAGCGAGTCACGGACGCCGGCGTGCGGGTTCGGGTGCAAAGCGAGGGCGAGCGACCCGAGCTGTCCGCGGGCGTGGACCTGGCCGCCTATCGAATCCTGCAAGAGGCGCTCACCAACGTGCTGCGCCACGCGCGGGCGACCAGCGCGAACATCCGTATCTCCTACGGGCCGTCGGCCATCGAGCTGGAGGTCACTGACGACGGTGTCGGGCCCCCCACCGACGGCCGAACGATCGAAGGCCTCGGTCTGCAAGGCATGCAGGAGCGCGCCGCGCTGCTCGGAGGCGAGGTCACATGCGGCCCGGCGGACGGCCGCGGCTACAAGCTCCACGCGGTGCTTCCCCTATGACCGACGCGCTGCGAGTGGCGATCGTGGACGACCAGGAGCTGATCCGCGCCGGCTTCAAATCGCTGCTGGAAGGTCGCGGAATCCAGGTCGTCGCGCAAGCCAGCGACGGGCTCGAGGCCATTGACATTGTCAACCACACCCGCCCCGACGTGGTCCTCATGGACATCCGCATGCCACGACTCGACGGAGTCGAGGCAACCCGCCGCCTCCCCGATCACAAGATCCTGATCGTCACGACCTACGAGCTCGACGAATACGTCGTGGAAGCGCTCCGAGCAGGAGCGGCCGGCTTCATCCTCAAGGACACGCCGCCCGACGAGCTCGTCGACGCCATCCGCGTGATCGCCTCGGGAGAAAGCCTGCTGGCGCCGTCGGTCACCCGACGCCTGCTCGCGCAAGTAGTGCGCCGGCTCCCTTCCCAACGCGCCGCCCCGCCCGAGCTGAGCGAGCTCACCGCCCGCGAGCACGAGATACTCCTGCTGATCGCTCGCGGCCACTCCAACTCGGAGATCGCCGCCGAGCTGTTCCTCTCCGAGCTCACCATCAAGTCACACGTCTCCCACCTGCTCCGCAAGCTCGGCCTGCGCGACCGCGTCCAGGCCGTGATCCTCGCCTACGAGACCGGACTCGTCACCCCCGGCGATGAGTGAGGCCGATCCGATCGTGATCCGCCCCGCCAATGACGCGGATCGCGACTTCGTCGCCGGGCTGGTCTCGAGCCTCCTGGAATTCGGCTCTCCAATGTGGAGAGACGCGGAGGCCCTTGCGCCCGGCTTCCGAGAGGCCCTCATTCGCGCGCTCGCCAATCGAGACGCGCGCTCGCCGCTGCTGATCGCGCAAGACGAGGACGGTACGCCGCTCGGGTTCATCTCGCTGAAGGTGAGCAAGGACGTGGCGGGCGGAGAACGCGGGCACGTGGCCGATCTGGCCGTCAAGGCGAACGCGCGGCGTACGGGCGTCGGCAGTGCCCTGATGGGCGCCGCCGAAGCATGGGCACGCGAGCAACGGTTGCCCGCACTCAGCCTAGACGTGTGGTCCACCAACGAGCGTGCCTTGACCTTCTACCGTCACCTGGGCTACCGACCCGAGTCCCTGTGCCTGGTCAAGCCGCTCAACGAGCCAGCCGGAAGCACAAGCGCAGCCGGCGAGCTGGCCGTGCGGCCGCTGCGAACCGACGAGCGCGCATGGCTCGACCAACAACTGATCCGGCTATGGGGCTCGACCCGAATCGTGAGCCGAGGCCGACTGCACGAGGCATCGAAACTGCCGGCGCTCGTCTGTCAAGCCGGGGAAGAACGAGTCGGCCTAGTCACGTTCGACATCCGCGACCGGCAGTGCGAGCTGGTAACGCTCGATGCGTTCGCTCAGAAGCGCGGGATCGGCTCGGCGCTTCTCGCGGCCGTCGTGGCTGAGGCGACCCGGCGAGGGTGCCACCGTCTGTGGCTAATCACCTCGAACGACAACCTGCAGGCTCTGCGTTTCTACCAGCGACACGGCATGCGGCTGGCCGCGCTGTATCGAGGTGCTATCGACGAGGCCCGTCGCATCAAGCCCGAGATCCCGCCAAGCGGGAAGCACGACATACCAATCCACGACGAACTGGAAGTCGAGCTGCCCCTGGACTGACCGTCGCTCTTGATCGCGTTGGCATCACTGGATCAGCGTCTTTACATGACTACAGAAACGATCACTTGGCTCGGCCACTCATCCTTCCGCCTCGACGCGGCAAACGGGATGCGGATCTACATCGATCCGTGGCTCACCAATCCGAACTGCCCGGAAGCCGAACGCGAACCGGAACGCATCGACGTGCTCGCGTTGACACACGGCCACGATGATCACCTGGGCGAGACGACGCTCCAGCTATGCCGCCGGCACCGCCCATCGATCGTCGCGATCAACGTGACCGGACCCCGTTTGTCGGTCCACCACGGGTGAGAGTTGGTGGTGGATGCGGGTCTCGAAGGAAGGTAGCGGCGCGGGCGGTCGGATCGGACGAGCTCGCTGCGGAGAGGCGGCTCGGGGGATGCGCGACCGTCGTCGCGGAGCCGGCGCGCGTAGCGCGACGGCGTAGTGGCGATGGTCGCGGCGCGCTCGCCGCGGCACCCTCCCGACGTGATACGGGGCTGCACGGTCGCCGGTCAGGCGGCGACCGGCAGCTTCTCGTTGCTGGCCCACTCGGCGGCGAACACCGCGGGCGCCTTCATCCCGAGCGATGAGTGCGGCCGGCGCCAGTTGTAATCCTCCTGCCAGTCTCTGATCACGACGCGCGCCTCGGCCAGGCAGGAGAACTCCTCGATGTCGAGCAGCTCGTCACGGACGCGGGAGTGGTAGGACTCCACGAACGGGTTCTGCCACGGCGAGCCCGGCTCGATGAACGCGGTGCCGGTCTTGGAGAGCACGCACCAGTCGCTGAGCGCGTGCGCGGTCATCTCCGGGCCGTTGTCGCACCTCAAAAGCTCCGGGGCGCCGCGCTCGGCGACCAGCCGCTCCAGCGTCGCGACGACGGTGTCCGCGTCGATGCTGCGCGCGACCAGCATCACCAGCGCCTCGCGCGTGAACTCGTCAACGATGTTCAGCAGCTTCAACGCCCGCCCGTCGGCGGTCTGATCGAACTGGAAATCGAACGCCCACACGTGATTCGGCCGCTCCGCGCGCAACCGCTCGGCCGGCACCGTCGACTCGCCCGAGCCGCCGGCGCTTGCGCTTGCGCTGCGGCACCCGCAGCCCCTCCTCACGCCACAGGCGCTGCACCCGCTTGCGGTTCACCTCCCAGCCCAGCTCCCGCAACCGATGATGCGCGCGACGGTACCCCCACCGCGGACGCTCCACCGAGAACTTCCGCAGCTCGGCGCGCAACACGGCGTCGTCATCGGCCCGCTTGGGCTCGTGACGCTGCGTCGAGCGCGGCTGCCCGACCACCCTGCATGCCCAGCGCTCGCTGACGCCGAGGCGGTCGCGAAGCATCGCGACCGCCTGGCGCCGACGGGCCGGGCCTACCAGTTTCCCCGGGCGATCTCCTTCAATGCCTGGTTCTCGAGCACCTGGTCAGCGACGATCCGCTTCAGCTGCTGGTTCTCGCGCTCGAGCTCCTTCAACCGCTTCGCGTCGTTGGCCTTCATCCCGCCGTACTGGTTACGCCACCGGTGATACGTCTGCTCGCTGATCCCCAGCTCCTTCGCCGCCTCCGGGATCGTCTTGCCCTCGCCGAGCAGCCGCTCGGCCTCGCGCAGCTTGCGGATCACCTGCTCCGGCGTGTGCCTGCGTCGCTTCATCAGAGTTCCTTCCTCGCCCATGATCATGGGCGCGAGAAACTCTCACAAGGGTCGGACCGAACTCAGGGGGTCAGGCCAAACGAGCTCAGCTGGTGGCTCGAGGGCCAACTTGGATCCGGTCACGATTTCCAACGGATGAACAAGGGCGGCACGCACTCCGTGCGCGGCGTGCGCATCTCGATGACCGACGCGCGCCACTCCTCAAGCGTCTGGCCTGACGACTCGCCGGCCGGCTTCTATGTCGGCGAGCCGGTCGGCTTCGTCTTCCACCTCGAGTCCGCGACGATCTACTTCGCCGGCGACACCGACGTCTTTGGCGACATGGCGCTCATCCGGCGGCTGCACCAGCCCGACATCGCCGTGCTGCCTGTCGGCGACCGAGCGACGATTGGGGCGCACGGAGCCGCGCTTGCTCTGGAACTGCTCGAGCCGCGAGTCTGCATCCCCTGCCACCGAAGCTCAACGAGACGCAGCTCGCGGTTCGCTTTTGTTTCCGAAGCATCCAGCCCAAAGAAAAGGCCCGGATTACCGGGCCTTTCTTAGTAGCGGGGGCGGGATTCGAACCCGCGACCTTCGGGTTATGAGCCCGACGAGCTACCAGACTGCTCCACCCCGCGGCGGACCAACTATGTTAGCAACGCGCTGGCCCAGCGGGCAAAAGATCCGCCTGAAATCCGCTCAGGCCACGAGCTCGAGCGCGTGCTGGCGCCGCGCCCCCAGCGTCCGGCGGCGTGGCCGGGCGCGGGGCGGGCTGGAGAGGACGGGGCGCGGTGCGGCGGCGCGATCGAGGTGCACGTCGCCGCGCTCACGTGGACGCTGCGGCTGGGCGATCTCGTGGATGTAGGCGGACACGACGGCTTCGGCGACGATCTGGGCGCGGTGGCGAGCGGGGTTCGTGATGGGGCTGGGCATAGGGCTCCTTGAAGTCGCGGCGAGGAGAGGAGGTCGGGCGGGTCGAGGTCAGGCGGCCTGTCGCTCGACTGTGGAGGCGAACTCGCGGTTGACGACGATCTCCGGCTGGGCGACGACCTCCTGCTCCCGCGGGCGGGACCGGCGCAGCACGCTAAAAGCGACGAGGAGACCGGCCGCCACGGCCGTTGCGCCGATGGCGAAGGCGAGGTGATCGCCGGCCAGCGCCGAGGCGACGGACGGATGATGGGCCGCCTCGAGCGCCCGGGTGCGTGACGTGGCGATCGTGCCGAGCACGGCGAGGCCGAGAGCGCCGGCCACCTGCTGGGATACGTTGACGATCCCTGAGGCGAGACCCGCTTCGGCCGCCGGGACGTTGGCCATGGCGATCGTGAGCAGGGGCATGAACGCGCTCCCGATCCCGAGGCCGATCAAGAAGTAGGCCAGGAAGATGGTCGGGAAGAAGCTCGTGTGCGCTCCCACGGTCGTCAGGAGGACGAGGCCGGCGATGACCGTGAGCATGCCGGCGCTCAGAACTGGAAGCGCGCCAAACCGCCCAACCAGGTTGTTGGTGATTCCGAGCGACAGTGCGGCCACGGTCAGCGTCCACGGGAGGTAGGCGAGGCCAGTCTGCAGCGCGCCGTAGTGGAGGACGTGCTCGAGGTACAGCGTGCCGAGGAAGAAGGTCGAGTACATGCCGGTGACCAGGAAGCCCCGCACGACGCTTGAGCTGATGAGACCCGGCACCCGCAGGATGTGCAGCGGCATGATCGGGTGGTCGATCCGGGCTTCGAGGGCTAGGAAGGCAGCCATCAGGGCGACCGCAACCGCGCCGAAGCCGAGCACAGGGCTCGATCCCCAGCCGTGGCTTGAGGCCTGCACGATCGCGTAGATGGCGATCATCAGCGAAGCGGTGACGAGGAGCGAGCCGAGCCAATCGACGTGAACGGCTCCGGTGCGGTCCTCGTCCGCGGGGATCAGGATCCGGCCGAGGAGAACCGTGAGCACCCCGATCGGCAGGTTGACGAAGAAGATCCAGTTCCAGCTGAGCGCCTGCGTCAGCACACCACCGGCGAGGAGGCCGAGGGATCCGCCGGCGACGGCGACGAACACGTACGCGCTCATGGCGCGAGCTCGGTCGCTCGCCTCGGGGAACTCGGTGACGATGATGGCGAGGATCACCGACGCCTGGACGGCCGCGCCGATGCCCTGGATGAACCGCGCGGCGATCAGCGCGCCCTGGTCCGGGGCCAGCCCGCACAGGGCCGAGGCGACGGTGAAGGTGATCACGCCCGCGAGGAAGACGCGCTTGCGGCCGAACAGATCGCCGAGGCGACCGGCCAGCAGCAGGAAGCTGCCGAAGGTCACGAGAAACGCGTCGACGACCCAGGTGAGGTTGCCCTGAGTGAAGTGAAGATCGCGCTGAATGGCCGGAAGGGCCACGTTCACGATGGTCGTGTCCAGCACGATCATCAGCTGAGCGAGGCACACGACCCCGAGCGCCAGCCAACGGCGGCGTTCGCCGCTGAGCGCTGAGGAAACGAGAGAAAAACGGTGCATAGAAGTCCCAGGTAGGTGAAGGACGGTGATAAACTGGAGGAGTCCTCCGGTACTAAGTGGAGGATGCCTCCGGATACAGACTATAGCGGAGGCCCCCTCCGGTTTGTCAAGCGAAACATGTCGTCTGCCTCATCCACCACTGCGAGCGTCCCGCCAACGCTGACGAGCAAGCCCAAGCGCGCGGACGCGCGCCGCAACTACGACAAGGTCCTCGCCGCCGCCCGCGAGGCCTTCGCGGAGCGGGGTGCCTCGACCTCGCTCGAGGAGATCGCCCGCCGCGCCGAGGTCGGGATCGGCACGCTGTACCGCAACTTCCCGAACCGCCAGGCCCTGCTCGAGGCCGTGTACGTCGACGAGGTCGAGAACCTCTGCCGTTCCGCAGCCGAGTTCGACGACCTCGCCCCGTGGGACGCCTTCGTGGCTTGGATGCACCGACTGGTGGGGTACCTCGCCACCAAGCAGGCGCTCGCCCAGGAGCTGCTCGAGTATTTCGACCGCGACGCACCGCTGTTCCACAGTTGCCGCACCGCGCTCTTCGCCGCCGGACAGCCGCTCCTCGACCGCGCCCAGCAGGCCGAGGCCGTGCGGGCTGACACCGACCTGCCGGAGATCATCCAGATGGTCGGCGGCATCGCCAAGATCTCGGGCGCCGATCCCCGACAGATCGAGCACATCCTCGAGATCGCGCTCGACGGCTTGCGTTACCGACCCGTCGACGCGTAGCGCGCCGATCGAGCGCGGATCGATCGCAGGCATCGCGTGAGCACGTCGACGACTGCCTCCCGAGGAGCCTGGGCCGAGGTCGAAGGCGTCGCGGTGCCGGTCGACCACTACATCGACGGGCGACGGGTCGCGAGCGACGACCGGTTCGAGGTGCGAAGCCCGATCGACTGGGAGAACTGGAAGCTCGCCGATGTGGCCGCCGGCGGCCAGACGATCGTGGACGTCGCGGTGAGCGCGGCGCGGCGCGCGTTCCCGGAGTGGGCAGCGCTCGGCCCGGACGGACGGCACAAAGTCCTCACCCGGCTCGCCGACGCGATCGATGCCGCCGTCCCCGACCTGGCGAAAGTCGAGTGCGTCGACAACGGCTCGCTGCACGAGGCGATGAGCCTCCGGGTCCTCCCGCGGGCGGCCAACAACATCCGATTCTTCGCGGATTTCGCCCGCGACCGACTCCAAGAGCCGGCGCGCACGCTCCCCGGCGGAGAGCGCAACCGCATCAGGTACGACCCGGCCGGAGTCACCGCGGTGTCGACGCCGTGGAACGCGCCGTTCATGCTCGCCACCTGGCGGGTCGGGCCGGCGCTGGCGGCGGGCAACACCGTCGTGCTCAAGCCGCCCGAGTGGGCGCCGCTCACCTGCTCGCTGCTCGGGGAGCTGGCCGACCAGGCGGGCCTGCCTCCCGGCGTGCTGAACATCGTGCACGGAACCGGGGCCGGCGCCGGCGCCCCGCTCACGGGACACAGAGACGTCGACCGGGTCGCGTTCACCGGTTCGCCGGCGACCGCGCGCACCGTCTACACCGACGCGGCCGCCAGCCTCACTCCGGTGTCGTTCGAGCTCGGTGGCAAGTCGCCGTTCATCGTGTTCGAGGACGCCGACCTGGACGCGGCCGCGGCGACCGCCGCCTACCAGTACGACAACTCGGGGCAGGTGTGCCTGGCCGGGACGCGCCTGCTCGTCCAGCGTTCGATCGTCGACGAGTTTCGGACGAGATTCGACAACAACGTCCAGAACATCAAGGTCGGCGATCCGCGCGACCCCGCCACGACGTACGGCCCGCTGATCCACCCGGTGGCGCTCGAGCGGGTGACGGGGCACGTGCAGCGTGCGCTCGAGGCCGGCGCCCGCCTGGCCTTCGGTGGCGAGCCGCTCGGCGGCCTGTACTACCCCCCCACCCTGTTCGTCGACGTGCCGCCGGACGCCGAGATCCTCAGACGAGAGGTGTTCGGCCCAGTCCTGACCCTCCAGACGTTCGATACCGAGGCCGAGGCGATCGAGCTGGCCAATGGCACCGAGTACGGGCTCGCGGCGACCCTCTACACCTCCTCGGACGAGCGAGCAAACCGGGTGAGCGCGGCGGTCAGGGCCGGCACCGTGTGGGTCAACTGCTTCTACGTGCGCGACCTCGAGACGCCGTTCGGCGGCTCCGGCGACTCGGGCATCGGCCGCGAGGGCGGCCGGCACTCGTTCGACTTCTACTGCGACGTCAAGACCGTCTGCGAGCGGACCGCGCTGTTCTCAGGCGAATAGGCCGACCAGCCGGCGGCACAGTCGCCCGACCTCGGCCGGGTCGTCGGTGAACTGCGAGGGCTTGAAGCAGATCGTCGTGTAGCCATCCTCGAGTTGGGCGGGGATCGCCTCGGCCGCCTCGGCCAGGTCGGCGACCGCGTCACCCGACGGAAAGCGCCCGCGGATGCCGCCGACGACCTCGAGCTCGGACATGTCCCGCCCGGCGGAGGCCATCGCCTCGACGAGCGGCCGTCGCTCCTCCGCGGTCGGCTGCCCGAACGGATGAAACCCGTGCCCGTACGCGACCAGCCGGCGCACGATCCACGGACCGACGCTCATGCCGCCGAACCACAACCGAACGCCGCCACCGCGCCACGGCTTGGGCTCCAGATACACATCGGAGAACGAGTAGTGGCGACCGGAGAACGCCGCCGGCGTCGAGGACCACAACGACCGCCACGCTTCCAGGTGCTCGTCGAGCAGCTCGCCACGGCGCTCGAACGGGACGCCGAGCGCCTCGTACTCCTCGCGATGCCAGCTGACGGTCGGCTGCACGACCAGGCGCCCCTCGCACAGCAGGTCGAGCGTGGCGAGCTGGTGCGCGAGCAGGATCGGGTGGCGCAGGGGGGCGATGATCGCGGCCGCGATGAGTCGCAGCGAAGTCGTCGCCGCCGCGATCGCGCTCATCAGGACGATCGAATCGGGCCAGGGCGTGGCGGGATCCTGATTGCCCGGCGCCGCGTAGTCGCGCGGGTTCTCCGGGCGGCCCAGCGCGCCCGCCGAAGGTCCCAGCACGAGGTGCTCGCTCAGCATCACCCCGTCGATGCCTGCGTCCTCGGCCTCGACGGCGATCCGCACGAGCGCACGCAGGTCGCGCGGCGAGACCATCGTCCAGTTCTCGCTCAGGACGAGGACGAACCGGGGGACTCGCACAGGGTTCAAGCCGGAGTGACCCGCACCGGCAGCCGCTTGAGCCCGTTGGTGAAGTTCGAGCGCTGCCGGACCGGCTCGCCGGCCAGCTCGATCCGCTCTGCCCGCGCGCTCAGCTCCTCGAGATAGACCCGCATCTCGAGCCGAGCCAGATGCGCGCCGAGGCACTGGTGCGGTCCGCCCCGGCCGAACGTGACGTGGTCGGTGGGGTTGCGGCCGAGATCAAGCCGGTGGGGGTCCGGGTAGTGCTCGGGATCGCGGTTGCCGGCGGCGAACCAGACCACGACCTTGTCGCCCGCGGCGACGTCGACGTTCCGGACGCGGACGTCGACGGTCGCGGTGCGCCGGAAGAACCACACGGGCGAGGAGTAGCGCAGCAGCTCCTCGGTGGCCGACGGAATCAGCTCGCGATCGTCGCGCATGCGCGCGTACTCATCGGGGTTGCGAATCAGGGCGAGCGTCCCCAGGCTGATCGCCTGCCGGGTGGTCTCGTTGCCGGCCACGATCAGCAGCGCGAACATGTTGTCGAGGTCCTGTCGGGAGAGCGGCTGGCCGTCGATCTCGGCGTTGGCGATCAGCGTGAGGACGTCGTCGCGGGGACAGCGCCGGCGATCGTCGTAGAAGTCGCGTCCGATCGCGCACAGCTCCTCGGCCCATGGTGAACCGAAAGGCTTGAACCGGTCCTCCTCGCGCTCGGGTGCGTACGCCAGTTCCCCCACGTACTCGGGATCGGTATCGACCAACAACCGGTCGCCGAGCCGGATCAGGTGGGGCAGGATCTCCTCGGGTAGGCCGAGCACGTGCGCCAGCACGCGGATCGGGATCGGCGCCGCGAGCTCGTGCACGAGGTCGAACTCGCCGAGCGCCAGCGCGGCATCGAGCCGGTGGCGGACCAGCTCGCGCAGCCACACCTCGTACTGGCCCACCGCTCCCGGCGTGAAGTTGCTAGAGATCAGGCGGCGGTAGCGCCCGTGCTTGGGCGGGTCGAACTCGAGGAAGTTGCGCCGCGCCGCCAGCACGTCCTCGGGCAGGTCCTCGATCGTCGCTGCCCCGCCGATCTCCGAAGAGAAGGTCTTGGTGTCACGCAGGACCGATACGACGTCGTCGTACTTGGTCAGCGCCCAGAAGCCGCGGCCGTCGGGCTCGGGATGGTGGTAGACCGGCGCGTCGCGCTGGAGGAGATCGAACACCTCCCAGGGCTCGTGATCGGCGAACAGATCGTGGTCGAGCAGATCGACCGACAGGAGGTCCGTCGCGGGCGCGCCCATGGCGGGGGCGAGCATACCACCGTTATGCGTAATGTATCCACGCATGGTCATGGCGCTCGAGGGGTTGGGCGATCGGGCGCCTGGCGAATGCGAGCACTCGGTTCGGCGCGAGCTGAGGGGGGTCGGTCCCGCGCGAATCGCAGGATCGGACGCCGGGAGTTCGGCGTCCGGACCTGACGGCCGACGCACGTGAACCGTGGCCGCGGCGCGCGACCCAGGAAGGCTTGACACCCCTCTCCGTACTTGCGAATGTATCCGAAAACAAGGTGAGGGCTGCCGACCGGGCACGCGCCGCACAGGCTCCGCAGAGGCCCGCCGGCAGCGAACCGGCGCGGCAGCGAACCGGCGCGAGCAGCGAACACCGGCGCGAGAGCGAACCGGGCGCGGCAGCGAACCGGCCGAGGCGTAAGGAGAGGCGATGGCAACTCAACCGGTCAGCGGGGTTGGCGCGGTGTCGGACACTCAGGGCACGCGGCCGCACCTCGGCGAGCGGCATCTCAAGACCACGCACGCGATCGGCCAGGCACTCGCGATCGGGCCGATCTTCTCGGTGGGTCTGGTCAGCGGACTGGTGGCGAACGTCGCGGGCTACTCGACGCCGGCCGCCATCGTGCTGGGATCGATCGGGTCGATCGGCCTCGCCTACGTGATCGCGATCTACGCGCGGCGGTACGCCGGCGCCGGCGCGATCTTCGAGTACCTCTCGCACGCCGTGCACAACTCGTTCGGCATCTTCTCCGGCGCCGTGTATCTGCTGGGTACGTTGTTCCTCGGCGCCGGCGGGATCTACATCGGGCTCGGGTTCCTGATCCAGGGCTTCTTCCAGGCGCATATCCACACCTCGATCCCGTGGTGGACGGGTGGCGCCGCCTGCCTGGCGATCGCGTTCCTGCTCAACCACTTCGGCGTCAGGCTTGCGATCCGGGGCGTGCTCTTGCTCGCCAGCATCTCCGCGATTCCGTTCCTGATCCTGGCCGTGGTGATCATCGCCAAGGGCGGCGTGGGCGGCAACACGCTGTCGGTATTCAACCCAAACGAGACGTCGTGGAACGCGGTGTTCCACGGAATCCTGTTCGCGGTCACGCTGTTCATCGGGTTCGAGGCGGCGGCGTCGATCGCCGAGGAGACCGAGAACCCGCGCAAGTCGATCCCGATCGCCGTGGTCGCCGCGGTGGCGCTGAGTGCGGCGCTTTACGTGTTCGTGACGTACGCGGCGACGATCGGATTCGGCAAGGCCGCGCTCGAGAAGGGAGCGTGGTTCGCCCAGGCGAGCCCGATGGGAACGCTCGCCACCACCTACGTCGGCAACTGGCTGAGCGTGATCATCGACCTGGTGATCATCCTCGACGCGCTGTCGCTCAGCATCGCGATCATGGTCACCGCCTCGCGCATCATCTTCGCCTTCGGCCGCGACGGGCTGCTCCCGAAGGGTGCGGCGATGACGTCGCGCTACGACACGCCGGTCGTCGGCAACGTCGCGATCGCCGTCTGGAGCATCCTGCTGCTGATCTGGGCCGGGGTCACGCACTACGGCGACCCGGTCAAGCTGCCCAACCCGATCGAGGCGTTCAACATCACGACCTCGGCCGGCAGCTACCTGGTCGAGCTGATCTACATCTTCCTCGCGCTGTTCGCGCTGAAGCTGCTGTGGGACAGCCGGCAGACCGAGACCGGGCTGTGGTGGAAGGTGATCCTCGTGCTGCTGGGTCTGGCCACGCCGGTCCTCGCCTTCGACGGCGCGCTCAACCCGTTCCCGACCTTCCCGAACAACCGCGGGGTGTTCATCGCGATCGCCTGCCTGGTCATCCCGGCCATCTGGTACGCGGTGCTGGAGGTCACGCGCCCCGAGAAGGTGCGCGCGGCGGCCCAGCATGCGGTCGAGCACCACGGCGTGCCGGCGCTGGACGAGCCGATCCCGCTTACGGACGCCTCACCCGGGGCGACAGCCTGACAGCCCTCGCCTCACCCGGGGCCACAGCCTAAGGCGCCCGGCCGACGGCGACCTCACCAGCCGGCGCCCTCGATCAGCGCGATCGGGTGCCCGGCCGGCGCCTCGGCGTCCGTCACCAGGCCGCCGAACCGCCCGCGGTGAAAGACGAGCGGCTCGCCGCCGCCGTGCGTGATGCCGGTCACCCGCCCGACGACGAGGTCGTGGTCGCCGGCGCGCACCATGTCGTGCACCTGGCAGAGGAGATTGGCGACCGCCCCGCTCACCACGAGCATCCCGTCATAGGCCCGACTCACCTGCGCAGAGGGAAACGGCGCTCCCGGCGTGGCGAAGTCCACTGCCACGGAACGCTGCTCACGCTCCAGCACGCTGACGGTGAACCGCTCGCTCGACACCACCGCCGACAGCGTCCGCGACCCGTGCCGGAGCGACACGAGCACGAGCAGCGGATCGAGTGACACCGAGGTGAACGAATTCAACGTCATCCCGGCCGCCTCACCGCCGTGCTCGGCGATCACCACGGCCACGCCGGTGGCGAACTCGGCCACGCAGTCGCGGTACACCCGCGGGGAGATCGAGTCCGTCACAGCCGCTGCGAGTACTCCGCGAACTCCCAGTCGGTCACCCAGACCCGGAAGCGCTCGAGCTCGGCCGTCTTGATCGTCTCGAACGTCTCGACGAGCTTCTCCCCCACCGCGGAGACGACGACCGGGTCGGCCTTCAAGGCGTCGAGCGCCTCGTGGAAGGTGATGGGCAGCGGCTGGCCCTGCTCCTCCTCGGGCAGCTCGTAGAGCATGCCCTCGATCGGTTCCGGCGGCTCTAGCCCCCGCTCGATCCCATCCAACCCGGAAGCCAACGCAGCCGCGTAGGCCAGATACGGATTGGCGGTCCCGTCGCCGAGCCGGATCTCGCAGCGAGTCGCCGCGCCCCGCTCCTTGGGCACGCGCACGAGGCTCATGCGGTGGTCGTGCCCCCAGCACACGCGCGTCGGCACGAGCGCCTCGGCGTTGATCCGGCGGTAGGCATTCACGGTCGGGTTGAAGAACACCATCAGCGCCGGCCCGTGCGCGAGCACGCCCGCGATGAAATGGCGCATCATCGGGGCCAGGCCGTGTGCATCGTCCCCCCCGTCCCCCACATTCGTACCTGCACTGTCCACCAGCGAGATGTGCAGGTGAAAGCCCGATCCCTCGTCGTCGTTGAACGGCTTGCCCATGAACGTCGCGAGCAGCCCATCGCGCGCGGCCATCTCCTTGACCATCGACTTGAAGCGGAAGGCGCGATCGGCCGAATCCAGAGCCGCCGAGTGGCGCAGGTTGATCTCGAACTGGGCCCGACCGTACTCGTGCGCGGCGGCGATCGCCCCGAGCTCGTACTCGACCGCGGCATCGAGCATCCGCGACAGCGTTCCCTTGGGATCGGCCACGTCACCGACCGTGTAGACGCCGCTGTCCTGGCCGGCGTAGGGGCGCCAGCCGCGCGGGTCCGACGCATCGGGCTCGCACAGGTAGAACTCGAGTTCGGGCCCCACGATCGGCGACACCCCGTGCTCGGTGAAGCGCGCCAGCACGCGCTTCAACGCGCCGCGTGAGTCGACGGCGTAGGGCTCGCGCCCCTGGTACTCCTCGAGGTCGACGATGCAGGCGACCACCTCGGGCTCCCAGGGCAGCGGCACCATCGTGTCGAGGTCGGGGCGGGCGAGGATGTCCGGGAAGCCCTGCTCGAAGCCGGCGATCACGTTGTGTCGCAGGTCGACGGTCATGATCGCCTCGACGAACCCGACCCCGTCCTCGGCCGCGGCCGGGAAGGCCGAGATCGGGATGTCCTTGCCGCGGCAGATCCCGTGCAGGTCGGCGTACTGGAGGCGCACGGCCCGCACGCCGACCTCGGCCAGCTCGGCCAGGCCGCTGATCAGGCGGTGGGCGCGGCGGGGAGGCGGAGGTGCCGTCCCCGGCGGGGGAGGCGAAGGTGCCGTCGCCGACGCGGGAGGCGAAGGGGGAGGCGAAGGGGGAGGCGAAGGCACCTGTTCGCCGACACCAAGATCCTGGGCCATCACTCTCTCCTCTCGTTCACGGGCGCGGGCTCAGCCGCCCCAAAGGCGAGCGTACCGGCGTCCACCACCGCGGCGCCACCGTCCACGGTGAGTACCGCACCATTCACCGACGAGGCGGCCGGCGAGGCCAGCCACGCGACCGCCTCGGCCACCTCCTCGGGCGTGATGACGCGGCGCGCTGGCACATCGGCCACCGCGAGCCGGTACGCCTCGTCGCGGTCGACGCCCCGCGACTGCGCCAGCGAGTCCATCGCGGCATCCCCCATGTCCGTCCGCACCCACCCCGGGCAGACGCAGTTCGCTCGCACCCCCAACGGTCCATAGTCGAGCGCGAGCGATTGCGTGAGCATGATCAGTCCCGCCTTCGACGAGCAGTAGGCGGCCGAGGCGGGGCCGGCGCGCAGGCCGGCCAAGGACGACACGGTCACGATCGCGCCGCGCGCCTCCACGAGCGCCGGCAGCGCGGCCCGGCACACCAGGAAGGCGGCGGTCAGGTTCGTGCCCACGACGCGGTTCCAGCGCTCGAGCGTCTGCTCCCCCACGGTGCCGCCCGCGCTCGCGCCGGCGCTGAACACGAGCGCATCGAGCCGTCCGAACTCGCCCAGACAGGCGTCGACCACGCGCTGAACGTCGGACTCGGAAGTGCAGTCGCCCGCGGCGGCCAGCCCGCCCACCGCCGAGGCCACCTCGGACAGCGGCTCAAACCGGCGGCCGCTCACGCAGACGTCGAAGCCACCAGCCGCGAGGCGCCGAGCCACCGAGGCCCCGATCCCCGTCCCTCCGCCGATGACGAGGGCGGCCGGCGCCATCAATCGTGCAGGAACTGCTCGACCAGCGCCACGGGGAACGACTTGTCGGCGATGTTGTAGGCCAGCGCGGTCATCCGCCACGAGTCACTCAAATAGAACCGCTCGTACAGCTCGCCCCGGCCGCCGAGCTCTGACCCGAGGAAGTCCCAGGCCAGCCGGAACAGGCGGATCCGCCGCTCGGCATCGGCGCCCGCGGCCTGGAAGTACTGCTCGATCTCCTCCCGCAGCGGCCCCTGAATATCCGCTCGCGACGGCGTGGCCATGAACCCGCCGCCCCCGATCAGCTGCAGGAGCTCGTTGACCCGCGGCAGCCACTTGGGCATCTCGCCCCGCAAGGCGACGAACGGACGCTCGTCCGGGGTCATCACGCCCCCGGAATCAAGCACCGCTCCCGCCTCGGCGGCCACGAGCGCCGAGCGGGCCAGCTCACTCATGGCCCAGATCTGCCCGAGCTTCTCCTGGATGTGGTCGAAGCGGGCGACGCCCGTGGTGACAGCGATCAGGTGACCCAGTCCGAGCGCGAACGACAGCTTCACCCACGCGCGCGTGAACGCCTGGTGCATGATGTGACTGCGCCAGCCCGTGTCGGTGATCACCTCGCTGTAGCCGACCGTGTCACCGTCCAGGAACACGCGCTCGCGCGGGATCTCGACATCGTCGAAGATCACCACGCAGTCCATCTCGTCGAACCGGGCCGACAGCGGATAGTCATAGACGTCGCGCTGCTTGGAGTAACTGTCGCGGCAGATGAAGCGCAGGCCGGGAGTGGCGATCGGGATCGCGAAGGACAGCGCGTAGCGCCCGTCCTGGGGCCGGATGTCCGAGCCCGGGTAGACGAGCAGCTCGTCGGCGAACGGGGCCAGCGTGGCCAGCATCCGGGCGCCGCGCACGACGATGCCGTCCGCCGTCTCGCCGACCTTGTGCAGCGACACCTGCCCCATCGCCTGCTCGGCCTCGGGCTTGGTGCGATCGACCTGGGGGTTCATCAGGGCGTGGGTCGTCGACAGGTCCCGATCGCGCATGAAAGCCTGGTACGCGACGAGGTTTGACGCCAAAGCGGAATTCCCCCGCCGTGCCCACACCTCCGAACGCCCGGCGAAGCAGGCGAACGTCACGTTCAGGTAGTCGGGCGTGCGCCCCATCACCCCACCCGACAGGGCGGCCACCAGCTCGAAGGCCCGCCGGCGGCGAACGAGATCCTCGTGCGTGCGCGGAATCACGTGGGTGACGTTGACCAGCCGCCCGGAGTCCTCCGGGGAAGGCGTCAGCATCTCGGCGGCGTGCTCGTGCTGAAGGTCGAACACGCGCGCCAGCGAACGGGCCGCGGCACTCAGCTCAGGATGGTCGAGGGGATGGCTGATCCGCTCCCCCCGTAGCCAGATCTCGCGCCCGCCCTGGCGAAGTCCCTCCAGGAACTGCTCCCCGGTCCGCGCCCCCGTGGCCTGTGACACGGCTGAGGACTCCATCAGTCACCTCCTGTCGAGACCGGTTCTGAGAGCTCGGGAAGCCCGTGCCCGAGCGCCTCGAGCCCGCGGCGCTCGGCGTCGACGGCCGCGGCATCGAAGCGGAAGTACGAACGCGGAGGCAGGATCCCCCACGTGTTCGAGGAGTGGGCATCGTCGGGCCAGTCACGCGGCTGGTGATCGGGCAGAAGCTGCTCCATGTCGGAGTACAGCTCGACGAAGCATTCCTCCTCGGGGATGCGCACGTAGGCCGACAGGTTCTGTCCCAGGCCGTGGCGGAGCGGACCCCAGGCCAGCCAGCGCCCGTGCTGAGCCAGGTGATCGAGAGCCACCCGCAACTCCCCCCAGTCGGTCAGCTCGAACGCGAGATGGTGAAAGTGGTAGTAGCCCTTGCCGACCAGCGCCACCGTGTGGTGATCGGCGCCCAGGTGCAGCCACGCCCCCTCGTCGCCCAGCCGGTCGGTCACGCGCATGCCCAGCACCCGGCAGTAGAAATCGGTCACCTCGGCGAGCCGTCCGGTCAGCGAGTTCACGTGCCCGAGCTTGCGAGGATGAAATCCGGGCAGGGTCGTCGTCGAGCGCGCGATGGCCGGCCGCGGGTCGGGGTCGGACCAGCAGGGCACGAGCTCAACCCCGTGCCCGTCGGGATCGCTCAGGTACACCGCGTGCTCCAGCATCTCGCATTCCACGCCGGCCGCCCGAACCGACGCCAAGGCCTCGTCCAGCGTCACGCCCGGCTCGAGCTCATACCCCGTGTGGTCCGCGCCCGGATCCGAAGACTGCACCAGCTCGAGCGAATACGGCTCATAGGCACAGGCCAGCCGCGCCCGCTCGCCGTCGTGTGAGCGCACGGTCAGCCCGAACTGGATCGACCAGCGGCGCACCGCGGCGTCGAGGTCGGCGGTGCGCAGGCAGACGTGGTGGATTCGGCGCAGCAATTTTGGATACAGTATCCGCGCCGTGGGAGAGGGTCAAGCCAACTTGGGAGAGGGTCAAGGCGACTTGGGAGAGGGTCAAGCCAACTTGGGAGAGGGTCAAGCCAACGCCGACGAACGCCGGGCCCGCGCCCTCGCCCGCCTGGCCGAGCTGAACGACGAGCCGGGCGGCGATGCCTTCCTGGCCCGCATGGGCGCGCTGGGCGACTGGATCGTGGACTGGGCGTTCGGCGACGTCCACACCCGCCCCGGCCTGGCCGCCCGCGAGCGCGAGCTGATCATCGTCGCGGTGCTGGCCTCGCTCGGCTCGAGCGACCCGCAGGTTCGGGCCCACATTCGCGCACTGCGCGCGATCGACGTACCCTGGAACGAGATCGAGGAGACCATCCTCCAGATCACGCCGTACGCGGGCATCCCGCGCGCGGTGAACGCGATCAAGGTGCTGCGCGAGGAACAGGAGGCCGATCAGTGAAGGCTGTGCGGTTCGTGAACCCGGCCGGGGAGACCCGGATCGGAGCGCTCGGAGAGGACGGGACGATCACCGACGCCGGCGCGGCCGGCCCGGAGGGCTTCGTCCCGACGACCCTGGCCTGGGACGCATTGCAGCAGGCGGACGGCCCCACGCACAGCGTCGACGACGTCAAGCTGCTGCATCCGGTCGTCCCCGGCAAGCTCATCGGGATCGGCCTCAACTACCGCTCGCACGCGGAGGAGTCCCAGCTCGACATTCCGAGCGTCCCGGTGATCTTCGCGAAGTTCTCCTCCTCCCTGGTCGGCCCCGGCGCGGAGATCGTGATCCCGCGCGAGGAGACCCGGCCCGACTACGAGGGTGAGCTCGCGGTGGTGATCGGGCAGGGCGTTTACCGCGCCGACGAGGACGAGGCGCGAGCCGCGGTCGGCGGGATCTCGGCCATCAACGACGTCTCCGGCCGCCGCGCCCAGCTGGAGACGCCGCTCAGGCAGTTCACGCTCGGCAAGAGCTTCGACACGTTCTCGCCGCTCGGACCCTCCATCGCAAGAGCCGACGGCGTCGACCTGGCCGACATCGACCTCCGTACGACCGTCTCCGGTGAGGTGATGCAGGAGGCGAACACCTGCGACCTGATCTTCTCGGTCGTCGAGCTGATCCAGTACATCTCGGCCGGGGTGACGCTCGCGCCCGGTGACGTGATCGCCACCGGGACGCCGAGTGGCGTCGGCGACTCGCGCAAGCCCAAGCGCTACCTGCGCGAGGGCGACACGGTCGACATCTACATCGAAGGCGTCGGCACGCTGTCGAACCCGGTCCGCAACGAACGCTGACTATTTGGGGCTGCGCTGCGCGCAGCGTCCGTTGGGGCGGTTCCGCCGCCGGATCCACCGGCGTCTGCGCGGGGTCGACCGGGCCGCCTATCGTCGCACTCGAGCCTTGCCAGGATCCGAGTGAGGCGAAACTCGTGCTATGGCCGAGTTCTCGCGCACTCGCGGTTCGTCGCGGCGCGAGTGTGCCGTTACTCGCTACCGGAAAGAGGTGCATCGCGCGCAGGAGGGCGCCGGCTCGCGTGGCGCGATGGCGCCGGGCACGGACGCCCGGCGCAATGGCCCCACGGACGCCGCCGAAGGCGGCCCCAATTCACTCCCCGAGGATGTCCAGCGAGCGCTTCATCGCGTCGGCCAGGTGGCGGCGCGTGAGGGACTCGGCGCGCCGGCCGTCGCCGGCCTCGATCGCGGCCAGGATCTGCTCGTGCTCGCCGACGTCGAGCAGCATGCGCTCCTGGGTCTCGACCTGGCGCTCGTAGATCGTCGCGCCGATCCGCGCCACCCACAGCCGCTCGGCCAACGCAACCAGATACTCGTTGCCGGAGGCCGCCACCAACGCCAGGTGGAACGAGCGGTTGGCCTCGAAGCTGCGCTGGACGGACCGGACGGCGCGGCGCTGCGCGTCGACCGCGGCCCGCATCCGCGCCAGCGGTTCGCCAAGCCGGCGCGCCGCAGCCAGCCGCGCCGCGCCCGGCTCCACCACGAGACGTGCGTCGTAGGCGCCGCGCATGCCGCCCTGGTCGACGTCGGCCACCCGCGCGCCCCGGTTGGTTCGCATCTCGACGAGTCCCTCGGCGGCCAGGCGGCGCAAAGCCTCGCGCACTGGCGTACGAGACACGCCGAGTTCGAGGGCCAGGTCCTCCTGGTGCACGCGGCTGCCGCGCGGCAGCGAGCCGCTGGCGATCCGCTCGCGGATGGCCGCGTAGACCTGGTCGACGACGCTCGCGATCGTCAGGCGGTCGGCGGCGACCGCGGGCTCACCCGAGCTCATCCAGCACCGCCCGGCTGGCCGCCACCAGCTCGTCGACCTCTTCGTCGGAGATGATCAGCGGCGGCGAGAACGCGACCGAGTTCGCGTAGGCGAGCGCGCGCCCGATCACGCCGCGCTCGAGCAGGGCTTCCGTGAACCCGCCCGCCGTCAAGGGCGCATTGAGCCCGATCGCCTGCATCAGGCCCTCGCCGCGCACCTCGGCCACGCCGGGATGGCCGCTCAGCTCGTCGAGACCCGCCCGCAGCCGGGTGCCGGCGGCCGCGGCGCGCTCCACGAGCCCCTCGGCGCGCAGCAGCTCGAGGTTGGCCACGCCGGCGGCGCAGCAGGTCGGATGGCCGCCATAGGTTCCCCCGTGGGCGAGCAGGTAACTCGGGTCGGCCTCGAGCCACCCGCGCAGCCGCGGGCCGACCACCACGCCGCCGAGCGGCAGGTACCCGCTGGTCACCGCCTTGGCGAACGTCATCACGTCGGGGGTGACGCCGTAGTGGTGCGAGCCGAACCAGGACCCGAGCCGCCCGAAGCCGCTGATCACCTCGTCGAAGATCAGCAGCGCCCCACACGAATCGCACAGCTCGCGCAGGCCCGGCCAGATAGCCATCCGGCGGCGGGAACACGCCGCCGGCGCCGATCACCGGCTCGGTCACGATCGCGGCGATCCGCTCGGGGCCGTGATAGGCGACCGCGTCGCGCATCGCGTCTAGGCTGTCGCGCTCGACCTGGTAGAAGTCGGGCAGCAGCGCCCCGAACGGATCGCGGTTCCCCGGGATCCCGCCGGCCGAGGTGCCGCCGAGCATCACCCCGTGGTAGGCGTAGTGGCGGCTCAGGAAGACCATCCGGCCGCCGTCGCCGGCGGCCTTGTGCCCGGCCCGCACGAGCTTGATCGCCGAGTCGATCGACTCCGAGCCGCCGCAGGTGAAGAAGATGCGAGCGTCGGGGATCGGCTCGAGCTCGGTGAGCAGGAGGGCCAGCTGCTCCTCGGGGCGGTTGGTGAAGCGCGCGAAGGTGTGGAAGGCCTCGAGCTCGGAAAGCTGGGCGCCGATCGCGTCGATGATCTCGCGCCGGCCGTGACCGGCCGCGCAGTACCACAGCGACGCGGTGCCGTCCAAATAAGCCCGCCCCTCTGCGTCATAGACCCGGCAGCCCTCGCCGCGCACGATCTCGAGGAAGTCCTCGGCAGACCGCGAGGGCACGGCGAAGGGGTGCAGCACACGCGGGACACTCATCGCACGGCCTCCACTCGTTGTTCGGCTTCCTCCTCGGGCATGGTCAGCGCCACGTGAAGGGTCTGGGCGGTCACCGCCGGCTGCTCGCCGACCGCCGGCAGCTCGTCCTCGGACTGGACCACGGTGTTCTCGAGCCGCCCGATCCCCTCGACCTCGACCGCCACCACGTCCCCCGGCTCGACCGGGCGCGAGTGCGCCGGCGTCCCGGTCAACAGCACGTCGCCGGGCTCGAGCGTGATCAGCCGGGCGACGTCGGCGATCTGGTAGGCGAAGGAGAACAGCAGATCGGTGCCGGTGTGGCCGTGCTGGACCTCCTCCCCGTTGACGAACGTGCGCAGGGTCAGATCGTCGGGGTCCACATCGCCGGCGTCGACCAGCACCGGGCCGAGCGGGCAGAATCCGTCCTGGCCCTTGACCCGGAGCATCGAGCCGCGGTCCGCATGCCGGAAGTCGTGCACGCCCCAGTCGTTGGCCACCGTGTAGCCGCCCACGTAGTCGAGCGCGTCGTCAATTCCCACCCGAGAGCACCGCCGCCCGATCACCACGGCCACTTCACCCTCATAGTTCAGGAACCGGCAGCCGGCCGGCCGGAACACCGGCTCCCGGTGCGCCGAGAGCGAAGAGGGCGGCTTCATGAAGTACGACGGCTCGCTCGGCAGCCGGGCCATCCGGTACTCCTCGGCCCGCGAGCGGTAGGTCAGATGGGTGGCGAGGATCTTGCCGGGGGTGACCGGCGCCAGCCACCTTTTCACCTCATTGATCTTGATTTCAGCCCCGTCGCCCGTGACCGTGTCGCCATCGAGCGTGGCGTCGATCGGGCGGCCATCGTGTTCGATCCGTACGTGCTTCACGCGGGCACCTCCTCGCGCTGTTGGGCAACCACCGTGACCCCGTCGACCGTGTAGCCGAACGAGAAGCGGTATCCGCGCAGCATCTCATGCGGCGCGATCGCCTGGAGATCCTCGAGCGTGTCGTCGTAGAGGCGCAGCTCCGCGCTCCCCTCCCAGATCTCGGTCACCTCGCGGTCCCGCCCACCGGCGCGGACCAGCTCGAACACGTCGGGGCGCTCACCGGCGGCGGCCGGGAAGTGGCGGGTGTTGTACATGGGCGGGTCGTTGACGGTCGGGCCGGTCTGGCTGACCTGCTCGAGCGTGACCACCATCCGCGCCACCTGCCGGTCGTTCGCGGCGCAGGTGGCGCCGAAGCGCGCCCCGGGCTCGAGCCGCGGGGTGGCCTTGCCGGCGGCGAACAGGCGGGTCATGTGGATCGAGCCGAGCTTCTTGGGGAAACCCTGGACCCAGCCGCGAAACATCGAGAAGTCCTTGTCGACCCAGATGTACACGCAGCGGCTGACCGGCTCGCCCTGATAGCGCGCGCCGACCACGATGAAGAACTCGCGGTACTGCGACTGGATCGGGTCCTCCAGCTCGTGCATGTCGGCCGAGCAGGACTGCCAGTCGGCGAAGATCGCCGCGACCGCGCCGGGATCCTCGGCCGGCTCGAGCTCGGGCGGCAGCAGCGCGGCCACCGCGTCGGGGTCGGTGCGGTACTCGGCGATCAGGAAGTCACCCGAGTAGTGCCACGGCGGCGGAGGGACGATGCCCGCCCGCCCGTCCGGCGAGAGCGGCGCGGTGTAGCCGCGAGGCGTCATGCCGGCACCCGCGTGGCCTCGACGAGCTGGGCGAACAGCCCGGCCTGCGGGGGCTCGGACATCTTCTCGGGATGCCACTGCACGCCGACGCACGGCCAGCCGGTGTGCGGCTCCACCGCCTCGATCACGCCGCCGGCGGCGGTCGCGGTCACCTCGAGCGAGCCGGGCTCGTCGATCTCGTGGTGGTGGATCGTGTTGACCGCGACCCTGCGCCCGCCGAGCGCCCGCTCCACCCGGGAGCCTGGCACGATCTCGATCCGGTGGCGGGCGGCCAGGATCGCCTCGGGGGCGAGACCGTCGAGCGGTTCGTGGCCGTCGGAGCCCGACAGCCGCTGGGCGAGCCGGCCCCCGTGGGCCACGGCCAGGAGCTGCGCGCCGCGGCAGATGGCCAGCGTGGGAAGCGCGCGCTCGCGGGCGGCCTCGATCAGCGCCAGCTCGAACGCGTCGGCCTCCCAGTCCGGGTCGACGGCGTTCTCGGGCCGGGCGCCGTAGCTGGCCGGGTCGACGTCGCCGCCGCCGGTCAGCAGCAACCCGTCGGCGAGCTCGAGCAGGTCATCGATCGCGCCGTCCGGGGGCCGGGAGACGAGCAGCGGCAGACCTCCGGCCTCCGATACGCGCGCGGCGTAGGCCGGGTCGAGCGTGTCGAGCACGGTCCGCTCGCCGAGGTAGGTGGGCAGCGGCCGGCGCCAGCAGGTGACCAGGATGCGAGGACGGTGGCGGCCCAAGCCCATACCTCTATGTGAATACATTATGCGCCGCCCGGGCGCAAGGTCTTCCAGAAGTAGACGCGCTGGAAGTCGGGCTCGATCTGCCGGCCGTCCTCTCGATAGCCGAGGCGACGATACAGCCGCTGGTTCTCGGTCATCGCCACGTTGGTGAACAGCCTGACCTCCTGGAAGCCGATCTCGAGGGCAAACTCCTCGGCATGGGCCAGCAGCGCGCGGCCGATCCCGTCGCCCTGGCGCTCGGGATCGACCGCCACGTTTGCGATCACCAGGTGATCGCTCGCGGGCTCCAGCACGATCAGGCCCAAGACACGGCCGCTGCCGTCATCCGCGACGAATACGTCCGACGCGGTCACGCGCGAGGCGTAGTCGTCGTCCATCGGACCGGGCCGGCGGCCGATCCGCTCGACATACACCCCGTACGCCCGCTCGACGATGTCCTCCAGGGCCGGGACATCGCCGGCGCTCGCGCGGCGGATGATCAACCGGCGCCGGCCAGCGTCGCGTGCACGTCTTCGGCCTCGCGCAGCTTGTAGCGCTGGACCTTTCCGGTCGGCGTGCGCGGCACGTCCTCGACGAACTCGACCACGTGCGGGTACTCGTAGCGGCGCAGGTTCCCCTTGCACCATTGGCGCAGCTGCTCGGCCAGCGCGTCCGGGTCACCCGGCCGCTCGACGCAGATCACGTACGCCTTGATCCGGCTCACGTCCTCGACGAGCACGCCGATGACCGCCGCCTCGGACACTGCGGGGTGGCGCACCAGGCAGCCCTCGACGTCGGTCGGGGAGACCCACAGCCCGCCGACCTTGATCATGTCGTCGGAGCGGCCCTGGTAGACGTAGTGGCCGTCCGCGTCCACCACGTAGCGGTCGCCGGTGTGGAACCAGTCGCCGCGCATGCAGTAGCGGGTCTTCTCGCGCTGGTGCCAGTAGTAGGCGGCGCAGCTGTCGCCCCGGACCATCAGATCGCCGGGGAGCGCCCGGCGCGACGTCAAGGCCGTGCTCGTCGACCACGCGCAGCTCGTAGCCCGGCACCGGGCGCCCGCTCGTGCCCGGGGGCCAGTTCCTCGAGCGTGTTCGAGCAGTAGATGTGGAGCATCTCGGTCGAGCCGATGCCGTCGAGGATCGGCACGCCGGTCATCGCCTGCCAGCGCGACAGGACCGCGGCCGGCAGCGCCTCCGCCGCCGACACGCACGCCCGCACGCTCTGGAAGTCGACCTCCGAGCCACCGGGCGCCTTGACCATCGCCGCGTACAGGGCCGGCACCGAGAAGAACAGGCTCGGGCGCACCCGGGTCACGGTCTCGAAGATGCGATCGGGGGCCGAGCGCCCCTTGACCAGCGTCGAGCACGCGCCGACCGACAGAGGGAACGACAGGCTGTTGCCCAGCCCGTAGGCGTGAAACAGCTTGGTCGTCGAGTAACAGACATCCTCGGCGCAGACTTGCAGGACGTTCCGGGCGTACTGATCGACGGTCACCGCGATGTCGCCGTGCGCGTGGACAACGCCCTTGGGCCGGCCGGTCGAGCCCGAGCTGTAGAGCCAGAAGGCCATGTCCTGACGGTGCGTGTCGAGCGGCGGTGCCAGCACGCCCTCGAACTCGCCGATCGCCGCGTAGAAACCGGTGTGCGCGCCGGGGTCTCCGTCGACGACCAGCACGTGCAGATCGGAACGGCCGGCCAGCTCGGCCTCGAGCGCGGGCAGCAGCGACGCCTCGACGACCAGCACCCTCGCGTAGCTGTCGTCGAGGTAGTAGGCGTAGTTGTCGACCCGGTCCATCGGGTTGACCGGCACCGGCACCGCGCCGATCCGCATCGCCCCGAGGAACGTCGCTGGGAAGGCCGGCGAGTCGTCGAGGATCATCAACACCCGCTGCTCGCGCTGCACCCCGAGCGCGGACAGATAGGCCGCCACCGCCCCGGTGAGCGCCGCGAGCTCGCCGTACGTCACGGCCCCTTCGGGGGTGAGCAACGCCGGCTTCTCGCCTCGCCCCGCCTCCAGGCTGGCGTCGAGCAGGCCGCTCGCGTTGATTCGCTCGGATCCGGGTGCGCCGACCGTCACGATCGCCGCGAGTCTAAGCCCGCGCGCTCGCCGCCGTCAATGGATTGACGCGACGGGCCGGAGCGGCGATCTGGCGATGCGGCTTGGACAGCGTCAGCTGGAGATCGAGGATCCGGCGCTCCGCGAAGCCGGCCTCGCAGTAGCTCAGGTACAGCGTCCAGATCCGGCGGAAGCGCTCGTCGTAGCCGAGATCGGCCAGCTCGTCGGTGTGGAGGGCGAAGCGGCTGCGCCAGCGCCGCAGTGTCTCGACGTAATGCGGGGTGAGGTCTTCGAGGCCGGTGACCTGCAGATCCGTGTGGCGGGCGACCGCCCGGGTGATCGCCTCCACCGAGGGCAGGCAGCCGCCCGGGAAGATCCTGGTGTTCATGAACGAGCGGGAGGCCTTCTCGACCTCGTAGGCGCGGTCGTCGATCGTGATCGCCTGGAGCAGCATCGCGCCGTGGGGGGCCAGCAGCTCCGAGCACTTGGCGAAGAAGGCACCCGTGTGGCGCCAGCCGACCGCCTCGATCATCTCGATCGAGACCAGCTTGTCGTAGCGGCCGATGAGGTCGCGGTAGTCCTCGTGCAGAACCGTCACGCGGTTCTCGAGGCCGGCGCGGCGCACCGCGGCGAGCGCGTGATCGTGCTGCTCGCGCGAGATCGTGGTCGTCGTGACGTGGCAGCCGCGCGTCGCGGCGGCGTGGATGGCCAGGGCACCCCAGCCAGTTCCGATCTCGAGCAGCCGGTCGCCGGGCTGCAGCGCGAGCTTCTCGCAGAGCAGCTCGAGCTTGGCCAGCTGCGCCTCCTCGAGCGTCATGCCGGGGTCTTCGAACACCGCGCACGAGTAGCTCATGGTCGGGTCCAGCATGCGCGAGAACAGCTCGTTGCCGAGGTCGTAGTGGGCGGCGACGTCGCGCCGGCGGCGGCCGCGGGTGCTTCGGTTGAGCCACGCCCGAACGCGCTGGATCGGGCCGCGCACCGGAGCCAGGCGGCGGCGGAGCCGGTCGAGCCCGGCCGCGTTGCGCGCAGCCAGCCTGACCAGCGCGACCAGGTCGGGGGAGTCCCAGAGACCGTCGGCGTAGGCGTCGGCCAGGCCGCGGCTGCCGGTCATCCCGAGTCGCCACATGCGGCCGGAGTGCACGCGGATGCTCGCCGCGGGCGGCCCCGATCCGTAGACACGGCGCTCCCCGTCCTCGAGCACGGTCAGGCTGCCGGTCCCGATCCGGCGCAGCAGCCGCGAGAGCACCCGGCGACAGATTCGGTCGATCACGTGAGCTCCCCGTGACCAAGTTGGTGGGGGCCTGGGTGCCGATACACCCTCGCCCCCGCGAGCTTCAGGCCGAGCGCACGCCCGTAGATCAGCGCGAGCACCCGCAGGTTCGCGAACGGATAGCGGACCGCCACACGCGCCGCCGTGCCCGGCGTCAGCTCGCGGCGGCGCAGGACGAGCGTGGCGTCGAACGCGGGCGCGTCATTCCTGCGGCTCTCGATGTGGACCGCGAGGCGACCGCCCGGGACGGGGACGCGAATGGTGTAACGATGGTCCATCGCCATGAAGGGCGATACGTGCAGCGCCTTGGCCAGGTCTCCGCTGCCCCCGGGAATCACGTACGCGTGCCGCTCTCCCCACGGCGTGTTGGTCACCTCGGCCACGACCGCCTCGACTTGAGCGGCGGCACGGTCGAAGCAGTAGTAGAAGCTGACGGGGTTGAAGCAGTGGCCGAACGAGCGCAGCTGGGTGAGCAGCCGGATTGGCCCGGCGGGCCGGCTCCCGAGCGCGCCCTCCACGGCGTCACGGACCGCGCGGTCGAGCGGCGCCGGGCCGTGGCCGAGGTAGTCCCGGCGCCGGAAGCGCAGCACCCCGGGCCGACGCGCCACGAGGCGCCCGCCGAGCAGCCGCGGCAGCTCGTCCAGGTCCACGTAGAACAGCGCGATCCGGTGCTCGAACGAGCGTCGGGGCTCGACGCGGCGGTGGCGGATCGTGCCCTCGTAGATGCACGACGCGGTGCTCACAGACGCGGTGCCCACAGACGCGGTGCTCACAGACGCGGTGCTCACAGCCGCGCCCCGAAGCGCTCGGCCACGCGCAGCGCGCTGCGGACGCCGTCCTCGTGGAACCCCCAGCCCCAGTAGGCGCCGCAGAAATGGGTCCGGCCGCGGCCGCTGATCTGCTCGAAGCGCTTCTGCGCCTCGACTCCGGCAGCGGTGAAGACCGGGTGGGCGTAGGGGATCCGGCGGATGATCCGCTCGGGATCGATCGCGTCGCTGCGGTTGAGCGTGACGCAGAACTCGCGTTCGGCCTGCAGCGACTGAAGTCGGTTCATGTGGTAGGTCACCGTCGCGCGCGGACCCGGCTCTGCGCGCCAGTGGTAGTTCCAGCTTGCCCAGGCCCGGCGTCGGCGGGGCAGCATCCGGGCGTCGGTGTGCAGCACCGCCTCGTTCATCTGATAGGGGATCGCGGCGAGGATCGATCGCTCGAGCGGGCTGGCGTCCTCGAGCATCCCGAGCGCCTGGTCGGAGTGGGTGGCCAGGATGACCTCGTCGAAGCGCTCGGCCTCCCCTCCCCGCGGCCACACCCGGACCCCGTCCTGCTCGCGGCGCACCGCCCGCACCGGCGTGCGCAGCCGGATCCGCTGCGCAAACGGCGCCACCAGCGCCTCGACGTACCGCGCCGACCCGCCGCGAATGACCCGCCAGCGGGGCCGACCTCGAAACCCGAGCATGCCGTGGTGGTCGAAGAACTCGGCCAGGAAGCGGGCCGGGAAGCTCCACATCTGCCGCGGATCGGCCGACCAGACGGCCGACGCCTGGGGCACGATCAGGCGCTCTATGAACGGCTGCGAGAACCGGTGGCGCTCCAGCCAGTCGCCGAGCGACGAGACCTCGCGCGTGGTCAGCAGCTCATGCGCAGCCCGGTTGAAGCGCACGAGGTCGGACACCATGCGATGGAACCACGGCGTGACGAGGTGCGCGCGCTTCGCGAACAAGCCGTTCGGCGAGGCACCCGAGTACTCGAAGTCGCCGCGCCCGTCGCTCACGCTGAAGCTCATCGTCGAGGGTTGCGAGGCCACGCCGAGGCGGCCCAGCAGGCGCTCGAAGCCCGGATAGTTGCGGTCGTTGAAGACGATGAAGCCGGTATCGACGTGGTGGGTCTCGTTCGGCGTGTCGACCCGGATCGTGTTGGCATGGCCGCCGGCGTAGTCGGCGGCTTCGAACACGGTGATGTCGTGCTCTGCGTGGAGGAGGTGCGCGACCACCAGCCCCGAGACCCCCGCGCCCACGATCGCAATTCTCATCGCGCCACCGCGGCGGCCAGGCAGGGGCGCCACGGCGCCCCTCGCCGCAGGGCCAGCCTGCCCGGCGCGGCGACGAGGGCCAGGCCGTAGGAGACCCGCAGGACGAGGACGGCGGTCGCGGTGGCGCGGGTGAGGGTCATCGGGCGAGAACTGTAACACAAGATGTAGAGATAATCCTCTACATCTTGTTCGCGACCGCGATCTGCGCTACGTTGCGCCGGTGCCACGGACGTCCGAGCCCGAGCCGAGCGCGCCCAGCGAGTCGGGGTTGACCATGCGCGAGATGTCCGCTCGCAGCGGCGTCAGCGAGGCGACGCTGCGCATGTGGGAGCTTCGGCACGGGTTTCCCAAACCGCAGCGGCGCTCGAGCGGGCACCGCCGCTACTCCGAGCTCGACCTGGGCCGGGTCCGGGCCGTGCTGCGAGCGCGCGAGAGCGGGCTCTCGCTCCAGGCGGCCATCGAGCGGGTGGGCGAGGAGGGCGAGGAGCAGCCTCCTTCGGTCTACGCGGCCCTGCGTGAGCGCTTCCCTGCGCTCGAGGCACAGCTTCTGCCCAAGCGGGCGATGCTGGCCATGTCGCACGCGGTCGAGGACGAATGCCTGGCCCGCGCGGAGCGGCCGGTGCTGTTCGGCTGCTTTCAGCGCGAGCGCTTCTACCGGCAATCGGCGGGCCGCTGGCGCGAACTGGCGCGCACGGCCGAGCGCGCCGTCGTGCTGGGTGATTTCCGGCGGGTGCGCCGGCCTCGCCAGGCGCCGCTCGAGGTGCCGATCCGCCCCGGCGAGCCGCTCGCGCGCGAGTGGGCGATCGTATGCGAATCGCCGAGCTTCGCCGCCTGCCTGACCGGCTGGGAGCGCCCGGGCGAGCCGTCCGCGGAGCGCATGTTCGAGGCGGCCTGGACGGTCGAGGCGAACGCCGTGCGGCTGGCCGCGCAGGTCTGCTGGCGGCTCGCCTCCCAAGCGGCGCCCGACGTCCTCGACGACCTGCGCGAGCGACTCTACGACGCCCCGGTGGCGCGCGAACACGAGCTTCGCTCGGCCGTGCAGCTCAGCACGCGCATGGTGCGCTACGCCACCGCGTCATAGCCGGTCGATACCCGCAGCGGCCAACGCATCGAGGCAATAGCGCCAGAGCGCCTCACGGTCGTGCTGCGAATCGGGCCCGGCGCCGAGGCGGTAGTGGGTCGGGCGCGGACGGCGGTCGTGCCAGAAGAGGCCGGTGCGGCGGAGAGGCTCCTCCGCGCCACCGAGCCACACGATCGTGTCGGCGCCTTCCTCGGGGGTGCGGATGATCGGGCGGGTGACCGTGCGGAACACGGGCATCCACCGCCGCACGCCCTCGGTGTCCACCCACCCCGGATGCGTGCTGTGGACGACGATGCCGCGCCCGCGCAGGCGCTCGGCCAGCAACTCGGTGATGACGACCTCCTCGCGTTTGGTCCGGGCGTAGAGCTTCTTCGGGCTGTAGGCGGTCTCCTCGGACTCCCAGTCGCCAGCCGGCAGGGCCTGGCTGTACATGCCACCGGAGCTCACGTTGATCACCCGGGCCGGCGCGCCGCGCTCGAGCGACGTGGCCAGCAGCGCGCTCAGGGCGAGCGGCGCCAGAACGTGCGTGGCGAACATGAGCTCATGGCCGTCCGGCGAGCGGCTGCGGTCCTCCGGCATGACACCGGCGTTGTTGACCAGCACGTGGAGCCGCGGCTCGTGCTCGGCAAGCCCTTCGGCGAAGACGCGCAGGGCGCGCAGATCGCTCACATCGCAGCTCGCGGGCCGGGCGTCGGCGCCCGGCACCACCGCAATGATCCGCTCGACCGCCTCGCCGGCGGGCGACCAGCCCGACGCGCCCGTAGCCGAGCGCGATGCTGCGGTCGAGCAGCGTGTCGACCATGTCTCCGCGCATGCTGTATAGATAATAGTCAACATGCTGTTCACACGACTGCTCGCATGACCACGATCCTGTGGCTGCGGCGCGACCTGCGCGTGCACGACCATCCCGCCCTCGAGGCCGCGCGGGGCGGCGCCGACCGACTGGTGCCCGTGTTCTGCTTCGACGACCGGCTGCTGCGCGGCCGCCATGCCTCGGGACCGCGCACCCAGTTCCTGCTCGAGTGCCTGGCCGATCTCGACCGCTCGCTCAGAGCGCGCGGCAGTCGCCTGGTCATCCGCCACGGCCGGCCGGAAACGGAGATCCCGAAGCTCGCGCGCGAGATCAGCGCAACCGCGGTCCATTTCACGAAGGACGTGAGTGGGTTCGCCCGCAACCGCGACCGGCGCGTGACCCAAGCGCTCGACAGCACCGTGCACGAGCATCCGGGACTGTTCGTGCTCGACGACCTCGACGCGATCCGCACCACCGCAGGCGACCCCTACACGGTCTTCACGCCCTTTCACCGGGCGTGGACCCAAGCCCCTCGCCGGCGGCCGACCGGTGCGCCGCGCGCACTGCCACCGCTTCCCGACAACCTCGCCCCCGGCGCACTGCCGAAACTTCAAACCCTCGGCCTCACGCAGGACCTGGACAACCCGCAGCCCGGCGGCGAGCACCACGCCCGCCAGGCGATGCGGGCTTTCCTGTCAAACCGCGCCGGCGACTACGAGCAAAGGCGCGACCTGCTGGCCGAGCCGGGGACCTCACGCCTCTCCCCCCACCTGCACCTCGGCACCCTGTCGGCCCGCGAACTCGAGCACCGCGCCCCCACCGCTGCCTTTCGCCGGCAGCTCGGCTGGCGCGACTTCTTCGCCCACGTGCTCCTGCACTTCCCCGGGAACGCCCACCACGAGCACCAGAAGCGCTACCGCGGCACGATCCCCTGGAGCCACGCAAGCAAACGCTTCGAGGCGTGGTGCGAAGGCCGCACCGGCTATCCCCTCGTCGACGCCGGCATGCGCCAGCTACGGCGCGAGGGCTGGATGCACAACCGGGCGCGGATGGTCGTCGGCTCGTTCCTGACCAAGGACCTCGGGATCGACTGGCGCTGGGGCGAGCGCTGGTTCATGCGCTGGCTGCTCGACGGCGATCAGGCGAGCAACAACGGGAACTGGCAGTGGATCGCGTCGGTCGGCGTCGACCCACAGCCGCCGTTCAAGCGTATGTTCAATCCGGAGCGCCAGCAGGCCCGTTTCGACCCGGACGACGGCTACGTCAACCGATACGTCCCCGAGCGACACGACTACCCACCACCCATCGTCGACCACACCGTCGCGCGGCAGGAGGCGCTCGACCGCTACCGGGCAGAGAGGTAGGTGTAGTGAGTTACCAGCGCGCGTACCTTCCCACTGGTGAGAGGGCGTACCGAGTTATCTGATACGTAATCTTTTTGTCTTGACGCACTCGCGCGCCATTGGCTACTCTTCCAAACGCGGTCCCTAGGGGATTGGGGGGCCGGCGATAGTCAAATTTCAGGGCAAGCGTGGCACGGACGGCGGCGCACGAGCACGCCCCCCGCTCGCCGGACGGGGTTCTGCCCGCGTCCGCTGAGCCAGGCAGAACACCTGGCGATGCTGGGTAACCAGCAAGGGGGAAGATAATGCCGAAGAAGAACGGCAACGAGGTCAGTAGCGGGCAAGTACCCGTCCCGTCCGCGGCGCTCGGTGGGCCCGGGGTGGTCCCGCCGGGAGAGAAGCCGCGCGTTCCACTCGGTGCAGGCGGAACGCCGTCGTTCAGTGACCATGGCGGGGTGATCATTCCACAGGTTCACCTGTACCTGGTCTTCTGGGGTAGCGCTTGGAATGCGGCGGGCGTAGTCCCGAGCATGGGTCAAGTGACCGATGCCGTGATCAACATCCTCACCGGGCCGTATATGGCGTCATTGCACCAGTACCGCGGAATCGACAGCGGGTACTTGGAGGGCGCGGTCCTCGTGAGCAGCGCGGTTGGAAACTCGCCGGCGACGCCGCCCGCGAACTTCAGCAACAACGACGTCGCGAATCTGCTGACCAACCTGATCTCGGCCGGCCGGCTGCCGGATCCGTCGACCGACAACGAGCTTCTCTACATGGTGATGCTCCCGCCGGGCGTGTCGCAGCCTGGGCTCCTCGGAGAGCACACCTATTACACGCACAACGGAACGAACCTCCACTTCGGCTGGGTCGCCAATGGCGGATCGTTGACGACCGTCACCTGGGTCTTCTCGCACGAACTCGTCGAATCCGTCACCGACCCGGAGGGCACCGCGATCACCGGCACGGGATGCAACCAGGGCGGCTGGTGCGAGATCGGGGACGTGTGCACGGGCAACACGGCCGTCATCAACGGTGTGACAGTCCAGCGATACTGGTCGCAGGTCGACGGCCAGTGCGTCGTCCCGACCGACCCGATCGTCAAGCAGGACAAGGACAACAAGGACGCCAAGGACAAGGAAAAGGACGCGAAGGACCACAAGGACCTGAAGGACAAGGAGCACAAGCCAGAGCGCAAGGAGGTCAAGGACGGGAAGGAGAAGGAGCCGATCGACCGGCCTCCCCTTGGTCCGAAATCGGCGGAGTCGCTTCCGCAGATCGCGCAGATGCTCGCCTCGCTGAGCGCGCAGGTCGACGCCCTGGCGAGCCAGGTTGCCGGAATGGGCGGCGGCGTCGCTGGCCCGATGGGGGCGGCGGCGCTCACCGACCCCGGTGCTCCGTTCGTCGCGAGCGACGAACGCCCGCCGGTCGGCGAGCTCGCCCTCGAAGAAAGCGGAGTCTGAGTACGGCCGGCGCCATGCTTCTCGTGCTGGCGGACAGAGGTGATTGGCGCGGGCCATTTCTGTGTGAGCAGTGGGCGTCTGCCGAAGCACGATTGATGACGCCCGACGACCTGCAGCGGCCGGGCTGGCGACACGAGCCGGCTCGCCCGCTGGAGGGCGTGGCCGTGGCCGGCGGGGAGCCACTCGCGGTGGCCTCGATCACCGGGGTATGCACCCTGCTGCCATGCGTCGTGGCGAGCGAGCTGCCTTCGATCAGAGCCGAGGACCGCGGATACGCGGCGGCCGAGATGACGGCATTTCTCTGTGCATGGCTGTCGGTCCTCCCGCGTCCGGTGCTCAACCCACCCACGCCGGCATGCCTCTGCGGACCGGCGTGGAGCCCGTTGCGATGGCTGCGGGTCGCCAGCGAGGCGTCCCTGCCCACCGTCAATGCGCCGCCCGAGTGGACGCTGCCCGTGACCGTTGTCGGATCCCGCGCGTTCGGAGCGCAAAGCGCCCGCCAGCGGGATCTGGCGATCCAGCTGGCGAACCGCACCGGTGTGCCACTACTCCGCGTGCTGCTGGACGGCTCGACGTCCGCGCCGGCTGTCGCAGGGGCGGACTTGTGGATCGACCCCCGCCTCGACGGTGTGTCGGACGCGATCGCCGACCTGGTGGAGGCTCGATGATCCTGCTCTGGGGGCTGCCAGGCGACCGTCCGCTCGCCGGCGTCGCCCGGCGCCTCAGCCAGATCGGCGCACCGGCATTTCTGCTCGACCAGCGCATGGTCGCGCGAATGTCGGTGTCCCTGACCGCGTCACTGTCGGGTGCCGTGACGATCGACGGGGTGAAGGTGCTGGCATTGGAGGATGTGACGGCGGCGTACGTCAGGCCACACGATTCCGCGCGTATCGTCGAGCGAACCGCGCCCAGCGATCCGGCCGCGCCAGGTCGGGCGCTCGAGACCGACACGGCGCTCCTGGCATGGGCGGACATGGCGCCGGGTCGGATCCTCAACCGGCCGCAGGCGATGACCTCGAATGACTCCAAGCCCTACCAGGCCATTACCGTGGAGCGCTGCGGCCTGCGCGTGCCGGAGACGTTGATCACCACCGACGCCGAAGCCGTGCGCGAGTTCGAGGCCAGGCATGGGACGCTCGTCTACAAGTCGATCAGCTCGACCCGGAGCATCGTCAGCCGGCTCCGACCCGAGCACCGGGACCGCCTGGAGAATCTTCGCTGGTGCCCCACCCAGTTCCAACAGTACGTTCCCGGGACCGACTTCCGCGTGCATGTGCTCGAGGAAGAGATCTTCGCCACCGAGATTCGCTCGGAGGCCGACGACTATCGCTACTCGGCCAGGACCGGGCAAGCCGCCGTACTCCGGACCGCGGACCTGCCCGAGGACATCGCCGCGCGCTGCCGCCGGGTCGCCGAGGCGCTCGAGCTGACCTTCGCGGGCATCGACCTCCGGCGCACACCGGCCGGAGAGTGGTACTGCTTCGAGGTCAATCCGTCCCCCGGCTTCTCCTATTACCAGGCGCACACCGGTCAGCTGATCGACCTCGCGGTGGCGCGGTATCTGGCCGGCGGGATCGAGTACGCCGCGGCGCGCCGCCGGCGCGAGGCCGGACATCCTCGCGCGGTACTCGGGGCGCGTCAATGCGGCGCCGCGGTGACGTCAGCCTCGAGCGCCGGAAACGTCCAGGAGCCGTCGAGGATCTCCGGCCGCGGGCGGTAGAGGCGGACGGTGTAGTTCCATCCGTCCGTGATCGGGAGGCAGTTCGGCCGGCCATCGGCGCACCCACCGAAGTGCACGGTGACCGAGCCGTCGTCGTTTGGCTTCGCGGTGAGGTTGTTGATGCTGTAGGCGCCCAGCTCGTTGGGCTCGAAGTACCCGGCGGCGTTGTAGACCGAGATCGACCAGAAGCCATCGACCGGGACGTCTCGCACGGTGAGCTTGTACTCGCCGCCGGGGACGCCCGGCTCGACGCCGAGATAGCGCGCCTCCTGATCCGGGAGGCCTCCCCACCCGGCTGCGGTGGCGATGAGATGCCGGATCGGGTCGACGCGATCCCGCGGACCGAACGCGCGATCGAAGCTGCCCAGGTGCTTGGCCACTTCGAGCAGAGCCTTGCGCGTCGAATCCAGGCTGGCGGCGTCATAGTCCGGGCTCTCGAACGGCCGCGAGGAGTTTGCCCGGACGGCCAGCTGGTCCTGAAGCGCGTTCACCGCCATCACGTCATCGTCGTCGCCCGGATCGACGAGGATCCTGACCGCGACCGCGACCCAGGGCGTGTCGAACTCGGCGAGGGTCAGGTGATGCTCGCCCGGCTGATGGAGCACGCGGTTGATGAAGTGGTCCTGATTGACCACCATCACCGAGATGTAGCGACCCGCGCCATCCGGAATGGTGACCTGCGCCCCCTCGGTGATGTCGACGACGGCGGCGCTGTAGAGCGTGTCGCGGTTCATCCGGATCACCGGCTGGTGCTCGACCGGAGTCGGAGTCCGGTTGTGCTTCAGCCGGTTCACGCCTCCAGCGTCGGCTTGAAAGGACGCGAACATCCGGTCGCTCTCCGCTCGAATGAAGTTCTCGACGGTTACGGGCACGGTCACGTGATCACTCTCCGTGGTGCGTGTGGCGGGCGGGTTCGGTACCGCGAAACCCAAGCCATTCCGAGCCGGCAAACATCATCTGAATGGGATGAGCCAGCGCGGCGACGCGCGCGAGCAGATAGCGGGGGCCGGGGGCGGCAACGGTTGCCCCCGGCCCCGGCAGCACCTACCCCAGTAACCCGGACATCGCCCCGGACTGGATCAGCGCGACGGTGGTCGCGATGTCCACGTCCAGGTAGCGATCCCGGTCCAAGAACGGCACGTGCTCGCGCACGCGGCGGACCGCCTCCTGACTGCGCGGGCTGGCCTTCTCGAGCCCGCGCAGCTCGAGCGCCTGGCAGCAGGCCATCAGGTGGATGGCGGCGATGTTCTGGGTGAGCTCGACGATCGAGCGGGCGTCGCGCGCGGCGATCGTTCCCATCGAGACCTTGTCCTGGTTGTGCGCCTCGGTCGAGCGCGAGTGGATCGTCGTCGGCGCGCACAGGTGCATGGCCTCGGCGGTCATCGCCGAGGCGCACAGCTGAAGGCCCTTGAAGCCGTGGTTCAGGCCGGCCTCGGGATGGGTCGGCTCGAAGCGCTGGATCAGGTTGGCGGTCAGCCCGCGGTTGAACTTCTCGTCGACGACGAGCTCGAGCTGGCGGTCGAGCAGGTCACACAGATTGGCCAGCGCGACCTTCAGGGAGTCCATCGCCTGGCCGATGTGGCCCCCGTAGAAGTTGCCGCCGCTCTCCACGCGCCCGGCCGCCACGTTGAACAGCGGGTTGTCGTCGGAGGAGTTGATCTCCACGCTGATCCAGTCCGAGACCCAATCCAGGGTGTCGCGCAGCGGACCGACCACATGGGGCGCGCAGCGGATCGAGTACTTGTCCTGGACCTGGCGATCGAGCTCGCGGAAGCCGGCGCCGTCGAGGCCGCCGGGGAACAGCTCATCGGAATCAGCCACCAGATGGGAGTCGGCCAGGAGCTCGCGGATGTGGCGCGCGCTCGTGACCATCCCCGGGTGGGGCTTGGCCTGGTCGAACAGGAACGCGTTGAAGTGGCCGCGGTTGCCGAGCAGTGCCTCGGAGGCCATCGCGGTCATCAGGTCGGCCAGGTCGGCCAGCTCGCGCGCCGCGCCGACGGCCAGGCAGGCAAAGGCGCTCATGAACGAGGTGCCGTTGGTCAGCGCGAGCCCCTCCTTGGCCTCGAGCAGGAAGGGCTCCAGACCGAGCTCTCGCAGCACGTCGGCCACCGGGCGCCGGGTGCCGTCGCACAGCACGTCGCCGTCGCCGGCCATCGCCCGGCCCACGTAGGACAGGGGCGCCAGGTCGCCGCTCGCGCCGCACGACCCGCGCTCGGGGATGAACGGGGTGACGTCGTGGTTGAGCAGGTCGAGGACGCGCTCGATCAACTCGACGCGCACGCCCGAGTTGCCCTTGGACAGCGTGTTGGCGCGCAGGAGCATGGTCACCCGCGCCACCTCGGGTGGGGCGATGGGACCGGTCCCCACACCCATGAAGCGCAGGATGTTCTGCTGAAGGCGGTCCGCCTTGGCCGGGGAGATCTGGCGGTGGGCGCTGTCGCCGAATCCGGTGGTCACGCCGTAAATCGGGATCTCGCCGGCGATCAGGTCGTGCTTGAGGCGGCAGCTGGCGCGGACGGCCTCGATCGCGCGCCCGGACAGGCTCACCGCGCGGCGACCGCGGGAGACCTCCAGCGCGTCTTCGATCGTGAGCGAGGCGCCGTCCAGCTCCAGCAGCGACCCGCTCGTGACGTCGTGGGGCAGAGCGGTGGCGGTCATGTGCGGAATGTTCCCATGTGCGGAATGTTCCCTGGTGGTAGGCTCGGCGCAACCAAGACGCAGTCGATCGGCATCAACGTGCAGCTCAGCCGCCCTCTGGACCCCATAGATCGCAAGATTGTTGCGTTGCTGCAGGAGAGCGCCAAGCGCACGTTCGCCGACATCGGCGCCGACGTGGGGCTGTCCGCCACCGCCGTCAAGCGCCGCGTCGACCGGCTCGAGGGCGACGGGGTGATCACCGGCTACGGCGCGCGGATCAACTGGCGCGCGCTCGGCGAGGCGATCGAGTCGCTGATCGAGATCTACTGCGCCGACCGCACCTCGCCCGCCGACGTGGGCCGCTCGCTGGCCACGGTGGGGGAGATCGTCTCGGCCTTCACGGTCTCGGGCGAGCCCGACGCGGTGATTCGCGTCCGGGTCGATAGCATCGACCATCTCGAGAGGCTGGTCGAGATGCTCCGGCGCGACGAGAACATCGTGAGGACGCGCACGCTGATCGTCCTGTCCACGCTGATAGACCGGCCATGAGGGAGGGTGCATGACCCCGCTGCTCGAGCTCCAGACGTTCGCGGCCCCCGACATCGAGATGGAGCGCCGGGACGACGGCTCGTATGTGCTGCGTTCGCGCCGCGCGCTGGGCGAATGGGAGCCGTCGATCTCGGCCGTGCTGCGCAAGCGAGCGGCCGAGCACCCGGATCGCCCACTCGCCGCGCAGCGCGACGCTCACGATCGCTGGGTGACGCTCACCTACGGCGAGGCGGCGCGGAAGGCCGACGCCCTGGCGTCGGAGTTCCTCGACCTGGATCTCGGCCCTGAGAGGCCGCTGATGATCCTGTCCGGCAACTCGCTCGAGCACCTGCTGGTCAGCCTCGGCGCCTACGCCGCCGGCGCCCCGGCCATGCCGATCAGCGCCGCCTATTCGCTGATGAGCTCCGACCACGCCCAGATCAAGGCGATCGCCGCCGTGACCCAACCGGGCCTCGTGTTCGCCGAGGACGCGGGCGCGTTCGGCGCCGCGCTCGACGCGCTCGGCGACCGGGTGCCGGAGGTGCTCGTGGCGCGAGGCGAGCGCGCCGGCGCGTTGCGCCTCGAAGAGGTGCTGACCCGGAGCCGCGGCGAGGCCGCTCGCGAGCTTCCCGAGCCCGGTCCTGACACGATCGCCAAGCTGCTCTTCACCTCGGGCTCGACCGGCGTGCCGAAGGGGGTCATCAACACGCACCGGATGCTGTGCTCGAACCAGGCCATGCACGCGACGATCTGGCCGTTCCTGCGCGAGGAGCCGCCCGTGCTGGTCGACTGGTTGCCCTGGAGCCACACCTTCGGCGGCAACCACAACCTGAACATGGCGCTGTTTCACGGTGGGACGATCTACATCGACGACGGCCGGCCGGCGCCGACGCTGTTTCCGCGCACGCTGGCCGCCCTGCGCGACGTCCCCCCCACGCTGTACTTCAACGTCCCGGCCGGCTATGCGCTGCTCGCACCGGCGCTCGAGCACGACGCCGCGCTGGCCGAGCGGTTCTTCAGCCGCCTGCGCTACATGTTCTACGCCGGGGCGGCCCTGCCCGACGCGATCGCCGTGCGACTGCGGACGCTGGCTCGGGAGCATGCCGATCACGAGGTGCCGCTGACCTCGAGCTGGGGCACCACCGAGACCTCGCCGACCGCCACCAGCATGCACTACCTGGGGGCGCCGACCGGCTGCATCGGCGTCCCGGTTCCCGGCTGCACGATCAAGCTCGCGCCGGTCGCCGACCGGTTCGAGATCCGCGTGAGCGGCCCGAACGTGACCCCGGGGTACTTCCGCGAGCCCGAGCTGACCGCGGCCACCTTCGACGAGGACAGCTTCTATCGCTCGGGCGACGCGGTCAAGCTGATCGACGAGCGCGACCCGGGTCAGGGCGTGATGTTCGACGGCAGGATCAGCGAGAACTTCAAGCTGATGACCGGGACCTGGGTCGCGGTCGGCGCGCTGCGTACCCGTCTGCTCAGCGGCGCCCGGGTCCTGAGTGACGCGGTGATCTGCGGGCACGACACCGAGTACGTGGCGGCGATGGCCTGGGTCAATCAGGCCGAGGCGCGCAAGCTGTTCGGCTCCGAACAGGACGGCGACGTCGCGCTCGACGACCCCCGCTTGGTGTCATACCTCGCGGGTGCCCTGGCCGAGGTCAACGACGACCTCGGGTCGGCGTCACGGGTCCAGCGGCTGCTCCTGCTCGGGACGCCACCCAGCCTCGACGCGGGCGAGATCACCGACAAGGGCTACCTGAACCAGCGCCGCTGCCTGGTGTGCCGCGCGGACGAGGTATCGCTGGTGTACGCCGATCCTCCGGACCCGCGTGTGATCACTCCGGCCCGCTAGCGTTCACCGGCCGGACCGCGATGGTCACGTCGACCAGCGCGCACAGCCTGCCCTGCTCGTCGCGGAACTCGTGCCCCCACGTCCACTCGCGGTCATCGTGGCCGCGCAGCTTGGCGATCACGTCGACCGTGCCCTCGGTGATCGGGCGCAGGAAGCTCGCGTAGTTGTTGAGGCCGGCGCCGATGAAGCCGTCGCGCCACACATTGTTGACGGTCGCGATCGACGCGATCGTCTCCGCGACCCCGGCGTAGATGCCGCCGTGCACCAGCCCGAGCGGCTGCTTGAGGTTGTCGCGCACGTGGAACTGGACGTGGACGGAATCCCGCTCGAGCTCGAGCCAGTCGAGGTCGAGAAAGCCCTCGAACGTGCGCGCGACGGGAATCACCGGCTCCGGGAGCCGCTCCCATGGGGAGGCGGCGCCGCTCAAGCCGCCAGCTCGCGCAGGGCGCGTGCGACGTGGATCATGACCATCCGCCTACGGTACGACAGCGGCAGATCGAGCGCGTCCATCGGCTTGGTGGCGGACATCGCCGCCTCGGCCGCCGCGGTGATCGTCTCCTCGGTCAGCGCCGCGCCCACGAGAACCGCGGCCGCCCGCGGCACGGGCAGCGGCGCCGTCGCCACGGCCCCGAGCACGATCCGCGCCTCGGTGCACGTGCCGTCCGCGTCGGTGCGAACGGCGGCCGCCACTCCGAGCAGGGGAAAGTCGATCGCCCCGCGCCGCCGGAATTTCACGTAGCTCGCCCGGAGGCCATCGGCGGGTGGGAGCATGAGCGCCGTCACGACCTCATCGGGCCGCTTTCGCAGGTAGTCGATGCCATCGTCCATCGTGTAGAGCTGCGCGACCGGCAGCGTGCGCTCACCGCGAGCGCTCAGGAGCCGAACCGAGCCGCCGAGCACGTGCGCGACGGGCGCCAGATCGGTTGAGGACACCGCCCAGCAGCGATCGCCCCCCGGTGCCAGGCGACAGACGTCGCTCTCGCCGGTCTTCAGGCAGAAGCCGTGCGCGCACCGGCGGTCATACGGGAGGTCGTAGTAGTTGCAGCGGGTGTCGACGCACAGGTTCCCGCCGACCGTGCCGGCATTGCGGATCTGCGGGCTGGCCACCAGCGAGGCCGCCCGGGCCAGCGCCGGGTAGCGCAGGACGATGTCCCGCGCGCTGGCCAGCTCGTGGAGCCGCGTCCCGGCGCCGATCGTGGCGCCGCCATTGACGCGGATGCCGCCGAGCTCGGACACCCCCTTCAGTCCGATGAGCACCTTGGGCTCGAGCTGGCGCCGCTTCATCTTCGGGAACAGGTCCGTGCCGCCGCCGACGAGCTGTGCGCCGGGATGCTCGGCCAGCAGCTGCGCTGCCTCGTCCGTCGTCGACGCCGGCAGGTACGCGAAGCGCGGCAGCCGCATCACGGCCCGAGCACCTCCCGCAGCGAGAGCTGATCGGGCGGGTCGACCTTGACCGGCTCGCCGTAGTCGAATTCCGGCATCGCCTTGGGGCCGACGCGTGGATCCTTGCCCTTCGCCTTCTCCTGCAGCGCCTTGACGACCTTGTCCGGCGAGATCGGCACCTCGTCGATCCGCACCCCGACCGCGTCGTGGATCGCGTTGGCCACGGCGGGAATGACCGGTAGCAGCGGCCCCTGGCCGACCTCCTTGGCGCCGAACGGGCCTTCGGGATCATCGGTCTCGACCAGGAAGGTCTCGACCTCGGGCATCTCCAGGAACGTCGGGCTGCGGTACTCGAGGATCGATGGGTTCTTCAGGTAGCCGCGGCGGAAGACCTGCTCCTCGAACAGCGCCTCCCCGAGCGCCATGTAGACGCTGCCGACGACCTGGCCCTCGACCGAGACGCGGTTGATCGGCTTGCCGATGTCGTGCGCGATCCAGACGCGATCGACGTCGACGACGCCGGTCTCCGGATCGCACTCGAGCTCGACGACCGACGCGGTGTAGCTGTAGGCCGGCGACGGCCCGACGCCCCCACCCTTGTATGGCCCGGCGAGCTTGGGCGTCTTGTACGAGCCCGCGCTGACGAGCGGCGGCTGTAGAACCGAGGCGACCGCGACCGCGGCCGGCCAATCCATACCCACCTGCGGTTCGTCTGAGTCGAAGATGCGGCCGTCCCGCGCGACGAGCTTCTCGACGGGGACTCCGAGGTCGGCCGAGACGGCGGCGAAGATCTTCTCGCGCATGCGCTCGGCCGCCTGCACGGCCGCGTTGCCGGCCATGAACGTCACGCGGCTCGAGTAGCTCCCGAGGTCGATCGGGGTCAGGTCGGTATCCGCCGCGACCAGCGCGATGTCACGCGGGCGCAGACCGAGCACCTCGGCCACGACGGTCACCAGCATGTGATCCGATCCCTGGCCGATGTCGATCGCCATCGAGTACACGGTGACCCCGCCGCCGCGATCGACCTTGATCTGCACCTCCGACTGGGACATGTCGTTGAAGTAGATGGGCAGTCCGGCGCCGCACAGGTACGAGCCGACCGCGAAGCCGATGCCACGACCGTAGGGCAGCTTTCCGTGCTTCTCCCGCCACCCCGACGCTTCGTCGACGAGCTCGATGCACTCGCGCAGACCGCATGTGGTGACACGCAGGTGATTGATGCTGTACGAGTACGGTTCGATCAGATTGCGCAGGTGAAGGTCGATTGGGTCGATGCCCAGGTCGGTGGCAACCTTGTCGAGGTGACACTCCAGCGCGAATCGCGGCTGGGGCGTGCCGTGCCCCCGCTTGGGCCCACAGGGCGGCTTGTTGGTCAGCAGACGCACGCCCTCGAACTTGTACGTGGGAATGTCATAGGTGACCGTCTGCAATGCGCCGGTGTAGTACACCGAGGCAGGTCCGTAGCTTCCGTACGCGCCACCGTCGAGCATCGTCCGGAACGCCATCGCGGTCAGCGTCCCGTCCTCCTTGAAGCCGGTGCGGACCCGCATCAGCACCGGGTGCCGGCCGCGGTGGGCGTAGAAGACCTCCTCGCGCGTGAGCGTGAACTTCACCGGCCGTCCCGTGACCATCGCCAGGCGCGCGGCACACACCTCATGCGAGAACGGGTCGCTCTTGCCGCCGAAGCCCCCGCCGACCGGCGTCGCCACCACCCGGATCCGCCCCGGCGGCATCTCCAGCACCTTGGCCAGCGTGCGATGGAGGTAGTGCGGCACCTGGGTCGAGGACCAGAGCGTGAGCCGGCCGCGCGGCTCGGGCTCCCACTGCGCCACCGCGGCGTGCTCCTCCATCGGCAGGTGGGTGTTGCCCTCGAAGAAGAACAGATCCTCGTACGTGCGATCGGCGCTTTGAAAGCCGGCGGCGACGTCGCCGAACTCGAGCGTGCCGAGCCGGTTGACCTGGCGACCGGCACCCTCGCCGTCGATCAGCGGAAGGTCCGGCTTCAGCGCGTCCTCGATCGAGCTGACCGGCGCCAGCTCCTCGTAGACGACCTCGATCAGCCGCAGCGCCTCCTCGGCCGTCTCCTCGTCGATCGCCGCCACCGCTGCGACCGGCTCGCCGTGATATCGGACCTTGTCGAGCGCCAGCGCGTGCTCGTCCTGGGCCACCGGCATGATCCCGTACCGGATCGGCAGATCGGCTCCGGTGAGGACGCCGTGCACGCCGGGCAGCGCCGCGGCCCGGCTGACGTCGATGCCGAGGATGTTCGCGTGGCGGTGCGGGCTGCGCAGCAGCCGGCCGACCAGCATCCGCGGGAGGTGGATGTCGTCGGCGTACACGGTCTGGCCGGTCGCCTTGGCGTGGGCGTCGATCTTGGGGTCGCTGCCGCCGACGACCGCGGTGCCCTGCTTGGGTTCGGTCGTCACCGCCATTAATCCGCGCTCCCCATCCGCTCCGCCGCGAGCTCGACGGCCTCGATGATCGCCTGATAGCCCGTGCACCGGCACAGGTTGCCGGCCAGCGCATCTCGGATCTCGCCTCGAGTCGGCGACGGGTTGCGCTCGAGCAGCGCCTGGGCCGACATCAGCATGCCCGGCGTGCAGTAGCCGCATTGCGAGGCGCCGGTCTCGCCCCACGCCTGCTGGAGCGGGTGCAGCTCGCCGCCCCTGGCCAGGCCCTCGACCGTGCGAATCTCCGCGCCCTGGGCCTCGATCGCGAGCGTCAGGCACGAGAACTGCGGCCGCCCGTCGACGAGCACCGTGCACAGGCCGCACTCGCCCTGCTCGCAGCCGTGCTTGGTGCCCGTCAGGCCGGCATCCTCGCGCAGCACCTCGAGCAGCGTGTGGGTGGGGACGACCGCGAGCTCGTAGTCGTCGCCGTTTATGTTGAGCGCGACGAGTTGCTTGCTCGTCGATGTGACGGCCATCGTCCCTCCCCAGGTGCTCCGAGCCGCCGCGAGGTCTGCGCGGCTGCGTTCATCACGGGTTCTGTCAACTCCTGCAGGCGCTCGCGGGCGCGCGTCTTCACGCAGGCCACCGAGATCGTGCCGATCGTTCGCCCCTCGTGGTTGATCACCGGCGCCGACACCGCACTCACGCCAACCAGGTACTCCTCGTTCTCGCGCGCGTAGCCCCGCCGGCGCGTCTGCGCGACCTGCTCCAGATACGCGTCGGGGTCGACGATCGAGCGCGGCGTGAAGGATGGCAGCGCGTGGCCGCGGACGATCGCCTCGGCCGCGCCGGGCTCGAGCGCGGCCAGCAGGACCTTGGCCACCGATCCGGCCAACCGCGGCAGCCGGGTCCCCAGCGGGGCGACGACCTTGAGCTGCGTATCGGGCTCGGCGCGCTCGGCGATCCTCACGTCATCGCCGCTGGCCAGGTGCAGGATGGCGGTCTCCCCACTGTGCCGGCGCAGCTGTAGCAGGTGCGGACGGGCCGCCTCGCGCACGTCGACGCCGGTGGAGACGGAGGCCGCAAGCTCCACGAGCGCGAGCCCGAGACGAACCCGGCGCGTGATCGGATCCCGCTGGACCAGACCATGGCGCTCGAGCGTCGTCAGGAGCCCCGACAGCGTGCTCTTGGAGATGTCGAGCTCGCGGCCCAGCTCAGCGGCGCTCATACCGGGCTGGTGAGCGCCGTTCTCGTGGGCGCTCAGCGCGCGGAGAAGGCGGGCGGCGCGGTCGACCGCGGGGACGAGCGCACCCCGCGTGTGTTCAGCCACAAGGACCGAGTTCACAATACGGAACTCTAGTGGCTTTCTCATGCCTCGTAAAGCGTTTGACCTTTCTGCGCCGCGCACGGACATATAGAGTTTTCGGTCGGTGAACGCCGCGGCGTATCTGCTCGAGGTTGGAGAGCCCGAGAAGGTCGCGATCGAGTCCGACGACGGCTCGATCACCTACGAGCGGCTGCGCGAGCGGGTCGCCCGCGCGGCCGGGGTTTGGCGCTCGCTCGGCCTGACCGTCGGCGACCGCGTGCTCGTGCTGGCGCCCGATTCGATCGGCTGGGTCGAGGCCTACCTGGGAGCGATCTGGGCCGGTGGTGTCGCGGTCGGGCTCAACTCGCGCCTGTTCGAACGCGAGCTGTCGGTGATCGTCGGCGAGTGCGGCGCCCGGTTCGCGTGGTGCACTTCCGAGACGATCGAGTTGTTCGAGCGCTGCGTGGAGGCAGCCGGCGCCGGCCCGCAGCTCGTGACCGAGTCCGAGTTCGACCTGCTGCTCGACGACCAGGCTCCCCTCGAGCCAGCCGAGCGAGACGCGGACGACCCGGCGTTCTGGATCTACACGTCGGGCACCACCGGGTTGCCAAAGGGCGCCATGCATGCGCAGCGATGCGTGCTGGCCTCGACCGACATCGCGGCCGGTGTGCTCGGGGCGGGCCGCGACGATCGCTTTTACTCATCTTCGAAGCTGTTCTTCGCCTATGCCCACGCCAACAGCCTGTGCGCCGGGCTGCGCAGCGGCGCGACCGTGATCCTCGATCGCCAGTGGGCCACGCCGCAGCGCGTCGTCGAGATCGTGGCGCGGCATCGGCCGAGCGTGGCGTTCATCGTCCCGACGCTGTATTTGAAGCTGCTTCAGGCGGGTCTGGCGCCGCAGCTGAAAGACGTGCGTCACTTCGTCTCGGCGGGCGAGAAGCTGCCCGCGGCGATCCGCTCCGCGTGGCTCGAGGCGACGGGGCGTGGAATCGTGGACGGTTACGGGACCAGCGAGACGAACTTCCTGATGCTCTACGACCCCGACGGGAGCGGCATCCTGCGCCCGTCGCCGAGCGCCGAGCTGAGCTGGCGGGAGGCGCCTTCGGCGGACAAGCCCAGCCGGCTCTGGATCCGTCACCCGTCGGCCGCGCTCGGCTACTGGCAGCGAGACGAGGCCACGGCCGAATGCTTCGGGCCCGGCTGCTTCTCCCCCGGAGACCTGTTCCTCGACGCGGGTGACGGCCGCTTCGTGATCCGGGGCCGTGAGGACGATCTGTTGAAGATCGCCGGGCAGTGGGTCAGCGTCGCGGACGTCGACCACGCCCTGGTGGCCGGTTGCCGTGAGTTCGTGCAGGAGCTCGGGACCGCGCCGTTCGAGACCAGTGACGGGCTGGGCATGATCGCAGTGTTCGCCGTCGCGAAGAACGGCCAGCGCGAGCAGGCGGTCGCGGCGCTCGACGCGGCGATCGAGACGCTGCCCCGGCAACGACGCCCCCGCGAGACCTACTGGGTCGACGCCCTGCCGCGGACGCCGACCGGCAAGCTCCAGCGCAACAAGCTCATCGATCTGCGCACGGCGATGAGCGAGCGGCTGCTCGTCGATTAGCTTCGGTCAGGTCGAGCTGCCGAGGACGACCGACTTGGTCTCGGTGTAGAAGTCGAACGCCTCCTCGCCGTGCTCCTTGCCGTAGCCGCTCGATTTCCAGCCGCCGAACGGGAGCTCGTCGTAGACCTTGGTGCGCGAGTTGACCCAGGTGTAGCCGGCCTCGATGCGGTTGGCCGCCTCGCGTGCTCGCTGGAGGTCCTTCGTCCAGACTGAGGAGCCGAGTCCGAACGGGGACGCGTTCGCCCGGGTTATCGCTTCGTCGAGGTCCGCGACGCGCCAGATCGGGAGCGCCGGGCCGAACACCTCCTCGGTGGCCATCGCGCTGTCGTGCGGCGGGTCGACCACGATCGTGGGCGCGTAGAAGAATCCGTCCTCCGCCAGATCGGGGTCGTCCGGAGGTCCGCCTCCGGTTAAGAGCTGCCCGCCAGCGTCAACGCTTCGCGACACCTGGGACGCGACCTCGGATCGCTGCGCGTCGGTGTGCATCGGGCCCATCTGGGTGCCCGGCGCGTCGCCGCGGCCGACCTTGAGCCGCCTGGCCTTCGCGGTGATGGCCTCGATGACCTCGTCGGCAACCGACTCGAACACGTACACGCGCTTGATGGCCAGGCACGCCTGCCCGCAGTTGTAGAAGCGCCCCATGCTGGCCGCACTGGCCGCGGCGGCCAGGTCGGCGTCGTCGCAGATGATCATCGGGTCCGAGCCGCCGAGCTCGAGCGTGACCCGCTTGATGCCGTGCGCGCACTGGGCCATGATCCGCTCGCCGACCGGGGTCGAGCCGGTGAACGCGACCTTGCGGACGAGTTCGTGGGTCACGAGCGCGTCGCCCGCTTCGCTGCCCCTGCCCGTGACGACGTTGAACACACCCTCGGGGAGGCCGCCCTCGGCCAGCAGCTCGGCGAACCGAAGCGTGGTCAGCGGCGTCGTCCCCGCCGGCTTGGCCACGACTGCGTTGCCGGCGACCAGCGCCGGCGCGAGCTTGTTGCAGAGCAGTGTGGTCGGGAAGTTCCACGGCACGATCGCGCCGACGACGCCGAGGGGGCGTCTCAGGACGAATCCGTCGACGCCCGGATCGAGGTTCGGGGTGTGCGCGCCGCGAAGCGATTTCGACAGGCCGGCGTAATGGAGCAGCGTGTCGATCGCCTTGGTGATCTCGATCCGGCTGTCCCGGAGCGTCTTGCCCTGTTCGCGCGTGAGCAGCGGGATCAACTCGTCGAGGTGCTCCTCCACGTGGTGGGCGGCCCGTCCCAGGATCTCGCCGCGTCTGGACACGGCCAGCTCGGACCAGGCGCGCTGCGCCCCGGCGGCCGCCTGCACGGCGGCATCGACGTCGGCGACCGATGCGGCGGCCACCAAGGCGAAGGCGCGACCCTCAGCTGGGTTGACGACCTCGAGTGGATCGCCTGAGTTCGTGTGCTGGGCGCCGGCGATGAACGAGCCGGCGTAGGTGGTTTCGACGTTCGTCGCGGTCATGCGCCCACGAACTCCGGCGTGCGCTTCTCGACGAACGCGTGCAGCCCCTCGTCGGCGTCCTTTGAGCGGAACAGCTGCTCCATCAGCTCGGCTTCGAGCACGAGCCCATCGTCGAGCGTCTTCTGGACGCCCTCGTGCACGCACCGCTTGATCGCGGCGATGGCCAGGGCGGGGCCGGCGGCTAGCCGCTGGGCGTATTCGCGGACCCTGGCCTCGGCGTCATCGCTGTCGTACAGATGGGCGAGGAGTCCCATCTCCAGCGCCTCGTCCGCCTCGAACGTGCGGCCGGTGATGAGCAGCTCGAGCGCGCGGCTGGGGCCGATCAGCCGGGGCAGCCGCTGCGTGCCGCCGTTGCCGGGCAGTAGTCCAAGGGTGACCTCGGGAAGGCCCATCTTGTAGGAGCCGGTCGCCCCGATCCGGATGTCACAGGCGAGCGCGATCTCGAGGCCACCGCCCAGCGCGTGGCCTGCGATGAACGCGATGAACACCTGCGGTGCCGCCGCCATGCGACGAAACGCAGCCTGGCTGACGCGGATCATCTCCATGTTGGCCTCGACATCGCCCTCGACGAAGCGCTTGATGTCCGCCCCGGCCGAGAAGAACTTGGGGCTCGCGCTCTGGACGATCACGACGCGGGTGGCGCCGACCACCGCATCGTCGACCGCCTCGGAGAACTCGCTCATGAACGCGAGGTCATACGAGTTGGCCGGCGGGTGATCGAGCGTGATGAAGCCGAGCGGTCCTTCGTTTGTGAACGTGACAGCCATGGTTATGCGAGCCCTCCGACGACGACCGACTTGATCTCGACATACGAATCGAGCGCCTCGAGCCCGTGCTCCTTGCCGAATCCCGAGGCCTTGACGCCGCCGAACGGCAGCTCGTCGTAGCCGTAGTGGATCTGGTTGACCCACGTCATGCCCGACTCGATCTCCTGCGCCGCCCTGTGGATCAGGCGCGCGTCATGGGTCCAGATGCTCGACCCCAGACCGTAGGGGGTGTCGTTGGCGCGGTTGATCACGTCGTCGAAGTCGCTGAAGCGGAACACGGGCAGGACCGGGCCGAACACCTCCTCGCGGTTGAGGCGGGAGTCGTCCGCCGGTTCGGCGATGACCGCGGGCTCGAGGAACCAGCCCTTCGCGTGGTCGCCCGTCCCGCCGCCGATCAGGAGCTCGCCCTGCTTGGCGATCCCATCCTCGACCTGCTCGAGCAGCTCGTCGCGGCCCTGCTTGGTGTGGATCGGGCCCATGCGGAGCTTGGGCTTCTCGGCCTTGGTCGTCCCGTCGCCGGGTTCGTAGCGACCAACGCGCTCGACCAGCTGCGTTACGAAGTCGTCGTACACCGAGTCGTGCACGAACACGCGCTTGCACCCCAGGCAAGCCTGGCCGGCATTCCAGTACCGGCCGATGATGACCGCCTTGACCGCGGCGTCGACGTCGGCGTCGGCGCAGATGATCACGGGATCGGAGCCGCCCAGCTCGAGCGTGAGACGCTTGAGATCGCCCGCCGCGAGCTTGGCCACGTGGCGGCCGACTTGCGTCGAGCCGGTGAAGGCGACGCGCCTCACGTCCGGATGGCTGATGAGGGCGTCGCCGATGTCCTTGCCCCGGCCGGTCACGACGTTCAGCACACCGTCGGGAACGCCCGCCTCGGAGAACAACTTCGCGACCTGGAGCGTGGCCAGGGGCGTCGTGGCCGCCGGCTTGGCCACGACCGTGTTGCCCGTGGCGAGGGCAGGGGCAACCTTGGTCCCGAGCAGCGTGAGCGGGAAGTTGTACGGGGTGATCGCGGCGCACACGCCCATCGGGCGGCGGATCACCATGCCGTAGGCCGGACCGAGCGTCGATGGGAGCTCCTGATAGGCCCCGCGGGTCTTGGTCGCCGCCTCCGCGTAGTAGTGCACGCCGTGCGCGAGGTGGCTCACCTCGCCCATCGCCTCGGCGATCGGCTTGCCCTGCTCGGAGGTCAGCGTCGCCGCGAGCCCCTTTGCGTTCTCCTGGATCAGCTCGGCCGCCTTGGCCAGGATCGCCGCGCGCTTCTCGACGTCGGTCCTCGACCACTCGGTGAACGCGCGCTTGGCGGTCGCCACCGCGAGCTCGACGTCCGCCGGCGATCCGGCCGGAACGCTGTCCACGACTTCTTCGGTGGCCGGGTTGACCACCTCGATCTGCTCGTGGGCGGCTGCTTCGCGCCACTCACCTCCGATCAGCATCTCGGGCACGCTGCTTCTCCTCTCGGTCTTTCTACGGAATGCGCTCGTCCTCGAGGGTGCGAACGCGGCTGGTTCTCAGATACTGCTCGCGGAGCTCCTGGTAGTGAGCGGCGGCGCGGCCGGTCCAGGCCAGCGCCGACCCCGAGAGCTCCTTCTTGATCACGCGGGCGGGAACGCCGCCGACGAGGACGCCGGGCGCGAGCGTCTGGCGCTCCGCGACCACGGCGCCGGCCGCCACCATCGCCCCGGCGCCCACCCGGGCGTGCTGCAGGACGATCGCGCCCATCCCGATCAGCGCGCCATCCTCGATGACGCAACCCTCGAGCAGGGCGCCGTGGCCGACGACGACATCGGATCCGATCACGGTGGGGAGCTCGGCCGCGCAGTGGATGACCGCGGTGTCCTGGATCGAGCAGCCGGGGCCGATCTCGATGTGCGAGACATCGCCGCGCAGCACGGTGCCGAACCAGATGTTGGCCCGATCGCCGACGCGGACGTCGCCGACCAGGACCGCGGTCGGGGCCAGGAACACGTCCTCCCCGATCGTCGGGGCGACGCCGTCGAGCTCAACGATGGTGGCCATCAGCCTCGGGTGCTTGACCGCATCGAGGAGAGACTATACGATGCCGGACGTTAGTCAAGTGTCACACGTTCGGAGGGTGCGTTTTGGCTTCTGTCGCTGTCGAGGACCTTGCCACGTGGAGTGAGGAGCAAGTACAGCAGCACCTGGCCGCGGGCAAGCTCGTGGAGGGCCTGCAGCACATGTCGCCCAAGTACCTGGAGGGCATGCGGCGGATCCTCACGGTGTCGGCCGACACCGAGTTCGTCAGCGCCCCCTCGTATCTGCGGGCGGCGCAGCACGCGCCCGCGTTGAACAACTTCGGGTCGGCGATGTCGATCATCCAGGACGAGCTGGCGCACGCCCACATCGGCTACCGGTTGTTGGGCGATCTCGGCGTGGACATGGACGAGCTGGTCTACGAGCGGCCGGCGCGTGCGTTCAAGTACCCGTACGCGTTCGACGTGCCGCTGAACTCGTGGGTCGAGCTCGTGTGCGCGAACGCCCTGTATGACCAGGCCGGGTTCGTCCTGCTGTCCGACATCTACCAGTCGAGCACGTTCGGGCCGTGGAAGCGAGCCCTGGCCAAGGTCGACAAGGAGGAGACGTTCCATCTGCGCCACGGGCGGACCTGGCTGCGCAAGCTGGTCAAGGATCCCGCCGGCAAGGCCGAGGTCCAGGAGGCGGTCGATTGGATGTTCATCCTCACGCTGGAGTGGTTCGGGCTGCCCGACGCGTTGAAGAAGCACTCCGAGCAGCTCGATTACGGCTTCAAGGGCAAGTCCAACGACGAGCTGCGGCAGTGGTGGATGGCCGAGGTGGTGCCGTTCATGGACGAGATCGGGATTCGGGTGCCGGCGCACTTCGATGCCGAGCAGAGCCACTACGTGATCGACTGCCCGTTCCCGGCCCGGTTCGACGAGGAGAAGCGTTCCTGGCTGCTGTCCGACGGCGCGATTTCATGGGATGACGTGCTGGTCCGGTGGCGCTCGCGCGGACCGATGAACGACGACTACGTGCGCACGCTCCAGCGCGGGTATCAGACGACGTCGCTCCGGAGGGCCGCGTGAGCGCGAGATCGGCTGGCGCCGCTTCCGTTGGCGGGGAACTCCAGGTCGAAGCGCGCCTCTGGGAGGCGCTCCGCCGCGTGGAGGATCCCGAGATCCCGGTGTCGGTGGTGGGCATGGGCCTGATCGTGTCGCTCGCGTACGTGGAGTCGGAGCGGCGAGCGGATCTGGAGATCACCTTCACGGCGATGGGCTGCCCGGCGATGGAGTTCATCCAGGACGACATCCGGGACGCGCTGCTCGCCGACCCGGATGTGGACGACGTTTCCATTGAGGTCGTCTGGGACCCGGTTTGGACGAAGGACCGCATCCGGGCCGAGGCGCGCTCCCGCATGCGTGAGTTGGGGATCGCCGTATGAGCCGAGCCGATGAGACCGTGTGGGAGGTGTTCGCCCGCAAGGCGTACGAGGAGCCGTTGCACCACGTGGGCACGGTGACCGAGGAGGACGAGGACCTCGCGCTGGTGTCGGCGCGGGCCATCTACGACGAGCAGCCCTGGATCCACATGATCCTGGTGCCGCGGGAGGCGATCCGGGAGGCGATCAGCGCATGAGCACGGTGCGAATCGACGAGGCGACGGCGACGATGATCTCACTGATCGGGTCGCTGGCCGACAACAAGGGGGCGCTCGGGCGCCGGTACGGCGAGTGGGCGGTCAGCGCGCCGACGATCGAGTCGGCGGTAGCGGCCGCGGCGATGGCCCAGGACGAGCTGGGCCATGCGCGCTCAACCTACCCCGTGCTGGCCAAGCTCGGCGTCGAACGCGAGGAGTCCGGACTGGACGCCGGGGCCCCGCTGCCGGTGATCTCCGCCGAGCTCCCCGATTGGGCGTCGTTCATCGCCGCCAACCTGGTCGTCGACGGGATCCTCACCACGTTCGTGGCCTCGGCCCGCGAGAGCTCGATCGAGCCGCTGGCCCAGCGGGCGCGCAAGATCCTCCAGGAGGAGGGCGCGCACAGGGTCCACGCCGAGGCGTGGACCCGGCGCATCGCCCGAGTCGGCGGAGAGGATCTGCGCCTGCTCGTGCAGCGGATCGAGGAGATGTGGGCGTCAGCCGCGCGCTGGCCCGGACCGGACGACCATTCCGGTTATCGCGATGCGATCGCCGCCGGCATGGTCGCGTGGAGTCCGCTCGGGATCCGCGACCGGGTGCGCGATTGGCTCGGTCCCCAGCTGGACGGGCTCTCGCTCGATGAGCCGACCGACTGGTCGGATTGGGACGAGCAGACCCGGCGATGAAGTGTCCGTTCTGCGAGTCGGAGGACGTCGAGATCGTGGCTCCCTGGGGCGGCCAGATCATCACCTGTCAGGTGCGCTGCCGGGCATGCAACACGTACTTCGAGGCGATCCGGGACCCAGCGGAATTCGACTTCGCAGCGCCGCCTGCCGCAGACGGACCAGAGCCGAATTCCCTCCAGGGAATCCGGCTCGACCCCCCCGGTCCGACGTGACCGTCACCGCCGGATTCCCCGACGACCAGCTCCGCAGACGATCGGTAGGCGCGCCGGCGGCGCGATCGCTGCTCCTGACGATCCTGGGTGAGTTCGTCCTGCCCCGGAGCGAGGCCGTGTGGCAGGAGACGCTGGTCGCCGCGCTGGTGTCGGTTGGCCACACCCAGCAGGCGGCGCGCCAGGCGATCGCCCGGAGCGTCCGGGACGGATGGCTCGAGACGGAGCGCTTCGGGCGGCGGGCGCGGCTGTCGTTGAGTACCCGGACGGCCGATCTGCTGGCGACCGGCGCGTCGCGGATCTATTCGTTCGGGGACCCGCGGCCCTGGGACGGCCGGTGGCTGGTGCTGGTCCTGCGCGTCCCGGAAGAGCGACGCGAGGTTCGGCATCAGCTCCGCACCCGCCTGGCCTGGGCCGGCCTCGGCTCAATGGGCGGCGGCGTGTGGCTGACGCCGCACGTTTCACGCGAGGCCGAGCTGCAGGCCGCCCTGCGCGAGGCGCCCGCGGCCCTGGCAACCTCGTTTGTCGCGTCGCTCGGGATGCTGGGCCGGGCGGAGGACGTTGCCGCGGCCGCCTGGGACCTCGACGAGGTCAGCTCGCAGTATCAGACGTTCATCGACGACTTTGCCGCGACCAGGCCCCCGTCGGGCGAGGCGTCCTTCCGCATGCAGACCCTGCTCGTCCACGCCTGGCGCAAGTTCCCGTTCCTGGACCCGGATCTGCCCGCGGAGCTGCTGCCCGCCGGGTGGCCGCGCCGGCGGGCGCACGAGCTGTTCGCCGGGCGCCATCAGCGCTGGGCGGAGTCCGCGCGGTCGTATTTCGAGGACCTCGAGGCGGGTGGGCGGGCGCGCGGCGAAGCGGCGGCTTAGGCGCGCGCCGTTTCCGCCCGGCCGCCGGTCAGCTCCCGGAGTGCTCGCGTTGGTGCCGACGCAAACCCACCCCGACCCTGCCAGGTGGCGCGGGATCTGGGTCGGCCCGGCGGTTGAGCCGGGCGCGTGGGAAGAAACTACGAAATAGTCGTAGTTTCTTCCCAAGCGCCCGTGTTGACCGGCTGTGAGCGCGCACGGCAGACGTTCTCCGGCATTCAGGACCCCGCGTGAGGCCACCCGACCGCCTGAGCGTTTGGGAAGTAACTCGCGCTATTCGCGAGTTACTTCCCAAGCGGTTGTGAACATCTCGAAATGGGTTAGAGAAAGTCGTTTTCGGTCACGCGCGCGTGGGAACCCAAAAGGTGCCCTTCCACACATAACACCGCCGCGACGAGCCGGCAGCACGCTCTTACGCGACGGGGAATAGGCAGCGCCGGCGACTGCGCCGGCCGATGCGCAAATACCGAGGCGTGGGCCTGCGCCCCTCGCCCTGAGTCCAGGAGGCGGACGTATGAGCAAGCGCCAGCGTCGTCGCGTGGTCAAGCGTCGGGACATGCACGTAGAGCATGTGAAGCGGCGGAGTGTGATGAACCCCAAGCTGCCGATCGCACTGGCCGTCGCTGCGGCGCCCGCCGTGGCCGCGCCGGCCGCCCAGGCATCCCCGGCCGCCCACCATCTCGACGGCTCCGCCGCGAAGGCGGCGCTCGCCCATCATTCGTCGTTCGCCGGGCTGGGGGCCGTCCGCGAGCCCAGAGCAACCCGAACCCATCGCGTCCACCGTGCGATGACCGGCTCGTTCGCCGGCCTGTCGAGCGCCCATGCGATCGAGGCCGCGGCGACCGACGTCCCGCCGGCAATCGTCGCGCCGGCCCCTGCGGTCACCGCGCCCGCCCCGGCGGCATCCTCGCCGGCCCCCGCCGCCACCGCGCCCGCCCCGGCGGCATCCTCGCCGGCCCCCGCCACCACCGCGCCCGCCCCGGCGGCGACCTCGCCAGCCCGATGCAGGGGCCGCGATCGCGCCGCCGGCACCAGCGCCGGCAACTCCAGCGCCAGCGACCCCAGCGGCGGTACCCCCCACCCGGCACCCCCCACGCCGGCCGACGCCGGAGCCGCCATCGCGCCGCCGGCACAGGCCCCAGCGCCAGCGACTGGCACACCGGCGGCCCCCGCGCCGGCTACGACCGCGCCACCCGCCCCGGCCGACGCAGGCGGCGCGGTCCTGCCGCCGGCGCCTCCCGCTCAGCTAGCGCCGATCACCGCGCCGTCGGGGCCCGCGGCGGCAACGGCTCCCGGCGGCGCGCCCTCGTCCGGCAGCCTCGCCGGGCCGCAGGATCTCCTCGCCCCGCCGGCGCCCCCGGCGAGCAACCCCGACGCGCCGCCCATGATTCCCAACCCGACGCCGCCCACGCCCGGCAACTTCGGCATCTCAGCCGGCGCCAGCGGCTGTGCCGTCGTCTGCATCGGCGGGACATTCGTGGCGACGCCGCAGGGCAACTTCTTCGTCCCCGAGGTCGGATTCGGGGTCGGTGGGTCGGTGGGCGTCGACGCCGGTCCAAAGGTGACCGCCCCCGAAGGCCCGGAGGTGCAGGGCTCCGCCGCGTACAAGTTCGATGCCGGGCCGGCGCAAATCGGCGGCTCGGGCAAAGTGACCGTGCCGTTGGACAACCCGTCCCCGGGCAACGTCGGCTTCGAAGGGAGCGTCGGCGTCGCCAACGCCCCAGGCCCCCTCAAGGACCTCAGTATCGGGGGCACATATAGCTACGACAAGGGACCCGCCGGCGGCGTGGGCTACGAGGCGGGCTCCGTGTTCGGGCTCGCGGAGCAAACCAAAGGCGTGGTCACGTACCCGATTCCGCTGCCCGACGTGTCTCAGACCTCGCCTCCGGACCAAAACGGCGTGTCCGACGTCATCACTCAGACCGGCGCGGAAGGGCCGCCGGCGATGACCGCCGTGCGGACGCTTCCGCCCGGCTACCCGGACGGAAAGGGCGACACCGTCACGCTGAACCCGGACGGCTCGTACACGGTGCACACCTCCACGGCTGACGTCACCACGTTCGGCCCCAACTACCTCGGTCAGCAGGGGCTCGACCAGGGCCAGGGCGGCACGCTCACCCACCAGCTCATCGACACCCTGGGGCAGCGCACCGACCAGTACACCTGGCAGGGCACCGACGGCAGCACGATCACGCAGACACCGTCCGGAACCCTGACCCAGACCAACCAGGACGGCAGCACCGTCCAGCAGTCCAGTAAGGGAGTGGTGACGCAGACGAACCCGGACGGCAGCACCGTGAGCTACGACCCGAGCACCGGGGCGATCACCACCAGCGACGGCCACTGGTTCGGCACCAGCACGACGTTCAACCAGGATGGATCGGTGAGTCAGACCAGCCCCGCCGGCACCACGATGTGGGACTCCTCCGGCAACGGCCAGACCATCGTCAACACGCCCGATGGCCCCGGCTTCCCTATCTCGACCTCGGACCCGGCGCCGACCGCGCCGGCGGCCCCGCCGTCAATCTCGCTGCCGCACAACCCGAACGCGCCGGCGCCGGCGCAGAACAACACCGACAACAACCCGGCACCGAGCGATCAGGCACCCGCCGCCGCCCCAACCGACCAGCCGCCGGCACCCACGGACACCACACCCGCCCCGGCACCGGTCGACACCACACCGGCGCCCGCCCCGGTCGACACCACACCCGCACCGGCACCGGTCGACACGACACCGGCGCCCGCCCCGATCGACACCACCCCGGCACCGGTGGACACCACACCGGCGCCGGTCGACACAACACCGACGCCCGCACCGATCGACACCACCCCAACCATCGACACCACCCCACCACCAATCGACACCACCCCAACCATCGACACCACCCCACCACCGATCGACACAACGCCGTCGACCGACACGGGTTCCGTCGACTCGGGCTCGCTCGACACCGGGTCGATCGACACCGGGTCGATCGACAGCGGTGGCGCGACCGGAGGTGGCGACGCGGGCGGTGGCGATGGCGGCGGTGGCGGCGGTGGCGACTGACGCCCCCGGCGCTAACCTGCGCCGGCCACGACCACCGAGACGACACCCACTCGACTGACCCTCGGCGCAGGCGATCTTGAGCTGCTCGACATTCCGGGCGACCCGGCCGCCACCCCGCTGGTGCTGCTGCACGAGGGCCTCGGCTCGGTGCGGCTGTGGCGGGGCTTTCCCGACGCCCTGGCGAAAGCGACGGGCCGGCGAACCGTCGCTTTCTCCCGGTACGGTCATGGCGAATCCGATCCCCCGGGCACCCCGCGTACGCCGGCGTTCATGCACGAGGAGGCGCTCGAGGTCCTGCCCGAGCTCCTCGCCCGGCTGAACATCGAGGCGCCGGTCCTGATCGGTCACAGCGACGGCGCCTCGATCGCGCTGATCCACGCGGCGCACCATCCGGTCGAAGCGGTGGTGGCGATCGCGCCGCATGTGTTCGTGGAGGACATCTGCCTCCGCGAGATCGAGCGCGCCAAGGCCGCCTATCTCGAGACCGACCTCAGGGATCGGATGGCCAGGCATCACCGCGACCCCGACGCCGCGTTCTTTGGCTGGAACGACGTGTGGCTCGATCCGGCCTTCCCGGAATGGGAGATCACCGAGGAGGTGACGCGCATCACCTGCCCGCTGCTGCTGATCCAAGGCGAACACGACCAGTACGGAACCCTGGCCCAGCTCGACGCGGTCGAACAACGAGCGCGCGGCCCGGTCACCCGCGTCCACCTCGACTGCCAGCACTCGCCGCCGACCGAGCGGCCGGACGAGACGGTGGCTGCGATCGCGCGATTCCTCGGCGCACTCCACACCCGGGTCACCGAGGAGCCGTTCGACAGTCCGGCCTCGGCGGCGCTCGTCGCGGACTACGTGGCGGAGATCAAGGCCATGTACCCCGAGTGGACGCCGGACGTCCCGCCGCGCATGACCGGGCGCGACGTCGAGCCACCCGACGGGCGCTGGCTCGTCGCCTACCGCGACGGCCGTCCTGCCGGCTGCGCGGGACTGAAGCGGATCGACGAAAGCGCGGCCGAGATCAAGCGGATCTATGTCACACCAGACGCTCGCGGCAGCGGGCTGGCCCGGGCGCTGCTCGAGTCGCCTGGAGGAGATCGCACGCGAGGTCGGATACCGGGTCATACGACTCGACACCGGCGCCAAGCAGCAGGCCTCGGTGGCGCTGTTCCGCTCGAGCGGCTACGAGCCCATCGCCGACTACAACGGCAACCCGGTAGCCGCCTACTGGTTCGAGAAGCGCCTTGCTTGACCCAGAGCATATTCTCTGACTAGAGTCAGACGATGACCGCGACCGCCGGCGCCGACGTCGCGCACGTCCGCAGCTTCAACCGCGTCGTGACGCAGCGAATCGGCGCGCTCGACGATCGTTATCTGGGGACCGACCGCCCACTCGGCCAGGATCGGCTCATGTGGGAGATCGGCGTGGCAGGCTGCGAGGTCAGGTCGCTCCGCGCGCGCTTGGGACTGGACGCCGGCCACGCCAGCCGTCTGCTGCGTGCCCTCGAATCCGCCGGCCTGGCCACCGTGGAGCCGAGTTTGGCCGACCGCCGCGTGCGCGTGGCCCGCCTCACGCGGCGCGGACGATCGGAACTCGAGCGCCTTACGCGACGTAGTGACGAGCTGGCCGCGTCGATCCTCGACCCGCTCGAGCCCGCCGAACGCGAGGAGCTGGTCGCCGCCATGCGGACCGTCAAGCGCCTTCTGACCGTCACCGAGATCGACATCCGCCAGGTGGACGCGGCCGCGGAGGACGCCCAGCGCTGCATCGCCGCGTACGTCGCGGAGCTCAATCGGCGATCGGAGCGCGGCTACGATCCGGCCAATGGCGTCTCCGCCGAGCCCCACGAACTCAACCCTCCGGCCGGCCTTTTCCTCGTCGCCTACCGCCGCGGTGACGCGGTCGGGTGCGGCGGCGTCAAGCATCACCCGGGAGCCCCGTCCGAGATCAAGCGCATGTGGGTCGCCGAGAATGCACGCGGCCTCGGTATCGCCCGGCGTCTACTTGCCGCGCTGGAAGGCGACGCGAGGCGCAGCGGCGCGTCGATAGCCACCATCGAGACCAGCGGGACGCTGTTCGAGGCGATCGCGCTGTACCGCTCCGTGGGCTACGTGGAGGTGGCACCATTCAACGACGAGCCGTTTGCCGACCACTGGTTCGCGAAGACGCTGTGAGCGCCCGTCTCACGTTCCTCGGATCGGGCGACGCGTTCGCCGGCGGCGGGCGCTTCCAGGCATGCCTCCTCCTGGAAGCCGACGCCACCGACCCGCTCCTCGTCGACTGCGGCGCCACCGCGCTGATCGCGCTCAAGCGAGCCAAGATCGATCCGGCGTCGATCGGGCACGTCGTGCTGAGCCACCTGCACGGCGATCATTTCGCCGGGCTGCCGTGGCTGATCCTCGACGGCCAGTTCGCCAAGCGCACCCGGCCGCTCAACCTCCTCGGCCCACAAACGACGCGCGAGCGCCTCCATCAGGCCTTCGAGGCGCTGTACCCCGGCGCCCCTGACGCCGAGCGGCCGTTCGAGACCCGCGTCGAGCACTTCACCTCACGGGTCCCGCAGAACTTCGGCCCGGCCCGGATCACCGCGTACCCGGTGCGACACTCCCCGGCCACGATGCCGCACGGTCTCCGGATCGATTACGCGGGAAAGGTGATCGCGTACTCGGGCGACACCGAGTGGACCGACACCCTCCCCGAGATCGCCAGAGGCGCCCACCTGTTCATCTGCGAGTGCAACTTCTTCGACACCAAGGCGCCCGGGCACCTCGACTACGAAACGCTGAGGGCACACCGCGCCGAACTCGATTGCGAGCGGATCGTGCTCACGCACATGAGCGAAGCGATGCTCGCCCGCGCAGGCGAGATCGAGCTCGAGACCGCCGCCGACGGCATGGCCATCGAACTCTGACGCGCGGAAGCTAGTGTCCCTAGCGCCCGATCGCCTGCGGGAAGGTGAAGTAGTGGTGCGGGTCGATCGCGCGCCTGATCGTCTCGAGGCGCGGGTAGTTCGAGCCCCAGTACGCCTTCTGCCAGCCCTTCAGGTCGGGGTCGGTGTAGTTGAAGTACGCCCCGCCGGTCACGTACGGGCGCATCCGGTGCCAGGTCGAGTCAAGCCAGGCGGCGCCGCCGTTGTAGCTCAGGTACTGGACGCAGCACAGGACGCGGCGGTGCACGAACGCGGTGGCCGCGGGCGAGACCTGGTTGATCGCGCCGCCGTAGCTGTCGAACAGGATCGCGCCGCTCCCGGGTAGCGACGCGCGGGCCATGGCCGCCTGCACGAGCGCCTCGCGCGCGGCGGCCGGCAGCGGCCTGGCCACGTAGTCGGACTTGGCCTGGAAGCTCATGCGCTCGAGCGTTCCGCCCGGCCGGGTGCCAGCGGTGTGGCACGCCGTGAGGGCGCTCGGCATCGGCGAGCAGCCCGCCCAGAACAGCTGGGCGTCCAGGTAGCCGAGGCTGCCGCTCGACACGGTGGCACCGCCCACTGCGGTGAGCGGCGCGAGGAGCCGAGGCAGGTCGCTGGCCGGACCCATGTACTGCCCGGTCACCCGCACCGGATCCGGGCCACCGCCGTTCAGATGGAAGATCGAGGTGAGCTCGGACCGGGCGTGGGGCGCCCAGGCCTGCCAGGCGGCGAGCGCGTCGCTGCCGCCCGAGAACGGCCACTTGACGATGAACCAGGCCACGTTCGGCGGGACCGGGTGCAGCCGAAAGGTGAAGCTCGTCACCACGCCGAAGTTGCCTCCGCCCCCGCCGCGGAGCGCCCAGTACAGATCGGGCTCGTGTTGGGCGCTCACCGTGCGCAGCGCACCGTCCGCCGTGACGATCTGCGCGCTCAGCAGGTTGTCGGCGGTCAGGCCGAAGCGGCGGCCGGCCAGTCCCATGCCACCGCCGAGCGCGTGGCCGGCGATCCCGACGGACGGACAGGACCCGGCGGGGATCGTCAGTTCGCGGGCGGCCAGCGCCGCGTACACGTCGATCAGCTGCGCGCCGGCGCCGATCGTCGCCCTACGGTGGCGCACGTCGACCTTGATCGCCCGGAGGTTGCGCAGATCGAGCACCAGGCCGCCCGACAGCGTCGAATAGCCGGCGTAGCTGTGACCGCCGGATCGAGCCCGGAGCCGGACACCGTTGGCCACGCCCCACTGGACGGCCCGGCGCACGTCGGCCGAGTCGAGGGGCCGCGCCACCCAGGTCGGCAGCACGCCGTCGAAGCGCTCGTTGTAGACGTGGGCGGCGGCCAGGAACCCCGGCGCGCCCCGCTTGATCACCTGACCGTGGATCGGCGGACCGGCGCGGCGGCCAGCCGCGCGGGCGATCGGGGAACCCGCGCCACCGGCGGCCGCCGCGGACCGCGCTCCCTCAACGGCCAGCGACATCCCGGCCACCCCCGCGCCGACCAGGAATCCGCGCCTGTCGATCCGGCCGTCCATCGCTCCCTCCTCCTTCGACTGTGGCGATGATCTTTACCGATCCCGGGACGAATGTGAACCTGCCGGCGGGTGGCGGGACACCAGCCGGCCGAAGTAGCATGGGCGCCACGTGAGTGACGTGGCGGTCTCCCCGGACTCGGGCCTGGACGGCGCCGGCGCGAGCACCGTGCAGCCGACGGTGGCCGACGTGGTCGGCGCCACGATCGCCGCCCAGGGCGTGCACGACGCGTTCGGCGTGCTCGGCAGCGGCAATCTCGTGGTGACCAACGCGCTCGTGCGACACGGGGCGCAGTTCCACCACGCCCGCCACGAGATGAGCGCCACGTGCATGGCCGACGGCTACGCACGGGTCACCGGTCGGGTCGGCGTGGTCAGCGTGCACCAGGGTCCAGGGTTGACCAACACGATGACCGGGCTGGCCGAGGCGGCCAAGAGCCGCACGCCCGTCCTCGTCCTGGCCGGCGAGACGCCGGCCGCCGCGCTGACCTCGAACTTCCGGATCGACCAGCACGGCCTGGTCGAGTCGGTGGGCGCGATCGCCGACCGCGTGCACAGCGCGAAGACCGCCGCCGACGACGCGGCCCGCGCCTACCAGCGTGCGGTGATCGAGCGCAGGCCGGTCGTGCTGATGCTGCCGATCGACATCCAGCCGCAGCCCGCGCTGCAGACCGAGCCGTCGAAACCACCCCCGCCCCCACTCCCGCCGCCGACGCCGGACGCCACCGCGATCGACTCCGCGGTCGACCTGCTGAGAGCCGCCAGACGCCCCGCGATCATCGCCGGCCGCGGCGCGGTCCTGGCCGACGCCGGCCCGGCCCTCGATGCGTTGGGCGCGAGGATCGGCGCGGTGCTGGCCACCTCGGCGCCGGCCAACGGCCTGTTCGCAGGGCGCCCCTACGCACTCGGCATCTCGGGCGGGTTCGCCAGCCCGTTCGCCGCGTCGCTTCTCCCGCAGGCGGATGCCGTGCTGGTCGTCGGCGCGTCGGTCAACCACTGGACGACCAAGCACGGTGCGCTGATCGGCCCCGACGCGAAGGTGATCCAGGTCGATCTCGATCCGAACGCGATCGGGCGCAACCGTCCCGCGGACCTGGCTCTCCTCGGCGACGCGAAGGCGACCGCGTCGGCTCTCGAGGCCGCGCTGGCAGGGCACGATAACCAGGGCTTTCGCACCCCTGAGCTGGCGGCCGAGATCGCCGCCGGCGCCTGGCGCCACGAGCCCTACGAAGATGCCTCGACCGAGGACTGGATCGACCCGCGCACGATCAGCATCGCGCTCAACGACCTGCTGCCGCCAAACCGGGCGGTCGCCGTCGACTCCGGCCACTTCCTCGGCTACCCGTCGATGTACCTCGACGTGCCCGACGCCCGCGCCTGGGTCTTCCCGAACGGATTCCAGGCGGTCGGCCTCGGCCTCGGCAACGCGATCGGGTCGGCGATCGGCCAGCCGGATCGACCGACCGTCGCGGCGATCGGCGACGGTGGCGCGTTCATGGCCCTGGCCGAGCTCGAGACGGCGGCCCGGCTCAAGCTGACGCTGCTCGTCGTGATCTACGACGACGCCGCCTACGGCGCGGAGGTCCACCACTTCGCACCGATGGGGCACGACGTGTCGCTCGTGCGCTTCCCGGATGCCGACCTGGCGGCGATCGCCCGCGCGGCCGGCGCCAAGGCCGCCACCATCCGGCGCACCGACGAGCTGACCGTGGTCGAGGAGTGGCTGGTCAACCCGCACGGCCCGCTGGTCCTCGACGTGAAGGTGAACCCGACGATCTGCGCGGAATGGCTCGAGGAGGCCTTCCGCGCGGGCTGACCCAAGGAGAGACAGCCGATGTCCAGCACACAGACCAGTCAAATCGCCGCCCTGCTCGACGCGATGTCCGGCGGCGGAGTGGAGATCGTCGACCTCACCCAGCCGCTCAGCGAGTCGACGCCGGTGATCAAGCTCCCCCCGCCGTTCGCCAACACTCCCGGTCTGTCGCGCACCGAGATCAGCCGCTATGACGAGCGCGGTCCGGCCTGGGCCTGGTACACGCTGACCATCGGCGAGCACGTCGGCACCCATCTCGACGCGCCGATCCACTGGGTCACCGGCAAGGACGGTGCGGACGTGGCGTCGATCCCGCCCAGCAGCCTGATCGGACCGGCCTGCGTGATCGACAAGACGGCCGAGACCGAGGCGAACCCCGGCTATCTGCTGACGGCGGCCGACCTCGAGGCCTGGGAGGCCGACAACGGCCGGATCCCCGACGGGGCCTGGGTGCTGTTGCGCACGGGCTGGGGCTCGCGCGCGCAGGACGAGGCGGCATTCCTCAATGTCGGCGAGAATGGCCCGGAGACGCCGGGCCCCGACGTCGAGGCGTCACGGTGGCTGGCGAGCGAACGCGCGATCGCCGGCTTCGGTGTGGAGACGGTAGGGATCGATGCCGGGTCCGCCGGCGGCTTCGATCCGCCGTTCCCGCTGCACAACTTCCTGCTCGGCGCCGGCCGCCTCGGGCTCACGCAGCTCGCGAACCTCGAGCGCCTGCCGATCACCGGAGGGTTGATCGTCGTGGCGCCGCTGCGCCTGGTCGGCGGCACCGGAAGCCCGAGCCGCGTGTTCGCGCTGGTGCCTCGAGGCGACTGACCGGGCCGAAGCCCGGTCACGCCGTCAGCGCGCACCCGGCGAGGAAAACGAAACCGGGCGGCGGGCCGGAGCCCACCGCCCGGATCGAAATCGCCTAGCCGTCGCCCAGGTAGGCGGCCGGCAGGTTGCGGCCGGGCACCTGATCTGGCCTGTAGATCTTCGGATCGCCCGGATACGCGACGCGCCAGTTGTGTGCCGTGTACCAGTCGAACCGGTTCAGCAACTGCGGGTTGACCCGATCCGGGCCGTCGAAGTGGTGCTCGGCCACCTGCTGCCTGCTCCACGCTTCCCAGGCCTGGTAGACCGACTGCATGTCGGCCGGCACGACGCCCTGCGCCGCGAACGCCTTGCGCTCGGCCGCGCTGGCGCTCACGGGCGCCGAGGTGAGTGTCGTCGGACCGCCTGGGGCGCCCAGATTGAGCGGGACCTGATTCGACTTGAGCTTGTACGGCGTGTCATTCGGGTGCTGCGTGAACGCGCCGTACATCGGCTCCGCCGCGAGGTCCTCCTGGTTCATCGCGGGGATGCCGAAGATCTGCTCGATCGTCTTGACCATGTTGAGCTGCGTGTAGTAGCTGTCGTTCACGCCGCCCGCTGAGTACGGGCTGACGACGAACGCCGGCCCGCGATGACCGTCGACATGATCGACGCCGTTCTGGGTGTCGTCCTCCACGACGAAGATCGCGGTGCTCTTCCAGAAGCGACTGTGTGAGATCGTGTCGATCGCGCGGCCGACGGCCAGGTCGTTGTCGGCGACCTGAGCGATCGGGTCCGGGACCGTCGAGCTGTTGGCCACACCGGTGGCCCCCGTGTGATCGGTCATCAGCCACATGAACGTCAGGTTGGGCATCTGACCGCTCTGCTCCTGCCGTTGGAACACCGGCAGCCACTGATCGACCCTGTACTGGTCGGGGATGGACAGCTGGAAGTTCGGGAAGCAGGGGTAGGTGATCGCCTGGAGCGACGGAATGTCGGACTGTGCCTTCACCCACTGACACGGGTTGCTGATCGGCTCAGGACCCTTGTGCCGGCTCGGGTTCTCGAGCCACTGCGACTCCGCGTACCACTGGTTCCACACGGGGGCATTCGGCGCCAGCGAGTACGGGTTGTAGATGTACTCGCCGAAGTTCTGGACGCTGAGGCCGGACTTCTCGGCCGCGTTCCACAGGAAGCCGTCACGCTGGTAGGCGAGCGAGTCACCGCCCTGTGACGGATAGGACCGGTAGAACGCCCCGAACTCCTTCTCGACATAGTCGTTGGCCTCGGCCTGGACGAGCCAGTTGTGGCCGTCGGCCGACAGCGTGCCCTCGTCGTAGAAGTTGTCCAGATCGCCGAACCGCGTAGCCAGCGCATGGAGGTTCGGCGTCGCTTGCGCACCGAACTGGGCGTCGGCCGGGTCACCGTTGCCCTCGCCAAGATCGCCGAGGATCTGGTCGTAGGTGCGGTTCTCCTTGACGATCACGACCACGTGCTTGATCGGCGAGCTCCCGCCGAGCTTGGCCGGGATGACCTTGGGCACGGTGTCGTAGTCGCCCTGGTTGATCGGCCGGATCTGGTTCCAGTCGTCGTCGGTGAAGACGGTCTGCGTGTCCTGCGGGATCTGATAGTCCGCCGGCATGGTGAACGTCGTGACGCTGCCGGTGTCGTCGTAGGTGTTGTGTCCAGTGGCCGGCGGCGTGGGACCCCGGTTGTACTTGATCGTTGACACGGGACCCTGAGCGCCGATGCCCTTGTCGTTGGTGACCACGATGGTGCCAGAACCAAGCGCCGAGTCGGGCTGAACCTGGACCGGATACCAGTCGGTCGGGAGCAACCCGATGAACCGCATGCGCGAGTAGATGCCACGGTACTGATACACGGCGATCGCGTTGTCGCGACCGATGCTGACCAGCACGTGGTTCGGGTCTGACATGTTGATCGCGTTGGCGTAGCTACCGATGTCGGCGCCGGGCACCGGATTGGTGTGCACGGTTTGGGCGACGCTGTTGTCGTTCTCGTCGATCACCGACAGGCTGTCGTCGTTCGAGTTGGCGACGAACAGCGCGTTGCCGTTCTGATAGAGCGCGGTCGGCTGGCGGCCAACGGGAATCTCCTGGGTCTCCTTCCCTGACGTCAGGTTGACCACGGAGACCGTGCCTGTGATCGCCCCACCGGTACTCCGGCTGGAGACGATCGGCGTGCCGTCGGACAGGTTGGTGAAGTCGTGACTCGTGGCCGGACGGCCGCCCTCGTTGGACACATAGGCGACGGTGCCGTTGTCCGCGAGGACGACCTGGCGCGGCGCGTTGCCGACCGGGATCGTGTTGGTCAACGTGTCGGTCTGCGTGTTGATCTCGCCGAGCGTGTTGTTGCCGTTGAGCGCGACGTAGAGGGTGTTGCCGTCAGGCGAGAGCGCCATGCCCGCGGGCAGATAGGCGCCGCTCGGGTTGCTCGGGCCGATGTTCGGATTACAGCTCGACGAGGTGAGGGGCGAGCCGCACAGCGCTATCTGATCCTGCTGGGTCGCCGCGCCGGTCGTCTGGTTGAAGCTGAACTTGTCGAGGAAGGTCGTCTGCGGGACCCACAGCGTGCTGCCGTCCGGGGAGAACAGCGGGCCGTCGGGCCCGACCGAGAAGTCCTCAGCGCTCCCTGAGCCGGTATCGAGGCCGGTCTGGGAGACGATCGTGTCGGTCTTCAGGTTGACGATCGTCAGGAACCCGGAGAACTCGTTCCATCCCAGGGCGGCCAGGTACTGGCCGTTCGGGCTGATCGTGCTCGACACGAGCCGCGCGTTGTTGTCGAGGATGCGGGTTCCCAGCGGCGAGATCCACTGGTTGGTGGGGAGCAGGATGCCGTTGGCGTACGTCTGGCCGACCTGCTGATTGCCGAACGGGTTGAACCCGCCGATCGCGGCGGACGCGACACCCACGACGGCTACGCACGATGCCAGCGCGGCGGCGATCGCCACGCGACCACGTCGACGCCCGCGTGTCCGCCTCGACACGAGATTCCTCACGACGCATTCCTCCCCACGTACGGTATGTGCGAGCCGCCTCACCGTCCGGCGGTGGCGCTTGTGACCGGAGCGCCGGCGGCCACCCTATCACCAGCACCCCGGCGTGTGGTGTTACTCACGCGTATTCAAGTTGTGGCTGTTTTGAGCACGGCCGGCGGATCACCGCAGGGCTTTCACCGCAGGGCTTTCACCGCGCCCGGAGTCGCTTTGTATATTGCGGCCGTGGACGCCGTGCGGGCGACAGGGCTGGTCAAACGCTTCGGGGCGACAACCGCGGTTGACGGCCTCGACCTGGTCGTGGGTGCCGGCGAGGTGCGCGGGCTACTCGGTCCCAACGGCGCCGGCAAGACGACGCTTCTGCGGATCCTGTTCGGCTTGATCCGGCCCGACGGCGGCACGGTCGAGTTGCTGGGTCGCCGGCTGGATCATCTCGGCGGCGACGTGCTGGACGCCGTGGGCGGCTTCGTCGAGGAGCCTGCCTTCTACCCGTACCTGTCGGGCCGCTCGAACCTGCGGCTGCTGGCCAAGCTCGACGGGCGGGCGGCCGCGGCCGGGGAGATCGACGAGGCGCTGCGGCGCGTCGGCCTCGACAGCCGCGGCGGCGACCGGGTGAGTGGCTACTCGACGGGAATGCGCCAGCGCCTCGGACTCGCCGCGGCGCTGCTGCGTCGGCCGCGGCTGCTCCTGCTCGACGAGCCGACCAGCGGCCTCGACCCGGCCGGAGCCCGCGCCGTGGCAGCGCTCGTACGGGAGCTGGCGGCCGACGACGTCGCGATCCTGCTCTCCAGTCACCAGATCGGCGAGCTCGAGAAGGTGTGCGACTCCTATACGGTGCTGCGCCACGGGCGGGTCGCGTGGGACGGCACGGCCGGGGAGCTCGACGCGCAGGCGCCGCATTCGGCCTACGCGATCTTCACCAGTGACGACGCACGGGCACTCGAGCTGGCGGCGCGCGTTCCCGGCGTCCGGATTCAGCCGGGCGCGCGAGGCGGCCTCGCCGCGGCGGCGCGCCCCGAGGACATGGACGAGCTGGTGGCCGCGCTCGGCGATGCGCGGGTTCTCATCCGTCGCCTGGAGCTGGTGGTGAGCCCGCTCGAGAGCATGTTCTTCGCGCTCACCTCAGACGACGGCGGCGCTGCCCTCGAGGCGCTCGAGCCCCGAGAGCTGGCCGACACGATCCTGGCCGGCGCATGAGCACGCTCGCGCCCGCCGCTCCGGCCGCGCGTTCGCGGCGGGGCATGGACCAGGGCGTGCGCGACGCGTACGAGACCGAGCTGACCAAGCTGATGGCCCACCTGGCCACGCGCATCCTGGTTCTCGTCTGCGCTATCGGGCCGCTCGCCTTCGCGGTGATCCTCAAGGTTCAGAGCGGCACGCCCTCGGACGCGCTGTTCGGCGTCTGGGTTCACTCGTCGGGGTTCGCCATCTCGCTCGTGATCCTCGGCTTTGCCGCCTCGTGGGGCTTTCCGATCGTCGCCGGGGTCCTGGCCGGGGACCTGTTCTCCTCCGAGGATCGCCACGGGACGTGGAAGACGATCCTGACTCGCTCCTGCACGCGAGAGGACGTGTTCGCCGGCAAGCTGCTGGCGGTCGGGACGCTCGCGGTTGGGCTGATGGTGCTTCTCGCGGCTATGAGCCTGATCGCGGGGGTCGCGCTGGTCGGCCCGCACGCACTCGTCAACCTGAGCGGCGTCCTTACCTCACCGGGACGGATGCTCGCGCTGACCCTGGTCGCCTGGCTGACCTGCCTGCTCCCGGTGCTGGCCTACACCAGCCTCGCGGTGCTGTTCTCGATTGCGACGCGGAACGGCATCCTCGGCGTGCTCGGCCCGCTGCTGGTCGCGCTCGTGACGCAGTTGCTCGACCTCATCGGCAAAGGCGTGATCGTCCACGAGCTCCTGATCGGCTCGGCCTTCGACGGCTGGCACGGCCTGTTCACGAGCCACCCGTTCTTCGGCCAGGTGCTCGCCGGGAGCCTCGTCTCGCTGGCCTGGATAGCGGTATGCCTCGTGCTCAGCTGGCGGATCTTGCGCCGCCGCGACTTCCTGACCGGCGTCAGCGGGCGGGGACCGAGCTGGACCGCCCCGGTCAAGGTGGTGGCCGTCAGCACCGCCGTGGTCGCCGTCCTCGCGCTCGGTTGCAGCGTCGGGCCGACCGGGGTGACGGCGTACCGGGTCGCCTACGCGATCGCCCATGAGTTCAACAACGTCACGCTCCTGCAGCAGCAGTTGATCGGCCGCCGCGTTCCGGCGAATGCCCGGCTGTACATCCAGCCGCAGTGCAACCGGCGCGGCACCAAGGCGATCGGGCCGGGGGACTGGAGCTGCAACATCTACGTCTACCTACCGCAGCGGAACGCGGTGCCCTACCAGCTGACGTCGGTCGAGTACGACGTGAGCGTTCAGTACAACGGGTGCTACAAGGCGCAGTCGCCGCCAGCCTTCCTCGGCGGCCAGACGATGCTCGACGCCAAGGGGCGCAGCGTCACCAACCCGCTGTTCATCGTCTACGGCTGCTTCAACATCCTCTAACCGGCCTGGTACCAGTCGAGCTCGTACGGCCACTCGAAGTGGTCGTAGTAGCTGATGTCGCCGCTCGTGAAGTCGACCAGTGGCACGGCCCCTCCGGCCCCGCCGGCGGGCACCAGCTCGAGCGTGTCGCGCGAGCTCCCGAACTCGCCACCCGGCACCAGGCGGGTGCGAACGAACAGAATCCAACGCCCGTCGCGTGAGAATCGAGGCGCCTCGTCGGACAGGTCGGCCGCCGGGGGAAGGGTGAGCCGCCGGACCCGGCCGCCGCTGCCCGCGCGCAGGAGCCAGACCGATCGATGCTCGACCCCGAACTCCGCATTGTCGGTGTTGGGCCCAGCGGCGGCAGCGAGCTGTCGCCCGCCCGGACCGCACGACGGCGAGACCCAGCTGAGCCCTCGGGCCGGCTGGAGGGTCCGGGCCCGCCATAGCGGAGGCGCGACGGCAAGCAGCTTGCTCCCCATGTTGCTCTGCCGGTCCGGACCGGCGGCCGCGATCAGATCAGAGCCACACCAGGCGAGGTAGTCGTCGTAGAGCAGCATGTGCGGGACGACCCGAACGGGCGGTCCTCCGGCCGCCGGCACTGCCTCGAGCGGCCAACCGTCCGCGGCCAGTGAGCCCGAGCACATGGTGGCGTTTCAGAAGAGGAGCCAGCGACCGTCGGGCGACCATCCGGCAAGCGTGAAGAAGTGCCTGCTCTGCTTCAACGTCACCGTTCGACCGCCACCGCCCGTCCGGGCTGAAGCGCGGGTCGACGGCGCGGGCCGCGCGCAGCACGGTCACCCGGCAGCGGGCCAGATCGATCAGCTCGAGACGGCCGCGCGCGGTGAACGCGATCACGCCGAGGTGCCGCACCGCATTCGGGCACGAGGGCGCGGGCGGCGAGCCCGGTGGCCGACCCGGACGAGGCCGGGGCCACCACCGCCACGACGGAGGCCGCGGCCACCACCGCCACCACGGAGGCCGCGGCCACCACCGCTACGAGGGCCAGCGCGGCGACGGCCGATCCCGCCCTTCGCCACCGCATGCTCCACCCGGCCATGTCTATGAAATTGCCTGGACGCAGGGATTTGTGACCGGCGACCCTGGACCTTTCGTCCTCGGCACCGCGCGGGGACTCAGGCCGCGAGCCGGGACCACCGACATTGCCGATGATGTCTGCGTTGGGAAGAGCCGCGCGGCGCCGGTTCCGCGCCGTCGCCTGGCGCCAGTGGCTGACCGTGCTGGTCGGCGCTGGAATCGTCGCTGCCATGGTGTTCGTGGCCGAAACGGCGCGTCGGGATGCCGAACGGCACCTGAACGCGCAGGTCCTCGCCGAGCGGGTCCGGGCCGAGGGCCAGGCGGTCCGGGCGCTGGACTGGCAGGCCTTCGCGCTTCTGACCAGCAGCGCCACCCCGAAGACGGTCGCGATGGGTGACCTGGTGCGGACCGGGTTGGCAACCTGGACCTCGCTCAGCGCGGCGCTTGCCGCCATGCAGTCCGCGCAACCCGGCGCCACAGCGACCCGCCTGCAGCGCGAGGCGCGCTGGCTCTACGCCGTCGGCCAGCACGTACTCGGCGTGTACCTGACCGGGAACGTGAAGGCCGCGCTCGCGCTGAACACGACGACCGTGCAGCCGCGACTGCAGCGCTTCGACGCGGACGCCGAGCGGGCGGCCGCGAACCAGGAGCACGTGGCGGACGCCGCGTCGGCGCGAGCCGCCGTGCTCTACATCGGATCGCTCGTCGTCGGTTTGGGGCTGCTGTTCCTGGTCGGCTCGCGGCTTCACCGGCTGCGACGGAAGACCCTGCTCGCCAACGCCCAGCGGTCACTCGAACGCCGCAGCGAGCATCGCCTGCGGGCGCTCATCGAGCACGCCGGCGACGTGATCAGCGTGCTCGACTCCGACCTCAGGGTCCGCTGGCAGTCGCCGTCGGTCACCCGGCTGCTCGGCTTCGATCCGGAGCGGGCCCTGGGACGGCGGGCGATCGAACTGGTGCATCCCGAGGACGGCCTCGAGGTTGAGCGGCTGCTCCGTGCCACCAGCCACCGGAGCGGCGCCGTGACCCTGAGCACCCGAAGCCGTCACGCGAGCGGCGAGTGGCGCCATCTCGAGGTGATCGCCGACAACCGGCTCGACGACCCCGCCGTCGAGGGCATCGTGCTCAGCATGCGCGACGTCACGTCGCGCAAGGCGCTCGAGGACGAGCTGCGCCACCAGGCCTTCCACGATGCCCTGACCGGCCTGGCCAATCGCGCCCTGTTCGAGGATCACCTGGTCCAGGCGCTGGCCCGGGCGCGGCGGCATCGGGAGCCGGTAGCGGTCCTGTTCCTCGACCTCGACGATTTCAAGACGATCAACGACAGCCTCGGGCACCAGGCGGGCGACGAGCTGCTCCGCGCGGTGGCGATCCGGATCGCCGGCGTGGTGCGCGCCCACGACACCGCCGCCCGGCTCGGAGGCGACGAGTTCGCGGTGCTGGCCGAGATCGGCGGCGACGACGACGACGGCGCCCGGACGATCGCGGCCCGCCTGCTCGAAGCGGTGGCCGATCCGTTCGCGGTGGCCGGCCGCGAGCTGCGGGTGAGCGTCTCGATCGGTCTGGCCTGGAGCGACGGCTCGATCGGCGTCAAGGAGCTGATGCGCGACGCGGACACCGCGATGTACGCCGCCAAGGACGGCGGCAAGGGCATCGTCCGGACGTTCGAGACCGGCATGCACCGCGCGGCCCTGGACCGGCTCGAGCTCACGGGCGAGCTGCAGCACGCGCTCGATCAGGGGCAGTTCGAGCTCGAATACCAGCCGATCATCAACCTGAGAACGGGTGCCATCTCCGGCGCCGAGGCGCTCGTTCGCTGGGCGCATCCGACCCGCGGCCGTGTCGCGCCGGCGGAGTTCATCGGACTCGCCGAGGGAACCGGCCTGATCGTGCCGCTGGGCGCGTGGATCCTGCGGACCGCCTGCGAGCGGGTCAGTGAGTGGCGGCGGGCCCTCCCCGACCGAGCGCCGTTCAAGATCGGCGTAAACGTCTCGACGCGGCAGCTCCAGGACCCAGGGTTCCCCGAGCTCGTCGAGGCCGTCCTGGCCAGCACCGGGATGGAGCCGCACCTGCTCGTGCTCGAGATCACCGAGAGCCTGCTGCCGGAGGACGGCGCGGCGATGATCGAGCAGCTGAAGCGGCTGAACTCCGCCGGGGTGCGGGTCGCGGTGGACGACTTCGGCACGGGGTACTCCGCGCTCTCGCGCCTGCACCACTTCCCGATCCACATCGTCAAGATCGATCGCTCGTTCATCGCGGGGATCGAACGCGACCGCAACAAGGCCCAGCTCGTTCAGGGGATCGTCAGCCTCGCCGAGAGCCTCGATCTGGACGTCGTGGCCGAGGGCATCGAGCACCCCGGGCAGGCCGAGCAGCTCCGCGAGATGCGTGCCTCCCATGGCCAGGGTTACCTGTTCTCCCGCCCGGTCGCGCCCGAGCGGATGCTGGCCCTGCTTCAGGACCCCGGCGTACTCACGGTCGCCGCCTGAAGGGCGGCGGCGGTGGCCGCGTCGAAGTGCCGCTGCGAGGGTGGCGCCAAGGCCGTGTAGAGCTCTTCGAAGATGTCCGCCGCTCGGGTGCGCGGCCCCGACAGCGGGGCGAGCTCGTCGGGCAGCTCGGGATCGAGCTGGGCGAAGGCGCGGAACACGTGCGTCATCCGGGTCCGGACGAGGAACGCGTCGCGATCGCCCAATGACGGCGCATCGGCCCGCAGATAGGACTCGAACTCCGAGCAGAACGTCTCGTAGCGCTCCTCGAGGCCGCTCAGGTCCCACGCTCGGGCCACCAGTGCGCGTAGGCCCGGTCCGTCGCTCACGCTCGCCACGAACACCGTCCCGTGGCCCGCCACCCCGAGATCGCCGAGCAGCTCGACGACCTCGGCCGAGTGGTCGTGCGGGGACACCCACACGCTGTCCTGCACCGAGCCGAAGCCGAGGAAGCGCAGTCGGCGGCCGAGCCGGGTGCGCTCGAGCCGGCGATCCTCGGGGATCTGGTGCCACAGCACGGTCCACGGGCCCGCGCCGGCGGGCAGCCGCCCCAGCGTGAAGATCCGGCCGTCTCCCTCGACCAGCAGCCGCTCACAGCGAGGAGTGAGCCGGTAGTGGACCAGCCGCCCGGAGCGCACCCGGACGATCAGGTCGCGGCGAACCAGACGCGTCAGGGCCGCCCGTGCGGCGCCGTCGGAGAAGCCGAACTCGCCCAGCAGTACGACCAGCCCGCCCGACCACACCGTCCGGGCGAACGGGCGCACGTACGTGCCGAGCATGGTGACGACCAGATCCTGAGGCTGGAGCGGGTCCTCCGGACTCACGCGCCCGACCGCGCCGAGGTGAGCTCGACCTCCCCGAACGTCCGCTCGAGCTCGGCCCGAACCCGGTCACGGCCGGCCGGCGGCTTGCGCGAGCCCGCTTGGTATTGAGGCGCCCATCGCACCTCCTCGTAATCCTGCTCGGCGGCCGCGTGGAGCGTCCAGTGCGGGTCGTACAAATGGGGGCGGGCCAGCGCACACAGATCGGCTCGGCCGGCCAGGATGATCGTGTTGACGTCGTCGTAGCTCGCGATCGCGCCGACCGCGACCGTGGGGATCCCGACCTCGTGCCGGATCCGGTCGGCGAACGGGGTCTGGTAGCTGCGGCCGTAGGCGGGCTTCTCGAGCGGTGACACCTGCCCGCTCGAGACGTCGACGATGTCGCACCCATGCTCGGCCAGCATCCGGGCGAAGGCCACCGCCTGATCGGGATCGAACCCACCGATGACCCAGTCGGTGGCCGAGATCCGCGCGCTCACAGGCCTATCCGCCGGCCACACGGCCCGGCACGCGTCGAGCACCTCGAGCGGGAACCGGGCGCGCCCCTCCAGCGATCCGCCGTACTCGTCCTCGCGCAGGTTGGCCAGCGGCGAGAGGAACGAGGACAGCAGGTATCCGTGTGCCATGTGGATTTCGAGCAGGTCGAACCCGGCCGCGTCCGCGCGGCGCGTCGCCGACACGAACTGGTCCCGGACCACGTCCATGTCGGCGCGCGTCATCGCTCGCGGGACCTGGTTGCGGCGGCTGTAGGGCACCGCCGAAGGGGCGATCACCTCCCAGTTGCCCGCCGGGAGCGGTTCGTCGATCCCCTCCCACATGAGCTTGGTCGAGCCCTTTCGTCCCGAGTGTCCGATCTGGGCTCCGACCGCGCACGAACCGTGCTGGTGGGCGAACGCGACAATCCGCCGCCAGGCGTCGACGTGCTCGGGGCGGTACATCCCGGCGCACCCCGGCGTGATCCGCCCGATGTCCGAGACACAGATCATCTCGGTCATGAGCAAGCCGGCGCCGCCGAGCGCGCGGGCGCCTAGGTGCACGAGATGGAAGTCGCCGGGCGTACCGTCGACCGCCGAGTACATGTCCATGGGCGAGACCACGACGCGGTTCGGAATCTCGAGCCCGCGCAAGCGCAGCGGCGTGAACATCGGCGGCGCCGGATCCGGGTGCACCGACTGCACGAACTCCGGGTCGCGCAGCCTCAGGTTGTCGTAGGTCACCCGGCGGCTGCGGGTCAGCAGGTTGAACGCGAACTGGAGCCGCTCCTGTCCACGGTAGCGGCCGATTCCCTCGAACCACTCGAGCGAGCCCTGCGCGGCCCGCTGGGTGCTCTCGACAATCGGCCGGCGCTCGGACTCGTAGGCGTGGGTGGCGGCAACCACGTCGTCGCCGAACGAGCGGAACGCCCAGGCGAGCGCGACCGCGTCCTCCATCGCGAGTTTGGTCCCGGAGCCGATCGAGAAGTGCGCGGTATGCGCGGCATCGCCGAGCAGGGCGACGTTGTCGACGCACCAGCGCCGGTTGCGAACGGTGACGAAGTTGATCCAGCGGGACTTGTTCGAGTAGAGGCGATGGCCGTCGAGCGCATCGGCGAACGTCTCCGAGCACCAGGCGACCGCGTCGTCGATCGGGCGCTCGCCCAGGCCAAGGCGCTTCCAGGTCCGCTCGTGCATCTCGACGATGAACGTGCTCATGCCGTCGTCGTAGGGGTAGGCGTGAGCCTGGACCACGCCCTCCTCGGGTTCGGCGATGAAGAACTTGAAGGCGTCGAACACCAGGTCGGTGCCCAACCAGATGTAGCGGCAGTGGCGCCGGTCGAGCGTGGGGACGAAGTCGCGGGCGAGCGCCGTGCGCACCGCGCTCGACGCCCCGTCCGCGCCGACCACGAGATCGGCCCAGCCCAGCTCGGACACGGGCGGCGCCTCGGTCTCGAAGCGGATGTCCGCACCCAGGTCGAGGGCCCGCTCCTGGAGGATGTGCAGCAGATCGCGGCGGCCGATGGCCGAGAAACCGTGGCCGCCCGAGGTCGTCTTCGCGCCCCGGCGGTGGATGTCGATGTCGGTCCAGCGGGTGAAGCGCTCGGCGATCCGCGAGTACGTCTCGGGGTCGGCGTGCTCGAACACGGTCAGCGTCTCGTCCGAGAAGACCACGCCGAAGCCGAACGCATCCCCGGCGGCGTTGCGCTCGAACAGGGTGATTTCGCAGTCGGGCCTGATCTTGCGCATCAGGATCGAGAAGTAGAGCCCGCCCGGCCCCCCGCCGACGACAGCGATCCTCATCGGATCACGCCCCGAGGTCGGTCAGGTGCTCGTACTCGAGCGCGAGGCCGGTGACCACGTTGTGCATCAGAGCGAGCGAAGCGCGCACCCCGGCGTGGGCGTTGGGCGGAAGGTCCTCCTCGCACAGCGCCTTGAGCTCCTCGTAGACGGCCAGGAGCCGCTCCTCGGCCGGACTGAGCTCGAAGCCCAGCAGGTCGACGGTCACGTTGCGCTCCCGGCCGGGGTGCCGAAAGGAGCGCCCGCGGCCGCCCCCGGCACCGCCCCGGCCACCGGTGTGGCGCGCAGGTCGACCATCCGCTTGGCCTTGAGCTCGAAGCGGGGCAGCTCACCCTGGGCAGCGCGTTCGATCTGGAAGTTCAGTCCCTCGTGAGCATGGGCGAGCCGGCGGTGTAGCCCCTCCCGCAACCGTTCCCACGCCTCGCCCGATGACTCCGGACTCAGCTCGAGGCGCAGCTTGATCTCGTCGCGAATCCCCTCATGGAAGATCACGGTCTGGAACTCCTCGACCTCGGGGAACTCGCGCACGATCGCCTCGATCGCCCGTGGGTACACGTTGGTTCCCCGAATCAGCTTCATGTCGTCGACGCGGCCGAGGATGCCGCCCTCGTAGATGTCGAAACCGCGCCCGCAGGTGCAGGTCGAGGCCGGGACGCGACGGACCAGGTCGCCCGTCCGGTACCGCAAGAGCGGCGTCGAGCCACGGCCGAACGAGGTGACGACACGCTCCCCTCGTTCACCGTACCCAACGGGCTCGAGCGTGTCCGGATCGAGCACCTCTTCGATCACGTGGTCCTCGATCACGTGCGTGCCGCCCGGCTGGTGGGCGCACTCGAACACCATGATCGTGCCGATCTCGGTCATCCCCGCCGTGTCGTAGGCCTTCGCGCCCCACAACTCCTCGATCAGCGCCTTGGTTTGGGGGATCGATCCGGCCGGCTCGCCGGACAGGATCAGCCGGCTGACCTTCGAGGCACGCAGGTCGATGCCCAGGCGCTCGGCCTCCTGGGCCAGGCGGAGCGCGTAGGTCGGGGTGGCCGCGACCACCGATGAGCCGAAGTCGATGATCTGGAGCACACGGGCCTCGGTCGACTGGGCGCCGCCCGGCACGTTCAGCACTCCGATCTTCTCCATCGCGTAGTGCAGGCCCCAGAAGCCGATGAACGACCCGTAGCCGAACGCGATGTAGGCCGTGTCGAACGGGCGGATCCCCGCCCCCCAGATCCCGTAGCACCACATCTCGGCGATCCAGGCCCAGTCCTTGCGCGAGTCGAGCGCGCGCAGCGGTCCGCGGCCCGTGGTGCCCGAGGTCGTGTGGATGCGGATCGCGCCCTCGCCGCCGATGACCGGGATCTCGCCGAAGGGCGGACTCGCCTCCTGGGAGGCCATCCAGTCGTCGCGGGTCAGGAGCGGGATCCGCCGCAGGTCGTCGAGCGTGCTGAGCTGGCCGGGGCCGAAGCGCTCCTCCTCGAAGCGCCGGCGATACCACGGGCTGCGCGCGCCCGCCCATTCGCACTGGCGGCGGAGCTTGGCCAGTTGGAGCGCCTCGATGCGGTCCCGATCGAGGGTCTCGGTCTTCGGGTTCCAGTAGGGGCTATCCGTCGCCACCGTGACTCGGCGGCGAGCATACCCGACATTGCTCCGGAGTTCCATGTCGAGTATCGTCGGCTCAGCGGCGCGGCGGGGACCGGGTTTCTTTCGTCGCGCCGCAAAGGGTTCGTGAGCCGTGAGCCGCCATCGGATCGTCAATCCTCCGGAATTGGGCGCGCCGAGCGGCTTCTCGCATGCGGTGGTGGCCGACGGCAGGACGGTCCACCTGGCCGGCCAGATCGGCGCCGGCGCCACGCTGGTCGAGCAGTTCGACGACGCCGCCCGGAGGCTCATCGTCGCGCTGCGCGCGGCCGGGGGCGAGCCCGACGATCTGGTGTCGCTGCAGGTGTTCGTCACCGACGTTCCGGCCTACAAGGACTCGCTGCTCGCGATCGGACGCGTGTGGCGGACACACTTCGGACGCCACTATCCGGCGATGGGGTTGTTCGGGATCAGCGAGCTGTTCGAGCCCGGCGCGCAGGTCGAGCTCATGGGGGTGGCGGTCCTGCCGGCGTGACGGCGCGCGGACGGGTGTGACACCGTTCACCGCGTGCGTCGTCCGTCCCGGCGTAGCTCAGCAATCCTCGTCATCCTCGCCGGCGCCCTGGTGGCGATCATCGCCGCGCTCGCGGCGTCGCATCGGACGAGCGCCGACGAGCGCCACGCGGCCGCACCCGCGGCGGCGGTGTCGCTGACCGTGGGCAAGCCGACCGGCCGGACGATCCCTCCCGGCTTCCTCGGCCTGTCGCTCGAGTACCCGGCGGTGGCCGCGTACGCCGGCTCGGACGCGAAGGCGATCAACCCGGTGTTCGTCCAGCTGATCCGCAACCTGTCGCCGGGCCAGGCGCCGAACCTGCGGATCGGTGGCGACACCACCGACTGGACCTGGTGGCCGGTTCCCGGCATGCCCAAGCCGGGCGGGATCCGGTACTCGCTGACCCCGACCTGGGTGCGGGTCACCGCCGCGCTCGCCCACCAGCTGGGGGCCGGTCTGATCCTCGGCCTCAACCTCGAGGCCGACAGCGCCACGGTGGCGGCCGCCCAGGCGCGGGCGCTGATCGCCGGGATCGGGCGAAGCTCGATCGAGGCGCTAGAGCTCGGCAACGAGCCCGAGCTGTACGGCAGCTTCACCTGGTACACGACCCCAAGCGGCCGCCACGTCACGGGCCGCCCACACGGCTATGACTTCAGCGCGTACCAGGGCGACTTCACGCGGATCAGCGCCTCGCTCCCGCCTGTTGCGCTGGCCGGCCCGACCACCGGCGCCCCCAAGTGGATTCCCGAGGTTGGACCGTTCCTGGCCGCCCAGCCGCGTGTGCGGGTGGCCACCCTGCACCGCTATCCGGTCCAGCGCTGCTACATCCCGCCCGCGTCGCCGATGTACCCCACGGTCGCCCACCTGCTGGCGCCCCGGGCCTCGAAGGGACTGGCCGACAGCGTGGCGCCGTTCGTGGGGGTCGCTCACGCCCGCCACGTGGCGCTCCGGGTTGACGAGATGAACACCGTGTCCTGCGGCGACGCGCCCGGGATCAGCAACGCGTTCGTCTCTTCGCTGTGGGCGCTCGATGCCGTGTTCGAGATGGCCCGGGTGGGCGTGGACGGGGTCAACATCCACACCTACCCCGGCGCACCTTACGAGCTGTTCAACTTCACCCGCCGCGACGGGCGCTGGCGCGGGTTCGTCGCGCCCGAGTACTACGGGCTGCTCATGTTCGCGCAGGCCGCCCCACCGGGCGCGCGGCTGCTGAACGTGTCCGGCGCCTCGGGCGAGGTGAAGGGCTGGGCCACGAGCGCGCCGGACGGCACGGTCCACGTCGTGCTGATCAACGAGGACACCGCGGGGTCGCATACGGTTACGCTGCACATCGCGGGCCCACGCGGGGCGGCCACGCTCGAACGGCTCCAGGCTCCGGGCATCTCGGCGCGCACGGGGGTGACGCTCGGGGGCCAGTCGTTCGGCACCGCCACGACGACCGGCACGCTGGCCGGCCACGCCGCGCTCGCCATGGTTCCGCCCACCAACGGCGCCTACGTCGTGAAGATCCCCCGGGCGAGCGCCGCGATGCTCACGATCCCCGCGTCATGATCTCCCCGCGCGGCGGAGGACCGCCCGCGACATGTAGAACCTGACATTCGACGCGTTCCGCCGTGACCGTGGCATTCCGTGCATGTGGGGCATGCGTCGTCTGCCACGGTCGGCTCGGTCGGGGTCGATTGACAGGTTCTGCAGGTCCTGTGGCGGCTCGAGACGGCCACCGCCGCCGTGCAGTTCATCGACACGATCAGTCGAGCAACCGCCTGAGCGCCTCCACCCCGTCCCACACGTCGACGAACCGCGTGGTCAGCGGCGATAGGCCGAAGCGGATGACATCGGGACGGCGAAAGTCCGGGACCACGCCGACCTCGATCAGCCGCGCGCACAGCTCGCGGGCGTACGGATGAGCGAGCGCCACGTGGGCACCGCGGCGGGCGGGATCACGCGGTGAGGCCACCGACACGCCGAGGGAAGCGAGGCGCCCGTCGGCCAGCGCGATGGCCAGCTCGGTCAGCGCGATCCCCTTCCCGCGGATGCGATCGATGCCCGCCTCGGCCAGGATGCGCACGCCCTCGTCCACGGCTGCGAGCGCCAGCACGGGCGGGGTCCCCGACAGGAAGCCGCGCATTCCGGGGGCGGGGTCGTAGCCGGGGGCCATCTCGAACGGGTCGCGCCGGCCGAGCCAGCCCCAGATCGGCTGGCGAAGCTCCGGCTGGAGCTCGCGCCGGACGTACATGTAGGCGGGCGCGCCCGGTCCGCCGTTCAGGTACTTGTAGGTGCAGCCGACGGCAAGCTCGGCGCCGTCGGCGTCCAGCGCGAGCGGCACGGAGCCGGCGCTGTGGCTGAGGTCCCAGAGCATCAGCGCCCCCGCGTCGCGCACGACCGAGTTGATCGCGGCCATGTCCGCGATGTGGGCCGACCGGTAGGAGACATGCGAGAACGTGACCAGCGCCGTGTCCTCGTCGACCAGCGCGGCCACCGCCTCGGGCTCCGGGTCGACGCATGGGTCGCCCTTCAGCCACACGAGCTCGAGATCGCGGTGGCGCGCCAGGCCCTCGAGCACGTAGCGGTCGGTCGGGAAGTTGTCGAGGTCGGTGAGGATCTTCGTGCGGCCGGGGCGGGCGTCGAGCGCGGCACAGGCGAGCTTGTAGAAGCAGACCGTGGTCGAATCCCCGATCGCGACCTGGCCCGGCGCCGCCCCGAGCGCCGCTTCGCCCAGCCGGTCGCCGACGGCGAGCGGAAGCTCGAGCCAGCCCTCGTCCCAGGCCCGCACCCCGCGGGCACCCCACTCGAGCGCGATGACGTCGTGCAGGCGTTCGACCGTCGTCCAGGGCAGGCAGCCGAGCGAGTTGCCGTCGAGGTAGATCGCCTCCGGATCGATCGCGAACCGGTCCGGGTAGGCACGCAGCGGATCGCCGGCGTCGAGCGCGGCCGCGCCGGCTCGGCTGAGAGCGTCAGGCGGGGTGCCGCTCACCGCCCCAGATACGCCCGTTTGAGGTCCTCGCTCTTGAGCAGCTCGGAGGCCGGACCCTCGAGCACGATCTGGCCGGTCGAGAGGACGTAGCCGCGGTCGGCGATCGACAGCGCCATGGTGGCGTTCTGCTCGACCATGAGCACCGACACCCCCGACTCGTGGACCTCCTTGATGATCCGGAAGTTCTGCTGGACGAGTGCGGGTGAAAGGCCCATCGAGGGCTCGTCCATCAGCAGCAGGCGAGGGCGCGACATCAGCGCGCGGCCCATGGCCACCATCTGCTGCTCGCCGCCCGACAGCGTCCCGGCCAGCTGGTCGCGTCGTTCGTGCAGCCGCGGGAACAGCGTGTGCACCCGTTCGAGGTCCGCTTCAAACGTCGCCCTGTCGCCGCGCACCGCGCCGAGCTCGAGGTTCTCGAACACGGTCATGTCACCGAACAGGCGGCGGTTCTCGGGCACGATCGCGAGGCCGTTGGCGATCCGCTGCGGCACCGGCCAGCCGGTGACGTCCTCGCCGGCCAGCAGCACCCGGCCCGAGCGCGGCCGCACCAGGCCGAGGATCGTCTTGAGCGTGGTCGACTTCCCCGACGCGTTACCGCCCAGGAGACAGACCAGCTCGGCGCTGCCCACCTCGATCGAGATCCCCTCGAGGATCCGCATCTGGCCGTAGTAGGTCGTGATCTGGTCGAGCTTGAGCAGCCCGTTCGTGTCGTTGCTCATGGTCTCATTCATGACGTCCCGGACTCCGCGGCAAGGGCCTCCGGATCGCGTCCCAGGTACGCCTCGACGACGGCCGGATGCTGGGACACCTCATCGAACGTCCCCTCGGCGATCTTGACGCCGTGGTCGAGCGCGACGACGCGGTCGGAGACGCCCCCGACCACGTGCATATCGTGTTCGATTACCAGGATCCCCACCCCCAGCTCGTCGCGCAAGCGCCCGATCAGCTCGGTCACCTCGTGCGTCTCGTTGGGGTTCATCCCGGCCGCCGGCTCGTCGAGCAGCAGCAGGCGCGGGTGGGTGGCCAGGGCGCGGGCGATCTCGAGCCGGCGCCGATTCGCGTAGGACAGGCTGTAGGCGGGCTGGTTCCAGCGGTAGCCGGCCAGACGTTGGCCGAAGAAGGACAGGATCTTCTCCGCGTCGGCGCGCACCTCGCGCTCCTCGCGGCGCGCACGCGGCAGACGGAGGATCTGCTCGACCGGCGTCGCCTTGGTCCCGCCGTAGGTGGCCGTCATCACGTTCTCGATCACCGTCGTGTTGAGAAACAGGCGCAGGCTCTGGAACGTCCGCGCGATGCCGCGCTGGGTGACCTGGTGGGGCTTCAGCCCGGTCAGGGACTCGCCGGCGAACCGCACCTCTCCGCCGGTGGGTTCGTACAGGCCGGTGATGACGTTGAACACGGTCGTCTTGCCGGCGCCGTTGGGACCGATGAGGCTGACGATCTCACCCTCGTCGACGGCCAGGTCGAGCTCCGAGAGGGCGCGCAGACCTCCGAAGTCGAGCGACAGCTTGTCGAGCTCGAGCAGCGCCACGGCCGGCTAGACGATCTCCACCCGGCGGGCGCCGAGCAGTCCGGAGGGCCGCCAGGCCATGACCCCGATCAGGATTGCACCCAGCAGGAGCAGACGCGTGATCGCGGGGACCTGGGACAGCCGCGCCTCCCAGGCGCAGGCGGCCAGATAGATCGTCGGGATCATCAGGATCGTCCGCCACCGATGGTGCACCTGCACCAGCACGATGACCATGCACAGCAGCGCGACGAAGCAGATGTTGCCGAACAGGACCGGGTTGGCCGGCACGATCGCCCAGTGCAGGTCGGTCCAGGTGTTGTTCGCCCCGGCGATGCCCGCGGTGGCGCTTGGCCAGATCGCCCCCACGACCGCGTTCATGACGAACCCGAACACGATCGTGCCGCCGACCACGAAGGCCAGCCGGCTCCACGGCCGCAGCTTGAGCAGCAGCGTCACCAGGATCACCCCGTAGAAGATGTAGCCGGACTGGGTGGGGCTGCGCAGGAACCCGTCCAGGACGATCGAGACGACCAACCCGCCGAGCACCGCGCCGGACATGCTGCCCGCGCCGCCCAGGATCAGCCCGGCGTAGATCAGGATCAGGTACGGCGTGTCGAAGTCGGTCGGGAACACGCTGGTCTGCTGCGCGGCGAAGACCGCGCCCGCCATCGCGGCGATCATCGCGCCGATCGCGAACGCCATCAGCTTGACCCGGTTGACCGGCACGGTCATCGCCGAGGCGGCGAGCGGGTCCTCGCGCACCGCGCGCCAGGCGCGGCCGGTGCGCGCCGTGTCGAGCATGTGCAGCACCGCCATCGATAGGACGAGCAGGCCGAGCAGGACAAAGAAGTAGCCCTCCGGCGTCGTGATCTGGACGCCGACCCCGTGCAGCGGGTCGAGCGCGAAGATCCCGTTTGGACCGCCGAGCTTGGACGGCGCGACGTTGTTGGTGAACTCCACGAACGCCTCGCCGAAGAACAGCGTGACGATCGCCAGGTAGTCGCCGATCAGGCGCCGCGACGGCAGGCCGACGAGCAGCCCGAGGACCGCCGCGCCGATCATCACGAGCGGGATCGAGAAATAGGCGGGCCAGTGGATGCCCGCCGGCGGGTTGAGCTGATTGGACGACAGCAGCGCGTACCCGTACGCGCCGAAGCCGTAGAACGCGATGTAGCCGAGGTCGAGCAGGCCGGCCCAGCCGACCGAGACGTTCAGCCCGAGCGCGAGGATGGCCAGCAGCAGCGCGTCGATCCCGACCTGGAGCTGAAACGAATTCAGGCCGACGACGAGCGGGATGAACACACCGACCGCGGTCGCGATGGCCAGCCGGGGCCACCAGCCGACGCGCTCGAGCGCGCGCTGGGCGTCGCCCCGCCGGCCCGGCAGGTACTCGCGCCGCTCACCCGAGCGAGCCACCCACTCGTCGATGCCGACGCTCGGCGATTCTCTCGGCTCGACGGCCATCCTCGGGTCAGACCATCCTCGGGATCAGACCTTCTGGAGCTGCACCTTGCCGAGGAGGCCGCGCGGGCGGACGATCATGAACGCGATCAGGATCCCGAACACGATCAGGTTCGTGAACGTCGAGGAGATGTAACCGGTGATGAAGGCCTCCGCGAGGCCGATCAGGAAGCCGCCGAGCATCGCGCCGGGGATCGATCCGATGCCACCCACGACCGCTGCGGTGAATGCCTTGAGCCCGAGGATGAACCCCATCAGCGTGTAGATCTCGTTGAACGCCAGCCCCGCCATCACGCCGGCGATCCCCGCCAGCGCCGAGCCGAGGAAGAACGTGGCCGAGATCGTGTAGTCGACGTTGATGCCGAGCATCTCGGCCGCCTCGCGATCGGTGGCGACCGCGCGCATCTGGCGGCCCAGCTGGGTGCGGTTGACGAGCAGCTGAAGGCCGAACATCAGCACCACGCTGAGCACGATCACCATGATCTGGACGATCCAGATGTTGGCCCCGCCGATGTGGATCCCGGACGAGAACGGAATGAAGGCCGAGGTGTTGTAGTCGCGGTACGACGCGCCGAACAGCAGCAGCATCGTGTTCTCGAGCAGGAACGAAACGCCGAGGGCGGTGATCAGCGGCGCGATGCGCGGCGCGTTTCTGAGGGGTCGGTAGGCGAACCGCTCGATCGCCACGCCGAGTGCGCCGACGCCCCCGCCGGCGATCAGGAACATGGCCAGGATCACGAGCGGAACCGGCACGGCGAGCGCGGTCGGGCCGCCGAACCACTGGAGCACGAAGTAGCCGACGAACGCGCCCACCATGTACAGGTCGCCGTGGGCGAAGTTCAGGAGCTTCAGCACGCCGTAGACCATCGAATAGCCCAGCGCAACCAAGGCGTAGAGACCGCCCTGAGTGAGTCCGTTCACCAGTTCCTGGATGAATTTGGTCATGCGCTGCCGTTCCTGGCGCAACCCTACCTACGCGTGGCGGCGCGCGCTGGGAGAGCGCGCGCCGCCATCGCGGTTCAGCCGATCACGAGTTGGTGACCAGCGTGTACTGACCCTTCGTGTTGATCTTGAACAGGAACCACTTGGCGTCGATCATGTCGCCCTTCGTGTTGAAGTGGATCGGCTGACCGAGGATCGACGTCCCCTCGCTGGTCTGCTTGACCGCCGCCAGCACGCTGCTCCGGGACGCCGACCCGGACTTGCAGGCGGTCGCGATCGCCTCGTCGAGAACGTGCGTCGCGGCATAGATCGGCGGGCCGAACGTGCCGAACTTGGGGAACGCCGCCTTGGCGGCCGCCACGATCGAGGCGTCGGACGGGATCGCCGTGATGTCCGGACCGAACGACGAGACGTACGAGCCCGCGGTTGTGAACGCGCTGGGGGAGTACATGCCGTCGGTTCCGACGATCGTCACGTTCTTGTGCTGCTCGGCGAGGTTCTTGCCGAACTGCTGGCCGTTCGCGGCGACCTGCCACGGCAGGACGACGACCGTCGTCTGCGGCGTGACCTTCGCCACCAGCGAGGAGAAGTCGGTCACCTTCTGGCTGACCGACTCGTGGTCGACCTTGATGCCCGCCTTCTGGAACACCGGGATCATCGCGGAGACCAGACCGGTCGAGTAGACCTCCTGGTCGTCGACGATCATCAGCGCCTTCGGGTGCAGGTGCGTGACGATGAAGTTCGCGTCCTCCGGACCCTGGACGTCGTCCCGCGACACGGTCCGGAAGAACGTCGGGTTCTTCCCGGACAAGGTGAGCGTCGGGTTCGTGGCCGAGCCCGAGACGAACGCCAGCCCGGCGCGCCCGAACAGCGGCCCGACCGCTTCAACCTCCTGACTGCCGGCCGGACCGACCACCCCGACGATCTTGTTGTTCGAGATGAACTGCTGGGTCACGGTCGTCGCCTGGGCGGGCATCAGCTGGGTGTCGCCCTGCACCAGCGTGATGTTGGTGCCGTTGGCCTTGTTGTCGTCCTGAATCGCGAGCTTGGCGAACGCCAGCTGCTCCTGGCCGAGCACCGCCACCTGACCGGTGAGCGGAGCCTCGATGCCGATCGACGCCGCGCAGCTCTTGGAACCGCCGCTGCTGGCTGCCTGCGTCGAACTGCCGCTGGCGCTGCTTGTGGTGGTGCTGCTACTGCTGCTGCCACAGCCGGCGGCGGTGAGCGCGCAGAGCGCCAGGGCCGCAAGGCTGATGCGTACCTTCATTGGTGCTGGAACCTCCTCCTCGTGAGACCTTATGTCGTCAACTTACGTCGTCAGTCCCGCCGCCCCCGGGTAGGCCGGGGTGCCGTCGGGGTAGTACGCCGCCGCCGGCGATCCCGGCGGACGGAACACGGCAACCAGGCGCATCACGTCCTGGCCGGTGTTTTCGAGGCAATGAACGGTGCGCGCCGGCAGCTCGATGCACGAGCCGGCGCCGATCGGACGGCTCGTCCCGTCGGCGTGAAACACGCCCTCGCCGTCGAGAACGTAGATGACCTCGTCGTAGGTGTGGAAGTGCTCGGGCGCCCGAGCCGTCGGGATGTAGCCGACGAAGTGGGTCGCCGACGTCAGGCCGGTCGTCGGATCCGCAACGATCCGAAACGTGCGCTCGGTGGTCGCCTGCTGCGCCTCCTGGTCGGCCAGCCGGCGGACCACGACCCGCTCCGACGCGTCCCCGTCCGTCGTCGCCGCGACCCCGGTGGCCACCGATCCGTCGCGCGCGGCCGGAACCCCTGGGGCCGCCGGAACCCCGGGGGCCGCCGGAACCCCGGGGGGCGCCGGCTCACGGATCCGCACGCTTACCATACGCATCGGATCGGACGTCTCGTTGCGTAGCTCGTACTCCTCGCCGGGCGCCAGGTTGACGCCGGTCTCCGGGGCCAGGGCGTAGCGCTTGCCGTGCAAACGCAGCTCGCCCTGGCCGGAGACGACGAACAGCACCTCTTCAGCTTCATCGGTCGCGCGGGTGATGGGACCCTCAGGGCCGAGATCGATCACCGTCTGTTCGAGCACGCCGTCCTTCACCCGCACCCCGCCAGATTCGGCCTGCCCCGCCGACGACCTGCTTCGCCCCCGGCCCGGGTCAGTCCCCGGCAAGCCGTACCTCCAAGCTGATCTCGGTTCCGGCCAGGGCGCGCGACACCGGACAGGTGTCCTTCGCCTGCTGCGCGAGGCTGGCGAACGTGTCGGCGTCCACGTCCGGCACCTCGCCGGTCGCCTGCAACTCGATGCGCGTGATCGCGAAACCGGTGTCGAGCTGTTCCAGGCGCACCCGCGCGGTCGTCTGAAGATCGGCGGGCGGGTGGCCGGATTCGCTCAGCAGGTTGGCCAGCGACATCGTGAAGCAGCCCGCGTGGGCGGCGCCGATCAGCTCCTCGGGATTGCTCGAGCGCTCCACGTCCTCGACCCGCGCGCGCAGCGTGAACGGGCCTTCGTAGGCGCCGCTGCCGAGGCCGATCCGCCCGCCGCCACCGGTGAGGTCACCCTGCCAGCTGGCCTGTGCGGTGCGTGTCACCCGGACGCTCATGGCGCGGTGAGCCTAAGCCAACAAACCTTGCGATTGCGTTATGCGTCAAGCTCCGCCCTACCGACGGGAACCCCGGAGATTCGACTCGGAAGGAGCGCGTGAATGGCTCAGACGGTGGACAAGCTCGATGTGGCCGCGATCCGCGAGCGCTTCTCCGCGCTGCACCAGGGATTCACGTTCTTCGACGCCCCGGGCGGCTCGCAGGTCCCCGACGAGGTGGGCGACGCGGTCGCCCGAACGCTACGCGAGGCGAGCGCCAACCTCGGCGCCGGCTACGAGACCAGCCGGCGGGTGGGCGAGATCCTTCAGCGGGCCGAGGCCAACGCGGCCCGGTTTCTCGGCTGCGAGCCGCACGAGGTGATCTTCGGTCCGAATATGACCTCGCTCGACTTCATGCTCTCGCGCACAGCCGGGCGCGGCTTCGCGGCGGGTGACGAGATCCTGGTCTCCGCCCTCGATCACGACGGCGGCGTCTCGCCCTGGCTCGAACTGGCCCACGACCGCGACCTCGTCGTCCGGACGATCGAGCTGCTGCCGGACACGTCGCTGGACTACGCCGACCTGGAGAGCAAGCTGTCCGACCGCACTCGGGTGGTCGCGTTCGCCTGGGCCTCGAATGCGGTCGGCACGCTCGTCGATGCGCGCCAGGTGTGCGAGCTGGCCCACCGGGCGGGCGCCCTGGCCTGGATCGACGCCGTGCACTACGCCGCGCACGAGCCGATCGACGTCCGGTCGATCGACGCCGACGTCCTGATCTGCTCGCCCTACAAGTTCTGCGGCCCGCACCTGGGGGTGGCCTACGGCCGCACCGAGGTGATCGAGCACTGGCGTCCGTACAAGGCGCGGCCGGCGCCGACCACGCCGCTGGGCCGGCGGTTCGAGACCGGCACGCTCCCGTTCGAGCTCTTGGCCGGCTTCAACGCCACGATCGACTACCTCGACTCGATCGGCGGGTTCGAGGCGATCGTGCCATACGAGCGGGGACTGGGTGAGCGATTCCTGGCGGGCATCTCCGACGCGGTGAGCGTGTACGGACTGCCCGGGATGGAGGGACGCGTGCCGACCTTCCTGATCAACGTGGCCGGCGTGCCGGCGGCGGACGTGGCGGCTCGGCTCGCCGAACAGGACATGGGCGTGTGGGCCCACGACTCCTGGTACTCGCTCGGCCTGTACCGCCGGCTGGGCTACGACGACCAGGCCGTCCGGCTCGGGTTCATCCACTACAACACCGCCGAGGAGGTCGACCGGCTGGTGGCGGCGCTGAACGCGCTGGCTGTGTAGGCGCTCGGCCAGCGCCGGGATGCCTCGACCGCAGGCTCCGGGCCACGAGAAAACCGCGAGTATTTCGCCACTCGCACCCCTCCCGGGAGGTGAACGGTCGTTCACTCGCGTATAGCGCGAGTCAACGGCCACTCGCGCCGCCGGAGTAGCCGAGTGGCGAGAAACTCGCGCGCCGACGATCCGTCGAGTGGCGAGAAACTCGCGCGCCGACGACCGGTCGAGTGGCGAGAAACTCGCGCCCGGCGCCGACTGTGACACGCACTCGTACGGCGATCCGTGACCCGCCCGGCAAGCTTCAGGCCCCCCTGACCCCGGCTCCCCGCCTTGACACCCACCCTACTATTACGTTATGCGATACATCAGCGAGCGATCTAACGATCCCGGTCTGCTCGTGCTGACGAGCCTGGCCGACGGGCCCAAGCACGGCTACGCGATCACCGTCGACGTCGAGCAGTTCGCCGGCGTGCGCCTCGGCCCGGGCACGCTGTACGGCGCGCTGTCGCGACTCGAGTCAAAGGGGCTGATCGAGGCGCTGCCGGCCGAGGACCGCCGGCGCCCCTACCGGCTGACTGCCGACGGCAGCGCGGCGCTCGGGCAGGAACTCCAGCAGCTTCAGACGGTGACCCGGCAGGGGCTCGACCGCCTGCGCGTGGCGGCGGCGGCCCGATGAGCGCGCCCCGATGAGCGCGACCGCCCCCGATGGACGCGAACCAGTGAGCGCGAAGCTCGCACGGCTCGCGCTGCGGCTCTACCCCCTCGCCTACCAGCGCCGCTACGGCGATGAGATGTGCGCGCTGCTCGAGGACGAACCGCCCCGCCTCGGCACGGTTTTCGATCTGATCAAGGGCGCGACCATTGCCCACCTGCGACCCGCCGAGGCGCCGGCCGGCGTGGTCGGTCCGGCCGACCGCGTGCGCGCGAGCATGAGCGGGATCCTGCTCTGCTGGATCTTCTTCGCGGCGGCCGGCTTCGCCTACTACAAGACCACCGAGGACTTCGCGGCTGCCAGTCACGACCATCCGCTGCTCCGTGACGCCCACCTGGCCGTGCAGGCGCTGGCGCTGATCGCCTCCGCGGCGGTTGTGCTCGGCGCGCTCCCGCTGATCGCCGCGGCACTCGCGCAAGCCCGCCGCGATCCGAGCCGGTGGCGCATGGTCGCGCTGCCGTTCCTGCCCGTGATCGTGTTCGGGGCGCTGACGGTGGTGGTGATCGCGCTCGCCCACGCCGAGGGCCCGCGCGCCTCGGTCGGAGGCGGCGCCGTCGCGATCGTCTGGGGGATCGCCGGCCTGGCCTGCGGGACGACGTGCGTGCTCGCCTGCCGCAGCACGCTGTTCGCGACCCGGGTGGCTCCGGACCGGCTGCGCGTCGCGCTCGTGGCCGGGACGACCGCCACCGGCGCGATGCTGGCCATCGCCGCGGCCACCGCGGTCTACGCGATCGCGCTCGGCGCCGATGCCTCGAACGTCGCCAGCCAAGCGAACGGGCCCTTCCAGCTCCTGAGCGTCACCGCGTCGCTGATCGCGACGGTGATCGTGATGGCGGCCGCCGGCGCGCTGGCGCTCCTCGCCACGACCCGGGGCTGGCGCGCAGAGAGTCAACTGGCGAGCTGCTGACTGGTACGGTCGCCGCGTGGAGGACACGCGGACGACGGCGGCGCGTACCCACTTCGATCGCTGGTCTGAGACCTACGAACGCGATTCGGCGGCGCGCTGGCTGCGCGAGGTCCAGACCGAGGCCCTGGCGGCGCTCGCGCTGAACGCCGACGACGTGCTGCTTGACGTGGGCTGCGGCACCGGCGCCGCCGTTCGCGACGCGGCGCCGACCATAGCCCGCGCAGTGGGCTTCGACCTCTCCCCCGGGATGATCGCCCAGGCGCGGACCCGCGCCGGCGCCGAGGGGCTGACCAACGTCGAGTTCCGCGAGGGCGACGTGAGCGAACCGCTGCCGTTCGCCGACGCGACGTTCACCGCGCTCGTGTGCACCACCGCGTTTCACCACTTCCCGCAGCCGCGGGACACCGTCGCCGAGATGGCCAGGGTGCTGACGCCCGGCGGCCGCCTGGTGATCGCCGACGCCAACCGCCGGCACCCGGCAGTGTTCGCGCTCGACCTCGCGCTGCGGGTGGCCCAACCCAGCCACGCCGGCTTCCGCTCGCCATTGCAGCTGATGCACGATCTCGCCGCGGCCGGCCTGCAGCGAGTGTCGTTCTGCACGACGCGGTGGCGCAGCTTCGCGTTCGTCCGGGCCGAGAAGGCGCCGCGCTGAGCGGGTACGAGCTCGAGCGGCTCACGGCGCCCGCCCTGCGGCGGCTGATCGAGCACGGGACCACGACGGTGATCGTGCCGTTCGGGTCGGTCGAGGATCAGGGTGGACATCTGCCCCTCGGAGCCGACTCGCTACTGGCCGACCTGGTGGGGCGCGAGGTCGCCGAGCGCCTCGACGCCGTGCTCGCGCCGACCGTGCGCGTCGGGTGCGCCGAGCAGACCGACGCGGCGTCCGGACCGATCAGCGTTCCGGCGTCGACCCTGACCGAGACGGCGGTGGCGCTCGCCGGGAGCCTCGCCGGCTGCGGCTTCCGGCTGGTCGTGCTGCTGTCGATCCACGGCGCCAACACGGATGCGCTGCGAGCCGCCGAGGGACGCCTGAACGAGCAGTTCGAAGCCCGGAGGGTCGGAGCGCGAGCGTGCACACTCCGCGGCGACGTCGGCCCCGATCCCGGAAGCCACTCGGGCAAATGGCTGACCTCGGTGATGCTGGCCTTCCGCCCCGAGCTGGTCGACCTCCCCGCCGCCCGAGCCGACCTCGCGGAGGAGCTGCGGGACGCGAACGCAGAGCGCGGTGCGGCACGCTTCGAGCGCTTCGTCAGCTCGATCGTGGACGCGACGCGACGACTGGCCTGACCGGTCAGATCTCGAGCCCCGCCTCGAGGTGCGCGAGGCCGGTGTCCATCAGCTCGATCCAGTCGGTGCCCGGATCCTGGCTGGCCGTCAGCATGGCCGAGATCGAGACGCCGAGCACGGCACCGGTCAGGGCGCGTACGGCGGAGTCGTCGACGGGCCGGCCGGTCCGCGTGGCGACCGCGTCGGTGAACGGCTCGAGCGTGCCGGCCAGCTGGTCGAGCGCCCGCGCCCGGAGCTCGGGGACCGAGATGATCAGCATGGCGCGCTGGCGCTCGCGCGCGAGCTCGTCGGGCGGCAGTCCGCCCAGCACCGAGCTCAGCGTGCGGCGCAGGGCCGCGATCGGGCTCAGCTCGGCCGGCTGGGCTTGGAAGGCGGCCAGCAGCAGCGGGTCGTAGCGGTCGTGCAGGACGACGTCCTCTTTGGTCGGGAAGTAGCGGAAGAACGTGCTCTGGGAGACCTCGGACATCTCGGCGATCTGATCGACCGTCGTCGCCTGATAGCCCTGGCGCTCGAACAGGTGAAGCGCCGCCGCCTGGATCGCCGCGCGGGTCTTGGCCTTCTTGCGCTCGCGCAGGCCCGGGGAGTCTTCATGCACTGGTGACAACGTCGCTGCCTGGTGCGGCCGATGGAGCGGCACCGCGCCGCTCGCCTGCCGGAAGGAATAGCAGCGCGAGCACCATCCCCGCCACCGCGATCCCCGCGCAGACGACCAGCGACTGGTCCATTCCGTGCACGAACGCGGTCCGTGCCGAGTCGAGCAGCGCCGGCGCGTGCAGCCGGCCGGCCACGGCGACGGCGCCGAAGATCGACTCGCGGGCGGCCGCGGCGGCGGCGGGCGGCAAGCCGGCCAACGACAGGCCGCTCAGGTATCCGGTGCTGAGGATGCTGCCGAGCACCGCCGTGCCGAGCGGCCCTCCGGTCTTGTTGACCGCCTGGAGTACGGCCGAGCCGATCCCGCTGTGCTCCTCGCTCAACTCCGACAGCGCGGCGGAAGAGGCGGTGGCCAGGGCCAGTCCCATGCCGGCGCCGACCAGCGCCATCCAGGTGGCGACGAACGCCGTGCTCGAGTCGACGCGCGTGCTCGAGCCGACCGCCAGGCCCGCAGCGAGCACGAGGAACCCGATCGCGACGGTCAGTTTGGCGCCGAGGCGCCGGGCCACCTGGTCGGCCGGGAGGGCGCCGGCGACGAGCCCGCCGACCAGCGAGAGCAGCCGCAGGCCGGAGCCCATCGCGTCGGTCCCGAGGACGCCCTGGAAGAACTGCGGCATCGTGAACAGGACGCCCATCATGGCCAGGATCGCCACCGCGATCAGGATCACGCCCCAGGTGTAAGCGCGCGAGTGAAACAGCGCCGGGTCAACCAGCGGCTCGCCGCCCCGTCGGCTCAGGCGGCGCTCCCAGACCGCGAAGCCGGCGAGCAGCGCGAGCCCGGCGACGATCGAGCCGAGCGCGACCGGGTGGCCCCAACCGTGCTGACCGGCCTCGATCAGACCGTAGGTGACACCGACGAGGCCGGCCACCGAGGAGACGATCCCGATCGGATCGAGCGCGGGCCGGTGAGACGCACGCGACTCGGGGACCAGCGCAGCGGTGGCAAGCAGGCCGAGCACCACGACCGGGATGTTCATCAGGAACACCCACCCCCACCACACGTGAGACAGCAGCCAACCGCCCAGGATCGGCCCGATCGGAAGGGCCAGGAAGTTGGCCGCCGACCAGACGCCGATCGCCCTGGGGCGCTCCTGCTCGGAGAACAGGACGGTCAGGGCCGACAGGGCCATCACGATCACGCCGGCGCCGGCGCAGCCCAGCAGGACGCGGGCCGCGATGAACCCGGCGCTCGATCTCGACAGCGCGCAGGCGGCGGATCCGAGGCCAAACAGGGCCAGCGAGATCAGCATCACCTTCTTTCGTCCGTAGCGGTCGCCCAGCAGACCGGCCGGCAGCATCGCGGCGGCCAACACGAGCAGATAGGCCGAGGAGAACCACTGAAGGTCCGATTCCGAGGCGTGCAGCTTGACCGCCAGCGTGGGCAGGGCCACGCTGAGAACGGTTCCGTCCAGGCCGACTACCAGCACCGACAGGCTGACCGCGCCGAGCGCCCACCAGCGGCGCGTGCCGAGTTCTCTGGGATTCGTGCTCATAAAACTGATAGTAACCCTCAAATGAGGGTTACTATCAGTATTTCGCCGCGGAGTTGACCACAGCGGCGCCGGCAAAGCGTGGGGCTACTGGATCGACATCCGCTCGGCCGAGAGATAGAGCCGAGCGGCCCACGACTCGGGGTCCGCGGCGAAGTGGCGCTGGAGCGCTCCGCCATCGAGGGCGTCGTCGATCCCGGCCATGATCATCGACTGGTCGAGCACCAGGCGGCGGTGTCCGACGGCGCCGGTCCGCGGGTTGACCGCGTCGTAGAAGCCGCCGTCGGGCGTGTAGATGCCCGGGTAGTCCGCCCGTAGCGCCGCTAGGTTCTGGAACGCCGCAGCCGGGAGCACGGGCAGGGCGATCGCCGAGGCGTGCGGCGAGACCGTGGTCTCGGTGGCGCACGTCGTGCACCAGGCGAGCGGCTGTCCCGACCCGAACGCCAGGCCCTCGACGCCGAAGCCTCCGTAGCCGCCCGTGTCGTCGGCGGTGCTCGACGGCGACATCCCCCACACCGAATCGCCCAGGGCCTGCGTCGCGTAGCGCACCTGGACCTGCGCCCAACGCAGGTCGTCGAGGCCGAAGCTGTGCGGGCCCCAGGTCGTCTCGGGGACGACCAGGTTGGCCATCAGCCCCTCGAACATCCCGCCCGCGAACGTCGGCACGAACGTCAGCGACGTCCCGGGATAGGTGTAGTGGCCCTCCCACACCGGGAACGGCTTGCCCGACTGCGGGTCGGTGTAGGTCTGCCAGTTGCCGGTTCCCGGGTCCGACGGAGGCGGATCGGTGGAGCAGCGCCGGGGCGGCGGGGTCCGCCACGAGCGCCACCAGACATCTCCGGGCATCTGGTGGCGACCCATGCCGATGTACATCGCGATGCGCGGATCGCTGTAGAGCGCGCTGTTGTGATAGCCGGCCGGTCCCTGATCGACGTAGAAGCCGCCGTACATCTCGCCCGTGGGCGGATCCCCGGGCAGCGACGGCGTTGACGTTGCAGTCGGTCTGGGCGCGGTCGTCGTAGAAGATCGAGAAGTCCATCGGCGCGAGCAGGCCGTCGGCGAGGTCGCGTACGCCCGGCAACGCCTGCCGCACCTCGATCAGCCCCGACGCGTACCAGCCGTTGTCGACCGCCGAGACGAACCAGCAGTTGTCCCGGGCCGGCGTCGTCTCGGCGCAGTCACCCTTACCCGGGTTCGTCAGCACCGCGCCGCTCGAGGTGTCATACCACTGGTACAGGAAGCCGTCGTAGCGCTTGAGGTGAGCGACTTCGCCGAGCGTCACCTCAGCCAGTTGATCGGCCCGCTGCGTGTCGATCAACCCGAGGTCGCGAGCGGCGACGACCGCCCACAGATAGACACCGACGTTCGCCGCCGAGGTGTAGGCGCCGCGCGCCGACCCCGGACCGAGGTTGTCGAGCGGTAGCTTGGTGACCGGGTCCACGTCGGCGGCGTAGAACCGCCACGTGTCGCGCGCGATCCCAGATAGGACCGCCTTCTGCTGCGTGGTGAAGGGGGCGCTGGAGGTGGCGGCGCCGGCCGGCGCCGCCACCAGGAGAGTCGCCGCGGCCACTGCGGCAGCGACCAACGCCCGAACTCTCACCGGAGCGTGAACGTCGTGTTCAGACCGCCGGTCGAGCTGTCACCGACCCACAGGTTGACCGTCCCGGGCTCGACCACGAACTGGCCCTGGTTGTTGTAGAAGCCGAGGTTCTGGCGACCGAGGGTGAAGGTGACGGTCTTGGTGTCTCCCGGCTCGAGCGTGACCCGCTGGAATCCCTCAAGCTTGCGCACCGGCTGGAGGATGCTGGTGTCGTCCTCGTGGGTGTAGAGCTGGACCACGTCGTCGCCGGCCTTCGAGCCGGCGTTGTGGATGTCGGCGCTGACCTTGAAGGAGGATCCGCCCCCTAACACTTTCAGGTTCGACAGCGAAAACGTCGTGTAGGAGAGGCCGTACCCGAACGGGTACTGCGGCGAGTTGTCCACGTCGAGGTATCTCGAGGTGTATTTGTTGGTCGTATCGAACGGGCGTCCGGTGGGGAGCTCGTCGTAGGAGATGGGGATCTGGCCGACGTTGCGCGGGAACGACATCGGCAGCTTGCCGCTGGGGTCGACCTTGCCGAACAGCACGTCGGCGACGGCGTCGCCGCCCGTGGTGCCCGGGTACCACGCCTCGAGCAGCGCCGGCGCATTGGCGAGCTCGGGGATCGTCAGCGGCCGCCCGTTCATCAGCACGACCACGTACGGCTTGCCGGCGCTGGCAACGTCCCGGATGAGCTCATCCTGGCTGCCCGGCAGGCTGATGTCGCTCCGGGATGAGGCCTCGCCGGAGTCGCCCGCGGGCTCACCGACCACGACGACCGTTACGTCTGCCGCACTCGCCGCCGTCTTCGCGGCGCCGAACCCGCTGTCGTCGTCGCAGGGGTGATCGACGGTAAAGGTCGTGCAGCCGGACACGGTGGTCACGGAAGCGCCCGGGTCCGCGGCCTTGATGCCGTCGGCCACGGTGACGATCTTGTCGGTCGTCTTCAGGTCGGCCGGTGTGGTGTCGTAGCCGATCGGCACATCCGGCCCGAGCTGATCGAGCGGGTCGTCGCCCAGCGGCCCGACGACAGCGATCTTGCCCGTGCTCGTGCTCAGCGGAAGAGTCGGACTGCCACTGCCCGGTGCGTTGTTGTTCTCGAGCAATACGATCGACTCGTCCGCGGTCTTGCGTGCAGTTGCAACGTTTGCCGTCGTGAGCCAGCGGCTCGCGGGGTTCGCGCTCCCCTGCTTGGGATGGCTGAACATCCCGGCCAGGTATTTGAGCGTCAGCACGTGCCGCACGGCGTCGTTGAGCTGCTTCATCGTGATCTTGCCCTGGCTCAGCAGCTGCGGACCGTAGGTCCCATAGGTGTTGAACACCGGGTTGGTCGAGGTCATCGAGACCGCCATCTCGATGTTCACCCCGGCGGTCAGGGCCAGACGCGCCGCGTCGGCGCCACTCGCGGCATAGCCGAAGGCCTCGAGCTCCTGGACCGCCTGGTAGTCGCTGAGCGTGGCACCGCCGTAGCCCCACTCGTCGCGCAGGATCGTCGTGAGCAGGTACGGATTAGCGGTGTTGGGAACGCCGCCCAGCGAGTTGAACGAGGCCATGACGCTGGCGGCGCCGGCGTCGGCCGCCGCCTTGTAGGGCGGCAGGTAGTCGTTGAACAGCTGCTGGGTCGACATATCGACCGTGTTGTATTCCCGGCCCGCCACCGGGGCGCCGTAGGCGCCGAAGTGCTTGATCGTGGCCGCCACCCTGTCGGGCGCGCTGAAGTCGTTGCCCTGGTAGCCGCGCACCTTGGCGGCGGCGATCGCCGAGCCGAGGAACGGGTCCTCGCCCGCGCCCTCCACCACCCGGCCCCAGCGCGGGTCCCGGCTGATGTCGACCATCGGGTTGAACGTCCACTTGATCCCGTCCGCGGCCGCCTCGTCGGCCGAGATCGCCTCGTCGCTGCCCACCGCGCTCGGATCCCAGGTCGCGGCCTCGCCGAGCGGCACCGGGAACATCGTCCGGTAGCCGTGGATCACGTCGAGCCCGAAGAGCAGCGGAATGCCGTGCGGCGACTGCAGCGCGGCGTCCTGCACCTTGTTGATGTTGTCGACGCCGGTCAGGTCGAGGACGGTCCCGATCTGGCCGCTCTTGGCCAGCGGGATCAGATCGCTGCCATCGGGCGTGCTCGGGCCGGCCATCTCGAGCTGCCCGAACTTCTCGGGGACGGACATCTGGCTCAGCAGGCGGTCGACGTTGGCGTTTACCTGCCCCTGGCTGAGGCCGGCGCTCTGACCCCCGGCGCCGTGCGTGCGCCCGTTGGTGCGCCCGTTGGTGCGCCCGTGTCGCGCGTGCGCGTGCCTCGGCGCGGCGTCCGAGGCGCTCGCCAGGCCGGTGACCAAAACCAGCACGGCGGCGATGAGCGCGGCGAGCGCCAACGCGAAGCCGATCCCCCGTCTGGGCTCCTCCCGGACGGCAGCAACAATCCGCTCTGACATTTCCCCTCCTCGTTTTCCCGGTGACCGCCGCACCGGGTACCCACGCAGGGGCGAGGGCGAAACCTAAAGTTCGCCCCGCCGCGCCCAGCGTCTACGTGGCGCTGCCCTTCCGCTCGGCGTCGAACAGCTCCACGAGCCGGCTGCGCACCTCCCACAGCTTGGGCATCTGGCGCTGAGCGATGAGCTTGCCGAGCACCTGCACGGGCGTGCCCTGCGTGCCGATCGTTTCCTCACCCAGGGCTCGAGCGACGATCGAGTAGTGCCGGAAGCGCCACACCCAGATGCGCTCGTCCCACTCGGTCAGCAGCTCGGCCAGCTGGTAGAGGTCCTCGTGCTCGCGGCCGTGCTGATAGAGCTCCACCAGCGACAGCCCGGCGCGTTCCAACCGGCGGTCGAACGCCTTGCTGACGCGCTGGGTGACGACCGGCACGCGCCGGAACCCGGGCGAGTCGAAGCCGCTCCCGTGCCCGAGCACGACGCGGATCTCGCTGTACTCCCAGGGCGACATCTGGTTGAGCATCTCGAGCTGCGTGGTGACGTACTGAAGGCACAGGACCGCGCGGCGCAGGAGGCGGATCGCGGGCGCGATCTCGTCGCGCTCCAAGTGCGACGCCGCCTCGTCGACCTCCGTGGTTCCGAGCTTCAGCCACAGCTCCGAGGACTGGTGGACGGTCTGGAACAGCAGCTCGTCGTGATGGACGCGCTCGGCGGGCGGCTTCTGCAGCGACAGGAGCTCGTCGGTGCGCAGGTAGCGCTCGTAGTCGCTCGCGCCGCGGCCGGGGAGGATCGGAGCGCTCAGATCTTCATCGGTCACGACTCACCTCCCTGGAGGATGGCGGCCAGCTTGGCCGGGTCGATGTTGCCGCCCGACACGATGCACACGATCTTTCCGCCTCCCGGCCGCCCGGCCAGCGTCGCGGCCAGCGCGAGCGCGCCGGCGCCCTCGGCGACCACGTGGGCGCGCGTAGCCAGCAGCCGCACCGCGGCGGCGGCGTCGGCGATCGGGACCGCGAAGGCACCGTCGACCAGCTCTCGCACGCGCGGCCACATCGTGTCGAGCACCCGGCGGCTGCCCGCGCCATCCACGAACGACGGGCTGTATTCGACGTCGGTCGGCTCCCCCGCCTTGAGCGCCGCGACCAGGGCGGCGCCGGTAGCCGGCTCTGCGGTGTAGATCCTCGTGTCCGGCTTCAACGCCCGTATGGCGCTGGCGATCCCGACGGTCAGGCCGCCACCCCCGTACGGGATCACCACCGCGTCGGGGTCGGGCAGGTCGTCGATGATCTCGAGGCCGATCGTGCCGTTGCCCGCCATCACCCCCTCGTCCTGCACCGGATGCACGAACAGGCCCTCGATCCCGTCGACGTGGCTGGTCACGATCGCCTGCCACCAGTCGTCGTAGGCCAGCTTGACCACCTCGCCGCCCAGCCGCTCGATCGCCGAGAGCTTGGCCTGCGGGGCGTGCTCGGGGACGGCGATCGTGGCGGGCAGCCGCAGTTCGCGTCCGGCCCAGGCCACCCCCTGGGCCATGTTGCCGGCGCTGGCGGTGACCAGGCCACGGGCCCGCTCCCCCTCCGGCGCAAGCCGCACCGCGTTCGTCGCGCCCCGGATCTTGAACGACCCGATCGGCTGGAGCGCCTCGAGCTTGAGGTAGATCTCGGTGCCGGCCGGGACCTCGGCGGCGTGCAGGCGCACCAGCGGGGTGCGCACCGCCACGTCGGCGATCCGGGCCCGGGCTGCCTCGATCTCGCGCAACTCGATCACAGCGGCACCTCGACGCCGAGGCCGCGCGCTCGCGCAACGGCCACCGCGCGCTCCGCTGCCGCGAGGTCCTCGACGGCCAGCCCCAACGACCGGAACACGGTCAGCTCCTCGGGACCGGTGCGCCCCGGCGCCATCCCGGCCAGCACCTCCCCCAGCTCGGCCCGCACGTGATCCTCGCCGGAGATCGCTCCCTGCTCGAGCGCCAGGCGGAACTCCCCCGCCTCGCCCAGCAACGACTCGCGGCTGTCGCAGAACAGCGCGCCGGCCGCGACGGTCTCGACGTCGAGCTCGCGGGCGCTCGGCACGCTCGCGCCGATCGCGTTGACGTGGGCGCCCGGCGCCAGCCAGTCGCGGCTGATCACGGGCGCGCTCGAGCTAGTGGCCAGCACGATCACGTCGGCGCCGCGCACGGCCTCCTCGGCACTCGAAGCCACCGTCGCGCGTCCGTCGGCCAGCGCCCGAGCATGCTCACCCGACGGCGCGTACACCCGCACCTCCTCGAACCCGCGCACGAGCATGAGCGCGTCCAGGTGCGCCTTGCCCTGCACGCCGGCGCCGAGCACGGCCAGCACCCGGGCATCCTCGCGCGCGAGCACGCGGGTGGCCACCGCGGTCACCGCCGCCGTGCGGATCGCGGTGATCGCAGAGGCATCGAGGATCGCGCGCGGCCGGCCGGTCGATCCGTCGAACAGCGTCACGGTCCCCTGGTGCGAGTCCAGTCCGCGGGCCGGATTGCCGGGCATGATGCACAGCGACTTCAGCGAGAACACCGGGTCGGGGCCGCCCCGCCAGGCGGGCATCGTCGCCATGAAGCCGGCGGCGCCCTCGAACCGGATCGCCGAGCGCAGCGGCATCAGCGCCTCCCCCCGGGCGCGGGCGGACAGCACCTCGGCCATCGCCTCGGCGCACTCCTCGGGAGCGAGCGCGGCCAGCACGTCGTCGTGACTGAGGATCAGCACCGTCCGATCTCCTCGCGCTGTGCGGCGCTCAGCGGCCGCTCGAGCGCCTCGCGCACCGGCGCCAGGTGCTCCGGCCGGCCGGGCCCGACGACGATCTGGGTGACGCGCTCGTCGGCCAGCAACCAGGCCAGCGCCAGCCCGGCCATGGAACGCTCGTCCGTGGCGGCTGTCTTGGCGAGCCGCTCCAGCCGGTCGAACGTCGTGTGCGAAACGAACGGCGCGTACGGGTCCGGGCGCTGCGTCATCCGCGACCCGGCCGGGAACGGCTCACCGCGGCGGTACTTGCCGGTGAGCCAGCCGCCGGCCAGCGGGCTGAACACCAGGTAGGCCACCTGCTCGCGCTGACACAGCGGCAGCACATCGGCCTCGTCGCCCCGGGTCAGCAGCGAGTGCTCGTTCTGGATCGCCTGCGGCGCACCCGCGCTCAGAACGGCCCCCAGCTGCGCCGCGTCGAAGTTGCTCACCCCGTAGGCGCCGATCTGCCCGGATGCCTGCAGCTCCTCGAACGCCCCGACGGTTTCCTCGATCGGCACCGACGGGTCGAACTCGTGGGCTAGGTACAGCTCGACGCTGTCCACGCCGAGGCGCTCGAGGCTGGATTGCAACTGCCGCCCGATCCGCTCGGGCGCCAGCCCGTGATCCTCGCCGGCGTCCATCGGATTGAACGTCTTGGTGGTGATCGTCGGGCGCACGCCGCGGCTGCGCATCCACGCTCCGATCGCTGACTCGCTGCGCCCGCCGCCGTAGGCGTCCGCGGTGTCGAAGTGGTCGATTCCGATCTCCCAAGCCGCGTCCATCAACGCGAACGCCTCCTCCTCGGTCAGGCCCTGGCCGAACAGCTCGGGGGCCGAGCCGATGCCCCCGAAGTTCCCGCACCCGAGCGCCACGCGCGGGACGGTCAGCTCGGAGCGGCCCAGGCGGCGGCGCTCGATCTCCACGACGGTCACCGCCGTATTTGATCGAACTGGCCCCTGCGTGGCAAATTCCCCGATCGTGCCTCGCGCAGACCGGCACCGCCTCGCCCTCGTCGTGGCACTCGCAGCGGCGCTCCTCGCGGTCGCGCCGAACGCGGCGCCGGCAAAGTCGAATTCGATCCCGATCCCGCGGGACGCCGCGATCGTCACGGTCGCCCGCGGGCCCGGTAGGAACGTCATTGCCCCTGGCTTTCTGGGCCTGTCGCTCGAGAACAGCGCGGTCATCCCGTACGCCGGGAGCGACCCGAAGGCGCCCGACCCGGTGTTGCTGGCGCTCATCCGCAACCTCACCCCGAATCAGTCGCCGGTGCTCCGGATCGGCGGCGACAGCACCGACTGGGCGTGGTATCCCGTCCCCGGCCTGAGCAAGCCCAAGGGCGTCCGGGTCACGCTCACCTCGCGCTGGCTCGCCGTGACGCACGCGCTCGCGACCGACCTGAACGCCCGGCTGATCCTGGGCGTCGACCTCGAGGCGGACAGCCGCGCGGCCGCCGACGGGGAGGCGAGCGCGTTCGAGCGGGGGATCGGGAATCCGTGGATCGACGCGCTCGAGCTCGGCAACGAACCCAACCTCTACGGCACGCTCACCTGGTACGTCACGCCCGGTGGGGTTCACGTGTTCGGCCGTCCGAGCGGCTACGGCTTCCAGTCGTACCTCGGCGAGTTCAGCTCGTTTGGGAACGGGCTGCCTGGGCCGCTGGCCGGACCAGCCACCGGCTCGGCCGGTTGGATGGGTCTAACCGGCCAGTTCCTCGCCGCCGAGCCACGGGTCAGGTTGGCGACCGTGCACGCCTACCCGGTCCAGACCTGCGACATCTCTCAGTCCTCGCCGCTGTTCCCCACCGTCGGGCACCTGCTCGCCCCCCAGGCGACGACGGGCCTCGCCGACGGCGTCGCGGTCGCTGTGGCGGCCGCGCACTCGCGGCACCTCCCGGTGCGGGTCGACGAGATGAACACCGACTCGTGCGGAAGCGCGCCCGGCGTCAGCAATGCGTTCGTCTCGGCGCTATGGGCGCTCGACGCGCTGTTCGAGATGGCCAGGGTCGGCGTGGACGGCGTGAACATACACACCTATCCCGGCGCCACCTACCAACTGTTCACCTTCAGCCACGCCGGCGGCAGGTGGAGGGCGTCGGTGGCCCCGGAGTACTACGGCCTCGACATGTTCGCCCAGGCCGCGCCGCCGGGATCGCGCCTCCAGGACACCACGACCAGCAACGCCCAGGGGGTCACGGTGTGGGCCACCCGTGGCCCCCGCGGCCGGACGCGAGTGGTGCTCATCAACGAGAGCCTGGACCGGCGCACGATCGCGCTGAGCTCGGCGGGCGGCCGTACGGCGACGCTCGAGCGCCTGCGCGCGCCCAGCCTCACGAGCACCGCCGGCGTCACGCTCGGCGGCCAGAGCTTCGGCACGGGGACGACCACCGGCCGGCTCGCCGGCCGCTCGAGCATCGCCCAGCTCACCGCCAGCCAGGGGCGCTACGTGTTCACGCTGCCGGCGGAGAGCGCCACGCTGGTCACGTTCTGAGCCTCGGCCGCGGCATGCGGGGCTCGCTACCGTTGGCCGCATGCCCGTCCTGGAAGCGCGCGGCATCGTGAAGACGCTCGGCGTCGGACGGGCGCAGCGGCGCGTCCTGGCCGGCGCTGACCTCGAGGTCGCGGCGGGCGAGGTGGTGGCGGTGCTGGGGCGCTCGGGCAGCGGCAAGTCGACCCTCCTTCACCTGCTGGGCGGCCTCGACCACCCAGACCAGGGACGCATCGTCCTGGCCGGCCGCGAGATCACCAAGCAGAGCCCGCGGGCACTGGCCAAGACCCGCCTGCGCCACGTCGGGTTCGTGTTCCAGTCCTTCCACCTGATCGAGGAGCTGAGCGGCGAGGAGAACGTGCTGCTGCCGGCGCGGCTGCCCGGAGCAGGGCGCGACGGCGAGCGCCGCGGTCGGCGCCTGATCGGCGAGCTGGGGCTGACCGAGATCGCCGCGCTGGCCGGCCACACGCATCGAAACTCGATCGAGGCCCGCGGGCATTACTGGCTGATCAACACCGCCTCGCTGATCGACTATCCCCAGCAGGCCCGGGCGCTCCGCGTCGTCGCCACCGCCGGCGGCGGAGTCGCGATCCAGACCTGGATGCTCGACCACACCGGCTCCGAGCTCGGCACGATCTCCCGCCAGCTCGCCTACCTCGACGCCCACGGCGGCCGGCCCAAGGGCTTCGCCGGCGACGCGCCTGGACCGCAACGTGACGCTGTACCGCGAGTGATCCGCCACTCGCCGCCGCGCGCGCGGTGAACGGCCGTTCACTCGGCTATGGCGCCACTTGCGCGCCACTCGACCGGCGCCGGCTGCCGAGTGGCGAATTACTCGCGCTCGGTTATTGGGCCGCGCCTGCGGCGCGTCATCCGTGGGGCCAGGTACCCCGTCCGGACAGGTCGCGATCCCTGTCCGGACGGGGTACGTGGCCCCATGGACGCCGCCGAAGGCGGCCCAGAATCAGCCTACGACCGTCTCGACCGTCTCGATCGGCTCGAGCTGTGAGATCTCGGAGCGGCGGTCCTCCCAGTGGGGCGGGATGCACATGTGCGTCCCGAGCTCCTCCTCGGACTCGTCGATCGTGAAGCCCTGCGGCGTGCCGTAGGCGATCTCGACCAGCAGCCCGCCCGGGCTGCGGCAGTACATCGAGAAGAAGTAGCCGCGGTCCTTGGGCTCGGAGACGTCGGTGAAGCCGAGGCCGACGATCCAGTCCTTCACCTCCTGCTGGTTGGCCGCCGAGACGACGTCGAACGCCTGGTGGTGGATCGTGCCCTCGCCGAACTGCCAGGTGCCCTGCGGCAGATCGGGCTCCTCGGCCAGCTCGAGCATCCGCCCGTAGCCCTCCGCGTCACCGATCCGGTACTGGTGGTGCGGACCCTCGGTGGACAGCAGCTCGCCGCCCATCGCCTCGGTGAAGAAGAAGTGCTGCGGATCGGGCTCGCGGACCGAGGTGGTCGTGCCGTAGGCGCCGCGAATCGCGTGCTCGGCGGGGACGACGGCGTCGTAGGGCTCGCGGTCGTCGGGCTCGGGATCGCCGATGATCTGGTACTCGATCCCGCACGGGTGGCGGAAGAACAGCCGCTCGGTGCCGAAGCGCTCGCCGCGCTCGTGCTCGACGCCGTGCTCGGACAGGCGGTCGGCCCAGTACCCGAGCGAGTCGGCCGGCACGGACAGGTTGAGCGACTTGGCCTGGTTGGTGCCGCGCTTGCCCATCCAGCCGGCCTGGCGGTAGGGGAAGGCGGTCAGCAGCGTGCTCGGGTCGCCCAGCCGGTTGCCGTAGTAGAGGTGATAGATGGGGATCTCGCCGTCGAACAGCACGGTCTTCTTGACGCTCTTGAGCCCCAGCAACCGGACGTGGAAGTCGTAGTCCTCCTGGGCGCCGCCGACGCAGAAGGTCAGGTGGTGAGTGCCGCGGATGAAGCCCCGCATGGTCGTGCTCCTCTCCCTCGGGGTGGCTACGGGGCGCCGATTCTAACTTGAGCGCACAAGCGCCTTCTAGGACGCGAGCGCGGCGGATCTAGGACGTGAGCGCGCCCCGCAGCCAGTCCGCGAACACGCCGCACGGAACCACATAGGTCAGCCCGTCGCGGGCCATGTCGGCGACGGCTGAGAGCACCTCCTTGACGCCCGCCGCCCACTCCGGGTCGAGCATCAGGAACGGGTGGAGGATCAGCACCTGGCGGCCACCGGCGGCGACCCGGTGGACGAGCCAGTCCGCGAGCTCCGACGGGGCGCGGCGGCCCTCCGAGTCCCCGCGCGCGGCCCGGAGCGGGGCGAAGCTGTCCATCAGGTGGTACGCGTCGACCAGCTCCCAGTCGAACGGGACGTAGGCGAGGCCGTCGTCGACGTGGGGATCGCCGCCTTCGGGCGAGCACCAATCGAAGCCGAGCTCGCGCAGGAGCACCGGCGTGCGCTCGGTCAGCGCCCCGCCGGGCGGGCGGAAGCCTCGGGGACGGAGGCCAAGCGTGGCGAACGCCTCGACGCTGCGGGCGAGCGCGTCACGCTCGTCCTGCGCCTCGAGCTCCGACCATTGCTCGTGCGAGAAGCCGTGGTGGCCGAGCTCGTGGCCTCGGGCGGCGATCTCGCGCACGGCGTCGGGATACAGCTGGCAATTGATCGCCTCCACGAAGAATGTCGCGGTGAGCCGGTGGCGGTCGAGTTCGTCGAGCAGCCAGGGGAGCGCGTCGGTCACGGATGGGTCCCGTCGGGTGGGGCGGCGCTGCTCGCCGCGCTCGAGCGCGCTGGCCTCGCCCAGGTTGTCGATCGACAGCACGAGCGTGCTGACCAGTGGCTCTGGGCCTGAGCGCTTCACGCGCGCCATCGTATTGTTCTGCCGATGGCATCTCGGGTCGCACTCGTGACCGGTGGCGCGGGCGGCATCGGCCGCGCGGTCGTCGCCGCGCTGGCCGCAGACGGTCACCGCGTCGCGTCGGGTGACATCGTGGACGTCGCCGCCGGTGAGGCGGCCCTGGCCGTGCGCCTGGATTTGACCGACAGCGCGTCGGTGGCGGAGGCGGTCGGGCGGGTCGAGTCAGAGCTCGGCGTGGTCGAGATCCTGGTCAACACGGCGGGCTGGGACGAGCTCCATCCGTTCCTCGAGACCGAGGAGGAGTTCTGGGACCGGATCATCGAGCTGAACTACAAGGGCTGCCTGCGGGTCTGCCGCCAGGTGGTGCCCGGGATGGTCGAGCGCGAGTACGGGCGCGTGGTCAACATCGCCTCGGATGCCGCCCGCGTCGGGTCCTCGCACGAGGCGGTGTATGCCGGCGCCAAGGCCGCGCAGGTGGCGTTCGGCAAGACGCTCGCCCGCGAGGTGGCGCGCCGCGGCGTGACCGTCAACAGCGTGTGCCCCGGTCCGACCGAGACGCCGCTGCTCGAGGGGATGGTGGGGGCGGGCGCGGCCAGCGCCAACATGGTCGAGGCGCTCCGCAAGGCGGTGCCGATGCGGCGCCTGGGCCAGCCCCAGGACGTGGCCGCCGCGGTGGCCTTCCTGGCCTCCGATGCTGCCGGCTACATCACCGGCCAGACGCTGTCGGTCAGCGGCGGCCTGACGATGGCGTGAGGAGACTGGCCGACTAAGGAGGCGATGATGGAATTGACCGACACGCGCTACGAGGTCGAGGATGGCCTGGCCTGGATCACGATCGACCGGCCCGACCGGATGAACGCCTTCCGCGCGCACACGGTCGACGAGCTCATCGCGTTGTTCACGCGCGCGTGGACTTCGACCGATGTCGGCGTGATCTGCCTGACCGGTGCCGGTGACCGCGCCTTCTGCGCCGGCGGCGACCAGAAGCAGCGCGCGGAGTCAGGCGATTACGGGCCGAGCCAGTCGGGGCTGTTCGAGATCGAGCGCCTGCACCGGCTGATTCGCGACGTGCCCAAGCCGGTGATCGCCGCCGTCAACGGCGTGGCGATCGGAGGCGGGCACGTGCTCCACGTGCTGTGCGACGTGACGATCGCGGCTTCGTCCGCCACGTTCGGTCAGGTGGGGCCGCGCGTCGGCTCGTTCGACGGCGGCTTCGGCACGGCGTACCTGGCACGCGTGGTCGGCGAGAAGCGCGCACGGGAGATCTGGTTTCGTTGCCGGCCCTACGACGCGTCAACCGCCGAGCGGTGGGGACTCGTGAACGAGGTGGTCGCGGCCGATCGCTTGCGGGCGACCGTGCGGGCCTGGGCGGATGACATGCTCGCGCTCTCGCCCACGGCGCTGCGGTTCCTGAAGCAGTCGTTCAACGCGGATTCCGACCACATCGCCGGGATCGCGTCGATGTCGTTCAGCGGGCTGGGGCTCTTCGCCGAGACCGACGAGGCGCGCGAGGGCGTGCGAGCGTTCAGCGAGAATCGCGCGCCGGCGTTCGGGGATTACCGCGCGCGGGCGTCGCGCTAGCCGGCGGCGCGGAGCACCGAATCGAGCAGCCCCGGGAAGCGCTCGTCGAGATCCTCGCGCCGGAGCGAGTTCAGGCGGGTGGTGCCCTCGAGCCGCTGACGGATCACGCCGGCCTCGCGCAGCACCCGGAAGTGGTGGGTGCAGGTCGACTTGGTGACCGGCAGGTCGAAGCTCTTGCACGTCCGCTTGTCCTCAGACGCCAGGCCGGCCACGATCCGCAGCCGCACCGGGTCGCTCAGCGCGTGGAGCACCGCGGCGAGCTCGATCTGTTCGCGCCCGGGGTGCGAGAGCGGGTCGCCGAGCTCCCTCGCGACGGGCGGCTCGACGAGGCTGGCAGTCGCCGCTGACGCCTGTCCTTGTGTGACGTGGCTGTCCATCGATCAACCGATTCTAGTACGACGTCTATCGAACATAGTTGCTATCGTTCGATATCTATCGTACTGCGTCTTACCGGGGCCGGCGCGGTTGTCGAAACAGCCGACCCCCGATCGTCATACGAGTATGAACGCCGAAACCACACGCGATAAGAACCGTCATCTCAACATCGTCCTCGCGCTCGCCTGCCTGGCGCAGTTCATGGTCGTCCTCGACGTGTCCGTCGTCAACGTCGCGCTGCCCTCGATCCGCAGCGCTCTGCACTTCTCAGAACAGGATCTGCAGTGGGTGGTCAACGCCTACACGGTCACGTTCGCCGGCTTCCTGTTGCTCGGGGGGCGCGCGGCGGACCTGCTCGGGCGCAGGCGAGTGTTCGTCGCCGGCCTGGCGCTGTTCGCGCTGGCCTCGCTGGCGGGCGGGTTCGCCGGGACCCAGCCGGAGCTGATCGCCGCGCGTGCCGCGCAGGGTCTCGGCGGCGCGATCGTCGCTCCGGCCTCGCTCTCGATCCTGACCACCACCTTCGCGGAGGGCGCTGCCCGCAACCGCGCCGTCGGCATCTGGGGCGCGATGGGAGGCGCCGGCGGTGCCGCCGGCGTGCTCCTGGGCGGAGTCCTCACCGACCTGCTCGGCTGGCGCTGGATCCTGTTCATCAACGTCCCGATCGGGCTGCTGGCCGCGATCCTGGCCGAGCGCTACATCGCCGAGACGCGCGATGCGACGGCGCGGCGCAGCTTCGACCTGGCCGGCGCGGTGACCGCCACCGTGGGCCTGTCCGTACTCGTGCTGGGCATCGTGCGGACCGACGTGACGGGCTGGGGCTCGGCCTCGACGCTCGGACTGATGGCGGCCGGCGCGGCGCTGCTCGTCCTGTTCCTCGCGATCGAGGGCCGGATCGCCCGCTCGCCGCTGATGCCGCTGCGGATCTACGCCTCGCGGACGCTGAGCGCCGCGAACGTGGTGGTGCTGATGATCGGCGCCGCGGTGTTCGCCATGTGGTTCTTCCTCTCGCTCTACCTGCAGCAGGTCCTCGGTTACTCGCCGCTGCGAGCCGGCTTTGCCTTCCTGCCCATGACCCTGTGCATCGTCGCCTGCTCGACGCTCGCCTCGCGCGTCGTCACCCGCGTCGGACCCAAGCCGATGCTGGTGGCGGGCATGACGTTGCAGACGGTGGGCCTGGTCCTGTTCACGCATCTCTCGGCCAACGGCACCTACGTGGGCGACGTCCTGCTGCCCTCGGTACTGATCGCGATCGGGATCGGCTTCTCGTTCGTGCCGGTGACGATCGCGGCAGTGACCGGTGTGGCCTCGGAGGAGGCGGGACTGGCCTCGGGGCTGGTCAACACCTCGCGGTTCGTCGGCGGGGCGATCGGCCTGGCCATCCTGGCCGCCCTCGCCACCGCGCGGACCAACGGCGACGTCCATCACGGCCTGGCGGCGCACGCGGCACTCACCGGCGGGTTCGAACTCGCCTTCGGGATCGCCGCCGCGTTCTCGGCTATGGGTGCGGTGATCGCCCTCGTCGGCCTGCCGCGCGTGTCGATGCGGGGGTTGCGCCGGCGGGCGATGCTCACCGAAGGCGCCTGACGCTCCTCGCGGGCGCCTGACGGGGGCGCCTGACGGGGGCGCCTGAAAATCCGGGACGCGAAAGAATCCGCGCTCGATGGCGCGCTGCTTCGTCACCCGCTCTCTCCCCGGGCCCGCGCTTGATCGGCTGCGGGCCCGGCACGACGTCGAGGTCTGGCCCGAACGGCTGCCCCCTCCGTATGAGGAACTGAGCGCACGTGCGGCCGATGTCGACGGCCTGCTGACGCTGTTGACCGACCGGGTGGATGCGGCGCTGATCGAGCACTGCCCGCACCTTCGCGCTGTTTCGAACTATGCCGTGGGCTACGACAACATCGACGTGGACGCCGCCGCGGCTCGCGGGATCGCGGTCGGCAACACGCCCGACGTGCTGACCGAGGCGACCGCCGACCTGACGTTCGCCCTGCTGCTGGCGGCGGCGCGCAAGCTGCCCGAGGCGATCGCCGCGGTGGCGCAGGGCGACTGGGTCACCTGGGAGCCCGCGCGCTTTCTCGGCGCGGCGGTGCAGGGCGGTGTGCTCGGGATCGTCGGGATGGGACGGATCGGGCGCGCGGTGGCCCGGCGGGCGCTCGGGTTCGACATGACCGTGCTGTATGCCGGCGGTGGCGGCGTTGACTCCGGACCGGAATCAGCGTCGGGACCGGCTTCCACGTCCGAGGTGCCGTTGGACGCGCTGCTCGAGGGATCGGACTTCGTTTCGCTGCACTGCCCGCTGACTCCGGCGACCTATCACCTGATCGACGCTCCCGCGCTCGAGCGGATGCGCCCGACGGCGATCCTGATCAACACCGCGCGCGGGCCGATCGTGGACCAGCAGGCGCTCACGCAGGCGCTGCTGTCGGGCCAGATCGCGGGCGCCGCGCTCGACGTGACCGACCCCGAGCCGCCCGTGCCCAGCGATCCCCTGCTATCGGCGCCCAACCTCCTCGTCGTGCCGCACATCGGCTCGGCCACCCGGGCCGCCCGCGAGCAGATGGCGGAGCTGGCGGTCGAAAATCTGCTGGCCGGACTCGACGGCCGGCCGATGCCCCATCAGGTGCACGCGGTGACCTGAGCTTGCACTCCGCGGTGGTGGACATCGGCACGAACTCGACGCGGCTGTTCCTGGCCGAGGTGGAGGACGGGCGGGTGGGCAAGGTGCTGGAGCGCCACACCGAGGTGACCCGCCTGGGAGCCGGCGTCGATGCCGATGGGCGGTTGAGCGATGACGGCATGCAGCGCGTGTTCGCCGTGCTCGACGAGTACGCGCGCTTGATCGAGCGCCACGGCGCCGATCGCGCGGTGGCGGTGCTGACCAGTGCGGTGCGCGATGCCGCCAACGGGGGAGAGTTCGCCTCGACGGTGCACGAGCGGTGGGGGCTCGAGCCGCACGTGCTGAGCGGAGAGGAGGAGGCGCGGCTGACGTTCCTCGGCGCCACCAGCGAACGGGACCCTTCCGACCGGACTCCGACGGTCGTGATCGACATCGGCGGCGGCTCGACCGAGCTCGTCATCGGAAGTGGTCACGAGATGCGCTTCCACGTCTCCAACCAGGCCGGCGTGGTGCGCCAGACCGAACGCCACCTGCAGGCCGATCCGCCCGCGCCTGACGAGATGGCCGCGCTGGCCGCCGACGTCCGCGAGGTCTTGCACGACGGCGTGCCCGGCTCCTGGCGTCGTTCGGTCGCCCACGCGATCGGGGTGGCGGGGACGGCGACCTCGATGGCCTCGATCGCGCAGGAGCTCGAGCCCTACGATCCGGACAAGGTCGAGGGCTACATCGTGAGCAGCTCGGAGTGCCGGGAGATCCTGGACCGACTGGCCGGCGTGACGCTCGAGGAGCGCCGGCGCGTGCGCGGACTCCATCCGGACCGAGCGCCCACGATCGTGGCCGGCGGGATCATCCTGCTCGAGACGCTCGACCTGTTCGGCCTCGATCGGTTGGAGGTGTCCGAGCACGACATCCTGCGTGGCGCCGCCCTCGGGCTCGGCTAGCGGCGCGCCGGCGTCACGGGCGGGCGAGTTCTTTCGGTTGGTCGGGGAGGAATCGGCATTGGTAAGCGTCTGGGCAAGTCATGAGACATCTGATGACTTCACACCGTTGGTCGTTTGCCTCCCGCAGCTTCGTGGTGGCTTCGCTGGTCGTCCTCGCCGCCTACGCCGCCGCCGGCGCGAGTGCCGCCGGCGCGAGTGCCACCGGCGCGAGCGCCGCCGGTCCGCCGCCGGGGAGCATCCACTCGGGCACGTCACTGTCGGACAGCCGGATCGCGCACGATGCGCAACTACGAGCCAGCGACTTCCCGCGCGACTGGCTTTCCATCCCCGGTCCGACGTCGCTCGGCCATTCGCCGTGTCCGGGCGTGAACGCCGCACAGGCCGCGCTCAGCGGGCACGCGATTTCGCCCCAGTTCACCGGCAAGGACGCCAACACCGCTGGGAGCACGACATACATCTACACCGACAGCCGGGAGGCCACCCATGCCTTCGGCCAGCTGACCAACCGTCACACCCGTGACTGCGTCGTCCGCACGATCACCCAGAACACGATGGCGAGCGCGGGCCAGAACACGACGATCGGGCCGTTCCGGGTTCATCGCCTCGCGGTGCCACCGATCGGCGATCAGACTTCGGGTTATCGGTTGAGCGTTCGGGTCTCGAGCGCCGGGATTGGCCTCGACGTCGACGCGGATCTGATCTTCCTGCGGGTGGATCGCGGCGTCGTGGTGTTTGCCTTCGGCGGGGTCGGATCGCCCTTCAACCGGGGATTCGAGTCGAAGCTCATGCACGATGTGGCCAGTCGCCTGACCCGCGATTTCGCCGGAGGCTCGTGAACTGCTGCGCCGCGCGGCCGCGGTCAGCCGGAGCGCTGCGAGGCGGCCCGGAAGCGCAGGCTGAGGTCGGCGCACTCGGCGCAGATCGACTCGGGCACGACGCCCGCGCGCATCAGCAGGCCGAACACCCGGCAGCCGAGGCAGTAGCCGAAGATCGACTCGAGCCCGGCGGCGATCACGAACAGCCCGAGGACCACGTCAGTGGCGGCGTGGCTGCCCAAGACGAGCCAGAAGACGAGCGCGATCGTGGCCATCGCTGCCCCCATGCCCTGCGCGAAGCGCTTGGGTGGGCCGGCGACGGGCTTCTTGGCGCCGAGCCTCGGCGCGATCACGTTCTGGGCCGTCCAGCCGAGCGGACTCAGCGTCGGGCCGGTGAGGACCCGCGCCCAGAAGCCGTAGGCGAGCGGGATCAGCAGCCAGTAGGCGCCGGTGACCAGGATCACGACCACGGTGAGCAGCACCACACCGGCGACGGTGCGAGCCGCCTTCTCGTTGACCGGGTTGGGAAAAGCGAAGAGCTCTTGCATAGCCTGACCCTAAATCAGTATAACTGGGCCGGAATTTAGGCATTTGCGGGCCGGGTCCTCCGTACGAATTACGGATCGAACATCCGTCCAGGCCCTCTCCTAAACAAAACTGGACGAATGTACGATTGTCGTGGGCGCGTGGAGGGGGAATGATCATCATCGGGGCCAGGGCCAAACCCGGCTCCCAACATAGGCTCGGGCGAAGCCGCAGACATCGGCGCCTCCCGCCGTCCGAGCCACTCTAACCGGCCCTTTCTGGCACGTACCCCTGCCCGTCCCGATTGGGCCAAACCTGGATCGGAAGCCGCCCGCTGAGAATGCGGGCGGTTTTCGTATGTGGGGTGGTCGGCGCGGGTCCAAGGTTGCGGCGGCCATCGCGCCGCGATCTCGCCGTCCCTACGCCAGGTTCGACCTGCCGTCCCTACGCCAGGTTCGACCTGCGTGGGTACGCGATGGACGGGTCCGTCAGGACGTTTACCAGCGCCGGCCTTCCGGATCCGAGCGCTCGCTCGAGCGCCGGGCGCAACTCCGTGGGGGTTCGGACGAGCTCGGCATGGCAGCCGAGCGCTTCGGCGATCTGGTCGTAGCGGGTGTCCGGCCTGAGCTCGGCGGCGACCGAGTAGCCGTAGACGGCCTCCATCGGGTGCTTCTCGAGTGCCCAGATGCCGTTGTTGCCGACCACGGCGAGTACCGCGACGCCGTGGCGGGCCAGCGTGTCGAGCTCCATCCCCGAGAAGCCGAACGCGCCGTCGCCCAGCAGCAGCACGACCTGGCGCTCGGGACGGGCCAGCTTGGCGGCGAGCGCATAGCCCGGCCCGCAGCCCAGGCAGCCGAGCGGTCCCGGGTCGAGCCAGCAGCCGGGCTGGTAGGAGTCGACCACCCGGCCGGCGTAGGACACGAACTCGCCGCCGTCGCCGACGATGATCGCGTCCCGGTCGAGCAGCCCGATCAGCTCGCCGTAGACGCGCAGCGGGTGGAGCGGGGCTCGGTCGTCGGCCAGCTCGGTCGCCTCGCCGGCGCGCGCCTCGTCCTCGGCGGCGCGCAGCGAGCGGATCCAGGCCTCGCGCTCGGAATCGGCGTCGGGCGCACCCGCCGCCGTCCGCAGCGCGTCGAGGGTCGCGGGGAGCGCGCCGTACAGCTCGGCCGCCAGCTCGCGCGGTGGTGCCTGGTCGGGCTCGGCCACGTCGACGGCGACGACCTCCGCATCGGGCGCGAAGGCGGCCCCGAAACCGAGCCGGAAGTCGAGCGGTGCCCCGATGACCAGCGCCACGTCCGCCCCGGACAGCCCGGGGCGCCGAGCACGTGAGAAGGCGAGCTCGTGATCGGCCGGAATGCAGCCGCGGGCGAGGCCGTTCGTGAACACCGGGATGCGCAGCTCCTCGGCGAGGGCGAGCAGCGCGCTCTCCCCGTGACCCCAGTAGAGGCCGGCGCCGGCCATGATCACCGGCCGTTCGGCGTCGCGCAGGAGCGCGGCGGCTCGATCGGCGTGCCGGCCGCCGGCGCCGGGCTCTCGCCACGGCTCGGGCAGCGGGGCCGGCGGCGGCGGCGCATCGGCCTCGCCGAACACGTAGTCGAGCGGGAAGTCGAGGAACGTGGGACCGGAATGCGGTGTGAGCGCGGTCCGCATCGCCTGATCGACCAGCCCCGGAATCTCCTCGGTGTCCTGCGCGGTCGCGGCGAACTTGACGAGCGGACGGACGAACGGCACGTGGTCGATCTCCTGCAGCGAGCCCTGGCCCCAGCGAAACTGCGGCGCGCGGCCGCCCAGGACGAGCAGCGGAGAGCGGTTCTGAGACGCCGAGGCGATCGCGCTCATCCCGTTGGTCACGCCCGGGCCGGCGGTCAGCGCGCAAACGCCCGGCGTGCGGGTCACCTTGGCCCAGCCCTCGGCGGCGAACGCGGCCGTTTGCTCGTGGCGCACGTCGACGATGTCGATCCCCTCGGCCCGGCAGCCGTCGTAGATCGAGAACAGATGGCCGCCGGACAGCGTGAACAGCTTGGTGACGCCGTACGCCTTGAGCCGCGCGGCGATCAGCCGGCCGCCGTGCGCCCGCGTCGTCGGTTGTGCCTCGGTCGCCACGGCCGGCACGCTAACAGCCGGCCCCTGCCCCAAGCGCCAGCGGCGCGACGCTCTCGCCAGCGGCGCGACGCTCTCGCCACCGAGCGCCGCAGCGCCCCGGGCCGCTTCGCCCCATAACCAAGGCGACCTGCACGACCCGGGGCGTCTGGGCGCACCCCCCCACGACCGAGACGTCAGAGTGCGCGTGCGAGGATCAGCGCCACCGCGTCGAGCACCCGCTCGCCCTCGAGCCAGCGCCGGCCGAGCCGGATGGTCGGCAAGGTCCGCACGCCTCGCCGGTGAAGCCCGCGCGCCGTCGCCCAGAGCGTGGCGTCGCGGGACGGGTCGCGGGCGGCGGCCAGGCAGCCCTCGAGCGAGAGGCCGGCGGTGGCGGCGGCCACGCCGATGATCTCCGGATCCTCCAGGTCGAAGCCGCCGCAGAAGGCCAGGCGGGAGGCAGCCAGGGCGAACGTGGCGCCGGCGCCGTTATCGGCGGCGTACGAGGCGGCCCGAAGGGCGTGGCGCGGGTTGGCCGGGAAGCGGTCGGGCCAGACGATCGGGAGCCGCGCGGCCATCGCCTCGCGCTCAGCCAGCGCGCGCGTGGCGTCCATGCGCGCCCAGCGCGCGCCACCGTCAAGGCCGACCGCCGGCGCGGGGATCCACTCCACCTCGCCCAGCGTGCGCTCGACCCGCTCCGCCACCAGATAGGAGAACGGGCAGGCAAGGTCAAAGAAGAACGCTGCCCGAGAACCCCCCCTGGGGCGAGAGCGATCCGCCAGCTGATCCTTCAGCTCGATCACAACACCCATGTACTGACAGCAACGCAGACGGGGGCCAAAACTGCCGCAAACCTCGTACAGGTGCAGTATTGACCTCGCGGGCATGCTGTATCAACCATCTGGCCAATGCTCTGCAAGGCCTTACGCATTGGCAGAGGACGGGGAACCGTCCGTTAGACTCGAACTTGGTAGGTACGACCGTCCACCGGGAGGAAGGTCTCCATTCCGCACGTACCCCCACCGAAACGCCATCCGTACGACCAGTGGTCGCCCGACGCCCGCGCGCTCGATCTCGTGGGCGACAAATGGACGCTGCTGATCGTCCGTGATCTCGCCGCGGGACCGCGCCGCTTCGTCGAGCTCCAGCGCGTGCTCCCCGGCATCTCAACCGAACAGCTGCGCTCGCGACTGAACCGGATGGTCGCCGACGGCATGCTCACGCGTAAGCGCTACCGCGAGGTGCCGCCACGGGTGGACTACGAGCTGACCGAGCGGGCCCGCGAGCTGATGCCGATCCTGGGCGAGCTGGCCCGCTGGGGCTACGAGTGGGCCTGGAGCCCGCCCCGCACCTCGGAGTCGGTCGACCTCGGCGCGATCTTCCGTCTCGCGCCCGGCCTGCTCATCCGGCCGAGCGCCACCGGCACGGTCGAGTTCGTCGTGGCCGGACCCGACCGGCGGGACGTGTACGCGTTCACACTCTCGGAGGATGGCGCCACCGTCGAGGAGCATCCGGCGGATTCCGCCGGCGCCCGCGTCACCGGCGCGCCCGAGGAGTGGATCAAGGCGTTCTCGCCCGAGCGAGACCGCAGCGGGCTCGAGGTCTCCGGCGACGCGTCGCTGGCCGAGGCGTTGCTCGACGGCCTCGCCGCGGTCGGCCGACGCGCCGCCGCCAGCGCCGCCGAAGCCGCGTAGCCAGCCTCCCACGACGAGCGCCGATGGTTCGACACCACTCGGGTGCCACCGAGTGTGCATCGGCGACTACGGCTCGATGCACCACTTTCCGGTGGCGAATAATCCGACACTCGTGCCCGCCGCCCGTGGTGAATCCGGATTCACTCGGCCATAGGCCGAGTTTCCCGACACTCGCGCCGACGAGCGTGGCGAGTGTCAGATTCTTCGGGGTCCGGGGCGAGATTCGGTCGGGGTCCAGGAAACCGGTTGGTCGCCCAGGAAACCGGTTGGCCGCCCAGGAACCGCACCACTCTCCGCGGCCCCCACCGCCCCAGCGCGCCTACTTGCTCGGATATTGCGCGGCCAGGATGTGCGGGATCTGGTACTGCCCCGAGGCACCCGGTAGCGCCGGCGCCACCCAGCACGCCTCGGTCGACCCCGGCGCCGGTGCGGGCGGCCCGCTGGCCGGCTGCGACCCGTCGCCCCCCGCCCCCGTGTTCTTGCAGTCCCACGCGCCATAGTTGCCGTTGGTGGCGACGCGCGGGTCGTCGAGCCACAGCGATTGCGGGTACGTGTTGCCGCGGTTGTTCGAATCGCGAGTGGGCGCGAACGACAGCGTCTCGGGCCCGGTGGGCTGGAACTGGCGCAGGTAGTGGCCGGGGCTCCCGCCCGCGAACGAGGTCGTGGTCGCGGCCATCGCCGTGCCGCCCTGGGTGATGAAGTCGGAGATCAGCTGCTGATGCAGCGACAGCCAGCCGAGGATCGGGTTGAGCTGCTCGAGGAACGTGCCGGTCGCGCCCAGCAGCGGCGTGGCGCCGGTGAGGATCTCGCGCACGGCGGGCAGGCCGGTCTGCGAGACCGTGATCAGCGGCCCCAGGTTCGTGAAGAAGTGACGGAGCGGCGGTGAGAGCGCATCGACGTCCTTCAGCGTCGGGGCAAGCTGCTGGGCGACCGGATCCAGCTCCTTGATCACCGGGTCGGTGTTCACCGAGAACGTCTGGAGCTTGGCCATCGTGGCCTTCGTCTCGTTCAGGAATGTCGGGAACACGTGGAAGGTCTGGGCCAGGGCGTTGTTGTTCGCGGCGGTGGTGGCGAACGTGGTCTCCGCGCTCGTGATCAGGTTGCGCAGCGCGGTCTGGTTGGCGCCGAGCGCGCCGAACACGGTGCCGCCGTTCTGCACGAGGCTCACGGTCGCCGCGTGCTGGACATCCAGCACCTGGAGGATGTCGGTGGCGTCGGCCGCGAACGTCGGCAGGTTGCCGAGCACGTCGTTGAGGTTCTGGTCGTTGCCGTTCACCGCCGTGGCCAGCTCCTGCTGCCAGGTCTGGAACGCGTGCCGGGTGGTCGGATCGAGCGCGTTGAAGATGTCCGACAGCTGGACGCTGGGCAGCACCTGGCTGCGCGGCAGGGTGGCGCCGTCCGTAAGCGTCGGACCACGGGGCGCGCCCGGGAGCAGCTGCACGTAGGTCTCGCCGAGGATCGTCTTGGTGCGCAGGATCGCCCGGGTGTCCTTGCGGATCGGCGCGTACTGGCTCTGGATCTGGAGCGTCGCCAGCGTCCGGTTGCCCTTCGGGTCGAGCTCCGTGGAGACCACCTTCCCCACCGACACGCCGGCGATCCGCACGTCGGCCTGGGTGGCCAGGTCCTGTGCGGCGGGGAACGACACGTTCACCCGATAGCCCTGCGCCCCCAGCGGGATCGTGCCGCCGAACGACAGCCACAGGAACAGGAGCAGCCCGATACACGACAGGGCAAACAGCACCATCGTGATCACGCGAGACATCGGGGGGCTGCCGGTGTGCATCTGCTTCTACTTGATCGGGAGCTTGGGGAGGAACAGGGTGCTCGACTTCGGGGCCGAGCCGTTCGAGGCAGATCCCGAGCTCGAGGCGTGTGGTTGGAGCGCCTCGATCTGCGCGGTCGTCGGGTTCGACGAGGCGGTGGCGGTGGCCGGGTGCTGCTGGCGGTACTTCGCATACGCGGCCGTGTCGGCGGCGGCCTGGGTCGGGCACAGGTTCGAGCTGGTCAGGATCGGCGTCAGGTTCTGAACCACTTCCTGCAGCGGCGACGCGTTGGCGATCTGCGCCAGCGTGGCGCAGCTCGCCTGGAGGAACAGCGGGCGGAAGTCACCGTTGGCGTCCTGGACCGAGAACAGCGTGCGCGCGTTGTGGTCGAGCCAGGCCAGCCACCACAGGTAGCCGTGCTCGGTGTCGCCCGGGTTGTAGCCGAGCATGTTCCCGAAGTGGTTGAGCACGTTGAACACGTTGGTCAGGTTGGACGTGGCCGCCCCCTCCTGGACCGGGCCGTTGGCCGTCTGGGTCACGGTCGGCTCGGACAGGTTGACCGCCGCCGGGCGCAGCTGCTGGACCACCGGGCGCGCGGCGACGACGAACGGGCGGATCTGGTTCTGGACGATCGGAGCGCCCGGCACGGCCAGCGCGGTCAGCGCCTGGTTGGCGGCCGGGATCGCCGCGGCGGCCGGGAGCAGGTTGTGCGCCGCCGGCCCGAGAATCTTGGCGAATGCCTGCACCTTGGCCAGCGTCGCGGTGGTCTGCTTCAGCGTGCCGGGCAGATCCGCCACGGCCCGGCTGACCTGGGAATCCTCCGAGGCGAACGCGCCGAACACCTTCTCGCTCGAGTCGACGAGCTGGACGATCTGCGTCTGCTTGGCGGCCAGCGCGTCGTTGAGCCGGCGCAGCGAGTTCACGAGGCGCTGCAGGTTCCGCCCCCGCACGGCCACCGCGCTGTTGACCCGTGCCAGGTCGCGGTGGGTCGGCTCGAAGCGCTCCATCACCTGCGCCAACTCATCCCCACCCTTGTTCTTCAGCCCCTGGCCGGCGCCGTTGACCAGCAGGTCGAGGTACTCCCGAGAATCAGCGTCCAGTGACGAGAGGATCTCGTCCAGGTTGACGACCGGCATCGTGTTCGAGATCGGGATCGTGTAGCCGGCCGGAGCCACCGGCGAGCCGGGCGCTCCCGGCGAGAGCTCGATGAACATGTCGTCCAGGCCGGTCCGCGGCCTGAGCAGCGCCGTCCAATCCTTGTGGACCAGGTGCTTGTACTTGGGATCGATGTTGAGCTGCACGATCCCCTCGCCGTTCTTCAGCGTGACGCTGCCGACGAGGCCGATCTGGACGCCGGAGATCCGCACGCTCTGACCCTGACCCGGCGTGACCGCCTGAGCGGTCGAGAACGAGGCGTTGATCGTGTACGGCGAGGGCGAGATGAACGGGAAGCGCAGCCGCTCGTTGCTCAGGATGTAGCCGGCCACCCCGACCGTGATCACGAGCAGCGCGACGATCGCGGCGAAGTCCTTCCAGTGCTCGCGGATCGCGCGCTTCATCGGGCGCCCCTCGGAGTCGAACTCGACTTGGCCGCATTCTTCGAGCCACCGAGCGCCGGCATCGCGGCGGTGCCCAGCGACAGGCCGTTCTGCGCGGCCAGTTGCTGGACCTGCCCGAGGGCCTCGGTGGCCGCCGAGGTCCAGCGCAGGGAGGCGCCGGGCGCCGCCAGCGTGCTCGACATCTGCTGCGGGGGCCCGCCGGTCGGCGCGGACAGGTCGGTGATCGGCTGCTGCGTCTCACAGGGCACGTTGGGCTGGAGCGGCGGGGCGTGCTGGCCGGGGGGGACTGCGGCTGCTCGCCCTCGAGCGGGGCCAGCGCCTGACCGAACAGCCCGGGCTGAAGCGAATAGGTGAGCGTCCCGCCGGTGCCCAGGATCCGGATGTACGGGCCGTTGGCGTCGAAGTCGCGTGACTCGCCGGCCAGACCGGGCAGGAAGTCGACCGCCTCGACGTACACCGGATGCGCCGGGAACCCGTTCGACGCGTTGAAGTGCGGGTCGTTCAGGGTGAGCTTCGACCACGGGATGACCACGCTTGCCGCGCAGCTGGCGGCCGGGCGCACGCCGTTGGCCATCAGCGGCGTCGACTCGCGCGTGAGCTGCGAGAGCGCGGGCACGGTCTGGGCCAGGTCGGCGGTCAGTCCGCGCAGCTCGGAGGGCGAGACGAGATAGCGCAGCTGGGTGATGAACGGCAGGCTGGCGTCGATCATCGGGCCGGTCGACTTGACCGCCGGGACCAGGGCCTTGGCCAGCTTCGGCAGCGGACCGGGCGCGCAATTCGGCACCTGCGGGCCCGCGCAGAACGCGGCGTTCAGAGCGTGCAGGGCGGGGATCGCGGCGCCCAGCGTCTTGGGCAGCTCCGCCACCGCCTGCTCCAGTGCCACGTTCTGGACCGCGAACGCATGCGCGGTCGTGTTGAAGTTGGTGATCAGGTTCTGGAGGTTCTGCGGATGGGTGTCGATCGCGCCCGAAACCTCGCCCTGCTCGGCGATCCAGTTCGACAGATCATGCGGCTGCAGACCGAGCGCGTCGTGGGCGACGACCGCCGAGTATTCGTAGGCCGGCAGCCAGTACTTGATCGAGGCGTTGTAGGACGGGCCGCCCTTCTTGACCGCGGTCCCGAATTGCTGGAGCAGCGTCTGCAGGTTCTGGCGCGTGCCCGACTGCAGCGAGGTCAGCACCTGGTCGAACTGCACCGGCTCGGTTCCCTGCTGGATCGGGAACGTGTAGCTGTTCGGCGCATCCGGCGCCTCCGGCGTGCCCGGGCTGACGTCCACGAAGAAGTTGCCCTCGAGGAAGATGCGTGGGCGGATCGCGAACGTGGCGTCCTTGTGGATCGGGAGGCCCTGGTTTGAGATCGTCATCGTCACGTCGGCCGCCGTGCATCCCTGCGCGCCGCCGCTCACCGCCGCCTTCTGGAGCGACCCGCCGACCTTGCACCCCGGCACGGCGCCAACCCCGGTCACCTGGCCGACGTTCACGCCGGCGATCCGCACCGGCGAGCCCGGCTTGAGCCCGGTGGCGTTGGAGAAGACCGCGTGCACCGTGTACTGGCTCGCGAACGGGTTGGCGAACTTGGTGAACCCGAGATAGACGAACACGATCAGCGCGATCAGCGCGAGCATGCCGGCCTTGAAAGTGCTCATGCCCTTCCTGCGTCCGCGTCGCTTGAGCATCAGTTGTTCCCCGGGATGTTCGGGAGCTGGGGACCGGTCTCCGGCGCGCGCGAGAACGTCTCGCCGGTCGGCACGTGAGCGCGGCCCGCGAACGTCGGTCCCTGGTCGCCCGGCGTGTGCGGATCGGTGTCGAAGTTGCGTCCCTGCGGGTCCTGGTGGTTGAGCTGCTTGACGTACCCGCGCTGACCGGTCTCGCAATCCGCGGCTCCGGTGCTGTCGACCGCCGCGCCGTAGGTCGGGCCGTGGGCGAACTGGTTACCGCCGAGCGGCGTGTCGGAGCCGCCGCCGTTGACCGGGGCGTTTGCGCCCTGGTCTGAGACGTTGTTGGGCTGCGCGGCGTTCGACTGGTTGAGCAGCGTGCGCTCGGCGAACCCGAACGCGGTCGCCTCCGAGAAGTGGTCGGCGATGTACGTCCACCAGTAGTTCCAGCCGTCGCAGACGGTCTGGTACGGACCCAGGTACTTGACCATCGGGTTCAGCGTCTGGACCGTGTCGACCAGCGCGTTTAGCGCGACGTTCGTGCCCGGTGCCCGGGCGAGCGTGTTCAGCGCGTCCATCGTCTCCTGCAGGCGCTGGTTCAGCGGCGGCGTACGGCCGAGCACCTGCGTGCCCTGCTCGAGCGCCGGATTGAGGATCGGCAGCGCGGTCTTGAGCGACGCCGTGGCCGGGGTCATGTAGTGGCCGAAGGTGGTCAGGTCGACCAGCAGCGGCTGCTGGGCGATCAGCGACTTCGTCGAGACCTGCTCGGTCGAGGGCGACTCCGCGATCGTCGCCTTCAGGTCGGCCGGGTTGCGATCGATCGCCGCGAACGTCGTCGCCATCTTCCCGAACAGCTGCGCGTTGACCTGCGCCACCGGCGCCACCGCGCCCATGAACGCGTTGACGCCGTCGAAGAAGCGGGTGAGCTCGGTGCTCGGGTCCGACAGGTAGCGCGCCACCGGCTCGAGGTAGCCGAACAGCGGGGGCAGGCTGGCGATCGTGTCGTTGAGCGCCGACCCGCGCGACGCCAGCGTGTCGCCGAAGCCGACCAGGTTCGTCTGGATCGCGCTGCGCGTCGGCGTGTTGAAGATCTTGAACACGTCGTCGAACTGGACCGGGACGTTGGTCTGCGAGACGGGCAAGGTGGCGCCGTCCGCGAAATCGCGATGCGACACGCCCTTGTGCAGGTCGAGGTACTTGAGCCCGAGCACCGACCGGGGCTGGATCGAGATCGTGGAGTCGACCGGCACGTTGCCGTAGGACTTGTCGAGCTTCAGGGTCAGCTGCGCCCCGGCCTGGCCGTTGGCCAGAGTGACCGGCTTGAGATCCGAGATCAGCCCGACCAGGTAGCCGCCCTCGCGCACGTCGTTGCCGGCCACCAGCTCGGAGCCGTTGGCGATGTCGACCTTGAGCTCGCGCGTGGGGACGAACGGCAGCCCCTCGTTGGCGTTGTAGGCCAGGAACACCGCGACCAGCGCCACGAGCACGGTGACCGCCCCGATCAGCACCGGGTTGGCGAACGCGGATTGCTGCTTGCGCTTCATGGCGAGAGGAGGTAGTTGAGGAGCTGCTGGGCCTGCTGGGCGTTCGGCGTCCCGCTGGGCGCGTTGTTGGCCGACGCGGGGGGAGTCACGCTCGGCGTGGTCGGGACCGTCGGCGTCGATATGGTCGGCGTCGGGAGCCCCGGAACCGTCGGCGTGGTCGGCACGGTCGGCGTCGATACGGTCGGCGTCGAGAGCGTCGGGGTGCTCGGAAGCGGAGACCCGGTCGCCCCCGGGCTCGCGCCGGAGCCGGCCCCCGAGCCGCCGGACGAGCCGGACTTGCTCGAGGGTTTGGCGCTCGCATTGGCCGGGGTGAGCTTCAGCGCCGACGCGGGGCACGCGGCCGCGCTCGTCTGCGGGCCGGTTTCACCCGGAGGCGCGCCGCCCGGATCGGGCACGCACCCACCCGGGTTCGACGGATCGGCCTCGTTGACCCCGGGCTGGTTGGCGCCGTACCAGGAGTAGCACTGGCGGTAGGCCGCGCCGTATTGCTTCAGGTTCGCCGCGACCGTGGACGGCGTCGCGTACGGCGAGCACATCTGGCTGACGAACGCGTCGACGGCGAGCATGTGGCCGAACGGCCCGAACGTGTTGATCGTCTGCTCCTGGTTGAACACGTACTGGAGCAGCGCCTCGAGGCCGGTGAAGCCCTTGCCGCCGGGACTGCGCGAGTCGGGCTCGACGGCGCGATCGCGGTTGTCGAGGTCGGCCAGGACGATCGACAGGTTCTGGGCCAGCTCGGGCACCGGCTGGGCGAACTTGTTGAGCAGCGCCACGGTGGGGGCCGCGGCCTGCACCGCCTGCTTGCCGGTGACCGAGGCCTGCCCGAGCGACTGCAGCGCCGGCAGCGACTCGTTGGCGAACCCGCATTGGTTTCCGGTGTGCGGCGAGGAGCAGGGCGCGAGGTTGGTGAACAGCGTCTTCAGCTGACCGGCCGAGGCGTTCAGGTTCTGGAGCACCGGCGTGTTGGCATCCGCGGCGGTGCCCAGCTTGGCCATGGCGGGCTTGAGCTGCTCGAGCAGGCCCGGGAAGCGCTGCAGGGTCGTCTTCAGATTCGCGTCCTGGGTGGCCGTGTCGGTGGCGGCCTTGTCGGCGTCGACGATGAAGTTCTGAACCAGCTTGGAGTTGTTGGCCAGCGCGGTGACCACGGCATCGGAGTTGGCGGTCAGCTGCTGGAGCGTCGTCGAGTCGTTGCCGAGCAGGTTCAGCAGGTTGTCGGTCTGGTCGAGCGCCGGCACCGCGCGCCGCAGGGCGGTCTGGAGATCCTCGGAGCGACCGGCCACCGCCGCGCCAAGCTCGTTGATGACCAGCGTGAAGCGCTCGCGCTGGGGCAGGCGCATGATGTTGGCCAGCAGGTCGGCCGGGATGGTCGAGAACGTGTGGGACGCCGGCAGCGTCGCGCCCGACGCCAGCGGCTTGCCGGACTGGCCGGGCTGGCAGTCCACGAAGTACTCGCCGATCAGCGACTGGGGCCGGGACTGGCAGGTCGCGTCCGAGCGGAACGCCCCGAAGCCCTTGCTGGTCACCTGCACCGTCACCACCGCGTGGTAGTTCTTCTGGTCGAGCTGGATCGAGCTGATCTTCCCGGCCGGGACCCCCGCCACCTTGAACTGGGCGTCGACCACCAGGCCGAACGCGTTGTCGAACTCGAGCTTGTAGGTCGGATCGCTCGGCCCGCCGGAGAAGGCGCCGGTGATCACGACGAAGGCCCCGATGACGAGCAGGATGGCGGCGTAGGCGAGGATCCGTCGCATCGGTCAGTTCCCGGTCGGCGTCTCGCTCGGATCGCAGGGGTAGCCCTGCTCCGGGTAGTAGACCCCGCCCCGCTCCATCGAGCCGGGGCAGCGGTCGCCCTGGCCCGAGGTCAGCAGGCCCTGGCTCGGGGTGCTCGTCCCGCCCGGCAGCGTGCCGCTGCCGCCGAACGCGAGCACGGTGCGGAGCACCGGGTCGAGGAACGAGGGCAGGATGTTCAGCGCGCCGTTCTCGATCGATCCGACTCCGATGACCGGGGCGACCCGGCTGAAGTTGCCGTTGGCGTCGGTGCCGCCCGGATGGCTGAAGCCCTCGAACCAGCCGGTCAGGTCGACGGCGTACGGGCGCGCCGTGGCCAGCTCGGGAGTCGACTGGTTGAGCGCGGTGGTCGACTCCGGGAAGGCGCCGAGCCGCTGCTGCCCGTTGGCCGCCAGCGTGCCGTTGCACGTGCTGGCGTCCGAGCTGGTGCCGCAGGTGACGTTGGCCAGCTGGACGCTCAGCTCGAGCAGCTGAATCAGGTCGCCTGAGCCGGGCTGGCTGGCCGAGCAGGGCTTGGAGCCGCGCGAGCAGATCAGGTTGGCCAGGTTGCGGACGGTCGGAACGGCGTTCTTGGCCAGCGGCCTGAGCTGGACGAGGAACTTCTGGAGCTTCGGCGCCACCGGCTTCGACGCGTTGACCAGCGGCGTCAGCGCGTCCAGCGAGTTGCGCAGGTTCACGAACGTGGTGTCGGCCAGGGCCATGAAGCCGGGCAGCCGCTGGATCGACTGGCCGAGCGCCGTCTTCTGCGAGGCCAGCGCCTGGGTGGTCGTGCCCAGGTTCTTGACCAGCGCGGTCAGGTCGGCCTGCCTGGCCGCGATCGTGCCCAGGAGCTTGCTCGACTTCACGACGAAGCTCGTGAAGTCGCCGCCGTCGTGGCGGTCGAGCTCTTGAAACAGCGTGCTGCTCGACGCCACCGCGGGGTTCAGGTACTGCCAGGCCGCCTGGACTTCCTTGCCCTTGCCGGCGTACTGGGAGGCCGTGCCCTGGATCAGGTTCTGGAGCCCCTTGAGCGTCGGCGGGTTGAGCGTGTTGAACAGCTGATCGATGTCGACCGCGCTGGTCGTGTACGTGTTCGCGATCAGACCGTTATTCGGGATCTTCGGCGCGGTGGCGGGGCCCAGCCGCAGGTCGACGTAGCGGTTGGCAACGCCCGACAGCGAGGAGAGCCGGACGGTCGCCTCGGTCCCCTGGTGCAGCGGGGCGTAGTTGGAGTCGTTGATGCTCAGCGTGAGCTGCGCCTCCCCGCTCGGGGTCAGCGCGATCTTCGACACCGAACCGACGCTGTTGCCGGCGACCTCGACCTGGTCGCCGCTCACGAGCTGGCTGGCGTCCTGGAAGACCGCCTTGACCTGGTAGCTCGACCCGCCGGAGAGCAGGACCGCCGCCACCACGACAACCGCGATCGCCACCGCCGAGACGGCGGCGACCCGACCGATCACGGTTGAGTTTTTCCCTGCCAATCCGAGCTCCTCCCGCGGAGTTCTCTGGCTACCCGAAACACGGATCCGGCAAGCGAACCTAGCAGGGGGTTTCCGGCGCGTCAAAAAGCAACCGATCGGTTGCACGGGCTGTTTTCATGGGCCGCTGCGCGGCATCCCTGGGGCCGTGCGGCTGGGCATCCATGCCCGCCGGGGCTCCGTCGCCCTAAGCGAGGCTGCGGCGCCCATCCGGCATCCCTCGCGCTCGATTCCGATGACCCGCGGCAACAGTCCGGAAGCGCACCGGGATGCGGATGGCGAGCAGCCGAAGTGACCCGCTAGCGTTGGCATCCAAGGCCCGGGTGGTGGAATTGGTCAGACACGGTCGCCTTAAGAGCGACTGCCTTGCGGCATGAGGGTTCGAGTCCCTCCCCGGGTACTCCCGTTGCGGGATTTGCAGGACCGCAACTAATCCGCTGCTAGCGTGTCAAAGCGACCGAAGGTCCCAGCCGATCTGCATGGAAGTCTCTGCGCTTAGATACTCCGGAGGAATCGGCCTGCACGCCAGGTCGCCGCTCCTTCGGCTCCAGTCAGACGAGCGTCTGGTAGCGCTGATCCGCCGGGGAAGCTCCCCCGCCTTCGAGGTTCTCGTCTCCCGGTATCACGCGCGGCTGCTGGCCTTCTGCCGGCACCTGCTGGGCTCGCGCGAGGACGCCGAGGACGTCCTGCAGGAGGTCTTCTCGGCCGCCTTCAATGCGCTCCTCGACGATGATCGCCCGATCAACGTGCGGCCGTGGCTCTACCGGATCGCCCGCAACCGGAGCCTCAACCATCTGCGCCGGATCCAGGCCGTGGGCGTCGACTCGATGGACATCCACCTGTCCGAGCACGGCGCGACCACCGCGGACAAGGTCCACGAGCGCGAGGAGTTCCGCCTGCTGGTGGGCGACATCAACGGCCTCCCCGAGACGCAGCGCACGGCGCTCGTCCTGCGCGAGATGGACGCCCTGTCCTACGAGCAGATCGCCGAGGCGATGGAGACCACCGTGCCGAGCGTCAAGTCGCTCCTCGTACGCGCGCGCGTATCTCTGGCCGAGGCGGCGCAGGCGCGGATGCTCACCTGCGAGGACGTCCGGATCGAGCTGGGCGAGGTGGCCGAGGGACTGCGCCGGCGGCCCGGCCCGCTCGTGCGGCGCCACCTGCGCGCCTGCGAGCGCTGCTCGACCTTCAAGACTCAGCTGGGCGACACGAGCAAGGCGCTGGCCGCGCTGCTGCCGATCGGGTTCGCACCGCTCGCGCTGTTGCGCAAGCTCGCGATCGTGCATCTGGGTCATTCCGCCGGCGCCGGCTCGAGCGCCTCCGGTGCCGGTGCGGCCGGCCAGGCGGCGGCCGTCGGCTCGACCGCCGCGGCCGGGGCCACCGCGGTGATGAGCTCGACCGGTGGCGGCTTCCTGTCGGCCAGCGTGGGCGCGATCGCCACCAAGGCGGCCGCCGGCCTGGCCGCCGCGGCGCTGGTCACCGCCGGCGCGGTCGAGGTCGACCAGCCGGCGCGCAGCCGTCCGCGCCATCACCCCGTGACGACCCAGGTGGCCTCGGTGCCGACGCCGACGGTCGCCACGACTCCAACGACGACGTCGCACGTGAGCGGCGGCGCCTCCGTCGTCACCCACCCCCACCTGATCTCCTTCAAGCACCCGCACAAGACGGCGAAGAACGCGGCGGCCACGGCCAAGAAGGCGCCCGACAAGCAGGCGGCGGGCGCCGCCACCAAGGCGAAGGCCAAGCCCACGCAGAAGGTGCTGCCGGGCCGTACGCAGACACAGACCGACCCCACCGTGCTGGGCCAGTCGACCGCCCCGAGCGTCGCAGCCGCCGGAATCGCCGGGACCGCGACCGCCACGGACTCGACCAGCGCCACAGTCCCCGCGCCGACCACCACCTCCGCGCCGCCGGCCACCACCACCGCGCCAGCGAGCTCCGACACGCCACCGAGCTCCGACACGACGCCGACGACGACCACGAGCACCGACCCGAGCACCACGACCACGACCCCGACCACTACGACGACGTCGCCGAGCCCAGACCCGGGCACGACCACCACCCCGTCGAGCACGCCCGACGCCGCCCCCGCCGCCGACTACCACCTCGCGCGCATCTGGACCCTCGAGCGCCGACATCCCCGCTGGCGTTCGCGCTAGTAGTTAGTGGCCATCGATATCGATCAGTTCCAGGCCGTCGACATGCGGGTCGGGCGGGTGGTGTCGGTCGAGGAGTTCCCCGAGGCGCGGGTGCCGGCTTGGCAGCTCCGGATCGACTTCGGGCCCGACATCGGCGTCAAGCGCTCCTCGGCGCAGATCACCCACTACTCGCGCGAGCAACTGATGGACACGCTCGTCGTCTGCTGCGTCAACCTCACGCCCCGGGTGATCGCGCGCTTCACCTCCGAGGTGCTGGTGATGGGCGCACTCGATCCCGACCAGGGCGTGATCCTGCTGCGTCCGGACAAGGACGCCGCGGTCGGGTCCCGGATCGCCTAGCTCGGGCCGGCTACGGCCCGGGCGCGCCTCCGATGTCGAGCGCTGCCTTCTTGGCGCCGTCTATAGCCAGGGTGTAGACACCGGCCGCCAGGCGGTTGAACCGGCGCGATGCCTGTCCGTGGGCGGGGACCGTGAACGGCCTTGCGCCGGGCGCCCGGAGGAGGACGCGATGCGCCCGCCCGTCGTGCGAGACCACTGAGAGCTCGACCGGGATGTGGGCCGGAACCGTGATCTGCCGGGGGCTGACCGCGCCACCTCGCCGGATCGTGAACTGCGCCCTGATCCGGGCGCCGGCGCCGGCGGATACGGGCGCCCAGAGCCCGATGGCGAGCGGTATCAGAAGAACGCCTATGCGTCTCACGTTTGCAGGATAAACGCCGATAAACGGGGCTGTCAGGATGGAATCGGCAAAGGGATATACAGCACGGAAGCTCGTCGAGTACGACGGGCTTCGTCGTCGCGTGTGGATACTCGGGCAGCGGTGCCACCACGGCGCTACCGGGAGCCTCGTCGCCGCGGCCGCCTTCCTCGCGCTGGTCACCGAGACGGCGTTCGATCCTGATCCGGGCCCTCGTTCCGCCCTGGCGGTTGCCGCCGCCGGCGGGGCGCTGATGATGGCCCACGACTGGAAGGACCGCTCGATCTGGTTCGAGCGCGGTCGCGGCTCCCAGATCTAGGGTCATAACCCGGCACTCGGGGTGCAGCGATGCCCGAGTGCCCACTCATGACCCACATGTGGCGCTGAATCCGCGTTCGCCGCGCCGGCGGGGGCGAGCGCGGGGTTATGACCCGGGGCGGGGCGCGCGTAACCTTCGGCGCGCCATGGGCCTGCGCTGCGCCATCGTCCCGCCCACGCCCGTGCCCTACCGCGAGCCGCTGTTCCGCGCGCTCAGCGAGCGTCCCGACCTCGACGTCCGCGTGATCTACCAGTCAGCGGGCCAGCCGAGCTGGGACGTGGCGGCCGACTGGTTCCCGCGCGATCACCCATACCCCGCGGTGCACCTGCGCTCCTGGCAGCGCCGGCGGCCCGGCCGCACCCCGGTGGTCTCGCCCCGCGGCCTGGAGCGCGCGCTGCGAGACGCCAACCCCGACTGCGTCGTGGTCTGGGAGTACGGCGCCGCGTCCCTGCGGGCGCTGGCGTGGTGCCGGCGCCACCGCCGGGCGTACGTGATCTTCACCGAGTGCACGCCGATGATCGACTCGATGCTGCCCGGCTGGCAGCTCGCGCTGCACCGCCGGCTGGCCCGGGAGGCGGACGCGATGATCACGGCGAGCTCGGCCGCCCGGCAGCGGCTGCTGTCCTTCGGGGTTCCCGACGAGCGGATCACGGTCTCGCTTCAGGCCGCCGACCTGGAGGCGTTCCGCGCCGCCGCCCCCGCGCGAACCGAAGCTGGACCGCTCCGGGTTATCAGCGTCGGGCGCCTCGTCCCCGACAAGAACTTCGGCACGCTGATCGAGGCGGTCGCCCGGCTCGAGACGCCCGCCTCGCTCGACATCGTCGGCACCGGGTTCCTGCACGACGAGCTCGAGCAACTCGCCCGCCGGCACGCGGTCCCCGTCCGCCTCCGCGGTCACGTCCCGCCGGACCAGATGCCCGGCCTATATGCCTCGGCCGACGTGTACGCGCTGATCAGCACCTACGAGCCGTTCGGCGTGGCCGTCCGCGAGGCGGTCGCGGCGGGCCTCCCGATCGTCTGCAGCCGGACGGCCGGCGCCGCCGGCGACGTGGCCGTCGACGGCCGCAACTCGCTGCTGGTCGATCCGCATGACGTCGACACCGTCGCCGTCGCACTCGCGCGGTTGGCCGGCGACCCGGACCTGCGCCGAAGCATGGGCGCCGAGAGCCGCGCGATCGACCGCGAGACCGACGGCATCGAGGTCGAGGCGTTCGCGGAGGCGGTCACCGCGGCGGCGACCCGCCGCTACTCCCCGAACAGCAACGGCAGCACCTCGGCCCGCAGGCGCGCCACCGAGGCCTCCGGCCGGTAGGGCCCGAGCTCGGCCCGCGCCGCCCGCCGGTACGCCGCCAGCCGCTCGGCCGGGGCCGCGAACGCCGCCTCCAGCGCGCCCGCCAGCGACGCCGGCGTTCGGTCGACCGCCACGAACTCGGGCGCGAGCGTCCGGGCCAGGGTCAGCGCCGGGAACGGGCCACCGGCCGACGCGGCGACCAGCGCGGCGCCGCGGTCAAGCGCCTCGAGCGGCGCGATCCCGAAGTCCTCCCAGGCCGCCGCGCTGACGAACGCGTGCGCGCGCGAGAGCAGGTCGCGGAACGACGGCTGGGGCAGCATCCCGACCAGCTCGGCTCCGGCCGGTAACACCAAGCCCCGACGGGTCAGGAACGCGCGGGCCCGCTCGGGCGGGATCCCGGCGATCAACAGCCGGACATCCGGCAGCGCCGCCCGCTCCCAGGCCGCACACAGCAACGCCAGCCCCTTGGCCTTGGGATCGGGCGTGTACCCGACCACCAAACGCTGGCGGATCGCCGACGGCTCCGGGGCGGCAGGAACCGGTGGCGGGATCAGCACCGATGGGGCCGCTCCGGCGGGCAGCGCCGCCACCGCGCCCGGGCTGTGCGGCATCAGCACGCGGGCCCGCGCGAGTTGCCGGCGCTCGACCCGGTGCAGCGGCGCGTTCAACGCCCCGGGGCGGTTCAGGCGCGCCGGCGAGTCGAGCCACACGGCGAACGGCACGCCGGGATCACCGATCAGGAAGGCCGCCGTCGTGCTCGAGATCACCAGGGCGCGCGGCCGGTGCAACCGCATGCCGGCGCCCAGCGCCCGGCGGGCCGCCACCGCCTCGACCACATCGTTGACCGGGTAGCCCCGCCGCAGGGCGTTCGTCCACCCGATCCGGGTGGCCACGGCCTCGACGCTCGCGCCCGCCTCCCGGAGCATCGACACGAGCTGCGCGTCGGAATACCGCAGCCCGCGCGTGGTGCCGAGCGACACCAGCAGGAGATCGCTCACCGGGCCTCGAGCGCGGCCCGATACGCCGCGACCGTCTCGCGGCCGCACCGCTCCCAGGTGAAGTTGGCCGCCACCGTCTCGCGCGCGGCCGCTCCCAGCCGCGTCAGCTCCGACCGATCGCCGGTCAGCCGATCGAGCACGCCCGCCAGCGCGCCGGGATCGTCGGGCTCGACCAGGATCATCCCGGGACCGGCGGCCGCGATGTCCTCGGGCCCGCCCTCGCCGCGGCTGCCGATGGCGGGCAGGCCGGCCGCCATCGCCTCGACGTAGGCCACGCCGAACGGCTCTTCGACCCCCGGCATCACGAACACGTCGCACGCCGCCGCCCGCGCCACCGCCTCGGGATTGGGCAGCTGCCCGAGAAAGCGCACGCGGTCGGCCACGCCCAGTTCGACCGCCAGGCGCTCCAGCCCATCCCGGCAGGGCCCGTCCCCGATCACCAGATACTCCGGACGATGCGCCGGCTCGAGTCGGGCGAGTGCCCGCAGCACGACGTCGTGGCGCTTGCGCTGCACGAGATGGGCGACGGTGACGATCCGGGCCCGCCCGTTGCGGGATGGGATCGCCGGCGGGATGTCGGCGCCCAGGTGCACGACGCGCACCGGCAGCCGCCGCCCCGCGATCTCCTCGCAGCGCCGCGCCGCCCAGCGGCTGTTGGCCATGACCAGATCGGCGCGCGCCATCGCCGCCACGCACGCCCGGCGCCCCACCGAGCTGTTCTCGGCCACGTGGATCATGTCGGGCCCGTGCGCCGAGACCACGAGGGCGGGCCGGTCGGGCGGCCTCCGCCTGATCCACCGCGCGGCGGCGTGACCGGCCGGCGCCAGGTTGTGGGCGTGCACGACGTCGAACCGCCACGCCGCGTGCAGGCGATCCAAGGCACGCCCGAGCCCCGGCGCCATCCAGTAGCCCCAGCTGCCGTATGAGATCGGGCGCGGTGGGGCGACGAACGGCACGGGGACGACCTCGAGCCCCTCGAGGATCATCGGCCGCAGCGATCTCCGGGCCCCCTCGATCCAGCGGCTGAGCGCACCGGTGGCCGGGGGAACACTCAAAAGCTCACGAGCGACAGCCAGCGGCGGGATCGGTCGCCTGAGCGCGAGGACCCGCACCTCGGCGCCGGCGTCGCGCGCCGCCACCGCCTGCCGGTGGGCCCAGATGCCCAGCACCGGATCCCCCGGCGACGGGTACCACTCCGCGACGACCGCGACGCGCACTACTGCCCGACGGAGAACAGCGCCTCGAGGTCGTGCCGGGAGTAGACCTCGAACGCGACCATCGTGTGCGTCCGCGCCACGCCGGCCAGCTGCGAGATCTGACCGGTTACCACCTTGGCGAGGTCCTCCTGGTGGCGCAGGCGCAGCACCGCGACGAAATCCCACTCGCCGGTCACCGAGTACGCCTCGGCCACGCCCTCGAGGCCGGCCAGCTCGCCACCGAGGGTGGCCAGCCCGGCGCGCTCCGCCTGAATCAGGACTATCGCGTGAGTCACGACGAGTGCGACTGCCCGGGATCGAGCACGACGACGTTCGAGCGCGTGGCCGACTCCACGTCGGACTTGAACGCCTGCGCGTCGGTCTCGATCGGCGGGAACGTGTTGAAGTGACAAGGGATCACGGTCTTGGCCCCGATCAGCTCGGCGGCGTCGACCGCGTCCACGCGATCCATCGTGAAGTGGCCGCCGATGCACATCAGCGCGACGTCGATCGGGTGGCGCTTACCGACCAGCTGCAGATCGGAGAACAGGCAGGTGTCGCCCAGGTGGTAGACGATCGTGTCCTGGAAGTTGATCAGCAGGCCGGCCGGCGTGTTCACCGTCCCCTTCGGCGTGGTCGAGGTGTGCCAGGCCGGGACCAGCTTGACCCAGCCCCAGTCGAACTTCACCGTGCCGCCCAGGTTGGGGTTGAACACGTCGACGCCCTCCTCGCCGATCTCGCCGGCCAGCTCGACGATCGCGACCACCGGAGCCCCGGTGCGCTTGGCGATCGACACCGTGTCGCCGATGTGGTCACCGTGCCCGTGGGTGAGCAGGATCGTGGTGGCGGCGGCGTCGTCGGCGCTGATCGCGGCCTTCGGGTTGCCGCTCAGGAACGGATCGATCAGCACCGTCGCGTCGCCGTCGGCGAGCTCGAAGCAAGCGTGGCCCAGAAAGCGGACTTCCATCTCTTGTCAATCCTCCTCGGTCGTTTCTCGTTTCAGCGGCGCGGTTCCGCGAGCCAGCTCGCGCGCCAGCTCGAAGCCCACCGCTACCCCGACCAGCATGCCGAGGCGGGTCTCCTCGGCCAGCATCACGCGTACGGCGCGGACGCGGTCGCCGAGATCCTCGAGGCCGGTCGCTTCCCTGACCGCCTGGCTGTGGCCGAGATCGAACCAGCCGCCCTCCTCGAGGGCGGAGGTGAGCACGCGCTGGAGCGACGGCGCACTCCGGGCGACCACGTCCTGGGCCTCGCGCAGTCTCTGCGGATCGGCAATCGCTGCGATCGCCGCCTCCAGCTCGGCTTCGGTGTAGGCGCGGTCGACCACGGGGCCCCCCGGATCATACGTCCGGCGCGGCGGTGGCTACCGCTCGCCGGCGAGCGCCAGCGGCAGCCCGATCAGCAGGCCGGCCAGTACGCCGACCCCTGCGGAGACCCAGCTCGCGCTGGTCGCGGCCAGTGGCATCAGCGCCACCACCACGCCGACAACCGCGGTGCCGAGCAGATCCCCCTCGATCTCCTCGCCCGCCCGGAGCGACAGGAGATCCGGGATCGCCCAGGCCACCAGCAGCGCGAGCGCGCCGCCGTTACCGCCGAGCGCGATGGGCAGCGAGGAATCGGCCGCGGTCACGGCGGCACCGCCGATCGCGCCGGCCGCGAACAGGACCAGCACCACCAGCGGTCCGTGCCGGCGCTCGAGCAGCCAGCCGTACACGGCGATCGTGCCAAGCGTCACGATCGCGTAGCCAGTGTTCGTGTAGGTGAACGGCGCCACCAGCAGCCGCCACCACAGATGGGTGCCGAACTGTGCCCACAGCGCGATTGCGTGCGTCGAGCCGACCAGGGCCGCCCGCCACAGCAGCGTGCCGGCGAATCCGGCCAGCACCAGCGCGATCGTCACATATGGCCGCGCCTCGCCCGCGATCCCGGGGATCTCGCCGCGGCGCAGGCGGGGCAGCGACGGCGTCGGCGAGCGCCGCTTGCGCTCGGTGACGTGGCCTTCGCGGTCGAGCTTCGGCGCCCGCTTGCGCAACCGACTGCCGCAATACGGGCATTCGGTGATGTACGGGCTGACCTCGGACTGGCAGTTCTTGCAAATTACAAACAGGTCCTGGCCGCCGGTGCTCATCGCGAAATCGATTGTATGACGGCGGCGATCTCGGGAGAAGGGGCCCCGCCTCCCCTTCACCTCCCGGCAACGCCTAGACCGCGGTGGCGGCCACGATCTCGCCCATCACCTCGCGCAGATCATGGTTGGCCTCGTACACGACGACTTGGCGAGCGGCGCCGTTGCCGCGCTCGAGCAGGTCCCCGACCGCCTCGAGCTCGTCCACCGAGCCGAGGTCCTCGCAATGCTCACGCGTCCGGTCCAACAGCCGGCGGGCCAGCTCCCGGGCGGGCACCCGGTCCCACTTCGGAAGATCGACGAGCTCGCCGTCGAGGCCGTGCCGGGCGGCCAGCCACTTGTTCTCGTCGAGCATCTCGAACGGGTAGCGCGACAGCCGCTTGCCCGCCTCGAAGTGCTCGGCGAGCTCGCGGACGAGGGCCTGGACCAGCGCGGCCAGGCCGATCGTGTGCTCCACGCGCGTCTGGGAGTCCATCACCCGGATCTCGACCGTGCCGAACTGGGGGTGGGGGCGGACGTCGTGCCAGAGATAGGTGTAGTCCTCGATCACCCGCGACTTGATCATGAAGTCGATCCGCTTCTCGTAGTCCTCCCAGTCCCGGTAGGTGGGCGGGATGCCCACGCGCGGGAAGGCCCGGAAGATCGGGGTCCGGGTCGAGGCCAGCCCGGTCACGTCGGCCCGCCAGAATGGCGAGTTGGCCGACAGCCCGAGCAGGATCGGCATGTGCACGCGCATCCCGTTGGCCACGTGGATCGCCTTGTCGGGGTCGTCCAGACCGACGTGGACGTGCACGCCGAAGATCAGCTCCTGGCGGGCGACGAAGCGCAGCGCGGAGACCAGATCGCGGTAGCGTGGCCGGGCCACGATCCGCTGGTCCTCCCACATCGCGAACGGGTGGGTGCCGGCGGCGCCGATCGTCATGTTCTTGCTCAGGGCCCGTTCGCGCACCTGCCGCCGGAGCGCCCGCAGCTGCTCGCCGGCCTCGGCCGCGGTCCGGCACGGATCGGTCGAGACCTCGAGTACGGACTCCATCAGCTCGGGCTTGATCTCACCGGCGGGCGCGGCCTCGAGCAGGCTCTCGATCGCGTTGACCAACTCGAGCGTCTCGGCGTCGAGGATCATCAACTCCTCCTCGATCCCGAGCGTGTACGCCGGACCCGTAAATTTGTGATCCATCGGGCGGCAGCGTAGACGTAGACTGGGACGTAGACCGAATCAGCGAACCCCGAAGGGACGATCAGATGGCTCTCGGATACGACGGCAAGCTCTACATCCTTGCGTTCGACCATCGCGGGTCGTTCCAGAAGAAGATGTTCGGGATCGAGGGGGACCCGACGCCCGAGCAGTGCGAGACGATCGCCGACGCCAAGCGCCTGATCTTCGAGGGGATGCTGAAGGCCGTCGAGCAGGGCGCGGAGGCGGGGGCCACCGGCGTGCTGGTCGACGAGCAGTTCGGCTCCGACATCCCGGCGCGCGCGCACGAGCAGGGCCTGAAGCTGGCCATGCCGGTCGAGAAGTCCGGCCAGAACGAGTTCGACTTCGACTACGGCGCGGACTTCGCCGCCCACATCGAGAACTTCCCGACCGATTTCTCGAAGGTGCTCGTCCGCTACAACTCCGACGATCCAGACGTCGAGATGAACCGCCGCCAGCTCGGGCGGCTGAAGGAGCTGGCCGACTGGCTTCACGCGAACGATCGGAAGTTCCTGTTCGAGCTGCTCGTGCCGGCCACCGACGAGCAGCTGGCCAGCGTCGGCGGCGACACCGATCGCTATGACGCGGAGCTGCGCCCCGAGTTGATGCGCCGCGCGATCGAGGACATCCAGAACGCGGGCATCGAGGTCGACGTGTGGAAGATCGAGGGCGTCGATGAGCAGTCCGACGCGGCGATGCTGGCCGAGCAGGCGCGTTCGGGCGAGGGCCGCGAGGGCGTCACCTGCGTGCTGCTGGGCCGCGGGGCGTCGACCGAGAAAGTGGAGCAGTGGCTGCGTGAGGCATCGCCGGTCGAGGGCTTCATCGGGTTCGCGATCGGCCGCTCGATCTGGTGGGACGCGCTCAAGGGCTTCCTGAGCAACGAGCTCGAGCGCACCGCCGCCGCGTCGCAGATCGCCGAGAACTACCTGCATTTCGTGCGCGTCTACGAGCAGCAGACAGTTCACTGAGATCACGGGCCGGCACGCGCTTCATCTCCGCTACATAACGCCGCCCGCCGCGGCTTGGTAGGCTCGCGCCCGGATGGCGATGAAGATGCGCCAGAGCCTCGCCGAGCTCGAGCAGGAGTTCCGGCACGAGATGCAGCTGGAGAGCAGCCGCAGCCAGATGCTGTGGAAGCACGCGCGCACGCGCACGCGTTCGCGCCGGCGCGAACGCGCGAGGAAGCGCAGCTCGATGCGCTTCTGGCTGCTCGTCATCTCGTTGATCGCCACGGCAGTAGCCGTGACGATCGCGATGTTCGAGACGCTCTACTACCTGCTCGGCTAGCTGCTGCTGCTAGCTGCTCGCCCGGTCGCCCGGTCGTCCTCAGGCGGGCACGGGATTTCCCTCCCCGGGCCGCCGGCCCGACCGAACGTCGCGTGACTAGCTGCCCTCTCCCAGACCACGCAGTGCCGCGTCGACCTCCTCGCGGGCGCCCTTGGTGGAGCCCATACGCTCCTGCTGGATCTCCAGATAGACCTCCTTGCGGAATACGGGGATGTCACGCGGCGCCTGAATCCCGATTCGCACCTTCTCGCCCATGATCGCCAGAACCGAGACCTCAATGTCATCGCCGATCATGATGCTTTGGTTGGACTTGCGGGTGAGTACCAACATAGGGGATGTGCCTCCCTGCTCGCCTGGTCTTCAACGAGGCAGCCGGATTAGCCTCTTCTCCACGAGCCCTCCGGTCCGCCGAGGCCAGCATAGCGGGTGACATCTGCTCCACACAACCTTCGTCCACCGCGTGATTAAGTGTGTATTGGACGGCTAACGATTGCGGTCGTACATGGGGCTCCAGGCGCGCTCCAACCGTCCGCTGTACTAGTCTCCGCGCCGAGATGGCGCGACGATCACTCCGCCCCGAGCTGAACCGGATACGGGCCTGGGTCCGCCAGGGGCGCACCGACGCGTGGATCGCCCACCAGCTCGAGGTGACCGTCCAGCAGATCCAGGCCTTCAAGCGCGAGCAGGGCCTCGAGCCCAACGGCGAATCCGACGCCAGCATCGGAGTCGACTTCGACGACGAGATCGACCTCCGGGCCGAGGACGACGCGCTGATCGCCGCCGAGCTCGAGGCGGCCGAGGCGCAGCGCGCCGAGCAGGAGGAAGACGAGGAAGGCGATTCGGACGAGGACGAGGACGAAGACGAGGAGGGCGGGGCGCGGCGGACGGCCCGGCGCAGGCGCGGACGGCGCGGCGGCCGGCGGAGCACCCGGCGCAAGAGCACCCCGCTCGAGGCCACCTTCGACCACGGCGACGAGGGCTACGGCCTGTGGCTCGACGCCTCCGTCCAGGACGATCCGATCTACGCCGAGTACTGGGCCGGGCACCGGCCGGTCGAGGTCTCGATCGAGGAGGATCAGATCGTCATTCGCCGCGTCGGGGACAACGACGCCGGCGACGACGAGGACGTCTAGGCGCGAGCCGCGCTCGTCTAGTCCTCGCGAACGATGCGCCGGCCACCGGCCCAGTCGCCGGCCTCGCGGACATAGCGGGCGAAGGCCGCGTTGGCCACCGTCGTGAGGTCCCAGGCCTCGGGACTACCGGGCGCGGCGCGCACCGCGATCTCGAAGCACCAGTCGATCCCGTGCTCGAGGTAGTAGCGAACCAGCTCGTCGGTGGTGAACGGGCCGCCGAGGCGCCGGCGCAACTCGTCCACGATCGCGTCGGTCACCCGCTCGAGCGGCGGCCGAGTGGAAAGTTCGGCCTCGGCCAGGCGGCGCTGGCCCTCGCGCCATAGGCCGAACACGTCGTCGAACCGGAGCACCGCCACGACGGCTCGCCTACCCGCCCCGCCGCAGTCCGGAAATCAGTGATTCGGCAGCCCGGTGACCTCGTACGGATGCTCCCCGACCCGCACCATCCCGAGCGCCCGGGCGTCGCGCTCGATCGTGCCCGGGCTGCCCAGCGATCGCTGCTCGGCCCGGAGCGCCGCGTTGGCCCGCGTCAGCTGGTGGACGATCGCCTTCTGCTGGTTGGCCTGGCTGCGCACCGCGAGGTAGGCGAGGCCGCGCTGCACGTACAGGCCCGCCACGACGCACAGGACGATCAGCAGGCCGACGCGCCCGATGCGGTCCCAGCGGACCCGGGACCGGAGCCCGAGTGCGCTCGCCCGGCGTGGCCTCGGGGACGTGGCCGCCCGGCGTGAACCGGGAGGCGACGTGCGGCTGTGCCTGCGCGGGGACGCAGGTGCGGTACGGGCTGACGGCATCCGCTGCGCCCTTCGTTCGACGCGCGCGGACTCCTTCCTCCCGAATCGCCCCTTGCAAGACGATTAAGAGCGGAACGCGCTGCGGCCCGGGTAGCGCGCATCGGCGCCAAGCGCCTCCTCGATCCGCAGCAGCTGGTTGTACTTGGCCACGCGATCGCTCCGCGACGGCGCGCCGGTCTTGATCTGACCGCATCCGGTGGCCACGGCCAGGTCGGAGATCGTCACGTCCTCGGTCTCCCCCGAGCGGTGCGACATCACCGCGGTGTAGCCGTTCTCACGCGCGAGGCGTATGGCAGCGAGAGTCTCCGTCAACGTTCCGATCTGGTTGACCTTGATCAGGATCGAGTTGGCCACGCCGGCGTTGATCCCGCGCTGGAGGCGCTCGGTGTTGGTCACGAACAGGTCATCGCCGACGAGCTGGAGCCGGTCGCCGAGCCGCTCGGTCAGCGTCCGCCAACCGTCCCAGTCCTCCTCGTCCATGCCGTCCTCGAGCGAGATGATCGGGTAGCGATCGGCCAGCTCGGCCCAGTAGCTGGTGAGCTCGGCGGCGGACAGCGTGCGGCCCTCGTGCTCGAGCACGTAGGCACCTTCGCGGTAAAGCTCGGAGACGGCCGGGTCGAGCGCGATCGCCACCTGATCGCCGGGTATGTATCCGGCCGCCTTGATCGCTTCGACGAGCACCCCCAGGGCTTCCTCATTCGAGTCCAGATCCGGCGCGAACCCGCCCTCGTCGCCGACCGCGGTCGACATCCCGCGCTCGTGCAGCGTGCTCTTGAGACTGTGGAACGTCTCGACGCCCATCCGCAGCGCCTCGCGGAAGCTCGGTGCCCCGACCGGGACGATCATGAACTCCTGGAAGTCGACCTTGTTGTCGGCGTGCACGCCGCCGTTGACCACGTTCATCATCGGGACCGGGAGCACGTGGGCGCTGTCGCCGCCCAGATAGCGCCACAGGGGCAGCCGCTCCTCGGCCGCGGCGGCGTGGGCGGCGGCCAGCGACACGGCGAGGATCGCGTTCGCGCCAAGCCGGGACTTGTTCGGCGTTCCGTCGAGGGTGATCAGCATGCGGTCGAGCGCGGCCTGGCTCGACGCGTCCTGGCCGCGCACCGCGGTGGCGATCTCACCATTGACGTTCTCCACCGCGCGCATCACGCCCTTGCCCATCCAGTCCGGGCCGCCGTCGCGCAGCTCGGTCGCCTCGAACTCGCCGGTCGAGGCACCCGAGGGCACCGCCGCACGGCCCCACGCGCCCGAGCGGACGCTCAGCTCGACCTCGATCGTCGGGTTGCCTCGACTGTCGAGGATCTGGCGGGCGTGTACGTGCTCGATCTGACTCATGCGGCTCCTTCGGTCAGGCGCGCTCGGGCGTAGTAGGCGAGCTGCTCATCAGGAGCGAGATCGTTCCAGCTATGGCCTTCCGATGCGGCGAGCCGCTCGCCGGCCGACACCCGGGACCTGAACCGATCGGCCGCCGCGCGCAACGCCAGCTCGGGATCGACCGCCAGCTTGCGCGCCACGTTGACCACCGCGAACAGCACGTCGCCGAGCTCGTGGAACTGCTGTTCGCGATCGGCCGCCGCCTGGAGCTCGTCCAGCTCGTCGCGCGCGGACTGCAGCGGCCCCTCGACCCCGGGGAAGTCGAACCCGCTCGAGGCGGCCCGGCGCTGCACCTTGCGCGCGTAGAGGGGCCCCGGAAGGTTCTCGGGGATCTCGCCGAACACGCCGGGCTCGCGGCCGGGCTCGGTTCGCTTGATCTCGTCCCAGTTGCGCCGCACCTCGACCGACGTGTCGGCCTGGACCTCGCCGAACACGTGCGGGTGGCGCCGGATCAGCTTGTCGGTCACGTCGTTCGCGACGCGCGCCAGGTTGCCCGCGCCTCGCTCCTCGAGCAAGAGCGAAAGGAAGTGAACCTGGAACAGGACGTCGCCCAGCTCGTCGAGCATCTTCGCGTCGTCGCCGCGCTGGGCGGCGTCGGCCAGCTCGTAGGACTCCTCGACCGTGTGGGGAACGATCGAGCGCTCGTCCTGCTCACGATCCCACGGGCACTCGATGCGCAGCCGGCGCGTGATCGCGTCGAGGCGGGCGAGCGCCTCCGCTATCGCCGGCGGGGATCCCGCCGAGCTCACCCGGTGGTCGTACCGGTGGACGAGCCGGTGGTGGCCGTCTTCGGGGCCTTGTAGCCCTTGCAGTCGGCCATCGCGTACTGGCTGCCGCAGGTGGTCTGGCTCAGCCAGTCCTTCTTTGCGTGTGTGTCGACCGCGGTCTGCGCGCTCTGCTGCTTCTGGGTGGTGAGCTGCTGGCGGATCAGCGCGGTGGCCTGGGCCAGCGTCTGATGCGTGGCCGGGGTGATCTTGATCACGTCGAAGATGTAGTAGCCGAACTGGCCCTTGACCGGGCCGAGCACCGTGTTGAGCGGCGCGGTGAAGGCCACGGTCGACAGCGCCGGATCCGCCTGGGCCTTGGTCACGCCGGAGAGCAGGCCGCCCGTGTTCTTGGTGGTCGGATCGGTCGAGTACTTCTTGGCCACCGCCGTCCAGCTCTGGCCGGAGGCGAGTGCCTTCTTGGCCGCGGTCGCCTCGGCCTGGCTCTTGGCCAGCACGACCCGGATGTTGCGCGACTCCTGCGTGCCGAACTGCGAGGAGTGGCTGTTGTAGTAGCTCTGGATCTGCGCCGGGGTGATCGTCGAGTTGTGCTTGGCGACGAGCTTCTGCACGATCTCGTTGATCCGGAAGCGGAACAGGATGTCGGGCAGCGTCTGGCCGGTCTGGCTCAGGAAGGTGTTGAACCCGGATCCGTTCGGGAACTGCTGGTTCTTGGCCGTGTTGAACGCCTTCTGGACCTGGGCGTCGGTCACCTTGATGCCCAGCTTGTTCGCATCCGCCTGATACCAGTAGGCCTTGATCAGGAAATCCATCACCTGACTGGACAGCGAGGTGAACAGCTGCTTGCAGTCGGTGCGGATCGTCTTGGTGGCGGTCTTGGCCAGGCTCGGGATCTGCTTGCGAACCTGCGCGATGCAGTTGTTGAAGTTCGGAGGATCGTTGGGCACGATCACCGGCTGCCCCGGCGACTGAGCGGCCTGGCTCTTGGCCGCCACGTACATCCAGTGGTTGAACGCCTGGGTGGTGATCGGGTTGCCGGCAACGGTGGCGACCGAATCGCTGGGCGTGCTGCTGCCGCCGCATCCGGCCACGGCCAGCGCGACCACAAAAAAGGCGCCGAGCGCCAGAAGAGACCTACGGACCTTCATCGGGGGGTGATGGTAGCGGCGGTATCGCGATGAGGGGCCGTGCCGTATGAAGAATCGGCTAAGAAGGGGTTTACAGGTCAGGCGGCTTCGCGCGTCACCGCGAGCAGCACGTCGGCCGCCTTGACCACGGCCGGGAAGCGCTTCACGGGGTCCTCGGGCACGCGGACCGACAGCTGTGACTTGCCCGATTCGTAGAGCGCCTCGGGGATCTCCTGGCGGATCCGCTTGGCGCGGACCGAGTCGAGCTCGATCGGCGTCACGGCGAGGCGGCCGTTGCGGAAGGTAACCGCTCGCGCGCCGGCCTGGCCCAGCTTGATGCGGGCCTGCTGGAGCGCGATCAGGTTCGTGAGCGGATCGGGAAGGTCGCCGAAGCGATCCTCGAGCTCGTTCTTGAGCTCCACCAGTTCGGCCACCTCGCGGGCGCCGGCGATTCGCCGATGCACGTCGACCTTGGCCTGCTCATAGGGGATGTAGTCGGCGGGCACGTACGCGTCGACGTTGACGTCCAGGCGCACGGGCTCCCACTCATCCTCGTACGCGGCGCCGTCCTCGGCCGCGGCCACCGCCTCGTCGAGCATCTGCATGTAGAGCTCGAACCCGAGCGCGGCCACGTGCCCGGACTGCTCGTCGCCCAGCAGGTTGCCGGCGCCGCGGATCTCGAGGTCGCGCATGGCGATCTTGAAGCCCGCGCCGAGCTCGGTGTAGTCGGAGAGGGCGGACAGACGTTGCGCGGCGTCAGGGGTGAGCGCGGCCGCGCTCGGATACAGCAGATAGGCGTACGCCCGCTCCTTGCTACGTCCGACCCGGCCGCGGATCTGGTAGAGCTGGGCCAGCCCGAACGTGTCGGCGCGCTCGACGATCAGCGTGTTGGCCTGCGGGATGTCGATGCCCGACTCGATGATGCTCGTACACACGAGCACGTCGGCGTCGCCTCTGAGGAACGCGAGCATGCGCGCCTCGAGCTCCTTTTCGTCCATCTGCCCGTGGGCGACCTCGAACTTCATGCCCGGACACAGCCCGCGCAGCCGCTCGGCCGTCTCGTCGATCGTCTCGATCCGGTTGTGCAGGAAGAACGCCTGGCCCTTTCGCTCGTGCTCGCGGATCAGCGCGGTCTTGACCAGCTCCTCGTCGTACTCGCCGACGTACGTCTTGATCGGCCTGCGACCTTCCGGCGGGGTCTCGATCACGCTGATGTCACGGACGCCGGCCATCGACATCTGGAGCGTGCGCGGGATCGGCGTGGCGCTCATCGCGATCACGTCGACCCTCAGCTTGATCTGGCGCAGCAGCTCCTTCTGCTTGACGCCGAAGCGCTGCTCCTCGTCGACGATGAGGAGGCCCAGGTCCCTGGCTCGGACGTCCCTGCTCAGTAGTCGATGCGTCCCGATCAGGATGTCGACCTTGCCCTCGCCGAAGCGCTTGACGGCCTCTCTTTGCTCGGCGGCGGGGCGGAAGCGCGAGACGTGCTCGATCGTGATCGGGTAGTCCTTCAGCCGCTCGGAGAACGTGCCGTAATGCTGCTGGGCGAGGATCGTGGTCGGCACGAGCAGCATGACCTGCTTGCCGTCCTGCACCGCCTTGAACGCTGCTCGCAGCGCGACCTCGGTCTTGCCGTAGCCGACGTCGCCGCAGATCAGCCGGTCCATCGGACGCGGCGCCTCCATGTCGGCCTTCACCATCTCGATCGCGTCTCGCTGGTCGGGCGTCTCGGTGAACGGGAAGGCGTCCTCGAAGTCGCGCTGCCAGTCGGTGTCGGGCGGGAAGTCGTGGCCTTGGCGGCGCTTGCGCTCGGCGTACAGGTTGAGCAGCTCGCCAGCCAGCTCCTGGGCGGCTCGCCTGGCCCGCGCCTTGATCGTGTCCCACCGGGTGCCGCCGAGCTTGGAGAGCGGCGGGTGGGTGCCACCGGCGCCGACGTAGCGACTGATCTTGGCCAGCTGGTCGACCGGGACGAACACCCGGTCCGAGCCGGCGTACTCGAGGTACAGGTAGTCGCGGGTGACATTGGCGACGGTCTTGGTGTCGAAGCCGGCGAAGCGCGCGATCCCGTGGTCCTCGTGCACGACGATGTCGCCCGTGCGAAGGTCGGTGAAGCTTCTGAGGACCCCTCTTCGGCCGGGACGCCGCTCGGCTTGATCGGCGGCGCGGCGGCGGCGGAACAGCCGGTGCTCGGGGATCACCGCCAGGTGGAACTGGGGCGCGATGAAGCCGTTCTGGAGACGGGCCTGGGTGAACGTGATGAGGCCGTCAGGCGTGCGGCCGTCGCCGTCGAGCCAGTGGACCTTCAGCCGGCCGAGGTTGTAGGCCGCCCGTTCGCCCTCGCCTCGGCGCGCGAACGCCACCACGGTGTTGTAACCAGAGCGGTGCAGCTTCTCGAGCTCGGGCTCGGCCTCCTTGAGGCTGCGGGCCTGGAGGTCGGCCGTCTGGGCCCGGAACGCGAACGGCTGGTCCTGATCGATGCTCGAGAGGCGGATGTTGGCGCGCGTCCTCAGGGCCTGTTCGATCGTGTCCGTGTCCACGTACAGGTGCCGCGCATCGCGGTCCTTGAACGCGACGCTCACGTCCTGCCAGTGGTCGGCCAGCGCCGGCGCCACGTCCTCCTCGCCGGCGATGAAGATCGCGGCGTTCTCGGGCGCGAGGTCGAGGAACGGGTGGAACTGATCGACCGGCAGGAGCTCGGCGATGTCGGGGCGCTCGTCCTCGTTCTCGAGCGCGGCGATCTCGGCCAGCTCCCGATGCTCCTCGGCCAGTTCGGCGGCCGGCGCGATCTCGACCTGCTCGGCGTCCCCGAGCGAGCGCTGGGTGAACGTGGAGAACCACCTGAGCGATTCGATCTCGTCGCCGAACAGGTCAACCCGGACGGCGCGATCCTCGGTGGCGGGGAACACGTCGAGCAGGCCGCCCCGAATCGCGAATTGCCCGCGATCCTCCACCTGGTCGACCCGCTCGTAGCCGGCGCCCACCAGGTCATGGGCCGTCTCGTCCAGGTCGAGCAGCTCGCCGGTCCTGAGACAGAACGCGTGCGGTCTGAGCGCCGGATCGGGGACCTTCTCGGACAGCGCCACCGCGCTGACCACCACGACCGGCGCGGTGTCACCGGGTTCCTCGAGCAGCGCGTCGAGGGCGGCGATCCGCAGGCCGACCAGGTGCGGCGGCGGGGCCAGATGCGACTCGTAGGTGACGCCGCGGCTCGGGTAGTAGCGGACGGTCCGCGGCTCGAGCCAGCTTCGGAGCCCGGCGGCCAGGTCCCGGGCGGCGCGGTCGTCGCCGGCGACGACGATCGCGGGCGTCGCCGGATCGCGGTCGAGCAGCGCGGCCAGCAGGTATGGCCGCAGCGACTGGGACACGAACGCGCGCCCGCCACCGTCCGCGAGCGCGGCGGTCTGCGCGTCGTCGTCAGCATGGGAGAGGAGCGTGCGGAGCACTACGTTTGAGTCTAGTTCTGCCTCGTCGGTGCGACGTCCGGCCTGCGGCTAACGACGGCGCTCGTAGACCGCCGTGATTGTCCTGAATCGCCGACCCGGAGCCGGAGGTTCGTCTCGCAGGTCGACCTCGAGCAGCCCGGCGCCGGTGAACGCATCCAGCTCGCCTCGCGTGAGCGGCCAAGGACGGGAGCCGAGCGGCTCCTCGGGCTCCCGCGCGGCGGTGCGAACGAAGACGACGCCGCCGGGGGCGACCGTGGCGGCGATTGCCCGCGCGGCCGGTTGGCGTTGCTCGAGCGGGAGCGACTGGAGCGTGCGGATCTCAATTACGAGATCGAACGATCCAGCCCACTCGCCCGGGAGATCGAACACGTCGGCCACCACGTAGTCGACGTGCGACGCCGGAAACCGCTGACGGCAGCGCTCGATCGCCGTCGGTGAGACGTCGAACGCGGTGACGCGGTAGCCGCGTCCCGCGAGCTCCTCGGCGTCGTCGCCCAGACCGCACGCCACGACCAGTGCACTCGCGCCATCGGGCACCGGCCGCCCAGCCGCCCACGCGGTCAACGCGGCGTCCGCGGTCAGCTCAGCCCAGGGGATCGATGCAAGGTCCTCGCCGGCGCGGGCGTAGATCTCTTCGAAGGGGATTTCCTCCCGATCCGCCACGGCGCTCAACCCGCATCGTCGAGCACCATCTGCTCGACGCTGTCGGCGGCGCGCTCGACCATGTCGCGAACATCGGCCGTCGGCTCGCGGAAGCGGCCGAGGACGTAGGCGGCGACGCGGTCGGGGTCGGTGGTGGGCGGGCGGCTCACGCCGATCCTGACCCGGGCGAAGTCCGCCGACCCAAGGCCTTGCTTGAGCGACTTGAGGCCGTTGTGGCCGGCGAGTCCGCCGCCGACGCGGGTGCGGATCTCCCCGAACGGCAGGTCGATCTCGTCATGGATCACGAGGATTCGGTCGAGATTCACCTTGAACGCGCCGCGGGCCGGCCCGACCGAGTTGCCCGCCTCGTTCATGTAGGTCTGGGGCTTCAGGATCGCGACACGCGGCCCGCCCGGCGCGGTCCGGCCCTCGGTCAGCAGTCCGCGGTACTTGGCCTTCGGCTTGGACAGGCCCCAGCGCTTCGTGAGCTCGTCGGCGACCTCGAAGCCGATGTTGTGCCGCGTGCCGTCGTACTCGGACCCGGGGTTGCCGAGGCCGACGATCAGCCAGTCAACCGGAGCGGAGCTCGCCACCGGCCGGTTCCGGGTAAACCGTCGCAGCACCGGGCACCGGGGGCTACTCGCCCTCGGCCCCGCCTTCGCTCGGCTCGCCGCCGCCTTCTTCGGCCGCGGCACCCTCCTCGGCCTCCTCGCCGGTCTCGCCCTCGGCGACGCGCTCGGTCTCCTCCTCGATCTCCTCCTCGGCCTCGACCTGGAGCCGCGGCGCCGAGACGGTGGCGACCACCGTCTCCGGATCGTCGGTGAGGGTGACTCCCCGGGGCGGGGAGACCGCTTCGAGCGTGACCGTGTCGCCGATCTGCAGGCTCGATACGTCGTGCTGGATCGTGTCGGGGATATCGCCGGGCAGCGCCTCGATGTTCAGCTCGCGCGCGACCTGCTCCAGCACGCCGCCCTCCTTGACCCCGGGAGCATCCTCGGCGCCGACCAGGTCGAGCACCACGGTGGCACTGATCGATTGGTCCATCCGGACGCGCAGCATGTCGATGTGCACCGTCTCGCCGCTCACGGGGTGGCGGACAAGCTCCTTGATGACGACCGGACTCCCGCCCGCGCTGTCGATGTTCAGCTCGATCACCGCGCCGGCATGGGCCAGCGTCTGGCGCAGCAGCCGGGCGTCGACCTGGAAGGCGACCGGCTCTTCGCCGCCGCCGTAGAGGATGCCCGGGACGTTGCCGCTCCGGCGCAGGCGGCGCGCGGCCCGCGATCCCGCGACCTCGCGACGCTCAACTGCCAGCGCTGTGCTCTGTGCCGTCGCCATGACCGGCGATTGATGGTAGCGAGCGCCTTGGGGAGGTGGTGCCTACCCCCTTCACCAGGGCTGGACCGCGCGCTAAGCTAGCCCCAATGTCGGGCGACGCTCAGCTGATGCTGATGATCGCCGGGATGCACCTCCTGGGGCTGGTGTGTGCGGCGGTGCTGATCATTCCCGCCCTGCGCGACAGTCCAGATTTCCCGCCTCACCGCTCCGACGGCGGCTCGGACGACGGCTGGGGTCGCGGCCCCGACGGACCGCCGACGCCGCCGGCGCCTCCCAAGGGCGGGATCCCGCTGCCCGACGCCGAGCCCGCGCACGTGCGGCTGCGCGATCACCGCAAGCTTCCCGAGCACCTGCCCGGGCGCGAGCGCCGGCCGGCGCGCGAGCCGGAGCGCACCCCGGTCCGGACCGGGCACTGAGCCCCGCGCTCCGACCCCTCCGGCCCGCCGCCTAGTAGTGGGCCGGGCAAGCGGTGTCGCTCCTAATCCGCCGGCTGACCTCGAGCAACTCGACGCGGAGGCCGCTGATCGCGTTGCCGGCTCGCCGCACCCGGACGCACTGGACGATCGGCAGCGATCCACCGGCGTTCCACGCCACGCGGGCGGTTCCCGAGGTGCCGGCGATCGAAAAGCTGGTCGAGGGCTGGAGCTGGATGATCGACACCGCGCCAGGGCGCCTCAGGGCGGCGGCGACCTCGCTCGCACGCCGCCGGCAGGCCGGCGCGGCGTGGCACCCGGTGATCGCGTCGATGACGCCGGCCGTATCCCCCCGTGCCTCGGCCATGACCAGCGCGGTGATCGCGGACTGCTCGGCGGAGTTCGCGCTGAGCACCCTGGCCAGCAGAGCGCTGATCACGAGAAACAGGACGATCGCGGCGGCGATCGCGACTACGTAGGCACGGCGCACGGGAGCGAAGCTAAGCGCAGTCGCCGCGCGCGACGGTTCGCGGGGCTACTCGCTGAGCTCCAGGAACCGCTCGACCGAGGCCTCCTGGTGGTCGAGCCGCTCCGCCAGGGCCCGGGCGTGGTCGGCCGCCACCTCCAGGAAGTCCTCCACGCACCGCTCGGGGTCGTCCGCCAGCGGATAGATGCGGATGACGTCCTGCTGGGCGCAGGCGATTCCCATCGGCGGCTTGCCCTCGGCCAGCGTGCGCGCCCCGCACACGGGCGTGACCAGCACGTGCGACTCGGGCGCGACCAGCGCCGTGGGCAGCAGCCGGTGCGCCGGCAGCCTGACCGACAACTCGATCGAGTGGTCGACGCTGACGTTGCTGCCGAGCAGCTCCCCGAGCGGCTCCCGCCACACATCGAGCACGACGTCCGCGCCCACCAGCGCATCGCGCAACGCGGTGGCCTGCTCGATGTAGAGGCGCTCCGCGTCGGCGCGATCGCCGGCGTCGGCGAGATCGAGGTCGCACGGGACCCGCAGCAGCTCGCTGGCGGCCACCGTGGCGCCGGCGCCGCGACTGCCGCACGCCACGTAGGTCTGGAGCGTGCCGAGGTCGCGCCGGCCGTGGAAGATGACCGTCACCGACTCGCTGAGCGGGAGGCCCCCGACCTTCAGCGAGACCGCCACCGACGAGGAGTCATCCAGCAGCGCCTGACGCAATAGGTCTTCGGCTTGGCTCCTTCCGGGCCTTGGGTCCTCTTCGAGCATCTTCCTCCAGCACCCAGTGCGTCAGCTACGACTCGTTAACTTTTACCCGATCAACGGGCGTAATTCGCCATCCATCGCGCGCTGAGCTCGATGTCTGTACATGGGGACAAGAGACTCCGCCATCGGATTCCCGGGTAGCCTCCACGTGGCCATGAAGATCCTCTACAAACCGTTCGGCATCATCGCCGGCCTGATCGGGGCCCGTATCGCCAGGGCGATCTTCGCCGAGCTGTGGTCCCGGATCGACCACGAGCAGCCGCCCAAACCGACGACCGAGGAAGCCAGCCTGCCGAAGGTGGTCGGCGCCGCCGCGCTGGAGGCGGCCACGATGGCCGCCATCGGGGCGGCCGTCGATCGCGCCGGCGCCCGCGCGTTCCATCACCTGACCGGAATCTGGCCAGGCGAGTCGCGCGAGGAGGACTGACCCCCGACACCGCCGGCGCGGGTCAGGCCGGGGCGGCATCCTCGTCGGGCGCCGTCCACGGCTGGATGCCGTCGCGCAGCCAGTCGGGAAGCGGCGTCTTGGCCACCGTCCGGCGGTCCACCAGGACGTGGCGGAGCTCGGCCTCCGCGATGAGCTCGCCGGAGCAGCTGGCGGTGTGGCGGGTGCGGAAGCTGGTGCGACCCAGGTGCGTCACGACCACCGCGAGCTCCAGCTCGTCGTCGAACCGCGCCGGCTTGAAAAAGCGAAGCCGCGCTTCGGCCAGGACCATGTCCACGCCGCGGTCGAGCATCGCCTGGTAGCTCCCGTACGCCGCGCGCCACAGCTCGGTCATGCTCGTGTCGAAGTAGTTCAGGTAGTGGGCGTTGAAGGCCACGCCCTGGAGGTCGCACTCGGCGTAGCGCACGCGCAGGGTGTGGACGAGCGGCTCGGCCACGGTCACACCCCGTGCCCGCTCCCCGGCACTCAGCGCCCGCCTCTATCGGTGCCTGGGGCTCCTTGCTCAGTACCTGAGCGCCCGCCGCCGAGCACGAACCCACGCTCGGCCAGCACGCCGAGCGCGTCCTCGAACGCCCCGAAGTCCCGCCGCAGGAGCGCGTCGATCGGCCGGCCCGAGGGGCCGGCCGCCCGCACCCAGCGCCTCAGCACCGCGGGCCCGGCTCGCTCGGAGGCCTCGTCGAGCAGGTCGAGCAGGATCGGCAGCTCGCCGCGATGCTCGATCTGGCCGGAGAGCAGCGTCAGGGGGTCGACGTCGAGCACCTGGCAGAGCTCGTCCTCGGTGAGGCCGAGTAGATCCATCAGGCGAGCGGCCCGGCTGGTCTGCCCCTCGCCATCGCTCATGCGGTCGGCTGCCCGTCCGACCCGCCGGCCGCGGATCCCTAGAACAGCTGGTTCTCTCCGCCGAACACGTCGCTCACGGATCCGTCCGTGAAGATCTGGCGGATCGAGCTGGTCAGCAGGTCGGCGCACGACAGGACGCGGACGTTGTCCGGCGCGCCGGCGGGCAGCGGGATGGTGTCGGTGACGACGATCTGCTCGAGCCGGGCCGCCGCGAGCTGATCCCAGGGGTCGCCCGAGAACACGCCGTGGGTGGCGGCCGCGTACACGCGGCGCGCCCCCGCCTCGTACACGGCATCGGCAGCCGACTTGAGCGTTCCGGCCGTGTCGATGATGTCGTCGACCAGCACCGCGGTCTTGCCGGCCACGTCGCCGATCACGTAGCCGATCTCCGCCCCCTGCTGGGTTGGGCGCTCCTTGTTGAGGATGGCCAGATCGGCGCCGATCTTCGTGGCGAACTGCTTGTTCAGCTTCACGCGCCCGGCGTCGGGCGCGACCACGACGAGATCGTCCAGCCCGAGGTCCTGGAAGTACTGGGTGAGCATGAACAGGGCGGTCATGTGGTCGCACGGCTTCTGGAAGAAACCCTGGATCTGGCCCTGGTGCAGGTCCATGGTGAGGATCCGGTCGATCCCCGCCGACTCGAGCATGCGGGCCACCATGCGCGCGCTGATCGGCTCGCGCGGGGCGGACTTCTTGTCCTGGCGCGAGTAGCCGTACCAGGGCGTGACCGCGATCACCCGGTGGGCCGAGCCACCGACGGCGGCGTCGACCATCACCATGAGCTCCATCAGCGCGTCGTTCGCGCTCAGGCCGTAGTCCGGGTTGCCGCAGGTCGGCTGCACGATGAACACGTCCGCACCCCGGACCGACTGGTCATAGCGGCAGTAGACCTCGCCGTTGGTGAACGTCTTGAGCGTCACGCTGCCGAGCCCGAGGCCCAGCTTGGAGGCGATCTTCGCGGCGAGATTCGGGTTCGCCCGGCCCGAGAACAGCATGAGCCGCTTGCGGGCATCGACCTCCAGCTCACTCGGGGCGGCGCGAGTCTCGAGCAGGCTCATGGTGCGATCGAGTGTAGGACCGGGAGGGGACAGATGGCCTTTACCGGACGGCTCCGACGGGACGGATGTTCTCGCGTGTCGGTTCGCCGGCGGGTGCGTGCCGGCACATTGTTACCGCTCGGCGGAACCGCCGGCAGGATTCTTAGCGTCGCCGGCCTCGTCGCGCTCGCCCGAACCCCGCTGCTTGCGACGTTCGGTATAGCCCTCGATGTTCTTCTGGCGGGCCCGCGCGATGCCGAGCGCCCCGTCCGGGATGTCGTCGGTGATCACCGACCCGGCGCCGGTGTACGCCCCGTCGCCCATGCTGACCGGCGCCACGAACATCGTGTCGACGCTGACGAACGCGCCGGACCCGATCTTCGTGCGGTGCTTGTTGGTCCCGTCGTAGTTGGCGGTGATCGTCCCGGCGCCGATGTTGGTCCGCTCTCCGATCTCGGTGTCGCCGATGTAGGAGAGGTGAGGGACCTTCGATCCCGCGCCGACGTCCGAGTTCTTGATCTCGACGAATGCGCCGGCCTTGGAGCCCTCCCGCAGGACGGCCCCGGGACGGAAGTAGCTGAACGGCCCGACGCTCACCCGCTCGCCCACGTCGGCTCCGTGCAGGTAGGAGTGAATGACCTTGGACCCCGCGCCGACCCGTGTGTCGATCAGCGTGCTCAGCGGGCCGATCTGCGCGCCGGCTCCGATCTCCGTGTTGCCGTGGAGGCTGGAGAACGGCGCGATCACCGCGTCCTGGTCGATCCGCACCCCGACGTCGATCACCGTCGCGGCCGGATCGACGATCGTCACGCCGGCCAGCATGTGGCGCTCGTGGATGCGGCGCTGGGCGATCGCCCGCACGGCGGCCAGCTGGGCCCGGTCGTTGACCCCCAGCTCGCTGGCGTCGCCGATCTCGTGCGCATCGACGGTCCGCTCCCGTCCCCGGATCACCGGCACCACATCGGGCAGGTACAGCTCTCCCTGGGCGTTGTGGGGCGCGACCTCCTCGAGCGCGGCCAGCAGCGCCGCCCCCTCGAAGGCGTAGATGCCGGTGCTGATCTCCCGGATGTGCAACTCGAGCTCGGTGGCGTCGCCGGCCGTCTTCGTCTCCACGACCCGCTCGACCGTGCCGTCCGGAGCCCGCACCACGCGCCCGTACCCGCTCGGATCCTCGAGCACCGCGGTGGCCAGCGTGGCCGCCGCACCCGACCGAGCGTGCGCCTCGGCCAGCCCTCTGAGCGTCTCGGCCGTGATCAGCGGGTGATCGCCGTTCAGCACGATCACCGTGGCGTCGGAGTCGATGTACGGCGCCGCCGCCTTGACCGCGTCCGCCGTGCCGCGAGGCGCCTCCTGCACGGCCGTGGTCACCTTGCCGTCCAGCGTGCCCGCGAGCGGCCGATCCGGCCCCTCTACGACGACGATGGTCCCGGCGCCGGCCGCCTCCGCCGCCGCCACCGGCCACGCGATGATCGGCCGGCCGCACACCTCGTGCAACAGCTTCGGCTTCTCGGAACGCATTCGCGTTCCCTGCCCGGCGGCGAGGATGACGACTACCGGCGCGGCCACGCCAGGATCGTAGGGGATCTTGCTCTGACGGTCGGCTGTCTGCCCGCCGCGCCGCGGTCGCGTCGCCCGTCGGCCCGCGATCGCCCCGGCACGCGGCCTACTGCTCCGGCGTCTGGCCGCTGTGATTCAGCGGCCGCGCGCCGCGGTCCGTCTGCCAGAGCCCGGGCTGGTTGCGGCGCCGATCGCGGACAGCGCGATTTACCCGGCCCTGCGATCGAGCCCTCACTGCGGTTCCTGACCAGCCTCCCCTCCTCGTCGCCTCCGTGAGCTCTCGGTTGTACTCATACCAGCGGATCCACTTGCGCACTGCGTTGTCGGAGACGCCGTACTTGCGTCCGACGGCCAGGAAACCCATCGAAGCGACATCCTCTATCAGCTGCGCGTGGGAGGGCGTTCGACCTTTCGACGCTCGGGTCGCGGCTTCCCCGCGAGCCCCTGCTATGCACACCACAGTGCGGCGAGCAGTAACGATGGCTCGTGTACTTAGGGATGAATTCGCCGCCGCATCCACACACAGCTTCGTGGCGTGCGATCGCGCCGGTTCTTCCTCCCGCAGTGGGTGTCTAGCGTCGCCGCACAGTTTGGACAGACGATCCGAAGGTTCTCGAGCCGGTTGTCGTCGGGACGCCGTTGATGTGGTCGAGGATCATTGCCATCTGCCGGCCTTGCCATTTCTCGCCCTGACCGCATAACTCGCAGATACGCGCCTTGAGCCGGACGTCGTATAGGCGCCGCTTCAGGTGGTTGCGGGAGTAGGTCGAGTCCTCGACCAGGATTGCTTCAAGCGGAGTTGCCGACGTCGACCGTGAGCCCCGCTGGATCCAGTACGGATCGAAATGCTCGGTTGAGATCGCGTATCGCGCGATGAGCTTCTTCAGCGTCCTGTGGTTGCCGCCGGCGGGACGCAGCCCCAGCCGTCTCAATGCCTCGGCCGTGCTTCGCGAAGCGCCGACCGCATGTCGCACCTGCTCCTCGGTATACCGCGGGGTCCCATGGCATACACGAACACTAGTTCGGTGCAGCGGACGGAAAAACTCGCACGTAGCTGGACTTCTTGACCAGCGCCGCTCCAGGCTGGGGAGCCAGGATTCGAACCTGGACACGAGCGGCTCCAAAGTGATCGCCGTGCTGCCGTTACACCACTCCCCAGTAAATCGGCGTGGAGCCATGTTGAAGTTAGCTGATCGACGCCCCGGACCGGCCGTCTGATCTGATCGATGCCACAAACCAGCGATCTGACGTGCCGGCGCACAAGGCACCGCCACCGCGACCGCCAGAACGTGGCGCCACGGCGCCCCTCCGCGGTCGTCGCCCGGCCTAACCCGGCGCGTTGCAGCCGTAGCTCGTGTTCAGGCTGCCGGCCACGCAGGTCGTCTCGCGCGAGACGTGCCAGCCCGAGTTCGAGATGTCGAACAGATACGGCGGCAGGATGTTGGCCAGGCGGTCGTCGTAGTTGTAGTTCTTCGAATAGCCCGTGCTGGGGGAGCCGGAGCCGGTGCTCACGGCGCCGCGGAAGTACTGGGCGATCGCGCCGTGGATGGTCAACGATCCGGGCGAGGAGCCGCAGTTGTAGTTGTCGTTCATGAACGAGTGCGCGAGGGCGAGGATGGCTGCATCGATTACCGGGTTGGTGAGGGTCTGCGAGGCGACGTTGGTGCCGCCGGTGCACCCGTGCATCACCCGGACGTACTTGTTGGCCACGAGTCCGAGCGTCGCGGTGCCGGTCGGATTCCCAGAACCATCGGCCGTGGTCGTGACACCGTAAGGCGCTCCGGTTTGGTGGTTGCTGTCGACGATGATGTTCTGTTCGGCGCCGATCGTCAACGGAGAGCTGTAGTTGCCAGACAGGTACACGTTCCCGTCACATCCGGCGTAGTTGCCCGAGCCGTTCGTCGGATAGGTCACGCTGACCGGGTTGTAGGTGCCGGGACTGCACCCCGGCGCGTTGGCCACGTAGATGATCGGCTTCTGGGCGATGTTGACGGAGGTGGTCGTGCAGGTGCCCGTCGCCGAGGGGCAGGTGACCGCGGTCGCGTTGCTTCCGTTCAGCGTGATCGTCGTGGTCCCGTAGAGCACCTGGCCGTAGTTCTGGGCGTCGGTCAGAAGCTCGGAGTTGTCAGACGGGGTCGGGATTTGCGTCGCGTCCGGGACTCGGGTTCCGTTGAAATGGGCGCTGCCGCAGCTGTCCCCCGAGCAGACCTCCGAGAGATTCGCCGAGGATGGCTCCGAGCTCTCGATCTTGTCCGACGGATTGCGGCCGAACGAAGGCGTGGCACCCGACGCGATCAGGTACTGATCATCCGTGTACATCGGCCCGTTCATCACGTCGCCCGTGAACCACTGGATGTTGCAACCCGAGTTGATGCTGGTTCGTCCGTCGCGGTAGAACTCGCCGCAGTTGCCCATGTTTTGAATGCTGGTGTCGAACGCCTCGAAATGGGTGTACCACAGGAAGTCGAGCGGGCTGTTCATCCGGAAGCTCACCACGATCGAGCGACTCATGACCGGATTGGCGCCGGCCTTGCCCGTGAATACGAGCCGGATCGTGCCGGTATTCGTGTCCACCATCGAGTTGATCATGTTGCTCGTGCAGCCCGTGTTGCCGTTGGCGTAGACCGGCGCATAGGAGTAGGTCTCACCGTCCGACGCACCCGGGACGGGAGTGGAGCCAGCCGTGTCGTTCGCGCAGGTTCCCCAATAGTTCGGGTTCTGGTCGAGGTCGTAGAGGTAGGCCTGAACGCCGGCCTGCGCGGCGGCATAGGCCCGCTTGGCCGAAAGATCGTTGGTGCCGCTGTGGATCTCGCCCTGGAGCGCGAAGAACACGCCGGTCAGCAGCATGCTCGTCACGAGCAGCACGCTGAGCGCCACCACCATCGTGAAGCCGTCCTCGGCGGCGAAGCGCAGGCGAGCCGACCGCGCGGCGTGAGTTGTCGTACTGATCAGTCGCATGGTGTAAAGGTGGTCCCGGGTCCGTCATGGTTGGCGGCGGGGGTGAATCGGAACGTGATGATGTCGCTGACGCTCTGACCGGTATTGGCCAGGTTGGTGTTCTCGTTGGCACGACCCGCCGGACCGACGGTGAGGTTGATCATCACCTCGGCGGCGGTTGCGGCCTGCGCGCTGGACAGCGTGGTGCCCGGGGCGAGCGGGTTGTAGACGGTCGTGCTCGTGCCCGGAATCGGGCTGGTGCCGTCCGGCAGGACCTCGTACTGGTTACCGCCCGCGTCGGTACCCGGAGCCGTTTGGTAAGCGAAGTACTGGAAGACGGGCGTGGTGCCGTTCCGGGTCACGTTGGTGAGCAGGATCTTGCTGCTGACCAGCGACCCCCGGGCCCAGTTCGGCTCTCCGTTCACCACTGAGTACGTCGTCGTGTAGGTGCTCTCGGTCAGAGTCGAGGTTGGCGCTGGGTTGTAGTCGATCTCGTTCCACATCGCGGTGGGCGTCGCGCTGTTCCCGGACGCGTTCATGAAGATCAACGCGTTCGGGCCGCTGCCCACTTGAATCGGCGTCTCTTCGTCGGCGAAGCACCCGGAGTGCAGCTGGTTCTCGACCCCTTCAAAGATCGGGCGTGCGCGTTCGGTGGCGTCGACGAGCGTGAACGACCGAGTCGTTTCACGCAGCGCGACGTCCATGATCGTGCCCAGCGCGAGCAGCACCACCACGCCGGCCACCATCGCGACCATCAGCTCGATGAGCGTGAAGCCCGCCTCGGATGCCAGCCGGCGACGCGTCATGGGCACTGTCCCGGCGCTGTCGTGGCAAAAGGAATCTGGAGGGTGGGCGGTGCCGTCGTGCTCGTGTAGCTGTCGTCGGTGATGGTCGTACTTGCCTGGTAGTACTTGGTGCTGCCATTCGGCTTGTAGTCCGCGCACACCGTGACCTTGCCCGTCTGGCCGGAGCTGCTCGCGTTCGAACCACTCGTGGCGCTGCTGGTGAACGGGATCCCGTAGACGTTCGTACCGGTCGCCAGGGCCGGAATCACCGGCGCCGCGGTGAGCCCCCACTCATCCGAGCACGTGTTCCCAGACGTGTTGGTGAACGTCGCCTTCACGTCCGCCGGGTTCACGTTGCTGACCGTTCCGGTCGACGACTTGTAAGTGGTGCTCAGGAGAAGCGCCGGCTCGAGGATTGTCTGCGTGGTGCTCGATCCCGGCGAGACGGAGAACATGTCGGTGCCGGCCGGCGGCTCTTCCTGAAGGCATTTTCCCGCCCACACCTGATAGTTGTTCGTGTAGCTCACGGGGTTGAGCGAGGAGACGAAGGGAAACAGCCCCTGCGGCGACGCCGTCCCCGATGCGGTTGTCGTGCTGATCGAGCCGCTGAGGCCGGGCGCGTTATCGCGGAAGCTGGCCATCGGGATGCCGGCACCTCCTGGGCTGAACCAGGAGAGTCCATCGGACTGGGTGCCGTAGTTCGTGCCGTTGTATGTGGTCTTGAACTGTCCGGTGACAGCACCACCTTGCCCGAGCTCAACCGGATTGCCGCCGCTCGGCGCCGCGTAGCCCGTGCTGGCCACGCTGGCGGTCGCGCTGACCGGCGAGGCGTTTCCGTTGGGGTCCACATAGCCGATATCGGTGAACTTGAGGTTGTAGCTGCCGGTGGGCAGGGCAGAGAAGATCACGCAACCGTTCGAGTCGCTCGTCGCAGCATCCGAGTCGGGGCCCGAGGCGGACATCGCGACACCCGAGAGCGGCGATGCCGTCTGGTCGTGGAACTGCGCCAGGATGCCGCCGCCCGCGGGCGGTGAGATCACGCTCTCGTCGGTGGCCAGCGTCTGGTTGACGCCGGAGGGATTCGTCCAGGTCACCGTCGAGATCGTCTTGAAGGAGGTGGCACTGGCGCCGCCCGAGGTCGTGCAGGCCTGGCCGTTCGAGCTGCTCAGGTACCACGCCTGCGAGGTGACGGTGAACTTGTAGGTGTCGAGCGTGCTGTTGTAGGTCTGGCTCAGGTTGTCGAGCTGCTCCGAGGAGAGGCCCTTCAGTCGCTCCTGATCCTGCTCGGCCAGGGCCTGCGCCGCCGTGCGCCGATGCTGATCGCCCGAGGCCTTTATGTTGGCCATCAGCCCCGCGGCGACTCCCCCTGCGATCAGGGTCACGACCAGCGCGCTCATCAGCACCTCGATCAGCGTGAAGCCGTGCTGGGCGGATGCCCGGTCCTTGAGTCGTCTCGCCACACCTCGTGGATCGACCGGTCGCCGCCCCCGCTTGAGAATCCGGCGCCGCCACCGACCATCGTCGGCGTCGGGGATCAGGGGAAGGGGCGAGAGAGGCGGCATGGTCGGGACAGGCGTCGCTCGCACGCGCCCAGGCGCGTGTCGCCTGACTGTGTCGGCCGCCGGCGGCGCGGATTTAGCCGGCCGAAACCAAACTCGACGTATGACCGAGGCGCCGGCGCGTCGGGGGACGCTCGCCCCGGCGCCTCAGTGCCGGCGGCGCAGGATGGCCCGGACGTCCTCGGGCAGGAGCGGATCGGCCAGCGCGGCGCGCACATCGGCGGGCCGGTGCAGGGCGCGCTCGGCGCGCAGGATCCCGACCTCGAAGCCGACGTCGCGGATCGCGGTGAGCGCCACCGCCATCACGTCCCCGCGCCACGTCTGCTCGGGGAGGGCGAACAACTCGGGTAGGGGCCGCGCGATCCCGACGAGGTACAGACCGCCGTCGATGGCCGGCCCGAGCACGACATCGCAGCCCGAGCTCAGATCCTCGAGCGCGGCGGTGGCGTGTGTCGTCCGAAGCCGGGGCAGGTCGGGCCAGACGATCAGCAGGGGGCCCCCACCGCGGGCGAGCACGCGGGCCGAGGCATCGGCCAGACGGCCGGTGATTCCCTCCCCGTTCTGGGGAAACACGACCGCGTCCCCGCCGACCAGCCGGCGCAGCTCTGCTCCGGCGTCCGGCGGGTCGTGGGCCACGTGCACCGTGCTGGCGCCCACCTTGCGCGCCCACACGGCCGCGGCCACGATCAGCTTGGCCTGGAGCTCGAGGCAACCTTCCCGGCCGAGCAGCGGCTCGAGCGCCCGCCGGACCTCGCCGGCGCGCGGTGCGCGGGCCATGATCAGCACGGCGGGCCGCTGAGCGCTCACCGCAGGACCCTACCTCGGTACCCGCCCGCCTTCGGCCCCGCGCTCGTGGGCCGGACCGCGCGGCGGCGCGATCCCGAGCACCCGCATCGCCTTGAGGCCGAGCGAGAGCTTCTCGCGGCCGTCGGTGGAGGACACGTCCAGGCCGGTCAACTCACGCACCCGCTCGAATCGGTAGCGGACCGTGTGCCGGTGGGTGATGAGGCGCGAGGCGGTCGCGTTCACGTTGGCGTCGCATTCGAGGAAGGTCGAGAGCGTGCCGAGGAGATCGGTCTCGTACTGCTCGTCGTAGGCGACCAGCGGGCGGACGGTCTCTTCGTAAAAGCGCCGCAGCTCGATCGGGTCGTTCATGTGGGGCAGCAGCAGCTGATAGGTCCCGGTCTCCTCGTAGCCGAGCTCGACCCGCTCCGGCTCACCCTCGACCACGTTCGCCGCCAGCAATGCCTCGTTGCGCGCGCGGTGAAGCTCGATCGGATCCTCGGTACGGCGGCTGCGCCCGATCGCGAAGGCGAAACCGGGCAGGCCCGACTCGAGCTCGCGCAGGATCGCCGACACCGCCCGCCGTCCCATCTCCCCGTCGCCGTCGGGCAGAAGCACGGCGATCTCGCCGCCCACCTCCTCCGCGGTCGCCGCCGCGATCGACCCCGGAGCGATCGAGCGCGCCCCCCGCGCGACCAGCGCGAGCATGCGCCGGCGCCAGTCCTCCTCGGTTGGGCTCCGCGGGTGGGCGCGAATGATCACGACGCTCGCGCCCACGCCCAGATCGGTGCCCACCTCCTTGCCGAGCGCGATCGCCTCCTCCCGCCCCTGGATCCGCCCCTCGAGCACGGCTCGCTGGAACGTCGTGGCGGCTTCCTCGGAGGCGCGCTCGGGAGCCCGCACGCGCTCGACCTCAGACGCGATCAGCGTGGTCACCAGGCGCAGCAGCGAGGCGTCGGGCGGTCGCTCGGAGGCCCGCATGCGCAGTTTCCCCACCGTCGCGTCGGCCACCTTGAGATCGATCGTCGTCACATCGTCTCCGTCGCGCATCAACGAGCGCTCGTCGGCGGGGCTGCGAGCGGCGACCGCAAGCACCGAGGCCGACCGGTCAATGAGGACCAGACTGGTCTCGAGCGCGCGCGCCGCGGCGCGGAGGATGGCGGGCAGGCCGGCCCCGTCCTCGACGGCGTCGGTGATCGCGGCCAGCGCGGTCAGGTCCGGCGCGGCCGGCACCGGCTGCTCCGGATTGCGTTCAGCCAACCCTTCCGGCCCCGGCCGTAGTCAGAAAAGCCCGGCTTTTGGGTGTCCTGGGCAGATGCCGGCCCCTGGCAACGGTCAGAAAAACCGCGGCCACTCGACCACGATCACCGCGCCGAGCAGCACGCCGATCCCCACGAGCGCGGCAAGGACGTACAGCGACAGCACCACCGCGGTCACCCGCTCGAGCGGCCGGCGGTACGCCGTGACCGTCGGCACGATCACGAACACACAAAACGCGGCCAGGCCGAATACGCAAGCACATGCGCCGACCAGGTAGGTGATGGATTGGTTGCTCACGAGCCTTGTGGGAATTGTGCCCGACGGCGAAACGCGGGGTTAGCTTCCCCGCGGAGCGCCGAACTCCTCGCTCACCGGGGCCGCCGAGGTCGCCCCAGGGTACTGATCGGACAGGCCGACCGCCACGGCCTCGGCCCGGGCCGGTGCGTCCGCGCCGGTGAACAGCCCGAACACGGTCGGACCGGACCCCGAGACCATCGCGTGCTCGGCGCCGGCCTCGCGCAGCGCTTCGAGCGCTCGCCCGATCTCGGGCCGGAGCGAGAGCGCCGCGGCCTCGAGGTCGTTGACCAGCAACTCGGGCGTCAGCGCCTCGTCGGCGCGACGCAGCCGGTCGCGCAGGGCGGCCAGCTCCGAGGCATCCCGAGGCAGGCCGATCCGGTCCGCCTCGCGGTAGACATCCGGGGTCGAGAGGCCGAAGCCATGCGGCACGATCACGAAGGCGTGCGGAGCCAGCGGATCGACCGGGGAGACGACCTCGCCCGCGCCGGTCCCGATCGACACCCCTGGCGCAAGCTGGCTCGGCACGTCTGCGCCCAGCGACGCGGCGAGCTCGGCGACGGTGTCCGGCGCGACCGGGGAGACACGGGCGGCCAACCGCAACGCGGCTGCGGCGTCTGCCGAACCCCCACCCATGCCGCCCGCAACCGGGATTCGCTTGTCGATCACGACCCGCACCGGCGGCCCGGACCACCCGCGGGCGCGCAATCCGTCCAGCGTCTGCGCCACGATGTTGAATCCCTCCACGCCGGCGCACACGATCTGGTCGGCCGGGGCGGGACCGGGCGCCGGCGCGGACCCGGGGGGCAGGACGGGCGCCGGCGCGGACCCGGGGGCCAGGACGGGCGCCATCTCGACCGAGTCGGCCAGCGACACCGACTCGAACAGCGTCACGAGCTCGTGTCGCCCATCGGAGCGCACCGGCCCGAGGAACAGGCACAGGTTGACCTTCCCCGGCGCCCGCGCGAACAGCGTCACGAGCTGCCGAGCCTCGCGGCGAGCTCCCGGAACTCCTCGGGCGACAGCCGCTCGGCCCGCTCGTCGGGTGGATGGCCCAGCGCCACCAGGGCGTCCCGCGCCCGCTCGCGCACCCCGCGCGGCGCGCCCGGGGCCAGCGCCAGCGATCCCGCGAGCGCCTTGCGCCGGTGGGCGAACGCGTCGTGCACGAGCGCGCGAACCCCTGGATCAACCCCGGCAGAACCCGAATCACGCCGGTGCAGCCCGACAAGCACCGAATCCACCCGCGGTACCGGGCGGAATACGGTGCGCGACACCGGCCGGAGCACCTTCACCTCGCAGTCGAGCTGGGCCAGCACGGACGGTACGCCGTAGGCGGGATCTCCGGCCGACGCGGCCAGCCGCTCCCCCACCTCGCGCTGCACCATCACCACCCACTCGCGCACGCTGGGCAGCTCCTCGATCGTCCGCAGGATCACGGTGGCGGCGATCGAGTAGGGCAGGTTGGCCACCACCGCGGTCGGCGCCGGATCCAGGGCCCCGAGATCGAGATCCAGCGCGTCGGCCATGTGCAGCGTGACGTTCGAGAACTCGCTCAGCACCTCCCCCAACGCGCCCGCCAGCCGCCGGTCGACCTCGACCACGTGCAGGTGCGCCACCGCGCCGGCCAGGCGTTCGGACAGCACGCCCTGGCCCCCGCCGATCTCGAGTACGACGTCCTCCGCCCCGACGCCGGCCAGCCGCTCGATCACGTCCAGGATGTTCCGGTCGACCAGGAAGTTCTGGCCTAGGCGGACCATCCGTACACCTCGGCCGCCGACGCCTCGACGGCCGCCTCGAGCTCGTCGTAGGCCACGCGCCGCTCGACGGCCAGCGCCTGCGCGGTCAACACCACGTTGGCCGGCTGGTTCATCTTGCCCCGCACGGCCTGGGGCGACAGAAACGGTGCGTCGGTCTCGACCAGCAACCGCTCGCCTGGAACGCGCAGCGCCGCCGTCCTCAGCGCCTCCGCCTTCGGATACGTGACGTTGCCGGCGAACGAGATCCACCAGTCCTCGTGCGCCAGGCACTCATCGATCCGCTCGGCCATCGAGAAGCAGTGCAGGATCACGCGCAACCCGGCCGCCTCCGAGCTCAAGATCGCGAGTGTCTCATCGGAAGCCTCCCGCGTGTGGATCACCAGAGGCTTGCCGAGCGACCGCGCGAGCCCGATCTGGGCCCGGAAGGCACGCTCCTGGTCGGCCCGCGGCGCACCCTCGCGATAGAAGTCGAGACCGGTCTCCCCGATCGCCACGCACTTCGGGTGTGCGGCCAGCGCGGCCAGCTCGGCCAGATCGGCGTCGTCGAAGCCAGTGGCCGAGTTCGGATGGCGGCCGATCGCCGCGTAGACCTGCGGGAAGTCCTCGGCCGCGGCCAGCGCGGCCCGGCACGACGCGCCGTCGATCCCGATCGTGACGATCCGCGAGACGCCGGCCGAAGCGGCCGCCGCCACCAACTCGGCATCGGGCGGGTCGCACAGCTCGAGGTGCGTGTGGGCGTCGATCACTCCGGCTGACGCTTGGGGAACAGCGGTTCGAGCGACTCGACGGGCAGGCCGCTGCCGCGCTCCCCGAACAGCGCCCGGCCGTACGCGACGTCCGGCTCGCCGAGCGCCAGCAGCAGCTTCTCGACGGTCGCCGGCATGTACGGGTGAAGCAGGACGCTGACCGCACGGAGGCCTTCGGCCAGCGACGCGAGCGTCTCGTCCAGGGCTCCCGCCGCCTCGGGATCGCGGGCGAGCTGCCACGGCGCCCGCTCCTCGACGTAGCGGTTCAGGCGCCGGACGCGGTGCCAGATCAGCTCGAGCGCGCGGGTCGGGTCGGCGCGATCGAGCACCACGGAGACCTCCGCGGGGAGGACGTCGAACTCGCGCCGAAGCACATCGTCGGTCGCCACCTCCGGGATCACCCCGTCGCGGTAGCGGTGGATCATGGCGATCGTCCGGCTCGCGAGATTCCCGTACTCGTTGGCCAGCTCCGCCTCGTAGCGCGAGCGCACGGCGTCGAGCCCGACCGCCCCGTCGGACCCGAACGCGACGTCGCGCATCAGGTAGAAGCGCAGCGCGTCGGTGCCGAACGCGTCGATCACGTCGAACGGGTCGAGGACGTTGCCCAGCGACTTGCTCATCTTGCGCCCGTCGGAGCCGAGCAGGAAGCCGTGCACGAACACGTGCTGCGGAACCGGCAGGTCGGCCGCCATCAGCATCGCCGGCCAGTAGACGGTGTGGAACTTGAGGATGTCCTTGCCGATGATGTGGTACGTCGCGGGCCAGAATCGGTCGGTCAGGTCCTCGCCCGGCCGCGCGTACCCGAGCGCCGTGTAGTAATTCAAAAGCGCGTCGAACCACACGTAGAACACGTGCGTGTGATCCCACGGGACGGTGACGCCCCATGTCAGCCGCCCGCGCGAGAGCGACACGTCCTGCAGGCCGGAGCTGATGAACGAGAGCGCCTCGTTGTAGTGATGCGCCGGCATCACGAAGTCACGCTGCTCGGCGTACAGCCGCTCGAGCGGCTCCTGGAAGGTCGAGAGGCGGAAGAACCAGTTCTCCTCCTGCTCGCGCGTGAGCGCGATCTCGTGGATCGGGCAGCGGTTGCCCTCGAGGATCTCGTTCTCGACCTTGAAGTCGGCGCACCGCGGGCAATACCAGCCCTCGTACATGCCCTTGTACACGTGCCCGTTGTCGCGGACGCGCAGGAGCACCTCCTGGACGCGGACGGCGTGCTCGGGATCGGTGGTGCGGATGAAGAAGTCGTTGGAGATGTTCAGGCTCTGGGCGAGCGCCTTGAACCGCTCGGCGTTGCGGTCGGCGAGCTCGCGGGGTTCGAGTCCCTGGGCGTGGGCCGCGTCGGCCACCGGCTCGCCGTGCTCGTCGGTCCCCGTGAGGAAGAACACGTCCTCGCCGCGCTGGCGCATGTGGCGGGCCAGGACGTCGGTGGCGATCTTCTCGTAGGCATGACCGACGTGCGGCTGCGCGTTCACATAGTCGATCGCGGTTGTGATGTAGAAGGCCATCGCTGGTACCTGACTCTATTGGGGCTGCGCTTCGCGCAGCGTCCCTGGGGCCAGGTACCCCGTCCGGACAGGGTCTGGGGGACCGCCTCCGCGGTCGCGACGGGCCGCCGGGTAAGGATGCCCGGCGGAACGGCCCCACGGACGCCGCCGCAGGCGGCCCCTAATCCGTGAGGGCCTTATAGAGCCGGTTGGCGGACACGCCGGTCAGCTCGCTCACGACCGAGGCCGCGGGGCGCGGCTTGGCCCCGGCGTCGACCAGGCGCCTGAGCGCGTCGAGCGCCGGGCCGATCTCGTTCTCGGCCGAGGGCGCGCCGCCGACGACGAGCGCCACCTCGCCGCGCGGCGGGTCGCTCGGCGTAGCGCTCGGCCAGCTCGGCGGCGGTGCCGCGCACCACCTCCTCGTGGAGCTTGGTCAGCTCGCGGGCGACCGCCACCGGCCGCTCGGGATCGAGCTCGGCCAGGACCTGCAGCGATGCCGCCACCCGTTTGGGCGATTCGAACGCCACGAGCGTCTCGGGCCCGCCGAACGCGGAGCGCAGCTCGCCCTTCTTGCGGGGCAGGAAGCCGGCGAAGCGCCACCGGTCCGCCGGCAGCGCGCTGGCCACCAGCGCGGCCAGCGCCGCCGACGGGCCGGGCAGCACCTCGACGGCCAGCCCGGCCGCCACGCAGGCCTGGACGAGCACGAAGCCGGGGTCCGAGACGAGCGGCGTCCCGGCGTCGGAGACGAGCGCCACGACCGTACCCTCGCGCATCTTCGCGACCAACTCGGCGGAGCGCGCCCGCTCGTTGTGCTCGTGATAGCTGACGAGCCTGCCGCCGACGCCGTAGCGGTCGAGCAGCACGCGCGTGCGCCGGGTGTCCTCGCAGGCCACGATGTCGGCCTCGCGCAGGGCGGCGAGCACGCGCAGCGTGACGTCCTCCAGGTTCCCGATCGGCGTCGGGCAGACGATCAGGCGACCGGCGCTCACCGCTGGCCGCTCCGCTCGTCGAGGCCATCGAAGGCAAGCGCGGCGGCGCCGATCATGCCCGCCTCGACCCCGAACGCCGCCGGCACGATCTCGACCACATCCCGCGAGGGCGGCAGCGCGCGCCCCAGCATCTCGGCCCGGGCGGCGCCCAGCAGCAGCTCGCCGGCGCCGATCACCCCGCCCCCGACCACGACCACCTCGGGGTTGAAGATGTTGACCAGGCTGGCGATCGCCACCCCGAGCCGCGTGCCGATCAGCTCGATCACGTCGATCGCCGCCTGATCGCCGTCGTGGGCCAGCTCGGTGACCAGCGGCCCCTCGAGCTCGCGCCCGGCCGCCAGCGCCCGACCGAGCCCTGACTCCGGGCGCTCGCGCGCGGTCCGCAGCGCCTCGCGGGCCAGCGCGGTGCCCGAGGCGAGCGCCTCCACGCACCCGCGGCTCGGACAGGCCCCCTGGCAGGGCGGGCCGTCGAGGTCGATCACCAGATGGCCCAGCTCGGCCCCGGAGCCGATCGCGCCCCGGTAGAGCTGGCCGCGCAGGATCAGCCCGCCTCCCACCCCGGTGCCGATCGTGAGGACGACCGCCTCGCTGGCCCCACGCGCGGCGCCCGCCCGGTGCTCGGCCAGCGCGGCCAGGTTGGCGTCGTTGTCGACGAACACGGGCAGGCCGAGGCGCTCGGTCATCACGTCGGCGAACCGGACGTCCTTGAGCGGGAGGTTGACCGCGAGCACCGCGGTGCCGGTGCGCTGGTCGATCAGCGACGGGATCCCGAAGCCGACCGCATCGACCTCTCCGCCGGCCCCTTCGCTCGTCTCCTCGACCGCTTCGACCACCACGTCGAGCAGGTAGGACTGATCGAGGCGGGTCATACTGCGCTGGACGCGGTGGTGCACGGACAGCTGCGAATCGACCGCACCAGCCAACAGCTTCGTACCGCCCATGTCGACGCCGATCGTGCGCCGGCCCGGCATGCCGTCACTATATGGGTCAATGCCCAGCGACCTCGAAGAACGCCCTTACAAGCTCTATCGCGCCGGACCGAAGGGTCTGAAGGCGCGCCTGCGCGGCGAAGACGACGACCTACGGGTCGCGCCCGAATACCGCACCTACCGCGGCCGCGACCGCGACCGCGGGCGCCCGAGGATCACCTGGAAGCGAGTGGTGCTCGGGCTCCTGGCGGCGCTCGTGGCGTGGCTCCTGCTGTCGTTCATCGTGTTCCTGATCAGCGCCTCCTCGCAGTCGGGCGGGGTGCCGTCGGACGCCGAGTCGGCGCTCGCCTCGGGCTCGAACATGCTGTTCGGGGCCGACAACGTGCTGGTGATCGGGACCGATCAGCGCCCGGCCGGCACGCACGAGGGGGGCGCGAACACCCAGGACGCGGGCAGCCGGTCCGACACGCTGATGCTGTGGCGGATCGGCGGCGGCGTCTCGCGGCGCCTGTCGATCCCCCGCGACACGCTGGTCTCGATCCCGGGCCACGGCACGAACAAGATCAACGCCGCCTATGCGTTCGGGGGCCCGGCGCTGACGATCAAGACCGTCGAGCAGCTCACCGGAATCAAGATCAACCATGTGATCATCATCAACTTCGCGAACTTCCCCAAGTTCATCGACGCGATCGGCGGGGTCGACGTCAAGACCGGCCGGATCTGCTCGAACATCAGCGGCGGCGCCAAGAACGGCGGCTTCACGCTGAACCTGAGGCCGGGGACCCATCACCTGACCGGCATCCAGGCGCTGACCCTGGCCCGAACCCGCGAGAACGCCTGCAACGCGGCCAGCAACGACCTGACCCGCGAGGGCTATCAGCAGCAGATCCTCAACGGGATCAAGAGCCAGCTGCTGTCCGTGCACACGTTCCTGCATCTGCCGTGGGCGTCGTGGTATGCGCCGCAGGCGGTCCGCACCGACATGGGCGGCTTCACGCTGCTGAGCATGTTCGGGGCCGCGGAAATGGGCGGCTCGGCCCCGGTGCAGATTCTCAAGCCGACCGGAGGCGAGTCGGTGCCCGGCGTCGGCTCGGCGCTGACCGTGACCCCGCAGGCCGTCCAGCAGGCGGTCGCTAAGCTGATCAGCGGATAAGGACGTCCGGATTCTGACCGCCATGAACGGGGCCCTTGAGCATTCCGAATCGCTGCCGATAGAGAGAGCGTGGGATTTGCTCAGTTCCGGCCTCGGTGGCGGCCGACCGTCTCGAACAACCGTCCAGCCAGTAATCAATGACCACGTGGCTACGCCGTCACGCCCGGGTGCTCGCCGCCTCGCTCGCGATCGTGCTCGCGGGCACCCTGGCCTACGTCTTGCGGTCCGCTGGGTCGGCCCATGCCCAGCCCACCCGGGCGCTGGCCCAGGTCCACGCGATCACGCCGGTCGTCTTGCCGGCCGCTCAGCGCCGTCGTGCCCGCGCGCAGTCGCGAACCGCGTCCACCGGGATCACCGGCGGCGCGTCAGGGCTGACTAGCCACCGGCGCACGGCCGCCGCGGCGCGAGCGAGCGCCGCACGAGCCGGACGGCCGAGCCCCGCGCCGACCAGCCGAAGCGAGGCCCGCGCGCTGCGCCAGATCACCGGGCTGTCGCCGGCCCAAGTCACCACCCATCCCGTCTGCACCCAGGCGGCGGCCGGGCACGCCACCTGCGCCGCGCAGACGCTCGTTCTGCGCTCGACCGGGGCTCCGGTTCGCCCGCATGTCACGCCGTACCGCTCGCTGGGCCGGGTCACGCCGGCGGCGGCGCACGGCGCCGCGTCGGCCGCCGCTTCGCCCTCCGCTCCACCCTCGCCGGACACCCCGGCCTACCTCCAGCAGGCCTACGACCTGTCCTACCTGTCGCAGGCCGCGGGGAGCGGCGACACGGTGGCGATCGTCGATGCGTTCAACGATCCCACTGCCGCCAGCGACCTCGCCGCCTACCGGTCGACCAGTACGGACTGCCGGCGTGCGGCGACTTCGAACGGCTGCTTCCAGCAGGTCAATCAATCGGGAGATCCGTCGCCGCTCCCGCGGGGCACGAGCTGGCGACAGGAGATCTCGCTCGACCTCGACGCGGTGTCGGCGATCTGCCCCAACTGCAAGATCCTGCTCGTGGAGGCCAACTCCGACAGGATCTCCAATCTCGAGGCCGCGATGGCCACCGCCGCCAGCCTCGGCGCGGACCAGATCTCGGCCAGTTGGACGGGCACCTCGTCGAACCTTCCTGACACGAACCCCTTCGGCAACGTCCCCACCGTGGCCGCGACAGGCGATACCGGGTACGTCGACGCGGGCCAGGATGTCTACCCCGCCGCACTGCCGTGGGTGACCGCGGCCGGCGGCACCACGCTCACGCCCGCCAGCGCCGCGCCGAACGCGCGGGGCTTCAGCGAGGGAGCATGGTCTGACGGCGGCTCGGGGTGCGCGCTTCAGGAGCCACAGCCGGCCTACCAGACCGCCTCGGGCTGCGCGGGGCGCGCCTACGCCGACCTCTCCGCCGACGCCGATCCCAACACCGGGCTGGCGATCATCGACAACGGCAACCCGGAGCTGATCGGGGGAACCAGCCTGGCCACGCCGTTGATCGCCGCCTACGACGCGATCACCGGCGTCTCGCCGAGCACCGGCGCCTCGGCGAGCACCCCGCAATGGGCCTACGCCGACAGCGGGCTGCTCAACGACGTGGTGAGCGGCTCCAACGGCATCTTGCGACATCTCCTACATCTGCAACGCCGGCCCGGGCTACGACGGCCCGACCGGGGTCGGCTCGATCTCGGGCGCGCGGGTCACGGGCGCTCCCGGGATCGGCGGGCCGGCGATTTCCTCCGGACAGAACCAGCCGAACACCTATACGCAGAGTGTCAGCAGCCGCAACGCCGCGCTGGCCGCCGGGATCTACCGCAACGGGCCAGACACCACGTGGTGGATCCAGTACGGCACCAGCGACGCCTACGGCAACCAGACGAGCCCGGCGGACATCGGCGCCGGCACCGCGCCCGTCTCCGTGACCGGATATCTCTCCGGGCTCACGCCCGGCACGACCTACCACTATCGGCTGGTGGCCGAGAACCGCCTCGGCACGACCTACGGGTACGACTACACGTTCTCGACCCCGGCCGCTCCGGCGAGCGACCCGACGGCGTCATTCGCCGACTATCCGAGCGCTCCCACCCCGGGCACGGTGATCGCCTTCGACGGCCGCGCCTCGCAGCCGGGCACCGGCAGCGCGATCAGCCAGTACACGTGGAACTTCGGTGACGGCACGCCCCAGCAAGCGGGGCCGACGGCGACCGCCAACCACACCTACAGCTCGCGCGGGACCTACAGGGTCACGCTGACGGTCACCGACGCGGACGGCCAGATCGACACCACCACGCAGACGATCACAGTCGACAGCCCACCCACCGCCGGCTTCACCCCGTCCGCGACGACGGTTGCTCCGGGGACCACCGTCAACTTCGACGGGAGCGCCTCGGCGGCGGGCGCAGGTGGCTCGATCGGGGACTACAACTGGAGCTTCGGAGACGGTGGCGGCGCCGACACCGCCACGAGCCCCGTCACCAGCCATACGTACAACACGCCCGGGATCTACACGGTGACGCTGAAGACGATCGACGACCTGAACGTCGGCGGGACGGCCACCGAACAGATCACCGTCGCGGCGTTCACGACCTCCCCGGCCCCGCCGACCCCGGGCACCGAGACGACCTTCACCGCGACCTCCTCCACCTATCTCGGGAGCCCCATCACCGACTACACCTGGGACTTCGGCGACGGGACCGCCGACACCCCCGACACGCTGGACACGAACGGCACTCCCACCGCCCCCCACACCTACACCAGCCGCGGCACCTACCAGGTCACGCTGACCGCGAGCAACGGCACGCAGACCAGCACCAGCACGCACACCGTGACCGTCGACAACCCGCCGACCGCGTCCTTCAGCGCCCCGACGGCACCCAGCACACCGGGCTCGTCGGTCCATTTCGACGGCTCCGCCGCGCAGCCCGGCGCCGGGGGGACGATCGACGACTACAGCTGGAACTTCGGGGATGGCACCACCAGCGATACCGAGACCACGGCCGCCGCCGACCACGTCTACACGGCGCCCGGCACCTATCTCGCCACGCTGACCGTGACCGACGACCTCGGTCTCACCGCCACCTCGCCCAGCCAGCAGGTGACCGTCGATGAGCCCGGGGCAGCATTCACGACCTACCCGGGCACTCCGGCGCCGGGGGCGACCGCGACGTTCGACGCCGGCAGCTCGATCGATCCGGCCGGCACGATCAGCGACTACAGCTGGGATTTCGGCGACGGGACCTCAGGCAACCCCGACACCGCGGACACGGGGACCACCGCCGTCGCCCACCACCCCTACGCCACGCGCGGCATCTACATCGTCTCGCTCACGACCACGAACAACCTCGGTCAGACCGCGACCTCAGCGCAGCACGTCACCGTCGACAACCCGCCCACGGCCGCCTTCACGCCGTCGCCCACGGTCAGCACCGCGGGCCAGACCGTCCGGTTCGACGGCACTGCTTCCACCCCGGGGGCCGGCGGGACGATCGAGCGCTACAGCTGGAACTTCGGTGACGGAAGCCCCGTGCAGTCGCCGGGCGTCGCGACCGCGCACACGTACAGCACGTCCGGGACCTACACCGTCACGCTCACCACCACCGACGACCTCGGTGTGACCAACAGCGTCCAGCACCAGATCACCGTGAACCCGGCTGCCGGCCTGCCGGCCAGCACCACGCCCCCGGCGCCCGTCCCGACGCCGACCTCGCCGGTCTCCGCACCGACCGCACCCACGCCGAGCGCGCCGGCCCCTTCGACGACCACCACCGGAAAGGGCGCCACGCCGGTCGCGGCAGCGCTGAGCATGCGGCTCGCGGCCCAGAAGCAGCGCCTGGCCGTCGTTCTGACGCACGGCGTGAGCGTCAACCTGTCGGTCAACCTGGCCGAGAGGGCGAGCTTCCAGGTCACCTTCCCGGGCCGCAAACGCGCGGGCAAGCCGACCACGGTGACGCTGCTGCGGACGGGCGCTCAGGCGATCCGCGCCGGCGCGCATGCGATCACGTTGAAGCTCTCGCCGGCCCAGGTCCGCCGTCTCGCGGCCGCGGGTCCGGTTGCGCTGACGGTCAAGGTGACGGTGACCAAGCCGGGTGGCGGCACGCTCACTCGCTCGGTCAAGCTCACGCTGACGCGCTAGCCGGGGCAACGCGTAGCCCCGGCCTCGCCACGAGCTAGTCGGACTTGGTCGAGCTCGTGCTCTTGGTGTCCGAGCTGGACTTGGAGTCCGAGGACGACTTCGCGGGCTCTGAGCTGGACGACGAGCTGTCCTTCTTGCTGCTGTCGGAGCTGGCGGTCTCCCGCGCTCGCTTGCGCGTCCCGTAGTCGGTGTTGTAGAAGCCCGACCCCTTGAAGTGCACGGCCACCGGGTGGAACACGCGGGACACCGGCGCCTCGCACGTCTCGCAGCTCTGAACGGGGTCGTCGCTCATCCGCTGCATGACCTCGAACGTGTGTCCCTGCTCGCACCGGTACTCGTAGATCGGCATTGCTTCACTAAGTATAGGCCGCCGTTTTGGCACTCTCAAGGGCAGAGTGCCAAGCCGGGAGACGGCAGCGGACCGGGGGACTCAGCCGCTCGGGCTGGCCGGCGCCTGCTCGGTGATCGTCTGTCCGGCGCTCGCGGCCTGGCCCTTGATCGACGAGATCGCGCTGTCGAGCCCGCTCACGTCGGCCGGGCTCGCGCCGCCCGATTTCACGCTGCCGGCGAGGCCGTGAAGCTTGTCCTGCAGGGCGGTTACCGGAGCCACGAGCTTCGAGAGCGTCGGATTGGCCTGCGCGTCGGCCAGCGCCAGCTTGAGCTCGTGGTAGACGAACGCGGCCGCCAGGGCCGCCTTGGCGGCGGTCAGCGGGTGCTCGAACGGGTGGCGCAGCGTGCCGGCCTTGGCCGGTTTGTAGATCCAGCGGTGGAAGGCACCGAAGGCGAGCCCGGCGTGCAGGACGAACTTCGTCTTGGCGAAATGGGTCGTCGAGGTGCCCGATGCGGCGCCCGAGGCCGACGACGGCGAAGACGACGAGCCCGAGCTACCGCACCCAGTCGCGGCGAGGGCCAGAACGGCCAGAACGGCCATCACAGTGAGCCGGCATCTCACTCGCGCCCACATTACTCCGTGGTCGCGCCGGCAAGCGAGCCACCCCGTTTTTGCACAGCGTGGCCCGTGGGCCTCCGGGAAACGATCGGCCCACTAGCATCCCGCCCGCACATGGCCGACTCCGTCACGATGGACAAGATCGTCTCGCTGTGCAAGCGGCGCGGCTTCGTCTTCCCGAGCAGCGAGATCTACGGCGGGCTGGGGTCGAGCTACGACTACGGCCACTACGGCGTCCTGCTCAAGAACAACGTCAAGAACCAGTGGTGGCGGGCGATGCTCCAGGAGCGCGATGACGTAGTCGCGCTCGACTCGGCGATCATCCAGCACCCGCGGACGTGGGAGGCGAGCGGGCACCTGGCCGGGTTCACCGATCCGCTCGTCGACTGCCGCACCTGCAAGCTGCGCTTCCGGGAGGATCACCTGGCGCAGTCCGCCTGCGGACGAAAGCCGTCCAAGCACCCCGGCGAGACACCCGAGTGCGACCTGACCGAGGCGCGCGACTTCAACCTGATGTTCCAGACGACGGTCGGTCCCGTCCAGGAGGAGGGCTCGACCGTCTATCTGCGCCCCGAGACCGCCCAGGGGATCTTCCTCAACTTCAAGAACTACCTGCAGTTCTCGCGCAAGAAGCCTCCGTTCGGCATCGCCCAGATCGGCAAGAGCTTCCGCAACGAGATCACGACCGGGAACTTCATCTTCCGCACCCGCGAGTTCGAGCAGATGGAGATGGAGTTCTTCGTGCCCCCGGATGGGGCCGGGCGGTGGCACGAGCACTGGCTGGCCGAGCGGATGAACTGGTGGACGAGACTGGGGCTCCGGCCCGACCACCTGCACCTGCGGGCTCACGACCAGGACGAGCTGTCGCACTACTCGAGCGCGACGAGCGACGTCGAGTACCTGTTCCCGATCGGGTGGTCCGAGCTCGAGGGAATCGCCAACCGCGGGAACTTCGACCTGACCCAACACGCCAAGTTCTCGGGCCAGAAGCTCGAGTACGTCGACACCGCCACCGGCGAGCGCTATGTCCCCCACGTGATCGAGCCGGCCGCCGGCGTCGACCGGGCGATGCTCGCGTTCCTCGTCGACGCCTACGACGAGGACGAGATCGAGGGCGAGCAGCGGACGGTGCTGCGCCTGCACCCGATCCTGGCCCCGGTGAAGGTCGCGGTGCTCCCGCTCGTGCGCAAGGACGGACAGCCCGAGCTCGCCCGGGAGGTGTACAACGACCTCCGCGACCGCGTCCAGGCTGAGTACGACGAGGGCGGTGCGATCGGCCGGCGCTACCGCCGGCAGGACGAGATCGGCACGCCGTGGGCGGTGACGATCGACCACCAGTCGCTCGAGGACCGCACGGTCACGCTGCGCGACCGCGACAGCCTGAGCCAGGTGCGGATCGCGATCGGCGAGCTGGGCGACGCGATCGACGAGCGGCTGCGCGAGCCGTGGCGCTCGCCCAAGCTGGCGGAGTAGCGCATGCCGTCGCACGCGATCGCCGCCGATCAGATCTCCTACTCCGATCTGTATGCCCGCTGGGAGCAGGGCAACTGGCGCGCCACCGAGATCGATCTCACGATCGATCGGGAGCACTGGTCGGAGCGGTTGACCGATGTGGACCGCCGGAGCGCGCTCTGGACCTACTCGCTGTTCTTCCACGGCGAGGACTCGGTGGCCGACAACCTCTCGCCGTTCATAGACGCCGCCCCGCGCGAGGAGCAGAAGTACTTCCTGGCCACCCAGCAGGTCGACGAGGCCCGTCACGCGGTGCTGTTCGCCCGCTTCATGCGGGAGGTGATCGGCGCGGGCGCCGACGTCGGCTCGTCGCTGGACGAGACCCGGCCGCGGCTGACGTGGGGCTTTCGCAAGGTGTTCGACCGGCTGGACAAGATGGCCGACGAGCTTCGGCGCGACCGCTCGCGGCCGAAGCTGGCCCAGGCGATCACGCTGTACCACCTGGTGATCGAGGCGTCGCTGGCCCAGCCCGGGCAGCATTTCATCGAGGAGGGGCTGACCCGGCGCGACCTGCTGCCCGGTTTCCGGTCGGGGATCGGCCACGTGGCCCGCGACGAGCAGCGGCACATCGCGTTTGGCGTGAAGATGGTGGCCGACCTGGTTCGCGAGGATCCCGACTGCGAGCCGGCCATCGCCGATCTGCTGCGCGAGGTCCTGCCCTGGACCACCGCCGTGTTCGTACCGCCCGGCTGGGACGAGCGCTACGTGACGAGCTTTGGCTTCACGCTCGAGGACATCTTCGCCCAGGGAGCGGAGGCGATGGAGGGACGGCTGCGCGCGGCCGGCCTGGACCCGAACTCGATGCGCCTGGGGCTGCCGTTCGACCTGCCGCCGATCGAGCGCGCGCGGCGAGGGCTGACGCTGCTGCGGGCGGGCTACCTCGGCGAGCCGAACGGTCCGGTGACCCCCAACGCCGAGGCCACCGCGATGCTGTTCGACGGCCTGCGCCGGCAGATCGACGCCTCGGTGGCGCCGGGCGCAACGATCCAGTGGGACTTCAGCGATGCAGAGCCCTGGCACCTGCGGATAGACAACGGTCACACCTCGGTGGCGCAGGGACGGGTCGAGCACGCCGACCTGACGTTCCATTGCCGGCTGGTCGACTGGGTCGAGATCGCGGCCGGACGCACCGAGCCGTGGCGGGCGCTCGTGGCCGGCAAGGTCCGGCCGAGCGGCAAGCTCCGGATGCTGCTTCGGACGCCCAGGCTGTTCGGCTGAGGGCGCGCGCCGGCCGGTTCTAGACGACGGTCTCCGGTCCCAGATGCCACGGCTCCGAGTCGCGGTAAAGCGGCTTCAGACCGGCCATCGCCAGCATCTCGCAGTACCGGATGACGTAGTCGAGCGTGCACTCCATGGCCCCACCGGCCGTGGGCGCGATGCAGTAGCTCCGCGCGGTCACGTGCGGCCCCTGCCAGCCGTCGAGGATCTTGGCGGCGGTGGCGGCACGCAGCATGGCGCGGATGTCTCGATCGTGCATGGATGCAGCCCGGCAGGACGGAGGTAGATCCTGTTTTCCCCACTTTCGGCGCGCTTGAACCATCGAGGCGGGGAGCTACGGGATGGTGACCATGAGCGGGGCGGAGGCGCCGGGCGCGTAGAGGACGCTCGCGACCGTGCCCGCGACCAGCACATAACGGCCGGGGCGCAGACGCCTGAAGCTGGCGTGGAAGTTCCCGCCGGCGGCGGCCAGCCGCTTGGAGGCGACCAGATGCCGGCGCCCGGAGGCCTTGACGCGGTAGACATCGAGCGTCACGCCCGGGCCGGCCGGCGTGACCGTGCCGCTCACGGTGAGCGGTGCCGTGCTCTCGAGCGAAATCAGCGCGTCGCCCGGGCAGCTCGTCTGGTCGCCGTCGCGATGCCCGGCGATGCGGGGCAGCGACACGTGCGCCCCCGCCGCGAACGGCGTGTAGGAGGCGCCGTCGGCCGCCACCGCGACCGACACCCGCCCGAGCGCCGGCACGCCGTGCAGCGAGAGCTTCCAGGCCAGCAGCGAGCCGAGGGAGCGCATCGCGGCGGGCGGCGGCAGCGCCGACATGAAGCTGCCCAGCACGACCACGCCGGTCGACACCTCGTTGTAGCCGCCGGCGTGCGCGCCGATCACGGCCTCGTCGATCCCGCCGGCACGCGCCTCCCAGATCCGCCCGAACGCGTCGACGGCGAAGTTGTAGGCGATGTCGAAGAAGTCGCGGACGTAACGGTGGTAGACGAAGATCGAGGACAGGATCGCGGGAACCTGGCCGGGGCCGTAGCCGTTGGGCGTCTCGCTGTGGTGGACGAACGCGAGCTTGACCGTCCTATACAACGGGCCGTGTCGAGGAGGGGCATGACCGCGGGCCCAGGCGGCGCGGGCGATGATCGGAGGCTGGCCGGGGCCGGCGTCGAGGGTCGGCTGGGCGGGCGGCAGGTCCGCCGTCCCGATCGCGTGGGCCTGCGACCGGGCGAGAGCTTCCGCGTCGGGCGGCCCGGCGACGAAGTGGAGGCGAACCCCCGCCACCCCGTCCGGGCTTCGCAGCTCGACCTCGCTCGCGATGCCGACCCAGACCGGCTCTCCGAACCGGCGATCCGCACGTGCGCGGGCGTGCTCCACTCGACGCCGACGAGCGAGAATGACCGGCCGGCGGGGATCCGGATTGCCCGGCCGGGGGCGAGCGCACCCACTGGCGCGCTGAACAGGCCGGGCACCGCGGTCCGGGCCAGCACGCTGCCCGGGTCGACCAGCGCCGCCGCGCCCGCCACCGCCGCGCCGCGCAGGACCGCGCGCCGCGTGAGGCGGGACTCTCCGCGGCTCACCGGCGCGGGATGGGTCGCCTGGAGCGAGGGACGCGACGGCGGGCCCGGCGGGCTCGCCAGCCGGTGAACGCGAAGCTCACCCCGCACACGAGGACCGCCAGGACGGCCAGGATCGCGACGATGGCCAGGCCCGGGGCGACGATCAGGACCAGGCCGGCCACGGCCAGCGCGATCGCCGCATCGACCAGGAGCGTGTTGCGTCTCACAGCGGCAGCCTCCGGTAGATCGGACGGGGCAGATGGCGAAGCACCGCGAACACGTAGCGTAGGGTCGGCGGCACCCACACCGTATGCGCGCGACCGGCCAGCGCCTTGACGGTGGCGTCGGCCACCGCGTCGGCCGTGGTGGCGAACGGCGCCGGCTCGAGCCCGGCCGTCATCCGCGTGCGCACGAAGCCGGGCCGCACGACGAGCACGCGGACGCCGCTGCCGGCCAGCGAGTCGGCCAGCCCCTGGGCGAGCGCGTCGAGCCCGGCCTTGGCGGCGCCGTAGATCGCGTTCGACTTGCGGGCCCGCTCGGCCGCCACGCTCGACAGCACGACCATCGTGCCGCGGCCTTGCCGGCGCAGCGCGGCCAGCGAGGCGAGGAGCAGCGATCCGCACCCCACGAAGTTCACGCGCATCACGGTCTCGGACACCGACCGGTCGCCGTCGAGTCCGGTCTGCCCGCCGAGCACCCCCACGGCCAGGACGACCAGGTCGAAGCCGCCGGCCCGTTCGAACGCGCCGGAGATCACCGGCTCGTGGGTGTCGAGCGCGTCGGCGTCGAGCACGTCGTACTCGGCGTCGGCGAGCGTGGCGGCGGCGGTGGCCAGGCGGTCGCGATCGCGCCCGAGCAGGAACGCCCGCACCGGCGACTCGGCGCCCAGCCGGCGGACGATGGCCAACCCGATCTCCGAGGTCCCGCCGATCAGGAGGACCCGCCGTTGGCCGCCGGCACTCATGGCCGCTGGACGAGACCCGTGCGGGTCGCGAGATCGGATCGCCACACCTGCTCGGGGTCCGCCTGGTCACGCACCGTACGCCACTCGTCCAGGCGCGGGTACATTGCGCGCAGGGCGTCCGGGCGCAGGCGAGCGTCCTTGCTCAGATAGACGCGGCCTCCGGCGCCCGCCACGAGCTCGTCGCAGCGATCGAGCGCCGGCCCGAGGCCTGATGCCGCGCGTGGCAGGTCAAGGGCCAGCGTCCAGCCGGCCAGCGGGAACGACAGCGGCGCGCGGCTCGCCTCGCCGAAGTCCTTGAGGACGGCGAGGTAGCAGGGCACCCGCGCTCGCCGGAGCTCGGCCAGGATGTCCTCGAGCGCGCGCTCGGCGCCGTACGGGACGACCAGCTGGTACTGGACGAAGCCGGGGCGTCCGTACAGGCGCGGCCAGGCATCGAGGGCGTCGAGCGGGAACATGTGCGCGCCGAGCGATTCGACCCGTCCGCGCTGGCGGACCGGGAAGCGCCGGAACCGCAGCTCGTTGAAGGCGCGGACGGCGGCCGGCCGCAGCAGCGCGCCGGGCCACCGGGCCGGCACGGTGGCGCGGGCTCGCACCGTCGCGGTGCCCCGCGCGCCGGACGGGACGGCCGCGCCGGGGAGGTGCTCGGCGCGCGTGACCACGCCGCGCCCGGCACGCGAGCCCAGCAGGTCGAGCCAGGCCACGCGGTGTTGGCCGCCGGGCGCGCGCAGTGCGGCCAGCACCTCGTCGAGCTCGGCGACGCGATCGGTGTCGACCGACAGGAACGGGCTGCTCACCGGCGCCAGGCGAATGCGCGCCCACAGGATCACGCCCGTCAGGCCCATCCCGCCGAGCGTCGCGTCGAACAGCGCCTCGCCGGCGCGGAGCGCCAGTGCCTCGCCCGATGACGTGAGCAGACCGAGCGCCTCGACATGACTGCCGAACGTCCCCGCGCTGCCGTGGTTCTTGCCGTGGATGTCGCCGGCGATCGCGCCCCCGACCGAGACGTGCTGGGTGCCGGGGACCACCGGCACCATCCATCCGGCGCCCACCAGCGCGGCCAGCATCTCGCCGAGGGTCACGCCGGCGCGCGCGGTGACCGTGCCGGTGGCGGCATCGATCTCGAAGCCCTTCAGGCGTGTCGTGTCGAGCACGAGGCCTCCCGCGAGCTGCGCGGCATCGCCGTAGCTGCGGCCCATCCCGCGCGGGATCGCGCCGGGCCACCTGCCCCGGGCGCTGGTTCGAAACACCTCGAGTGCAGCACTCGCCATATCGGCGTCGTCAGCGCGCAGCACCCAGCCGATCGAACCGGGTCCCCCACCCCACCCGCGCAGGCGCGCCGGCTCGGGCGCGATCCCGGTGGGAGCGGTCGCGGCGGGAGCGCTCGCGCGCGTGAGATCAGCCAGCAGCATGGACACCGAGCGCGAATACGAGCAGCCAGGTGATCCCCGCGCCGGCCAGCCACCGGTCGCCGAGCAGCAGTTCCTCGGGCGCCTCGCCGCCGCCGGAGCGGAGCAGCGTGACGTAGCGCAGCAGGCAGACCCCGAACGGGACGATGGTCAGCGGGCGCCAGGGGATGCCGTCGACGTCGGGCAGCGCGAGCGCCCAAACGCTGTAGGCGAACATCGCGACCGCGGCACTGCCGGCGACGATCAGGCGAAGGCGCGCCGCGCCGTAGCGCACGAGCACCCGCCGCCCGGTGACGCCGGCCTCCTCCGTCCGGCGGAGCTCGGCCTGCCGCTTGCCGGCGGCGACCAGCACCGCGGCCGAGGTGACCACGAGCACGAACCAGCGCGACAGCGCCACCGGCGCGGCCGCGCCCCCGGCCACGGCGCGCAGCACGAAGCCGCCGGCGATCGCGGCGATGTCGACGATCGCGATGCGACGCAGGGCGATCGTGTAGCTGACCGTCAGCACCGCGTAGGTGAGCGCGATCAGGCCAACCAGCGGACGGACCAGCGTCGCGAGGACGAGGCCGCTCAGCACGAGCGTCACACCGAGCAGCGTGGCGAGCCGCGGATCGAGCTCGCCGGCCGCGATCGGACGATGGCGTTTGCGGGGGTGCAGGCGATCCTCGGGCGCGTCGCGGACGTCGTTGAGCGCGTAGATGCCCGAGGCGAGCAGGCAGAAGGCCACGCAGGCGAGGCCCACCCGCACCGGCACGTCGTCGTGCCCGAGGGCACCGGCGGCGCCGGCCGCGGCCACCACGAGCGCGTTCTTGATCCACTGCCTGGGGCGCATCGTGACGAGCACGGCGCGCCAGGAGGCATGCCGGACAGCCGGCCGCGACGCGCTCGTGGCCCGCCCCATGCCAGCCGCAAGCGACTCACCGCGCGCGTCTTCGGGCAGCCACGCGCCTCCTCCTAGAGCTGGCATCTCGCTCAGCGTATGTGCGCTACATCAACGCAACGTAGGTTGTACATGAGGGGGTTTTCACCATGCGCTTTGAGTCCCCTGCGATCGTCTATACAACGTCTCACCAATGCTGGCACCCCCCCGATCGCCCGTCCAGACCCAGCCGGCGCCGACCCCCGCGTGGCCGACGGACGGCTCCGCGCGACCCTCGCGGGCGTCGCGCGCGCGGCGCATCGGATTGATCGCCGCGTTGCTCTGCCTCGTCCCGGCCGTCGTCTCGTATGTCGACGCGATGACCCAGCGCTCGGACTCGAGCCTCGGCATCCGCACCGTCGAGTGGATGCGCGATCACGGCGCACGCGGGCTCGTGAACACGGTCGAGAACTGGTACTACTCGCTGAACGCGCCGGCCAGGGGGGGCCCGGCGTTGCGCGCGCTGCCCACCCAGGCCGGGGTGGTAGGTGGCACGGGCACGACGGCGGCCGCGCGCGCCGTCGCGCGCCACCGCGTCCACCACTACCGCCCGCCTCCGATCGCCCCGGTGATTCATCCGGCGCTGGCCGGCGAGGGCGTCTGGCACGCGACCTACGCGGCCGGCGGCTCCCGGCCCCCGGTCCTGATCGCGAGCTACCGGCCCGACCCGAGCTACCCCGAGATCGTCGCCGGGGTGGCCTGGATCGACCACACGCGCGCGTCGGTGCACCTGTACCCGGGGCTGGCGGAGCCGGCCGTATCGATGCCCAACCGCGGGCCGATGGAGGTGCCGCCGAGCATGCGCGGTCGCCTGGTGGCGACGTTCAACAGCGGCTTCAAGCTGGCAGACTCGAACGGCGGGTTCGCCTACCACGGTCACACCTATGCGCCGCTGCACGACGGGATGGCCACGATCGTGGGCTATCGCAGCGGCCGGGTCGACGTCATGGCCTGGACCGGCGGACCCAACGCGGGTCCGGACGTCGTGTTCGCGCGTCAGGACCTGCCGCTGATCGTCAACCATGGCCACGTGAACCCGAACCTGTCGGATGGGCCCGAATGGGGCGCCACGCTCGGCAACAAGGTCTACGTCTGGCGCTCCGGCGTCGGCATCGACCGCCACGGCAACCTGATCTACGCCGCCGCCAACGACCAGACCGTCGCGTCGCTGGCCAGGATCCTCATCCACGCCGGCGCCGTGCGCGCCATGGAGCTCGACATCAACTCCTACTGGCCGAGCTTCATCACCTACCGCTTCCCGGGCGCCGGCCACCCGGCCAATCTGCTGGCCGACATGGTGCGCTCGCCGCTGCGCTACCTGACGCCGGACGACCGCGACTTCCTGGCCGTCTACCTGCGCTGAGTGACCGTACTGTCGGATCTGGGGTCGCTCGGGGCGCTGATCGCGATGATGCTCGGGTTGCTGGCCGGTCATGTTGGATCGCCCGCGCGACCGGCCGTGGCAGCCCGTGCCCGCGCTCCCTTCGCGGTCGGGATCCGGACGCTCTCGTTCGTCGACACGAGCCGGACGGTGCGCTTTCCCGGCCGAAAGCCAGAGCCCCGGACGCTCGTCACCGTGATCCGCTACCCGGCTGCCGGCCCGGTCTCGGGGGTGGACGTTCCGGGCGCCGCGCCGGCGCGCGCCGCGGGCCCGTTCCCGCTCGTGATCTTCGGCCACGGGTTCGCGGTGACGCCCGGGCCTTACGCCTCGCTGCTTGAGGCCTGGGCGCGCGCCGGATACGTGGTGGCCGCGCCGATCTTCCCGCTGGGCAACGCGAACGCCCCTGGCGGGCCGAACGAATCAGACATCGTGAACCAGCCGCGTGACATGAGCTTCGTGATCTCGCGCATGCTCGCCCTGAGCGCCGGACGTTCGGGCCTGTTCGCCGGCCTGCTCGATCGTCATGAGATCGCGGTGGCGGGCCAGTCGGACGGAGGCGAGACCGCTCTCGCCGTGGCCTACGACCGCCTGTTCCTCGACCGGCGGGTCCGCGCCGCGGTGATCCTGTCGGGGGCCGAGATCCCGGGCGTCGGCGGCTTCGACTTTCCCGCGCCGAGCCCTCCCCTCCTCGCGACGCAGGGAACCGCGGACACGATCAACCGGCCGTTCTTCACCTACCAGTTCTTCAACCTCGCGCCGCGGCCGAAGTTCCTGCTCGCGTTGCAGGGGGCGTCGCACCTGCCGCCGTACACGACCGAGCAGCCGCAGCTCGGGATCGTCGAGCGGGTGTCGATCGACTTCTTGAACCGGTACCTGAAGCAGGCCTCCGGGGCGCTCCGGGCGATGGCCCGCGCCGGCAACGTCCGGGGCGTGGCGACGCTCACGGCCGAGCCGTAGGGCTCACGCCGACCCGTGGCTTCCACGCGCCCCGCAGCCCGACCTACTGGAGCTTCGCCTGCGCGTTGACCCGAAACCCACCGGGCACGCTGGCCGCGCTCACCGACTGCACCTGGATGTGCGGGTCGTTGAACAGCGTGATCGTGGCGATCCCGCCGAACGGCACGTCGGGCGCCACCACGAGCGCGCCGTTGCGCGCGGCCACCACGGCGTCGACGCTGGCGGTCAGGCCGAGCAGGCTGGCCGTCCCGCGCATGATCAGCTGGCCCTCCGCTGAGGCGACGGGCTGCACGCCCTGCAGGAACGGCACCGCCGCGCGCAGGTCGGCCTGCATGATCGTGGCCGAGCCGATCAGCTCGCTGCCCCGCTTGCGCAGCGCGGCGTCGCGCAAGGTGAGCGCGCCGGTGACGAACTCCTGCGCCGAGGCGTCGATCGTGCCCACCCCGCCCGCGCCGTCCAGCCGCTTGCCCAGGTCGCCCGCCGCCGACTGGTAGCGACCCATCCGGATCACGACCTTGTCGGCGTGATTCCACAGCAGCTCGATGGCCGGAAAGGCACTGACCTTTACCGAGAGCACGGTCCCCGATCGAGCCAGATCGTCACGCAGATGGCGAGCCGCGATCCCGGGCAGCACGAGCTGGGCGACGACGAGCAGCGCCAGCACCACGCCGGCCAGCGCCAGGGCGATCAGCCGCCGCACCGCCGGAGGCTCAGCTCAGCACCGCACGGGCGGCGATGATCCCCTGCTCGATCAGCGGACCGATGTCGAGCTCCGGCTCGCTCAGCCGCCGGACGATGACCCCGTCGGCCAGCGCGAACAGGAACATGGCGGCCAGCTCGGGGTCGACCCGGAGCGAGAGCACCCCGCCGGCGCGCTTTCGCTCGAGCGCGTCGGCCAGATGTGATCGCGTGCGCCGCCCCAGCAACGCCAGCTCGGCGGCAATCTCCTCGTTGCGCTGGGCCAGCGTGAGCATCTCGTAGAGCATCACCGGCGCCGGCGCCGGCCCGTCCCCCAGCCAGTCCTCGAAGCTGCGCACGAGCGCGTCGAGCACGTCCTCGGCGTCCGAGGACGCCTCGATCGCCTCCTCCAGCCGCTCGGTCCGCACGTCGCACTCGCGGCGGACGACCTCGATCAGCAGCTGTTCCTTGGTGCCGAAGTAGTAGTGCAGCAGCCCGCGCGAGACGCCCGCCTCGGCTGCCACATGGTCGAACGTCGAGCCCGCGATGCCGCGCGCGGCGACCGAGGCCCGCATCGCCTCGACGATTCGCGCGGCCTTGTCGCCCGACAGCTCGCGTGGTTGAGTTGCCGCCTCCACCCCGGGCGATTCTACTCACGCCCCCGAGGAATCCTCCAACGCCGGAAACGCCCCCTTAACGCGCCGGAGGCGCCGCGCCGGCGCCTCCGCTCACGTGCTGGGTGATCGACGCACGCCGCGTTAGGCGGCTCCGACTGGTGAGCTCGGTGGCGTTGACGCGGTGGCCGGAGGCGGCGTGTACTCGAACTCCTCCTCCTTGCCGAACACCATGTCCAGCACCTTGGTGCGCAGCTTCTCGCTGCCCGCCAGGGCCAGCCCGAATCCGAGGCTCGCGATCATCAGCTTGCGCCCGAGGCCGAAGCCCTTGCGCGCCTGCTTCTTGGGACCCTCGCTCAGCGCGTTGGTCGCATCGCGAAGGGCCTCGACCGCCTGCTGCAGGTCGCGCTGGAGTTTCTTGTCCTCCATCAGCGCCTTGGCCGGAGCCTTCCCGTTGGTCAGGCGGGCATACGCGCTGCGGCTCGAGTCGTACGCCGTCCGCACGTTCTCACGCAGCTTGGCGTCCTGGACGATCCGCTGGATGTACGGCGTCGCCTTGCTCAGGCTCGAGATGTCAACGGATTTCAGCGGGGCCGCCATGGACTTCTTTTTTGGCATAGATCTCCCTCGTGCGTGGGGTCGTGAGTGTGAGGATACGCCAATCGAGCGCCCCTTCGCGGGGTTTCTCCCCGCATTCCCGCCGCTTCAACCCGGCCGCGTCAGGCCGCGCGCAGGGCCCGGGGACGGCGGCGGGCCGCCCGCCGCTGGAGCGCCACCTCGAGCGCCTCCTCGACGGTGGCCACGAACCTGAACGACAGGTCCTTGCGCAGGTGCTCGGGGATCTCGTCGACGTCCTGCTCGTTGCGCTCGGGGGCGATCACGCAACGGATCCCGCCCCGCTGGGCGGCCAGCGCCTTCTCCTTCAAGCCGCCGATCGGCAACACCTGCCCGGTCAGGGTGATCTCGCCGGTCATCGCGACGTCGGAGCGAACCGGCCGGCCGGAGAGCAGCGACGCGAGCGCCACCACCATCGCCACGCCGGCGCTCGGCCCGTCCTTCGGGGTGGCGCCGGCCGGCACGTGGATGTGGATGTCATGCCCGGCGAACCAGTCCTCGGCCAGCCCGGGGATCAGATCGCCGGCCTCCGAGCGCACGTAGGACAGCGCCGCCTGCGCCGACTCCTGCATCACCGCGCCGAGCTGCCCGGTGATCGTCAGCCGGCCCGCCCCGGGCATCGCGGTTGCCTCGATGAACAGCACCTCGCCGCCGACCGGCGTCCAGGCCAGGCCGGTGGCCACGCCAGGTCGCGAGGTCCGCCGGCGCGTCTCGGAGAAGAACTTCCGCTTGCCGAGCAGCGCCCGCACCCGCGGCTCGGTCACGGTCACCTTGCGCCTGACACTGCCCTCGGCCACCTGCCGGGCCACCCGGCGGCAGATCGTGCCGACCTCGCGCTCCAATTGCCGAACCCCCGCCTCGCGCGTGTAATCGGCGATGATCACCCTCAGCGCCGGGTCGCTGAAGCCGATCCGCGCGGCGCCGAGGCCGTTTCGCTCGATCTGGCGCGGCACCAGGTAGCGCTTGGCGATCTGCAGCTTCTCCTCCTCGGTGTAGCCCGCGAGCTGGATCACCTCCATCCGGTCGCGCAGCGGCCCGGGCACCGTCTCGAGCGTGTTCGCCGTGCATACGAACATCACGTCGGAGAGGTCGAACGGCAGGTCCAGGTAGTGGTCGCGGAAGCCCTGGTTCTGCTCGGGATCGAGCACCTCGAGCATCGCGCTGGCCGGGTCGCCCCGGAAGTCCGCCCCCATCTTGTCGATTTCGTCGATCATCAGCAGCGGGTTGCGCACGCCGGCGTCGCGCAGGGCGCGGATGATGACGCCGGGCATCGCCCCGATGTAGGTCCGGCGGTGCCCGCGGATCTCGGCCTCGTCGCGCAACCCGCCCACGCTGATCCGCTCGAACTTGCGCCCGAGCGCGCGCGCCATCGAGCGCCCCAGCGAGGTCTTGCCCACGCCGGGCGGCCCCACGAAGCAAAGAATCGAGCCGCCCGAACCCGACCCTCGCCCGTCGGTCAGCCGCCGCACGGCCAGGAACTCGAGGATCCGGTTCTTGACCTGCTCGATGTCGTAGTGGTCCTCGTCGAGCACCTTGCGCGCGTGCTCGAGGTCCAGGTCGTCCTCGGTCTCCTCGTCCCACGGCAGCCCCGCGATCCATTCGAGGTAGGCGCGGATCACGCCGTACTCGGCCATCGCCGGCTGAAGGCGCTCGAGCCGGGCCAGCTCGCGGTCGACCTGGCGTCGCACCACCTCGGGCAGCTCGTGGGCGCTCAGCTGCTCACGCAGCTCATTGACCTCGGCCTGGATCTCGTCGGTCTCGCCGAGCTCCTCCTGGATCGCCTTGAGCTGCTGGCGCAGGAAGTACTCGCGCTGGCCCTTGTCGAGCTCGGACTGGACCTGGGACTGGATCTTCGACCCGATCGCCACCACCTCGAGCTCGCGGGCCAGGATCTCCGACAGGCGACGCAGGCGCTTGCCCACGTCGACCTGCTCGAGCAGAGCCTGCTTCTCCTCGGCCGGGATGCGCAGGGCGCCGGCGATCAGGTTGGCCAGCGCACTGGGGTCGTCGACGTTGGCCACCATCACCTGCAGCTCCTCGGGCAGGTAGGGGACCTGGTCGATGATCTCGCCGAATGTCTGCTGGACGTTGCGCATCAGCGCGGTCAGCTCGGGGCTCGGATCGACCACGTCGGGCAGCTCCGAGATCTCCGCCACCAGGTAGGGCTCGGTCTTCACCCAATGCGCGATCCGGATCCGCTGCGAGCCCTGGATCAGCACCCGCAGCGTGCCGTCGGGGACGCGGATCATGCGCGCGACGACGCCGAGCACGCCGACCTCATGCAGCTCGTCGGGCGTGGGCGTCTCGACCTCGGTCTGGCGGCTGGCCACCATCGCGATCGTGCGCTCACCCCGCAGCACGTCGTTGATCAGCTCGACGCTGCGCGGCTGGCCGATGTTGAGCGGGATCATCATGTCCGGGAAGGTGACCATGTCCCGGAGCGGGAGCACGCCGACTTCGCGGGGCAGCACGCGCGTGGACTCGACCGCCACGTCGCGGGCGGTGCGATCAGCGGTCCCGACCTCGATCACGCGTCAACCGTCGCCGAGCTCGCCGACCGGGACGGTGCGAACGGCCAGCTCGTGCACGAGCGGCAACTCGATGCGCAGCATGCCGTCCTCGTAGACCGCCTTGGCCTCCTGGCCGCGCACGTCGGCGCCCAACTCGACCACACGCCGGAACGGGCCGCGCTCGATCTCCACCTGCTGGTAGACGTCGGTCCGCGCCACGGCCGGCCCCCGGGTGCCGGACAGCAGCAGCCGGCGGCCCTCGATCGCGATCTCGATCTCGGACGGGTCGATCCCGGCCAGCTCGGCGGTCACGATCGCGCGCGGCGGGTCGAGCGTGTAGGCGACGTCCACCGCCGGCTGGAACCCGGCGCGCCGGCGCGCCATGCCGAACACGTCTCCGAACAGCTGATCCATCTCCCGCCGCATACGCTCGAAGTTGGCAAACAGATCGCGCTCTGACATGCCCCTCGGAGCTTAGTGGGGAGCGTGCGATGCCGAGCGGCAGGCACGCTCACACGTCGTACACCGCACCCTCGTACGCGAGCTCGACCGGGCCGCCGAACGACTCGATCGCCTCCGCCCGCGCCCACTCGGGATCGAGCTCGTCGGAGAAGTGGGTGAGCACGACGCGCTGGGCGCCGGCAAGCCGGCCGTGCTCGCCGGCCTCGCCCGGCGTGAGGTGACCGCGCTGGCCGGTGCGTTCGGGCCGGGGCAGCGTGGCCTCGATCAGCAGCAGGTCGGTTCCCGCCGCAAAGCGTACGAGCTGCTCGTTGGGTGAGCAGTCGGCGCTGTAGGTGAGTCGGCCGCTCCCGGCCGAAAGCTCGACCGCGAACGTGCGGGTGTAGTGCGGCACTTCGCAGAAGCGGGCGCTGATCGGTCCGAGTGACAGCTCGTCGGGACCGTCGTATTCGGAGAGCCGGAAGGCGCGCTCGACGAGGTCGTCATCGCCCCAGCACTCCACCAGGTGACGGAACATGTCACCCGCGCCCATCGGCGCGAACAGCCGCGGACGGGCCGGGCTCGTCGTGCCCGGCCAGCCGCCCAACCGCCACCGGCTGCTGGCGCGGCGCATAGGCGAGCGCGTAGCTGTACGGGATCAGGTCGAGGAAGTGGTCGGCGTGCAGGTGAGTGATCAGCACCGCGTCGAGGTCGACGTAGTCGCGGTAGTGACGCAGCTTTGAGAACACGCCGTTGCCGCAGTCGAGCAGCAGCGAGAATCCGTCCTCCTCCACGAGGTATCCGCTGCACGCGCCGCCAGCGTCCTGCCACGATGGCGACTTTCCCAGCACGGTGATCCGCACGCCGCTCCTCTCTCAGCTACCGAGAGCACTGTAGTGGCTCGCGGCCGGAGTCATCGCCGGTTGCCCGAGACGGCCCCGCGCTCTCGCCGTGCATGATTCGTTGCAGGACCACCGATCGTGGAGAGCCGATCCACACCCGCCGGTGAGGCCGCCGAACGGCCCGCTGCCGGATCGCCGTGGCGACCGCGGGCCACTCGCTCGTGCGCGGGCGCGCTCAGTGCTGGTTGGTGTCGTCGCGACGCGACGGATCCATGATCCAGCCGAGCAGCAGGGTCACGAGGAACACGGCGACGAACCCGGCGATGAGCGGCCAGTACATGGCCGGAACACTACACGCCGGCGTGCAGCGCGACCTGCTCGCTGGCCGTCGGGAACGCCCAGGCCACCTGGAGGCGGCGCTCCTGACGGAAGACGAACTGGAGCTGGCTGGGCGGGCGCAGGCCGTCCGGGTGGTTGGGACGATACGTCGCGCACGGCCCGGAGTCAGACACCGCGCACAGCAGGTTCTGGCGAAAGAAGCAATCCTCGCAGCTGACCCTCATCGACCCTATGCGGCCGTTCGTCACGCCCGGTCCTCCTCAGGAGAAGCTCGACCTCGTCTTCGAGCATCAAAGCCGACTTCTCCCCCCTCGTGCAACGACGAATGCCGGAAATCGCAAGAACTTCACATCTGGCGAAATCCCTGCAAACAGCGGCAACTTTCGCGAGCGGCGACAAACCTCGCGCATTTTCCGAGGCTTTCCCCGGGCGGTGAGGCAGCGGTTCGCCGGGTCTGTTCGCGATCGTTCCGAGCGGCGTCCGGAATCACGGCCTGCGCCCAGGGCCGCCCCTGGTCGTTAGTGTCCCCGGCGGCATGAGCACCGTCCACGCGCACATCGAGATCAACGCGCCCGCGCAACGGGTGTGGGACACGGTCATGGATCCATACCACCTGAAGGATTGGGTCACGATCCACAAGTCGGTGGGGGACGTCTCTGACAATCCGCTGCGCAGGGGCTCGACCATGGACCAGGTACTGCACATCCGCGGGGTCTCGTTCCACGTTCACTGGACCCTCACCGACGTAAGCGCGCCGCAACGTGCGGAATGGGAAGGTCAGGGCCCCGCCCACTCGCTGGCGCGGATCCGATATGAGTTGTCCGGCGTCTTGGAGGGACCGACGCGGTTCGCCTACACGAACGAGTTCGTGCCGCCCGGGGGCAAGCTCGGGAACGTTGCCAGTCGGTTCATCGTCGGCGCCACCTCACAGCGCGAGGCGAACAATTCACTGGCTCGACTCAAGGCACTGTTGGAGCGCAACGCATAGCGCGACGTTAACTAGATGTATCTTGTTTGTCGTACGCATCGTTGACCCACAGAGGGAGAGTCAATTTGGCTGGCTTTGTCGACAACACCGTCAAGGAAATTGACGACCGCCTGCGCGAGCTCAAGGAAGAGGTCTCCAGGTTGGAGGCGGCGCGCTCGGCGCTGACCGGTGGCCGGCGCGGACCGGGCCGTCCGCGCGCCACGAGGCGCACGCGGACGCAGACGACGACGCCCCGTAGCACCACCCCCCGTCGTCGTCCGGGCCGCCCACGCGGCCGGAGCGGGAGTGGCACCCGCGCCAACCAGGCACTCGAGCTCGTGCGCAGCACGCCGGGGATCACGATCCCGGACATCGCTACGAAGATGGGCATCGAGCCGAACTACCTGTACCGCGTCATGCCCCGTCTGGCCACCGAGGGGCAGGTGAGGCGCGAGGGGCAGGGCTGGCATCCGGCCTCGAGCTGAACTTCTGACCAGGACCGGGACGCCGCCTCGCGCCGGCGAGACAATCGCGAGGCGGCTTCCAGCCTGACACCGGCGGCCCGACAGACAGCGAGCGGCCGTCACACCAAGTCGAGCCGCTTGATCGTGTCGCGCTCCTCCTTGAGCTCGTTCACCGTGGCCTCCAGCTTCGAGCGGGAGAAGTCGTCGAGGTCCAGGCCCTGCACGACTTGATATGACCCGCCCGAGCAGGTGACGGGGAAGCCGGAGATCAGTCCCTCGTCGACACCGTATGAGCCGTCGGAGGGGATCCCCATCGAGATCCAGTCACCGTCCGGCGTGCCGAGCACCCAATCGCGCACGTGGTCGATCGCCGCGTTGGCAGCAGAAGCCGCGCTGGACGCGCCCCGCGCCTCGATCACCGCCGTCCCGCGCTTCGCGACGTTTGGGATGAAGTCGTTCTCGATCCACTCGCGATCGTCCACCACCTCGGCGGCGCTCTTGCCCTTCACCTTCGCGTGGAACACGTCGGGGTACTGCGTGGGCGAGTGGTTGCCCCACACGGTCATGTTGGTCACATCGTCCACGCCGACCTGCGGGTCCTGCACCTCCTGCACCTTGTTCGCGAGTTGGGCGATCGCGCGGTTGTGGTCGAGGCGCATCATCGAGGTGAATCGATCGGCCGGGATGTCCGGCGCGTTCTGCTGGGCGATCAGGCAGTTCGTGTTGGCCGGATTGCCCACCACCAGGATCTTGATGTCGGAAGCCGCGTGGTCGTTCAGCGCCTTGCCCTGCGGCTTGAAGATGCCGCCGTTGGCCTCCAGCAGGTCGCTGCGCTCCATCCCCTTGCTCCGCGGCCGTGCGCCGATCAGCAGGGCGATGTTCGCGCCATCGAAGCCGCGGTTCGGGTCGTCGGTGATCTCGATCCCGGCGAGCAGGGGAAAGGCGCAGTCATCTAACTCCATCGCGGTTCCCTCGACCGCTTTGAGCGCATCGGGAATCTCGAGCAGAGACAGGTAAACGGGTGTGTCGGGCCCGAGGAGCTGGCCGCTCGCGATACGGAACAGGATCGCGTAACCGATCTGGCCGGCCGCTCCGGTGACCGCGACGCGGACTGGGGAATCACTCACTGCTGATCATCTCCTTGTCGTTGGAGTCGGCACGGTAGCGCGCCACTCGCCGAAGGGACCGCGCCGGTCCGGGCCACCCGCGGCGGCTCAGCGCAGGTCCAGGTCGTACACCTGACCGAGCTTTCCCTTCAGGTAGTCGATAAACGGCCCCACCGCGATGGGGCCGCCGACCACCCGGGGGAGCAGCTCGCCGGTCGAGAACTTCGCGCCGTGCCGGTGGACGTTCTCGCGCAGCCATTCGCGCAGGCCATGCAGCTCGCCGGCCGCGAGCTGGGTGTCGAGGTCGGGCAGATCGGCGTGCACGCGCGCGAACAGCTGCCCGGCGATCAGGTTGCCGAGCGCGTACGTCGGGAAGTAACCGATCAGGCCCGAGGCCCAGTGTGTGTCCTGGAGCACGCCGTGCGCGTCGTCGGGCACCTCGATGCCGAGGTATTCCTCGTAGCGGGCGTTCCACGCCTCGGGCAGATCCCGCACCGCGAGGCGCCCCTCGACCAGTTCCTGTTCGAGCTCGAACCGCGTGATGATGTGCATGCCGTAGGTGACCTCGTCCGCTTCAACCCGGATCAGCGAGGGCTTCACCGTGTTCACTGCCCGGTAGAGCCGCTCCCCGTCGATGTGGGCGATCGGGCCCCCGAACAGCTCGACGATCTTCGGCGCCAGCACCCCGCAGAACGGGCGCCCTCGACCCACCATGTTTTCCCACAGCCGGCTCTGCGACTCATGCAGCCCGAGCGACTCCGGGTGACCGAGCAGGGTGCGCTGAAGCGCCGGCGACACGCCCTCCTCGTAAAGCCCGTGGCCGCATTCGTGCATCGCCCCGTACATCGAGGTGGGCAGGAACCGCTCGTCCCATCGAGTGGTGATCCGCACGTCCCGGTTGCTGAAGCCGGTCGCGAACGGATGGACGGCATCGTCGATCCGCCAGCTGGTGCGATCGAAGCCCATCAGCTCGAGCAGCCAGGAGATCAGCTCGCGCTGGCGATCGATCGGGAACTGGCCGTGGAGGATCGAGTCATCAACCCGGTCGGCGTGTTCGGACGTGGCCGAGATCAGGGCCTGCAGCTCGGACTTGAGCTCGTCGAACAGCGCGGCGACCTCCGCCGTGCGCGCCCCCGGCTCATAGTCGTCGATCAGCGCGTCGTAGGCACAGTCGAGGTCGTCGAAGCAGGCGACGTAGCGGCGTATGAGCTCGAAGTTGCGCTCGAGGTAGGGCATGAAGGAGACGAAGTCCGATTCGCGGCGGGCCGCGATCCACGCCTGGTGCCCGACCGAGGCGGCGCGGGCCATGTCGGCCGCCAGTTCACTCGGCACGCGCCGCGCCTTGTCCCAGCGCCGTTTGATGACCCGCACCAGCGAGGCATCGTCGGAATCGGGGGCGGCGCCGTCGAGCTGGCTCTCGGCGGCCTCGAGCAGCCGGCCGGTCTGATCGGAGACGAACATCTCGTGGCTGATGCGGTGGACGGTGGCCAAGGTCTCCGCCCGGGCCGGTGCGCCACCGGGCGGCATCATCGTCTGCTGATCCCAGTCGAGAAGCTGGGATACGTTGCGCAGGTCGGCGAGCGCCGCTAGCTGCTCGCGCAGTGCTTGGAAGGGATCTGTCATCGCTCGATTGGCATGGTCGGAGTTCGATCCGGCCTAACCGTGCACCTGTGCGACCATTGCAGCATGTGGCGGCGGCCCCAGTCCATAAAGCTGATGGACCTGTTCGGTTTTCGGGTCGGCGTGGATCGCAGCTGGTTCCTGATCCTATTCCTCATGATCTTCCTGTTGTCTGGCGCCTTCCGCCAGGCTCTGCACAGCTCGGACGGCGTGGCCTACTTGACCACGGTGGTCACCGTCCTGATTCTGTTCGGCTCGCTCATCGTGCACGAGCTGGGCCACGCCCTGGTGGCCCGCCGGCAAGGGATCACGGTCAAGCGGATCGACCTGTTCCTGTTCGGCGGGCTGACCGAGATGAGCCGCGACGCCGCAACGCCCGGCGAGGACTTCAAGATCGCGGTGGCCGGTCCGCTGGCCACCTTCGGCTTCGTCCTGCTCTGCCTGGCCGTCGATCTGGCCATCGTCGGCCCCCACCGCCTGCTCCACGCCGCCGCGCTCGACGGCACGGTTCAGATCACCCCGGTCCTCCTGTCGCTCAGCTGGCTGCTGTTCTGGAACGTCCTCCTGCTCGTGTTCAACCTGGTGCCCGCCTTCCCGCTCGACGGCGGCCGGATGACCCGCGCCATCGTGTGGCGGGTCACCGGCGAGAAGCAGCGCGGGACCCGGGTGGCGGCCAAGCTGGGGCAGGGATTCGCCCTCCTGCTCGCGGGCCTGGGCGTGTTCGCCACGCTCGAGTACCGCGACTTCGGCGGCGTGTGGCTGATCGCGATCGCCTTCCTGCTCTACCAGTCGGCCCGTGCGGCGATCGTCCAGACCGCGCTGAGCGCCCGGATCGAGAGCGTGCGGGTGGCCGACATCATGGATCGCCAGCCGGTGGCGATTCCCGCCGCCACTCCGGTCGGCCAGGCGCTCGACGAGTTCTTCCTGCGCTACGGGTGGTCGTGGTTCCCAGTGATTGACGGCGCTGGGCGGTTTGTCGGGATCGCCCGGCAGGAGCGCGTGTCTGACGCGACTGACCGGGGCGAGGGTTGGCTGACCGTCGAGGCGGTGCTCGAGCCCGAGTCGGAGGCCGGCTGGCGCGTGCGCGAGGACCGGCCGATCACCGAGCTGCTGTCGTCGGAGCCGCTGGGCCGTCTGGGAGCGTTGATGGCGGTCGACGGCGAGGGCGTGCTGCGGGGCGTGGTCACCGTCGAGCAGGTCCGCCGGGCGCTGCAGGCCGCGTTTGGGGCCCCTGGCCTCAGCTCGACGTGGCGTGGCTGACGGTGAGCTCCACTAGCTCCTCGGCGATCGCCATGCTCGAGGTGGCCGCCGGCGAGGGCGCGTTGCGCACCCAGGTCACGTTGCCGTGGGTGGCCAGGCGGAAGTCGTCGACCAGCGAGCCGTCACGGTCGATCGCCTGGGCGCGAACCCCGGCCGAGGCGGGCAGCACGTCAGCTGCGGTGACGGCGGGCACGTAGCGAGCGACCTCGCGGACGAACTGACGCTTGGAGGCGGAGCGGATGATCTCGCCGACGCCGGCCCGCCAGTGGCGTTTGAGCATGCGGAACGTCCCGGGCCAGCTGAGCGCATCGTAGGTGTCCTTGAGGACGAACTGGCGCCGGTCGTAGGCGTGGCGCGAGGTGGACAGGATCGCGTTCGGTCCGAGCACCACGGTGCCGTCGATCTTGCGGGTCAGGTGGACACCGAGGAACGGCAGCGCCGGGTCGGGCACCGGGTAGATGAGGCCTCTGACGAGGTGGACGCGCTCGGGGCGCAGCTGCCAGTACTCGCCACGGAACGGGACGATCCGCGGCTCGGCCGGCTCGCCCGACGCCATGGCCAGCCGGTCGGCCTGCAGGCCGGCGCACACGATCACCCTGTCGGCGCTCACGGTCGATCCATCGGCCAGGTCGATCGTCGGGTTCCGTCCGTTCTGGCTGATTCTCGTGACCGCGACGCCGGTCCGGATCTGGCCGCCCGCGGCGGTGAGGTCCTCCGCGTAGGCGTTGGCCACGGCGACGAAGTCGGCGATCGCCGTCTCCGGCGAGTGCAGACCGGCCACGCCTCGTACGTGAGGTTCGACCTCGGTCAACTCCGATTGATCGAGCCACCGGAGGCCGGGCACGCCGTTCTGGGTGGCCCGCTCTTCGAGGCGCCTGAGCGGCTCGATCTCCCGTTCGTCGACGGCCACGACGACCTTGCCGCATGCGTCGTAGGGCAGGCCGCGTTCCGTGCAGTAGTCGCGGAGCAGCGTGAGGCCGCGACGGCAGAGGCGGGCCTTCAGCGAGCCAGGGGCGTAATAGATCCCGGCGTGGACGACGCCGCTGTTGTGGCCGGTCTGGTGCTGGCCCAGGGCCGCCTCCCGTTCCAGCACGGTGACTTCGGCATCGGGCTGCGAGCTCACGAGCTGGCGGGCGGTGGCGAGTCCAAGGATCCCGCCACCGACGACGACGTACCGCATGTTGTTCGTTGGTTCGGCTCGGCTGGGTGCGGTCAGCCGGCGTGCACCAGGTCGGACGCCTTGTCCTTGATCGTCTCGAGCAGCGAGTCGTAGGAGTCCGAGAACGACTTGACGCCCTCGTCGACCAGCTCGTGCATGACGATCTTGTCGAAGTCGACGCCGGCCGCCTTGACCTCTTCGATGACCTTGTGCGCCTGCTCGACGTCGGTGTCGATCGTGCGTTTGGCGGTGGCGTGGTCCCGCGACGCCTCGATCGTCTGGTCGGGCATGGTGTTGACCGTGTCGGGGCCGATCAGCTCATCGACGTAGAGCGTGTCCGGATAGTCGGGGTTCTTGGTCGACGTCGAGGCCCACAGCGGACGCTGCGGCCGCGCGCCCTTGGCCGCAAGCGCCTCCCAGCGCGGTCCGCTGAAGATCCGCTGGAACGACTCGTAGGCGAGCTTGGCATTGGCCACCGCGGCCTTGCCCTTGAGATCCTCACGGCCGGTTCCCTCGAGCGCCTTGTCCACCTTGGTGTCCACGCGCGAGACGAAGAAGCTCGCCACCGAGGCTGACTTGTCAATCGACCCGCCGCTTTCCACGCGGCGCTCGAGGCCCTTGAGGAAGGCCTCGGCGATCGCCTCGTAGCGCTCGACGGCGAACAGCAGGGTGACGTTCACGTTGACCCCCAGCGCGGTCAGCTCCTCGAAGGCCTCGACGCCCTCACCCGTGCCCGGAACCTTGATCAGCACGTTGGGCCGGTCGATGACCGCCTTGTAGCGCTGGGCGGCCTCGATCGTCTTCTTGGCGTCGAAGGCCAGCGACGCGGGCACCTCGAACGACACGTAACCGTCCGCGCCTTCCGTCTTTTCGTACGTCTGCCTGAGCAGGTCAGCGGCATCGCGGATGTCGCGATAGGCGAGCTGCTCGAAGATCTCCTGCGGCTCGCGCGTCTCGTCCAGGGTCTCCTTGAACGCGTCGTCGTAGCGGTCGGAGTGGCCCATCGCCTTCTCGAAGATGGTCGGGTTCGAGGTCACGCCGCTGATCCCGTCCTCCTCGATCAGCCGGGCCATGATCCCGTCGTCGAGAAGCTGGCGGCTGATGTTGTCGATCCAGATCGACTGGCCGAGGGCCTCGATCTCGCGAAGGTGGTTGCTCATCTATCTCGCTCCGTTCGTGGTGTCTCTGCAGAGCTTAGTTACTCGCGACGGCCGGATCTTCCCTTGTCGGGCTTATATGCCAGGCCATGATCAGGGTGCTGCGGAGCCGACCGTCCTTTCGTCGGTAGTGATCTCGACGCAGCCCCTCCACCTCGAACCCGGCCGAGGCGTAGAGCGCGATCGCCGGGCGTTGTCGGTCCACACCTCGATCGAGATCTTGTGAGCCCCGATGGCTCTGGCGTGGGCTTGGACGGCGGTCGAGCAGAGCGCGGCCGCCGCCCTGCGCCACGGGCCTCCGGGAGGATCGCCATCCCGATCGGGAGAACGCCCGGCACGCTCTCTGCCGCGGCGATGTGGCCGACCTGACGGCCCTCCGTCGTCTTCGAGGACCCAGAGCGCCGGCCGGATCCCCGGCCGATGATCTCCCGGAGCGCTCGGCGCGCTCCGCGATGTCGACTGGCGGCTGGGGGCCGAGGAACCCCTCCTCGGCGACGGCCGCGAGATGCGTGCGCGCCGCGTCGGTCACGTCGGCGATCCGTGCTCGGCGGACGATCACGCCGCGTCGCGGGCACCGAGTGCCCGGGCTTGAGTCCGACTTTGAGTATGAATGAATTTCATCAGTAATGGGTACCTAAACGTGCCATGCGTGGGGGTTGGAGAGGCCACCAGGTTCGGCTCCTAAACCGGTTAAGTCGTTGCGTCGCGGGATGCTGCCAGGGCGGCGCTGGCAATGATGCTGGCGGCGTTCGCAGTTCTGCTGGTCGGCATCCAGCCGCATTCCAGCGCCGGCGCTCACCGTGCCGACGGTTCCCGTACCGTCGGTGTCGACGCAGCGTGTCCATCCCGTCGCTCATCCACGCCGTCGGTTTCGACGCCCTCGCTGCCACCCCCCAACGTTTCGACGCCCACGCTTCCCACCCCGACGGTCCCGACGGGCTCGGTTCCCAAGGCGACCCCGCCCCCTGTCCCGCTGCCGAGCCCGCCAACCGTTCACACGCCTACGGTGTCGACGCCATCTGCTCCCGTCCGTGCATGCTCCCGCGCCGGGCGGCGGCGGGTCGTCCGGGGCGGGATCTGGCACCCGGACCCGATCCGTCGGCGGAGGCGCAGGCTCCTCGGGCATCATCCGGATCATCCGGATCATCTGGGTCGCCTGGGCCGGCTGGCGCGCGGTACGACATCCGCCTACGGCGCCGGCGCGCGCCGGCCGACGCCGGAAGCAACTCCGGCCGAGCTTCGACAGCATCCGCCGCCGGGACGGGACGGGCGGCGCCGGAGGCGCGCTCGGAACCGGACAGGGAGCCAGCGCGCACCTCCTGTCACAGGCCAAGCTTCGCCGTCTCGTGTCCGGCCTCAAAGGCTGCCTGTCATCGCTGGCGCCGCGACAGAACCAGGTGCTGGTGCTGCGGACCGGGCTCGGACTCAAGCACGCCTACAGCCGCCGGCAGGTCGCGCGGATCCTGCATGTGACGCTCAAACGCGAGGGCCTGATCGAGCGGCAGGCGACCTTCGCGCTCGGCCAGGCCTCCGCGCCAGGGACGCTGCGGCAACCCTCTGGCGTCGATTCGCACCTCGGTGCTCCGCGCGCTGAGCGCCGTGCTCGCCATCACCCGGCAAGGCCTGGGAAGCGCCGGCAGCCCGTCGACGGTCTGGGCCGCGCCATCGAGTACGAGCCGCGCGACCGCGGCGTCCCACTGCGCGGGGTGCCTCGCACGGGGATGGCTCGTCGGGACGGCTCGACACCGCCCGGCCAGCAGCCTCCTCCCGCCAGCGCCGCGATCGCGCCGCCTGCGGGCGGCGGGTTCAACTGGCTCTTGATCGTGCTGGCGCTCATCATCGCCATGGGACTGGTGGCGCTGTGGTTAGCCTTCAGCCGGGTTCGCGCGCAGCCGGAGGGCGCGGCCGTGGCGCACCCCGCAGCGGCTCCGCGCCGGGCGGCAGGCTGTACTCGGCGCGGTCGATCCGACGCGCTTGCGGCGAGGCGCGGCCGCTCTGCCGGCGGCTATCGGCCTCGTCGCCCTGCGGGAGGCGGCGTCGACCCGCCGGCGCAATCGCGCGCAGGGGAGCGAGGCGTCTCACCGCCCTGCGCTGCCCCTGCCCCGCCGCGCCACTCGAATGGTCGCCGGGCGAGACGTTCCGGCCGGCTCACGGGGGGCTAACGGAGCGCTTGGTGAGGCAGCACATGCCGCTGCCCCCGCACCCGCCGCCGACACGCCGAAGGCCCCGGTGAAGCTCAGGACCCTCCCGCGCCGGCCAGCCCTGCGCAGCCCCCGCCTACGCCGCTCCTCCGACGCCCCTTCCAGATCACTCCCTCGCCGAGGCCGCTGGGCGGCGTGGCGGTCGCCGGCGGGCTTGAGGCCTTCGACTCGGTGGAGCGCTCGCCGAGAAGGGCGACATGGCCGGAGCCGAGGCTGCGTTCCGCCGCGCGGACGAGCAGGGCCATCCATCGGCCGCATCCAACCTCGGCGTACTGCTCGAGCAGCGTGGCGACTTCGTCGGCGCGGAAGCCGCCTACCGGCGCGCCGACCAACGAGGCGACGCCACGGGTGTCGTTCAACCTCGGCGCGATGCTCGCGGACCGCAACGACCTCATCGGCGCGGAGGAGGCGTTTCGGCGCGCCGACCGACGCGGCGACGCCGCCGCGGCCTACGCGGTCGGCTCGGCTGCTCGAGCAGCGCAACGATCTTTTCGGCGCAGAGGCGGCTTTTCGGCGCGCCGACGACCGCGGCCATCCCTCCGGCGCGTCGAGCCTCGGGATGCTGCTCGAGAACCGCGGCGATCTGAGCCGGCGCGGAAGCCGCCTACCGCCGCGCCGACGAGCGCGGCGACGCGACCGGCGCATTCAAGCTCGGCGCGATGCTCGAACAGCGCAACGACTTCCGCGGGAGCAGAAGCGGCCTACCGCCGCGCGTCCGATCGAGGTCAGGGCTATGTGGCCGACCTGGCCAACGCGGCCCTGTCGCTTCTCCGCTCAAACCGCTGAGCGTCCCGTAACGTTGCGCGGATGTCGGCTTCAGAGGACCCTGCAGCCAGGCGCGCGATCGAGGAGGCTTTTCGCGAGCACCGGACCCAGGTGCTCGCCGCTCTCGTTCGCCGGCTGCGTGACTTCGAGCTCGCCGAGGACGCGCTGCAGGACGCGTTTGCCTCGGCGCTCCAGCGCTGGCCGGTCGACGGGGCGCCTCGGTCGCCCGGCGCGTGGCTGTTCACCGTGGCGCGCAACCGGGCGCTCGACCGGCTTCGCAGCCCGCGGACCGGCGAGCAGAGCCTCGATCAGGTAGAGGTCCGAGAAGAGCCGTCCGGGACTGCCGATCCGATCCCGGACAGCCTCGCAGAGATAGGCGACGAGCGTCTCAGCCTGCTCTTCACGTGCTGCCACCCGGCCCTGGCTCCCGAGGCGCGCGTGGCGCTCACGCTCCAGGCGGTCGGCGGCCTCACCGCGGCCGAGATCGCCCGGGCGTTCCTCGTCCCCGATGCGACCATGTCCCAGCGACTGGTGCGCGCCAAGCGCAAGATCCGCGACGCGAGCATCTCGTTTGACGTGCCAGACGACGCCGCGCTGCCCGACCGCCTCGACACCGTGCTGGCGGTCATCTATCTGATCTTCAACGAGGGCTACGCCGCCACGGCCGGGACGAACTTGTTGCGATCGGAGCTGTGCGCGGAAGCCCTACGGCTCGGCAAGCTCCTCGCCACGCTCATGCCCGACGAGCCCGAGAGCCTCGGGCTCGTTGCCCTGATGCTGTTCCACGACTCGCGCCGCCACGCCCGCACCGGCCCGCACGGCGAGCTGATCGTCCTCGCCGAGCAGGATCGCTCCCGCTGGGACCGCGACGAGATCGAGGAGGGCGTCCGGGTGCTGAACCGAGGCCTGCGGCTCGGGCGGCCCGGGCGCTATCAGCTGGAGGCCGCGATAGCGGCGCTGCACGCCACCGCGCCCACGCGCAGGCGAGATCGACTGGCCTCAGATCGCCGCGCTTTACGGGGAGTTGTTGCGCTTCACGCCCTCGCCGATCGTGGCCCTGAACCGCGCCGTGGCGCTGGCCGAGGCCGGAAGCGCGGAGGAAGGTCTCGCCCTCGTCGACGAGATAGAGGGCCTCGAGAACTATCACCTGATGCATGCGGCGCGGGCCGACTTCCTGCGCCGGCTCGAGCGGCTCGACGAGGCGGGCGACGCGTACCGGAGGGCGCTCGAGCTGACGCGCAACCCGGCGGAGCAGGAGTTCCTCACGCCGCCGGCTCGAGGAGCTGGGCGCGCGCGGTAGCCCACGGGCCGCCTAGACTGCAGCGCCGATGAGCACGAGCGCTCACGGGCGCGTACGTCGCGCCCGGCGCGGAGGTGGCTGAGGACGTCGCGATCGCGCCGGGCGCCGTCGTCCACGCCGGCGCGCGGATCGGCGCGGGCTCGCGCATCGGCTGCCGGCGCGGTGATCCACGCCGGGAGCGAGCTCGGCGAGCGCTGCCTGGTCGAGGACGGCGCGGTGCTCGGTAAGCGGCCGCGGCTGCGCGACGGGCTCGAGTGCCGCGGGAGCGCAGATCGGACCGCTCGTGCTCGGCGCCGGCGTGACCGTGTGCTGCGGGGCGGTCGTCTACGCCGGCGCGCGCATCGGCGAGCGGCGCGATCATCGGCGACCAGGCCCAGGTACGCGAGGGCTCGACGATCGGCGCGCGGCTCGGTCGTGGGCCGAGCCTCCTGCGTCGACTTCGGGGCCAGGTCGGCGCGCGCGTCCTGATCCAGACCGGCGTATACGTCACGGGCGGCTCGGTCGTCGAGGACGACGTGTTCCTCGGCCCGGGCGTGACCACGACCAACGACCACGCGATGGGCCGCCATCCCGCGGGGGAGCCGCTCCTCGGTCCGACGTTCCGGCGGGCCTGCCGGGTCGGCGGTGGCGCCGTACTGGTGCCCGGCGTGGTGATCGGCGAAGAGGCGTTCGTCGCCGCCGGAGCGCTGGTGACCAAGGACGTGGCGACGCGCGACGTCGTGATGGGAGTGCCGGCGCGCGTGGTCAGGCGCGTAGCCGACGAGGACCTGATCGAACGCTGGAGCTGATCGCGGCCAGCGCGGCCACGACCTCGGCGCGACCTGCTCGGGCTCGAGCACCGGGCTCATCGGCAGGGCGAGGTTGGTCCGGGCCAGCTCGTCGGTCGCAGGCAGCGAGCCGCCGACGGCGGCGTACGGCGCCATCGCCTTCTGTCGGTGCAGCGGCGTGCGGTAGTAGGCGCGGGCCTGAACGCCGTGCTCGGCCAGCCCGGCGATCAGCTCATCGGCCGCCGGATGCGTGGCCACGTACAGATGCCAGGCCGGGCTCGGCACCCTCGGGCACGCCGGGCGGCGTCACGTACTCCTCGATCCCTGCCTCCGCGTAGGCCCGCGCCGCGGCTCGCCTGCCCTCGCACCAGCCGTCGAGCTCCGGCAGCAGGACGCGCAGGATGGCGGCCTGCACCTCATCCAGCCGCGAGTTGTAGCCGACGTACTCGAACGTCCGCTTGTCGCGAGAGCCGTGGAAGCGCAGCGACCGCGCCAGGTCGGCCACCTCGTCGTCGTCGGTGACGATCGCGCCGCCGTCGCCGAAGGCGCCGAGGTTCTTGGAGGGGTAGAACGAGAACGTCCCGGCGTCCGCCAGGGCCCCGGCCCGGGCGCCGTTCAGCCCGGCGCCGGCCGCCTGGGCGGCATCCTCGAGCACGGGCAGCCCGAGCTCGCGGATCTCGGGGATCGGAGCCGGGCAGCCGAACAGATCGACCGCGAGGACGGCCGTCGTGGCCGGGGTGAGCGCCGCGCGCACCGTGTCCGGCGTGACGTTGCGGGTGTCCGGGTCGACGTCGCAGAACACGGGCCGCGCCCCGGCGTTGACGATCGCCTCGGCCGAGGCGTAGAACGTGAACGACGGTACGACCACGTCGTCGCCGGAGCGCACGCCGAGCGCCCGCAGGCCGATCGTGATGGCGTCGGTGCCGTTGCCCACCCCGATGACGTGCCGCGCGCCGAGGTAGGCGGCGAACTCGCTCCTCGAACGCCCGGACCTCGGGGCCGAGGATGTAGATGCCTCGGTCGACCACGTCGACGACGCGGTCTCGGAGCCGGTCGCGGAGCGGCTCCAGGGGCGTATCGGTGTCAAACAGCGGGATGGGCACGCGGGGGACACCCTAGCGGGCGCCCCCCGCGAAGCGTCAGTCGCCGTCGCCCAGCAGCTCGATCGCCACCATGTTCCACTGGTCGGTCGTCGGCGCCGTATCGCCGACGTTCACTACCGTCCCGGCAGCTCCGGTCGGGGTGTTCAGGTACTGGCTCCAGTACGTCGTCGCCAGACACTGCTGTTCATCCACTGGTCGAGCAGGACCCAACGCGCCGACAGCGCTCGCGCCGTCGCGTTGTCCCAATCGCTGCCGACCGCGAACACGAGCGAGCCCGCTTCGGTCGTGGTGAGGTTGACGTGCGGCGCGCCGTTCGCACCGGAGGCCGCCGCGGACGCCCCGACCCCGTCCGTGCCCTGGAACGCGACCACGGTGAGATCCTGGCTGTAGCCGCTCTTGGCCGGCGTCGAGGTCACCGTCACGTTCGACAGCACGCTTGCGGCGGTGGCGGTCCACACCTCGCCGTCGCCTGACTGTCCGTTCGAGCGCTTCACGAGCTTCCACGTCAGCCCCGCGCCGGAGACCGTCACCCTCTGCTTGCCCGCGTGACCGGACCCCGTTTCTCGGTCCACCACGGGTGAGAGTGGGTGGATACGAGTCGCCGGAACGGTAGGTGTTGGTCCGGTCGGAACCGGGGCCTCGGTGGCGGGGAAGGGTGTGCGCGACCTTCGTCGCGAGCCGAGCGGCGTAGCCGCGAAGGCGAAGCGGCGATGGTCGCGGCGCGCTCGCCGCGACACCCCCGGGTGGGTGCCGCGCCGCGGCAAGCGTGAGGTGTCAGACGGCGGCAGGGAGCGGCGTCGTGGCCCACGCGGCGGCGAACGCGGCAGGCGTACGCATCCCGAGCGCGGAGTGCGGCCGCCGCTGGTTGTAGTCCTCGCGCCAGTCTGAGATCACGACCTTGGCCTCGGCCAGGCAGGAGAACTCCTCGACGTCGAGCAGCTCGTCGCGCACGCGCGAGTGGAACGATTCGACGAACGGGTTCTGCCACGGTGAGCCCGGGTCGATGTACGCGGTCCCGGTCTTCGAGAACCGGCACCAGTCCTGGAGCGCATGGGCGGTCAACTCCGAGCCGTTGTCCATCCTCAGGTGCACGGGCGCGCCCCGCTCGGCCACCAGGCGCTCGAGCGCGGCCACCGTCTTGTCGGCGTCGATGCTGCGCTCGACCAGCATCTCCAACGCCTCCCGGGTGAACTCGTCGACCACGTTCAACAAGCGGATCACACGGCCATCGGCGGTCTGGTCGTGCTGGAAGTCCGAGGCCCACACGTGGTTCGGGCGCTCCGCGCGTAGCCGCTCGGCCGGCACCGTCGACTCGCCCAGCCGCCGGCGCTTGCGCCGCCGCACGGGCACACGCAGGCCCTCCTCACGCCACAGCCGCTGCACACGCTTACGGTTGACCGACCAGCCCTCCTCGCGCAGCCTGTGGTGCGCGCGGCGGTAACCCCACCGCGGCCGCTCCGCCGAGATCTCCCGCAGCCTCGCGCGCAACGCCGCGTCGTCCTCAGCACACGTCGGCTTATAGCGCTGCGTGGAGCGATGCTGCCCCACCACCCGGCACGCCCAGCGCTCACTGACGCCGAAACGGTCGCACACCATCGCGACCGCCCGGCGCCGGCGGGCTGGGCCTACCAGCTTCCCTTCGCGATCTCCTTCAACGCCCGATTCTCCAGCGCCTGATCGGCCACGATCGCCTTCAACTGAGCGTTCTCCCGCTCAAGCTCCTTCAGCCGCCTAACCTCATCGGCCTTCATCCCCCCGTACTGATTACGCCACCGATGAAACGTCGCCTCCGCAATCCCCAGCTCCTTGCTCACCTCAGGGATCTGCCTGCCCTCGCCGAGCATCCGCTCGGCCTCCCGCAACTTGCGGATGATCTGCTCCGGCGCGTGCCTGCGTCGCTTCATCGTGAAGTTCCTTCCTCGCCCATGATCCAGGGCGCGAGAAACTCTCACAAGCGTCGGACCGATCCTCCGGGGTCAGGGTACGCGCCCTTGGGTCCATCTGTGGACACGAACGCGAGGCGGGTCTCACCGGTCGTGCCGGTGTGGAACGCGGGCGTCGTCGCCGTCCCCTTGCCGTGGACGCTCACGTCTGCGTCCATGATGAAGCACGCCTCGGATCCGGCCGGGTTCTGCACGGTCACCGAGACCTCCGGGGAAGACCCGTGTTCCCGCTCGTGTCGGTCGCAACTCCCGGTCAGCGTATGCGCGCCGTTCGCCGCGCTCGTCGTGTCCCAGTTGATCGCGTACGGCGAGGACGTGACCGGGTGCCCCACCGCCTTGCCGTCGAGGACGAACTGGACCGAGGCCACGCGCGCAGTTGTCCGAGGCGTTCGCCGCGACCTGCTGGGTCGCTGACACGGTCTCGTTGTTCGTCGGGTTCGTGATGCTACGTTCGGAGCCATCGTGTCGTTTCCGCCTGTGCACGGGTTGCCCTGGACGACGTTGACCGTGATCGCGTCCGCCGTTGCGACGTTGCCGCTCGAGTCGGTCACCCGCGCGCTAAGCGTGTGGTTGCCCGCGGGCGTGCTGCCCACCGTCCAGTTGAGCGTGTACGGCGACGAGGTCACGGGGTTGCCGAGCGGCTGACCGTCCAACAGGAACTGGACCGACGTAACCGTCGCGGGCGGTGTGGCCGACGCGTTGGCCTGCAGCTGCACCGTTCCCGACACGTTCGCCCCGTTAGCGGGGCTGACCAAGCTCACGGTCGGCGGCGTCGTTCCCGGATTTGTCTGTGAGATCACCTGTCACGTTGTTGCCGGTGATCGTCAGCTCGGTGTCCATGACGTTGTTGGTCGGGTCGCTCTCGGTGAGGAGATGGTTTGGATCGACCGTTCCCGGGAGGATGTAGGTACCGTCCGGCACGCCGGTCAGGTCGATCGGCTGCCCGGGGTCGGTCTGGTCGTACTCGTCGCCCCAGCCGACTGACCAACCGAGCGGCTTCGTCGGGATCGCCGCACTTGCCGTCCGGGATGAAGGTCTGATTCGGTGTGTTCGGGACGCCACCGACGAACGTGTCGCCAGTGATGCAGTAGTCGGTCTTCGGACTGGTTGCGACGACGCTCCCGATCGAGCCGTCCGGGTTGACGTTGTTCAGGGTGAACTTGTTGAGCGGGAACTGGTAGTCGCTCGGGAGGATCGAACACCCCCGTGACCGCAAGCGGAACGCGTGTGGTCGAGCGTCCACTTGCCGGGACTCGTACTCTTGTAGATCGCCTGGACGAACGTGGCGGTCCCGGTCCTCGAGTTGTAGGTCGGATCGATCTCGAACGGTCCCGTGCCGGCGTCCCACGTGATGTGCGTGAACTGGAGCTGGCGGTGCCGGTGTCGCGGTCCGTCCCGATCGAGATGTCGTTGGTCGGGACCAGGAGCTCCATGTCCGGCAACGTGATGTTGCTCGCCGATCGTCGTGAACTGGTTGTCCGGCGAAGTCGAGGTGTTGTTGGCGCTTCCTGTCGACTGGACCGCGAAGTGGTAAGTCGTGCTCGGCGACAGCCCGGTGATCGTTTGGGAGTGGCTCATCACCTGCGTGGTGTCGAGCGTTGTCCTCTGGGTGTACGGCGAGGTCGTCCCGTACAGGACCTGCGAGCTCGACGGGATGTCCGTCGTCCACGAGATCGTCGCCGACGTCGACGTGATGTTGGTCGCTCGCCACGTTCGAGATCACCGGCGGGTTGTTCGACGGCGCCGGGCGTCGTCACGTGTCGCCGGGTTCGACGGGCCCGAGACGTTGCCCGGCGGCGTCGTACGCCTCGACCGTGTAGCTGTAGCTAGTGGACGGAGACGACGCTGAGGTCCTGATAGCTCGTAGTCGACGAGGTCCCGATCTGGGTGCCGTTGCGCAGGATGTCGTAACCCGTGACGCCGACGTTGTCGTTGCTCGCCGCCCAGCTGAGATCGACCTCGTTGGAGTTCGGCGCATTCGCAGTCAGTCCCGTCGGGACGCTCGGCGCTGGGTATCCAGCAGTCCCCGGGATGACCTCGATCGCCGCAAAGTCCCAGTGATCGGTGTTCGGCGCCGTGTCGTTCAGGGTCACGGACGTGTTCAGCGGTGTTTCCGGCCGCGGTCTGGCTCTGTACCCAGTAGGTGTCCCCGACGCTGGCCAGATCCTGGTCGAACAGTGTCTGGCCGCTCGGGACGGTGCGGGCCTTGGCCTGATCCCAGTCATTCCCGACCCCCCACACCCATGATCCGGCGTGGTCGTCGTCAGCGACACAGTCGGGGCGCCGGTGGTGCCGTTGCCGGTGCCGACCGCGCCGTCGGTGCTTGTGCTGGCGCCGCTGAAGGCGACCACGGTGATCGAGCCGATGTACGAGCCCGAGCTCCGCGTCGCGGCGACGGTCGTATTGCTGACAGCCGTCGGGGCGATTGCCTCCCAGATCTCGGCGGTACCTGGCTGGCGGTTGGTCCGTTCGCGCAGCTTTCCAGGTCAGGCCTCCACCGCTCACCGAAGCGATGCTCTGGCCGCCGTCGCGGTCTGGGCCCATCCGAGGCTATGAACGCCACGAGCAGGTCGCCCGCGTTATGCGTCGTAAGCGGGCCAGACGTGATACTCGTGGCCGGGGTGGACTGATGCGTGCTAACCGAGGCGTCGACCGTGATCGACCCGGCGGCATCGGCATGATCGACGTATGACCAGATACAGACCGGCACAGCAAGAGCGGCGAGAAGGAGCGGGACGCGGCACCAGGCCGGCGTCCACCGTGACAGGGGAGATCGCAAAGGTTCCTCCGGCTCGAAAGGTTGAGGTTGTGCCCGCGGTGCCCCCTGCGGCGCCGTAAGCTTGCCCGGCTCGGCCTTCGGGTACGAGGCCAGCATGAGAACGGCTGTGCGTCTGGCGAACTTTTTGCCGATCACGTTGCTTATCAACCCCCTCAATATCTCGGGAGAAACGGTCTTCAACCTCTCGTAAATCTCGCCGTAAACGTTCCGCGCGAGTAGTGCCACCGCGGCGCCCGTTAGGTGTACATGCCTCAGAAGGGAGTTCTGCTACTCGCGGACGGCCCGTGGCAGAGCACGTGCACGTGTGGGAGCAAGCAGCTACCCGCGCTGGAGCACGTCGCGAACCGCCCGATCGTGCACCACGTCCTCGACGCGATGCACGCCGCCGGCGTCGATGAACTCGTCGTCACCGGGACCGCGAACGCCCTGATCGACGTTCGTGGGTGCCTGAGCAGCGTACCAGAGGACGCCGATGCGGCTCGAGTACGCGATCTGCTCCGAACCGGCCGATACCGTGATGGCGCTCAGAGCCGCGGCTCCGCTGGTCGGCGCCGCCCCGTGCATCGTCCACGTCGGCGATGGGCTCCTGGATGAGCCGCTGACGCCGTACCTCGACGCGCTCCAGGACCGCTCTCTCGACCTGGTCCTGCTCTGTCAGAAACCGGGCTTCGGAGAGGCCTGTTACGGGTCCCTCGGACACGAGATCGCGGCTCCCGACGGTGCCCGAGTTGCTGTGTGACGCCGGTATCGGCGTGTTCGGGCCCGGCGCGTTCCGGCAGGCCTGCCAGAGCTCGCCCCGCGCCGACTCGACGGGGCTCGGCGAGCTCGCCCAGCACCTCTCCGACGACGGTGGACAAGTCCACGTCTGTCTCGCGGACGGCTGGCGACGCTACCGCGGCAACCCGAAGGATCTGCTCGAGGTCAACCGTCTCGCGCTTGACCTGCTCGGACCGCAGATGCGGCCCCCCGAGCCGGCAGCCAGAACCGGATCGAGGGCCGCGTCCATATCGATCGTGACCGCGACCGTGACCACCAGTGTCATCGTCGGTCCGGTCGTCGTCGGCGAGGGCGCGCAGGTGACCAACGCCTATGTCGGGCCCTACACCTCGATCGGAGCCGGAGCGAGGATCGAGGGCGTCGAGATCGAGCGCTCGATCATCTCGCCGGGCGCGAGCGTCATGCACGTCGGGGCGCGCCTGGTCTCGAGCCTGGTCGGCCGCGGCGCCCACGTGTTCCGCGACTTCTCGCTGCCGCGGGCGATGCGGCTACAGGTCGCCGACGGCGACGAAGTCGCCCTCTGCTGATCCGCTGAGCGGCTACTTCAGCGCCGCCTCGAGCGCGGCCCGCGCCTCGTTCACGCCGAACGCGCCGTTCAGCCGGGCGGTGATGATCCCCTTGGCGTTGACCGTGAACAGCCACGGCTCGGTCTGGAGGTGGAACGCCTTCAGCTGCGGCCGCAGACCCTTGCTCGGATCGTTGTCGACGTACACCTCTTCGTGGATGAACGTCGATCCGGTCGCCGAATTCGTGCTGGAGCTCGACCATGATGTCGGTCACCGGGCCGCACACGCTCGACACGCACAGCGCCGGCGTCGAGAACAGCAGCGCGACCGGCCGCTTGCCGAGCACCTGGTCGAACGACGACCGAGTGCATGTTCTCCGGCGGGTCCGCGTCGTCAGCAGGCCGAGGTCCCCGTGCACGGAGCCGCGCGTGTCGGTGGCGATCGCCGGCGGGCGCTGCCCACGCCGGGGATCGGCGAGGACGGCGGCGACCGCGATCTCGCTCGAGGAGCCGATCAGCCCCGCGCGGTCCTCGGGTCAGCGACGAGAACCGCGTAGACGCCGGGGCGCGGAGCCGGCACCGCTGGCGTCGTAGACCGCCTGCGCCGGCGTCCGGGTCGTTCTGCTCGCTGCGGTACGGCGGCGCGACCGCCATCGGGTCGGCGGGAGCCAGGAATGGCCCGCTCGGCCGGCGCGCCCGGCGAGGAGGCGATGTAGATCGCGGTCGGCGCGTAGATCAGATCGCCCGAGCCCGGTTCAGGCCGAACGCGTACCGCGTCGGCTGCCCAGGTTGTAGACGCCGGTCGCGGCGATCAGCTGCGCGTCGGCGCGTGCGAGCCCGAGCCACCTGCTCCAGCGTGCGGCCGCGGACCGCCGGGAACTGGCCCGCCGCGGGTGCTCGGCGCCGCGCAGGTCGACTCGCAACCGTCGTGGAGACCGGGTCGCGTCGCGCTGACCGCGCGGGTCGGCGAGGACGACGCGGCCGGCGCCGGGCGCAACGGCCGCTCGGGCCGGGTCAGCGGCGGCTCCGGTCGACGAGCGAGTGGCCGCGGACCCGCATCCGGCGAGCCACCAGCGCGGCTGCGAGCGCCAGCACGGCGTTTCGCAGGCTCATCGCTCAAGCGGAACTCGCCGGCTTGAACCACGCGGTCCAGCCGCCGGCCAGCTTGGCCGACGCGGCCGTGGTTGCAGAACAGGCCGTTCGGGAGGCCCTTGAGCAGCGCCTCGTAGATGAACCGAGCCCTTGCCGCAGCCGTGATCCGCGCCGCCCGGCGGACAGACGCACACGAGCGGCTGCTGCTGGTCGCCCTCGAGTTCTCCAGAGCAACGGGCGTGGACGCGGTCGACTGGCCGAAACGCTGGCTGCTGACGCAGCGGACGATGAGAAGCTCGGCCAATGAGACCGTTGGCTCAAGCGACGTCGTGCCGCGACGAGCGGCGAACCGGACAGGGCAGTCAGCTGCGACGCCGTGCCTGACGTGCCGGCAGCCCCGGACCGCCACTCGCGGTCTTGAGGACGACGGTGGCCATCAGCCAGATCGTCTTGGCGCCGGTCCCGGCGGTCGCGTTCGGAGTTGCGCCCGCGGCCGGCAGCACCTGATCCTCGGCGAGCAACTCCATGTCCGACGTGTTCGACACGTTGACGCGCGCGCGTGTAGCCAGATCCCGCGGTGAGCGTGTCGCCGAAGCCCGAATCGGCGTAGAGACCCGAGCGCCAGCTCGTTGCCGGCGGTCGTGGCCGCGGTCGCTCCGGAGGCGACCGAGCCGGCGCGTCGTCGTCGTTCCGGTGGCGTGGGCGCTCTGATCGACGACCGTGGCGTCGGCGACAGTCGAGAGGCCCGAGTACTCGAGCGCGGCCGACGCCGACGTCGGCCTTGGCGCGTCGGCGTCACGGTGATCGTCGGGCGTGGTCCCGCCGCCGGCGGTGACGGGCGCGGTCCAGACGCTCATCTCCGTGCCGTCCGACGCCTTGTAATGCAAGCAGCTCGACGATATTGATCGCCGGCCGAGTCGGTCACGCTCTTCGGCGGTCGCGCCGCCGCTGCTCCAGACGCCGGTTTCGACGACGAGCCGGTCACCCGCAGTGACGCTCGACGTCGGCGTGACGGACAGGCTCGATGACGCCGGCTGCGTGGGCGGACGTCGCCTGGACGAATGCCGGCGACGGCTGCGCGCTGTCGGCGTGACCGCGTTGGACGGCGCGGAGGGCGGGACCGGTGCCGACCGCGTTGGTGGCGGTGACGGTGAACGTGTAGGTGGTGCCGTTGGTCAGGCCGGTGATCGTCGTGCGTCGGTCGCGGGCGGCGAGCCGTGACACGGTCGTCGGCGTCTGCGCCGTGGAGCCGACGTACGGCGTGACCGTGTAGCTCGTGATCGGGCTGCCGCCATCGCTCGGCGCCGTCCAGGACACGGTCGCGCTGGCGTTCCCGGCGACCGCGGAGACGCCCGTCGGGGCCGCAGGCGCGGTGGGCAGGCTCGCGTGCGATGTTGATGAACGACGCGACCGACGGAACGCCGTTGGAGTTGACGATGAACAGCATGTAGTTGCCGGGCGGCGCGATCGCCGCCGACGACGGGGATCTGGACGTTCAGGCCGCCGGAGCCCTGCGTGAAGCTGAGCGGCACGAAGTGCTGGTCCATGTCGGACTGGTGGGTGTCCGCCCCCAGCGAGACGAGGTTGACCGCGCTGATCGACGCCGCGTCCGGGCGTCGAGACCGGGATCGTCGAGCCGTACGTCGCGGTCGCCGGCGCCGAGGAGATCGTCGGGCGGGCCCCTTGAACAGGTACGGCGGCGAGTAGATCTGCGCCGAGTTCTGGCCCGGGATAGCTCGGGTTGGCGTGGCCGCTGCCCGCGACGAGCACGGTGCCGTCGGGCATCAGGATCGCGGTCGAGTGGTAGCCGCGGGTCGACGCCGGTCGACGCGGCGGGCGACCAGGTCTCGGTCGTCGGGATTCCAGATCTCGCTCGGCAGGACGCCACCGGAGACCTCGGTGCTGCCCGTCTGGCCCCAGGTCGTCTCGCCGCCGACCGCCAGCACCGTGCCGTCGGCGAGCATCGTCAGCGTGTGGTAGACGCGGGCGTAGTGCATCGGCGCGGTCTGCCGCCACGTCGGGGTCTGGGCGGTGAGGTCGATCACCGCCGTGGTCGCGTTCGCCGGAGATGTTGCTGTCCTGGGTGTTCGGTGCCGCCGCTGTAGAGGATCTTGCCCGGCCGGTACATGACCGACGAGCCGTTGATGACGCCGCTCGATCCGCCGACCTGCGTCCAGGTCTGGTTCGCCGACGTTCAGGAAGAACGACTTGTCCTCGGACGGCCCGATCGTGAACACGTCGCCGTTCGGGAGCGAGGTACGAGAACGGGTACTCCTCCTCGTGGACCTGGGACGTGTTGACGTTCGACAGCGCCGTCCAGGTGTTGCGTCGCCGGGTCGTAGACCTCGGGCGTGTCGGCCCACGTGCTCGCGTTCGTCGAGTTCCCGCTGATCGCGACGTAGCGGCCGTCGGCAGCTCGGTCAGGTCCGGATACCAGCGCGGGTAGTGCATGTCCGCCACCCGCGTCCACGTGATGGTCGCGGGATCGAAGATGGTCGTGTCGACGATCCCGAGCTTGCCGGTCGACAGTCCGCCGTAGCCGCCGACCACGAGCACTCGCCCGTCGGGCAGCTCGGCCATGCCGGAGCAGAAGATGCTGTCGGGCGCCGTCTGGGTGGTGAACGTCTGGGTGCTCGGATCCCAGACCTGCGTCGGCTCCGGCTGCTGCCAACCGTCCCACTGGAGCACCTTGCCGTTCGTTCAGCAGCACCGAGTGGATCGCGACCATCGGCCAGCTCATCAGCGCCGACCACTGGCCGCCGCGGTCGACGGGGCCGGCGTGACCGGCGCTGGACGGCGACGAAGCCGGGCCGGTGCCGACCGCGTTGGTCGCGGTGACGGTGAACGTGTACGCGGTGCCGTTGGTCAGTCCGGTGATCGTCGCGTTCGTCGCACGGCGGCGAGCCGGTGACGGTCGTCGACGTCTGCGGCGGTCGACCCGATGTACGGGGTGACGGTGTAGCTGGTGATCGGGCTGCCGCCGTCGCTCGGCGCGCGTCCACGACGACGGTTGCGCTCCCGTCACCCGGAGTGGCGGTCACGCCGGTCGGCGCTGCCGGGCGCCGTCGCGGTGCCTGACGGCGCGCCGCGAGAACACGACCGTCGCCATCAGCCACGTCGTGTTCGCGCCGGTCCCGACGGTCGCGCTCGGCGTCGCGCCGGCGGTCGCGAGAGCCTGGTCCTCGGTCAGCAGCTCGATGTCGACGTCTTTGAGACGTTCGACCGCTGGGTCCAACCCGAGCCGGCCGTCAGCGTGTCGCCGAAGCCCGGAGTCGACGTACATGCCGATCGGCGAGCTCGCCGCTCGCCGCCGGTCGGCGGGGTCGCCCCGGACGTGACCGTTGCCGCGCCGCCCGTCGTGCCGCTGGCGTGCGCCATCTGGTCGACGGACCGACGCGTCGGCGACCGTCGACAGCCCCGAGTACTCGGACGACCGCAGCCCCGACGTCGGCCTTGGCCGTCGGCGTGACGGTGATCGTCGGCCGGGTCCCGCCGCCGGCGGTGATCGGAGCGGTCCACACGCTCATCTCGGTGCTGTCCGACGCCTTGAAATGCAGCAGCTCGATGTACGTGTTGCCCGCCGAGTCGGTCACGCTCGCCGCGGTCGCCCCGGAGCTGCTCCAGACTCCCGACCTAACACCACCAGGCGATTCCCGGCGCTGATATTCGCGCTGGGGGTGAGCGTCAGCCTTGCTGACCTGTGTGCTGTGGACGGACACCTGCTGGACGAACGCCGGAGCAGACGTCGCGGCTCCAGCCGATACGACGAGGCCGGCGCCCGTTAGCACCGCGGCCGTCGCGAGAGCGGCGACGACACGAACAAGCAGAAATGGCACGCGACCTACGCATGATGCCGATAGAACAGCGAGGCTTGCGCAAAACTTTTGCGGCCGAGACTAGATTCCGGCCTATCGACCGCTTGCAATGACATCCTGGCGGAACCGTCGCATTCCGGCACGCACGCGCTCAGGCAGCCGCGGAGACCGCGTCTAACGTGAACGGAAGCTCGTCGACGATCTCGCTCAGCCGCGGCGCGGTGGCGTCTCGCGCGGATGGAATCAGTTCTTCCACCGGAAGCGGCCACCCGATCCCGACGTCCGGATCGTTGTACGCGATGCCGCGTTCAGTCGCGTCCGCGTAGTAGTTGCTCTGCTTGTACATCACGTCGGCCACATCGCTGACGACGCAGAAGCCGTGGGCGAAGCCGATCGGGCAGTACGCCATCCGCATGTTGTCTTCGGTCAGCTCGAAGCCTTCCCATTGCCCGAACGTCGGCGAGCCCGCGGCGCAGGTCGACCACGACGTCGTAGATCGCGCCGCGGGCACAGCGCACCAGCTTCGATGCGCCCGCGCCCACTTGAAAGTGCATGCCCCTGACGATCCCCTTACGCGAGCGCGAGTGGTTGTCCTGGACCATCGGCTCGGGGATTCCGAGCTCGGCGAACACGCTCTGCGCGATAGGTCTCGCAGAAGAAGCCGCGTTCGTCGCCCAGCACGCGCGGGGCGATCAGAATCGGCCCCTCCAGCGTCGTCGGCAAGTCTTTCCATCTCTGCTCCCCTTCAGTCGATTAGCGAAGCGGCAGCAGCCAGCCCGGCCCGGTCCATGTAGTCCGTCAGCGCGTCCTCCCAATGCCTCAGCATCGGCAGGCCCAGTGCATCGGCACGAGGCCGAGCCAGAACGCCGTTCAGCGGACGGCTCGACCCCGCCGGGCGGTATCACGGTGGAGACCGGCTCGACCGGCACGTCTATTCCGGCGCGCGCCATGATCGCCACCGTGAATTCGTGCCAGGAACACTCGCCCGATGCGGTTAGGTGGACGATCCCGGTGGCGCCGGCATCGACCCCGGCGACGATCGCCGCGGCGAGATCCGCGGTGAACGTCGGCTGCAGACACTGGTCCGCGACCATTCGCAGCGAGCCCTGCTCGCGGGCACGGGCGATCATCCGCTGGACGAAGTTGCCGCCCTTGCTCACGCTCCCATGCAGCCCGTACAGACCCGCGGTTCGGACGACCAGGGCTCGCTCGCAGTAACCGAGCGCGGCGTATTCGCCGGCGAGCTTCGTGAGCGCGTAGATCGACCGAGGCGACGGAAGGTCGTCCTCCGCATATGGCTCCGCTCGCTCGCCATCGAACACGTAGTTGGTCGAGACGTGGACCAACATGCGGACTGCGAAGCGCCAGCTGGCGGACCGCTTCGACGTTCACCTGCCAGGAGCGCTCGGGTTCAGCCTCGCATACATCCACGTTGTGGAACGCCGCACAGTTGAAGACGACGTCCGGGTCTACGTCGGCGAAGACGCGATCGAGTCGCGTCAGCAGTCCGTGATGTCGAGCTCGCTGCGCGATCGAAGACGCGAGCGTCTGGGCCGAGCAGCGTCGCCAGATCGGAAGCGAGCTGGCCTCCGCCACCCGTGATCAGGGCTCTCATAGAACAGATGCGAACGACTCGACCGTCGGCTTCACGGCGTGAAGAAGCTCGAGCCAGCGGATGTTGTACGCGCGTGGATCGGTGAGGTACACACGGTCGTCGGGATCGATTCGCGCAGAGCATGTCCGTCACTGCCTCGAGCACCGACCGACGCGGAATGAACCCCAGAGTCGTCGACAGTTTCGCGTTCGCGCACTCGTAGTTGCGATTCAGCTTCAGCCCGGGAACCTCCTCGAGCGTGACACGACGCCCGGTCAGTTGCACCGACCCCGCCACGATCATCGCCAGCTCGCGGATCTGATAGTTCGAGTGAACGACGTTGAAGATCTCGCCGCGAACCTTGTGGGCCGGCGCCTCATAGCACGCGATCATCGCATCGGCGCAGTCGCGGATGTCGACCAGCGGGCGCCACATCCAGCCGCCACCGTGGAGCTTCAGCGCGCCGCCGAGCAGCGCATCCTTCACGAACGTGTTGACCACGAGATCGAACCGCATCCGCGGACTCCACCCGTACACGGTTCCGTTTCGCAGGATGACCGGGCAAAGCCCTTCGTCGGCGAGCTCGAGCAGGCGCTCCTCTCCGTACCGCTTCGACGTCGCGTACGCGGCGCGCGGCTGAACCGGCGCGTCCTCGCTGTGCATTCCGGGAGGAAGGCCATCGTAGAGCGAGCAGGACGAAGCAAAGACGTAGCGCTCGATCCCCCTCGACACGCACTCGCGCCCGAGAGTCTCGGTCGCGATCGCGTTCATCTGCCAGTTCGCCTCCGGATTGAACTCGGCCGTCGGATCGTTGCTCAACCCCGACAGGTTGATTACGCCGTCGACGCCGTCGAACGCCGAGGGCGGGAACGTCACGGACGTCGGCGACGACGAGCTCGATCTCGTCGCGGACCGCGGCGAGTGAGTCCTCCCCGAAATAGAGGCGGTCGAGGACGCGCACGCGGTACCCGCGCTCGAGGAGGCGGGGGACCAGGACGGAGCCGATGTAGCCGGCGCCTCCCGCGACGAGGATTCGCTGGCCTGGGTTGGGAGCGGCGGGAGCCAACCCGTTATGCCGGTCGAGAATCCGACACCATCCTGATGACCTCGGCGACAGCCGTTGTGGGTGACCGTTCGAGGTCGTTCGACGTGGGGCCGACCATTATTTGTCTGGTTGAGGTGTAATCGAGTTCATTTGCCTGAGGAACGTGACGTGCGCGTGGTCTTCTTGCGCGACGTCGCGGCCAGAGCCGCGACGCGGGCCGCTTGACGGAGCTCCGCCGGACGGCGGGAAGATCCGGATCGCCCGGCGACCGATCGCACGACCGCCAGGTCTGGGATCAGACCCTCGGCCCGGACCCGAGGAGACGACCTCAGGTGCCAGCCAGCCGGCTATCCGCAGCGGCGGACGCGTGCTCGAGCGCAAACACTGCCTTGTCCACGAGTCTGCGGGAGTAATACCGCGAGACGCGCAGCCATCCGCTCGACGGGCACGGAGACCTGACGCTCGGCAGCACCGACCCTCGCGCGCGCGACGCGCGAGCGTTTCGGCCAGTGGCTTGGCAAGACTCTCCCAGCGGTATTCCCGCGCCAGTGCGACAGCCGGCCTCGCGAGCGCGGGCAAGCGCATCGCGATCGTCGGCGAGACGGATCAAGCGCGTCCCTAACCATCGCGTCATCGCCGGGCGTGACGAGAGCAGAAAACCCAGCTTCGCGAACCGCGTTCCGGTCTCGTCCCCGTCCGCGAGAATGCATGGCAGCGAGGCCCACAGGTAGTCGAGGTAGCGGACCCGTGCAGAGAAGTGCGCCTCCTGACGTGACGCCATGCAACGACAGGCCAATATCCGCCTCGGCGAGTAGCTCGTGGCGTTGGTCGAACGGCACCCAGTCCTCCCAGAACAGCACGGTACGGTCGAGAACGCCGAGGTCGCACGCGAGCTGGCGAGCGCGCTCGGTCGCATTTGTCGCCTCGGTGGCGGCGCCGAGAGCTGCGCGCCGGGGCGAACACGAGCTTGATGTCCGGCCGGGTGTCCGCCAGTCCCGCGACCGCGCGAACCGCCGTCTCGGCGTCGAGCCAACGCCACACGACGCCCCACCAGAGGACGATGGTGTCGTTTCGCGGATCTGGGGGAAACGCTCGCGAAGCGGCCGCCGGCTCGCCGGCGGAGGCGGCTCACCGCCCAGCCCGAAAGGAAGCTCGATCAGCTCTGGCTCGTGGTGCCTCGGCCCGAGCTCCTCAGCCCGAGTGCCGAGGCGGCTAGGATCCGCTCTCGCTGGCGGGCGTTGGCGCATAGGACAACGTCCGCGTACCGCAGATGGAGCTGCGTCTACCGCGAGCTGAGACGCCAGGGTCCGCCGCGTCCCCAGCGAGTCTGGGAGTGTCGCCACCTCGAGGTCGACCGGGTCGTACTGATCGCGAGACGACGACGGTCGAGCTGGCCGCCGCCATCGGAAGCAGGTACGGCGGTACGCACGCCGAGATCAGCGCGTCATGCTTCACGACCTCACGAAGAAGTTCCGCAACGCTCGAACGGCAAAAGCCGGATGCCATCCCGATAGCCGGCCGGCGGGTCCGTCACGGCCGCCGTAACTTCACATGACTCGGCCAGCGCTCGCGCGAGCGCCCAAGAGCGAATCCCGGGTCCGCTCATCCGTTCGCCGAGCTTTCCCGGCACACGCGATCAACACGCGCGGTCGGACCGTGACCCTCTTGGTGGTGTCGGTCATCTTGACATCGCTCAGCTGTTCGACTGTAGACATGGCTCTCCTAGCAACGTGACCTTGATCCGTAGGCTTTCGTGAGGGTCTTGTCGTCGTTTGGTCGACGTCATAGGCCCGATCCGTACAGCCGTCGCAACGTGCGGCGGCCTCGGCCGAGGTGGGGCAGCAACCACTCCGGCACAACATGCCGCACTTTCAGGCGAGTGCCCCGGCGCACGAGTCGCACAGCGACGCGTGCGCGTTGCGCCACCGGCAGTAGCGCCAGATGGTCGCGCAACGCGCCAGTATGTCCCTGGCTGTAACCGGTGCGCATCATCACCGCGTCCACGCGCAGATCGAGCTCGCTGGTCTGACGCGGCGCGCTGCTCAGCGCCTTCGGGCGCCCGGTCTGCGCTGCCAAGCGGTACATCTGCGCGACGGACTGTCGCCAACCCCCACCGGTGTGAGTGTCACGTATTGCTTGTTGTAATTGGTCGCCGAGCGCGAGCCGCCAGCCCGGCTCCGTGATGCCGCGGCTAAGCACCGCATCGAACTCCTCGGCATTCGTCGGACACAGCATGTGCTCGTCGACGCCGCGCGTGTCGGCGCCGAGCACGCCGCAGTCCTCCGGGTGGCCCCGATAGGTGATCGCGGGCACCCCGACGCTCCCGGCCTCCAGCAGCGACGTCAGCGACGAGAACGGATACGAGTCGAGGTATATGTCGGCGGCCGACTGCAGCTGCCTGACGTCGGGGATCATCCCCAGCGCTCGGAGCCGCCCGCCGGTCCGCTCGGAGGCCCGCTCCACTCGCCCTCGGGCGACGGGCCGGCGGCGTGCAGGATCGCGCTCGGATGGCGCTCCAGCACGGGCACGACCAGTTCGAGGAAGCTCGGCGAGCTCACTGGCCGGTACTTGGTCCCGTCGGCGGCGGTGACCAGCAGCACGCTGTCGGGGTCGATGCCGAGCGCCCGCTTGGCCTCCTCGCGGCTGGTGGTCCGTCCCGGCGGGCCGCAGCGGCCGCGCCGCCACCGCCGAGCGCGCCGGATCGAGCCCGCGGCGCGTCGCGGCCAGCCGGCAACCGCTGTCGCGCATGTGCATGACCACGCTCGAGATGTTCGTCCCCAGCCAGAACACGTGGTCGCAGTGATCGACGTAGATGACCGGCGGTAGCCCCTCGGCGCCCGAGAACGCGATCACCGGCACAACGTCGTACGGATGCAGGTGCAGGACGACGACGTCGGCCTCGGTGGCCAGCGCGCGCAGCCTCGCGGCGCGCTCGATCAGGCCTCCCCGCTCGGTGTCGAGCCGGATCAGGTCGGCGTCCAGGACAGCGGCGCGCGGATCTTGTCCGGTGGCGGCGCCCCGCGCTGGCGGGTGATGCAGACGCGATGTGGCGCTCCGAGTCCTGCTCGATCCAGCATGCGATCGCCTGCGTCGAGCCGCCGGTCCCGTAGCATCTGGGTGACGACGTGCAGGACCTCGCGGGGCGGCGAACGGCGGGCCGAGCGCCGCGGCGCCTGGCGCAGGCGCGCGCCCAGCACCGCCAGCAGCGCCTCGAGCTCGGGGCTGCCGAACGTCCCGTGTGGTTCATCCACGCGCTGGCCGGCCATCTGCGCGTACGCGGCAGCCGCCTCGAGCCGGCCGCGTCGAGCATTCCGCCGGCTCTGGCGACGAGCCCGAAACTCGCGTCATGGTTGTGCAGCCGCGTGACCGCGGAGCGCGACGGTCATGGCAGCTCCTCGGCACGCGCTACCCCCAGCGCCGACCGCGCAGGCGGCTGAGCTCGTCGCGGTCGCGGATAGATCAGGCCGGCCAGCGCGACCACCGTCGACGACGCCGGCGAGGAGCAGGACGGGCCGGTTCGACGGCAGCACCTCGCCGATCCCCAACGCGCTCAGCCCGACGCCGCGGCGATCAACACGGGTAGCCAGAGACGAGCCGAGCAGCTTCCCGGCCGGCAGGCCAGCCCGCGGGAACAGGACAGATAGAGCGGCAGCGCCACGCATGCCGCGACGAAAACCTCGGCCGCCGCCACTCCTGAGATGGCGAAACCGTTGCGCCAACGATCAGCGCGGGCACCAGCGCGGCGAGCGTTGCGAGTTGCACCGCCAAGATCGCGCGCGACACGCCGACCACCACCAGATAGTCGTAGGCGAACTCGAACAGGATCTTGAACGCCGCGAGAACGCCGAGCCACGCGAATACGGCGGCGGCAGGCGCCCAGGCACTGCCGTAGACGAATTGATGATCGGCTCGGCCGCGCCGGAGAGCAACAGGCAGACGGGAACGTCACGGCCGCGAGCAACCCGATGATCGACCGGAAGGCGCTGCGCATCGCCTCGGGCTCGTGCTGCAGCCGCGCGAACGTAGCCGGCGCGACATTACGCAGCGGCTGAGAGAAGATCTGCTGCGGCCAGCTGGAGAGGTTGAAGGCCAGCACGTAGAAGCCCAGGGCTGTCGCGCCCAGCGTGCCGCCGGCGACCAACTGGTCCGCGTAGCCGATCGCGAAGACGAGGATGCTCGCACCCGCGAGCGGCAGACCGAACTTCAGGAGCGGCCTCACATGCCGGCGGTCCAGTCCCCAGTCGGAACGGTTCGGGAGAGAAGCGCAGCAAGAGGATCAGCGACACGCTGCTGCCGGCCAGGCGTCCGATCGCCAGGCTCATCGCACCGAGGCCGGTGATCGCCAGCACCAAGGAGGTGATCGCGCCCACCCAAGTGTTCGCCTGATCCGCGGCCATACGCCTTCCCTGCATGAACTCGCGCTGGAGCAGCGCCGCCGGCGTTGCGGCGGCTCCGCTCACGAGGATCGTCAGGCACAGCAGCTGCGTCACCGGCGCCGCGCGCCGGCTGGCCCATCGCGCGCGCAAAAGTCGGCGCCAGAGACAGCCCACGAGGGTGATCAGCCCGCTGGCCGCGATCGAGATCGTGTTGACGGTCGCCGCGATCTCGCGCGGCGCGGTGGGCCAGCGGCACGATCGCGAGGCTCACGCCGAGCTCGTTGAAGCTGAGGGCCGCGCTCAATGCGAGCAGTGCCACCGCATACGTGCCGAACCCGCGCGGTCCGACGAGCCGCGCCAGCGCGATCCCGATACCGACCGTCCCGAACCGCAGCAGGACGGTGTTCAGGAAGCTCAGCGCGAGGGCGCGAGGCGCACGGCTGACGAGCGAAGACTTCTCCGGTGATCGGGTCCCCCACGTCCAACAAACGGCGCAAGGCCCGTTGTTCTTGTTCTTACGCCTTACCTCCCCGGTTTTGGATCGGGCACGGGCGCGCGACCCATGTCGCGAGCAGGCGCACCGAACCAAAGTCGCTCTTCGGGGACGTCGGTCAGGACGACGGAGGCCATCCCGACGAGCGCTCGTTGGCCGACCTTGGTGCCCTCGCGCAGGCAGACGCCGCTCCCCACGTACGCCTCCTCGGCGATCTGACAGCTACCGCCGACGCGCACCCCCGCCGCCAGCGTCGCCCAGTCTTCAACCCGGCAATCGTGCGTGAGGACGACCTGAGGCATGACGGCCACGTGGCGCCCGATGACGACGTTGGCCGTGAGATCGACGTGCGCCAGCAGAACCGACCCTGGGCCGACCCGAGATGTCGTGCTGATCGTCGCCGTCGGATGAATGATCGTCGCGTAGCGCTCGTCTCCAACCGCCAGACGCCCGGCGATCAGGCGGCGGCTCACGTAGTTGTCTGGTCGCCCCGTGCAGATCGCCAGCAGCACATCGGGGCGGTCGTGGACCGTCTCGATCGGTCCGAGCACCGGCAGTCCGCTGACGATCGTTCCATGGCGATCGGGGTCGTCGTCGACGAACCCGAGCAGATCCCAGGTCGGGACGCTCGAATTCACGGCGCGCACCGCTTCGGCCGCTTCGCGTGCGAAGCCTCCAGTGCCAATCAGTACTAGTTCTTGCAACCGGGTGGCTCGAATCCTCAGGGATCGCCGAGCAGGAGCGAAGACGCCGGATCGTACGCGATCGGCACGCCGTCTCCAATGGGCGAGCCTGGGCCGAGTCTCAAGCCGCGAGATGCGTGAGCGCAGCGGTCGCCATCGAGCTCCCCGACCGAGCAGGGGGCCGTGACGTTCAGAACCGTGTTCTCCGGCAGCGGGACGAATATCATCGAGCGCCCGTAGTCGCCGCAGTAGCCGACGTGGCCGCGGAGGTCCAGCTTGCTGACCTTGCGCAGTGTGCGGTTGGATCTTCGAGAAATCCGCGATCTCGAGCGCGACCGTGACAGTCTTCCTCGATCCTCGCGATTGGTAGATGCAGGTGCGGACCGAGTGGCGCGACGTGCACCTCCAGCTTCGGCCCAATGATGGACTCCGCCTGTGATCTCGTCACCAGCGAGCAGGGATCGATCTGACCGCCGGCCCGCACACTCCCACCCTTGTGCTTGCCGGTGTCCGCCCGGCTTGCCGCCTGGTAGCTGTTGTCGTCGTTGATCGTCCCTGCGCCCGTGCCTGGGGCGGGGCCCTGGACGACCTTCCCCTCGAGGATCTTGTCGTGGGATTTTGCGGCCTCAGTCGACGGCTGGCCGTTGCCGGCGCTCGCGCCGGTTTTGCTCGACGAGCTGCCCGCCGCCCCACTGATTGACGAGCCACTCACCGCCGCGGTCGCCGCCTGCGCTATCGACGGCGTCGATGACGTCGAACTCCCCGACGTCCCACCGCAGCCGGCAACCAGCGTGGTCGCGGCGGCCAGCAGGATCGCGACTACCACCGCGTGAGAGCGCCGCAAGGCTTTCATGCCGACCATCCTCTTCCGCTGACCACCGCAATCACGATGCCGGCGCGAACTCGACGTCAACCCAGTAGTTCGTTCCATTGAAGCCGCCCGTCGGGAAGGTGCTCGTCGCACCGTATGAGAACACTCCGTCCGGACTGATGGGGTTTGCAACCGCAATGGAGTGGCGCGTTATCCACACCAGCTGACGCGAACGCCGAGGCCGTGTAGGAGTAGTGCCCGTTTGGAGCGAAGTAACCCGCGACGTACGTCGTGCCCGCGGTGATCGGCACCGGGTTGGCGAACGTCACTTGCTGCCAACCCGAGGACGTCTCGTTCGTGAAGGTCGCCGAAGCCAACAGGTTTCCGCTCGAGTCCCACAGGCTCCCAATGTGCGTGCCGGTGTTCTGCGTGGCCTTGTAGAAGCGGACTCCGACGATCGAGCCGTTCACGTCCGACGTGAACTTGACCCCAACCTCAGTCGACGACGGATCGCCCGAGTCGACCGTACGCGGGGGTCGCCCAGTCGAACACGGTGTCTTCGGGGGCTACCTGAACCGACGGTGACGATTCCGGGCTGGTCCCCACGCCGTTGCTCGCCTTCACCGTGAAGGTGTACGCCGTACCGTTCGTCAAGCCGCTGACGGTGGTGGACGTGACGGACGGGTCGGAGATCTGGATCGGGGATTGGGCCGCCGAACCGATATATGGCGTGACCGTGTAGCCGGTGAGCGGGCTGCCGCCGTTCGAGGCCGGCGCGCTCCAACTCACCAGCGCGGACTTCGTTGCACTCGTCGCGGACACGCTTCCAGGCGCTGACGGCGCCGTGGCGTTCGGCGTCGGATTGAACAGGACGTCAACCCCGTACCCCGATGCGTTGAACGTCTCGCTCGGGAAGGCGTTGCCGCTCGCGTACGCGAACACGCCGTTCGCGCTCGTGCCGTTGCCAACGCCGTGCAGCGGCGGGTTGTCGACCGACGACGCGAACCCGTCCGCCACGTACGAATAGTGGCCGTTCGGGCGCGAAGTAGGAGGCGACGTACGTCGCTGCCGGACGCGATCGCCACCGGGCTGGAGAACAGCACGGTCTGCCACCCCGAGGCCGACTCGTTGCTGAACGTCGCCGACGCGAGCAGCGTTGCCGCCGGCGTCCACAGGCCACCGACGTGGGTGCCGGTGTTGCCTGCGCCTTGTAGAAGCGGACGCCGGTCACCGTGCCGGCGACGTCGGCCGTGAACTTGACGCCCAGGTCGACCGGCGGTGTCGCCGGCGTCGATCGTCGTCGGCGTCGCGAAGTCGAAGATCGTGTCGTCCGGCGTCACCGCGGTGGACGCGGCCGACGCGGTGCCGGTGCCGACGCCGTTCGTCGCGGCGACCGTGAACGTGTAGCTCGTGCCGTTCGTCAAGCCCGGTGATCGTTCGCTGACGTCGCCGTCGGGCTCGACCTGAACGGCGTCTGCGCGCTCGAGCCGATGTAAGGCGTCACGGTGTAGCCGGTGATCGAGCTGCCGCCGTCGCTCGTCGGCGCCGTCCAGCTCGACCAGCGCCGAGGTCGTCGCTGGACTCGCCGTCACGACTGCCCGGTGCCGAGGGCGGCGCGGGCGGCCTGCGGCGTGACGGCGTTCGATGCGGCCGACGCCGGTCCGACGCCGTTGGCGTTGGTCGCCTGCACCTTGAACGTGTAGGTCGAGTGCCCGGGTCAGAGTTCTTGATCGTCGCGCGTCGTCGCCGGCGGCGTGCCGCTGACGGTCGTCGGCGTCTGCGCAGTCGACCCGATGTACGGCGTGACCGTGTAGGACGTCGACGGGTCCGCCGCTGCCGGGGCCGTCCAGGTCACGGTCGCCGACCCTTGCCCGGCGGTCGCGCTGACGCCACGTCGACCTGACCCGGCGGGGGCATCGGCAAGAACAGCGACGTCGACCCAGTAGTTGGCCGCGTTGTACGTCTTGTTCGGGAACGTGCTCCCGCTCGCGTAGCGTAGACGCCGTTGGGAGACGTGCGTGTTGGCGAGCGCGTGCAGCGGCGCGTTGTCGAACTGCCGAGTTGAAGCCGTTTGCCGCGTAACGCAGTAATGGCCCGTTGGGCGCGAAATAGGACGCGATGTAGGTCGTCGCCGGGGTTGATCACGACCGGGTTGCTCAAACGTCACCGTCTGCCAGCCCGAGGCACTCTCATTAGTAAACGTCGCGGATGCCAGAAGTGTGCCGCTCGCGTCCCAAAGGCTGCCGACATGGGTGCCCGTATTGGCCGCGACTTGTAGAAGCGGATGCCCGTGACCCGACCCTGCGCGTCGGACTTGAACTTGACACCGAGGTCGACGCCGCCGGTGTCGCCCGAGTCGGCAGGGCGGGCGTCGTGAAGTCGAAGATGGTGTCCTACGGCGTCACGAGTTCGACGCCGCCGAGGCGGCTCGCGCCGATGCTGTTGGTCGCGGTGACCGTGAAGGTGTAGTTTGTGCCGTTTGTCAGCCCTGTGACAGTCGCCGGGTCGTCGACGGATTCGAGATCTGCACGGGCGTCTGCGCCGTCGACGCCGATGTAGGGCGTGACCGTGTAGCCGGTGATCGGGCTGCCGCCGTCGTCGCTCGGCGTCGGTCCAGCTGACGAGCGCCGAGCCGCGCCGCGGCTGGCGCTGACGGTCGGCGGCGGCCGATGGCGCCGTCAGGGCGGTCGGCGTCACCGCGTTGGACTGCGCCGAAGCTGCGCCCGCGCCGTTCGGGTTCGACGCCGTGCACGGTGAACGTGTAGGTCGTGCCCGGCGGTCAGGCCCGTGATCGTCGCGGTCGTGGCGGGCGGCGTCCCGTTGACCGTCGTCGGTGTCTGCGCCGTCGAGCCGATGTACGGCGTGATCGTGTAGGTGGTCACCGGGCCGCCGGTCGTCGGGCGCCGACCAGGTGATGGTCGCCGATGCCCTTGCCGGCGCGTGGCGGTGACGTTGGTCACCTGGCCGGGAGCCGGCGCCGGCGCGAACATCACGTCGACCCAGTAGTTGGCCGCGCCGAAGCTGCTGCGTCGGGAACGTGCTCGAGCGAGGCGTAGGTGAAGACGCCGTTGCCGCCGGGGTGTTGTTGTTCGAGCGCGTGCAGCGGCGGGCTGTCGACGCTGGCGCCGCCGATCGGCGTCGGGGCCGGGCGGCGGATAGAAGTAGCCGTCGGTCGCCGCGTAGTGGCCGATCGGGGCGAAGTAGCCGGCGACGTACGTCGTGTTCGGGCAGGATCGCGACGGGACTGCGAGAAGGTCACGGTCTGCCAGCCGGACGCGCGTCTCGTTGGTGAACGTGGCCGAGGCCAGCAGCTTCCCGTCGGAGCTCCACAGGCTGCCGACGTGGGTGCCGGTGTTGGTCGCGCCTTGTAGAAGCGGATGCCGGTGATCTGCCCGAAGGTGTCGGACTGTGAACTTGACGCCGACCGTCGACCGACGTGCGCGTCGCCGGAGTCGGCGAGTCGGCGGGGTCACGCTCGGTGCCCCAGAGCGAGCACGGGCAGTCGACGTTGACCGAGATCGCCGGCGCCCGGCGTCTCGAGGTTGCCGCTGTCGTCGACCGCGCGCGACTTGATCGTGGTCGAGGGGACTGCCGTGCGCGATCCAGCGTGTAGGACCAGCGTGACCGCTCGTGGCCGCGGCGCCGGTCATCGTCGCCGGGTGCCACGTCGTGCCGCCGTCGGTCGAGACCTCGACGCCGGCGACGACGCCGCCGCCGGTGTCGGTCGCGGTGCCGGTGATCGTGACCGTGGTGCCGTCCTGGAGGTTCGCGCCGGCGGCCGGCGAGGTGATCGTCGAGGTCGGCGGGGTGGTGTCGGTCGACGCGCGTCGCCGGCGACGAGCCCGGACATCAGCGTCGTGCGGCTGCACGCCCATGTCGGCGAACAGGTTGACCGTCGCCTGCTGCATGTTGCGGTCCGGCGGATGTCGCCGTCCGGGTTCGTCGGTCGTCGAGGCCCCAGGCCCACTGGACCGTGCCCGCGCCGAACACCAGCGCGCCGCTCGGCGCCCGGTACAGGGTCAGGTTGTGCGTGGCGGTGCCGCGTCGCTGCGTCGTGCTGCCGTAGTCGGTGAACAGCTGCAGCGCCGCTGACCGTCGTCGAGGAGAGGTCGAACTCGCCGGCCGGCCGGAAGCCGTTGTCGGCGTCGACGTCCCACTCGTAGCCGAGCGTGCCCGTCCGTGGCCAGCGTCAGCGTCTGGCCGGAGGTCAGGCTCGCGGCGGCGGTGTTGCGCCAGAATCTGAGCTTGCCGTACTGCGACGGGCACGGTGATCGTCGCCGTGCCCGAGTTGACGATCGAACTCCTGCCCGGTCAGCGCGTTCGTCGGGTCGCCGCCGTCGGCGGGCGGGCTGAAGCGCGGGTCGCGCCCAGGCGCCGGTCCAGGTCGGCGGGTCCTTCGGATCGATCGGGGCGTTGAAGTGCGTCTCCTTGTAGGTGACCAGCGTGCGGTACGGCGTGTTGGAGCCGTCGATGCTCGGCTCCCAGCGCGTCTTCCAGAACATCTCGTTGCCGCTGAAGAACGCCAGGTTGACGCCGGCGTCGCGCGCCGCCTCGACGTTGGCTCGCTGCTGCCCCGACCAGTACTCGTCGTGGCCGCTGGACATGAAGAGCTTGTGGTTCAGCAGCAGCGACGCCGCTGCGGTCGATGTCGGCGTCGCTGATGTAGCTGACGTCGTAGCCGTTGCGCTCGAGGAACCGGATCATCGGGTACTCGGCGTAGTACAGAGCTTCGACGCTGCCGCCGTCGTTCGGTGAACGTGAACGGGCGGTTGTAGGAGACCTTGTAGGCGGCCTTGTAGCGCCAGCGGGTTGCCGGGCGGGCAGGCGACCGTGCACGTGTACAGGCTGTTGCCGCCGTAGGTGTTGTAGGCCTCCCAGGTGGCGTCGGAGGTCTGGACGACGATGTCCGAGTGGCTCGAGTCGTTGCGCACGACGAACGGGATCTGGCTGTCGCCGCCGGCGGTGTCGTCGCGGACGAGCTGGGCGATGTAGACGCCCGAGACCGCGTCGCTCGGCACCGCCCACGACGCCGACACCGCCCAGTTGCCGCAGTCGACCAGCCCGGTGTCGAGGAGTCGGTCAGGCACGCGGGCTGGGTCTGCGGCAGCGTCGCCGTCGGCTTGATGCCGGCGGCGATCATCCGAGCGCCGTCGCCGCCGTAGTAGCCGAGCCGCAGGATGTCGATGTGGTAGTTCTTCGACGGCGTGTTGATCTTGAACGAGATCGTCTGGCCGGCGTTGACGCTCATCGACGTCGCGAAGCCCTGAATCGTCGGGTCGCCGTTCGCCGTCGATCTGCCAGTCGGATTGTGGAGTCGCCCGGCAGCGCGTTCTCGCACGCGATCTGGTTCACGCCGGCCGGACAGGACGAGAACGCGTCCGCCGCGCGGGAAACGGCTGGCGCAAGCAGCGAAGCGAGCGCCGCGCACACGCCGACAAGCAGGACTCGCCAACGCCAAGTCGCTACCCGGTGATCGGTACGAATCATCTGATAAGCCTTCCTCTGAGGGATGCAAGCCGGTCCTCTCGCCCGCGGCCCCGTCGCGATCGACCTCTGCAAGCGAGCCATTCATAATCGTGGCTGCGAGCGTGGCCGCCGCTCGCAGGCGGCCGGGGTGTGGCGGTCTCCATAAGGAATGAACGGGCGCATCGGAGCAGAATTTTTGTGATCGGTCTCAGCTTTCTTTTTCCCTCAGAGGGATCACGCGCGAGCACGCGTAGCTGCCAACTCGGCCTGCCGGCGGGTGCCGCCTCGGCTCACCAGCACCGCCCTGCCGGAGCCCGGTCGACCGGCTGACGGCAGCCGCAAAAGATCGTTCGGGAAGCGAGCGTTCCTTCGGCATGAACTCATGTTGCCTGCGCGGTCAGCGCGTGCTCGTTACCGGTGGGGCCGGCACGATCGGGTCCCACATCGTCGATCAGTTGGTCGACGCCGGAGCTGCGGAAGTCGTCGTACTGGACAACCTCGTCCGCGGTCGTCGTGAAAATCTCGCGGGGGCGCTCGCGACCGGCCAGGTTCGGCTCGTGGAAGGGGATATCCGCGATCCGGATCTAGTTGCGAGGCTGATGCAGGGGGTCGAGACCGTCTTCCATCAGGCCGCGATCCGTATCACCCAATGCGCAACCGAACCACGTCTGGCGCTCGAGGTACTGGTCGACGGGAGCTTCAACGTGATCGAAGCCGCGGCGCGCGAAGGCGTCCGCAAGGTCGTCGCCGCGTCATCGGCGTCCGTCTACGGCCTCGCCGAGGAGTTCCCGACCACCGAGCATCACCACCCGTACGCAAACGACACGCTCTACGGTGCGGCCAAGACCTTCAACGAGGGCCTGCTCCGCAGCTACCACGCAATGACGGGCTCGACTATGTGGCCCTGCGCTACTTCAACGTGTACGGACCACGGATGGACATCCACGGCCTTTACACGGAGGTCCTGATCCGCTGGATGGAGCGGATCTCGGCCGGGCTGCCGCCGCTCATCTTCGGCGACGGGGCGCAGACGATGGATTTCGTCTACGTCGAGGACATCGCGCGAGCAAACCTGCTCGCCGCCACCTCCGACGCATCCGACGAGGTATTCAACGTGGCGAGCGGGTCGAGACGAGCCTTGCCGGTCTGGCTGAGAAGCTGCTTGTCGCGATGGGTTCGGATCTGTCCGTGGAGGTCGGGCCCGAGCGCTCCGTGAACAAGGTCTCGCGGAGGCTTGCCGACACGACGAGCGCCGCGGGCCGGCTGGGCTTCGAAGCCGAGGTGGATATCGACGAGGGGCTTGCCCGGCTCGTCGACTGGTGGCGGAGCGAACAGGAGCCCGAGCCGACGGCGGTACTGGCGGTAGGCCCATGATCGAGATACCGTTCGCACGGCCGTATTTCACCGGCGCCGAGGCCGGGGCGGTCGCCGAGGTGATCGCGTCGGGTTGGGTATCGCAGGGCCCCAAGGTCCGAGAGTTCGAGAAGGCGTTCGCCGAACGCATCAAGGCCCCGGATGCCGTCGCCACGACCAGCTGCACAACCGCGCTGCAGCTCGCCCTCTATGCATCGGGCGTCGGACCCGGAGACGAGGTCATCGTCCCATCCCTGTCATTCATCGCGACGGCAAACGCGGTCTGGCAATGCGGCGCGACGCCCGTGTTCGCGGACATCGACCCGCGCACGTACAACCTCGACCCGACAGCCGCGGAGCGGGCGATCACCGCCCGGACCCGCGTCATCATGCCCGTTCATCAGGTCGGCTTGCCCGCCGACATGGACCGATTTCTCGATATCGGCAAGCGCCACGACGTCACGATCATCGAGGATGCGGCCTGCGCAATTGGCGCCACCTACAAGGGCCGACCGGTGGGATCGCTGGGTCCCCTGGCGTGCTTCTCGTTCCATCCGCGCAAGGTGATCACGACCGGGGAGGGCGGCATCATCGCGGTGCACGACCCCGAGGTCGCCGAGCGTCTGCGCCGGCTCAGGGCGCACGCGATGGACATGTCGGATCTCGCTCGCCACGACGCGCGTGACGTCGTGTTCGAGCGCTATCCCGAGCGCGGCTTCAACTGCGAATGACTGACCTTCAGGCCGCGATCGGCCTCTGTCAGCTTCGAGTCCTCGACGAGATCCTCGCGGCGCGAGCGCGCCTTGCCGAGCGCTACACCGCTCGCTGGCGAGCATCCCGGGCCTCGAGCCGCCGTACGAGCCGCCGTATGCGGTTCGGACGTGGCAGTCGTATTGCGTTCGTGTGACGCCGCGCGCGGCGATCGGCCGCACAGAGCTAATGCGCCGGCTTCATGCGGATGGAATCCCGACCCGCCGGGGAGTCATGGCGATCCACCACGAGGACGCATACGCCCCGGTGATCACCCGGCTCAACGAGACCGACGCCGCTGCTCGCGAAGTCCTGATGCTGCCATTGTTCGCGGGCATGACGGACGAGCAACATGACTACGTGCTCGACCGTCTGGCCGAGCACGTAGTCGCCCGGGCCGCGTAGATGGCGGGTACCCGGCGCACATCCTGCTCCGCGCGTCCCCGGCTGGCGCGATCCTGCGCTCACGCCGGGGTCATCGCTGCCACCCTCCGCGAGGACCCACGTCTCACCGAGGCTCTCACGGCTTCAATGCCGTCCCGTCGCTCCACATGTTGCCGGTCCACGTGCACGGCGACGGCGAGCAGGTCGACGGGAACCATCCGTAGTCCGGCCCGAAGTTCGCGCACTGGTTGTTCGACCCCTTCTGGAACACGTTGTTCTGCCAGGTGATTCCGCTCACCTGATGCGGAGCCGACGAGTAGTTCGGACCCGGGTAGGCGCAGTAGGCGGCGTACTGGCTCGCTACCAGCAGATTGCTGCTGACCGTCTCGTTCATCTGCGTTCCGTCGTTCAGAAGCAGCGAGATGTCACCCGTGCAACCGCCCACACAATACACCGAGTTGTGGTTGAACGTGTTGTTCGATCCCCCGTCGGCCAGAATCCCATTCTGGTGAGCGGAGGGGTCCTGGTAGTTGTCGTGCAGCCAGCTGTTCTGAACTGTGCAATTGCTGTAGCAGAGCACGATGTGGCCACCTCCATAGAGGTTCGAGCTCTCCACGTCGAGCGACCCGCTGTCGTTGACGTCGTTGAAGGTGCTCTGGCTCCCACCGTTGACCGTCGACTCTTCCACCGTCAACGCCGTCCCCTGATTGTTTATGTAGCCGGTCGCGCTGTTCTTGATGGTCGCGCTCATCCCATTGGGGACGTAGACCCCCGCAGAGTCCGACACGCCGTCGATCACCGCTCCTGAACTCTTCGACGTTGATCTGATCCCCGGATGTGGACACCGACCAGCCTTGATTGTCGGCGGGCAGCGCCGCGTTTGGTGGGTTGTGATGGCCGTCCGACACGTCAACCAGCGTGGTGCCGGCGGGTACGCCACTGTTACCTGGTCCCGGGAAGCAGCCCCCCCACGGATCCGCGGCGCCCGGAACGTTCGTCCCGCTCACCGGGCACCTGCCGCTGCCTCCGGTTCCACCGCCACCGCCACCGCCGCCGCCCGACGCGGTGACCGGTCCCATGCTGTTGCTCGTCGCGGTCGCGCTGCCGGCCCCATTCGTCGCCGTCACCATAACCGAGACCATCTGCCCGACGTCGCTCGACGCTAGGGTATCCGTCTGGCTCGTGGTGCCATCCGACCAGCGATAGCTGTACGACATCGGACTTGCGCCGGACCACGAGCCGGGGGATGCCGTCAGCGTGCTTCCCTGCTGCGGTGTACCACTGATCTGGGGCGGGTTCGTGTTCGCCGGGGAAGCCGGCTGGGTCTGGCCGCCGCTGCCCTGCCCGGTTTCGTAGAGATGCACGCCGTAGCCGGCGAACGTATCCGTGAAGCTGCCGTTCGTCATCTGCAGCGTTCGATTCTCGCCGAGCACCGTTACAGTCCCATTGCCACCACCCGGCAAAGTGAACGTCGCCGAGCCGCCGCTGGAAGTTACGGCTTCACTGAACACGTACGAGTTCCCGCCGTAGACCTTCGTAAGCGTGTCCACGCGGCCCGACGAGCCGACCGTCGCGCCGCCGCTTGTCAAGAACGGCGCGTTCAGGACGGGAGCGAGCGACTTGATCTGCGCATCGTCGGCCGCCATCTGGGTCGCGATGCTCGGCAGAGTGAGGCAGCCATGCTCCGTCGCCGTCTCCGGGCCGCCTCCCCCGGAGAACGTGTGGCAGAGAATTCGATCCCGTTCGCCCCGTGGATCAGCTCCAGCCACGTCTCGGCCTTGACCTGCGCGGGCGTCGGCGTGTGGGCGGCATTGCCGTCGTTCGCGAAATTGGTGGTTTCCACGAATGCGTAGACGGGCTTCCCAGGCGCCCAGCTCCGCAGGTTGTCGACGCCTGTCGACACGATGCGAGCGGATATCCCTCGTTGACCGGGTAGATGTCGAACGACGCGACGTCGAGGCCTTGCTCGTAGACGGTGTTCGGCCCCGTCGGCGGTCCGTACATCGCGGTGTCTCCCGTGCACGTCCCACGGCCGTTCCAGCTGGTATCCGCGACCCCTCGGCCGAAGTTGAGGAACACGGGTCTCGTCGAGTCGGCCGATTTCAGCGAGTTGTACTCGGATATGACCGAGCTGACGCTGTTGCATGCCGACGGATTGGCGTTATCCGGCTCGTCAGGCTGACTCTGCCACGCCTTGATGACCGAGTTGTTCGGGTCGCTGAGGCCGGAGGAATCCTGGGCTCGATGCCTATCTCCCCGGCGTTCTTGAGCGCCGCGAGATTCGCGGAGTTGTTTCCGCCATCGGACTGTCCGACGAACGTGTTGACGCCGATGTTCGCGAAGCACTTCGCGATCGTGATCCCCGCAGCGCAGTCGGTGTACCCCCCTGACGGCACGGTGTTCTCGGGCGTCTGCAGCCAGACGCCGATCGGGAAGAAGCTGGGATCGGCTCGAGACCCCATTCCCGGGTTCGGCGTGGTGCCGCCACCTCCAGAGCCTCCTCCTCCGGCCGGTCCGCTCACCGGACCTACGGCCGCGCTCGTCGCGCTGGACGACCCGCCGTCGTTCTGGGCGGTGACCGTAACGGACACGGTGTGACCGACGTCCGACGCTCCGAGCGTGTCAGTCTGCCCTGTTGCACCGTCCGACCACTTGTACGAATACGTCATCGGCGTATCGCCCGACCACGTCCCCTGCGACGCCGTCAAGGTGTCCCCCTGCTGGGGCGTTCCGCTGATCGTGGGGCGGCCCGTGTTGCTCGGCGCGACAGGAGCGGGCGGTGGCGGCGGAGGAGGCGGCGGCGGCGGGGAGCCGTTTGTGACGCCGTTCACGTACGCGCTGGCCGGTCCGGCCGCCCACGTCCTCCGCGAAGGATACGACGCGGGCATCTTGGTCAAATTCCCGGATCCGTCGTACGACGTCGCCCCGTTGTCCGTATCGCGGTACACCAGCGCACCGCCGGTGCCAAGGATTGCGATCCAGTACTTCGTGCCGGCCGTGACCGCTGCGGAACTCAGGCTCACATCGTTCCACGCGCTCGACCTCGGCGACGCGAGGCTACCGGAAGCGAGAGGGACCCCGGCTTCCCCGACGCGTCGCTGTAGAGGCCGACGAGAGCTTGGTCGCGGAGTCGCCTCCATCGACGTACACCTCCGCGTCGGTGACCTTCCCCGTCACGCTTGCCGTGTAACTGAACGCCTGAGCGACACCGGAGGGGTTGTAGTCGGGAGACGACTCGATCCGCTGGTCACCAACCAGGACCGGATCGTTGGCCGCCGAGGTCGCTGCAGCCGTAAAGGTTGTGTGAACTTGCCGGTGGCGCTGCGTTCGCTTTGCGTGTTTCGCATGCTGACCGGCCGAGCGTTTCCCGCGTGATCGACCTGTCGACGTTGCCGCCCCTGCCACCGCAGGGACCATCAATATCACAAAGATGATGAAAAGGTACATACGCCGCATCCCGGTCCTCCGCGTTAGAAATGTTTGCGGCTCTTATCGGTCCCCCTGAGGGACGACCGCTAAATTCCCCCTTTGCTAGCCGGCCAAACGTTTAGCGGTCTCGAACATACGTCCACATGTGTTGACGGGATCGCGGCGATGTCTTCCAAACGTCACCATGGCGTATGGAAGCCGCGGCGCAGGGTCGTTTGGTCGTGACAGCGGAATGCCACGATGGGAAGCTCAGCCAGCTGTTGTTGCCCGCGCGATGCGGTTGTCAGGGCCCGTCGCTCGACCGCAAGCCGCGGGTCAGCTGGACACGGGCGACCCGAGGCGTCCCACACGTTGCCGGTGAACAGCGGCCCCGGGCTCTGGAACTCCGTCGCTCCGAAGTGTGCGTTCGTACCGAAGCGATTGTTAGTTAACGCAATGTTTGACGGCGTTGGGTAGCCATTCTGAGAATTGACGAACGCTGTGTAGCCTCCGCCGTCAAGCAGATTGTTGTCGACCGTCACACCGCTGACCGGCCCATCAGCCGCCTGGATGAAGACAGCGCTGTTCGTCCATGGTGCGGAGGCGCCGTTACCGGGGAAGATCGTGTTGTGCTCGACCAGGTCGTTCCAGTTCGCCGGCGCCCCAGAACACGAGCTACACCCGATCCACTGGAGGCCGTCCATGTGAGGCGACGGGATCGAAGTTGTATTCCCGTGGATCCAACTGTTCTCGACGGTAACGTTCCAACCGACGTGCATGCCATCCACGCAGCCATGAATATTGACGTAGTTCAGCGTCACCGAGTCGCCCTGAACGCATGAGTCCTGGTTGCCGCTCTGCCCGTCAACCTCGGTGTGTTCCACCATCGTATTCGAGCCCTCGGAGTCGAGGACATACCCATGGTTGCCGGAAGGATTGTTGTCCTTGATGCGCACGCAGTTGAAAGTGACGTTCGGAGCCGTCACCATCACCTCGCCAGAGATATCCATATTTGAATACGTCGCCCCTGGCGTGCTCGCGGTGAAACCGCCGGACGGCGTGAGCGCAGGGCAACCCGCGATACCGGAGTTAGTCCCGTCCGGATAGCCGCAGGCGCTCGGGGTCGGCAAGCAGTTACTCGTCTGGGTGACGCCGCTTCCCCCCGGCTGGGGCGAAGCGTTGGGGGGGTTGGTTTGCCCTGTCCCGTTGCCCGGTGCCCCGGTCGAGCCGGTCGGGGAGGACAGGGTGCTCCCAGCGGCCCGACCAATGAACGCGCTCGCCCGAATCGCTTGGCAGCTTCCCTTCGACCGGTACGCCGCCGGCATCGTAGTCAGACGCACGGATCTCTCGCACCTGGCCACGGGGGTTTTCGTGTCGCGATAACCGAGCCGGCCGCCGATCCCCATGATCGCAATCCAATACTCCCTGGCCGCCTTTACCGAAGCGGGGCGTAGCGTGACGCGATTCCAAGCTCTTGACTTGGGCGACGACAGCCGACCAGCGGTCAGCAGCCGGTGGGGCAGATGGGAGCGATCGCTGTACAGGCCGACGACGAGTTCCCGCGCCGAGCTGCCCACCGCCACGTACACCTCGGCGGTGCCGACCGCCCCTGTCGCGCGTGCTCTATACCGGAACGCACTGGCGACGTGGGATGAGCTGAACTCGGACGATGGCTCAACGCGACTGTCGCCGAGCAGCATCAGCTTCGCTCTCGGGGTCCCGTGACGCAGAGCCCCGGTTCGCTGCTCGGTCAGGCGGCACGTTGCATCCCGAGGCGCGGCGCATCCCGCGTTGCGTCCGGTCGCCGTTGCTCCGGCGATGGCTGTCGCAACCGACATCCAAGCAACGATGAAACAAACGAGGCGGCGCATCAGACTCTCTGTCTCCCCCTCTGCGGGGCAGGCGGCTCCGAGCGGAGGCTCCCTGCCGGTCTGCGGGTTTTCCGTTTTTGCACCGATCGGAGGTCCGTAATCAGCGGTCGTCGGCGCTCGTAGGTCGTGGTCGCGCTTCATCGCTCGCCGGGCGTACGGATTGGATCGGTTTGGATCGGGTGGCGGGACGCTGGGAAAGCAGCAAATGCCGCGTCTGCGAACGAGCCTGCACGCACAAAGCGCAGCTGTCGCCGTCTATGGGGGCGGATCGGTCGAGTAGGACGCGGCGATGCTACACCAGGTACCGGTGAGATGCGCCGGCAACTACCCCCGGCCGCAGCGCCGGCGGCGAGGGCGAGAAGTCTTGGTGGTGGTCCGGGCGCGCAGGTTCTGGTGGGAACGGGCGTCATGGTGTTCGAGCACTGCGGGCGAGGTCCGCTCCGGCGTAGCCCTTGTCGCGCTCGATCGTCTCGGGGCGCAGGTGGGTCATATCCGCACGTTCGGCGCTCAGCGCCCGACGAGCGTGGCGTTGTGACCCGATCGGCGGCCGGGGTCTGGGCGGGTGGGTCCCGGGTCGAATGCGTCGACGACGTCGGCCGCGATCTGGGTTTCAACCATGATGCCGATCCGCGGCCGCGGAATCAGCCATCTAGCTACTTCCCCCGGAAATACTCCGACTCGGGTCGGTGATCCGGTGTGACATTCCCTAAAACACGAGTGTTCACAGTCGCACCTGTATTTAGGGCATCAGTCGCAGGGCGACAATCATGACTTTTTCCGGGGGAAGTAGCTAGAAGGCTCCTGAAAAAGTCGCGGGTCTGTCCGGCGGGTTTAAGACCATTTGGGCATGCTCGCGACTCAGTCTGCTCAGGTTGGGATGTTTGATGCGGCGGTGGTGATGGGCCCGTTGCCGGAGGGGTCGTTCTTCGCGTTGTTGGCGGAGCACGGTGATCGGATCGTGCGTGATGAGGACTTCGCGGAGTGCTACTCGTCAGCGGATGGGGCGGCCGTCGATCCCGCCGTCGTTGTTGGCGAAGGTGATGTTGTTGCAGCATCGGACGGGTGCCAGGATGAGCAGGCGATGGAGTGTGTGGCGTGGGATTTGCGGTGGAAGATCGCGCTGGGGTTGCCGGTCGATCATCAGGGGTGGCATCCGACGTCGTTGACGAAGTTCCGCGCCCGGCTGTTGTTGCATGGGAAGGAGGCGCTGGCGTTGGAGAACACGCTGCGGCTGGCGCGCGAGCTGGGGATGTTGGACGGGACGGCGGAGCAGATCATCGATTCCACGCCGATGCTCGGCGCGGCCGCGACCCAGGACACGGTCCGGCTGGTCCGCCATGGGGTCAAGAAGCTGATCGACGCGGTCAGCGCGGTCGACGTGGACGCTGGGGGGCTGGTTGATGGGTTGGAGTTCGATTACAGCCGGCCGAACGAGAAGCCGGACGCGCGGTGGCGGGAGAAGGCCGAGCGCGAACGGATGCTGACCCGCGTTGCGCAAGACGCTGAGCGGGCGCTGATCGCGGTCGAGCAGGCCGAGGGGCTGCTGGACGATGAGCGGGTCAAGGCGGCGCACCAGCTGTTGCGGGAGCTGATCGGCCAGGACTTCGAGGTCGACGACGATGGTGTGCCGAGGCTCTATCGCGGCACTCGGCAGGGCCGGATCATCTCGACCGTCGACCCGGAGATGCGCCACGGCCGCAAGAGCAACCGCAGCGGTTCGACGGCTACAAGCTCTCGCTGCGGCGACCAACAGCAGCGAGCCGCTGATCATCGCGGTGATGTGTGCCCGGCCGGCGAGACCGACGGCCCCCAGGCCAAGCACCTGATCGATAGCCAGCCGCCCGAGCAACGCCCCGAGCGGATTCTGGGCGACACCGCGTACGGCAACGGGCCCGTCCGTGCCGAGCTCGCCGAGCGCGACGTCGAGGTGCTCGCGCCGGTGCCTGAAGGCAAGATCGTGGAGGGCATTCTGGGCAAGCGCGATTTCGCGATCGATCTCGACGCCGGCACCGTGCGCTGCCCGGCCGGGCACGTTGTGCAGGTCAGCGTCTCCAAGAGGGTTCCGGCAGGCGAACTTCCCATCGAGCGTCGTGCGGGAGCTGTCCGCTCAAGCAACGCTGCTGCCCGGGCAAGCGCACGACGCCAGATCCGGCTCATCGAACACGAAGAGCTACTTCAAGCCGGACGACAAGCGCTCCAAGACCCCGCACGCTGCCGAGCACCTGCGACGCACCCGCCCGCGGATCGAACGCCTCCTCGGCCTGCTCGCGCACCGCTACGGCGCCCGCAAAAGCCGCTACATCGGCAGCGCGAAAGCGCGATTGCAGGCCGCATGCGCCGCCGCCCTGGTCAACCTCAACCCGATCGCCCGCCATCTCGCTGCCCACAACGCCTAGTCAGTATGGACGCAAGGGGCTGGCCCTCGCGTCGCAGGTTCGCGGGTTAGCTTCGGCGGTGTTGAGGGCCACTTTGGCCAGAGCCGCATACGACATGTTCGGAGGACCAGCCCATGCCTGACGTTATCTCTACCGCGCCCGCTGATGTGCGTCTGTGGGTCGCTTTGGATGTGCATAAGTTCTCGATCGTGGCCGCGGTCCTGCCGCCGGCTGGTGGCCGGCCGGAGGTGTCGCGGATCGAGACGACGGAGAAGGCGATCCGCCGTTTGATCAAGAGCCTCGGCGGCCCGGAGGGCCTGGCCGTCTGCTATGAGGCCGGCCCGGGCGGGTTTGCGTTGTGGCGGCTGTTGAGCTCGATGGGGGTGGCGTGTGATGTGATCGCCCCGTCGCTGGTCCCGGTCCGCGCCGGGGACCGGGTCAAGACCGACCGCCGCGACGCAAAGAAGCTCGTCGCGCTGTTCCGCGGCGGGCTGTTGCGGTTCGTTGCAGCCACCGACCCCGGAGACCGAGGGGCTCAGGGACCTGCTGCGCTGCCGCGACGACCTCCGCTGCGCGCGGACCGCGGCACGACACCGCGTGCTAAGCAGCTGTTGCGCCATGGCCGGATCTTCCGTGAGGGCAAGAAGGCCTGGACGCTAGCGCACCGCGCGTGGGTCGCCGCCAGCGGCTGGATGACCCGCTCGCGCACGAAGCGCTGGACCAGATGCTGACCCACCTCGACAGCCTCGACCGCCAGCTCGCCGCGCTGGATGCCCAGCTCGAGCAGATCGCCGAGCGCGAGCGGTGGGGCTGGCAGGTCGAGAAGCTGCCGGGCTTCCGCGGGATCGCGACGCTCACCGCGCTCGGGCTGATCGCCGAGATCGGCGACTTCGCCGCTTCTCCCACCCGCGCGAGCTGGCGTCATGGCTCGGGATCACCCCCAGCGAGTACTCCAGCGGCGAGCAGCAGCACCGCGGCCACATCACCAAGACCGGCAACCGCCACGCCCGCCGGCTGTTGACCGAGCGGCCTGGCACTACCGCCACGCACCCCGGCGCCCCGCATCGGACCCGACCCCAGCGACCGTGCATGGCAGGCGCAGATCCGCCTGTTTCACCGCTACCGCCACCTCACCAGCCAGGGCAAGCGCTCGACCGTCGTCACCGTCGCGATCGCCCGCGAACTCGCCGGCTTCCTCTGGGCCGCGATGACCGACCAACCCGCCCGAGAGGAGCTCCTCGCCGCCTAAACCCACACCGGGCTGGGGTCTGGCGACCGGTGCGAAGCGCCGGAGGACCCTCGACGCCCCTATGCGATCCCGACTCGCGACCCTAGTTCGAGGCAGCTCACGACCGGACACTGTCCTGCGGTCCCGACCCGCGCATCTCAGAGTGACAGTCGTCGTTGCCGTCGCACCGGTCGCCAGACCCCAGCACCCACCACCTGACCACAAACAACAAAATCCCAGCCCTTGACATCGACGTCCATCTCAGAAGCGCCCACACGGCCGGTGATGAGCGTCACCGCCCCACGGCAGTCGCGGCCGAGCGCCCAATTCCGCGGACTCGACCTCGAACTCAACAAGCTCCTGAACCGCCGCCCATCCTCAAACACCACTTCTTCAGGAGTCATCTAGCGGGAGAAAGCCGCCGAGGACCGCGTTGTTCTGGTGTGGCGGAACCACACCGTCGACCCGACCTCAGCGTCATCATCGTGACGCACAACCGCACCGACCTGGCCATCCGGACGATCCGTACGGCGCGGGCGGCCGTTCGCGACATACTCGTCGACTGGCACGTCGTCGATAGCGGATCGAGCGAGCCGGTCGCAGACGCGATCGAGGCGCAGTGGCCCGACATCGATGTTTGGCGGGCGAGAAACGTCGGCTTTGCTGCCGCGAACAACCACGCGCTGAGGCATGCTCGAGGACGATACGTCTTGCTCCTCAATCCGGACGTCGAGGTCGTCGCCGGCGTGCTCGACACGCTCGTCGCGGAGTTGGATGCGCGACCCGAGGTCGGTATGGCAAGCGTCATCCAGTCTGGCCCGGACGGCACGATCGAGTATTCGATGCGTCGCGATCCAGGGCCGTGGCGCCTGATAACCGAGGCCCTTATTCCCGGACGACTGACTGAGGTGTGCGCCCTGGGCGAGATCGACACGCGCACGGGGCGATATCAGGCGGAGCAGTCCGCCGATTGGCTCTGCGGCGCCTTCCTCATCGCTCGGGCCGAAGCGGTCGGTGATGTCGGACCGCTTGACGAGCGCTTCTTTCTCTACTCAGAAGAAACCGACTGGTGCTACCGCTGCCGGGAGGCCGGCTGGGATGTCCGCCACCTCCCGGTGATGACCGTGATCCATCACCGGAACAGGCGCTACCCGCCGGACCAGCTCGTCCAGCTGAGCTATTCGAAGATGCTCTTCGCGCGCAAGCACTACTCGCCACGCAAGGCGGACATGATGCGCGGCGCGATCGCGCTGCACCATCTCATGAGGGCCGCCGCGTTCGGAGCTGTCGGACGCCTTCGCGGTGGTCCTGGGGCACGGGCGTCCGCAGAATGGCGCGCGCTCTCGGTCGCGCTAGGGCGAGCTCGGCCGCCGTTCGGAGCCAAACAACGGCTCTGACCCGCGGCGGTCGCGAGCGGTGGGCTCGCGCAAACCGTCTAGCGTGCGAGCTCGGCGCCGACCGGGACGTCGGGTGCGCCGCTCAGCCCCACCATCGCTCCGCCGAACTCGAGACTGCGCGAAGCCGCTTCGAGGATGTCGAGGACCCGCAGGCCCGACCGGCCGTCGGTCCTCGTCCGGCGGCCAGTTCGAACGCAGTCGGCAAACTCGGCCATCACGCCCTGCAACGCCTCACGCTCGGGCAATGCAGGCGCCATCATGTCGCCTGACCGGTACGAAACGATCGCCTGCCGCCGGTCGTTGTCATCAAGGCCGTCTGGCTGCGCTAGGTCGACTCCGCGGTCGTACAGCGAAATCCTCTGCGATGGGTTGAGATCGTCCCAGACAAGCGTGCGCTTCGACCCGCCGATCGTCGTCGTCCGCACCTTGATTGGGCTGAGCCAGTTCGCGTGAACGTGAGCGATGGCTCCGCCCGGGAGTTCCAGAGTCAGGTACCCCACGCAGGCCTGGCCGGCTCCGATCGGATCCGCCCCGTGCGCGGCAACTGACACCGGGTGGCAGCCGTCTGGGAGCACGAAGTCGAGAATCGACAGGTCATGCGGAGCGAGGTCCCATAACACATTGACATCTCGCTGGACGAGTCCGAGGTTGATACGAACGGAGTCGACGAACTGGATCTCGCCGAGCATGCCGGAGTGAACGAGTTCACGGATCCTCTGCACCGCGGGGGTGTAGCAGTAGGTGTGGTCGCACATGAGCACAACCCCCCTGCTCCTCGGCGGCGCACACGAGCGATTCGCCCTCGGCGTAGCTGGCGGCCAGCGGCTTCTCGACGAGTACGTGCTTGCCCGCCTCGATCGCGGCCATCGCAACTTGATAGTGGGTCGCCGCGGGTGTCGCGATCGCGACCGCCTCGACGCTGTCGTCGTCGAGTAGAGCCGACACGTCCGCGGTTGCCTCGACGGCGAGGTAGTCTCCCACCACAGCGCGCGCGCGTCCGAGATCCAGCATCGCAAACCCCGATTAGGCGAATGGATTGCGACTGGAGAGCGTTGCGCACGAGGTTCGGGCCCCAGTACCCGGCACCGACGACGGCGAGGCCAACCGGCCCGAGCTCCGCATCGGGAGCTCCCCAACCCTCCTGACCAGTCTCGTGATCTAGCTGTATTGCCACTCTTGCCTGTCCTTCGCTCGTTTTTCGCCGGGGGCCTTCTCTCAGCCCGCAGTCACGAAAGGAACGGCCGAGGCGCCGCTGTTCTGCCGTTGCTTTGCAAATCTCCGTCGCCGGCTGAGCCCTAACGCGTCATGGAGACCACAGCAGCGTCGCGTGGGCCGTCGGGACGCTGCGGGAGATCAGGCGGATGGGCCGCGCAAGTGTGGTTGTCATTGGTGCGTTTATAGCCATGAGATGGCTCCCACTTCGGCCAGCGAATTAGCGTTCTACGACAATGAACTCGTAGGATCGGTGGCGGCATGCGCTCGGGACTGGCTGCGCGCCCCGCCGATGCCGCGGTCGGAGAGGTGGGCGAGCGCGTTGCGATCGAGGAGCTGCCCTCCGCACCTCTTCTCGACCGGGAGGCATTGAATCGTCGGCTCCTGGCGGCCGCGGATGTCGCCATGGTCACAATTGCCTCGCTGCTGATCTCGAGTCTGTTCGATAGCCGGAGAGTCGCGGCTGTGGCGTTCGCTGGGATACCCGTCGTGCTGTTCATCTTCAAGACGGCCGGTCTCTACGATCGCGACGATCTGAGACTCGTGCACTCGACGCTGGACGAGCTACCGCTCCTCCTTGGGTTGACCGGACTGTTCGCGCTCGGCATCACGATCCTGGAGCCAATGTTGCAGGGAGTCCCTCTGGGCGGCGCGCGAGTAGCAGCGCTGTGGCTCGTGTCGTTCGCCGCCGTCGCCACCGGCCGAGTCGTATCTCGCTCCGTGGCTGGGCGCATCTCGCCAGCTGAACGGTGTCTCGTCATCGGCGATGCCCGCCAGGTCGATCGAATCCGCGAGCGAGTCGCCGCCAGCAGAGCCCGGGCGACGATCGTCGCTGCGCTACCTCTTGGGGCAGAGCATGCTGACGAGCGGTTCGACAGTCCAGGAATGATCCGTCGACTGGTTCTGGACCTACAGGTCCATCGGATCATCATCGCGCCGACCCGGACCGACACGAGCGGCGTAGTCGACCTGATCCGGATCGCCAAAGCCATCGGGGTCCGCGTCAGCATTCTCCCTCGGATGCTCGAGGTTGTCGGCTCGGCTGTGGAATTTGACGAAGTCGACGGAATGACGATGCTCGGAGTGCGACGGTTTGGGCTCTCCCGCTCGTCACGCTTGCTCAAGCGTACGTTCGACATCGTCGTAGCCACGATCGGCCTGGTCATGGTCAGCCCCATCATCGCCGGCATCGCGTTGGCCATCAGACTCGACTCGCCGGGGCCGATCTTTTTCCGTCAGGTAAGAGTCGGCCGAAACGGAAAGCACTTTCGGATATTCAAGTTCAGGTCGATGATCACGGACGCCGAGGCCCGAAAGGACGAGCTGAGAGCGCTCAACGAGGCTGGGAACGGGCTGTTTAAGATTCCCGAGGACCCACGCGTCACACCGGTGGGCCGCCTCCTTCGCCGCACGTCATTGGATGAGCTGCCCCAGGTCTTCAATGTCTTGCGTGGCGAGATGAGCCTCGTCGGGCCACGGCCACTCGTGACCGACGAGGACGCGCAGGTACTCGGCCTTGACCGCAGCCGCCTGCATCTGACGCCTGGCATGACTGGCCCCTGGCAGGTACTGGGCGCGCGCGTACCGATGCAGGAGATGGTAGGTATCGACTACCTCTACGTCGCCAATTGGTCCCTCTGGCTAGACCTCAAGATCCTCCTGCGGACCGTCCGGCACGTCCTGCGGCGAGGGAACGTCTAACCGTCCCGCGGGTCCGGCAGCCGGCGCACAATCATGCCGCCAACCGGCGGCCATTGGGCAAAACCGCATGACTACTGCACGACCCTTGCTGAGGAGAACCCTAATCGTCATCGCCGCGACCTGCGGTGCGGTCGCAGCGATCGTGGCTGCCCTCCTCATCGCCTCCCCATCCTCATGCCAAAGTTGCCACCACAGACGCTTGATCGCACCTCCAGGGTTGGTCGCACCTCCGACGATCCGCGGCGCCCTGCGGGCGGGTCAGCTCCTTACCGCCTCTCCAGGCGCTTGGCAGGGGAAACGGGTCTTGATCACATACGTCTGGTCGCGCTGCGGCGCCGACCATCGCCGCTGCGCGGCAATTGCCGACGCCAAGCGAGGCGTGTACCGGATCAGGGCAAGCGACGTCGGCCGTACCATCTTCGTCACGGTCACCGCGGCCAACAGCTCAGGTAGAGCACGAGCGACCAGCCTAGGTGTTACTCCAGTGACCGATACGCCGTCGCAGCCTGGCTGCCTACCACAGCCTAGCTCATGCGGGTACCCGGACGGCACGAACACCGGGGTCGCTGGTTGCCCTGCTCTAACCCGCCAGCCTGGCTTCACCGCGACCACGCCAGGTGCGACCTATTCGGATATTGATGTTTCCGGCACGGTGACCATTGCTGCTCCTAACGTTACCCTCAATTGTGTACGGATCACGGACGACGACCCCTCCGGCAACACCGGGTACGTCCTGAGTCTCGAAAGCTCCAACACCGTCGTCGAGCACACGGAGGTCAATGGCCTAGGGGGCAAGCAGGACGCGTGCGTAGAGGCGGGCGGCGCCACGCTCGACTATGTCGACGTCCACGGCTGCGTCGACGGGGTGCATATGGGCTGGAATGTCGTCGTTGAGAACAGCTATATCCACGACAACCGGACGTCTATTCCCTCGCCGCATATGGACGGCCTCCAGTGGATTGGCTGTAGCACGTGCGCGAACGTCCCTTCTAACTGGCGTGACGAGGTACGACACGACACGATCTATCCAGGTCGCGGCGACGTTGAGCCCCTGGACAAACAGCGCTGTGTTCATTCAAGCTGCAGACGGTCCGGTCAGCGGCGTGACGATCGAAGACAATCTGCTCGACGGCGGCGGGTACACGGTGTTCAACAACTCGCAAGACGGTTACCCCACCCCTTCGAATATCGTGCTCACTCATAACCGCTTCGGCACCCGGGCGCATTTCGGAGCGGACGATCTCCAAGCCCCAGCGCCTAGCGTCACCGGCAACGTCTGGGATGCGACGGGACGGCCGATATCCGCCGGGTGAGCCCTCGACTCATGGAGAGCTAACTCAGCTCGGGTCGGACATTGACCGCAGGTGCCTGCGGGTTTAGTTAGGCTTCGCATCTCGCCGGGCGGAGCGGAATGGTGCTGGGGGTGAAACGCTGAGACCGTTTCTGGCAACCGAGCTGACCGCAGAAGCTTGCGAAGCGCGCCACGCGCTACTGCGCGCTCGATGGGTCAAGGAGAGGGGCCGTAACGCGGTTACGACGTCTGCTGGTTGGTGTGATCGCGATCTGCGGGTGGCCTGGCCTCGTAGCCGGTGCGTCGCCGCGGCGAGCCCGCGGTTGATCAGTCGCTGGCGCCGGCGAACACGAGCAGCTGCGTCGGTCAAGCCGGGCGCGTGGTGTGCTGGGGCTACAGCGCGATCCCGAACAACGGCTTCGGTGTGCCAGGTCTCTCTAGACCTCGACATCCGGTCGTCGTGCCGGGCATCAGGAACGCCGTCGCGGTCAGCGGCTGGTGCGCGCTCCTCTAGAGCGGACATGTGCGATGTTGGGGCCAGTGGGCGTGGCCGAATCACGGGAACAAGTCCGGCCGAGCGGTGACCTGCCAGGTCTTTCGAACGTCGTCGCGCTGTCGTCACAAATCAGCGATCTCGTTGAGGGACCGTACTGCGTGGTCTTGCAGAGCACGCACGTGAAGTGCTGCGGGGTGATCAGCATCGGGCAGCTCGGAAACCGCGGCCCCAACATCCTGTCGGGTAGGGCCGATTGGGGCGTACGTCTCGGGGCTCTCCGGGGCTGTCGCCGTCTCCGTCGGCCAGGACCACATGTGCGCGCTGACCAGCAACGGGAGCGTGTTCTGTTGGCGCGGTCGGGAGAGCGTGGGGACGGCAGCACCGCTATCGCGTGGACGCCCGGCCCTGTCCCGGTCCCGGGCGCTGTCGGCATCAGCTCAGGTCCCCTCCACGCGTGTGCGGTGCTCCCCGACGGTACGGTGGACTGCTGGGGAAACGGCAACAGTCGGGAACTCGGCAACGGCGCCGACCCCAGCTTTCCCGTGCCCGCGCCGATGCAAGTCATAGGCCTCACGGACGCCGTCCAAGTGGCCGCCGGGGTCGGAGTACACCTGCGCGTTGCTGCCCTCTGGGCACATCGAGTGCTGGGGCGACGACGCCGCCGGGGCGCTCGGCGACGGCCCGCGGAGTGGAGGCGGTTACGCCTCGGCGACTCCGGTCGCCGTGGTCGGGATCTCGAACGCCGTGAGCACTCGGCCGGGGCCAACCAGACGTGCGCGCTTCTGGGACCAACCGGCTCGAGTGCTGGGGGACCTACGGCCTCAGCCGAGCCTTCCCGGACAGCACGGTGCCGGTACCCGTTCGCGGCATACCCGTCACCGGGCTCGGATAACCCGCGGGAAGCCGCCGTCGCTGCGCTTCCGGTTCGAACGTTGCCGGATCTAGCGCGCGTTAGCGGACCGGACCGGCGACCGACGGTCCCGAGATCGCCCGGTACACCGCATCGAGCAGCGGGCCCGATCGCAAGCCCATCGCAGCGCGGCGGGGGGGCGCCGAGCGAACGGCGGCGGCGAGCTCGGCCGCGTCGCGAGCGATCAGTGCCGTCCCACGGAGGGCGAGGGCCTCAGCGAGTTCCGCCTGATGGTCGTCCACGGCCTCGCTGTACCGCCTCAGCCGCGGGAAGATGATTGGCGTGTGCCCGGCCCTTATCGCGCAGAGGATGGTTCCGACCCCCGCGTGACTCACGACCACGTCGGCCATCTCGATCTTCTCGACAAGGTCCCCGAAGGGCAGGTAAGGGTGGGCGCTCGCGCACTCAGGTGGCGTGGCCGGCCCGTGTTGCACATGGAGTTCTGCGGCGGGCAGCGCTGCGAGCGCCGCCATCATCCGGTCGAAGTGAATCTCGCTGCTGCCGCACGTGGCGAAGATCACACGAGGCTCCCTGCGTACTGCGCGCGCCTACGCCGTGCGGTCGTCTGCCATTGAACGAAGAACGCGTCCGCCAGCGGGTAGACCATCCGGCCGCTGAGCGACAGGTGGTTGACGCGTGTAAGCTCTCGACGTAGACGAGCCGTTTCGCGCGTCAGACGGCCGACCACGAAGAACGGCACCGACAGTGCCGGCGCCGGTGGAAAGGATCACGTCCGGCTCGTGCTCACGTACGGTGCTCCAAGCCAAGCGAAGGTTACGGAGCAGGTTGCCGATGTTGCGAGTCGTCGGCTCGTGGGCGTAGACGACCTTCTCCCCGGCGAGCAGGCTCGTCGAATCTGCGGCCTCAACGTGACCCACATCCGCTCGAGCCCGCTGAACGCGCTCTCCAGCGCGAGCATCTGAAGCAGGTGTCCACCGGCGTTCGCGACCAGCAGGATGCGCTCATGGCGGCTGCTCACGTCGGCACCGCCTCGCCCAACGAGACGAGTGTGATGTCCGCGCTCGGCTACTCGCGCCGCTATCACGGGAATTGCTTGGCCGTCGGTTGTGCGGTGGGCCGGCGGCCATATCGAGCCGAATCGTGCAGAAGCAGGATCCCGCCGTCATCGAGCTGCTCCGAGGCGACTCGCGCGATCCGGCCCGCCTCGACGTCCTCCCAGTCGAGGCCCCAGGCTGACCAGTACACCGGTGTCATGCCCAGTTCTCGGCAGGCCTCGCGCGGAGGCATCTCGACATCCTTCCGTATGGAGGTCGGTACCAGCGGCACCGAATGCCAACCGCTTCCTCGATCGCCGCAAAGCCGCGTATGACATCTTCCCGCTCCGCTGGGCTTGATCCGGTCGTGGCGTTCGTGGTCGTAGCCGTGCAATGCGATCTCGTGGCCGCGACGAGCAATCTCGTGCGCGATCGCCGGCGTGATGCGACGAACCTGGCTCGCCAGCAGAAGAACGTTGCCCGAGCCGATATCGCGTCCAGCGCATCGAGGACCGCCGGCGTGGCGTCCTGGTCCGGACCGTCGTCGAGGGTCATGACCGCCTGGCCCCGCGGCTCGACCCGCTCGACACCGCTGTGACGCCGCCAGCGACGCGCGCGGCCGGGGTGCCATTCGTACAGCGCGCTCGCGCGCTGATCGCGGGATCAGTCGACCTTACCCTGTGCGCGTGCCTAGTCGGAGTGATGCGATCCATCATTCGTGACTCGAGATGAAACGGCTACAGCGAGCAATAACTTGCCCTGCCTGATGCGTAGGGTTGTCAGCCGCAGCGTCCTACGCCGCTCTGCGCGAGCCACAACGCGACGGCGCGCTCCCGGAAGGCCCGCGGCGCCGTCAATCCGCGTCGCGTCAAGCCCGTGTCGCGAAACGTCCGCACCCAACCGGTCGAACTCACCGCACCGGTGCCGGCGTCCGATCACGCGGGACATATACCGGCGCACGTCCCAGCCGAGCGTGGTTTCTACTGCCGCGACTCAGCTCGCTCGTTGCGGCCACCGCGATCAGACCGGCGGCGAACAGGAACGTGTACGGCGCCTGCGGATATCCCGATCAGGCATCGAAAGTTGCGCTGACCACACCGTACGCTCACAGCCAGCCGCGGCAGCCAGCGCGGGCGGAGCCCGCAGACCACCGCGCCTTGATCACACCGTGCGCGCGTTGCCGAGCGCCGTCACCAGGATCAGCCAAGTATGCGAGCAGATCCGACGAAGCCGATCTGGAACAATTCGTCGAGATACTCGTTGTCGAGGATCCGGTACCAGCGCCAGTTGTCCGGATCGAGCGTCCCGTAGCCGCGACCGAACGCATGGGTTGCTCGAGGATGTCTGGCGTGACCGCGGAGTAGTCGTTGACGCGCCCTGCTGTCGAGTCAGAGCTCCTGCATGCGCGATCGAGATCGGTCACCCTGCCGAGCGCGCCTGGCGAGGCGAAGTGGATCACCGGCACCAGCGCCATGAGTGCAACGGGCGCCCACCGAAGCAGCTGGCGCTTGTACACCATCAGGACGAGAAACATCGCGATTGGTGCGACCATCGCGGTCTTCCGAGCCGTGGCCAGTTCGGCGGCCAGGATCAGGCCGATCACGACGATGTAGGTAATCCGCGTTTCCAGCTGCCGAGCCTCGAGCAGCGGCAAGACCGCAAATGGCAGCGCTATCGTGAGCATGCTGGTCAGAGCCAGACCATGGCCGTCGGACCCACAACGTCGGCCTTTCACCGAACTTGGGATGGATGTCCGTCGGCGAGCGGAAGTACCGATGCGACCGGATGCAGCAGCTTGGCCGACCAAACGTAGAACAGGTTGACGCCGCTGTGCGCCTCGTACAGGGTGCCCGAGGCGGTCACACAGGTCAACACCAATATGAACCGCGCAAACGCCCCCATTTCGGTCGATCGCACGTTTCGGACGACGATGAAGAAGAAGACGACGTAGGCGAGCAGCGTGCTGAGCCGCTTCTCCGCGAAGTTGAGCTGGTTCAGTTGGTAGATGCGGTCGATGTTGAGGACTACGCTGAACAGCGCTAAGCCGACGAACATCAACACAGCGCGCTCGAGCGGCGGTGAGCCGCCGCGCGCGCTCGGACATTGCTGGACGCCTTCATCATGGCGACGCCGACCATCGAGGCGATCAGGAGCCGGTCGGGCTTGGCATCGAACGGTAGGTGGACCTTGAAGATGATGCCGTCGAACGGAACGACGAAGACCATCACGAGGAAGCCCGCGAGCATCCACGGCATCGCTCTCTTCGTGTGAGGCCAGTCGTCCGCTTGCGCAAGATCGGTTACAGCGCCCTCGGCGGTTCTCAGGGCGGCCCGCGTCATCGCGCGCCCCTCAGTGCCTGAGCCAGACTGGCGGCGGACGGCGTCCTTCCCGTTGAGGTCTACCTCGCCGTTGCCGGCGTGCGTGTCTTCGGACACGTTGCTGTGCGACTGCGCTTCGATGTCGAGCAGTGCCGAGCGTGGAGCGAAGTTCGCCAACGGCGAGTGAGTGTCGAGATCTTGCGTGGCTGCGGGGTACGGAACCGAGACGTCGTGCTCAGCCGGAACCGAGACGTCGTGCTCAGCCGTAGCATGTGGGCTTCCCGGCGCAGCGGCTCCGCTCTGCTTCGCCAACCGGAGATGCCGGCGGAGGTTGGTCACGAACAGCAGGACAGCACACCACAGCGCGAAGACCATGAAGAAGATCAAGACAGCGATCTTCTTGCTCGCGCTCGGATCAACGGATCCGCCGGTTGCTCCGCCCAGCTGCCGGATCTCGATCCGCTTCCCACCGGAGATCGCGCTGCTCTGCTCGAGGTGGGTGATGTATGTGGAGAATCCTGTGACCGCTCCGTTAGCGAGCGCGATCGCCTCTGAGGTAGTCGGTGCCGTTGCGTAGACGTCGACCGTCGGGAGTTGCGGATTCTGGAGAAAGTCGAGCTTGTACTTCCGCCGGCGGCGCCACTGCGCGGCCGTTCGGACCGCACGTCGGCGAATGGACAGCATTCGGCCCGGCGAGTTCCACCGGCCCGGCAGCGGCAATCAGGTTGCCTGGGGATACCAGCCGCCTGGCCGATGTAGCCGAGCGCCTGGCGTCGTCATCAACCTGGCGTAGACGACGGCACGAGCGACGTACCCGGTGAGTCGGTCGTCGCATTCGCGAGCGCGGATTTCGGTGAGTCGACGACCATCTGCGTGGAGGCGGCTGACGTAGACCTGGCGTGAGACGCTCAGGGTCATGCTCCCGAGCGCTGCTGCTCGGCTACCAGCCGCCGAGGGCTACCCATATCCGAAGCTTCCACAGCTTCGGAGGAGGATCTGGGCAAGTGTCATGCGTTCCTATCCCTGGGACGTGAGCGCGTTTGGTGGTTCGATACAACCCGCGCGGTTGTCCAAGGAACGATCAAAGGCGCAGCGGACTTTCGCGCGCACCCGATCGATCCGAAGATCTCGCCCACGCTCGTGATCAGCAGCAAGGTCCACACCACAGAACGAACACGCCGACGAAAGTGACCATGACGACGCTGACCAGGCCCGACTTGTGGGGTGGGTCCACCTGATCGGGGCCAGCCGGCTCACGCGTAGCGCTTCGCTGGAGGGGTACGGGCCGCGGGCTGGATACCCGAGACGTAGCGCTGAGGCCCCGCGCTTCGCCCTTGGCCAGCCGCTCCGCAGCGGCGGCGGTTGGCGCCTGGGAGATCACGTCGATGATCGGCGCGTAGGGATTGTTGTTCAACGTGACCCGTACGGATCGCCTTCGACGATGATCTGGTTCGCTCGCTTTTCGCCCGTGGCCCACTGCTGGATTCGCTGGAGCTGGTCCCACAGAGGCGGGTCGACCGCGATCTCAGAAACGGGGAACCCGGCTGCCCGGGCGATGTAGCCTCGGACCTGGGGGCTGGCGATGATGTCGGCGAACGCGGCGGCGCGCGGACCGAGGTTTCTGTCGTAGAGGTCCGGATGGTCGTGGCTGCTCAGCGACGTCGGCCCTCCGACCGCCAGTTGGGTGCTCGCCGTGGCATGGGCGAGCGACTTGAATTTGAATGTCGGCGGAAGGATGCCGATGGTTGCCAAACGGGAAGCCGCAGCGAGCGCTGCAACAGCACCCCGAGGGCGACCCACAGCCAGTGCCGCCGGAGCTGAGTGAGTGCTCGGGGGGTCTCCAACGTCGCTCTGATCAGCCCGGGCGGGTAGCAACTGCCAATCGCTCGCTTGCGAAGCTCACTGTGGAGCTGTTTACGATAACCATCGGCATCGAAACGTGGCACGCCTTGTATCGCGGCTCGTGTATAGCCGGCAAAGTAGGCCAGTCCTGAAAGGATGCAGGGCCGTGACCTCGCGACCTTCACCGAACGAGCCGCGATCCAGAATGGGGGATATCCCTCGATGTACATGCAGCGCCCCAGCCGTAGGTGTCCCGCGAAAACGCCCTTGCGCACTGCCGGCCGGCCTATGGTGGCGAGCCACGATGTCCTGGAACGACTCGGTCCGGTAGCCGTTCATCCGGGCTAGGACTTCGTCGATGCCGTCCCAGCCGAGCATCTCATGGACGCCGCCGATCGCAGCAAAGCATTCACGCGAATAGAGCTTGAGGGCTCCTCGCACATGCTCCAGATGCCAAGCACCGCCATTTCCCACCGGCTGCCCGATTTCTCGACGAGGACGCCCCCGGCGATCCGAGGAGCGGGTCGTCTCGCAGATTCGCAAGTACCCGTTCGTAGTAATCCGTCGGCAACTCGATGTCGCCATCGAGCTTCCCGACGTGCGTAAAGTCGGAAGCGAGCCCTAGGCCGTAGTTGAAAGCGCGCGCTTCCGCGGCGTGCCATAGCCGGTCCGCGCCCGCGGCCAACTGCTGTTCGGGAGCCGCAACCACCCGCATGAACGGGATACCCGTCGCCGCGGCTTCGAGCAGTTCGCGCGTCCCATCGGTCGAGCCGTCGTCCACGACGATCCACTCGTCTGGGGGACGAGTCTGAGCGGCCATACCGCGGACAACGGCCTCGATGTGTGCGGCCTCGTTGCGCACAGGTGAGATGATGAGGACGCGTTCGGCAGGCATCGTCCATTCAACGTACGCAGTGGGAGCATTTCTTTCGGTGGGACGCTAGGTCGTCGCGAGTGGCGGTCGTTACTGAGTGACGCGGCAACCGAGCTCTTGCAAGTAAGCGAATCCGGAGGACGTTGATCGCTCGATGAGCAATTCACGAACTCAAACGATCGACTCAGCACGCCTGGCCGTCCGGCCGGGTGATCTCCTCCGGCGGCTGGCCGATGTTGGCGCCAACGGGTCCCTTTCGAACTCCCGGCGAAGCAAGCGCTTCGAAGCGTTCGCTCGCCTTGTCGAGGCCATGCCGGCGCGACATGACCGGCCCGTGCGAATACTGGACATCGGCGGCACTAACCTGTTCTGGGAGCAACGTGGCTGGGTAGGGCGGCGAGACATCCACATTGTCTTGGTCAATCTCGAGGCGGAGCCCTCGAAGTACGAGAACATCGAGGGGCGCGCCGGAGACGCAACTGACCTGAGTGAGTTCTCCGACCGTTCGTTCGACATTGTCTTCAGCAACTCTGTGATCGAGCATCTCCAGACCCTCGATCGCCAGGCCGCGATGGCGGCCGAGGTTCGTAGGCTGGCGCCGCTGTATTGGGTGCAAACGCCCAACTTCTGGTTCCCGATCGAACCGCATTTCCTGACGCCGGGCTGGCACTGGCTGCCCGAACGGATCCGAGTAGCGCTGCTCCGCCGGCGCCGCTGGGGATGGCGCGGCCCTTGTCCCGATCCGCAGGAGGCTAAGGCGCTCGTGGACGAGATACGCCTGATGCGACGCCGTGAGCTGGTGAATCTGTTCCCGGACGCAACTCTGCGTGAGGAGCGCCTCGGTCTGTTCGTCAAGTCGTTCGTTGCCGTCCGAGCGTAGGCTCATCGCGTCTGCCCCTCGCCGCTAACTGTAGTTCCTGAGTAGGTTGGTCCATCCCGGCCTCCTTGGAGGCTGAGAGCTGCCAAGCGATCAGCCACAACCAAGGAGGACACCGGATAAAGCTTCACGCTGATGCGGCGCTTAGTCTGAAAGGCCGTCGAGAGCTCTGTCGCCAAGTCGTCGAGCCGGAGCGGACGCTGACGGAGGCGGCCGAGGCCGCCGGAGTCAGTGTCCGGTGCGCGCGCAAATGGGTGGCCCGATATTTGGCCGCTGGTGAGCTTGGGCTGCTGGATCGCTCGAGCGCGCCCCGGTCGATCCCGCATCGCACCTCAGAGCGGCGTGTGCAGGTGATCGCGCGCTTAGGCGACTGCGGTTCACCGGCCCGGAGATCGACCAGACGCTCGGGATGGCGCTGTCGACCGTGTCGGGCATCCTCACCCGGCTGGGGATGGGCAGGCTCGGTCGGCTTGGCCTGGAGCCCGTGCAGCGCTATGAGCGCGAGCGACCGGGCGAGCTGATCCATATCGAGGTCAAGAAGCTCAGACGGATCGCACCCAAGGTGCAGGACACCGCGCGATCGGCCGACCAAACCGCAAGGACTACCCGCGCAAGCGAGACGCTGCTGGCGTGGACCGCCGGACGGTCGGCTGGGAGTACGTGCACATCGCTATCGATGACTGCACGCGTCTGGCCTACGTCGAGGTTCCCCCGACGAGAAGGCCACTACCGTGGTCGCGTTCCTCAGACGCGCCGTGACCTTCTACCAGCAGCACGGCATCACCATCGAGCGAGTCCTCACCGACAACGGGCTCTGGCTACCGCTCCACCATCCACGCGATCGCCTGCCGCATGCTCGGCATCCAGCACCCACGCACCCGGGCCTACCACCCCCAGACCAACGGCAAAGCCGAACGCTTCATCCGCGCCATGCTGGCCGGCTGGGCCTACGGCGCGATCTACCGCACCAGCCACGACCGGACCGCTGCCCTTGACGGCTGGCTCTACCACTACAACCATCACCGTCGACACTCAGCCCTCGGCCACCAACCGCCCATCGCTCGTCTCAATGAGCGGACCAACCTTCTCGGTGCGTACACCTAGCCGGCGACTACCGGGGGCATCAGCCTCAACGAACCTTTGCCACGGGCGGACCCGGGGCGCCAGAAGGCCCTGACTCCCGCCGAGGCAGACCCGCCGATCGCACGTCGGTCGGTCGTGTCCTGCAACTGCTTCGACACGACCGTTTGAGGAGCTCGAGGACGGCGTGGACGATCCCAGCGACTGGCCAAATGGGTTCGAGCGGGCCGCGATTGTGCTGCCGAGCGCCGAGCAAACGAGCTGGACTCGACCGCCTGGACCCTTGATCGCGACGGATCTAAAGCAGGAGGAATGTCACCGGTCTCGCTCCAGTCTCGGTCCGGATGCCTACGCGGAGCGCGAACTGACTCGCCATGACACGAGAGGCAAGGCTGAGGGCGGATGACGACCCGGCCGTGTCCGCCGGCGGGCCGACCAGCCTAGCAGCGACGGCTGGTGCGACGGGATGGAGGCGCTGAGGCCACTCCATCCCGCCGCTAGAACTAATTACCCGATGGCGACGAGGTGCCGCCCAGATCGAGCGGACGTGCTGGGCGTCGACTCGAGGCGTGCCAACTCGCGCTGCAGCGCGCGCCGTCCGCGGTGGTGCAGGCCGTGGATCGAGCTCTCGCGACCGACCCATGCGGTCGGCGATCTCGCCGGGCGTGAGGCCGACCACGTGACGCAGGAAGACCACCTGACGCTGCTCGTCGGGAAGCGTCGCCAGCGCGGCGCGGACGCGTCTCGGCCCGATCGAGGTCAGAACCGGAGCTGAGGTCCGGGATCGATCACGTTCTCGGTCGGCGTGAGCCGGTTGGCGCGCAGATGATCGATCGCCACGTTGCGGGCGAGGCGCAGCAGCCAGGCGAAGAACGGCACGCCGCGGTCGTCGTACTTGACGAGCGTCGTCATCAGCTTCGCGAACACGTGCTGCGTGACGTCCTCGGCCTCGTGGTCGTCGCGCACGATGCTGCGCACGTAGCCGTAGATGTTGTTCGAGTACCGCACGTACAGGAACTGCAGCGCGTCGCGATCGCCTTCTTTGGCGCGCGCCACCGCGAGCCGCGTCTGCTGCGAGCCGCGCCGGCGACTCGTCGACCGCCGCCGTGGAATGAAAACCAGTGGCGGCTGCCGTAGCCGCGCCCAAATCGTGAGTCGACCATCTTCTGCCCCTTTTCTCGTTCCCCATCCGATGGGGTCGGCGCGACTGCGCCACGATTTCGCCCCCGTCTCGCAGGCTCCGGCTTCCGCTGTGCCCCCGTGCTCTGCGTGACGACTGAACGCAGTATCAGGTGGCCAACCCTAACGGTCAATGGCCATCCCGGCCCATTGCTGCGTTCAAGACCCTGAACGCATCGCGGGAGGCGTCCCCGATCGCCTGGCCGCTCTTCTGGCGCGCCCGTTCAGCCCGCGTGTGCGCGCGAACGGCCAAGCAGGCAGCATCGTTCACAAAACGTTTCGCATTCGCAGCGATGATGAGGTATATTCAGCGAGCCGCAACTTTGGGGGTAACCATGGGCGCAACGGGGATCGGCCGCTTGGACGCGGCGGATCTAGGGCTCGGCAAGGTAGGCCGGAGCCGTAGTCACGACATCGTCAGGAAGCGCCGCGCGGCGCCGCGCCACGCTGTGGCTGCCGGCCGCGCTGTGCCTGTCGATGATCGTCTTCGAGCAGTTCCACCCGCTGGCCTTCCAGGCGCCGATGCTGCGGGCGATCATCGAGACCGAGATCACGCTCTGCGCGCTGGCCGCCGCCTGCCTGTTCGGCCTCAGCTTCGGCCACGGCCGCCAGCTGCGCAACCTGCTGCTGGCCGGCGGCGCTGCTGCAGCTCGCGGTGATCGATCTCGTGTCGTACGTGATCCCGGCATCCATCGACCTCGCCTCTCCGGGAACCCTCACCGCCGCATCCGATGCTCGGCACGCTGTTCATGGCGGACCGGTCTGGTCGTGGGGGCCTCGATCGGCCCGGAGCGGAAGCTTCCCGCCGGACCGCCGGCCAGTGCTCGTGACGATCGGCGGCAGCCTGGTCGGCTGCCGCGGATTGCCGAGCTCGGCGGACTGCTCTTGCGCTCCCGCCTGACGAGCGGCGGCGGCATGACCGGCCACGATTTCGAGGCCGCGACCGACCATCCGATCGGGCTCGTTCTCGCGGTCATGGCGGCCGGACTCGTGGCCTTCGCCGCGGTCCGCACCGTCGGCGGCGACCGCACGAACCGCGACGGCGTGACGCTGCTGCTCGGCGCGGCGATGATCATGTTCGTCGGCGCCCGCCTGAACTACCTGGTGCTGCCGACGCCGGGGATCGGCTGGGTCACGGCCCGCGAGGGCCTGCGGATCCTCGCCTACGGGCTGTTCTTCGCCGCGGCGCTGCGCCAGGAGGCCACCATCCGGCGGACGATCGCCAACTCGGCGGCCGCCGCGGAGCGGCGGCGGATCGCGCGCGACCTGCACGACGGGCTCGCCCAGGACCTCGCGTTCATCGCGGCGCACGGCGCCCGGATCGCGCAGGAGGCCGGCGAGGATCATCCGCTGGCGATCGCGGCGCGACGCGCGCTGGCCGTCTCGCGCGGTGCGATCGCCGACCTTTCGGCATCGGAGGCGCCCGACGGCGACGGCGGCGCTTCGCCAGGTGGCCGACGAGCTCGAGGTTCGCTTCGGCGTCCGCATCTCGGTCGACGGCGACGACGTCGAGCTCCGCCCCGAGGCCCGCGAGGACGTGGTTCGCATCGTCCGCGAGGCGATCGTCAACGCGGCCAAGGCGCCAGGCTCAGAACATCGTGGTCTCGCTCGACGCGTAGCGGCGAGAGCTTCGTCCTGCGGGTGCTCGACGACGGCGTGGGGATCGGCGACCGAGCTCAAGGCGCGCCCGGGCTTCGGCCTACGGGCCATGCGCGAGCGCGCCGCGTCGCTCGGAGGCGGCCTGACCGCCCGCCCGGCGCAGCGACGGCGGCACGGAGCTCGAGGTGGTGTTCCCGTGAGCCGGTCCGGGTGCTGATCGCCCATCACGGGCTTGATGCGCGCGCAGCGTCCGGATGGCGCTCGGCGAGGAGACCGAGATCTGCGGCGAGGCCGGCGACGCCGAGCAGGCGATCCTGGAGGCCAAGCGCCTTCAGCCCGACGTCTGCATCGTCGGCTGGGACATCGCCCGGCGGCGGCCTCGCGGCGATCCACGGCATCCTCGAGCGTCGCGCCCGACACCTCGGTCGTCGTGCTGTCCGAGCAGCGAGACGTGGAGGATCTGCTGGCCGCCGTCCGGGCCGGCGCGGTCGGCTATCTGCCGGGAAGCCTCGACGAGGAGCAGCTGCGCCGCGTCGTGCGCGGGGTGGCCGCGCACGAGGCAGCGGTGCCGCGGGCCATGGTCCGCGAGCTGATCCTCGAGCTGCGCAGCGCCACCGCGCTGGGCGGCGTCACCGAGCGCGAGGCGCAGGTGCTCGGGATGCTGCGGCGCGGCCACACCACGGCCGCAGATCGCCGCGCGGCTGGAGATCTCGCCGGTCACGGTTCGCCGGTACATCTCCGACCTCGATGCGCAAGCTGGGCGTCGAGCAGCCGCGCGGAGCTGATGAGCCTGGACCGTGGCGGCGATCGATCATCCGGGGACGGCACGGATCGACGGCGCCGGCCGGTTCGACGCCGCCGGCGCGGATGCGCCCGCCGAGCGCGGACGCGCGGCGGCCGAACGCCACGGCCGACTGCGCCGTCTGACGCGCTCAGGCCAGACCGCTGCGGACCGCGTAGGTGGCGGCCTGGATCCGGTTCGGCACCTCGAGCTTGGACAGGATGCTCGAGACGTGGTTCTTGGCCGTCCGCGGGCTGATGCTGAGCTCGGCCGCGATCTCGCTGTTGTCGAGCCCGCGCGCGACGAGCTGCAGCACCTCGAGCTCGCGAGGCGAGAGGTCCGGCTCGGAGCTCCGGGCGCCGTCCCGGCTCGACGTAGTCGCGCCGGATCCGATCCAGCAGCGCCTCGGCCGCGCGCGGGGACAGCCAGGCGACGCCCCGGGCGGCCGCCCGCACGGCCTCGACCACGTCGTCGATCGGCGAGTCCTTGAGCAGGTAGCCGCACGCGCCCGGCGATGACCGCGGACGCGACGTCCGACTCGTCCGAGGCCACGGTCAGCGCGAGCACGCGGACGTCGGGGTTGTGCGCCGAGAATCTGCCTGCGTGGCGGCCGGACCGTCGAGATCGGGCATCCGCATGATCCATCAGCACGACGTCCGGCCGCAGCTCGCGCGGCGAGCCGGACGCCGGCCCGTCCGCCCGACGCCTGCGCCACCACCTCGATTCCGTCCTGGCCGGCCAGCACCGACGCCAGGCCGGCGCGGAACAGGTCGTGGTCATCGACGACCAAGACGCGGATCTGCGCCTTTGCTGTGCCCTCTGAGTCCTGCATCGCCCTTACTGCCGAATACTAGCCTGGGGCACGCTGCAAAGTCGCGGGACAGACGGCTCGCCGTTCCAGCTTCACTGTGAACGCCGCCATGAGCGGGCCGCCCTATTCCACTCGGCGGCCCGCACCTGGCATAACTCAGCATGCACGAAGCAATCGAAAAGTAGGGGGCAGCACGTGGAGCCAAGTTTCACGTCCATGGCTGCGCATGCGCGCGACGAGCGCACACACGACGAGTGTGTGCGCTTTGGCGCGCTTGAGCGCCAGCACGCCGTAATCGAAGACGAGTTGCGCGACGCGTTCGATCGCGTCCTGAAAGCCAATGCGTTCATCCTCGGCGAAGAGGTGGAGCGCTTCGAAGCGGAGTTCGCGAGCTATTGCGACGCCCGGCATTGCGTCGGCGTGTCGTCCGGCACCGCCGCCCTGTCGCTCATGCTCCGGGCCAGCGGGATCGGCCCCGGCGACGAGGTGATCGTTCCGGCCCACACGTTCATCGCCTCCGCGCTGGCGGTCGCGCACGTCGGCGCGCTGCCGGTCCTGTGCGACGTCGATGAGGGCAGCGGCCTGATCGACGCCGACGCCGCCCGGGCTCTGGTCGGTCCGCGGACCGCCGCGATCATCGCCGTCCACCTGTACGGCCAGGCGTGCGACATCCCGGCGCTCGAGGCGTTCGCGCGGCCCCATGGGCTGCTCGTCCTCGAGGATGCCGCCCAGGCGCACGGCGCTCGGCTACGACGGCGAGTCCGGTCGGCTCGCTCGGCGCCGCGGCCGCGTTCTCCTTCTATCCCGAGCAAGAACCTCGGCGCGCTCGGCGACGGCGGCGCGATCTGCACCGACGACGAGTGGCTCGCCGCGCGCGTCCGGCGGCTCCGCAATCTCGGACAGCAGAGGAAGGGCGAGCACCTCGAGCTCGGCTACAACGAGCGGCTCGACGGGCTCCAGGCTGCGCTCCTGCGCGTCAAGCTGCCGCATCTCGACGGCTGGAACGCCGCGCGTCGCCAGCATGCGATCCGCTACCGGGAGCTCCTGCCCGAGGGCTCCGGCTGCTCGAGGAGCAGCCCGAAGAGCCCGTGCATCTACCACCTGTTCCCGGTTCGCGTCGCGAATCGCGACGCGGTCGCCGCCTCGCTCGGCCTGAGCGGGATCGAGACCGGCGTCCATTACGAGCCGGCCGTGCACCAGCACCCGGTCTGGACGCGGAGTCGCTTCGACATGGTGACGTGCCCGGCCGCCGAGGCCTGGGCAGCCGAGGAGCTCTCGCTGCCGATGCATCCGGACCTCGAGCCGCACGAGATCGAGCGGGTGGCCGAGGCGATGCACGCGGTCTTCAGCTGCGGGGTCAGCTGACCGACTGAACCTGTTCGGCCGACGCCTCCGGGTTCCGGCCGGCACAGCCTGTTCGGCGGCGTCAGTCCGCCGCGGACGGGCTCAAAAAGCGCCCGCCCGGCCCCGCACATAGAATCGGTCCTCGTGCCCTCCCACGACGTGCTGATCATCGGTGCCGGCCTGGCCGGCCAGCGGGCCGCCCTGTCGGCGGCCGAGGCCGGCGCTTCGGTGGCGATCATCTCGAAGGTCCACCCGGTCCGCTCGCACTCGGTGGCGGCGGCCGGCGGCATCAACGCCGCGCTCAACCCGGAGGACAGCTGGGAGTCGCACGCCTTCGACACCGTCAAGGGCTCGGACTACCTGGGCGACCAGGACGCGATCGAGATCATGTGCCGCGAGGCGCCGGGCGAGCTGCTTTGGCTCGAGCACGCCGGCGTCACCTTCCACCGCAACGAGACGGGTCATCTGGGCACGCGGGCGTTCGGCGGCGCCTCGGCGGCCCGGACGTACTACGTGGCCGACATCACCGGCCACGCGCTCCTGCACGTGCTCTACGAGCAGATGATGAAGTACTCGGAGCAGGTCGACCGCTACGAGGAGTGGTTCACGACCGACCTGCTCCAGGACGACGAGGGCCGCTGCATCGGCGCGATCTGCCGCGATCTGCGCGACGGCCGACTCGAGGTCTTCAACGCGAAGGCGACGATCCTCGCAACGGGTGGCTGCGGGCAGGCGTACGAGCCGACCACGAACGGCCTGATCGTGACCGGCGACGGCATCGCCCAGGCCTACCGGATCGGCGCGAAGCTGATGGACATGGAGATGGTCCAGTACCACCCGACCACGCTGGCCGGCAACGGCCTCCTGATCACCGAGGGCGCCCGGGGCGAGGGCGCCTGGCTGCTCAACGCCGAGGGCGAGCGGTTCATGGAGAAGTACGCGCCCAACAAGCTCGAGCTGGCTTCCCGCGACGTCGTGTCGCGGGCCGAGCAGACCGAGATCAACGAGGGCCGGGGTTTCCCGGATGGCACGGTGGCGCTCGACATCACCAAGGTTCCGCGGCGCCGCACGCTCGAGGCGCTCCGGGAGATCGTGAACATCGGGCGCGACTTCGCCGGCGTCGACATCACCCGGGAGCCGATCCACATCCGCCCCGGCAACCACTACATCATGGGCGGCGTCAAGACCGACTCCGACGGCCAGACCACCGTACCCGGGCTGTACGCCGCCGGCGAGGTGGCCTGCGTATCGGTGCACGGCGGCAACCGGCTCGGCGCGAACTCGCTGCTCGACACGCTGATCTTCGGCCGCCGGTCGGGCGAGCACGCGGCGGCTCGCGCGGTCCAGATGACGATGCCCAGCACCCAAGCTTCCCGCGTGGCCGAGACCGAGCGCAACATCGCCGCGATCATGAACCGCGAGCAGGGCGGTCGCCGGATCGGCGCGATCAAGAAGGAGCTCGGGGCAACCATGAACGAGTATGCGGCGGTGTTCCGCGACGAGGCGGGACTGAAGAAGGCGCACGAGATCGTCCGCCGGCTCAAGGAGGAGGCCGCTGTGGCGGCGATTGACGACCGTGGCTCGATCTTCAACCAGGACGTGATCGCCGCGATCGAGCTCGGGTACATGCTCGACTGCGCCGAGACGATCGTGGTCGCCGCTCTGGAGCGCAAGGAGAGCCGGGGCGCCCAGTGGCGCCTGGACTTCCCGGACCGCAACGACGCGGAGTGGCTCAAGCACATCGACCTGTCGATGAACGGCGCCGACACGCCCCAGGTCAGTTATTCGCCGGTGACGATCACCCGCTGGCAGCCGGAGGCGAGGACCTATTAGTCACCCACGGACCGGTGGAGGAAGCACTGATGCCCGAGTACACGCTTAGGATCCGCCGCTACGACCCCCAGTCGGGCGAAGCCCCTCACTGGGACACGCACACCGTCGAGCTCTCGCCCGTCCAGTCGGTGCTCGACGCGATCCTCAAGATCAAGGACGAGTCGGACGGCTCGATCGGCATCCGCTGCTCCTGCCAGCAGGCGATCTGCGGCTCCTGCGGCGTGCGGATGAACGGCAAGCCCGGGCTCGCCTGCAACACGCACCTCGACGAGGCCGCCGAGCGCGGCCACGGCACCGGCTGGAACCCGCCGGACGAGGGCCAGCACAACACGGTCATCACGGTTGAGCCGATGGGCAACATGCCGGTCATCCGCGACCTGATCGTCGACATGGACGCCGTGCACTGGAAGAAGATCCGCCGGGTCACCCCGTGGCTGATCAACAAGGAGCCGGTCCCCGAGCGCGAGTACATCGTCCCCCACGAGAACATGGTCGACGTCACCCAGACGATGGCCTGCATCCAGTGCGGGGCGTGCGTCTCGGACTGCCTGGCCATGGAGGTCGACCCGCTGTTCGTCGGCCCCGCCGCGTCGGCCAAGGCCTACCGGTTCGTGGGCGATCCGCGCGATGCTCAGCATGCCGAGCGTCTGCGGGACCTCTCCGAGGACCCGCACGGGATCTACGACTGCACCCACTGCTTCAACTGCATCGACGCCTGCCCCAAGGGCGTCGATCCGATGAGCCAGATCATGCGCTTGCGCCGCGTGGCCGGGTCGGACTTCGACATCGAGGACGGCAACAACGGCTACCGGCACGAGCACGCCTTCGTCAACAACATCCGCAGGAACGGCATCCTTCATGAGTCGGATCTCCTGGCGGACTCCTACGGCGGCAAGTTCCACCCCCGCGCGGTGCCCGAGCTGATCGGCGGGCTCCCGACCGCCCTGAAGGGGCTCGCCCGGGGCAAGATGACGCCGCAGAAGCTGCTGCTCCATCCCCACAAGGCGCCGGCCGAGGTCAAGCGCCTGTTCGACAAGATCGAGTCCAAGCCCGAGCGCAACGAGCTGAACCTGTACGTGAGCGGCTACGAGGACGAGCCCGAGCCGCACGCCGAGGGCGCCGAAGGACGCGAGCCGTCGTCGCAGAGCGAGGGCTCGACCGGAGGGGAGGGCTAGCCATGAAGGTCGCCTACTGGCCCGGCTGCGTCAGCCGCGGCTTCACCCCCGAGTTGCACGGCTCGATGGCCAAGGTCGCGCCGCTGCTCGACATCGAGCTGATCGAGCTCGACCGGGCGGCCTGCTGCGGCGCCGGCGTGATCGCCGAGCACAACCAGGAGCTGGCCGACAGCCTGAACGCGCGCACGTTCGCCCTGGCCCAGCAGACGGACGGCGAGTTGATGATGAACATCTGCTCGACCTGCCAGGGAGCGCAGTCCGAGTGCCAGGAGCGCCTCGACGCCAACACCGATTACCGCGAGCAGGTCAACGCCAACCTGTCCGATGAGGGGCTGCGCTACGAGAAGGGGCTGACCAACAAGAACTTCCTGTGGCTGCTGGTCGAGGACATCGGCCTGGACGAACTGAAGTCGCGCGTGAAGCGGCCCCTGACCGATCTGAAGGTCGGCCCGTTCTACGGCTGCTACATCGTGCGCCCGGTCGACCGGCTCGGGGTCGACGAGGAGCACCCCCGCGACCGCTACCTGCACTGGGTGATCGAGGCGCTCGGCGGCACCGTGATCGACTACGCCGGCGTCTACAAGTGCTGCGGCTTCCCGATCATCACGATGAACAAGGAAGCCTCGCTCAAGCAGGCCGGCCGGCACCTGGGCGACGCGATCGACGCCGAGGCGGACTGCCTGGTCGTGCCGTGCCCGCTCTGCCACCTGAACCTCGACCTGCAGCAGCCGGTCGCGGCAGGGGTGGTCGGGCGCGAGCTCGGCATGCCCGTGCTGCACCTGCCCCAGCTGGTCGGCCTCGCCCTCGGGCTCTCGCCCAAGGAGCTCGGGATGAACAAGCACATCGTCAAGCCGACGTCGGTGATCGACTGGTCGACCTCGGTCGTGGGCAGCGCCGCGGCCTGACCGCTAGCAGCGCCACGACCCTGAACGGAATCACGACGGTCCTGCCGACGTTGCCGTTCAGGCTGGGTGTCACGTCGAGCACGTAGTTGCCAGGACTGGGCGTCAGGACCCCTCACCGATGCCGCAATGATCCGTTCGCGCGTGCGGGAGGCCGAGCATGCCGTGAGACGACTGGTCGAGCGTGCCGCTCACCTCGAGAAGCGGGCCGCGACCCGATGGGCTCGCCGACGGTTAGCCGAGGCCATGAGACGACTGGTCGAGCGTGCCGCTCACCTCGAGAAGCGGGCCGCGCGAGCCCGAGTGGGCTCGGCCGAGCGGGTCAGCCTCGAAGCGAGGGCGCGGGAACTGCGAGGCGCGGCGCGATTGATGACGGCCGAGATCTCGGACTGTCGGGCAGGTCATCGCTGAGCGAGCGAGCGGCCACCAGCTGGGCGAGCGCGGGCGGCATGATGACGGCTGAGATCTCTGACCTGTCGCGGCAGGTCATCGCTTCCTGACCGCCGATTCCCCTCCTTAACGACGAAGAGCGAGGCATGTGCCTCGCCCTCGTCATACCCCTGATGTCCGCCCGTTGGAAGTCTGGGGGAGCCTGAGGCTCGCTGAAGTCTGGGCCAAGTGATACCCGGTTCGCGGCTTTTCTGAACGTGAATCTCGGTCAGGTTCCTGACCGGGTGGTTCCCCGGGGAGCCTGACCGGGAACTCGGCGGCGTCAGGCCGCCACCGAGGCCCGCCGGTCGAGCAGTCCACGCTCGACGAGGACCTCGGCGATCTGGACCGCGTTGGTGGCGGCGCCCTTGCGCAGGTTGTCGCTGACGATCCAGAGGCTGAGCGCGCGGGGGTGGGACTCGTCGCGGCGGATGCGGCCGACGAACACCTCGTCGCGCCCGGCGGCGCGCAGCGGCGTAGGCACGTCCTCGACCACCACTCCAGGCGAGTCGGCGAGCAGCTCCCGCACCTCCTCGGGCGAGATCGGCTCGCGGGTCTGCACGTTGACCGCCATCGAATGGGAGATCCGGACCGGGACGCGCACGCAGGTGACGGCGATCCCGATCGACTCGTCCTCGAGGATCTTGCGCGTCTCGAACATCATCTTGCGCTCTTCGTCGGTGTGGTCGTCGCCGTCGGCGAAGCTACCCGCCGCCCCGATCACGTTGAACGCGATCGGCTCGGGATACACCTCGGGGGCGGGCATCTCGCCACCTTCAAGCGAGGCACGGGACTGGGCATCGAGCTCGTCGATCGCCTTCTTTCCCGTGCCGGACACCGACTGGTAGGTGGAGACGACGAGGCGCTCGATTCCGGCTCGGCGATGGATCGGAGCGAGCGCGACCACCATCTGCATCGTCGAGCAGTTGGGGTTGGCGATCAGGCCGCGGTGACGCTCGAGCGCGTGGGGGTTGACCTCCGAGACGACCAGCGGAACCTCGGGGTCGCGGCGCCAGGCCGATGAGTTGTCGACCACGACGGCGCCCGCCTCGACGAACCGGGGCGCCCACTTCCGCGAGGTGCCGCCGCCGGCCGAGAACAGCGCGACATCGAAGCCGGCGAGGTCAGCATCGTCGTTCAGCGCCCGCACGACCAGCCCGCCGTCAAGCTCGCGTCCCGCGGAGCGCTCGGTGGCGAACGGGACGATCTCCGAGGCGGGGAAGCTCCGCTGGCGCAGCAGCTCGAGCATGGCGGTGCCGACGACGCCGGTCGCGCCCACCACCGCCACGCGGTAGCCGGGGGTCATCGTGCCTCCTGTCCGATCGGGCGCTCCTCGTGGACCTCGGCCAGGCTCAGCTGGAAGACCTCGTGGAGGGCCTGCACGGCCTCGGAGACCGCCTCGGAACGGATCACGCAGGAGATCTTGATCGGGGAGGTCGAGATCATCTCGATGTTGATTTCCCGCTCGGCCAGCGTCTGGAACACCTGCGCGGCCACGCCGGGATGTGAGCGCATGCCGGCGCCGATGATCGAGACCTTGCCGATCCGATGGTCGGTGTCGAGCTCGGCGATTCCCAGCTCCGCCACGACCGGCTCGAGGGCGCGCTCGGCGGCCCGCACGTCCTCGGAGGCAATCGTGAACGACACCTCGGCGTCGCGGCCCTCCTCGCGCGGCTCGTTCTGGATGATCGTGTCCACGTTGCAGTTGGCGTCGGCCAGCGCGCGGAAGATGGCAGCGGCCGCGCCGGGGCGGTCCGGCACGCCGAGCAGGGTGATCCGCGCCTCCTCGGTCGAGTGGGTCACGGCCGTGATCAGTGGATGCTCCATCGTCTCGTCCTCTCCGATGACAAAGGTACCGGGACTCGCCTCGAAGCTTGAGCGGCAGTGGATGCGGACGCCGTGGGTCCGGGCGTACTCGACCGAGCGCAACTGGAGCACCTTGGCCCCGGAGGCGGCCATCTCGAGCATCTCCTCGAAGCTCACCATCGGCAGCTTGCGAGCCTCGGGCACGACGCGGGGATCGGCCGTGAAGACCCCGCGCACGTCGGTGTAGATCTCGCACACCTCGGCCCCGATCGCCGCGGCGAGGGCCACCGCGGTCGTGTCCGAGCCGCCCCGCCCGAGCGTGGTCACGTCGCGGCTGGTGGACACGCCCTGGAATCCGGCCACGAGCACGATCAGGTCGTCGTTCAGGGCCTCGCGGATCCGGTCGGCCCGGACGTCGATGATCCGGGCCTTGGTGTGAGAGGCGTCGGTCACGATGCCGGCCTGGGAGCCGGTCAGCGAGATCGCGCGGTGTCCCAGGTCGTTGATCGCCATGGCGCACAGCGCGCACGAGATCCGCTCGCCGGTCGAGAGCAGCATGTCCATCTCACGCGGGTCGGGGCTCGGCGATACCTCCTCGGCCATCGCGATCAGCTCGTCGGTGGTGTGGCCACGAGCCGAGAGCACGGCCACTACCCGCTTGCCGGCGGCGCGCTTCTCCACGATCCGCTGCGCCGCGCGCTTGATCCGCTCGGCATCGGCCACCGAGGTCCCGCCGAACTTCATCACGATCGTCTCGGGCATGGCGCCGAAAGTTAGCTGAGCAGCGCCTTGATGCGCTGGCGACCGAAATGTTCCGCCCAGCCGAGAGGAGTCCCGTTGTGGGCGCCGTCGCGGATCGTCGGATCGGCACCGTGTGACAGCGCGACCGCGGCGACCTCGGGGGCATCCCATTCGGCTGCCGCATGCAGGAGTGTGTAACCGGGGGCGCCGAGCCCCCTCGAAACGAGGTCCGGGCGGCGGGTCAGGATCCATCCCGCCACCGCCGGCTGGTCGGTCAATACGGTGATGACGAGCGGCGGGCCCGCGCCGCCAATTCCTCGCTGCAGCTCGGCGTCAGTCGGCCGCAGCGCTTCGAGACGATCGATGTCGCCGAAGCCGATCGCCTCAACCAGCGCCTCCTGACGGGGCGTCGTGTGCTCCCCGGGATGCCGCCACCAGGTGCGCCCCTCCCCCAGACGCTCGAAGTCCACGGTGCGATAGAGCAGCTCGCCCTCGGGCGTCGCGTTCAGCACCGCGTGGGTGCAACCCAGCTCGCGCGCCAGGCGACAGGCCGCCAGCGTCAGCGCGCGGCCGATCCCGCGCCGACGGTACTCCGGACTTACGCCCATGTCGTAGATCCCGGCGATCCCACGCCAGGGGTTGACGCTCGTCCCGCCAAGGCTGCCGTGCCCGTCCCGCACCGAGAGGACGTGGATCGCGCCGCGCCGGCGGATCGCCACCGCATAGCGCGGCTCCTCGTCCGGCAGCCGGCTGAGGTCGCGCGCCATCCACCACGGCTGCCAGCCCCACTCGAATCCGCGGGCGATCAACAGGGTGCCGAGCGATTTGTCCTCGTGGAGCGACCAGCAGCCCACCGTGCGCAGCTCCAGCTCCCCGGCGCGCTGGAGAGCCGTCGTCACCGCCGCCCGGGTCCGCCTGGCTGGGAATGCGATCGTCCCCTCGCCGCCATTGACGATCAGGTCGATCCCACCGCACTTCTCGACAGCGCCACCGCGGCGACGAAACCAGGTGCGGTGGTTAGCCGCGATCGCGCGCAGGAGGGCGTCGCGATCCAGCACGCCCGGACGGCCTAGACGGCCCGCCGTCCGACCAGGGCCCGGCCGAGGGTCAGCTCATCGGCGTACTCGAGGTCGGCGCCCACTGGCAGGCCGCTGGCCAGCCGGGTAACCGCCACTTCGGGGTCGAGCTCGCGCATCCCGGCGGCGATGTGCAGCGCGGTCGCCTCGCCGGTGGTGGTCGGGTTGGTGGCGATCACCACCTCCCGGACCGAGCCATTGCGCACCCGTTCGTAGAGCTCGGCGATCTTGAGGTTCTCGGGGTCGATCCCGTCAATCGGCGATAGCGCCCCGCCCAGCACGTGGTAGCGGCCGCGGAACTCGTGAGTCCGCTCGATCGAGATCACGTCCGAGGGCTCCTCGACCACGCAGATCAGCTCGGGGTCGCGGCGCTCGTCGGCGCAGATCCGGCAGCTGGGGCCGTCGGCCAGGTTGAAGCACGTCTCGCACAGGCCGATCCGTTCCTTGACCTCGTTGATCGCGCGGGCCAGGGCGAGCGCCTCCTCGTCGCTGGCCCGCAGGATGTGGAAGGCCAGCCGCTGCGCGGTGCGGCCGCCGACCCCGGGCAGCTTGGACAGCTCGGTGATCAGCCGCTGTACGGGTGGTGCGTACACGCTCGGTGATCTACTAGAACCCGGGGAGCCCCAGGCCGCCCAGACCGCCGCCCAGACCGCCCGTGATCCCGCCCAGCTTGGCCGAAGCGAGCTCCTGGGCCGAGCGCAGCGCCTCGTTGGTCGCCGCCAGCACCATGTCCTGAAGCATTTCGACGTCCTCTGGGTCGACGGCGTCCGGGTCGATCGTGATCGACTTGACGACCAGGTCGCCCGTCACCTTGACCGTCACCATCCCGCCGCCGGCGGACGCCTCCACCACCTCGTCCTTGAGCGCCTCCTGGGCGGCGAGCATGTCCTGCTGCATCTTCTGGGCCTGCTTGAGGATTTGCTGCATGTTCGGTTGGGGCATCAGCCCTTGACCTCGCCTTCGTTAGGTTCGTCCTCGAGGACCTCTTCCGCGTCGAACTCGTCCATGAAGCGTTGCACGAGCTCCTCGCCCGAGAGGACCGGATCGCCCTCCGGCTCGTCCTCGGCATCGCGGAGCTCGTAGCGGAGCACGAGACGCTGCCCCGTGACCGCCTGGAGCGCCTCGCCGGCCATGCGCCGGTAGTCATCCTGCTCGGCCTTCTTCTTGAGGAACGCCGCGCCGCCGGGGAAGGACAGCGTCAGCTCCTGGTCTTGGACCGCGATCGGGCGGGCATCGGATAGGAGCGCGGCGAGCATCGCGTTCTCCGCCCGCACCAGGTCGACCACAGCCGGCCAGCAGGCGGCCGCGTCGGCGAGGGCAAGCGAACCGGAGGGGGCCGGCGCGGGCGCGGGCTCCGGCGGCGCGGGAGTGGGCTCCGGCCGTGCGGGCGCGGGCTCCGGCCGCGCGGGAGCGGGCTCCGGCCGGGTCGGCGCCGGCGCGGGCGCGGGCGACTTCGGCTCCGGTGCCGCCGCGGACGGCGCCGGACGTTGCGTCGCGCGCAGACCCCCGCCGCTACCGCCACCGCCGCCTTGCTCGAGCCGCTCGATCCGGGCCAGGAGCGCCGCCATCGACGGATCGACCTCGGGCGCGGCGGCCTTGACCAGCACCAGCTCGAGCTGGATCCGGGCCTGGGCGCCGTTGGCCGTCGCCTCGAGCGCGGCGGACACCAGATCGAGCAGCCGGACCGCGTCGGTGGCGGACAGCGCGCTGGCCTGCTCGGCCAGCCGGATGTCACGCTCCGGGGTGACCTGGAGCTCGGGCGGAACATCGCCCAGCACCTGCACCGCGAGCAGCTCGCGCCCGTGTACCTCCAGATCGCGCAGCAACTGGCCGGCATCGCGGCCGGAATCGGCCAGGTTGGCGGCCGCCCGCAGAGCGCGGGCCGGATCGCGGGCGATGACCGCGTCAACTGCCTCGAACAGCTGCTCGGCGTCGGCCACGCCGAGGACGGCGAGCACGTCGGCCGGCTCGATCGTCCGTCCGCCGGCGTAGGTGACGAGCTGCTCGAGCGTGCCGAGGGCGTCCCGGAAGCTTCCGGTGGCGTGGCGCGCGATCAGGGCCAGCGCTCCCCGCTCGACGCCGATCTCCTCGGCCGCGACCACCCGTTCCAGGACCGTGGTCACCTGCTCCACGGTCGGGCGCCCAAAGTCGAACCGATGACAGCGATCGACGACGGTCGGGAGGACCTTCTGGGCCTCGGTCGTCGCCAGCACGAAGATCGTCCGCGGCGGCGGCTCCTCGAGCGTTTTCAGGAACGCGTTCCACGCCTGGGGCGAGAGCATGTGCGCCTCGTCCAGGATGTAGACCTTGTGCCGGCCAGAGACGGGGGCATAGGCCACCTTCTCGCGCAGATCGCGGATGTCATCGACCGAGTTGTTGGACGCGGCGTCCATCTCGATGACGTCGAGCGAGGTGGCATTGGCGATCGCCACGCACGAGTCGCAGGCGCCACACGGGGTGGTAGTCGGGCCGTCCGCGCAGTTGAGGCAGGCGGCAAGGATCTTGGCCATGCTCGTCTTGCCGGTCCCCCGCGAGCCGACGAACAGATACGCATGATGGACCTTGCCCTGCTCCACGGCGTTGCGCAGCGTGCGGACCACGTGCTCCTGACCGACGACGTCGTCGAACGTGCGGGGACGATGGCGGCGGTAGAGCGAGGGACCGGTGGACACGGGAAACCGAGTCTAGTGAGGCCCGCGGTTAGCAGGTGGTCGTCCGCCGAGGCGGGGATATGCTCCAAAACCGGGTGCCGTTTTTCGGCTATCGCACGACTCCGCGACCTCGTCACGACGTGGCACCTCTCGTCGTGCTCCTGTTGCGACCGTTCTTTCAATACTCCGAGTGGCGGGACGCCTTCATCCTGCGGGTCGTCGGCGAGCGGTATGGCCCGGTTCTGCGGCCGGCGCCGGGACGCGGCTTCGCGCTCCGCGCGGGAACAGCCCGCCACCGCGCGGGAACAGCCCGCCACCGCCGAGGGCGCCGGCTTCCGCCGGCCGCCGGGACCCGCGCTCCGGCCACGCTGCTCGTGCCCCTCGGAATCGCCGTCGCCGCCGTGTTGGGGTTCCTCATCGCCAGGGCGGCGACCGGCGGTAGCTCAGCCTCTGGGCTCGGACGACCGGTTCCGGCGGGAGCGCTCGAGGCCTCGCTCCCGAACGGATGGCAGGTGCGCTCGGCGCGGCAGCTGGCTTCGCTCGGGCTCGTCGATGGGATCGGCGCGGCGTCCGGGGCTCGCTTGATCGCGGTCGGGGCGGCCAGGACGACCGATCCAACCCTGCTCCCCGCGGGCATCCTCGGCTCCCTCCCGAAGACGCCCCCGGCGCAGTTGGTCACGCTGCGAGGAACCACGTTCTATCGCTACTCGGACCTCCCGCTGCGCGGACGGACGGGCTCTCAATCGGTCTACGCGACGCCGACGCCGAGCGGAACCGTCCTCGCGGTGTGCCGGACGCCCAGTCCGGACGCGGGATTCGCCAGCACGTGCCAGCGCGTCGTCGAGTCGATCCAGCTTCGGTCCGGTTCCCTTTCCCCGGGTCTGGTCCCCGCGTACGCGTCGACACTCAGGACGGTGATCGGCAAGCTGAACCGAGCTCGCGCCGAGTGGGGATCGCAGCTGAGCACCGCTCAGAGCGCCGGCGTCCAGGCGAGCGCGGCGAGCCGGCTGGCAGCAGCTCACGCCCAGGCCGCGGCGGCGCTGGAAGGGCTCCATCCCGGGCCTGCACGTTCCGGCAACGATGCACTCATTGCGGCCCTGCGCACGGCCGCAGCCGCTTATACCGCGCTCGCCCGCGCTGCGTCCGGTGCACAGGTCAGCGATTACGGCACCGCGACGGACGCGATCGCGCGAGCGAGCGATGCCCTGCAGGCCGCCCAGGCCCGCCTCCGGTCTTTTGGCTACCCCGTGAGCTGACGGCAGGCCGTACGGTCACTCAGCGATCCGGCGGAAGCTGACGCCGGCTATCCGCGACCGCTGCTTGTCCCCGCGGGGCCAGAACGGCCGGCCCTGCCGCTGGAAACGCCCGTCCCACTCGACGGCGCCGCGTGGCTGGGTGGCTGGGTGCTCGCACTCGGCCGTTCGGTCGATGCGGGAGGGCTCGGCGCGGAAGGGGCAGGCGTGCTTGATCGCACCTGGACACTCGCGTGCGACCGCACGGGCTGGGCCCGGAGAGGACTCGCCGGCGCGGTACCGGTGGACGAAGACGCGGTCCGCGCCGAGCCACCAGGGTGCGTCGCGCGCGCGGAGGATGTCGGTCGAGGATGGCTGCGGCGCGGCTGTTCGGGCAACCGCAGGTCCGGCACCGCGGGCACAGCCACCAAGCCTGAGACGGCTAGCCGCGCCGCGTCCGCGGCGGGGGCCAGCGGCTCGGGCTGCGGGGCCGGCCCCTGCATCGCCCAGCCGATCGCGAATGCGAGGACGAACGCGACGACCCCCAGGCCGAGGGCAACGCGCACCCGCGAGCCGATCACGGCTGCGGGATGCCGGCGCCGGTCAGGGAAGGCCCAGCGGATAGCCGACGCAAACTCCGGGCTAGGCATGGCTCACTTCGATGTTGACTCGGCGGACGATCATGGTTCCCCTACTCGAATACCGACGGCACTTACGCGAATAACGAAAGTTTTGACACGTTTGTTCGACAAAGGTAGGATTTCCTCAAGAACGGATTCTTGAATTCAGGGGGTACGGTGGATACGCGATCGGTAGGGGAGCGCGAGGACTTGGGCATCCGTCGTTCAGGCGGCCTGGTCAGGTTGTACGTGGGCGGCTGCATGGTGCTGCTCGTGACGTCGTTGAGCTGGGGTCTGTGCCCGGGGCTCTCGGAGGCGGCCAGCCAGGCCTCATCCGCGAGCACGCCGGCGATCTCCGGAAGCAGCCAGGTGGGGCAGACGCTGACGGAGAGTCATGCGAAGTGGAGCTTCAGTCCGTACTGGTATGGCTACCAGTGGGAGGACTGCGACGCCACCGGCCAGAACTGCAAGGCGATCAACGGCGCCACAGGTCAGACGTACGTTGCGGCGAGCAGCGACGTCGGCCATACGTTGCGGGTGGTGGAGACGGCGGTGGGTTGGAGCGGCCACGGCCAGGCCACCTCTGCCGCGACCACCGCGGTGACGAAGCCTCCCGCGGTGACGACGCCTCCCGCGGTGACGACGCCCCCCGTGACGGCGACTGCTCCGCCGCCCACCGCGCGGAACTCGAGCACGACCGCGCTGATCATTGTGGAAAGCAGCGCCGTGACTGATCAGACGATCACGCTGGTCGGCACCGTCACCTCGAGTTCTGCCGCGACCCCACCTTCCGGGTCGCTCACCTTCGAGAGCCATGGAGCCCCGATTGCCGGCTGTCAGAACGAACCGATCCAGCCCACCGGGCAGAGCGTCACGGTCAGCTGCCAGACGTCATTTGCGGCATCGGTCGCTCAGCTGACCGCCGTCTTCACTCCGTCGCCCGGCTCGGTCATCGGCGGATCGGTCAGTGCAGCGGACGCCTTGACCGTTCAGCCGGACTCGACCACGACGACCGTGGGCGTATCGCGCCACACGGTGCGCGTCCACGGCGGCGTGACGTACACGGCGACCGTGCAACCGGGCAACACGGGACCGGTGAAGCCGTCCCAGACGGTGTCGTTCCTCGACAACGGGCAGCCGGTTCCGGCGTGCGCGAGTCGCCCGCTCGTCTGGACCGGAGAGACCGCCACGACGACCTGCACCGTCGCCTACAGCGGGCCCGGCCAGCATCTGATCACGGCGCACTACGGTGGCGACGGGAGCTTCGCGAGCTCGACGTCGTCGGTCCCGGAGCTGGTGGATGCCCTCGCGGGAAGGATTCACCCGGTCCTGAGCTGGTCGTTCTACTACGCGCCTCGCTACACCAAGGTGCTCGTGCTCAAGGTCAACCACGCGCCGGCGGGTGCCCAGGCGCACGTGACCTGCGTCGGCGGTGGCTGCCCGTTCGCGACGCGGACCGTCGGTCTGCATCGCTCCTCGTCCGCTGCCAACCTCGTGCCGCTGTTCGGAACCCACCGGCTGAAGCCGGGCACGGTGATCGCGGTCACGGTCGACCGTCCCGGCTGGATCGGCAAGCGCTATGCGTTCAAGGTCCAGGCGGCCCATGCCCCCCGCCTGTGGATCACCTGCCAGGCGCCGGGGCTCCCCGTCGGCTCGGGTTGCTGAAAAAGCGGACCGTGCACCCTCCGTCGAAGCCGGTACCCGGGGCGCGGCCTCCGTGGCGCGACTCCGATTCGGTTTTCCCGCGGCGCCTGAAGGTGGCCGCTTAAGGCTGCTTCCTTCCGGACCTGACCTGGTTCACGGGTCTTCATCGCCTAGGGACCGAACCATCGACGTCGCGCACAGGGCGCTGACCCCGGGGCCTGGGCCCCTCGGGAGGGGATTCAGCCCCGCTAGAGCGGATTGCGGGTACAGGGCACCGCTAGCACCCCGCCTAATACGTGCTTGTCGCGGTCTTCATGTGAAAACGAGCCGCCGGGCTCCTGTGGACTTGTTCGGGCGGCGCGAACCCCCGCGGGGCTCTAGTAGGCGCCGGCGTTCCATGCGCCGGTGGTGGGGCGTGTGGTGCCGGTGGTGGTTGATCCTGCGGTGCCGCTTGTTGGTGGTCCGGTGTAGGTGGTTTGGCAGGCTGATTGGGTGTTGACGGGGGTGGTGGGGAGGGCGGTGCAGATGCTGGTGAGGTTTCCGCCTGCTCCGAGGGCGGGCGATCCGGTTTGGGGGGCGCCGCCGGTGTTGAGGCCGAGGCTGGTGGGGTTTCCTGGGCAGGATCCGGTTCCGGAGAAGCCGTTGTCGTCGATGGCGCAGGAGTGCGTGTCGTGGCCGCCCATCGCGGTTTTCCAGGCTTGGAAGCCTGAGCTGGTATAGGGTGCGGTGGTGCCGCTGGCGTATTCCCAGGCGCTGTCGCCACCGTTGTCGTAGATGTTGTAGTCCAGGGCCGAGTAGTTGACCTGGGTGTCGGACGCTGAGCCGTTCTGTACGAGGTACTCGCAGCCGGAGAAGATGTTGTTCTCGTTGATGGCTCCGTAGAGTGATGCGCAGACCCCGCCGCTGGGACCGAAGGTGCTCATCACCGTGTTGTTGAACGTGTCCGCGTGCGTGCCGTTGCAGCAGGAGCTGTCCATCGCGTCGCCGTCGGGCTGGTCTCCCTGGAATACGTTGTTGAACAGGTAGAACGGGGAGGCGGTGGTGGAGCAGGGCGTCCCGTTGCCGGGCGGTTCGAGGAAGATCGGGCCGGTGATGTCCCCGCTGTTGCCGGGATTGGACAACTTGCCGTCGAACCGGTTGTTGTAGATGTAGACACCGGCGAAGCTGGGCGTGCCCCCGGAGGTCCCGTTTCGGTAGCAGTGGATGCCGTTGTGGTGGTAGGCATCGGCACCGGTGGTGTCGTCCCAATTCGCCCAATCGTGGAAGTGGTTGCCGTAGATGAACACCGATCCCACCGAGGCCCCCGGATCGGGCATCAGGTTGCCCATGTGGTTCATGTTGTACTCGTTGTTGTAGGACCACACATCGTTCGTGCTCCCGGATGGCAGGATCATGTCCGTGTCGGCAGCGTCGTGGAAGGTGTTGTTCGTGACCGTCCAGTTCGTGCCACTGATCTGAAGGGCGTCCCCCGCTCCGTTCGAATCCGTGGTCGAGGTACGCACGTACATGTTCGCGACCGTGAGATTCTCGATCACGCAATAGTTGCAACCGTCCGCGTAGATCCCGTAGCTGTCGTTGTGATAGGTGCGCCCGGTTCCGTCCGCGGTGGCCAGAACCGACCCATTCGATCCGCCGTTGAGCGTCAGATACTGGTTGCCGTTCGTGTTCAAGCACGCGTTCAGAGAACACGACAGCGCCTGCACCGAGGCACCCGGCTCCCAATACACGGTAATCGGGTTCCCGGCCGTGCCCGACCCGTGCGCCGTGATCACGTTGCTGTTCCCCCCCGCGCTTAGCGTCCCGCACAGGCCGATCACGATCCCAGGCGACCACTCGTTATGCGTATTAGCGTTCAGATCCGCCAAGCTATAGGCATCCGCGCAACTAGATCCATTCGCCGGACTACCGCCGCTCTGCGAGATGTACACAGTCGGCGTGACACCACCCCCACCACTACCAGCAGCCACCACCCCGGTCGGACTCGAACTAGCCGACCCGCTGCCCGACGCATTTCTAGCCGTCACCATAACCTCGAGCGTTGAGCCCACGTCACTTGACGCCACCGTGTACGCGCTCGACGTCGCCCCCGCAATACTCGTGCAACCCCCACCCGAAGTATCGCAATCCTCCCACTGATACGCATACCCCGTCGGACTATTCGACCACGACCCCGGACTCGCCGTCAACGACGACCCTACCTGAGCCGTACCACTGATCGTCGGCGCAGAAGTACTCACCGGAACACCACCAGACGCCGCCGTAACCACACCCGTCGCCGCCGAACTAGCCGACGCCGACCCACCCGCATTCGTCGCCGTCACCACCGACCGGACCGTATGCCCAACATCACCCGCCTGCAACGTATAGCTACTCGAAGTCGCCCCCGCAATACTCGTGCAACTCCCACCCGCACTGTTGCAATCCTCCCACCCATACGCATAGCTCGCCGGACCCCCACTCCAACTCCCATTGCTCGTACTCAGCGTCTGACCCTGCACCGCCTGCCCACTCACCGCAGGCACAGCCGTATTCACCGGCGCCGCCGGCGGCGGCGCCGCGACCGTCGCCGTCGCCGCCGAACTAGCCGACGCCGACCCACCCGCATTCGTCGCCGTCACCACCGACCGGACCGTATGCCCAACATCACCCGCCTGCAACGTATAGCTACTCGAAGTCGCCCCCGCAATACTTGTGCAACTCCCACCCGCACTGTTGCAATCCTCCCACCCATACGCATAGCTCGCCGGACCCCCACTCCAACTCCCATTGCTCGTACTCAGCGTCTGACCCTGCACCGCCTGCCCATTCACCGCAGGCACAGCCGTATTCACCGGCGCCGCCGGCAGAGCGCCAGACGTCCCCATGACATAGGCGGTGGCGGGGCTCGCGCCGTATTCGGTCCCAACGGAATACGTGGCGGGCAGCGAGGTCAGGCCGGCGGCCGAGTTTACGTAACTGGCCGCCGAGCCATCCCACGTATCCGCGTAGTCGACCTCACCGCCGATCGCCAGCAGAGCAATCCAATAGGTATTGCCCGCCGTCACAGACACCGCGCCGACATTTACGTCATTCCAGGCCTGGGGCACTGGGGAGGAGATCGATCCCGACGCGATGAGGCTCCCGGGCTTGCCGTTGGTATCGGTGTAGAGGCCGAGCGTTAGTTTGGTCGCGGTCGTTCCGCTGTTCACATACAGCTCGATGTCGGACGTCGTCCCCGAAGCGGTCGCATGATATGCGAACGCTTGCGCCACCCCTGCGCTATTGCTATCGGAGGACGGGGCGATCGATTGGTCACCAAGGAGCGCCGCCGCTGTCTCGACAGTTCCAATGACGTACGCGGACGCCGGGCTCATGTTGTACTTCGCGCCCGCCGAGTAGGTTTGGGGTAAGGCAGAGAGGTTCTTCGTCGAGTTGACGTAGCTCGGCGCAGAGCCTTTAGCGGTGTCGAGGTAGGCGAGTTTGCCGCCCGTACCAAGCACTGCGATCCAGTACGGATTACCTTGCATGAGCGTAGCACTTGAGTCGAGCTCGATGTCATTCCAAGTCTTCGACTGAGGTGCGCGAAGCGACCCCAACGCCAGGAGTGACCCGGGCTTACCACTCACGTCGCTATACAGACCAACATAGACTGATGTGGCAGTAGTACCGCTATTCACATACAGCTCGATGTCCGAGGCATTACCAGACGTCGTAGCTGTATAGTGGAACGCCTGTGTCATGCCAGCATTGTTGCTGTCGGCGTAACTTCCCAGGTCCTGGTCACCCATGAGCATTTGGGCAGTCGCTGATGCGGCGCCAGTGAGTGCCCATAGCAACGCAAGGGTGAACGGCAGCACCAGTCTGCGCACGTCGACCTTCTTTCAGTTGAGAAACGCGGACGCCAGAAAGGAGCAATGGTGCTTGCGAATCCCGGTCCCGAGAGCGAAACACCCAAACCTGGCGGCCTGCCTTATCCCCGCTTTCGGCCCGGCTCAAACCGCGGGGTAGCTGGATGGAGGAAATGCAAAGGTTCGGGGCCGGGGTGTCCGGAGCAACCTCCGCGTGTCTTAGAGCTTAGCCCCGAGCGTGCAGTAGCGGCGGGGTAACGACCGCGCCCCCGGCGGGCGGGGGCGCGGAAACGTCCGGCTGAGCAGGGATCCTTGGGCTTGCTGAAGGTCCTTGATCCCTGGCTTGGAGGTTCACCTTGAGGGTGATGCGTGATGGACGCCCGGTAACCGTAGAAGTCACGTCGGACGGAGCGGGTTTGGTCTCGCACGCGGGCACCGCGCTGGTCGCGCAGGTCGCTGACAAGGTGGGGCTCACGAGCGCGTTGTCGTTGCGGCTGGCTGGGATCAAGCAGCGGCGTCGCGGTCATGACCCGGGCCGGGTGATCCGCGATCTCGCGGTGATGTTGGTCGACGGCGGCGAGTGCGTCTCTGATCTCGGTGCGGTTCGTGAGCAGGACGCGTTGTTCGGGGCGGTGGCGTCTGACTCGACAGCGTTTCGGATGGTCGACCGGATCGCGTCCACGCCGGGCCTGCTGGACGCGGTCCGGCGGCGCACGCGCGGGCGCGGGCGCGGTTCTGGGAGCTGCATGGCGCGCCGGAGCGGTTGACGCTCGATGTCGACGCGACGCTGATCACGGCGCATTCGGAGAAGGAGAACGCGGCCGGGAACTACAAGGGCGGCTACGGGTTTCACCCGTTGCAGGTCTACCTGGATGAGACGCGCGAGGCGCTCGGCGGCCTGTTGCGGCCCGGGAACGCCGGCTCGAACACCGCCGAGGATCACAAGGCGGTGATCGACCGGGCGCTCGCGCAGATCCCGGCCGAGTACGTCGAGACGCTGGAGATCTTGGTGCGCGCCGACTCCGCCGGCGCGACGCACGGGCTGCTCGACTACTGCCGCGAGGCCGACATGCGGTTCTCGGTCGGCTACGAGCTGACCGAGCAGGTCCGCGCCGCGATCCTCCAAATCCCCGAGGACGCGTGGGTTCCGGCGCTCGACCAGGACGGCATCGAGCGCGAGAACGGCGAGGTCTGTGAGATCACCGACATGGTCGATCTGTCCGCCTGGCCGGAGGGCTCCAGGCTGATCGTGCGGCGTGAGCGCCCGCACCCCGGCGCGCAGCTGTCGCTTCACCGACCACGACGGCTACCGCTTCCAAGCGATCCTCACCGACCAGACCGACCCCGACATCGCCGTGCTCGAGTGCCGCCACCGCCAGCACGCGCACGTCGAGGACCGCATCCGCGACGACAAGGACACCGGCCTGTCCAAGTTCCCGTTCAAAGAGTTCGCGCTCAACGAGGTGTGGCTGGAGATCGTCGCTGCTCGCGCACGACCTGCTCGTCTGGACCCAAGCGCTCCTCCTCGACGGCGAGCTCGCCAAAGCCGAACCCAAGCGAATCCGCTACCGGCTGCTGCACGTCGCCGGCCGGCTCGCGTTCTCCGGCCGCCGCGCGAAGCTCCACCTCCAAGACACATGGCCGTGGGCGGCCGAGCTCCTCGCCGCGTTCCAGAAACTCAAAACGCTCGCGGCCGCGAGCGGCTGACAGCAGCCGCCAGCGACCCCACCACCACCAAGCGGACCGCCCGGCCACCAGGCCGCGATCACCGCTGCCCGGAAACGAGCCGAGCAGCCCACCACGCGCCCGCGGAAACGCCGAGCACCACCAACAACGACCCACAACGCGGCTTACCCACCACCACGTGACACGCCGACGCCGCCCCCGTCACATCCGCGCGCTTACTGCACGTTCCGGGCTAGAGCAAACCACGTGGCGTGGGCTGGCGAGGCCTTGCGTAGTGCCGCGTTCAGATGAGGTTCGGCGAAGCCGAACGCCTGATCTCCCGGCCACCGTGGGTCACGTCGTCGTCAGCTCGCCGCCGATGCAGCGACGATCCGCGAGGTGTGCCCTACCTGCAGCGCCAGCGATCGGCAGTTGCCCGTGAGGCGCCACGGTAACGGCCCATGGCAGGAGTCTGTCCTCGTGACGCTTTACGAACGACGGCACCCACGATCGGGGTCTTCGTCGTGCTCCTCGGGCGCGGACCATCCGTCGAGGCGTCTGAGAGCCTGTCTGTGATATCTCCAGTTCTGAATGGAGTCCTGGATCCGACATGCGAGCGAGTGCCGATGAAGCTGCTCATCACGGGCGGTGCGGGGTACCGGACCCCGTTTGTCGGTCCACCACGGGTGAGAGTTGGTGGTGGATACGGGTCTCGGAGGAAGGTAGCGGCGCGGGCGGTCGGATCGGACGGGCTCGCTGCGAGAGGAGGCGGCTCGGGGGATGCGCGGCCGTCGTCGCGGAGCCGGCGCGCGTAGCGCGACGGCGTAGTGGCGATGGCCGCGGCGCGCTCGCTGCGGCACCCTCCCGACGTGACGCGGCTCGCACGGTCGGCCGGTCAGGCGGCCACCGGCAGCTTCTCGTTGCTGGCCCACTCGGCGGCGAACGCCGCGGGCGCCTTCATCCCGAGCGATGAGTGCGGCCGGCGCCAGTTGTAGTCCTCCTGCCAGTCGCCGATCACGACGCGCGCCTCGGCCAGGCAGGAGAACTCCTCGACGTCGAGCAGCTCGTCACGGACCCGGGAGTGGAACGACTCCACGAACGGGTTCTGCCACGGCGAGCCCGGCTCGATGAACGCCGTGCCGGTCTTGGAGAGCACGCACCAGTCGCGGAGCGCGTGCGCGGTCATCTCCGGGCCGTTGTCGCACCTCAGAACTCCGGGGCGCCGCGCTCGGCGACCAGCCGCTCCAGCGTCGCGACGACGGTGTCGGCGTCGATGCTGCGCGCGACCAACATCACCAGCGACTCGCGCGTGAACTCGTCAACCATGTTCAGCAGCTTCATCGCCCGCCCGTCGGCGGTCTGATCGAACTGAAAATCGAACGCCCACACCTGATTCGGCCGCTCCGCGCGCAACCGCTCCGCCGGACCGTCGAGTCCCCCAGCCGCCGGCGCTTGCGCTTGCGCTGCGGGACCCGCAGCCCCTCCTCGCGCCACAGTCGCTGCACCCGCTTGCGGTTCACCTCCCAGCCCAGCTCCCGCAGCCGATGATGCGCGCGACGGTATCCCCACCGCGGCCGCTCGACCGAGAACTCCCTCAGCTCGGCGCGCAACGCCGCGTCATCCTCAGCCCGCTTCGGCTCGTGACGCTGCGTCGAGCGAGGCTGCCCGACCACCCGGCATGCCCAGCGCTCGCTGACGCCGACACGGTCGCGAAGCATCGCGACCGCCTGGCGCCGACGGACCGGGCCTACCAGTTTCCCCGGGCGATCTCCTTCAACGCCTGGTTCTCGAGCACCTGATCAGCGACGATCCGCTTCAGCTGCACGTTCTCGCGCTCGAGCTCCTTCAGGCGCTTCGCGTCGTTCGCCTTCATCCCGCCGTACTGGTTACGCCACCGGTGATACGTCTGCTCGCTGATCCCCAGCTCCTTCGCCGCCTCCGGATCGTCTTGCCCTCGCCGAGCAGTCGCTCGGCCTCGCGCAGCTTGCGGATCACCTGCTCCGCCGTGTGCCTCCGTCGCTTCATCAGAGTTCCTTCCTCGCCCATCATCGTGGGCGCGAGAAACTCTCACAAGGGTCGGACCGAACTCGGGGGTCAGTCATCGGTTCGATCGTCGCTCGAGTCGTGCTCTCGGCGGGTCACGAGGTCGTCGTTCTCGACAGCCTGCAACAGGGCCATCGGGAGGCGGTGCCGTCAAGGGCCAGGCTGGTCGTGGCGGACCTCCTCGACTACGAGGCGGTCGCCAGGGTGATCGACGAGGGCTTCGATGCGGTCCTTCATTTCGCGGCGCTGGCGCTCGTGGGCGAGTCCGGAACCCATCCCGAGCGCTACTACCGCACGAATATCGGAGGGACCTTGAACCTGCTTCAGGGAATGAGAGCCGCCGGGGTCGGGCGTCTCGTGTTCTCATCGACCTGCGCCGTCTACGGGCAGCCCGATGAGACACCAATACCCGAGAGCGCACCGACGAGACCCACAAACGCGTATGGACGCTCGAAACTGGCGGTCGACTGGATGATCGGCGACTTCTGCCAGGCGCACGGACTCGGCGCGGTCAGCCTCCGGTATTTCAACGTCGCCGGCGCAAGCAATGGCCTAGGAGAGGATCACGATCCGGAGACCCACCTCATCCCCAACGTTTTGCGTGCCGCGCTCGGCATCAACCCGTACGTCGAAATCTTTGGAACCGACTACCCCACCCCGGATCGCACAGCGATCCGCGACTACATCCATGTCGAGGATCTCGCTGATGCCCATATCCTCGCGCTTGCGGCTACAGACCCAGGCAAGCACCGCATATTCAACCTAGGAAACGGCACCGGCTTTTCCGTCCGCGAGGTGATCGCAGCCGCTCAAGAGATCACCGGAGTCGGCGTGGCGACGAAGGAGCGACCGCGCCGTCCCGGCGACCCGGCGAGGCTCGTCGCCGCCAGCGATCTAATCCGATCCGAACTCGGGTGGGAGCCGCGCAAGCCAAGGCTCGAGGAGATGGTTGCAGACGCCTGGCGGTTTGCGCAGACCCATCCGGACGGTTATTCGTTTAGACCGGGCCTCCTGACCGGGCCGGAGGTCCTCGCTCCAGGCGGCGATCGGCGTGAGTATCGCGTCGCCTCGGCCGTTTCTGGGGCATGGATAGAACCGCACGCGCGACCACTGAGTCCGTGTCGAGCGAGCCCGGGAGGGTCGCGGTAGCCGCTGCGGACCGGCGGCTCCGCCTGCGGATGGCTGGCGCTCTCGCGGGATACCCGGAGTTCTTGGTCCGCGTCGGCGCGTCCCCGCAAGAGCTGGTTTCTTCCGGCATGCCGGACGACGTGCTCGTCTGCCACTCCGAGACCGTGGCCGCGGCCGACTTGGCTTCATTCGCTCAAATGAAGAGCGAGTTTCCACAGCTTCTGATCGTGGCGGTTTGCGAGTCAGCCAACAGCAGAATCGCCCGTCGGGCGGTCGACGGAGGCGTTGATGGGCTAGTCATCGGGAACCGGATGGAGTGCTCGCTGGCACCCACGCTTGCTGCCGTGCTTGCAGGCCAGATTGCGGTGCCGCGCGAGCTGCGGTCCGGCGTCGCAAGCCAACGCTGTCGTTCCGCGAAAAGCAGATCCTCGGGATGGTGGTAATGGGGTTCACCAACAGCGAGATAGGTGCGCGGCTGTTCTTGGCGGAGAGCACGGTCAAGAGCCATCTCTCCTCCATATTCGTGAAGTTGGGCGTCTCGTCCCGCAACGAAGCGGCTGCCGTCGTCCTCGACCCGCACGGATCAGTTGGGACCGGAATCCTCAACATGACCGGCAGCGACTGACGCGGGCGGTACTGACCTGTGCCGCGCCGCCGGCAGCGCCGGGCGATTCGCTTTGCGTACCAGAAGACCGCGACGCGGATCCCTTCGTCGGTGAGGACGTAGGTGTTGCTTTTGGGGAGGCGTTGGATGAGACCGTGGAGGCGGAGCCGGCGGAGGTCGTAGCTCATCTGGCCTTGGCTGTAGTCGTGCTCGAGGTGCGCGGCGACGAGCTCGCGGAGGCTCTTGTTTGTGAAGCCGGTGACGGCGCCGAGCAGGTGGCAGAGGGCGCCGGCCAGGGCCACTGCTCGTGTGTCCCCGAAGCGCAGGGCTCCGGTTCTTTGGCCCTCTTGGTGGTAGGGCTGGTGGATGCGCTCAAATAGCGCAGAGCCGATGGCGCAGCTCTGGCCGGCTTGCTCGATCATAAGCAGCCGCCGGTTGACCTGGCGGGCCTTGTCGATCAGTTCGGGGAGGTGCTGCAGGCGGCGTTTGACGTCGAGGTCGTCTGGGCGGTTGATGACCGTCTCGATCCGCAGCGCGCGGCCGTCCTTGAGTTACTGCTTGACGCGGGAGTGCTTGTAGCGGAAGTCGATGCGGACCTCCGTCCCGGTGGTGAAGATCCGGGTCTGGTAGCGGTGCTGGGTCGGGCGGCGCAGTTGCCGGGCGAACACCATCGAGACTTCCTCTGGGCGGCCGATGCCGATGTTGTCCTGGACGAGGGCTTCGAAGAAGCTGCGGGCGCGGCGTGGGTCGTCGAGCACGAGCGTGCGGGAGGTCTCGACCTGGCGCATCGAGAGCTCCCACCAGTACCCGGCGGCGCGGTCCTCTGCCGTGAGCGGCGTCGGGATGTGGGTGATCCAATGGTCGAAGAACGCCTGGATGTGCTCGGGTCCCAGGCTGTCGCAGATCGCCTGCAACCGTTCCGGATCAGAGCAAGACCCAAACCCGTTGTGCAGCTCGGTGAAGCCAAGCCCTGCACGGAGCGCCTGGCGCTTGGCCCACTCATGCCCGTTGAGCCAGACCTTCGTGGTCCACGGCGCATAGGTGCAGATCTTGATGAAGCCGAGCCCGAACTGCGGGTCCAGGATGTAGAAGTAGTAAGCCCCGACACGCCGCCTCTCCCAGAAGAAACCAGGCTCGCGACCCCCGGTTTCTGCGACCGGTTCCGGGCACTCCACACCCGCTGGAACTCCTCGGCCACGACCACCGCAACGAGCCCGAAGCGGCCCTCCCGCTCGGCACGCTCCAAGTGCGGGCGCACGTGATCGAGCTTGCGGTCATGCCGCCGCGAGCGGTCCGGCGATGCCAGCCGCAACACCGGGATCCAACGAGCGCGGACAAACCGCCTTGTCTCGGCTCGAAAACGATCGCCGATCCGCCCCAACAACGCCGGTGAGGGAATCGGATGACCGAGATGACCGCACAAGAACCGCACGATCTGCCCCGGCACCTGCAGGCCCGGGACGTACGCGTTCAACAAGATCCGATCGACACTCGACTCGATCTCGAGCGCCACATGACCCTCGAGCACGTCGTTGATGTTCGCCACGCTTGCCATCCCCGCATGGTGAACGCGAAGGGCAGGCTTTGCCCGCCCGACGATCCGGCCCTCGACGGGGGGAGGCCGGGAGGGGGGCCTGCCCCCTCCCGCTACTGGTTCGTCTCAGTTTTAGTTGGTGATTGCATTGAGTGTCACTCGGCCGCGGCGGACTTGCTCGAAGATCTGTTCGGTGGTTGCGGTCCATTGGAACGGCTGCGGGTCCTGGTTGTGAGCGGCGAGGTAGGTCTGGATCGCGTCGATCAGGGCGGGGACGCTGGTGAAGACGCCGCGGCGGATGGCTTTGGCGCTGAGCTGCCCGAAGAAGATCTCGACCATGTTGACCCAGCTCGCCGAGGTCGGGGTGAAGTGCAGGTGGAAGCGCGGGTGCTTGGCCAGCCAGGCCTTGACGTTGGGGTGGTTGTGGGTGGCGTAGTTGTCGAGGATCAGATCGATCTGCAGACGCTTGGGAACCTCGCGGTCGATCGTCTTGAGGAAACTTGAGGAACTCGGTGTGGCGGTGGCGCGGCAGGCACTGGCCGATCACCGCCCCGGTGAGGACATCGAGCGCGGCGAACAGGGTCGTGGTCCCGTGGCGCTTGTAGTCATGGGTCATCGTGCCCGCCCGCCCCGGCTTCATCGGCAACGAGGGCTGCGTGCGATCCAGCGCCTGGATCTGGCTCTTCTCGACTACCCGAACGCAGTAGATAACCGGGCGGCTGGTCGCCGGTGGGGACCGGGATGGAGTGGCGGATCGTGACGTCGTCCTCGCCGATCAGGACCTCGCGGACGACGAGCCGGATGATCTGCTGGCGCTGCTCGACGGTCAGGCTCTCGGCGTTGGCGGAGAGGCGGGCGCGGAAGCCTTCGAGCGTCTCGGTGAGCTTGAGGTAGGTCTCGGCGTCGTGCAGCTCGGCGTCCAGCGCGTCGAGCTGAGCTTGCAGGGCGGTCTCGCGTTTGCGCAGCTCGGGCGTGCGGGCGCGAAGCTCCTCGAGCGTGATCGAGCTGCTCCTGGTAGCCGTCCAGCAGCCGCCTGAGCGCGGTCTGGGCGCGCGTGAAGTCGCGCTCGAGCGCGTCCCGACGCCCGGTGGCAGGGTGCGTCGCGCGCATCGTTTCAAGCCGCCGGTCGATCTCGGCCTGGATCAGCGTCGGGTCCTCCAGCAGTCCGAGCACTCGGGTCCAGACGAGCTCGTCGATCTCTGCCAGGCGGACCGGCCGGTTCTCACAGACGCGCCCTTCGGGGCGGCGGTGGCCGTCGGTGCCCGAGCAGCGGTAGTACTCGCGCAGGATCCCGTTCTTGCTGCGGGTCGAGCAGCGGTAGTACGCGTAGCCGCAGTGGCGGCAGACGAGGATCCCCTGCAGCAGCGACGGGCGCTTGGTGTTGCGCGGCGAGATGCGCCGGTTGCGCTCAAGCCGCTGCCCGGCGAGCTCGAACTGCTCGGCGGTCACGAGCGCCGGTACCGAGATCTGCTTCCACTGCTCGGGCGCGACACCCTCGCGCGAGATCCGGGCGGAGCGCTGCCCGCGCAGCCGCGCCGGGCGCGTGGCGCGGACGGGCGCGCCGGTCGCGTGCGTCTTGCCGTAGGCGGCCTGCCCGGCATACGCCGGGTTGCGGAGCATCCCCCAGATCGTGGCGTTGTTCCAGCCCGTCCTGCCGGTCCTGGTCGGCACGCCCTGCGCTGAGAGCCACCGCGCGATCTTCGCGATCGACTCGCCGTCCTCGAGGTAGCGGCGGAAGATCTCGCGCACGACCGGCGCCTCGGTCTCGTCGATCTCGAAGAACGCGTCCGCGTGCTCGGAGCGCTTCACATACCGGTAGCCGTAGGGCGCGCGCGCCATGACCGACACCGCTCCCGCCCGGGCGCGATGCAGCTTCCCGCGGCGACAGCGCTCGGCGATCTGCGCCCGCTCGTACTCGGCGATCATCCCCTGGAACTGGCGCAACAGCTCATCCTCCGGCGTGCCGGAGCGCTCGGGCTCCTTCGCGAACATCACCTCGACACCGGCGCGCTGGAACTCCTCCAGCAGCAGCACCTGATACGCGTAGCGGCGCGCGAGCCGATCCGGCGCATGACACAGCAGCACCTCGAAACGGCCCTCGACCGCCAGGTCGCGCAGCCGCTCCAGCGCCGGGCGGCGCAACACCGCGCCCGAGACGCCCTCGTCCTCGAACACCAGATCGTCCGGGACCAGCAGCCCGCGCTCGGCGGCGAGCTCACGCAGCGCGGCGGTCTGGCTTTGGATCGTCTGCTCGCGACGCTGCCGGTCCGAGGACACCCGCGCGTAGATCGCAGCCACCCGGCCCGGCCGCTCCGTCGCCAGCACGCTGCCGTTGCTGCTCTCGCTCACTGCCGCTCCTCTCGCTGTGGGTCACACGACGCCGCTCGGGCGCCAAGATCACATACGCCTGCGCCAGCCGCGCTTCGGCGAGGCGGTCACCGACGAACTCGATCTCAACGCGCCTGGCCACCGGGCCGCTCGCCGGCCTGCTCGAGATACGCGCCCACCGCCGCCGCCGTCGCCGCGCTCAACGACACGCCACCGGACCGCGCACGCTCGCGCAGCCCAGCGATCAGCGACGGCGCCAACCGCACCGTGAACACCACCGTCCGCTCCGGAACGACAACGCCCTCCGGCCGCTCCAGCGCCTCGTTCACGTACCGCCGCCCCTGACGCTCCGACAGGCCGAACTCGGCCTGCAACCCCCGCACCGCGTCCGCCGGCGACAACTCGACCAACAACTCGACCGCCCGGTTGACCCGAACCGCGTACTCGTCGGCGTGAGCACGACGCAACGCCATCAGCCCCACAAATACAACGCGTCACGGCAGACTCCTTCCCACCGAACGCCGCCCCAGCCACTCAAACTCGAAGTTACCTACTGCGTTGGCGTCTCCTCATCCATGCACAGGACGATCGCGTTCTCCGGCGGGTTCAGATACAGCCCGACGACATCGACGAGCTTCTCCTCGAACTTCGGGTCACCCGAGAGCTTGAACGTCTCCACCCGATGCGGCTGCAGGCCACGAGCGGCCCAGATCCGCTGCACCGTCGCCGGCGAGACGCCCGCCCGCTGACCCATCGACCGACAGCTCCAGTGCGTCTCCCCGGGCGGCGTTTCCTGCAAGGTCAGCCGCACGATCTCCTCAACCTTCGCGGCCGGGATCGACGGCTTGCGACCCCGCCCCGGACGCACGATGGAAAAGCCCCTCAACCCGTCCTCGGCAAACCGCGCCCGCCAGTTGACGACCGTCGTCGGCGAGACGCCGACCTCCCTGGCGATCCGCGTGTTCGCGAACCCGTCCGAGGCCATCACCAGCGCCGTGGCACGTTGCACATCACGATGCGGCGCGGTCTGCGACCGCATCAACTTCTCGAGCACCGATCGCTGCTCGTCACCAATAGGAAGCGGAGGGGCAGGTGAGCGCATTCCGCCGATAACACAAACCCCACTTATTTGCAAGACACACCACTAGGTAGCTATCGCCGAGGGATAGCAGCACGTGGGCGTTCCGAGCCTCGTGCCGATGCCATCGATGGAGCAGCACAGGTTGCGCTGGAGAGAGCGCGTGGCATTCGTGGTGAAGTCGCAGCGATGGATGCACTCGACCTGATCGCGAGGGATCTCCGCCGCGCGTCCGCCCACTTCGAGCGTCTCGTGCACGCGACCACGCCATGTTCCTGCGTCAGCCTGGACAAGGCGACATGGCTTCGAGTAGGAAGCCGGCTGGCTGGTTCCATTGCGCGCGTAGCTGTAGCCGGCCTTGAAGGCAACGACGTCGGGATCGGCAGAGCCGCAGAGGGTGCGCAGCTTGCACGCGCCGCGGATCTCATCGTCCGCAGCCACGCACGCTTCCAGTCGGTGCGCAGCCATGAGTCGGCGAAGCTGCGGGCCGCGAAATCGTCCGTCCACGCGAACTTTGCGGGGTGGACGAGGAAACCAGGGCAGCGCTTTTGCTCGCCTGTGCCCATCGCTCGAACACGTCTTCGGTGCCATCCGTCGAGCCCGTGTCGACGAGCACAACCTGATCAAACGCACCCTCGATCGAACCCAACGACCCCGGCAGCATCTCGCTCATCGCGAGCGATCAGCGCGAGTCCGACCGTCACCCGCCCGGGTCTCTCCGCGACGCCGCCCCCCGGCGGTCACGGGTTGCCGGCTATGAGAACGTTATGCTTGAGAACGGGGTGCCCGCCGGAATCGTCGCGTCCGTCACCCCGCCGCTGGCCGAGCCGGCAGTCAGCTCGGCGAAGTCGCCGTAGTCGACAACCGTCGGCTTCTCATATTCAACGGGCTTGTCGTTATCCATTGGCCTCATGTCGGTGCCTCCTGTTGCGTGACCCGCGAAACGATAGAGAGATCGGAGCAAACGTAAAGGACTAAAAAGGTCGGTCGAAGGCCCGCTTGATCCGCTCAGGCGGCAGCAAGATCGACGCCTCCGAACTTAGGCCTTCTGGTCGTGAACTCGATCCTCGGCGGCGTCAGGTCGGCCGACTCGAGCACCTTGGTGGAAGAGTCGTTGTCAAGAAGAGATTGAAGCCAACACTCCGCCATCGCTAGTCGCCACGCCTGAATGGCGAATTCGGGCGGCTCGGTGGCCGACGCCGCCAGATCGAGAAGGGCAGTGAGCGCCCGTGGATCGACAAAGCTGCGGATCTCGGCTTTGGGGGATCCGATCAGACGGCGGACGATCGGAAGATCCTCACGGAGTAGGGATTGCCGGAGTAGCTCCGTGAAGTACGACTTACCGGCGCGGCCGGTCACCAACGCCGGCAGACGGCCGTTCATCGATAGCCGCATGAGAGCCCTGTCGAAGCGCGGATCGTAGGCATACTCCGGCGGAAGTCGCAGCGACAGTTCTACGAGGTCTAGGTCCAGCAGTGGATGACGGCGGTCGAGCCCCGACATTGCGCCGATCTGACGCAGGTAGTCCGACAGCCACAGCTCCTCGCGGCTCGACGTCAGCGTGTGGCTGAGGTGCGCCCACCAGAGGGGCGCTGAAGAACGCTTCCAGATCCAGGATCGAAGCGGCCGTGAACGCCTCAGCGCCCAATCCGCAAGCCACTCCGGGGCTAGCTCGTCCTGCTTCGGAGCGACCTCCGCCGATGCGCAACCGGGTATGGTACAGCGCCGCGCAGCGCGAGCAGCTTGAATGCGCGGGCCAATGTCGCAGGCTTGGTTTGCTGCCGATCCCGGGAACCCGCCGACAGAGACCCCACGCAGCGGCGAGCCTGCCTCGGCGTAAGTACGAGGCGGCGAGGTATGGGTCGGCGCCGAACAGCTCGTCGCCACCTTCCCCGTCGAGCATCACGCGGACGCCCTGGCGGACGGCGTGAAGTCTGGAGCGCAGTCGTGAAGACCGTATTCGGCGCGGCGCTCGGGAGCTCCCATGTCCGCAGGAACTCAAGTCCACCCGCGAACATGCTCCACCGAGATGCGCATCTGCACGCTCGGGATCGCAAGGTGATCGCTCACCGCGTTATCAGACGCGACTCGTCGATCGCCGGGTGATGCGGAAACTCATCGAGTAGCCGACAAGATCCGCATCTCGATCGCCGATCGCCTCTCGGGCGGCCGCGCCAACCGCCGTCGAATCCAGCCCGCCCGACAGCAAGACGCCAACGACGGCGGCTCCCTCGACCCGGGATCCAACCGATCGCACAAGCCCGGCGCCGAGCTCGGTCGCGGCTTCTTCGCGCGAAATCTTCAGCGGTGCGGCGTATCGAGGTCGCCAATGCGGTTGCTCCGAGCAACCATGTCGATCAATAGCAAGCGAGGTACGAGGCTCGACGCGGCGAACTCCGGCATACAGCGTTCCCCACCGAACGTCCCGCCCGGCATCAGCCATTCCACGAGCCGCGGCGCGTCTCGACGTCGGGGCGGCTTGGGAGTAGCCGGAAAGCCACTTCATGTCGGGTGGCAAGGTCAGTCGAGACGCGTTCTCCTTGCATGAAGACGGTACGGCCGAACCCAGCGGTCACGAGCGATGGGCCGGACGTTGTGGCTGGTCCAGCAGCACGAGAACGAACTCGCCCCGGAGCTCTTGGATGAAGCCTTTGCCGAGCCGGCGGTAAGCGACCGCCACGATCTCCGCCGGCGCGGAATTAGGGCGGCGGCCGAAGCGACGTCGAGCGCCTCCCGGTTCGCTAAGCGGCCTTCGAATGCGCACACAAGGTCGCGTTCCCGATGGATCAGGTCTCCCGCATGAGCCAGGACAAGCGGGCCCAGGGCCGCAGTCTCACGCTCAGACGCACCGATGGCCCGTGCGAGCGCTGCCTTGGTGCGGTCGTGATCGAAACTCCGGCCAAAGGTCAGGACACCCGCAAGTCGGGATGTCGCCGGCCAGGTCGACTCAGGCGCACTCATCGGCCACGTGCCGGTCGACGTGCGCGCTCAGCTCAGCTGCGCCCATCGACGCCGGAATCGAGAGACTGAAGAGCCGCACGCCATCGCTGATCGCGCCGAACATCTCAAGTTGATTACGCAGACGATCGGGCGTTGACAGATAACGCGTAAAACTGGAAGCGCCGAGGCGCTGAAACTGCCGATCCCGCAGCTCGACGAACCGCGGCCGAGTGCTATCGGAGCCCCGCTCGAGGAAGTACAGCGCCCGCAATGGCGCCGAATGGCTGGCCCCTTTGACGGCGATTCGAAGTCCCTCGGCATCGCTGCCCACCACTTCCCCGAGCGACGCGCGGCGTTTGCCCATGCGCGCGTCTTCTTCCCTGCGAAGATTCGTCAAGCGGGCCCCGGGTGAACCATAACGCGATCGCTGCAGACGCCGATGGCAGCAACGTCGTCAGTCAGAAAACGCGCCCCGCGAGAACCAGGTTCAGCGCCAGCGAGGTCTTTCCGATGCCAGAGTCCGCCACGAACGCGACTCCGGCTCCGCGGATCGCTACGGCGCTCGCATGCAACACCTCGTAGCCATTGACGACAGCCGCCAGCGGCAGTACCTGTCCGATCAGGTAGCGCTGCCAGATCCAGTCCGCCGCGCCACTTGCTGCGCAGTTGACCGCAGACCGTCCCGCGATACCACGTGGACGCCTTGGCCGATGGCAAAGAGCCGGTACCCGACCGCGGGATCGTGATCGATCGACATCACCGTGCGACCATCGTCAAAGCGCCAGTGAAGGAGGCGACGCGCATCGGGGCCCGCCCAAGCGGCCTGCGAATGCTCACGGACGACCCGAACGTGAACGACCGGGATGCCGAGCGGGCGCCGAGCGCTCCGGCAGGCTTGAGGCCTCGAGCTTTCGCTGTGTGGAACCTCGGCAAGACCTGGAGCCCGAAATTGGCCCCGGAGCTCAAGCCCAAATGCCTCTGTGCTCCAAGGACTTCCATGCGGCGCGTTCTTCATTCCCAACCAACGGCCGGCGCTGGCCGATTCTTCAACCCTCGCCCGAATCAACCCCTGGATACGGGACACATTTCGCGGCTGGCCGATGCAAGAAGGCAGCGCCCGGAAGCGTTTCCTAGGCACGGGGCACGTCCAGATCGCAGAGGGGACCTTGAGCGCAACGAAACACACCGCAACCTTTGACACGATCCTCAATTCGAGGGCCCGGATCCCGCAAGAGGTCGTGTACCGCGGCTTCGTCCACGAGACGGTGATTCTCAACCTCGAGACGGGCCGGTATCACGTGTGTAAATCCGACTGGCGGGAGGATGCTCGACACCCTGGGGAAGGTCGGCAGCGTCGCCGAGACGGCACGGATCCTCGCATCCGAGTTCGACCGCCCTGTGGCGGAAATCGAGGCCGACCTTTGCGAGTTCTGCCGGGTGCTGATCGAGCGGAACCTCCTGGTCATCGACCGGCCCGACGCAGCGTAGAGCGCCCGGCCTCATCGACCTTGAGCGTGTGGGCGTAAGGAACGTGCCACAAGCCCTTGCTGAGAGCAGTCGAGGGAAGGACTGGCTTAGATTCTCTTGGTCCGGGCTGATAGTGATGCCCAAAGGCACCGTTCCGATGCTGCTGAAGCCCCTGGTGGTGGCCGAGATCCTGGCGGCTTACGCGCGATTGCAACGACGGCTCCGGCGCACGGACATCCGCAATCTAGTGGCTTCAATCCGGGCCCGCCCGGTCTTGCGTGCGGCAGGCTTTGACCCGGGCTCGATCGAGGAACACATCGTCGCGATCTCCCTCGCGAACTCGGTGCGCCGAACGTTGACGATTCTCCCCGCGGACTCTCGCTGTCTGATGCAATCGCTAGTGCTCACGTGGATGCTCTCGTCTCGGGCGATCTCCACGACCCTCGTCGTCGGAGTTCAGCCGGGACCTGAATTCGCGGCGCACGCCTGGCTGGAGCATGCGGGTCGGCCGGTCTCGGCAGCCGGAGTGTCTCTAGCTCCCGGATGATCGAGATTTGACGGTCGTCAGTCCGCCGATGACCCTCGGGATCTAAGCGGACCGTGCACCCTCCGTCGAAGCCGGTACCCGGGGCGCGGCCTCCGTGGCGCGACTCCGATTCGGTTTTCCCGCGGCGCCTGAAGGTGGCCGCTTAAGGCTGCTTCCTTCCGGACCTGACCTGGTTCACGGGTCTTCATCGCCTAGGGACCGAACCATCGACGTCGCGCACAGGGCGCTGACCCCGGGGCCTGAGCCCCTCGGGAGGGGATTCAGCCCCGCTAGAGCGGATTGCGGGTACAGGGCACCGCTAGCACCCCGCCTAGCACGGTCCAAGCAGGATCCTAGCGCTCCTGGCGCGAAAACTGAGGCCATCCCCATCGTTGTTTGGAGTGATGGCGGTTGCCGGACGGGGAGTACCTGCTCCGGCGCCGCTATCTTGCTCACGCACCACACCGACCACTTCGGAGGCTCGACGAGAGATGAAAGTAGGGGTAATAGGGCTCGGATACGTCGGGTTGCCGCTGGCGGTCGCGTTCGCCGAAGCGGGTGACGATGTCGTCGCGCTGGACGTCGATCCGCTGAAGATCTCCGCCGTTTCGGCCGGCGATTCCTACATCGAGGACATCCCGTCTGACCGGCTGCGGGCGGTTCTGCCGAAGATCCGCGCCACCTACCGGTATGCCGACCTGGCCAAGGCGGACGCGGTCATCATCTGCGTCCCGACGCCGCTGACCGAGAACCGCGAACCTGATCTCGGTCCGCTCGATGCGGCCGGCAAGTCGCTCGCCCAGGTGCTCCAGCCCGGTCAGCTGATCGTGCTCGAATCGACCACCTACCCCGGGACCACCCGGGAGCGCCTGATGCCGCTGCTCGAATCGACCGGCCTGCGCGTGGGCACGGACATCAACCTGGCCTTTTCGCCCGAGCGGGTCGACCCCGGGCGCACCGACTACACGCTGCGCACGACGCCCAAGGTCATCGGCGGCATCACGCCGGCGTGCCTGGATCGCGTCGACGAGCTCTACAGCCGCGTGTGCGATCACATCGTGCGGGTCTCCACCCCGGAAGCCGCCGAGCTGACCAAGCTGCTCGAGAACATCTTCCGCTCGGTCAACATCGCGCTGGTCAACGAGCTGGCCATGCTGACCGAGCGGATGGGCATCGACATCTGGGAGGTGGTCGACGCCGCCGCCACCAAGCCCTACGGGTTCATGCGCTTCGAGCCGGGGCCGGGGATGGGCGGCCACTGCCTGCCGGTCGATCCGTTCTACCTGACCTGGCGCGCGCGCGAGTTCCACATGTCGACCGAGTTCATCGAGCTCGCCGGCAAGATCAACCAGTACATGCCCTACCACTGCGCCGAGCGCGTGGAGCAGGCGCTCAACGACGTGGCCAAGCCGGTCAAGGGCTCCCGGATCCTGATCCTCGGCGCGAGCTACAAGGGCGGCGTCGGCGACATCCGCGAATCGCCGGCGCTGCGCATCATCGAGGTGCTGCAGGGCCGCGGCGGGATCGTCAGCTACCACGACGACTACGTTCCCTCGCTGCCGGCGTTCGGGCTCGAGAGCGTACCGCTGGACGACGCGGTCGCCGAGGCCGACGCGGTCGTGCTGGTCACCGCGCATCCCGACGTCGATCATCGCCGCGGTCGCCGCCCGCAGCGCGCTGTTCGTCGACCTGCGCGGCGTCACCCGCGGCCTGCAGGTCGAGAACCTGGTTCGCCTCTGAGCTGAAGCTCCCGTTCTGGCGCATCGGCGCGCCGGCCCTGCTACACCCCGCCGATGCCCACCTTCTTCGCCCGCTCCGCCGGCCGGCTGGCCGCCCTGCTCCTCGTACTGCTGATCTTGGCGCCGGCCTCGGCCCGCGCCGACTGGACGACCTTCCGCGGCGACGCCGGCCGCTCCGGTGTCGACTCGAGCAGCGTCGGCTCGCTGCCGTTCGCGGCCGCTTGGAGCTCGCAGGACCTGGGCGGCGCGATCTACGGCGAGCCGCTGGTCCATGACGGGCTGGTGATCGTCGCCACCGAGAGCAGACCAGGTCGTGGCGCTCAACGAGGCCACCGGGCAGATCGCATGGCAGGCGAGCGCCGGGACGCCAGTCCCATCCAGCCGACTGCCGTGCGGGGACATCTCGCCGACGGTCGGCATCACCTCGACGCCGGTGATCGATCCCGCCACCGACCGCGTGTTCGTCGTCGCCGACACGCTGCAGGGCAGCAACATCCAGCACGAGCTATACGCCTTCAACGTGGCCAACGGCACCACGGTGCCCGGTTTTCCGGTGTCCGTCGAGCCGCCCGGAGACGTGCCGGCCGACCAGCTGCAGCGCACCGCGCTGGCCTTCGACAACGGGCAGATCATCGTCGGATACGGGGGCAACGACGGGGACTGCGGCACCTACCACGGCTGGCTGGTGTCCGTTCCCGAGGCGGGCGGCTCGCAGTCGACCTTCGAGGTCGACCCGAGCGGCAAACGAGGGCGCGATCTGGGGCAGCGGCAACGGCCCGGCCGTCGACTGCGTCCGGCAACGTCTGGGTGTCGACCGGCAACGGCGGCTCGGGCTCGTCGTACGGCTATCAGGAGTCGGTCCTCAAGCTCGACTCGAGCATGCACCTGCTCGACTTCTGGGCGCCGTTCGACTGGCAATCGCTGGACAGCGGCGACGTCGACCTCGGCTCGAGCGATCCGGTCCTGCTTCCCGGCGGGCTTGTGTTCGAGATCGGCAAGGCGGGTGTCGGCTACCTGCTCTCAGCCACCAAGGGGCTCGGCGGCGTCGGCGCAAGTCCCGGCCTTCAAGGCGCAGGTCTGCAGCGGAAGCTGGGGCGGCGCCGTCTACTCGGGCGGGATCATCTACGTGAGCTGCTCGACTGGCCTTCGGGCGCTGGCCCTGGACAGCTCCGCACCGAGCTTCTCCGCGGTGGCGGCCTGGCAGGTCAACTCGGCGATCAACGGTCCGCCGATCGTGGCCGGAGGTCTGGTCTGGGCCACGGACTGGAACAACGCCAGGCTGTACGGGCTCAACCCGCAGACGGGGCAGGCCACGGTCAACCAGAGCACCCCGTCGATGGAGCACTTCACGAGCCCGTCGGCCTCGGACGGGAAGCTGTTCCTGGCCACCGGGCATACCGTCGAGGCCTACACGATCGCCAATCCGGCACCGGCAGCCAGCGCACCACCACCGCCGCCGCCGGTGGCCCCGGCCAAGTGCGTGCTGAGGCTACGCAGCACCCGGATCAAGATGCACCACCCCAAGCGGCGAAAGCACCACAAGCACGCGCCGCCGGCGTACGCCACCGTCTCGTTGATCGCGAAGTGCGACCAGGCGGTCCAGGTCGACCTGAGCGGGATGGTGACCGAGCGACTGGCGAAGAAGGGCAAGCACGGCAAGGCGAAGATCAGGCGCGTCCGCCTGGCTGCCACCCGGGACACGCTCAAGGCTGGCGTCGCGCGGACGCTCGAGATGCGCCTGGCGCCATCCCTGCTGCGCGCGCTGGAACACCGCATCCGCGAGTCAGCTTCGTTCACGCTGAGCACGACCAACGCCGGCGGAACGACGCGGGTCGGTGCCCATGCCAGGTTGAGACTCTGAGTCATCAGGTGGGTGGCGCCGGCTTACGCGTCGCTCATTGCGATTCGCTGTCAGCAGCCCACGCCGGGAGTCGACGCGCCAGGGGCCAGACAGCCGATCTGCACGCGTGGCCCGCGCCGGGACCGGACCGTGAACCGGTAGGCCTTACCGATCCAGTTCGGCCGAACGATGCTGATCGTGATCCGGGCGCCGAACCCCAGCCGGCGCCCGGCAAAGGCCGGCGTGAGATTCAAACTGCCCGCTGTGAGGCATGTGCCCTTCGTCCCGCGGCCGCATCGCACGGCTTTGGCGAGAACCGTGGCGTGGCTCGTGTAGGGGCAGCCGCGCCCACGGCAGTTCGCGACCACAGTTTCGCCGGAGACTGCCCCATTGACAACCAGATTGCGCACGAGCGTGTAGCTCGGCGTGTAGTAGAACGACCACTGCATCGTCGACGTGATGGAGCCCGCGACGGTGGCGGGAACCCGTACCGCGCTTACCGCGTCTGCCGGCGAGCTTGATCCGGAGAAGTTGGCATCTCCGCTATAGCGCGCGGTGATCTGATGCACCCCCGCGATCGCATAGCTCAGACTGCAGGTGGCGGCACCGCCGGCGAGGGGCCGGCTCATGCACGACCCAATGGCCTGCCCGGCGTCCAGGAACTCGACGGTCCCCGTCGGCTCCACTGGGCCGGGGCGTGCGGCCGGCGGGGCCACGGTCGCGGAGTAGGTCACGCTGGCGGCGACATTCACAGTGGTCGGAGCAGCGAGTGAAGTTGAGCTCGAGTCGGGTCTGACTGTGAGGTCTCCAGGCGGACTGACCGAGCCCTGCAGGATCGATCCCGTTGTCGGCGTGAATGCCGCTGTGATCTGCGCAGACGACGCGGCGAACGACGTCGAACAGGCAACGGTTGCGCTAACGCCGCTCGGTATGGCGGGCATGCCCATACAGCCGGGAATCGCCGATCCAGCGTTTTCAATTGTGACAGTTCCCCAGAGCGCCGTGCTGCTGGCGCCCGCGCTGACGGTGGCGATCAAGGTCACGCTCTGGTTGGTGACGAGCGCCGTCGGACTCGCCAGCAGACTGGTCGTCGTCGCCTGCGAGGCCGCGGGCACCGGAGCGGCGGCCACAACCGCGGTCGTCGACGTGGCCACCGACGTAGGTCCCCCGGGACCCTTCGCGGTCACCACGCACATGATCGTGCTGCCGACATCCGCCGCGGATAGGGCATAGCTGGTCGCCGTCGCACCGTCGATAGCGGAGCAGTTGCTGCCGGAGCTGCTGCAGCGCTCCCACGCGTAGCTGAATCCAGTTGGACCGTTGCTCCACGTCCCGCTGCTGACGCTCAGGGTATTCCCCTGCTCTGGCGTTCCGGTGATCACCGGTGCCGTTGTATTCACGGGCGCCGGCGGCAACACCGGGCCGACGCTCGCGGTCGTCACAGAGGACTGTCCACCCGCATTCGAGGCGGTCACCTTGACGCTGACGTACTCGCCCACGTCGGATGCCTGCAGTACGTAGCCCGTGAACGTAGCGCCGCCAATCGCTGAGCAGCCCGCGCCCGGGCTCTTGCAGTCCTCCCACACGTAGCTGAAGCTCGCGGGGTTGTTTTTCCAGGTCCCGTTGTTAACGGTCAACGTGTCGCCTTGCTGAGCTGTCCCACTGATCCCTGGCGCACTCGTGTTCACGGGAGCGGCGGGCAGCACAGGGCCAACGCTGGCGCTGGTCGCCGACGCTCGGCCGGCTGCGTTGACCGCCGTCACCGTGACGCTGACAGACTGCCCCACGTCTGACGCCGAAAGAGTGTCCGTGCTGCCAGTCTGACCATCTGACCACAGATAGGAGAAGGTCATCGGAGTGTCGCCCGTCCAGGTTCCGGTGCTGGCGTTCAAGACACGTCCTTGCACCGCCGTGCCGGAGATCGTCGGCAGCTGAGAGTTCGATGGAGGCGTGGCGGCGCGCGCAACTCCACACGCGACCCACCAGATCGCGGCGGTGCCGAGACCCGTCAATGACAAGAGCCGCCAGAGCGAGCCGCTCAGGGGGTGCAAGGTCCGCTACCTCGTTCCACGCATTCGTCCACGCAACACTGGCCCCCACACGACCGTCGAGGTGGAGGTCTGGAGTGATGATCTCCACGCGGGCTCCCGTCTGCCCCCGTCAGGGGTCCGGTCGTTCTCCCCCTAGACTGGACTTTTGGCGGGGGTCGCGGGGTTTTGCTGTTCCTGGCTCGACGCTATCGTGCCGGTCTCACCGACCCTCGGATTGGACAGGAGCCCGCGTCGATGGGGTCGCTCCGGCGTTTGGCAAGCACGTGACGGATCCCGTTGCCACATACCGGGCCGCGGACGAGCACCTCGATGCTCAAGAAGCGTTCGGCATCGGCGTCCAACTCGCCGAGGAGAATCGGCTGACCGAGGCTGAAGAGGCGTTCGCTCAGGCCGATTGCCGCGGGCACGCCGCCGCCGCTTTCAATCTAGGCGTGCTGCTCGGGCACCGCGGCCACGTGCAGGGCGCTGAAGCTGCGTATCGACGGGCGGATGAGCGCGGCGTGATCGAGGCGGCCGTTGAGCTCGCGGCTTTGCTCCTCGCAGAGGCCCGGTTCGCCGAGGCCGAGGATGCCCTCGCACGCGCGGACGACGCCGGTGACGCCCAGGCCGCGGCACAGCTCGGCAGCCTGTTCGAGGAACGCGGTGACGTAAATGCCGCCGCCGACGCGTATCTCCGCGCCGATCAACGCGGTAACGCCGATGGCGCGTTCGCGATCGGCCTGCTGCTCGTCGAGCATGACCGGCTGGCCGAAGCCGAAGAGGCATTCGTACGTGCCCACGAGCGCGGTCACGCCGCTGCCACGCACAACCTCGCGGTCCTTCGCGAATACCGCTCGAGCCTCGCAGGCTCTGACGCGGTCACTCGCGATCCCGACCCGGTCTTCGGTTGTCCTTAACCCGGCGCTGACTTCGCGGAGCCGCCGCCCGACGACGTTCAGGCACCCGAAGATCACGTTCAACCCGCCGAACTCGGCGACGACAGTACCCGCTCCCACGAGGAGCGTGGCGATCGACCTCGCGCCGACAATGGCAGCGCTAAGCGCCAGCGACGTCGGCTCGCAATCGGGCTGGTCGTCCTGGCCGTGATCGGCGTTGCTTTCGCGGCTGCGAACACACTCTCTACGAAGAGCCTGAGGCCTCAGGCAGCGTCCGACGAATCCAGCGCCCGACAGAATGCGACGCCTACCACCCCTACTTCACCGGCTTCCCCAGCGCCGGCCCCGAAACGCCATCAACCGCGGGCGGTGGTGCATCAGCAAGCCCACGTCAAGCCGCAACGCACGTCGCCTCAGCCCCAGGTCTCCAAGGCGCAGACGCCGCCGTACGCCTCCGGGCCCATCGCGCCCAGCCACAGCCGCGCTGTCCTACCCCCGGTGACCTCTGCGGCCCCTCCGGTTGCCGGCACGGGCACAACCCCTCGTCCGAACCCCACATCGGTCGCGGCGACGACTCTTCCGAGCTCCTCCGCCGGCACCGGATCCGGCTCTCCGCGCACCGGCAGCATCGGTGGAGCAACCGGCGGCAGCGGCGCACCAGCCTCCGGCGGATCAACAAGCGGAAGCTCCAGTCGCGGATCGAGCAGCCCCAGTGGGACAGGCACCAGCGGGTCGCAAGGTGGCGGCACGACCACTACCCAGGCCCAGACTCCCAGTACCGGGACCGGGACCGGGACGGCTAGTGGTGGCGGCGGCTAACGCCGCAGGTTCGATTCCAGTCGTGCCTCATCGCACGGCCACCGCGTAGAATCGCTCCCTAACCCGGGCGCGTAGCTCAGTGGGAGAGCGCTC
>CAWEQG010000001.1:0-176983 GCA_963811135.1 uncultured Solirubrobacterales bacterium | reverse complement strand
TGGCGGCGTTGCGCGACGGGCGTCTGGCCAGCAGGCGCGGGTAGCCGAGGTCGTCGAGTGTCCTGCACCAGCGCGCCGATCGCAGCCGAGGACGGGGACGTGGACGCGTAAAATTGACGCCGGCAGCCCCAGGCAATCCCGAGTAGCCATGACCCCAGCCCATCTCAACGATCATCATCGCGACACGATCGAGAAGATCTTCAGCCACTCGTCGAGCGGCAACATCGAATGGCGACAGGTGCTGTCGCTGCTGAACGCCGTCGGCACGGCGACCGAGGAGCACAACGGCAAGGTCAGGGTCACGCTGGGCCCGGAGACCGAGGTGCTGCGCCCGCCGCACGGCAAGGACATCGACGAACAGACACTCGTCGATCTGAGGCGGATGCTCAGACAGGCGGGATTCGGGCCAGACGGCGACGCGGAGTCCGCTGATCAGCGCTCGCGCGACCACGGCGACGGGCAGTGGGGCGAGCCCACATAGGCCCGTGTAGTTACCTGGGCGCGTCTGGCGAGAACAGCGGCGATGCAGGCGCTCGAACGGATCGAGCGGGGCATCCGGAGCGGTTACCGTTACCGAGATGAGCGAGCCGCCCCGGCGACGCCCGGCGATTGTGTTGGTGGACGATGAGCCCGCGGTGCTGGCCGCGGTCTCGCGCGACCTGCGTCGGGGGTTCGGCGAGCGCTACCGGATCGTTCGCGCAGCATCGGGGGAGGAGGCGCTCGAGGTGCTGCGCGAGCTGGTCCGTCGCGGCGAGCAGGCCGCATTGCTCGTGGCCGACCAGCGGATGCCGGGGCTGTCGGGAACGGACTACCTGGTTCGCGCGCGGGAGATCGTGCCGATGGCCAAGCGGGTCCTGCTCACTGCGTACGCCGACACCGAGGCAGCGATTCAGGCGATCAACGAGGTCTCACTCGACTACTACCTGCTCAAGCCGTGGGACCCCCCCGAGGAACAGCTGTTCCCGGTCGTCGAGGACCTGCTCGGCTCGTGGGAGGCGGGCGCCGCGCTCGAGTCCGGCGGCGTCCGTCTGATCGGGCATCGCTTCTCCCGGGCGACGCACGATCTCCGCGATTTCCTGGCTCGCAACCGCGTGCCGGCGCGATGGCTCGACGTCGAGCGCGAGGCGGAGGCTCGCCAGCTGTTGAAGGTGGCGAGTGTCGAGGACGACCGCCTGCCGGTGGCGCTGCTCGAGGACGGGACGGTGCTCGAGCGCCCCACGGTGCTCGAGCTGGCCGAGCGGCTCGGCATCACGGGGCAGCCGGCCTCCGAGCACTACGACCTGGTGATCGTCGGCGGCGGGCCGGCGGGCCTGGCGGCCGCCGTCTACGGCGCGTCGGAGGGGCTCAAGACGATCATGGTCGAGCGCGAGGCGCCGGGCGGTCAGGCCGGCCAGTCGAGCCGGATCGAGAACTACCTCGGATTCCCCGCCGGGCTGAGCGGGTCCGACCTGGCTCGCCGTGCGACCGATCAGGCGCGTCGGCTGGGCGCCGAGCTGTTGACCCTCCAGGATGCGAGCGGGCTGCGGGTCGAGGGGTCCGGCCGCATCGTCGAGCTCTCGGGCGGCGGCAGCCTGAGCGCCTCGAGCGTGCTGGTCGCCTCGGGCGTCTCATACCGCCAGCTCGACGTCCCCGGGTTCGCCGAGCTGACCGGGCAGGGGATCTACTACGGCGCGGCGCTGACCGAGGCGCGTTCGTGCGCCGACCAGCACGTGGTCGTGATCGGTGGCGCCAACTCGGCCGGCCAGGCGGCCGTCTACTTCTCGAAGTACGCGCGGCGCGTCACGGTGCTCGTGCGCGGCGACTCGCTCGCGAAGTCGATGTCGCACTACCTGATCGAGCAGATCGAGGCGCTCGGCAACGTCGACGTCCGCGCCCGCACCGAGGCGATAGCGGCGGAGGGCGATGGGCGATTGCGGGCTCTGCGTCTGCGCAACCCGGATGGCAGTGAGTCGATCGAGGAGGTCGACGCGTGCTTCGTGTTCATCGGGGCGATGCCACGTACCGACTGGCTGTCCGGAGTCGTGGCGCGCGACGAGCGCGGATTCATCCTCGCCGGACTCGACGCCAAGCAAGACGGCTGGCCGCTCCAGCGCGATCCGTTCCCGCTCGAAACGAGCGTGCCCGGCGTGCTCGTCGCCGGCGACGTCCGCGCCCGATCGATCAAGCGGGTGGCAAGCGCCGTCGGAGAGGGATCGATGGCGGTGTCGCTGATCCACCAGTACCTGGCCGAGGGATGACGTCCGTCGGAGACACGCCGGTCGCGGTTGCCGATCTGCGGGCCCTCGACCTGTTCGATGACCTCGACGACGGCGCGCTGGCCGAGTGGGCCGCGGTCGCGCAGGACCGTCGATTCGACGTCGGGGAGGTCGTCGTGGAGGCGGGTCGAGAGCCGGAGGGCCTGCACTGCCTGCTCGAGGGGAGCCTTCAGATATTCATCCGGGACGGCGATCGCCTCGAGCCCACCGGCCATCAAACCGCGCCGACGTGGATCGGCGCGGTGCCCACGCTCACCGAGACCGCGGTGGCCGCACACATGACCGCGCTCACGCCGGCGCGGGTGGCACTCATCCCCGCGCCCGAGTTCCGGCGCCTAGCGCTGGCGCACCCGGCCGTGCACCGCCGGATCATGCGGCAGGTTCGGCCGGTGGTGGCCCGCTTCACCGCGATCGAGCAGGGCCGCGAGCGGCTGGCCGCGCTCGGGACGATGGCCGCGGGTCTGGCGCACGAGTTGAACAATCCGGCGTCGGCGGCACGCCGCTCGGCGGCCGACCTGGCCGACGCACTCGACGTGATCGGCGCGACGATCAGGGAGTTCGTCGAGGCCGGGATCGAGCGCGACGACGCCGGTCGGATCGCCGACTTGCGCGATCAGGCGCTTCGTCAGTGCGCCGATCGCAGCGCGCTGTCGGCGCTCGACGCCGCGGACGCGGAGGACGAGATGCGAGAGCGGCTGGAGGCGCTTGGTGTGCCGGACGCGTGGCGAGTGGCCGAACCGCTGGCTGCCGCTGGCCTGGACGAGGCGTGGCTCGAGCAGGTGCGGGCGGCGGCGGGATCGGCCACACCGGCGGCGCTGCGGTCGGTCGCGGCATCACTCAGCGCGCAGCGACTCGTCAACGACCTGCGCGAGGCGACCGAGCGGATGAGCGCCTTGATCGGTGCGGTCAAGGCCTACGCGTACATGGACCGAGGCGGCGTCGTGCAGGCCGACATCCACGAGGGCCTGGAGACCACGCTCAAGGTCATGGGCCACAAGCTCAAGCACACCGAGATCGCGATCGAGCGCGAGTACGACCGCACCCTTCCCCCGCTGACGATCTACGGCTCGGAGCTCAACCAGGTCTGGACCAACCTGCTCGATAACGCGATCGACGCGGTCGGCTCCGCCGGCACGATCACACTGCGCACGCGCCGGGACGGCACGTGCATCGTGGTCGACGTCGCCGACACCGGGCTCGGGATCCCGTCCGAGGCCCGTTCGCACGTGTTCGAGCCGTTCTACACGACCAAGGACGTTGGCCAGGGCACGGGCCTCGGCCTGGACACCGCCCGGCGGATCGTCGAGGAGCGCCACGGCGGCTCGCTCACCTTCGACACCGACGGGAACGGCACCACGTTCCACGTCTGGCTCCCACTCCAACCGCCCACCCCGACACCGAGGGAGACTCAACCATGACCACCTGCACGCACCTTGACACCGTCACAGTCCTGCAACTGCCGGAAAGCGTGGCGGGGTGCGAGGACTGCCTGCGCGAAGGCGGAGTCTGGTTGCACCTGCGGATCTGCCTGGAATGCGGTCACGTCGGCTGCTGCGACGACTCTCCGAACCGGCACGCCACCGCCCACAACCACTCAACCGGTCACCCGCTGATCCGCTCGCTCGAGCCGGGAGAGGATTGGACCTGGTGCTACGTCGACGAGGTGGCCATGATCATCCCGGAGATCCAGGGCCACACCCGCATCCCACCCTCACCGATGCTCGCCGGATAACCAGCATCGGCCGCTAGGGACGGGAGGCGGCAGCTCCGCGTTACGAGCCGCGAAGCTACCCAGCAGGTCCGTCGCTGAATGGACTCTCGGACGACGGCTTGTCGGCCTGCGCCTGCTCGATCAGCGCGGCGACTTCGTAGAGGTGGTGATCGGTGAGCGCCTCCTCGACGGCGTCACCCGGTACGTCGATCTCCGCGTCGCCTGTCTCGCTCATCAGATGCTCCTCTCGGCTCCCGGCCATGCCTTGCCCAGAAATCGTAGTCCGAGCAACGTCAAGTGCAACGCGCCCTCGCTCCGAGCATCGGATACGCGGTGCGAGACATTAGGGCGCCGAGCCGCCGGCAACTGGGACCGCGGCGTCGAGCGGCGTCGGCGTGGCCGTTGCGCCGGTGGTCGCGGTACCTGTCCTCGGGCGGGCGTCGGGGTTGGCAGAGCCGTCACCGTGCGGGGAAATCTGGCGTCGGAGGCGAACGTAGGCGATGACCCCCGGGACCGTTGGCAGCCAGTACGAGATCGTGCGGTAGGCGAGCACGGCGAGGACGGCGAGGCTGCCGTTGACGCCGAAGGCGAGGAAGGAGCCGATCATGCCGCCCTCGACGCCTCCGATTCCGCCCGGCAGGGGAAGCGTGTTGGCGAGCGTTCCGACGTAGTAGCCCATGACCAGGACCGCCGCGGGTGGGGCGTGGCCGAAAGCTTGAAAAGAGGCCCACAGCGCGCCGATGTCGAATCCCCACCCGACGATCGCGCCGAGCGTGGAGGCATCGCGACGACGAAGCATCGCGATCGCCGCGCGAAGTCCGGATTGGAGCGAGCGGGGAAGCGTTGCCGCCTGCCGCAGCCGCCGCTGGACTCGCCCATGAGCGGCGTCGGCCCTCCGGAGCAGGTACCGCTCCACGGGCTCGTCGAAGAACAGCATCGAGACGACGATCATGATCACCGCGGTGCCGAACAGGGCGGGTACCAGCGTCAGACCCACGGGCGCCGGTCCGGAGAAGACACCGAACCAGAGTCCGAATCCTCCGACGGCCAGCGCGGCCATGTACACCCCGTAGGTCACGATCTCATAGCAGACCATTCCGCCGGCGACCTCGGCCGCAGGCAGGCCGAGCGCGCGAAGCGCCCACACGGTGAGCGCGATGCCGCCGGCGCCGGCGGTGGCGAGGATCTTGGTGGCCGCACCGCCCGCGAGCGTGATCTGAGTGCTGGTCCGCCATCCCATCGGCCTCCCGGGGCGGGAGAACACGCCGCGGAAGAGCGCGATCTCGCCGACGTACGAAATCACCTCGAGGAGCATCCCGAGCGCGAACCACCAGGCATCACCGCCGCGCAGACGCTCGAGGGTCGGCCCGAGGCCGGCGATCTGAGGAACCACGTAGTACACGAAACCGGCCACCAGGACGGCGCCGAGCACGCTGGCAGTCACGCGCCGGTGCCGTCCCAGGAAGCCGGATTGGGTGGTGGGGCGTTGCTCCGGCGCGGCGCCCCCGTCGGTGGCGGTCGGCAGCGGAGCGCCGTCCTTGGGTGCGGGAGCGGGGGCGGCCCGGGTTCCCATCAGGAACGGGTGCCAGCCACCTGCTTGTGACCCGGGAGCTTCGCCTTCAACTCCGCCAGCTTCGCGTCGACCTTGTCCTTGTGCTTCTTGTGGTGCGCCTCATGCAGTTCCTTGCGGGCCTTCTTCTTGGCCTCGCGCTGGGCGTGCTCGGCGGCGGCGATCTCCAACTCGACGTCCGCCACCGATCGCCGCACGACGCTCCCGTCGAGGTGAGCCATCACGGCGTCGACGGCCTCGGGGGCGGGCTCGGACACCTCGGCGAGCAGGCCGGGAGGTCCGACGCGGATCGACTTCGAGATATCGGCCAGGACCGACCGCGTGTCGTCCTCGTCGTCGTCGTCGAACAGCGAGCCGATCAGGAGCCCAGTCGCTCCGCCGACCAGGACGCCGAGCGGTCCGCCGAGGACGCCGACGAGCAGGCCCAGGAGCCCTGCCCCGGCCGTGTTCTCGAAGCTCTCCTCGCCGAACTGGTCCTTGATCGTGATCCGCCCGTCCTGCGTCCCTCACCAGAAAGGAGCTTGCGTGCTCACCAATACGCCGCTCGAAGACGAAGTAAAGGCCAGCTTGGCGCGCGATCCGCGGATTCCCGTTTCGGCCGAGATCGCGGTATCAGAGGAACGCGGGATCGTGGGCCTGCGCGGCACGGTTGAACGGTTCTCCCAGCGTCGCGCCGCCGCCGAGGACGCCGCCAAGATCGACGGCGTCTACGAGGTGGTCAACCACCTCAAGGTGAACGTGCTCGGCGTCGACAGCCGCGAGGATGACGAGATCCGCGGCGCGGCTCTGCAGTCACTGATCTGGGACGCCGACGTACCCGGCTCGGTCGACGTTGCGGTCCGGGACGGGTGGGTGACGTTGAAGGGCCAGGTCAACGAGCAGTACCAGAGCGACGCCGCCTACGACGACGTGTCCAGGCTGTACGGCGTGTACGGAATCACCAACGAAATCGTGGTCAAGAACCTCTGAGCGCATCCCCGGCGTGGTGAGGTGACGGTTCGCGTCGGGTCGTCTCGCCGCCTACCGAAGCTCAGGAGTTGCGAGCGTCGCAGCGATGGCCCGGTAGGTCTTGCGGTTGAAGACCAGGCCCACGTGGCTGCCCGTGACCTCGACGCAACTGCCGTAAGGCACGAGTGCGGACTGCCAGTGAACAACGCCGTCCTCCCTGGAGTAGATGCTGGTCAGGCGCACGCGGTTGGCGGGGAACGTGCCGGCGAAGTCGCGGGCGAACGCGCAGTCGCATTCCTGAGTAAGGCACAGCGGCGAGCGGGCGCGCCCACCACGCAACACTGCGCGGCGAGCGGCGGCGGCGGCGAGTTGCGTCGGGTAGCTGGTCGAGAGCATCTCGCGCAGGCCCGCCCCGATTGAGACGGCATGGGAGACCAGCTCCGGGCGGCGGTAAGCGAGCGCGCGGGCGTAGTGTCCGCCGCGGCTGTGACCGATCAGCGCGACCCGGCGGCCGTGGCGGCGGTGGAGGTCCTCGAGCCGGCGATCGACGCGATCGAGGGCGCGATCCGCGCATCCGACGTTCACGACGAAACCGCACAGAGACGGGCGGTAGCCGATTCGCCTCAGCCAGGCGGCCAGCATGAGCAGGGTCTGGTCGCCGCCGCCAAAGCCCGGGAGCAGGATCACCGGACGCCCGTCCCCGTGCGGGACGCCGATCCCGCGGACGACAGGATCGACGAGAAGCCGGGAGAACTCGAGCGTCCAGCGGGTCTCTCGCAGGTGGTCGCCCCACCAGCGCTCCTCAGGCAGCGGCGGCAGCTCGAGCGCGGGGTCCTGGTCGGGATCGGGATGGGGGAGGACCGTGAGAGTGCCCTCAGTTGGCGAGGACATACGTCCCGGGCGCCTTCGCCCGGGGCTTGTGGGCAGAGTTGCCGAGCGCCTTGGGTGCGTTCTTGAGTTCGCCCGCGCGCTCGGCAAGCCATGCGTCCCAGTCCGACCACCAGCTGCCCGGGAGCGTCGGCGTCTGCGCGAAGAACGTCTCGGGCGCCTCCGGGAGCTCGTCGACCACCTGGTAGGAGGAGCGGCTGTCCGGACGCGGCGGGTTGACGAGCGACTGGATATGACCGCTCTTCGAAAGCACGAACCGGCGCCGGCCGCCGAACAGCAGGGCTCCGTTGTACGCGCTCTCCCAGGGCACGATGTGATCGGTCAAGCCCGCGACGAAATATGTGTCGATGTCGACCTGACCCAGGTCGACCGGGTCGCCGAGAACCGTGAGCGCGTCCGGGTGCACGAACGCGTTGTCCAGTCCGATCTGGATGAAGTCCCGGTGCAGGCCCGCCGCCAGGCGGACGGTGTCCTGGTTCCAGTAGAGGATGTCGAACGCCGGCGGGTCCTTGCCGAGCAGGTAGTTGTTGACCACGTAGTTCCACACCAAGTCGTTCGGCCGCAGCCACGTGAACACTCCGGCCAGTGCCTGTCCGTCGAGGTAGCCCTTGCGCGCGGACTCGGCGACGGCGGCGGCCGCGACGTCGCGGCTGGCCAGCGCCGACATGGTTCCCTCGGTCTCGTTGTCGAGGGCGCAAACCATCAAGGTGAGGCTCGCCACCTCGCCGAGGCGCCCGCTTGCCGCGAGATGACCGAGCAGCCCGGCGGTGATGATCCCGCCCGAGCAGGCTGCGGCCAGGTTGGCCTGCGGGTGCGCGGCGATCGAGGCGACCGCGTCGCGGGCCTCGGCCACGGCCTCGGCGTAGGTGTCGAGGTCGAAATGCCCTTGGCCCTGGTCCGGGTTGCGCCAGGAGATCGCGAACGCCTGGTGGCCCTGCGCCACGTAATGCTCGATCATGCTCCGTCCGGGAGAGATGTCGAGGATGTAGTACTTGTTGATCGTCGGCGGGATGAACAGGAGCGGCACTTCCCGCACCTGCTCCGTCGAGGGCTTGTAGTGAATAAGCTCGAAAACGTCGGTACGCAGCACAACCGACCCCGGCGAAACCGCAAGATTGCCGCCCACCTCGAACTTGCGGGTGTCGACGGTGGCAGGGAGCCGCGGCGGCTTTGACAGGTCGCTGACCAGGCGGCGCGTGCCTCGCGCGAGGTTGCCTCCGCCGGTGTTGATTGCCTCCTTGAGCACGGCGGGGTTGGACCAGGGGAAGTTCGTGGGGGCCAGTGCGTCGAGCACGTTCCCGGCCGCCAGCCGGGCTCGCCGCTCGGCCCGCCAGTCGACCTGCGAGTCGGAGATCAGCCCGTCGACGGTCTCGCCGATCGCCAGGTAGCTCTGAAGCACGCGCCGGAACAGCCAGTTGCCCTCCCAGGCGGGGTCCGTGAAGCGCCGGTCGCCCTTGGCCGGCGCGAGCTCGGAGCGCCCGGTGGCGGCCCGCGCCAGCTCCGAAGTCAGACCGGATGCCCGGGCTGCCACCCGCCGCGGGTGTCGTGCCAGACCTAATCCCACCTTGACGCCGGAGCCTGGCGCGAGAAAGCGCGGCGGGCCGCCGGTGGCCGCCTCCCCGAGCATTACGTCCAGCCCCGAGCGGGCAGCCTCGCCGGCGCGCCGGACGCGTGAATCGGTGATCTCGGTCGTGCCGTTCTCGCTCATCGGTCTCCTTCTCATTGGCGGCTTAAGCCTCACGTCTGCCGGATGTGCCCGCACCGGACGTACGCCCCAACCTCGCCGCCTCTAATTGTGCTCCCAGCACAACCGCGCACGCAACCGGCGCAGATAGGGTTGCCAGCAAAGTCCGCAAACCGCGACCGGGTACCGGGGGACGCGACATGACTGCCACCACCCAGCTGGACGTCGGCAAGGCGCTCGGCACCGACTACTTCCTGCTGCGCAGCGAGCTCACGGAGGAAGAGACCGACTACCTCGACCGCACGCGCCGCTTCGTCGAGGACGAGGTACTCGCGGTGATGCCCGGGCACTGGGAACGCGCGGAGCTGCCACTCGACCTCGCCCGCCGGCTGGGGGAACTCGGGCTGGTGGGCGACGGCATCGTGGGGTACGGCTGTCCGCCGATGAGCACCGTCGCGGCGGGCTTGATCCAGATGGAGCTGAGCCGGGGCGATGGCAGCCTCGGCGTTCTGCTCGGCGTTCAGGCCGGGCTGGCGATGCGCTCGATCGCCATGCTCGGCAGCGAGGAGCAGAAGCAGCGCTGGCTGCCGTCGATGGCCCGGATGGAGCGGCTCGGCGCGTTCGCCTTGACCGAGCCCGACCACGGGTCGGACTCCGTGTCGCTGGAGACGACGGCGCGCCGCGAGGGCGACAAGTACGTGATCAACGGTGCCAAGCGGTGGATTGGCAACGGCACCGTGGCCGATGTCGTCGTGGTCTGGGCTCGCGACAGCGAGGATCACCAGGTCAAGGGCTTCTTGGTCGAGCGCGGCACTCCCGGGTTCGACGCGCGGCTGATCGAGGGCAAAGGCAGTGTTCGCTCCGTGTGGCAGGCTGACATCGAGCTCTCCAGCGTCCGCGTCGCGGCCGGCAATCGGCTCCCCGGCGCGAACAGCTTCAAGGACGCCGGCAGGGTACTCGCGTCCACGCGACTGACCGTTGCGTTCGGCGCGCTCGGGCACGCCGTTGGCTCCTACGACGCGGCGCTCTCCTACTGCCGCGAGCGGCGCCAGTTCGGGAAGCCGCTGGTCGGATTCCAGATCGTCCAGGAGCGGCTCGTGCGGATGCTCGCCGAGGTGACGGCGATGCAGCTCATCTGCCTGCGGGTTGGCCGGCTCGCCGAGGACCACCAGCTGCGCGACACGATCGCCGGTCTCGCCAAGATGAATAACACGAGCCGTGCGCGGCACGTGATCGCCGAGGCGAGAGACCTGCTCGGCGGTAACGGCATTCTGCTCGAGAATCACGTCATTCGCCACATGGCGGACATCGAGGCGCTGCACACGTTCGAGGGCACCGAGACGATGCAGACGCTGATCGTCGGCCGCGACATAACCGGCATCGCCGCGTTCGCCTGAGAGCACGGGTCCCGGCGGCGCGCCGGTCATACCCGCATTGCCGTCGAGCGCCGCAGGTCCGTGACGTGCGCCGCGAACTGCCGCTCGAACTCCGGCCACCACGCCGGGTCGCCTTCGGGTCCACGGGGCGCATCGGGTCCGGGGCCACCCCGGCCGCCGCCGCCTGGGAAGTCGGCGTCGTCGTCATCGCCGCGACGCTGGTGCCGCCGGAGGCCGGCCACGATCGTTGCGATTGCCAAGATGGTCACCACCGACGTGAGGGTCACCGAGATCACGGCCACCCAGTTGACCGCGACGGCTCCGATGTGGGCGGACGACCCTGCACCGTGCGCGAGGGCGATGGCCGCGCCGTGCATCTATTGCTCCGCCCGACGCTCGAGCAATACGAGCGACCGCGGCGCCAGAATGATGCCCGCCGCGGGATCGATGTTGGAATCGGAGTCGCCGTCCGCGGTATCGATCACAAGCGTGGGCGACTCGCCGTCGAGACCGGGCGGGACGTTGAAGGCGAGCGGTTCCCACCAGGCGTTCAGCATCAGGATCAGTCGCCCGGACACGGGAGCCACCGTCACCGCGTGGGCGAACGGCGCTGCCCAATCCCCGTCGCTCATCGGCTCGCCGTCGGGGCGCAGCCACTCGATGTCTCCCTCGGCGAAGAAGCGACGGCGGTGCAGGCCGGGGTGCGCCAGCCGGAACCGGCACAGGCGCGCGACGAACTCGATCATGTCCCGCTCCGTCTCCGCGAGTGACCAGTCGACCCAGCCGGTGGCGTTGTCCTGACAGTAGGCGTTGTTGTTGCCGCCCTGCGTGCGACCCATCTCGTCGCCGCCGAGCAGGAGCGGTACGCCCTCGGAGAGCAGCAGGGTGGCGAGGAAGTTGCGGCGCTGGCGGTGGCGCAGCTCGCCCACGCCAGCGTCGTTCGTGGGACCTTCGACGCCGCAGTTCCAGCTCCGATTGTCATCGGCCCCGTCGCGGTTGCCCTCCCCGTTGGCATCGTTGTGCTTGGCGTCGTAGGAGACCAGGTCGGCGAGCGTGAAGCCGTCGTGGACGGTCACCAGGTTGATCGAGGCCGTCGGTCGCCGGCCCCGGCCATAGAGATCGGATGAACCGGTCAGGCGGGTAGCGAAGTCGGGGAGCGTCCCGTCGACGCTGCGCCAGAAGTCGCGCACCGTGTCGCGGTAGCGGCCGTTCCACTCGCTCCACCCCGGGGGAAAGTCACCCAGCTCGTACCCGCCGAAGCCGACATCCCACGGCTCCGCGATGAGCTTTACCCCGCCGAGCACGGGGTCCTGGCCGATCGCCTCGAGGAACGCGCCGTGCGGGTCGAAGCCGGCGCTGCCGCGGCCGAGCGCGGCGGCGAGGTCGAAGCGAAAGCCGTCGACGTGCATCTCCTGCACCCAGTAGCGCAGCGAGTCCAAGATCAATCGCAGGGCTTGGGGGCTGTGCGCGTCGACGGTGTTCCCGGTCCCCGTGTCGTCGACGTAGCGGCTGCGGTCCTCGGCCAGGCGGTAGTAGGCGCCGTTGTCGAGCCCGCGGAAGCACAGCGTCGGCCCCTGTTCGTTTCCCTCGGCGGTGTGGTTGAAGACCACGTCGAGGATCACCTCGAGCCCGGCGGCATGCAGAGATTTGACCATCGCCTTGAACTCGTCGACCTGGTCGCCGCGATCGCCGCTCGACGAGTACTCGTTGTGCGGCGCGAAGAAGCCAATCGACTGGTAGCCCCAGTAGTTGCGGAGCCCCCGGGCCACCAGCGCACCGTCGTGAACGAACTGATGGACCGGCAACAGCTCGACCGCGGTCACGCCGAGCCTGGTGAGGTGATCGATCACCGCGGGTTCTGCCAGCCCCGCGTACGTGCCGCGGAGCCGCTCCGGCACGTCGGGGTGCAGCTTGGTGAATCCCTTGACGTGAAGCTCGTAGATGATCGAATCCTCGATCGGTGTGCCGGGTGGGCGATCGTCGCCCCAATCGAACTCCCGGCCACATACGATCGACCGGGGCACGTGCGCAGCCGAGTCCGCCGGATCATCGCCCTGAAGCGAGGCATCCCAGCTCACCGTGCCGGCGACGGCGCGTGCGTAAGGGTCGAGAAGAAGCTTCGCGGGGTTGCACCGGGCTCCGGCGTCGGGATCCCATGCGCCGTGCACGCGAAAGCCGTAGCGCGCTCCATGCCCGACGCCGTCGACGTGCGCTCGCCACACGTATCCCTCGTCGGCTTCGAGGGCTCGCCGGGTTTCTCGGCCCTCGTCGTCGAAGAGGCACAACTCGACCGCTTGGGCGACGCTACTGAACACGGCGAAGCTGGTCCCATCGCTGTCGGTCCGAGCCCCGAGGGGAATCGTGGTCATGGGGGGACGATATATCCCCGCCGGGGGCAGCCCAGATGATTGACGCATCGCTCCCATACGTCGGCGTGCTGACCGGGCGTCGAGCCCGGAAGTTCGAGGCGCGCCTGACGGCGTAAACGCGAGTCGAGACGCACGGTCTATCGCGGGCGCGTCGATCACATCTGGTGGGCTGGGCCGGCGGGCGCCAGCTTCGAGCGCGCACCGGCGTTCGCCAGCTATCTGACCAGCCATGCCCACGTCAGAGGTCTTGCCCTCTCCGCGCAGGTCCACGGCGACACGACAGCGTTCTGGTGGGCCGCCGGGATCTTCGCCCTGGGATTCGTACTCGTGCTGGTGATCCTGCCCAGCCAGTGCGAGGCGCGCACGGCGACGACGCTGACCGCGCTGGCCCGACACGCGATCGGGAACTGCGGCCAGGACGAGGCCGTGGACGGCGCGGCCGTCACAGACAGCGCGGGCACCCCAGAGCCGGTTTTGGCCCCGTAGGACGAGACGGCCGGTTCGAACTGGCCCGCGATCGAGCGCCTTTATCCTTGGAGAGTGAGTCATGGGTGATCCGGCCGTCCATGTCGAGGGTGTGGTGAAGCGGTTCCGGTCGACCACGGCGCTTGCCGGGGTCGACCTGGATGTCGAGGAGGGAACCGTTTTTGGTCTGCTCGGGCCGAATGGCGCGGGGAAGACGACGCTCGTTCGCGTGCTGGCGACGCTGCTGGCTCCGGACGCCGGGAGGGCGGAGGTTTTTGGCCGCGACGTCGTCCGCGATCCCGCGGGCGTGCGCGAGCTCCTGGGATTGACCGGCCAGTTCGCGGCAGTGGACGAGATCCTGACTGGCCGCGAGAACCTCGAGATGTTTGGGCGGCTGTTTGACCTCTCGGCCGCAGATGCTCGCCAGCGGGCGCGTGAGTTGCTCGAGCGCTTCGAGCTGGCTGACGCGGCCGACCGCCCGGCTCGCACCTACTCGGGGGGCATGCGTCGCCGGCTTGATCTCGCATCGAGCTTGTTGATCCGGCCGCGGGTGCTGTTCTTGGACGAGCCGACGACCGGCCTCGATCCGCGCAGCCGCATCGAGATCTGGTCGGTTGTGCGCGAGCTCGTCCGGGAGGGGACCACGCTTCTTCTCACCACCCAATACCTCGAGGAAGCAGATCAGCTCGCCGAGCAGATCGCCGTCATCGACCACGGTCGGGTGATCGCTCAGGGCACAGGAAGCGATCTCAAGGACCGAATCGGCGGACAGATCCTGGAACTCGAGCTGGTGAGCGCTGCGGAACGGGACAGAGCACGGGCGGCGCTGACCGGGATTGGGTGCGGGGAGCCGGAGCCCGGCGAGCGGCTCGCGCAGCTGACGCTTCCGGCGCCTCGGGATGGTCTTGAGATGATCGAGGACGCGGCTTCGGCGCTGCGGAAGGCGGGGATCGCGGTAAGCGATCTTGGGCTGCGACGACCGACGCTCGACGACGTGTTCTTGCAGCTGACCGGCGCGCCGCCGAGCGAGAACGGAGCGACGGCTGACGTCGCGAGCGGCAACGGGCAGCAGAAGCGCCCCCGCCCGAGTACGGCCCCCGCTCCAGCGGTTGCCGCTCCTTCAGCCCTGCGTCCCGCGCCGAGCCGGCCGTCGCGACGACGCCGCCTCTCGGCGCGAGAGCTTCGCGGCGACGTCACCGACGCGCGGGTGGTGAGCGGGCGCAACCTGCGCCACTTCGTCCGCCAACCGGATTTGCTGATCTTCTCGACGATCCAGCCGATCATGTTCGTGCTGCTGTTCACCTACGTGTTCGGCGGCGCGATCAGCCACTCATTGCCTCCCGGCGTGAGCTACATCGACTACCTGCTCCCGGGCATTCTTGTTCAGTCGGTGACGTTTCGGGCGAGCCAGACCGCAGTGGGCCTGTCGGAGGACTTGAAGCTCGGCGTGATCGACCGCTTCCGTTCGATGCCGATGGCCCGGTCTGCGGTGCTCGTCGGCCGCACCGCCGCCGACTTGGTTCGCAACGTCCTGATCGTCGTGCTGATGATCATCGTCGGTTACATCATCGGCTTCCGCTTCCAGGCCGGCGTCGCCCAGGCCCTCGGCTGCATCGCGCTTGTCAGCGCCTTCGGGCTCGCCCTGAGCTGGATCTTTGCCTTCGTGGCGCTGACCGTGCGCGGCGCCGAGGCAGCTCAAACCGCCGGCTTCGTCGTGTTGTTTCCGCTCGTGTTCGCGAGCTCGGTGTTCGTCCCGGTCTCGACCCTGCCGGGCTGGCTGCAGGCAATCGCGAAGGTGAGCCCGGTCACGCTGACCGCGAACGCAGCGCGCTCGCTGGCCCTCGTACCCGGAACGCCATCCTCCCTGGGCGGCGCAATCGTCTGGATCGCCGGCCTGCTGGCCGTGTTCATCCCGCTCTCCGTCTGGCGCTACCGGCGCATGACCTGAGGCGGCAAATGACCAGCGTGCAGATGACCGCGCGGTGCGCTGAGGTGTTATCACCGTCTCCGGATCCAGGTCGGGTGAGGTTCCTGCGGATCGTTGAGAGGGTGGAGGGGTTCATTCTCCAGCGCTTTAACGAACGTCGCGCGTCGTTGGGTGACTTGCAGTTCGAGACGATGGACGAGGCAATGGGTCACGTCTATGCGGAACACCGCGAAATCACGGATTGGAGGCTTTGCCCGGATGACGCAGACGTCTGATGCGAACGAGTTGCTGAACAGCAATCTCTGCACGAGGTCTTTGCTGAGCGCGACCGCGACGCACGCTGGGCGGCCATCGAGCGGACCTACGCCGAAGACGTGAAGTTCATCGACCCGGAGGGAGAGGTTGTGGGGCGAGAAGCGCTCGACGAGCGTGCCCAGAAGCTTCTTGATGGTGCTACGGCGGAGTTCGCGTTCGAGGAGGACGGCCCACGATACGTCGGTGCCGACACGGCAGCTTTGCCGTGGCGCTTCGGCCCGCCCAACAACCCGGTGGTGCGCGGGATCGACATCCTCACGGTACGTGACGGCCGAGTGAGCGTTGTGCGTACGCTGCTGGCACCCAAGGGGGCGTAGCCGGGAATCACCATCATCCGGTGAGGACACCTCACCTGGGTCGAAGCGAACCTGCCGCACATGCAACTGGGTTCGCCGGTTCCGGTCGAGGGAGGTCTCAGATGAAGCTTGTCGTGAACGGCGCCGACGTCGAGGTCGACGACCGGCACGCGAAGACCCCGCTGCTGTGGGTTCTGAGAGATGTCGTCGGTCTCCGTGGCACGAAGTTCGGCTGCGGAGCCGGCTTCTGCGCGGCCTGCACGGTGCTGATCGACGGGAAGAACATGAAGTCCTGCCAGACAACGGCCGAACGGGCCGTGGGAAAGGTCATAACGACCGTGGAGGGGGCGTCTGGGCCTGTAGTCGACGCGGTTCGCGACGCGTGGCACCGCGGCAACGTCGTGCAGTGCGGTTACTGCCAGCCGGGGCAGACCCTGGCCGCGGTGTCGTTGCTCGAGTCAGACCCGTCGCCCGACGACGTGAAGATCGACGCGTGGATGAGCGGCAACCTATGCCGCTGCGGCACCTATCCGCGGATCCAGGCGGCGATTCATGAGGCCGCAAGAACCCTGAACGGCGGGGCACGACCCGATCCGCTAACTGCCCCGCCGGAGCCCGAGGTCGGCCGGCTATCTCCCGAGGAGATGGCCGATCCGGTGCACCCGTACGTCCGGATCCGTGAGGACGGGACGATCGTGGCGTACTCGAGCCAGATCGAGATGGGTCAGGGAATCCACACCGGCCTGGCGACGATCGTCGCGGAAGAGCTCGACGCCGATTTCGATTCGGTCCGGGTCGTCAACGCGGCCAACGGAGCGGGACCGAACGGCAACGTTTACGGAAATCCCGACGCCGGCGGAGCTCTGCAGATCACGGGCGCGTCCAATTCGATGAAGGGGTACTGGGTGCGGTATCGGCTGGCCGCGGCTCAGGCGCGGGCGCGACTCGTGGCCGCGGCGGCCGAGGCATGGGACGCACCCACCGCTGAGGTCCAGGTCGAGAACGGCGTATTGCGTGACGGCAACGGCCGGCAGGCTGCCTTCGCTGAGCTGGCGGCGCGGGCCGAGCAGCGTCCGGTTCCTGATGGCGTCGAGCCGAAGAATCCCGCCGACTACAAACTGATCGGGCGCGAAGGGCGGTTGCGGGTCGACGCCGTGCCGAAGATTCTCGGTACCACTCATTTCACGATCGACCTCAGCCTCCCAGGGATGCTGACCGCGGTGGTGCTGCATCCGCCGAGATTCGGCGCGACGGTCGCCTCGGTCGATGAGAAGGCGGCGCTCGCCGAGGCGGGGGTGAGGGCGGTCGTTCCGCTTGATGAGGGCGTCGCCGTCGTCGGCGAAAGCGTCGCCGACGCGCAGCGCGGACTGCGGGCCCTGGTCGTCGAGTGGGACGACACGAACGCCGAGCGACGGAGCACCGCCGAACTCCTGGCCGAGCACATCAGGTTGCTCGAGTCGGGCGAGAAGGAGCTGACGGCGCGCGATGACGGCGACGTCGACGGGGCCTTGGCCGGCGCGGCCTCGACCGTCGACGCGACGTACGTGCTGCCGTACCTCGCGCATGCCCCAATGGAGCCGAACAACGCCGCGTGCCGGATGCGCGAGGACTGCGTACTCGAGGTGTGGGTGGGGACGGAGACACCGGACTACGTGAAGATGAATGCGTCCGCGATCGCCGGCGTCGACCAGGAGCAGATAGAGGTACACGTCACGTTCGCCGGCGGATCGTTCGGACTGCATTCGAGCGCCGAACACGACCCCACGTCCGAAGCCGTCGAGATCGCGCGAGCGCTCGACTGGAAGCACCCGATCAAGGTGCAGACGCTGCGGGAGGAGGAGTTCAAGGTCGGTCGCTACCGCGCGATGGCCGTTCACCGCGTGCGCCGGCGAAGGTCGGCGCCGAGATAGCACTCACCGAGGAGGCGTTCGGGGCGGCGGTGTCGCTGGGGGGTGTCGGCAGCCTGGCGGTCGGCGGGTGGCTGATGGTTGAGCGTGGCTCGTCGCCGGCGCGGATCGCCGAGCGCTCCGCGGTGCTGTTCCTGTACACGAGCGCGATCAACGTGATCACGCTGATCCTCGCCGGCCTGGGCCTGTTCCTTGGCCTCCCCGGCCCCAGCAACCCGCTGCTCAGCATCGTGCCGGCGGCGGTCGGCGCCCTAGTGTTGGTCCTATTCCTACTGTTGCCGCGCTACGTCAACAGCATCGCGAGAGCGGGTGGGGCCTGGGCGCCTCCACGCGTTTCTGACCGAGATGGCGGCCAGCGTCCGCGACACCAAACGGCTCGTGTTCCGTCCCGACTGGCGCATCGTCGGCGCGATCGGCTATCTGTGGTTCGACATCGCGGTGTTGTTCGCGTGCTTTGCCGCCGCGGGCCACGTGCCGCCGCTGGCCCCGGTGGTCCTGGCGTATCAGATCGGCTACCTGTCGAACTTCGTTCCGATCCCGGGCGGGATCGGCGTTCTCGACGGCAGCATGATCGGCATGCTCGTGCTCTACGGCGTGGGTGGGACGGTGGCTACGGCGGCCACTCTGGTTTACCACGCGATCTCGTTGTGGGTCCCCGCCCTGTGGGGCACGGCCGCGTTCATCGTGTTGCAGAAGACCAAGCGCCAACCAACCGTCCTGCGCAATCCGCCCGAGGAACTGCGGCCAAGGCACGGCTGAGCCATGGTGAACCGAACTTCCTCGCCCTGGTCACGAACGTCACTTGTAGGCGCCTTTCCCGACCACTTCTTCGCGGTGTGGTGGGTGGCCACGCTGTTCGTCCTCGCGATTGGCTTGCCCATCGCCGCCTTCCAAGTGATTTTCGGAATCGCCGGCACGGCGATCGGCGCGATCCTGTTCCTGGTCATCGGCAACCGGCGTCTGGCGGAAGCTCGGCCCCCGAGCTCCTCCCGGGCTTCTGGCGAACCCTCAGTAAAATCCTGCCACCCGGCCGACGACTGCTTCAGATCACTCGAACCAGGCGAGGACAAATCACCCTCTCAGCCGAGAGGCTTCGTCCGGAATGACGACAGGAGCGGCGACCCTCACCCATCTAAGTTGCTGTGCTGTCGACACAGGTGGGTCCATTCCGGTCTGGCAAGTGGTCGCCCTCGCGGTCGCCTTGGGCGTACGCCTTGTCGTGAGTGTCCGACGGTTTGGCCCCGCCTGGTTCGACGGGATCCGAGAGCACGACATCGGAGTCAGCTATAACCGGCCCGACGAGCTTGATCCCGCTCCGCCGACAACGGCCGGAGCTGAGCACGAGGAGTTCGCGCCGCGATGGCACCCCAGCAGTCGATGATCCCCCCGCTTGAAGACGGCGTCGATCATGTTCGCGGGCCGGACGCCGCGCGGCTTATCGTCGAGTATGGCGACTACGAGTGCCCGTATTCGCGTCAGGCGTACCGGGCGATCGAGCTGGTCGAGGCGGAGCTGGGTGGGGATGTGCGCTTCGCGTGGCGGCATTTCCCGCTCACCGAGATCCATCCGCACGCGCTCGCGGCGTCCCGGGCGGCGGAGGCCGCCGCGCTCCAGGGCCGGTTCTGGAAGATGCACGAGGTTCTCTTTCACCGGCAGAAGGCGCTCGAGGACGAGGACCTGCGCGGCTATGCGAGCGAGCTTGGGCTCGACGTCGGTCAGTTCGACAGCGACCGAAACGGCGAGCCGGTCCTCGACCGAGTCGAGCGAGACTTCCGGAGCGGGTTGGAGTCCGGTGAGGTGCGCGGTACCCCGACGCTGTTCATCGATGGCGTCGTGCATCTTGGCGGCTATGACGCGGAGACGTTGTTGGAGCTGACGAAACGATGAGGGAGGGAGCTGATGTCGACTTGGATCTTTGAGCCGGGGCACACTGAGGTGGAGTTTCGGGCGCGTCACATGATGGTCACGTGGGTCCGCGGTCTATTCAAGGATGTCCATGGCCGCATGGAGCTCGAGTGGGATCGTTGCCTCGAGGCCACCTTCGAGGGGGAGATCGATGCCGCTGGGATCTGGACCGGCGAGCCGCAACGTGACGAGCACTTGCGCAGCGCCGACTTTCTCGATGTCGCGAACCATCCCAAGATGATGTTCGCCGGGCGCTTTACGGAGCGTACGGGCAGTACGACGTTCAAGGGCGAGGTCGACCTGACGATCCGCGGTGTGACCCGGACGGTCCCGCTCGATATCGTCTCGCTCGGGGAGTGGAAGACGCCGTTCTGGGTCGGCGACGAGAACAAGGGCGAATTGCTTCGCATCGGATTCGAGGCGACCGCGAAGATCAACCGACACGACTTCGGCGTCTCCTGGCAGGACGAGATCCCGGGCGGTGGCGTCGTGGTCAGCAACGAGATCGAGCTCACCCTCGACGCCGAGGCGATCCTGCTGGGCGACCTTGAACGAACCGGCGCAATCGAGTACTACCGACAGTGAGAGGTGACCGGACCGGCGAGATGGATTCAAGCGGCATGCGGGGCCGAACAGGAACGAGCACCGTGCGTCATGACGTGTGCCGTTCACTCCGGGTCCACGGACCTGGATCACGCGCCTCCCGACAACGTGAGCACGGGCGAGTCGTCCCAATCGCAGCAGGTGGACAGCTCCGAAGGCGCGGCCGCCGCAGTTCTGCTCGAGGCGCTTTCCTGCGCGAGCTACGTGGTGGCCTTCCTGCAGGTGTTCGACCGGGCGCCGTTCCGGGTCGGGGCGCGGGTCGCGCTCAGCGAGGAGGCGTTCGGGGCGGCGGTGTCGCTGGGGGGCGTGGGCAGTCTGGCGGTCGGCGGATGGCTGATGCGCGCGCGGCGCGCCCGCTCCGACTGAGGTGCCGGCAGGGAGGCGTCGTCGCAAATCACCAACATCCGACGAGGGCAGTTCACCTGAATCGCGGCCATCCTGCGGGCCCACGAGGTTCACTCCGGCTCACGCATTAGAGGACCGACCATGCCGCACGCCTGCGTCATAACTGATTATGGGCCCCCTGACGGAAAGGAACGTGATGCAACCAGCGAACATCAAGACTGTCGGGATCATCGGCGCCGGCCGCATCGGTCAGACGATGGCGAAGATCGCGCGTCGTGCCGGGCGGCAGGTCGTGATCGCCAACAGCCGAGGGCCCGAGTCACTGACCTCGGTGGTGGACGGGCTTGGCGACGGTGTGTCGGCCAAAACAGTCAAGGATGCGGCAGGCGCGGACATCGTCGTGCTCGCAGTGATGTGGCCGGACGTGCCGCAGGCCGTCGAGGGACTCGAGTGGGACGGGCGGATCTTGATCGACCCGACCAACGACTTCGACCCCAGCGACCTGAACGGGCGCACATCGAGCGAGGTCGTCGCCGAACTGGTCGCCCCTGCACGTGTGGTGAAGGCGGGAAATACCTTCGCGGCGGCGGTGCTCGCCGCCGATCCCCACGAGGCCGGCGGCCAGCGCACGGTCCGCTCGCCGGCCTAAACCTGGTCCGTCTTCCATGACATCAAGACCAACCTCATGAGCGGAGCAGAAACGCCCGACGTCGGGTTTGCGGGTACCGCAGCTACATCGACGCCGCTCCCGTGAACGCGTAGGCCCTCCCGCCGGCGCGTATGGGTCGTCTGCGGACCGGGTCCGCGAACTCGAGTCGCGCACGTCGCGGCGTTTGACCGGCTAGCACGGATGGGTTCGGGTCCACGTCGGAGTTCGGTTACCGCAGTGGGTGATCAACATGTCGGCAGCACGAGCAGTCGGATGTGCGCAGGGTTCGAGGCGTCGGACTGGGTAGCCACGGGTTGAGATGCTGTACGGCGCAGGCGTTGTAGTCGCCGCGTCTTCAGTTGAGCGACGGCGGGCGATGTTCTGGAGGATTGCTGGTCCTGTCGGCACATCTCGACGAGAGGGAGAGGCAAGCAATGAGCACCATGGCTGGGTCCCGAAGCGGCCGCTATGTCGACGAAGCGGCGCTCAAGCGCGGCGCGGGAAGCATTCGACATCCACTCGCGCGGGCGCTGTTGGCGTTGACGTTCACGACCGGCCTGGTCGATGCGGTCAGCTATCTGGCGCTCGGCCGGGTGTTTACGGCGAACATGACCGGCAACGTCGTCCTGTTGGGTTTCGGGATCGCGGGTAGTGGCGGCCTGCCGGTTGTTGCTCCGCTTGTCTCGCTTGGCGCCTTCCTGATCGGAGGCGGCGCCGGCGGCGTGCTGGTGAGACGGATGGCGAAGCGTCATCCCGCGCTGGTGGCGCGCGCTCTGGCAATCGAGACGTGCCTGCTCACAACGGCCGCGATCGTGGCGGCCGCGACGACGGTCCAGCCGGGCGATGCCTCGGCGTACGCGCTCATTGTCCTGATGGCCTGCGCCATGGGTGTCCGCAACGCGGTGGTGCGGTCCATCGGCGTGCCGGACCTCACCACGACGGTGCTGACGATGACGCTGACCGGCTTTGCGGCCGAGTCGCGGCTCACCGGGGGTTCCGGCGAAGGTTCTGTCCGCCGACTCGCCGCGGTTCTCGCGATGCTCGCCGGCGCCGTCGCTGGCGCGTTGCTCCTGAAGAGCAGCGTGTTCGCTCCGCTTGGTCTCGCGGCGGTGCTAGCGCTCATCACGTGGCTGGTGTATGTCCCGGCCGCGGTGCGCTTGGCGAGCAAGGCGCAATGAGCGCGCCGGCCTCGTCAGAAGGTTGGCTGTGGCCGGCAGGACGGCGGCGGGCGGCCACCGGGGCGAATTCAGCCCGCAGGCTCGCCTGACACGGTAGGGTTCCGTCTGTACGTTCGGGATCGTTGAGGGGAAGACGTCCGTGAAACGGGGACTTGTCGCGATTTGGCGTTCGGTCGTTCTGGCTGGAGTGCTCGCGATCGGACTTGCGTCTCCGGCGTTGGCCGATCGCGCGTTCACGCCGCGGTTCAGCACGAACGCGAACGGCGATATCGCGATCGTCGGCAACACGCTCGAGACGTGTCAGAACTCGGTGGCCGACTGCGCGAACGCGCGGGCCGGACTGGGCAGTCTGCTCAACAACAACAACTTCTCGATGATGCGCGTGAACACCGACTCGGCGGCGCTCGATTCCTCGTCGTCTCGGCTGAGCTTGCCGGCCGGCGCTCGAGTCCTGTTCGCGGCGCTGTATTACGGTTCTCGTACGACTGCTGGAACGGGCGGGAAGTCGGCGCCGGACGCCTCGCTTGCGGGGCTGGGCAAGGTCGACTTCAGGTCGCCGGGCGCTTCCGGCTTCGATCACCTGACGGCCTCGGTCGACACGAGCTCCGATGTCACGGGCGCGTACGCGGCGTTCGTCGACGTCACGGGACTGGTGCGGCGGGCCGGACCCGGCGTGTACACGGTCGCCAACGTGCAGTCGGCGACCGGCGAGGACCGGTACGCCGGGTGGGCGCTGGTGGTGGCGTACGAGGCCGCCGGCGAGCCGCCCCGAAACCTGACCGTGTTCGACGGCCTGCAGTCGGTCACGCAGGGCAAGGCGGCCGCGACGATCCCGGTCAGCGGATTTCAGACACCGCTCAGCGGACCCGTCCGGACCAAGCTCGGGTTCGTCGCCTACGAGGGTGACCGCGGCCTGACCGGGGACAGCGCGACCCTCGACGGCAAGGTGCTGAGCGACAAGGTGACCGCGGCTAACAACTTCTTCAACAGCGCGATCTCGATCAACGGCCAGAACTTCACCGACAAGACGCCCGACTACGTAAACCAACTGGGGTTCGACGCGAAGCTGATCGGAATCGACGGGCTGCTCGCCAACGGCGCAACGGGCGCGACGATCGGGCTGAAAACCAGCAGCGATCAATACCTGCCGCATGTGATCACGTTCGCCACCGACCTGTACGCGCCCGTGATACGGGCGACCAAGACGGTTGTGAACCTGACGCATCCGGACGGTCCCACCCGTGCCGGGGATCGGTTGCGCTACACGGTCACGTTCGTGAACGAGGGGCTCGAGGCCGCGACGAACTTCGTGGCCACCGACAAGCTCCCGGCCAACACCACCTACGTGGCGGGAACGCTGCGAATTCCCACCGGACCGGCGGGCGCCGCCGCCCCGACCGATCTGGTCAGCGATGACCAGGGCGCGTACGACGCTGCGCAGAACACCGTGCGGTTCTTCCTCGGGAGCGGCGCCGCCGCGGGACAGGGAGGCACGATCGCGGTCGCCGGTTCGCCCGGCGACACTGTCCAGATCAGCTTCGAGGTCCGCGTCGACGACAACCTGACGGCCGAGCACGAGATCAGAAACACCGCCCAGGCGACGTTCATCGCCCCCACGCTCGGCAAGGAGCTGACCGCCCTTTCGTCGGAGACGACCGTGAGCGCGGCGCCCGCGCCGGCCCCCTCCGCGCCGGCCGACCTGGGACTCGCACAGAGCGAGACGGTGGCGCCTACCGCATTCGGCAACGACGTGGTCGACGATCACGTGACGATCGAGAACAACGGGCCCGGCGATGCCACCGACGTCGTGCTGCACGACACTGTGCCACCGGGAGCGACGATCGAGTCCGCCACCATCGACCAGGGCTCGTGCACGGTCGGCGCGACCGATGTGACCTGCGTGATCCCGCACCTGGACGCCGGTGGGTCGGCGGTCGCGGACATCGTGTTGGTCGAGCCCGCGGGCGACGCGCTGGCCGGCTCGACGAGCGAGGCCAGCATCAGCGCGGCTCAGTTTGACCCGACCCCGTCGAATGACAGCGGCGACGCCACGGCACCGATGCCGGCGACCGGCGCCGCGACGGCGGATCTAGCCGTCCAGGAGAAGGAGAGCTCGGCGCAGGACACTCTCGGCGGAACGCTGATCGACACGATTACCGTCATCAACAACGGTCCCGGGGCGGCGACCGGCGTCGATCTCACCGACGCGCTCGACGCCGCGGCTCAGGTCACAGCGATCGACCCGGGGGCCTTCACCTGCGACTCCGGAGCCTATATCCAGTGCAGCCTGGCCGAGCTTGCGCCGGGTGCGAGCGCAACGCTCGAGGCGCACGTGCGACCACTCCGCCCGGGGCAGCTGATTGACGCCGTCACCGCAAGCGACGACGAGTTCGATCCGAGCTACGCCAACGACTCGGCGAAGACCACCGCCACGGTTCGACCTCGCAGGACTTCGGCGAGGTTGCGAATCGTCCCTGTTCAACCGGTCGCCACCCCGGGTCAGGTGGTCTCCTTCGTGGTCACGATCGGCGTGGTCAAACCGGTCCCGGGGGTGAAAGCCGCCGTGTGCGCAAGACTCCCGAGTCAGCTCCACGTCACCAGAGCACCGGGAGCGGTCGCCGGTCGATCGCGCCTGTGCTGGGACTCCGACGCCCTGGTAAGCGGTGCGCCGAAGACGTTCCGCTTCTCCGCCCGCATCATCGCGTCGGCCAGCGTGAGCGCATCCACGCTCGCCGTGCACGCCACGCTCACCGGCGCGAACTTCGCCGCCCGCCAGGACACGGTCGCCGTCCAGGTCCCACCGACGTCCATCGTGGCCTGCCCGTCGAGCTCAGGGCCCGGCCCGCCCGGTCAGATCGCCTGCTGATCTGACCGCCGCCCGGCCGATCTCGCCATCTGGCTCCCCACCGTCACGCCAAACGGGATCGACCTCCTGTCCCGGCGAGTCGGCAACTGCCACCAGCTCGTTGCCGATCTCGCGATTGGTGCGACCCGGGGCCAGAGCCGGTCGCGGGATCCTCAGACTTCGACGAGCGCGACGAGCAAGTGCTGCTCGCCTTCGCCGCCAGCGCGGCAACGGCGGTCGGACAGCGGCGACGGTACGAGCAGCTCGGTTGACTACGGCGTAGTAGTTCCCGGGTTACCGGTGAACGACATGTAAAGGGTCGGCCGGCGCGTCCAGCGACCCGTTCACCGCCTCTGCTGATGCTGTTTGTCGTGCGCTTCCCAGTACGCCTCGGCCTCGGCCTCCATCACAGCCAGTCGCGAGTAATAGTCGGGGAACTCGTTCAGGTGCGCGCGGGCGATCTTCGCGGTGACATTCACATCATCATTTGTCACGTTTGTGTCGAGATTGTGGGTCCCATGCTCGAGTTCGACGTCCATCCCCATCCGGAATTGCTCCACGTCGAACCTGGAGCGGTCCCAGTCGATGCCAATGCGCTCGCCCGCCGCTCGCGCCTCGTCTACGGTGAAGTGTGGCGTCTCGGTCATCGGGCAAACGGTACCGGACGTTCGCGGGATCGACCGTAGCCCAACCAGGTCGACAGTACCTGGGTGAGGTGGGAAACTGTCGGGCGGTGCTCCAATGCGTGACGCGCAGGTGCTCCTAGTCATCATCGGGCCGCTCCGGTTCACGCTGTGGGTTCTCGCCGGCGCGGCGGCGGTGATCCTCGTCCTGATCGGGATCGGGGTATCGCGGCATCTCGAGTCGGTGCGTGCCGACCGCCGCCGCGAGCGCCTTCTCGTCGAGTTCGGGCCGGTGTTCTCGAGATTTCTCGAGACCCAGGACTCGGAGCTCCTCGCCGAGGAACTCCGACCCGCCTTCTTGCGGATGGGTGCCGCTGAACGTCCGGTGCTCGCCCTGTTGACGATCGAGCTCATGGACGAGGCCGCCTGGCCGACCCAAGCCGTCGCGCCCCTGACGCGGTAAGGTCCCTCGGCATCCCGGCCTGCATCGCGTTCGCGCGTCCCGCGAACAAGATTCTTCGTGGGTACTTACGCGCGCCGAAGGCCACCGCGGGTAGTCTCGCTGAAAACCCGAAGCAGATCGTTCGGTCGGCTTCGCTAAGGAAAGCTGAGCTGAATGAATGTCGCGAGTCCGTCGGCGCGCCCAGACTCCGGGCGCGTCGACAACGTTCCCAGGCGTCTGGAAGAACCCACGCTCCTACGGGAGGCCTTGTCCGCCTACGCCAAGCCCCGCCGGCTGCGAAGCATCGGCGACCTGTTCACCTCGGTGGTGGCGTACGTGGCGCTGTGCGTGGCCACCTATCTGGTTCTGCGGGTATCGCTTGTGCTCGCGCTTGCTATGGCGCCCGTCACCGCCGTGTTTCTGCTGAGGACCTACATCGTCTTTCATGACTGCTCGCACGGATCGTTCCTCGCGTCGCGGCGTGGCAACGTCTGGCTTGGGACGCTGTGCGGTCTGCTGGTGCTTTCGCCGTTTGTTCGCTGGCGCCATGACCACGCGGTGCATCACGCCACGTCGGGCGACCTTGACAGGCGTGGTGTCGGCGATATCCCGACCCTGACCGTGGCCGAGTATTACGCCCGCGGCCGGCGCGGACGCATCGGCTATCGGGCAGTTCGCAGCCCGATCGTGATGTTCGGTCTCGGCCCGTTGATCGCGATGGTCATCGGGCCGCGCCTGGTCGCGCGAAACGCGCGGCCGCGAATGCGGAACAGCGTGATCTGGACCGATGCCGCGCTGGCGGCGATCGCCGCCAGCCTGATCTGGCAGGTGGGGGTATGGGACTTGCTCGTCGTCTGGGCGCCGGCTGCCTTCCTGGCGGGCGCGGTGGGGATCTGGCTGTTCTACGCCCAGCACCAATTCGAGGATGCCTACTGGCAGCGTTCGGGCCACTGGAGCTTCTCGGAGGCGGCGCTGCGCGGGAGCTCATTTCTCAAGCTCATCAGGCCTCTGCAGTTCGCGACCGGCAACATCGGCTATCACCATATTCATCACCTCAACGCGCGCATCCCGAATTACAACCTGCGGCGTGCCCATGGGCAGCTCTCGCTGTTCCACGATGTGCCCACGCTTGGGCTCTGGGACGGGCTGCGGGCGGTGCGGCTGAAGCTCTGGGACGAGCAACACCGCCGCCTGGTGACATTCGCGCAGGCTCGCGCCGTGGCCAACGAGCATGCCGAGGATGGGCAGCAGTTGCCGGCCATCACACCGGTCCTCGACATCAACGACTAACAGCAGGATCCAATGCCTGGACTCGCCGCCCGCCGCGACCAGCGTTCCGGTCAGGCCGAGCAGCGCCACGAGGATGGTGCTGCATTGGCATTGTCGCGGACACCGAGCGAGCGGGCGACAGTCTTGTCGCTCGTGCCTGCTCGCGGCGGTCATCGCAATGCCTGGCGGCCGGCATGCCACCGGGCCGCTCGGACCGCGCTCTAAATATCGGCGGGCGCCATCTAAAGACGACGCCGAAAGAATGGTCGTTTGCCCGATGTGCGGCGCGCGATTGGGCCGCAAACTCCGCGTCGGATTTGCAACGGACCGGAGGAGATCGACATGGATCGCAGGTGGAGGCGGAGTGTTCTCGGCGCGCTGCTGGCTGTCGTCAGCCTGGCCGCCTCAGCAGCGGCCGCGCAGGCCGCGGTGCCGCAGGTTGGTGGGCTGGTGCCGTTGCCCGGTGCCGCGCACTGCTACACGGCATCGGGCAACGGTGGCGACTGCACCTCATGGCCGGCGCTCGGGTTGCCTGTGTCGGTCGCGATCGCGCCCGGAGGAAAGCTGGCCTACGTCGCGTCCGGGGATGTCGGTTCCGGTACCGGCGAGATCCTGGCCGCCAAGCGCGATCCGGCCAGCGGCGCGCTGACTCCGATCGCGGGGTCTGCCGGTTGCTACTCGAATACGGGCTCGAGCACGGCCGGCCCAGGCACGTGCACCGTCGCAGCCGGTGCCGGCAGTGGCGATGCGAACGAAGCCGGCGGTGCGCCGCCGTCGTATGAGCTGGACGGGCTGCAGATCTCCGCAGACGGCCGCTACCTCTACGCCGCGTCGCCGAGGCTGAGCGCCATCGTGTGGTTCGCGATCGATCCGACGTCCGGAGCGCTGGCCTGGAGCGGTTGCCTGACCGGAGTGAGCACGCCCGGTTGCACCGCGGCGACAGAGCTTCCCGGCCCAGACTCGCTGACTCTCAGCCCCGACGGACAGACGTTGTATGCGTCCTCCTACGACGACCCCGAACTGACGATCTTCCACCGCGACCCGACGACGGGCGCGCTCACCCAGCTGCCCGCACCCAACGGCTGCGTGACCTTCGGCGGCAACGCCGGCGCCTGCACGGCCGACCCACTGCTGGGCCTCTCCGGTCCCGTGGTCGTCTCGCCGGACGGCCGCACGATCCATGTGGCCCAGTTCTCCAACAACTCGCTGCTCACATACACCGTGGGTGCGGGCGGCGCCCTCAGCCATCCGTCAGGCGCCGCCGGCTGCGTTCAGGACCCGAGCGCCTCGGGCGGCTGCTTGTCGCTCGCGCCGCTGAGCGGCGCTTACGCACTGGCGGGGTCACCGGACGGTAAGCAGCTGTACGTCGGCGATTACGGCGTCGAGGGAGGCATCGCGGCCCTGTCCACGCCGGCGGGTGGCGCGCCATCGCTGATCGGCTGCGCGTTCGAGGCGCTTCCCGCCATCCCTGCGGGCTGCGCACCCGGCGCGGGACTCGGATACGCCGGGGACGTGGTAGCCGCTCCGGACGGCGCCGCCGTGTATGCCGCCGACGGTAACGGCCTCGCATGCGGGTCCTGTGGCGTGGTCGCGTTCGCACGTGACGCGGCCACTGGCGCGCTGACCCAGTACACGGCGGCAGCCGGCTGCCAGGTCTCACAGCCGACGCCGAGCAGCGCGGAAGCGAGCTGCGGCAACGATCCGGTCGCGCAGGCTCCTTACGCGATCGCCGTCTCCCCGGACTCCAACTTCGTCTACGCGGGCGGTTTTGGCACCGGTGTGCCAGGGTGGCTGACCGCGTATCAGGCGGTCGCGCGGCCAAGCTGCCAGAGCGCGAGCGAAACGGTCGCCACGGGGCAAACCGCGACGCTGCCGCTGACCTGCACAGACTTCGACGGGAACCCACTCACCGTGTCCGTGTCAGGCATGCCCGGACACGGAATGCTCGGAACGGTCGACCAAGCCCACCAGACGGTCCAGTACACCGCCGCATCCGGGTACACCGGCACCGACGCGGTCGCCTTCAGCGCCAGCGACGGCACGAACTCCTCCGTTTCCGCGCCCGTGCAGATCACGGTGACGGGCACCGGTGCTCAGTCCGGCAGCCCAACGACCATGACCACGACCACGGCCGCTGGCGCGATGGCTCCGGTTCTGTCGGGCCTGCGAATCTCGCCTCGATCAGTCGCGGTCGCCGGCCGGCTCGTAGGCAACCGGTGCGAGGCGACGAGCGCCGCCAACCTGCAGGCCCGGCGGTGCATGCGGACGATCGCACTTCACGTCACCTACCGGCTGAACGTCCCCGCGCGTGTGGTCGTCACGCTCGAGCGGGTGCTTCCCGGCCGGACGGCTGGGCATCGGTGCGTAGTGCCGGGCCCCTCGAACCGCAGCGGGCGCAAGTGCGTGCGCCTGGTCGCCGTGCGTGGAATGCTCACGTTCCGCGGAACGGGCGGCGGCAATGCCTTCACGTTCCCCGGCAAGATCGGCAGGACGGTGCTTGCGCCGGGTTCCTACGAACTGGTGGCAATCGCCAGCGCCGGCGGACGCACCAGCCGTCCGGAGACCGCGGCGTTCACCCTCACGTAATCGCCATCCGCGGGCGGCCCAGCGATGCGCCAGCGGCGTTGAATCACGTCGTCTGGGAATGGAGAGCGCCTCGTGTCGAGGGCGCGGTGCGACGCGGGCCCCTCGCATCTACCGTGTCGCCGGGGTATGTTCGTAGGATCGAAGAATCAATCGTGACGAGGAGGAGCAGAGCGATGGCTGAGACCGAGAAAGCGATCCTTGCCGGTGGGTGCTTCTGGGGCGTCCAGGACCTGGTCCGAAAGCTCGACGGCGTGACCGGCACGCGTGTTGGCTACACCGGTGGCGATGTACCGAACGCGACCTACCGCAACCACGGCTCTCATGCGGAGGCGATCGAGATCCTGTTCGATCCGGACCGCATCTCCTACCGGGACCTGCTCGAGTTCTTCTTCCAGATTCACGACCCGACGACGAGGAACCGTCAGGGCAACGACGTCGGCACCAGCTACCGCTCGGCGATCTACTACGTCGACGACGAGCAGCGCCGGATCGCGGAGGACACGATCGCCGATGTCGATGCCTCCGGCTTGTGGCCGGGCAAGGTCGTCACCGAGGTGGAGCCTGCCGGACCGTTCTGGGATGCCGAGCCCGAGCATCAGGACTACCTTGAGCGCTACCCGAATGGCTACACCTGCCACTTCGTGCGTCCGGGCTGGAAACTGCCGCACCGCGCGCACGAACCGGCGCACTGAGCCAGCTATTGCGGCGCCGCTGTCCGCTGGCCTCCGCCGAGGACGGCTCCGAAGTGACAGGTGACCGCGGCCTTCTTGAACGCGGGCGATCTGACGTCGATCGTCTTCGGCACGAGCAGGGACACTCCGCCGCGGCCCATGGCGATCGAGAACTCCTGGGGGTTCGACGGCGGGGGTCCAAGCGTCGGGTCCGGGAAGCCGCCGACCCCGTGGGCGCGCATGCACCTTGAGAACGCCAGCAGCTGCGCCCTGAAGGTCGCGGATCCCTGGCCCGATCCCGACCCGCGCCCCGGTCCGGACGGGCCCGAGGAACCGCATCCCGCGATCGCCAGCACGCAGCTCGCGGCGAGCAGGATCGACCGGGATCGGCGGTCGCGACGCACTGGTATGGGCGGCATACGCGCCTTGTAGCCGGCAGTCGATAGCGGGACCGTAACGCCGTTACGCCGTCGTTATGCGCGCCGGTCGCGCCTCGACCCTAGAGCGTCCAGAGCCACCGCCAGACAACGCGTGGCCGTGGCTGTGGCGGCTGGCGCTGGGGTGGCCCTGATCAGCGCCGCCGTGTCCCGATCGACTCCGATGAATCTCGTGGGCATGCCGTCAGTTAGCGGTGCGTTGGGAAGGATCAATAGATGTCTGATGTCTGTTGTTCGAAGGCACCGTGACGCCTCAGTTCCTTCCCACCCACAGCCCAGCCCTCGGCGAGCAAGCCGCCACGCGGGAGCCGACGGATCAAGTCCCGCATGTGGCGGCGTTCGATCGACGACATGGGAGCACCGAGACCGTGCTCGCGCTGCAGCGAGGCGTCGGCAACCGCAGCGTGGCGCGACTGCTTGCCCGCCACCCCGCGATCGCCACCCCCGCCGCACCGGCCACCGCACCCCCCGAGCACCAGCTATGGGCAGAGCAGACGACCGAGCCCAATATCCCGCTTGCGCACGAGATCGACAGGCTCGAGCAGCTGAGCGCCGATGAGTTCCTGCGCGAGCGCGACATCGTCGAGCTCAGGGCCTCGACTTACGGCCCCAACCACGACCAGGACGTGCGCGAACTCGAGGCGATCGAATTCATCGCGACAAACCGCAAGATCACCCCGCACAGTTACGTCGACCCCTACAAGCACAGCGACCAGCACGCCGTCGACCGCCTGAACACGCGGCTGGTGATCGAGGCGGGGATCCGCGAGAACGGCTCGCTGAAGAAGTCGATGGACGAGATCAAGCGGCCGAAGTACAACGAGCCCAACATCTGGGCGATCGAGAACGAGGCCCACGAGTTCGGCGAGGAGTTCAAGAAGCAGGCCAAGGACCTCGCCGTGAAGATGCTCAAACGCAGCCTCAACGAGATCCTCGACGCACTCCAGGGCTACGGATTCGACAGACATATGGCTGACGTCGAGGCGAGGGACATCGCGGGCGGCCGCGACGAAGACAAGGCCGTCCAGGAATCCGTCGACGCCCCTGGCGTGTGGGAAGGCGGCAGCCTCGAGCACAGCGACGCCAACGCCGGACGGGCGAGCAAGCACCGCAAGAGCCTCGCCGCTTACGTGACGAATCTCCGCGCCCAGCAGGGGATCGTCGACCGCCGCCGCAAGGACATGGTCGCGTGGTTCAAGCACTCACCGCAGCTGGGCGACTACGTTCCGGACGAGAACCAGGCCGGGTACCGCGCCGCCAGGGAGCGGTTCGACAAGTCCTACAACCGCCTGGCGCTGATGTGGGCGCACGCGGAGCAGTCCCACCCCGTGCTCGCGTCGTTCCGGGGCCAGCACGGTCAGGCAGGGCTGGACCTTGTCGATCTAGGGGCACTCGACAGCGGCCAGAGCGCGGCCCAGATGAAGGATGTGATGGCGAGCGTCCTGCCGAAGGCGGCGGACATCTACCGGATATACGCGCGGATCCAGAGTGGGGACCTCAGCCCGCTCACGCTCCCGCCGGTCGTCGCCATCACCAAGGCGGCGATGCTCGTGCCGGACGGCTCGATCAGAGCCGGCAAGGTCAAGGACATGGTCGAGGAGGCCAAGGACACGAGTGTGTCCACGTACATCGCCGAGGGACTGCTCGCGCTGATCGCGCTGGCGCTGGTGATCCCGACCGCAGGCGCCTCATTGGGGATCCCGATCGCCTTGGTCGGTGTCGGGCTGTCAGCGACGGCCGCCTACGAGGATTGGCAGACGTACAAGCAGGACAAGATGCTGGCCAACTCGGCGCTTGACCGGGCCAAGGCGCTGTCGGTCGCCGACCCATCGCTGGTCCCGTTCATCTTCGACCTGATCACACTCGGTCTCGACGGCGCCGCACTGGTCAAGGCAGTCCGCGAGCTCGTCGCCATCCGGGACGCAGTAAGGGCAGGAGAGGACGCCACCGAAATCGACAAAGCCGTCAAGCAGCTCGACAAGCTCGGCGACGAGCACGGAGCGCCGGACCTCGGCAAGAAGACACTGCAAGAGATCCGGGCCGCGGAGGCGGACGCTACCGTGGGACAGCGCGCCCTCCGGCCGCCCCCAGGCCAGCCGTACTGGACTGTAGATGAGCTGCGCGCAGCCGTCCGCCGCGACCTCGCGAAGCTTCGCGGCGGAAAAAAGAAAATGAACCCCGAGTGGGCACGGATCATGAACGTCAACCGCGCCGAGCACCTCGCGAAATATCCGGATGACCGCTGGCTGTTCGAAGTCATCGACAAGGTCTGGAAGGCCAGGCGCGACCCGAAGCGGATCGAGAGGCTGATCGTGAAGCTCTGGACGGAAGCTGGAGAGAACGGCATCTCGCCGCAGAAGCAGCTGATTCGTCACTTCGGCGGACCGGAGGGCATGCCGAGGATCCCGGCGGACGCGGACGACGAGTTCTTCAGAAAGGCGCTGCTGGTTGAGAAACCCTCAATCGATCTGGCGTTCCTGAAGACCGACCACGGCACCCTCATCCACATGTTCGACGAGTACCTCGTCGAGGACGTGCTCGAAAGCAAGGAGCTCGCGATGCGGTTCCGCAAGGCGATCGCCAACGCGGGAGGCGGCGACGGGCCAGGCGCGAGGAAGCGCCTCAAGGAGCTGGGCGGCGAGATGATCGAAATTGAGTTCTACAGAGACGTTTGGGACGCGCTCTTCGACGCCTACGGCCAAGGTCAGATCAACCGTGCCGAGGAGCTTGGGAATATCCTGATCGAGCACCTCGGCTTCGCGGGAAGGGCCCTGCCCCGACCATGACTCACCGCCCAGGGATCTCGGGTCCGGTCGGGTAGTAGCGGTCGACTGGGCGCACGGGATCCTCGTGGTGGGAACGGGGTCGGGAACGCCTCGGGACATAGCCGCCGATGCCAGATAGGGTGATGTCGTGGTGGGCCAGTATGAGAGCTTCTTCACCGCAAGCGCGGGCGCGTCCGCTGCCATCTTGGGGTTGCTGGTCGTCGCCCTATCCGTCGTCAATGCGGATGACGCGGATCCCAGAACTCGTGAGTTGCGGACTGTGCTGGCCGGGAGCGCGTTTGTTGTCCTGGTCGACATCTTCTTCGTCTCGATCATCGCCTTGACCGGGGGCCCGGTCCTCCTCGGGCTATCCAGCATCGCAACGGCAGCCGTCGGCCTGGTGGCCACGAGACGGCTGATACCGAGGGCGAAGCGGGCTGGAAACTTCGCCCCCGGCTCTCGATCGAGAACGCTGAATCTCGCCTTCGCGACGATTTCGGTGGTGGGCTACTCGGCGCAGTTCGGCCTCGCCGTGGCGCTCCTGGCGAACACCCAGAGTGCCGCTCTGCAGCGTGCCCTGGTGCTCGTGATCGTGGCTTTCTACGGCAGCGCCCTTGGTCGGGCATGGGAGGTCACCGGGATAACCCGGCGGGGATGAGGACAACGTCACCGCCGGCGACGTTAAGGAGCGCGGCTCCGCGATCCCTCAGCCTGGTTCACCTGCGTGCCCGTACGGGGGGCGCTACTCAGCCCACCAGCCGCGCTGGCCATCGACGTCCTCGCGCGGATCCTCGCCGAGATTGGGCGCGCCGATGACCAGGATCTCGAGGCCCTCCGGTCCGGCCTCGTAGCCTCGCCACGCGCCGGGCGGGACGCGCACCGCGTCCCATTCCGCGAGCTGGACGATCTCGTCGTCGACCTTCATCCGCCCGCTCCCGCGCACGACCACGTACACCTCCTCCTGCTGCTTGTGCGTATGGCCGTACGGAAAGCGATAGCCGGGCGGGACGCGCTGGTAGCTCAGGGCGGATTTCTCGAGCTCGAGCGCCTTGGTCGCCGCGCGGAACTCCAGATCCGGCGCGCCGTCGAACTTAGAGCCGAGGTCCTCCAGATCCTCCCTGAGGTTCCTGAGCGTGAACGGCACGGCGCAATCCTATGGGCACGTCTAGGCCGGGGTCGCCCGACCTGATGCGCCGAGCACCGGTGCCACGTCACACTACGGCCCGGGTTCGGGTCATGGCCCGTAGTCCGACAATTCCGAGCAAGACGAAAGGAGAGAGTGCGTCATGCCCAACGCCGTGGACTTCGACGATGTCTCGACCGTCGGACTGGAGTCGTCTCCGGTTGCGGCCGCATCGTGCGGCTCACCTCACGCGGCCGGCGCTTGCAACGCACCGCGGTCCGCATCGGCCACGAGGTCGAAGCAGCCTGGGGCGCGGAAATCGGTCCCGAGCGCATCGCGTCGCTGAAGGAGACGCTCGAGCAGATGATCGCCGGCGCGTCTGACCAGACAAGCTCGTCGAGTGGCTGAGCCCGCTACGTGAGGTGCGGCGCTCAGGCTTTAGCTCGCTTGCGCCGCACGGTCTCGGCCGCCTGATGAACGTCCTTGTGTCTGGCTTGTGCTTGTTTGCTCTGGGCGCGGAGGGCGCGCGAATCGCTCCTGGCGTCGGCCGCGGTGAGGCGCACCAGTCGTGCGAGGACCCGTTCGGCCTCGGCGCGGGTGGCGGAATCGGGCTCGTCGCGCATGACTTCCCGTAGCGCGCCGGCGAGCAGCTCGAACGGGCCGTGACCGCGGGCGGCTGCGGCGGCGGCGGCGCGAGCCAGGGCAGCCTCCCGGATGTACTGGGAAACGCTCGTCCCGGCGTCTGCCGCCTCGGCCTCCAGGAGGCGCCAGAGGTCCGCGCCGAAGCGGACGGTGGTGACCTTCATCGCCGTGCCCCGTCCAGCCGCCATCTCGTGAACGATCTTAACGTCGAAGTGCGGAATCTGCCGACGAGCGGGTGGTAGCGTATGGCGAACACGCAATACGCCCTGGGCCCAAGGCTATCTCGCGCAGAGCGGCGACACGGATGTTCGCGAGCGCGTTTCGAGCATAGATATGACGACACGCAGTCGGAGAGATTCGTTGGTCCAGCGCGCCGCGGAGTCGCTGAGGGGATCCGAGCGGTCGGAGCAGGTGGAAAACGCACTCGCGCGGCGTGCGCACGGCACCGGGCGCCCTCCGAGGCGGATTCAGGCGGGGACCGGGATTGCTGCCCATCGGCGTGGATGAGCACGAGCGCCCCGGCGTCTCCGCGGTCCTGGATGTCGCTCGGGGGGTGCTGGCCGAGCTCGATCTGGACGTGGTGCTCGAGCGGGTCGTCGAGGCCGCCCGGGATCTGACGGGGGCCCGCTATGCGGCTCTCGGAGTGCTCGATCGCTCGCGCGGGGAGCTCGAGCGGTTCATCACCGTGGGCATCGATGACGAGACCCGCCGGCGGATTGGCGCTTTGCCGCGTGGCCGCGGCGTGCTGGGCGAGCTGATTGACGATCCGCGACCGTTACGGCTGGCGGACGTCGGCGCTCACCCGCACTCGTACGGCTTCCCGGCGGGTCACCCCGAGATGTCGTCGTTCCTGGGGGTTCCGGTGCTGGTCGCTGGGGGGCCGTTCGGGAACCTGTATCTGACCGAGAAGGCCGGTGCGGAGGAGTTCTCCGAGGAGGACGAGCGGGCGGTGGTGCGGCTGGCCGACCTCGCTGGGGTGGCGATCGACCACGCGCGCCGGTACACGACGGCGGAGAGGCAGCGAGTCGAGTTGAAGCGCACGGTGGATGCCCTCGAGGCGATGATCCAGATCGCGCGGGCTCTCGGTGGCGAGACGGATTTGGAGAACGTCCTGGGTTTGGTGGCCAAGCGCGGGCGCGCGCTGGTGTCCGCCAGGGCGCTGGTGATCGAGCAGGAGCACGCGGGTGAGATGGTGATCGTCGCAACGGCCGGAAAGCTTCCCGAGGGCTTGCTCGGCCAGCGCGTGGACGTACATGACAGTCTCGGCGCGGTGGCGCTTCGAAAGGGGGCCACCCTGCGCGTGGAGGACGCGCCCAACCGGCCGCGATTTGAGCGCTACGGCCTCGGCCGGCTTGGCATGCACGCGGATGCCGGGCTGGTGGTCCCCCTCCTGTTCCGCGGACAGGGGCATGGGGTCTTGGTTGTGGTGGACCGGCGGACCAACGGACCGGCGTTCAGCGCGGAGGATCAGCGGCTGCTGGAGGCGTTCGCGGCCAGCGCCGCGACGGCGATCGCGACAGCCGAGACAGTCGAGGCCGACCGGCGCAGGCAGACGCTGGCGGCGTCCGATCGGGAACGCGCGCGGTGGGCGCGCGAGCTACACGACGAGACGCTGCAAAACCTCGCCTCGCTGCGGGTCGGGCTCGCGACGCAGCTGCGGGGCGCGTCGCCCGGGCCGCTGGCCGATGCGGTCAGGGAGGCGATCGAGCAGCTGCAGGCAGACATCGACAACCTCCGCGCGCTGGTCACCGACCTTCGACCCGCGGCGCTCGATGACATGGGCGCCGAGGCCGCGATCCATGACCTCGCCGAACGCGCCCGTCATCGCGGGCTTGAGGTGGACCTCACCATCGACCTCGCCTACGAGCACGGCCGAGCGCCCGACCGGCACACCAGCGAACTTGAAACGGCGATCTATCGCATCGTCCAAGAGACCCTCACCAACGCCAGCAAGCACGGCCAGGCACGCCGTGCGTCGGTCATCGTCCACGAGGACTCGGCCGCGGTGCGAATCACCGTCCAGGACGACGGCGACGGCTTCGAAACCAGTGCGCCGACCAGTGGCTTTGGACTGCCCGGCATGCGCGAGCGCGTTGACCTGCTGGACGGAACACTCGAGATCCAATCGGCGCCCGGGCAGGGGACCACGATCAAAGCAGTGCTGCCGGCCCGCCGCCGCGCCGCGGAAGCCGCGTGACACCTGCCGAGCAAGCGTTGGCGGACAGGTTCCGCGGTAAGTACCTCGCGCTGACGAGTTTCAAGCGCGACGGGGCCGGCGTGGCCACTCCGGTCTGGTTCGTGGTCGACGGCGCGCAGCTTCTGGTCATGACCGCGTCTCGGTCATTCAAGGTCAAACGGATCCGGCGCAACCCGGCAGTCACCGTCGCCCCCTGCACCGCCTCGGGACGACTCCGTGGGAAGCCGGTGGCCGGGCATGCGCGGGTGTTGCCGGCCGACGAAGTGCCGCGCGCCGAGCAGTTGATGAACCGCAAGTACCGCGCCGACAGGATTCTGATCCTCCCGATCTATCGAGCAGTCCAACGATTGCGAGGGGTACGCGGCGACGCCAGCGATGCCGTCCTCGCGATCACCCTCGACCCGCATCCGTAGACGCGCTGTCGCCGGGCGCCGCGGGCGGTCCGCCATTCGAACCAGGATGCTCACTGCTCGCGAAGTAGCCTGTCGAGAGCGATGATCGATCCGCTCACGTTGCCGAAGGCAGAGTTGCACCTGCACATCGAGGGCACGCTCGAGCCGGAGCTGATGTTCGAGCTCGCTCGGCGCAACGGCGTGAGCCTCCCGTATGCCGATGCGGAAGCGGTCCGGCGCGCCTACCAGTTCAGCAACCTTCAGTCGTTCCTGGACGTCTACTACCGGGCGTGCTCGGTGCTCATCCACGAACGGGACTTCTACGAGCTGACGACCGCCTACCTGGCCCGTGCTCAGGCTCAGGGCGTTCGACACGTTGAGATCTTCTTCGACCCGCAGACCCACACCGCGCGGGGCGTCGAGTTCGGAACGGTGGTCGGCGGGATTGGCCGGGCGTTGACCGAGGCGCGGCAGCTCGGGATCACGTCCCATCTGATCATGTGCTTCCTGCGTGATCTGTCAGTCGATGACGCATTCGCGACGTTGGAGCAGGCGCTTGCCCACCGGAAGGCAATCTTCGGCGTCGGCCTCGATTCCGCGGAGGTGGGCAATCCCCCGGAGAAGTTCCGCGCGGTCTTCGAGCGGGCGGCGAGCGCGGGGTTCCATTCCGTTGCCCACGCCGGCGAAGAGGGACCGCCCGACTACATCTGGCAGGCGCTCGACGTGCTCGGCGCGGAGAGGATCGATCACGGCGTCCGCTGTCTCGAGGATCGGCGCCTGGTTCAGCGTCTCGGGGCCGATCGGATTCCGCTGACCGTGTGCCCGTTCTCGAACGTGAAGCTGCGGGTGGTGGACACGCTCGATCAGCATCCGCTGGCGAGGATGCTCGAGCACGGGCTGTGCGCGACCGTCAACTCCGACGACCCGGCCTACTTCGGCGGATACGTCGGCGAGAACTTCGCCGGCGTCGCCGAGGCCCTGCGCCTCGGCGACGACGCGCTCGTAGAGCTTGCACGCAACAGCTTCGAAGCGGCGTTCCTGGACGACGCCACGCGAGCGCGCTACCTGGCGGAGCTCTCGGCGGCGAAGACGATGTCCTGAGCTCCCTGCCAGAGGGTCATCTCGCCCAGCGGCCGGAGGTGCTCGTTGCCCTCGAACACGGTCAGGAAGTGGTTGCCCGCGAGCTGGCCGACGACGCTCGAGAACATGCAGCCGCCGTAGGGCAGAAGGATCTCGGTCTCGCTGTAGCCGCCCGGGTAGAGGAGGATCTGGCCGGGCGCCGGGTGGCTGGTGTGGTTCTCGAAGCCCACGCCGACGTCGAAGTCACCGAGTGGGATCCACGTCGACTCCCCGCTCCAGCGGACGTGGATGACCTTCTGCTCGAACGGCAGCAGCTTCGAGAACGCCTCGCACGTCTTGGGCGCCCGCTCTTCCTCGAGGCGGGCGCGGAACGTGTACGGGCCGGCGGTGATCGACAGCGTTGTCATGGGCTCTCCATTTCGGTGGCGGGAGTCAGCAGGCGCCCGGTGGGCGGACCGACGATCCGGCCGTCGGCGAACACCGTCCGGCCGCGAACCACGGTGCGGACGACCCGGGCGCCGAGGGTCCGGCCGAGGAACGGGCTGAGACGGTGGCGATAGTGCAGGTCCTCGGCGGACAGCGCGTCTGACACCGTCAGGTCGACGAGCACGAGATCGGCGTCGGCGCCCGGCTCCACGCGGCCCTTGCCGGAGAGGCGGAACCTCCGGGCGACGAAGCCCGAGGTGACCCGAGCGATCAGATCGAGGTCGAGGCCCCGGGCGCGATGGCCCTCACCCAGCAGCAGGGCGAGCAACGTCTGGCAACCGGAGATGCCGCCCCACGCGGCGAACGCGTCCTGTGCGCTCTTCAGCGCCCAGGGCGCCGGCGAGTGATCGGATGCGACCATCGGCAGCGTCCCGTCGGCGAGCGCTCGCCACAGCGCCTCGCTCTCCTCGCGCGGGCGCAGCGGCGGGGCGCACTTCGCCACGTTCCCGAGGATCTCGGCGTCCTCCTCGGTGAGCACGAGGTAATGCGGGCAGGTCTCACAGCTGACGTCGACGCCGCGGGCGCGTGCGTCGGCCACGAGCGCGACGCCGCGGCCGGTCGACACGTGAACCACGTGCAGCGAGCAGCCACTTTCCTGGGCCAGCGCGAGCGCGCGGGCGATCGCCTGAATCTCGGCGACGGCCGGGCGCGAGGCGAGGAAATCGCGCATGGCCGTCCGCCCGGCGGCACGCGCCCGCCGCGCCAGGCCGGCGGTGATCGCCTCGCTCTCGGCGTGCACCGCGACGGGCAATCCGAGCGACGCCGCGCGGCACATCCCCTCGTACAGGGTGAGATCGTCGACGCCGGGGAAGTCGTCGATCCCGCTCGAGCACATGAATGCCTTGAAGCCGACGACGCCGCGCGCGGCAAGCTCGTCCATCGCCTCGACCCCGCCCGGGACGAGGCCGCCCCACAACGCCATGTCGACGAGCGCGCTCCGCTCCAGGCAGCGGCGCTTCTCGTCGAACGCGGCGCCGGTCACGGTCGGCGGGTGGGCGTTGAGCGGCATGTCGATCGCCGCCGTCGCACCGCCCGCGGCGAGCGCGCGCGTGCCGGTCTCGAAGCCCTCCCATTCGGTGCGCCCCGGCTCGTTCATGTGCACATGGGCGTCGACCACCCCGGGCAAGACGTGCAAGCCGGTGGCGTCTATCTCCTCGGCCGCGGACGGCGCCAGCTCAGGACCGAGTGCAGCGATCAGTCCGTCGGCCACGCCGACGTCGACGGGACCGTGTCCGCCGCCGCCGACGAGCACCGCGCCGCGGATGAGCACGTCGAAGCTCATCCGACGAGGTCGAGGAACCGCGTGGTCGCGTCGATCGCCGCCGCGACGTCCTCGACGGCCACGGACTCGGCGGGGTTGTGGCTGACGCCGCCGGCGCAGCGGACGAACAACATCGCGATCGGGGCGATCGTCGAGAGCATGACGGCGTCGTGGCCGGCGCCACTCGGCAGGCGCAGGACACGATGGCCGGACGCCGCCACCGCCTCGGCCACGAGCTCCGCGAGCTCCGACGAACAGGCGACCGCCCGCGTCTCCTGTAGGACCTCCCATTCGAGGGCCAGCCCGCGGGCCTCGGAGATCGCGCCGGCGCGTTCGCGCAGCCGCGCACCGACGGACTTGCGCACCGAGTCCGCGCCGTGACGAAAGTCGAGGCTGAGGGTCACCCGGCCGGGGATCACGTTGCCCGCCGGGGCCTGGACGTCGAGCTCCCCGACCGTGGCCACGGCGTCTTCCTGGTCGCGCGCCACAGCCTCGACGGCGCCGACGAACTCGGCTGCAGCGCACAGCGCGTCGTGTCGCAGCGCCATCGGCACCGTGCCCGCGTGACCCGCTTCGCCGATGAAGGTGAGGCGAACCCGGCTCTGTCCGGCGATCGCGCTGACGACGCCGAGCGGAGCGCCGGCGGCCTCGAGCACGGGCCCCTGCTCGATGTGGACCTCGTAGTAGCCGATCAGATCGGCGGGGTTGCGCGCAGCGCCCGCCAGTCCTTCCGGGTCGCCGCCGAAGGCCCGCAGGGCGTCGGCCAGCGCGACGCCGCCCTCGTCTCGCCGGTCCAGATATGCGGGGTCGAAACGGCCGGCGATAACGCTGCTCCCCAGGTAACCGGTGCCGTAGCGGACGCCTTCCTCATCGGCGAAGGCGAGCACCTCGATGGCATATGGCAGCGAGCGGCCCTCATCGCGTAGCCGCTCGAGGCTGCCGATGGCGACGAGCACCCCGAGCATGCCGTCGTAGCGGCCCGCGTCGCGGACCGTGTCGAGGTGAGAGCCGATCAGCAGTGTCCGCCGCTGGCCGTCGCCGAGGCGGCCGATTACGTTCCCGATCGCGTCTCGCCGCACGGTCATCCCGGCCGCCTCCATCCATCCGCGGACGGTCTCGCCGGCCTGAAAGAGCGCCGGCGTGGCGAAGCGGCGCGTCAGACGGCCTCCCTCCTCGCTGAAGGCGGCGAGCTCGTCGCACCGCCGCAGGACGCCGGCGGCGTAATTCTGGGAGTCGGTCATCTGACATTGCCCGGGGAGGGGCGGGTGAGCGAGACTAATCGCTCACGCGATGGAAGTCCTGCAAACCGACAGCTGGCACGAGGCCCTCGAGCTGAAGGCGGCCCATCCCGACGCGGTTCCGATTGCCGGCGGCACGGACCTGATGGTCGCGCTCAACTTCGATCGCCTCCGGCCACACGTGGTCCTCGACCTCACGCGCATTGCCGAGGTGACCGACTGGGGCCCCGACAACGGTCGGCTGCGCGTCGGCGCCGGCGTCACCTATGCCCGGCTGATCGACGAGCTCGGCGACCGCCTGCCCGGACTGGCCATCGCGTCACGCACGGTGGGGTCACCCCAGATCCGCAACCGCGGAACGGTGGGCGGCAACCTCGGCACCTCATCTCCGGCCGGAGACGCGTTGCCCCCGCTGTTCGCGTCCGATGCCGAGGTCGAGCTCGCGTCGATAGCCGGTGTCCGGCGTGTCCCGGTGGCCGACTTCGTGACCGGGCCGAAGCGAAACTGCCTCGCGGACGACGAGCTGATCGCGGCCTTCCACATCACTCCCGCCGACGGCCCCCAGCAGTTCGCCAAGATCGGCACGCGCAACGCAATGGTGATCGCGGTCTGTTCGCTCGCGCTGTCGATCTGGCCGGAACGTCAAACGGTGGCCACATGCATCGGTTCCGCCGGCCCGACGCCGATCCGAGCGACCGAGGCGGAGCGCTTCATCGCCGGCGTGCTCGACGAGCACGACCTGTGGTCGACGCGCGCGCCGATTCCCGACGCGGCGGTGGGACGCTTCGGCGAACTCGTCGAGCGGGCGGCGCGGCCGATCGACGACGTGCGCGGGACCGCCGGCTACCGCCATCACGCGCTCGGCGTGCTCGGACGGCGGACGCTCAGGTGGGGCTGGGAGGCGTATCGATGCGCCTGACGCTGACCGTCAACGGCGAGCTTCGGGAAGTCGACGGGCTATGGGAGGGGGAGAGCCTGCTCTACGCCCTGCGCGAGCATCTGGGCCTCCCGGGATCGAAGAACGCGTGCGAGCAGGGCGAGTGCGGATCGTGTTCGGTCTACCTCGACGGCCTTCTGGTGTGCTCCTGCCTGGTGCTCGCCGCGCAGGCGCAGGGACGCGACGTGGTGACCGTCGAGGGCATCGCCAACGGCGACGGGCTGCACGAGGTGCAACGCGCGTTCGTTGAGGCGGGTGGCGTGCAGTGCGGGTTCTGTACGCCGGGACTGATCGTGGCCAGCCACGATCTGCTGCGGCGCAACCCGGACCCGAGCGACCCCGAGATCCGGGAGGCGCTGGCCGGGAACCTGTGCCGGTGCACGGGCTACGAGAAGATCCTCGACGCCGTCCGGCTGGCCGCCCAGCGCATCGCCGAGGGCGCGCAGAGATGACGATGCGCACCGTGATCGAAGGCTGCGCGATCGCGACCGTGGACGCGACGGGGACCGAGTATCGCGACGGGCATCTGGTGATCGACGGCGAGCGGATCGTCGCGGTCGGCGAGGGGTCCGCGCCGGACGCGGTGGACGCGCCGGACGGCGCGGACGCGGTGGACGCGGCGGACGGGGCGGAGATCCGCCGGATCGACGCTCGCGGCATGCTGGCGACGCCCGGCCTCGTGAACTGCCACCACCACCTCTACCAGTGGGCCACCCGCGGCTTGGCTCAGCAGGGCACGCTGTTCGAGTGGCTCGTCGAGCTCTACCCGGTGTGGGCGCTGATCGATGCCGAGACGTGCTGGGCAGCGGCGCGCGCTGGCCTGACGGCGCTCGCGGGGTCGGGCTGCTCTACCTCGACCGACCACCACTACGTGTTCCCGCGAGACGCGGGCGACCTCCTCGAGGTCGAGATCGGCGCCGCCGCGTCGGTCGGCCTGCGGTTTCATCCCTGCCGCGGCTCGATGGACCTCGGGCGTGCGGATGGCGGGCTTCCACCTGACGAGGTCGTCGAGGACCGCGATGCGATCCTGGCCGCCAGCGAGGTGGCGATCAACCGCTTCCACGATCCGGCACCGGGCGCGATGGTGCGGATCGCGCTGGCGCCGTGCTCTCCGTTCACCGTGACACGCGGGCTGATGACCGATGCCGCCGAGCTGGCGCGCCGCCGCGGCGTGCGTCTGCATACCCATCTGGCCGAGACGCGCGACGAGGAGGTCTTCTGCCAGGAGCGCTTCGGGATGCGCCCCGTCGACTACGTCGAGGAGCTCGGCTGGCTGGGTGAGGACGTGTGGCTTGCGCATTGCGTGCACGTCGACGACGCGGAGATCGCGCGCTTCGCTGCCACCGGAACGGGCGTCGCCCACTGCCCGAACTCCAACGCGCGGCTGGGTACGGGAATCGCACCGCTCGCCGGCCTCCTGGGCGCCCGCGTTCCGGTCGGCCTCGGCGTCGACGGCGCCGCCTCGAACGAGGACGGTGGGCTGGCGTCGGAGATGCGCGCCGCGCTGCAGTTCGCGCGACTGGTCGGCGGCCCGCAGGCGCTGACGGCGCGCCAGGCGCTCGCCCGGGCCACGATCGACGGGGCACGCTGCCTCGGGCGCGACGACGAGCTCGGCTCACTCGAGGTCGGCAAGCTCGCCGACGTCGCGCTCTGGCGTCTCGACGGGCTCGAGGGCGCCGGCATCGAGGACCCCGTCGCCGCGCTCGTGCTGGGCGCGACCCAAGCCGTCGAGCTGCTGCTCGTCGGCGGGCGCCCGATCGTCGACGGTGCCGAGCTGCGCACCGTCGACGTGGCACAGGTGGCGGCCGAGATCGCGCGGGCGAGCCGCCGGCTCGCCGCGAGGACGGAGGCTCGGGTGTGACGACCGTTCCGACCGTGCCGGTAAGAGAGCGGCCCCCGGCTCCGATCCAGCGACCCGGCCACGTGGGCACCACCACCATCAGGGCGGATGGCATCCCGAAGGTCACGGGCGAGTTCGACTACTCCTCGGACCTGCGGATGGACGGGATGCTGTGGGGCGCGACCCTGCGCAGCCCGCACCCGCGCGCGGACATGTGGTCGCTCGACGTCTCGCGCGCGCTCGCGGTCCCGGGCGTGCGCGCGGTGCTCACCCACGAGGACGTCCCCGGGCAGAAGCTGTACGGGATGGAGCGAGCCGATCAGCCGGTCCTCGCCTGGCAGCACGTTCGCTATCAGGGCGAGCCGATCGCGATCGCCGCCGCCGAGGACCCGGAGACGGCCCGCCGCGCGATCGATGCGATCGAGGTCGACTACGACGTGCTGGAGCCGATGACCGATCCAGAACGGGCGATGGCCGCGGATGCACCCCGGCTCCACCTGTCCGGGAACGTCCTGCGCCACGTGCGGATCATCCACGGCGACCCCGACGCGGCCGCCGACGTCGTCGTCACCGGTGAGTACGAGGTCGGCATGCAGGACCAGGCCTTCCTCGGCCCGGAGTCGGGGCTCGCGGTCCCGGACGGCGAGGGCGGCATCGATCTGTACGTCGCCACGCAATGGCTGCACGAGGACCGCGACCAGCTCGCGCTGAGCCTGGACCTGCCTCCCGAGAAGGTGCGGCTGATCCTGAGCGGCGTCGGCGGGGCGTTCGGCGGCCGCGAGGACCTGTCGATGCAGATCCATGCCTGCATGCTCGCGCTGCACACCGGGCGCCCGGTCAGGATGGTCTACAACCGGGAGGAGTCGTTCTTCGGCCACGTCCACCGGCACCCCTGCCGGATGCACTACGAGCACGGCGCCACCACCGACGGGAGGCTGGTGTACGTGCGCGCACGAATCGTGCTCGACGGCGGAGCCTATGCCTCGAGCTCGAGCGCGGTGTGCGCCAACGCGGCATGCTTCGCCGCCGGGCCGTACGAGGTCCCGGGCGCGCGCATCGACTCGTACGTGACCTACACCAACAACCCGCCGTGCGGGGCCATGCGCGGATTCGGCGCGGTTCAGGTCGCGGTCGCGCACGAGGCGCAGATGGACAAGCTCGCCGCGGCGCTGGGCCTCGACCCGGTGGAGCTGAGGATCGCCAACGCGATGCGGCCCGGCACGCGGATGCCGACGGGTCAGGTGGTGCCCGAACCGGCACCGGTCGCCGAGCTGCTCGAGCGCGTGCGCGCGATGCCGCTGCCGCCGGCCCCGGTCGAGGGCGACCGTGACCTCCGCGAGCTTCCCGGCGGGGTGTCGAACACGACGCACGGAGAGGGAGTGCGTCGCGGCGTCGGCTACGCGGTCGGGATCAAGAATGTCGGCTTCTCCGAGGGATTCGACGACTACTCCACGGCTCGGGTGCGGCTGTTCATCGAGGGCGGGGAGCCGCTGGTGGAGATACACACGGCGGCCGTCGAGGTGGGCCAGGGCCTGGTCACCGTGCAGGCCCAGATCGCCCGCACCGAGTTGGGCGTCGAGCGCGTCGCGGTGCTGACGGCCGACACGCGAGTGGGCTCGGCCGGGTCGAGCTCGGCCTCGCGCCAGACCTATGTGACCGGCGGCGCGGTCAAGGCCGCCTGCGAGGCGATCCGCGCGCGTCTCGGCGCCGATCCGCGGACGATGACGGCGGACGAGGTGACAGAGCTGATCGGCGAGGACGCGATCGAGGAGACAGTCGAGTGGCGCCACCGCGAGACCTTTGCGCTCGACGAAAACGGCCAGGGTGACGCGCACGTCCAGTATGCATTCTCGGCCCACCGGGCGGTCGTCGACGTTGATGTCGAGCTTGGCCTGGTCCGGGTCGTCGAGCTCGCGACCGTGCAGGAGGTCGGCAAGGCGATGAACCCCCAGGCGCTCGAGGGGCAGATCCAGGGTGGGACCTGCCAGGGTCTCGGCCTGGCCCTGCTCGAGGAGATCCAGGTGAAGGACGGCAGGGTCCTGAACGCGTCGTTCACCGACTACCTGCTGCCCACGATCCTCGACATGCCGCCGATGCGGATCGAGATCCTCGAGCACGCGGACCCGGAGGCGCCGTACGGGCTCAAGGGCGTGGGGGAGCCGCCGCACATCTCGACCCCGCCCGCGGTCGTCGCCGCGGTGCGCGCCGCCAGCGGTCGGCCGCTCACGCGGCTTCCGGTCCGTCCGGAGCACATCGTCGGTCTCGAACCCGCGGAGGTGCGTCTGTCCCTGGCCGACCTCGGCGGACTGTTCGAGCACTCGCCGTGGGTTGCCGAGGCGGCGTGGCGCCGGCGACCGTTTCACACCGTCGGTGAGCTCGAGGCTGCGCTCGAGACGGCGATGCGCGAAGCACCCCGCGAGCGCCAGCTCGATTTGATCCGGGCCCATCCCGCGCTCGCCGGCCGCGAAGCGCAGGAGCGCACGCTCACACGCGAGTCCTCGCATGAGCAGGCCTCGGCGGGGCTCGACCGCCTCACGGCGAACGAACTCGAAGCGCTGCGGCAGCTGAATCGCGCCTACCGGGAGCGATTCGGGTTCCCATTGATCGTCTGCGTGCGCGAACACACCAAGGACTCGATCATCGAGTGGGGCAATGCCCGGCTGGAGCACTCGCGCGAGCAGGAGATCGGCATCGCGCTCGGTGAGATCGCGAAGATCGCGCGGCTGCGTCTCGCCGACCTGCTCGAGGAGGCGTCGTGAGCGGGATCACCACCCATGTGCTCGACACCGCGCGCGGGCACCCGGCGGCGGGCGTGCCCGTCGCGCTCGAGCGTGCCGTGGACTCGGGCTGGCAGCCGGTGGGTCGTGGCACGACCAACGCGGACGGGCGTGCGAACGACCTGCTCTCGTCGGCCCCGGAGGACGGGCGCTATCGGCTGACCTTCGACACCGATGCCTACTTCCGTGCGGTCGGCGAGGCGGGCTTCTACCCCGAGGTGTCAGTCACCTTCGTCGTCGGGCCTGACGAGGAGCACTACCACGTTCCGCTGCTGCTCAGCCCGTTTGGATACAGCACGTACAGAGGGAGCTGACCGTTGTCGACCGTTCTGAGTCAGGCCGGGTATGGCAAGTCCGAGATTCGCCTCGTCAAGGTCTCGCGCCGGCCGGACGGCCACGACCTGCGCGACCTCACCGTCGACGTGGGGCTCGAGGGCGACTTCGACGCCGCCTACCGACAGGGAGACAACACCGGGCTGCTCGCCACCGACACCATGCGCAACGTGGTTTACGCGCTCGCCAAGGAGCATCCAATCGACGACATCGAGTCGTTCGGACTCCACCTCGTCGAGCACTTCCTGGCGACCGGACCAGGCGTTACGCGCGCGCGTGTGCACATCGTCGAGCACCCGTGGGCCAGGCTCGAGGTCGGCGGGCATCCCCACGAGCATGCCTTCCAGCGCGGGACCGGCGGCAATCGCGTCGCCACCGTGGTCGGCGGCGGGGGCGAGCCGCAGATCGAGGCCGGCATCGACGACCTGCTCGTGCTGAAGACGACCGGCTCGGGCTGGGAGGGGTTCCTGCGCGATCGCTACACGTCGTTGCCCGAGACGTCCGACCGGATCCTGGCGACGATCATCACCGCGCGTTGGTCATACCGCGCAGGCGACGTCGACTACGAAGCCGCTTGGCACGAGGTGCGCCGGACGATCCTCGAGGCCTTCGGCGACCACTACAGCCCATCGGTCCAGTTCACGCTTCACCACATGGGCCAGGCCGTTCTCGACGCTCGCCCGGAGGTGGAGCGGATCAGCTTCTCCCTGCCCAACAAGCACCACCTGCTCTACGACCTGGGGCGCTTCGGTCTCGAGAACGAGAACGAGATCTTCCACGCCACGAGCGAGCCCTATGGATTGATCGAGGGCACGGTCGAGCGTTCAGCAGGCGATGCTCAGTCGTGATCCGCTGACAGCGGTCGCCTCACGTGCCGAAGCCCTCGACGTGCAGCTGCGCCCGCGCCACCCCGGCTCGCCGCGCCGCCTCGGCAACCATCTTCGTGAACGACTCGGGGCCGCAGATGAACACGTCTCGCTCGGGTAGGTCCGGGATGGCGGTCCTGAGAGTGCGTGGATCGAGCGTGACGCGGTGGCGGGACCCGAACGCGCCGAGGACGCGGCCGCCGCGGGCTCGTGCGAGCTCGCGCACCTCGTTGCCCAGCAACAGGTCCTCGTCGCTCGAGGCTCTCAGTACCACGACCGGGTCGGCGCTCGGCGGCAGATCCTCGAGCAGCGCCCGGACGGGCGTGACCCCGACGCCGGCGGCGATCAGCGCGACTCCGCGGCCGGTGAGCGCGTGCTTCGTGAACGTGCCGTAGGGCCCCTCGATCGCGATCCGGGTGCCGGCAACGAGGCGCGTAGTCGCGCTCGAGTGCGCGCCGAGGCCCTTGATCGTCACCCTCATGTAGGGCGGCTGCGGCAGGGCGGAGATCGAGTACGGGTGGGCGTGCAGCCACAGGCCGCGGGCCATGAAGCGCCACTGGAAGTACTGGCCGCCGGAAACCGCCAGCCGCTCCAGCCTGCGGCCCTTGACCACCACAGAGACGACGTCGTCCGACTCCGGCACAACCTTCACCACGCGCAGAGAGTGATACGCCGTCCGCCACACCGGCAGGCCCACCCGGCAGGCGAGCACGACGCCCGCGGTCGACAGCCACAGGAGGGTCCACGCGAGCCGCGCCAACGGATGGTGGACGAAGGACGCTCCGGTGGCGATCTGATGCGAGAACGACAGCGCGAGCGCGAGGTAGGTGAGCAGGTGCACTTGCCACCAGGTTTCGTGACTCATCCGTCGGCGGGCCGCCCTGATCGAGACGGCGGCCACCGCGATCAGGAGCGCGAGGCCGAGGATCGCGCCGAGCATTCCCTCGTAGCGGGACAGCGCGACCCCGAACTCGTGCCACAGGCCGGTCCGCTGGAGCTTCGCGTAGCCGATCATCGACGCGACCGCGTGGACGGTCAGCAAGAGCAGCGGCCACGGCGACAGCCGGCGATGCCACCTGGTCAGACGAGGATGGCCGATCAGGCGCTCGAGCGCCGGGAGTCGAGCCACCAGCACGACCATGACCAGCAGCAGGTACGCGCCGATGAGGCCGGTGAACCGTCCCACCGCGACCTCGAGTCCTCCCGGCGCATCCAGAACACGGGCGCTGAGCGACCCGACGACGCTGGCGACGATCGCCCCTAAGCCGATGCCGGTCACGGCGACGATCGCGTCGGCCGCGAGGTGGTTGGGTGCGCGGCCGGCGCGGTGCGACGGACGGGCTGGCGCGGGGGCGCCCGCCGAGCGTGGAGGGATCGGGCGTCGAGGGTCGGCGAGGGCCGTCACTGAGTATTACTTCGGCATCGACGTGCCCCGGAACGAGCGAAATGTGGAGATTCACACGGCGGTCTTAGGTTCGGTGCCGATCCAAGGGGCATGGCAGCCAAACGGACGACCCCCTCGATGGGTCGCATCCTTTCGCTCCTCGCCGGCACGGCGGGTCTTGGTTTCGGTTCAACCGCGGTGGCGCAGAGCCACGGGCACGAAGTGCTGGAGCGTTCGGTGCGGGTGCGCGCGGTCCGGCATGCGGCGGCATCTCCGTCCCAGCGTCCGGGGACACCGGTGCTCCCGGGCCCTGGCACAAAGCCCAAGAGCCATCCCGCGGCACCCGCTACGGCCCCGGCTCGAGCCTCGATGCCGGCTCAACCTTCGCGATCGACTCCAGCCCCGATCGCGCCGGCACCGGTGGCCACGCTTCAGGCGCCGACTCAGGCTCCTGCCCCAGCTGCCCCGGCACCGGTCCCGGTCGTGTCCGGCGCGTCCTAGCGGGTCTCGGTCTCGCACAGATCACCGCACGGGCGTCGCCGACGGTGGACCGCCGGGCCTGCCGGCGGCCCACCGACGCCGCTACGCGATGACGTTCACCGAACCGGCGCTTGCGTGCCCCGCTGGGGAGATCGCCCCGGTGCGGTCATCGCGGTCGCCGTCGTGATCCCGCGATCCGGCCGCTTCCGCTGCCTCCGGCTTGGCCGCGGCGGCGATCGGCTGGAACGCCTGGGGCGTGACGCCCCCGACTGCGGAGATGCTCATTCACGTGCTCCTTCCGTGGATTGACGTACTCCTGTCATCGGCCGCGGATGTCAGTTTGCACAGGGAGTAAGTGAGGTCTCACCTCAGGCTTACGGAAGGCTCACGAACTGCATGACGATCGCTTCGACGGCGCGCCCTGATCGAGGGCGTGGTCGAGCGTTCGCCGAGCGCTTAGAGTTGAACAGTGACGACGTCAGCCAAGCCCGGGGTGCCATCCAGGGCAACCCTCACGTGGCTCGCGCTGGCGTTCCTGACCCTCGGGTCGGTCGGCGACCTCGGCTCGGCCCCGGCGATGGCCGTGTTCGGACTCGCCTCGGTCTTCCTGTACGTCCTTCCGGCGCTCGTGTTCCTGGTGCCGGCCTCGCTCGTCTCGGCCGAGCTGGCATCAGGCTGGCAGGGGGGCGTCTACAACTGGGTCAGCGAGGGCCTCTCGCCCCGGATGGGGTTCGCGGCGGTGTGGTGCCAGTTCGCTCAGACGACGTTCTACTACCCGGCGGTGCTCGCCTATGTGGCCAGCACACTGGCCTATGTCATATCGCCGGCCCTCGCCCACAGCGGCGTATACACGGCCGCGGTGATCGTCGTCATGTTCTGGGCGTCGGTGCTCGCGGCGGCACGAGGGGTGGCCACGGTCGACAAGCTGGCCTCCTACGGCATCGTGATCGGGACGCTGATTCCGGGAGCCGTCCTGGTCGTCCTGGCGGCGCTCTACCTGCTGCAGGGCAACGTGTCCGCCGCGCCGCTGGATTCGCAGCACGTCCTGCCTCCGTGGAACGGCCTGGCCAGCATCGTCCTGATCGTCAACAGCTTCTTCACCTTTGCCGGCGTCGAGGTCAACGCGGTGCACGTCGACGAGTTGCAGGACGCGCCCAGGGCGTTCCCGAGGTCGATCCGCGTCGCGGTGGTCCTGATCCTGCTCGTGTTCATCCTCCCGACGTTGGCGATCTCGGTCGCCGTGCCGTCGGCCGGGATCAGTCTCACCGCCGGCGTGATGCAGGCGTTCCGTCACCTGCTGGATCACTTCGGGCTCGACGTGCTCGTGCCGATCATCGCGATCGGGCTGGTGGTGGCTTCGATCAGCGGCCTGATCGACTGGCTCACGGGTCCGTCGACGGGGCTCCTCGACATTGGACGCGAGCGCGGCTATCTGCCGCCGTTCTTCCAAAAGGTCAACGCCAACGGTGTCCAGGTGCGGATCCTGGTTGCGCAAGGCATCGTGATCACGGCGATCGGGCTGCTCTACGCGCTGGTCCCGACCGTGTCCCGCGCCTACTGGATCTTCGCCGCGCTGGCCACCCAGGTCTATCTGATCATGTACGTCCTGATGTTCGCGGCGGCGGTCAGGCTGCGACGCCGCCAGCCCGACCACCCGCGCGGTTACCGCGCACCGCGGCTCACGGCCATCTGCGTCGTGGGGGCGCTCGCCTCGGTGATTGCGGCGATCATCGGGCTGGTGCCGCCCAGCCAGCTCGGGCCTGCGAACATTCCCGTGTACGTGCTCGCCCTGCTTGCCGGCGTCCTGGTCGTCGGCGTGCTACCGCCGGTCTTGCTCCTGCGGCTGCGCAGGCCGGACTGGAAGACCGACTGACCGGCGGATCGCCGGCCCATGACTGATCGGCGACGCCCAGCTCCTCAGCCCCGGTTCTCGAGGACCTCGCGCAGTTTGCGGGCGAACGCCTCCGGTTGGCCGGGGTATCCCGACTCGCCACCGAGGAAGCCGCCGTGGTGGCTCGGGAACACCGTTGGCCCCTGACCGAGCAGGCTCGCGGTCGCCGCGGCCGTGCGTCCGGTGAAGCTATTCCCCGTCTCCTCGCCCACCGCGATCACGATGCGAGTCGGTGCCGCGACCAGCGCGTTCACGTCGGGCCGGTAGCTGCTGACCGGCCAGGACCGGTCGGAGAGCAGCGCGTCCTCGCGAGAGCCGTCGTCCTGGCTCGGCATTCCGAACGCGGCCGGATCCGGGGCGGGCCGGCCGAAGTACTCGTCTGTGAACTCGCCCGGCCACGATGCCATCGCGATGAAGGCGGCCATGCCGGCGCCTGATCCACCTGCCTCGTAGGCGTCTCGAACGGCGGCACGAGCCCGCTCGGCCGCCGCGAAGTCCGGCAGCACCGGGATGAGCGGCGGCTCATGTGCGACCAGAGTGACCACGTCCTGCGGGTAGGCGGCCACGAGGGCGAGCGCGGTGATCGCGCCGCCACTGCTCGCGAACATCTCGACCGGCCCGCCGAGCGCCTGAATCAGGGCGTGGACGTCGCCCGCCTGGACCGTCGGCGAGTTCTCGACCCGGCCATCGCTGCGGGTGCTGCGGCCGAGGCCGCGGGGGTCATAGGTGACGACCGTGCGATCCGGGAAGTGCGACGCCAGCGCGCCGAAGCCGCCGGCGGTCATCGGCTGACCGATCATGAACAGCAGCGGGCGGCCGTCGGCGGTGGGCAGCGGGCCGTGGACGTCGTAGACGATGTCCGCTTCGGCGGTGCTGAGTGTGTCTGTCGTGGTTGTCATGTCGGGATTGACCGCGTCCAGCGCGAAAAGTCATCGGCGCTGCGCCCGCGGCCCTCGCGCCGCGGCGAGGAGGGCGTCGATGACGCGGGCGGTGGGCCCGTCGAGCGGTCCGGGTCGGCGGGCCAGCACGACCCGCCGCGTCTCCTGCGGTTCACCTCGTACGGCGAGGACCCGAACCGCGTCGGGCAGCACGTCGAGCATGATGGGCGCGATCGTCGTGATGGCCAGGCCGGCGGCGACGATCTGGAGCTTGGCCAGCCAGTCGCGCACGACATAGCGAACCTCGGGGCGCTCACGCAGGCCTGGCCACACGCCGAGCAACGTGTCGCCGGCGTCGGACCGGCTGCTCACCCACACCTGTCCCTCGAGCTGAGTCACCTCCACGGCTCGAGCTTCGGCGAGCGGATGGTTCGCGGGAACAGCGATGGCCAGCTCGCGTTCGGACAGCGTCGTCAGATCGAGTGCAGGCGACTCGGCGTCCGGCGGCCGGAAGGGCGGCGTCTGCGCGATGACCGCGAGATCGAGCGTCCCCGCTCGGAGAGCGCGGGTCAGGGCGGGGGTGGTCGCCTCGCGGACGCTCACGTTCAGTTGCGGGGGCAGGGCGGCGAGCGCGCGCGGAACGAGCCCGGCAGCGGCGGTGGCGAAGGCGCCGAGTCGCACCGGGCGGCCGTCGGTCTGCTCGCCGGTCAGCTCGATCCGCACCGCGTCGAGCTCGTCGAGGATGCGCACGGCGCTTCTCAGCAGCCGTGCTCCCGCCGGGGTCAGGGTCACGCCGTGCCGTCCTCGATCGAACAGCCGGCGCGCGACGACCGCTTCGAGCGCGGCAACCTGCCGTGAGACGGCCGACTGGGTGTAGCCCAGCGACGCTGCCGCGGCGGAAAAGGAGCCGGTTTGCGCGACCTCGCGCAGGACTCGAAGGCCGGTGGGGGAGGGATCCTCAGCCATGCGGTACGCGCATGGTACCTGTGCAACATTCTCGTTTGCAGCATGCCTCTGCCGCGCTAGGTTGGGGCCATGACTGATTCACGAATCGCACTCATCACCGGGGCAAACCAAGGACTCGGCCGCGCGCTGGCCGAGGGACTCGCGGCCGGGATGGCGCCTGAGGACCGCGTTCTGCTCACCGGCCGCAATCCGCGCCGCGTGGCGGACGCTGCGGCGGCCGTCGCCGCCGGACCGGCGATCGCCCGCGTCGAGGGCCGCGTGCTCGACGTGCGCGACGGCGATGCCATCACGGCGCTGGCCGCCGAGCTCGGCGAGGTGGACATCGTCTTCTCGAACGCCACGTCGCGCATGAGTCCGCAGGCGGATCCCGCCGACGAGGTCGACGCCGTCGCGGAGACCAGCAACCTGGCCACGACCAGAATGCTCCGTGCGTTCGCGCCCGCCCTGCGCCCGGGCGGCCGGTTGATCGTCGTCGCCAGCGCGCTCGGCACGCTCGACAAGCTCGACGAGCGCATCGCCGATCGATTCGCGCAGGTCGCCGACGAGGATCTCGACGCCGTCGACGCTCTGGTCGCGGAGTGGCGCCGGGCCGTCCACGACGGTCGCGCCGAAGACGAGGGCTACGGAGCGTGGCTGAATATCCCGTCGAAGGTTGCGCAGGTTGCGGCGGTCCGCGCACTGGCCCACGAGCGGCGGGCGGCCGATCTTGCCGAGAACCGGCTGATCATGGCGCTGTGCCCGGGGCTGATCGACACCGACGCCTCGCGACCCTGGTTCGAGGACATGAGCGCGGCCCAGACGCCGGCCGAGGCCGCCGCCTGGCCGGTCCGGCTCGCGCTCGCTGCGAGCTTCGACCCGGCCCTCTACGGCGAGCTCGTGCAGTTCGGCAAGGTGCTGCCGTGGGAGTCGGGCATTCCGGTGCCGCACACCGCGGCCGCCTGACGCCGGGAATCGCGCGGACCGGCTCAAACTCGCGGTCCCGCGGGCCCGCCGCGCGGTGATCGTGCGGGTGACGCTCGAGGCGGCGATCGTGCGGTGACGCTCGAGCGGGGATCACGCGGTGACGCTCGGATCGTCCTCGACCCTTAAGGGCAGGGCCTCGCGGGCAATGTTCGGGGGCGATCCTCAGGGGGTGTGCCCGATGTGCCGGGCACAGGGGGACCGGACCATGCCGGTTTCAATGAATCGGACTGGCAACGGAGGATCAGCATGACCTATATCGAGGAGAGCGTCGGCCGCAGCGTGGCGCCGGCGTTCGAAGCGCTCGACACCGACGAGCTGCGCGCCGCGGTGCGCGGACAACTGTTCACGCCCGCCGAAGACGGCTACGAGGAAGCCGCCCGGATCTGGAACGCAGCCCATGACGGACGCCGGCCGGCGCTCGTCGTTCGGTGCTCGGGTGCCGCCGACGTGATCGCGGCGCTTCGCTTCGCTCGCAGCAACGACCTGGAGATCGCCGTTCGTGGCGGCGGCCACAGCATTCCCGGCTTCTCGACCGGCGACGGGGTCGCGGTGATCGATCTGTCTCCGATGAACGAGGTTCACGTCGACCCGGCAGCTCGTCGGGCCAGGGTCGGCGGGGGCGCCGTCTGGGCCGACGTCGACCACGAGACGCAAGCGCACGGACTGGCCACGACCGGGGGCCTCATCTCCTCGACTGGGGTCGCCGGCTTCACGCTCGGCGGCGGCATCGGCTGGCTGATGCGCAAGTACGGGCTCGCGTGCGACAACCTGGTGGCGGCGGACGTGGTGACGGCCGACGGCGAGCTGATCCATGTGAGCGAGACGGAGAGCCCCGAGCTCCTGTGGGGCCTGCGGGGCGGCGGCGGCAACTTCGGCATCGTGACGCAGTTCGAGTTCGCGCTGCATCCGGTGGGCCCGATGGTTTATGCCGGGCCGATCTTCTACCCGGCCGACGCCGCGCGGGACCTCCTGCGCGCCTTCCGCGCCTGGGCACCCGGCGCGTCCGAGGACATCACCGCATTCCTCAACCTGACCACCGCGCCGCCGTTGCCGGTGATCCCCGAGGAGTGGCACGGCCGCAAGGTCGTGGCGTTCATCGCCACCTCGGCCGGACCGGTCGAGGAAGGGGACGGGCATGTCCAGTCGATGCGAGCGGTCGCCGAGCCGATCGCCGATCTGCTCGGCCCGATGCCCTACGCGGTGATCCAGACGCTGGTCGACCCGCTATGGGAGAAAGGCGTCCACGCGTACTTCAAGGCGACGAACCTGGCGCGGCTCGACGATGCGCTGATCGACCAGCTGTGCGAGCTGCATCTCCAGGCCCCGGGAGCGCAGTGCGAGATTCACGTGCACCAGATGGGCGGGGCGATCGCCGGCGTCGGCGAGGCCGACACCGCGTTCGGCGACCGCTCGACGCCGTACGTGCTCAACGTGCCGACCGCGTGGCGCGACCGGGAAGCGACGGACGCTCACCGGAGCTGGGCGCGGGCAGTGATCGATGCCGCCTCCGACGCGTCGACCGGACGGGCGTACGTGAACTTCCTCGGCGACCCGGGCGCCGGTCGCGCGTCGTACGGTGAAGCGACGTACGCACGACTGGTCGCCCTCAAGGACCGCTACGACCCGACCAACGTCTTCCGTCGCAACCAGAACATCGAACCGTCGCAGCTCCGGATGTGACAGCGAGCGGTGACACGCTCGGAGCGGCGGCACCGGCGATTCGGGAGCGACACCCCGAATCGCCGGTGCTTCACCGCTCTGGCGACGGGACCCCGATGACCGAGCTCGCGGTGCGTGCCTCATAGCCGGTTGCACTCGCGAGGACATCGCGGAGCTGCCGGCGCGAGGTGACGTCGAGCTTGCGGAACGCGCGTCCGAGGTGCGCCTCGACCGTCTTCTCGGTGACGAACAGGGTCTGGGCGATCTCGCGGTTGGTCTGGCCGGAGGAGGCGAGCTCCGCGACGCGGCGTTCGCTTGGCGTGAGCGAATCCGCGCCGGAGCGCTCGGCCGTCCTCGGCCGCACGCCGATCGCAGCCAGTTCCGCACGCGCGCGTCGCTCCAGCTGCCGGGATCCGCATCGCGAAGCGAGGGTCAGGCCTTCCAGCAGTGGCTCGCGGGCCGCCGAGCGCTGACGCGCGGCGCGGAACGTCGCGCCGAGATCGACCAGCACGCGGGCATGCTCGAGCTGCGCCGGACAAGCCTGCAGTACCTCGAGCGCAGCCTCGAGGGTCTCTGCCCGCTGCCCGGGAGGGCCCACGAGCGCCTCCGCCCGTAAGGCGACGCCGATCGCGCGCCGGGCACCGAACGAACGCGCGCGGCGCACCTCGTCGACGGCCAGGTCGCGCGCTTCGTCGATCCGGCCGAGTTCGGCCAGCGAGAGCGCCGCCGCCGACCGCCAGGCCAGGACCGCCGGGTTCTCGCTGCCCAGCGCGGGGTGATCCAGACCGCAGCTTCGAAGCTCCTCGATCGCCGCCTCGTGGTTGCCAGCCGCGGCCCGCAGCAAGCCCGACGCGTACCGCAGCTGGGAGCTCGGCGCGAACTCGGTGTCGTAGCGGATTCCCACGCGATCGATGAGCCTGCGCAGCGACTCGGGACTCTCGTCACGCTCGAGGCCCGCGAGCACCGCCGCCGACACCGCGATCACGACGAATTCGGCCCCCAGGTCAGGGGCGGCCTCGATGGCCGCGTAGGCGTCGGCCTGGGCACTCGTAAGATCGCCGCGGCGCACACCGGCGAACGAGCGCAGCGCGAGGATGGTTGCCACCGTCACCGCGGCGCCGCGATCACGAGCCTGGGCGAGGATCTCGTCGAGTCCCCGCTGGCAAGCGTCGAACTGATCGGTCGCGCCCAGCACGGCCAGCGCGACGATGGCCCACGCCTCGCCGCGGTGCGGTTCGAGCGGGAGCTCGGCAGCCAGCGCGCGGTGCGCATAGTCCATTGCCTTGGACGCTGAGCGGAGGTACATCAGTTCATCCATCGAGAGGGTGGCGAGCACCGTCGCTTCGAGCACGCTCTGGGCCGGCCCCCCGGGATCACGCAGCGACGCGATGGTCGAATCCGCTTCCCGCCTGGCCATCGCCGATGTGTAGGTCGCCCCGAGCAGCGCCACCTCGAGACGCTCGCGATTTGCGCTGCCGGGCGGGAGGCGTTCCTGGGCACGGCGGAGGATCGACACTGCTTCGCGGGCGCGGCCGGCGAAGAACATCATGCCGCTGAGCTCGATCGCCGCCGCGACGATCGCGGCGTCGTCGTCCGCGTGTGTGACGATCTCGGACAGCGGGCCGATCGCGTCCGGATCGCCGGCGCGGGCGCGGGCCAGACCGAGTTCGAGCACGAGGGCCTTGCGCTGTTCGGCGCTGGGCGGCTCGTCGAGAGCGCGGGCGAGCAAGGTCGCGGCGCCGCCGGCGTCACCGAGCGCCAGTGCGTCATGTGCCGCCTGGCGGAGCAGGCTCACGGCCTCGGGGTCGGCGCCCGGCTCGGTGTGCATGACATGCACCGCCACCTGCCCGGGCGGCGCCCCACGCGCCGACAGGATCTTCGACGCCGAGCAGTGGAGGCGCTCCCGCTCCGCCGGCGAAAGGTCGCCGTAGATCGCCGAGCGGAGAATCGGGTGGGTGAAGCGAACCGCGCCCCCGGTCTGGATGACGCCCGTGGCAATCAACGCGGACATGGCGGCCTCGAGCTCGGTGGCGGTGAGCTCGCTCACGCGCGCGGCGTCGGTCACGAGTGCACCGTCTCCGAGCACACTGAGCGTGCGGGCGAGAGCGGTGGCCGGTGCCGGAAGCCGCGCGAGGCGCAACAGCACGGCGTTGGCGACACCGCGCGGGACGAGCGCTCCGATCTCGACCGCTGCCGCGGCGGTGGGCACGAACCCCCGCGCGGAGGCCTCGTCGAGGAGCTCTCCGAGGAGGAACGGGTTCCCGCCGGTCACCTCGCGGCAGGCGCGGACGAACGCAGCGTCAGGGTCGGCCGCCAGCCGATCGGCCACGAGCACCGCCACCGCCTGGTCGGTCAACGGCGGCGGTCGAAGCAGCTGGGCCGTGGGATCCGCTGTGAGAGACGCCGCCTCGGGCATCAGGCCGGGATCGAGCGGCCGCGTCGCGAACATGAGCGCGAGGGGCTGGCCGCCCAGCCGGCGGGCGATGAAGGCAAGCGCGCGCGCCGACGGAGCGTCGCACCACTGGAGGTCGTCCAGCGCGAGCACCACGGGGGCGTCGGCCGAGAGGTTCGACGCGAGCCAGTACAGGCCGTGTTGCCACGCGTAGCTGGGATCGTCTGCCGCGAGCCCGGGAGATGTGGCGGGTGGCATGACGGCTGGGGCTCCGGTCAGCAAGTCCGCCGCCAGCGAGGCGGCTCCGGACAGCCAGCGATCGCGCTCCTCGTGACCGGCCTCGTTGATCACGCGCTCGAACAGCTGGCGAACGACCCCGAACGGGAACCCTTGCTCGAGCTCGGTCGCCCGCGCGCTGAGCACGCGGAAGCCGAGGTCGAACGCACGGCTGCGCCCGACCTCGAGCAGCCGCGACTTGCCGATGCCGGGAGCCCCCTCGATCCCGACGACTGCGCCCTCGCGCCGACCGACCGCGCGTAGAGCCGCACGAACCCGTTCGACCTCCTGATCGCGCTCGAGCAGGGCGCCTGCGTCAACAAGGACGGACTCGCGCATGCCGCGCCTATCGTACGGAAAGCCTCTTACCTACCGCAACGGATCGGCCCCGCTACCGGCTGGATGTTCGGGGGGCATCTCAGGGGGAGTGCCCGATGTGCCAGGGGCTGATCGACCCGACCATGCGGCGGGAATCGTTCCAAACAAGGAGGTCGGCATGCCGTTCATCCACGTCAGAGTCGTCGCGGGCGTCTTCACCGCCCAACAGAAGCGAGAAATCGTCGAGCGCCTGACCGAGGCGATGGTCGCGATCCAGGGCGAAGGCATGCGCCAGCTGACCTGGTGCGTCGTGGAGGAGGTCCCGAGCGGTGCCTGGGGTATCGGCGGCCAGGCGATCACCGCCGACGATGTGCGGGCTATCGCGAGTGGATAGGATGCCGGAGGCAGGCGGGGCACGGCTGGAGGTGCCTCCACGCGATTGGAATCGGATGATGGGCGCCAGTGGCTCCACGGATCGGCCAGCACCGGCGGCTCAGGCCCCTGAGGTCTGGACGACGCGGCCGGAAGTACGTCCAGGAGCATGGCCCGCTGTCAGGTGGGGCGAGCGATCCCGCCAGCGTCGTGGCGGCGATCAACAACGGCTGCAACCAGGCGTTCGACAACGACGTCCAGGACAACATCACGGTTGTCCAGGCGATCACGCAGGGATAGGGTCGGCGCGCTCAGGGCTCCAGGTCGCCGGTTGAGCCTCAGGCCGTCCCCGTGAGCGGCAGCGGCCCGGCTTCCTTCACGGTGCGGATCGCGAAGTTGCTGCGGACGTCGGAGACGCCCGGCAGCTCGAGCAGCGTGTGCAGCAGCAGGTGCTCGTAGGCGGCCAGGTCGGCTACGACGACCTCGAGCAAGAAGTCAGCGTCGCCGGCCACGATGTAGCAGGCGACGATCTCGTCGACGTCGGCGACGGCCTTCTCGAGCTCCTGGGCACGGCGGCGCGATTGGCCGGTGACCTTGATCTGGACGAACGCGGTCAGGCCGAGCCCGATCCTGCGCCGATCGAGAACCGCGCGATAGCCGCGGATCGTGCCCCCGTCCTCGAGGCGCTTGAGCCGGCGGAGGCAGGGAGAGGGGGAGAGGCGGACACGGTCGGCCAACGCGGCATTGGGCAGGCGGCCGTCGGTCTGGAGGTGGCGCAGGATCGCGCGGTCTGTGTCGTCCATTGGCAGATCATTGCGCAGACGCCCGTCAATGCGAGGCAACTTGTCACCAAATGCCCCAGGTCAGGGCGCATACTGCTGCCAATGGACGATTACGCGACCGCGGCTCACAGGGCCGTCGAGCTGGTGGCGGACTACGTCGCCGACTCCCGGGCCGGCACGGGTCCGGCCACCGCGCAGCCTGACCCGGACGAGCTCGGCGCCCGCCTCGAGCTCGAGCGCTGGATGCGCGACGGCGGCATGGACACCGACGCGTTCGCCGACTGGCTCCCGCGCTACTTCGACGCGACGGTCCGGCTTCACCATCCGGGCTCGATGGCGCACCAGGTCGCCAGTCCGTCGACCGGAGCCGCGCTGGCCGATCTGGTCCATGGTGCGACGAACAACCCGATGGCCAAGTACGAGATGGGTGCGGCGGGCGCGACGATCGAGCGCGCGGTCGTGCGCTGGATGCTCGGGAAGGTCGGCTTCGATCGGTGCGCCGGTGGCGGTGTTCTCACGCACGGTGGCTCGATCGCAAACCTGACCGCGTTGCTCGCCGCCCGTGCTCACGCCGCGCCCGACGCATGGCGGGCCGGCGTGTCCGCCGACCTCGCGCTGCTCGCACCGCGCTCGGTGCACTACTCGATCACCCGCGCCGCGGCCATTCTCGGTCTCGGCGAGCAGGCGGTGATCGAGCTCGAGGTGGACGAACTCGAGCGCATCCGGCCCGACCGCCTGCCGGACGCGCTCAGGCGATGCGCGGCGGCTGGGCGGCGCCCGCTCGCCCTCGTCGCCACCGCGCCGGCCACGAGCACCGGACTGCACGATGATCTGCGCCCGATTGGCGCGTTCTGTGCGGATCGGGGAATCTGGCTGCACGTCGACGCGGCGCACGGCGGCTCCGCGCTCCTCTCCGAGAGCCACCGCGACCTGCTCGCCGGGATCGACCGGGCCGATTCGGTGATCTGGGACGCCCACAAGCTCCTGCGCACCTCGGCGCTGTGCGCGGCCGTCCTGGTCAGGCGCGCCAGCGATCTGCCGGCGGCGTTCCAGCAGCACGCCGACTACATATTCGACGGCCACGACTCGGTCGGCTTCGACCTGGTCGATCGGGCGCTCGAGACGACCAAGGCGACGCTCGGGCTGAAGCTCTTCCTGTCGCTCGCGTGGGCGGGAGAGCGCGGCCTCGGCGAGTACGTGGCGTCCCGGTATGAGCTGACACACCGCTTCCACGACGCTTTATCGCGCGAGCCGGGGATCACCTGCCCGTACCGGCCGGAGAGCAACATCCTGTGCTTCCGAGTGCACGGGTGCGACCAGCTCGAGCTGCGCGAGCGGATCCTGGCCGACGGGCGGCTGCACATCAGCTCGACCACGATCGCCGGCGAGCGCTACCTCCGGGTGGTGATCACCGCCCCCGACACGAGCGAGGACACCATCGACCAGCTGCTGCACGCGCTCCGGACCGGCCAATGTGCTGCACATGCGCCAGAGCTGGCCCGTGAGGTTCAGCGCCGCTGAAGCGCGCGGCGGGTCGCGGGGCCGCCGGGACTCACCCTCCGTGGCGGGTGAACCGGGCGGAGTCGATCAACTCCAGGAAGGCGGGCAGCGCCGGAGCGGCGATCTCGGCCGCGAGCTGCTGGGCGGCGGGCGCGGTGAAGCTGCCCGTGATCTGGATCTCGTTCTCGGTCGGGATCCCGAACGGGTAGCGCCGGAAGTCCACGTATACGACGGTCACCAGCTTGCCGTCCACGACCGCCGCGAGGTGCTGATTGAGCGTGAGGCCAGGGCCGCTGAGCGCGGCGCCGCGCTGACCGAGCACGGCGGTCAGGCCGTGAAAGGCGCGAGCCCCGTGTGGAGTGAACTCGAGGTCGATGTCGGGGTGGCCGCGCTGATCGATGCCGGCATGCGCGCTCGTGATGTCCGCACGAGACAGCGCGGGACGGTTCCTGAGCACGAAGAACTGCGCGGGTGGATCCCCGCCGGTGCCTGGCGCGCTCGCCGCCGGCGCCCTGCCGGCGACCACCGTCCAGTCGACGGCCGGGCGCTGCGCGGCGGCCAGCTTGACGGCGTCGTCGCGCGCCATGCCGCCCGCGGCGCCGGGTGGCCGCGTGCCCGACCCCTGGCTGATTTCCGGCGCACAGCGCCAGCACAGCGGCCACGCGACCCGGCCCGAGCCGGTCAGCCATTGGGGATCTGGTAGTCGAACCAGATCGTCGTCGTGCCCATCTGCCCGCGCTCACGATACGTCTGGGCAACGTGTGCGGGCAGCGTCGTGAACGTGAAGCCGTTCACCGAGCGCGGGAGCCGGACGTGCCCGGCGCGGATTGCCGCCTCATACCGCCTCATCCACGCATGTGCGACGCGGTGCGCGGTGACACAGTTGCCGCCTGCGATCCGCAGCCTGAACACCCCGAACGTCCGGGGACCGCCCGGCATGAACGGGTAGCGCAGATCGGATGAGTTGCAGCCGCGCGTCGACGGCGCGCCGGCCGCGGCGGCCGGCAGCAGGGAGGCGGCGGCGATCAGTGCGGCGGCGATCAGTGCGGCGGTCGACGCCGTGCGGAGGTGTGACATGCCCGCCAAGGACGCGGGACGGCCGCCGATCCTTCCAGACTGGAGCCGCGGGAAGGTCACACCGCGTCCGAACGTCCTCTTCAGGAAGTCATCAGACAACTTGACAAGACTGGAGAGACGAGGATGGCGGACCAGATGGAGCAGATCAGGGAGTACGCGCAGGCATTCCTCGACGAAGGCGAGGTGCTGGTCGCGGCTATGTCTGCGTCGCCCCGGGGCCGGAACACCGCCGCCGCGGCCGGCGGAGTGGGGTCCATGATCGGAGCCAAGATGGTGTCGGGCCAGGTCGGCAAGGCAGCGGCGGCCGGTCTGCGCATCGAGGCGAACATGGCCGTCGTGCTGACCCAGCGACGCCTGCTCACGGTCAAGGTCGGCTACTCGATGGGTGGCGCGATCACCGGCGTCAAGGAGTTGCTGAGCGCCATTCCACTCGGCTCGGTCGAATCGATCGACGCCAAGCGCGTCGGCCTCGGCGGTCTCCTGATCATCACGCCGCGGGGCGGCCTCCCGGTCAAGCTGGAATGCCGGGCGGGGCGGGCCCGTGGGTTTGCTGAGGCGTTCACCCGAGTTGTGTCGGCCACGGGGGCTCACGCGGTCAGCGGCCAGGCCGGATCCGCGCCGTCCGCGGCGTAGTGACGGTCGGCTGACGCTCGGGCGTCGACCCTGATCGCGGGGCCCGGAACGCGGCGCGAGCCGCGCTCCGGCATTTGAGGCGCCGTGGCGCAGGCGGTTGACATGTGACTAAATGGTCACATATGATTCGCCGCGTGGATGAAGACGGCGATGACGACCGGGTGTTCAAGGCGCTCGCCGACCCCACGCGCCGGCACCTGCTCGACCGGCTGTTCGAGCGGGGCGGCCGCTCGCTCACCGAGCTCGAGTCCGAGCTGCGGATGACGCGGTTCGGAGTCATGAAGCACCTGCGGGTGCTCGAGGAGGCGGGGCTCGTGGTCGCCCGGCGATCAGGCCGCGAGAAGCTGCACTACCTGAACGCGGTTCCGATCCGGCTCATCCACGACCGCTGGATCGACAAGTACACCGAGCCGCGCGTGGCGGCTCTCTCGGATCTCAAGACTCGATTGGAGGAGACCCCATGACAACGTACACCCAGGAGAGCGCAGTGACCGACACCGCCGATTTCCAGGCAACCCAGATCTACCAGGTGTTCATCAAAGCGACTCCCGAGCAGATCTGGGAAGCCATCACCACTCCGGAATTCACCCGGCGCTACTTCCACGGCGCGCGCATCACGGTCACGCCCGACAGCTACCGATCCCTCGGTCCCGACGGCTCGGTGTGGGGAGATGCCCAGGTGCTCGAGTTCGACCCGCCGCGCCGGCTGGTCCACGGCTGGGACTCGCTGTACAGCGAGGAGCTGTCCGCGGAGCCGACCAGCCGCGTGACCTGGGAGATCGAGCCGCGGGAAGGCGGCTACTGCCTGCTGAGCGCAACCCACGACCAGCTCGAGAACTCGCCCAAGACCGCACGGAGCGTGGCCGGGCCGGGCTGGATGATGGTCCTGTCCGGGCTGAAGACGCTGCTCGAGACCGGCGAGCCGCTGGCGACCTGAACTACGGCACTGGCCGGGGTGGGCGCGTTCACGCGATCGCGCCCACCCCGGCGATTTCCCCGTCCGAGCCACGCCGCACCTCGACCGTGGGATCAGCGTCTCGGGAGTCGACGCCTGGAGGCTCGGCCGGGTCTAAACATTCACGCGCGGCGTCTAAAGCGCCGCCAACGGAAATGTGCGTTCGCCCGATGTGCGAGCGGGTGTTGGGATGCGACTGTGCCCATGCCGAATCCGCCAACTGGGTCTTCACCCCAAGAGGAGAGCGAACCAATGGGCACGCCAAGCGTTCAATGCACCAGCAAGCTGCCGACCGCCCACGAGCCGTCGCCGCCCAGGCCCACCGCGGCGCCGGCCGCCGGCCAGAGCACGCGACCGGGATCAGGCCCCCACGCCGGAGCGCGACCGGCGAATTTGGGCTGAAGCCAGTTGACCCGTGCGGGCGCGGGGCGTTACCGTCGACGCTGCAGCTGACTCTACAGCTGACTCTACGGTCCACGCATAGGGGGTAAGCAGATGGCCCGCAAGATCCAAGGCTACGGCTGGAATCCGGACCTGCCCGACGGCCGAGATCTCTTGTACGGCGCGCCGCCGGAGGTCGCGACCGCCCTCCCGCCGAAGGTCGATCTCCGGGAGCAGTGCCCACCGGTCTACGACCAGGGCCACTTGGGCAGCTGCACGGCGAACGCGATCGCTGCCGCGCTCGAGTTCGACCAGATGAGGGAGAAGGAGCAGGCGTTCACCCCGTCCCGGTTGTTCATCTACTACAACGAGCGGGTCATCGAGGGGACCGTCAGCTCGGACTCCGGTGCACAGATCAGAGACGGAGTCAAGTCGGTCAACAAACAGGGCGCGCCGCCGGAGGACTCGGACTGGCCCTACGACATCACCAAGTTCGCCGACAAGCCCCCGCAGAAGGCCTACGACGACGCCGCTCAGCACCAGTCGATCCTCTACCAGCGGCTGACCCCGACGCTCGGACAGCTGAAGGGCTGCCTGGCGTCGGGATTCCCGTTCGTGTTCGGCTTCGTCGTGTACGAGAGCTTCGAAGGCCCGCAGGTCGCCTCAACCGGCGAGGCGCAGCTGCCACAGGCCGGCGAAAAGCAGCTCGGGGGGCACGCGGTGCTGGCGGTCGGCTACGACGAGAGCCAGCAACGCTTCATCGTCCGCAACTCGTGGGGAGCCGGCTGGGGTATGGGTGGCTACTTCACGCTGCCCTATCCGTACCTGCTCCAGCACACCCTGTCGAGCGACTTCTGGACCATCCGGTCGGTGAAGTAACGGCGTCGAGGACTACGCGGGCGGCGCGGCGCCGTTGCGGCGGCCGTCCGCGCCTCCCGCAGCCGCGCGGATCGCGTTTATGCCGGCGTGCGCGGTCTGCTCCGGGAGCCAGTCTCTTGGAGTTCGTCGACCGCGCTCATGACGAGCCTCCCTTCGCTCCGGGTCCAACCTCAGTGTCCCGTGTGCTGCCTGACCAGCTGGCGCCCGGAGACGACGCGACGCGTCGCCGACTTGCCCCGCGTGGCGGCGGCCATCTGCTTGAGCATGATGTCGTGATCCAGGTCGATCACCGCACGGGCCTCGGCGCACGCGATCGGATCGCGCGTCAACGAAAGCTGGTTGTCCTGCAGGTTCTCGCCGCCGAACGACCAGTTCGTCGAGCCGGTGACCAGGTACAGGCCGTCGACCACCATGATCTTGTCGTGGCTGATCTTGCCGCGCTCGGAGCGGCCGATCGCGATGCTGTTCCCCGGTAGGTCGTTGCGCAGGAACTTGAGCAGCGGCGTCTCGGCGACGCCGGCCGCCTGGCTCGAGTCGAGAGTCAGCGTGACCATCAGCTGAGGGTTCTCGGCGTGGTGGCGCAGCACTGCGGCCAGGTTCTCGTCGTCGAAGCCGTACATGTTGATCGCGACCGAGCTCTTCGCCTGGAGCAGCGTCCACAGCAGCACTTCGTGCACTCCGGGATCGCGGGGGGCGTAGAACGTGAGGTAGTCACGGCTGTAGCCGTGCGGGAACGATTGGGCCTGCTTGAAGCGGCCGAGTTGCTCGAACGGGATCTCCGCCAGCTGATTCAACGACATCCCGTGCAGCTCATCGCGCGGGAGGTCGAGCGCGAGCGGGAACTCCCAGTCCGTGAACTGATCAGTCTTTACCGGCATGGCAAACCTCCTCTGATGGCTTCCCTAGCCGCACCGTACGCTCCGCGCTTATCGAGCCGAATCCGTAGCAACTACCTCAGGCACAGCCTGAAACATCGGACCCGACCCGCCGGCTGCGCGGGTAACTAACCTGTGGCCGGCGTCCACGCGCTCAGTGCACAAAGGGCTCACAGAGGAGCCGGACCGATGACAAGGTCGTGGTGGTCACCGGAGCCGCCGGTGAGCTTCTTCGACGCCGTCCTCGCGGAGGCGGCCAGGCAAACGAGAGAGGAGAGACACGATGCCGACCGTTGAGACCGTCCGGGGTCCGGTGGATGCCGACGAGCTGGGCACCACACTCATGCACGAGCACGTCTTCATCATGCAGCCCGAGGCGGTCCAGAACTACGGCCATGCGTTTGGGCCCTCCTACTGGAACGAGCAGGAGCGCCTGGACGACGCCGTGGCCAAGCTGAGCGCGGTGCGCGGCGCCGGCATCGGCACGATCGTCGATCCGACCGTGCCGGGACTCGGGCGCTACATCCCGCGCCTGCAGAAGCTGAACGCCTCGGTGGACCTGAACATCGTGGTGGCGACCGGCGTGTACGCCTTCCTCGAGCTGACCAACTTCCTCGCCTATCGCAGCGTCGACGCGATCGCCGAGCTGTTCGTCCGTGAGATCACCGTGGGCATCGACGACACGGGCGTGAAGGCCGGGTTCCTGAAGTGCGCCGTGGAGAGGCACGGGGTGATCGGCGACATCCCGCGCATCCTGGCCGCGGTCGCCGCGGCGGCGGTGGAGACCGGGGCGCCGGTCATGGTCCACACCAACGCGCAGGCGCGGACGGGCCTCGATGCGCTCGAGGCGTTGACCGGGCACGGCGTGAAGCCGGAGCGGATCGTGATCGCGCATGCCGGGGACAGCAACGATCTCGACTACCTGCGGGCGATCGCCGACAGCGGCGCGTGGCTGGGCTGCGATCGCTTCGGCATCGAGCACTTCAATCCGCTGGCCGACCGGATCAAGACGCTGCTCGCGCTCCTGGCCGAGGGATACGGCGATCGCATTCACCTCTCGCACGACGCGGCCTGCTTCTACGACTTCTTCGTCGGCAACCCGTTCTTCGCCGACGAGAAGCCCGACTACCTGCTGATCTCGAACCAGGTGCTCCCGGCCCTGCGGCTCGAGGGGGTGACGCAGGCGCAGATCGACGAGTTGATGGTCGTCAACCCGCGCCGCTTCCTCACCGCAGCCGTCTCAGCGGAAATCGGTGTCGCGCCGTAGCTCGGCGGAAGCCCGGCGGGCGTCCGAATCAGTCGCGAGCGGTCGACGGCCAGCGCGACCACGCGTGCGAACGAGCCCGGCTGCTCGAAGTAGCGGGTGGCCTGGGCGGCGATGAACCCCGCGCACGCTCCGCCGCGCCGGCCCGGGTCGACGAGGACTCGACCGATCACGCCCAGGCCGTGCTCTGGCTGAACGGTCAGCATCGCGTGTCCGAGCAGCTCGCTCCCCGCCTCGTCCGCGGCGGCGAACAGCAACCGGCGCGCCGAAGCCGACCCGAGGTCGTGGAGAAGCTGCTCGCGGTCGAGCGGCCACCGGAAGTCCCATGGCCCGGACCACTGAAACAGCGCGTCGGCTGACGTGATCCACGGGAGGAGCACGTCGCAGTCCTCGGGTTCGAGCGGGCGCAGCACGACCATGCCGCGACCCATGGAACCACGTGCCGGTTAGGGCAGGCCGGCGTGGGGAATCTCGACGGTGGCGGTCAGCAGCACCGCCTCGCGCGCCTCGCGGCGGGTCGACTCGAGGAAGTCCGGAGCGGCACAGACCAGCAGGGTGCGCCCGTCATGTCCGCCCAGCGCGCAGGCGAAGCAGCCGAGGCCCTCGGGAGTGTGGATCTCATCCACGATCGCGCCGCCCGGCGCGATCCGGATGCAGCGGGCCCCGGCTTCGTCGGCGGCCCAGATGTGCCCCTCCGCGTCGAGCGTGCAGCCGTCGGGCCCGACCGTCATCTGGGGAAGCATCTCCTGGAGCGGGGCGATCGCCGGGGTGGGCGCAAGCTGAGCCCACACGCGGCGATCGGTCAGGGTGCCGTCCGCGCCGATCGTGAACGCGGTGTAGCGGCAGCCCGCGGTCTCCCCGACGATCAGAGTGCTGCCGTCCGGAGTGATGACCGAGCCGTTGGGAAACATCAGCTCGTCAGCGGCCAAGGTGGCGGTGCCATCCGGATCGACACGCATCAGCGGCGCGAGTTGCGGATCGGCGAATGCCATCAGGTCGAAGCCGAAACAGCCCACCCACGCGCGTCCACGGCCGTCGACCACCATGTCGTTGAGCGGGCTGCCGGTGAACGCGCTGAGCTCTGCGTGGGTGGTCACGCCGGCCTCGCGGTCGCGTTTGAGGATCCGCTGGTCTTTCATCGAGACGACCAGCAGCGAGCCGTCGGGTAGCCAGCCCAGGCCGGACGGCTGGTGCTCGACCTCGAGCACGAGCTCCTCGCTTCCGTCGGTGCCGACCGTGTAGACCGCCTGGCGGTAAAAGTCAGACACCCACCAGCGCCCGTCGTGCCAGCGCGGTGATTCGAAGAACGCGCCGCCCTCGAGCAACGGCGTGAGGGTTCTTCCTTGCACCGGACCACCCTATGCGATGGGTCGTGTCCATGCACGACGGTTCGGTGGTTCGCGCCGACGCCCGGCAGACTTGCATAGACAACTTAGTGTGCTAAGGTCGCCGATCGACATGGATCACGATCTCAGTCGCAGCCTGCACAGGCTCACGGCCCGGCTCGACCGGGCGGCCGATGCGATGCTCCGCGCCGAGGCCGGAGTGTCGTACGCGCGCTTCCTGGCGCTGTACATGGTCGGCCTGGAAGGGGCGGACACGCAGCGCGCTCTGGCCGAGCGGCTCAGCGTCAGCGAGCCCTCGGTCAGCCGCATGGTCCGCGTCCTCTCCGCGTCCGGCTGGCTCGAGGCGTCCTCAGATCCGGCCGGGGGCAATCGCCACCACCTGAGGCTGACGCCGGCCGGCGCGGAGTTGGTCACGCGGTGGGGCGGGGAGCTCGAGGAGCGCTTCGCGGCGCTGGTCGAGTCGGCCCGGGTGCCCTACCGTACCTATCGCACACACACGCGGCGCCTGCTCGGCGCGCTCGAGGGCCGGGCATGACCGTCACCGAGCACACGGGGTCCACAGCCGTCTCGAAGGACGGAACGCCGATCGGTTACCAGACGGTCGGGGACGGCCAGGGCGTGATGGTGCTCGGCGGCGCATGGCGGAGCGGCGAGGACTACCTGCCGCTCGCTCGTGCGCTGGCGCCGTCGTTCGCCGTTCACGTCATCGACCGCCGTGGCCGTGGGCGCAGCGGTCCGCAGGGACCGGCGTACAGCATCGAGCGCGAGGTCGAGGATCTGGCCGCCGTTCAGGCGCAGACCGGCGCCGGAATCGTGTTCGGCCACTCGTACGGCGGACTTGTCGCGCTCGAGGCGGCGCGGCGCGGTGCCCCGTTCAGCGACGTGATCGTCTACGAGCCGGGGGTCTCGATCGGCGGCTCGATCCCGCTAGGGTGGATGACGTCGTACCGGGACCGGCTCGCGGCCGGCGACCGGCGCGGGGCGTTCGCCACCGTGGTGCGCGGAGCGGGCGGTGCACCGCCGATCATGGAGCGGCTGCCGGTCTGGTACGTCAAGCTGCTCCTGCGGGTGTTCATCAGGGGAGCGGAGTGGCGGCGGACCGACTCGCTGCTGGAGGTCGCGCTGGCCGAGCACGAGCAGGTCGCCGCCGTGGACGATGGGACGGCGAAGCGCTTCGGCGCAATCACGGCGCGAACGCTGCTGCTCGGCGGAGGGAAGAGCCGCCCGCGCTACACGACCGCGCTGTTCGATCAGCTCGCTGCGGCGATCCCGAATGCCGTGGTCGAGCTCCTGCCCGGGCTCGACCACGTAGGCCCGGAGAAGGCACCCGAGTTGGTGGCCAGGCGTCTCCGCGAGCACACGGTCAGCCACTCCGGGTCAGCAGCGTCTCCACCGAGCGCTGGAACGCGCCGGTGGTGAAGCACTGCGGCTCGGCGAACTCCTCCATCGCGATCGCCTGGTCCCAGCTGCCATCGGCGGCGGCGCGCAGCAGCGGCTTGGTCATCGATACCGCGTGGGAGGGGAGCGCGGCGATCCGACTGCACCAGGCATCCGCCGCGGCAAGCAGATCGTCGTGCGCGACGACCTCCTGGACGAGCCCGAGCTCGAGCGCGCGGTGCGCGTCGAGGTGCTCGCCCGCCACGTAATAGGCGAAGGCGCCCTGGTATCCGAGCCGCCGGGTCAGCGCCCATGAGGTACCGACCTCCGGCAGCAGCCCGAGCCGGCCGAAGGCAGGCACGATCACGGCTCGCTCGGACGCGATCACGACGTCGCAGGTGAGCGCCCAGGCGAGTCCCACGCCGGCGGCCGGACCGTTGAGCGCGGCGATGAACGCGGTGTCGCTGCGCGCGATCAGGCGAGCGATCGCGCCGAACTCGTAGCGGATCCAGCGCCAGATGTCGGTGGTTCCCTCCGGCGCGGCCAGCGCGGCGGGCGCCCGGTCCATCATCCGCAGGTCGCCTCCGGCCGAGAACCCCGCGCCGGCGCCGGTCAGCACGATCGAGCGGATCGCCCGGTCGGCGACGAGCGCTTCGAGTGCTGCCCGGAGCTGTCGGGTCAGCCCGGCGCTCAGCACGTTCAGCTTGTCCGGATCGTCGAGCGTGACCGTCGCCCGGTCGTCGGCGCGCTCAACGCGGACGAGCTTCCGGGCCTCGTCCTGTGCGTCGGCGATGAGATCGTCGTAGAAGGTCATGAGGGCTCCTTTAGTGCGTTCCAGGCGGCATCGGCGAGCACGTCGGCAACGGCCCGGGGGACGCGTTTGACCTGGCCCGAGAGCCAATGGCGCGTGTACTCCTGGGCCGGGCCGATCCACAGGGCGTTGATCAGGTCGAGTGGCAGCGAGCGCAGCGCGCCGTAGTGGGCGTGAGTCCGCCACCAGCCCATCACCTCGGCGAAGAACGGGCGGTTGAGCTCGCGCAAGGCGGCCTCGTCGGGCCGGTGGCCGAGCAGGACAGAGGCGGCCGCCCGGTTGCTCGAGACCCAGCGCAGGTACAGGCGGACGATCGCCTTGACGCCGGCCTCCGCCGAGGTCTGCGCGCGGAGCTCGGCCACGAACTCCTCCTGCACGCGCCGAGTGAGCTCGAGGTAGAGCGCGTCGACGAGCGCCGCCTTGTCCGGGAAGTGGTGGTAGAGGGCGCCCACGCTCACTCCGGCCTCGCGGCGGATGTCCTCGAGGTTGACCGCGACAGGGGCCTCGTGGGCAAAACGGACGAGGGCCGTCTCGAGCAGTCGCTCGCGGGCGCTGCCCGCGTGGGCGGGCGGACTCGACCAAGCACGGGTGCCGGCGGGTGCCATACAGAGCATTCATCTTCTCACACCGAGGAATCCTCTGTATCGTGCGACGGAAGTCATGACCTCGCCGGGCGACACACGTCCGCCGCGCTACGAGCGGATCGGGCGCGGCTACGCGCAAACCCGCCGCGAGGATCCCCGCCTGGCGCAGCGCATCCACCGGGCGCTGGGTGGCGCCCGCACGGTCGTCAACGTCGGCGCCGGCACCGGGTCCTACGAGCCGCGCGACCGATACGTGGTCCCGATCGAGCCGAGCGACGTGATGGCCGCCCAGCGCCCGCCCGAGCTGGCTCCGGCCATCCGGGCCGGCGCGGGAGCGCTCCCGCTCCGCGACCAGAGCGTCGATGCGGCGATGGCGATCCTCAGCCTGCACCACTGGGACGAGGACCAGGAGAGCGGCGCGCGGGAAATGCGGCGGCACGATCCGTCCGTGACGGTCCGCCGCGACCACCGCGTCGGGCAAGCCCTCGAGAATCGCGGCCGGCGGGACCAGCAGGTCCGCCAGCCCGTTCTCCCGGCGGGGGCCGGCGTCCTCCTTGCGGGCGCCCCCCGCGTCTCCCACGTCTTCCTCGGCGTCCATGACCTAGCCTTCCAGCGTACAACGGCGATATAGCTACCCGTTCCCGTCGTTCTCGCCACGCAGGTGGGTGATCAGCCGGCCGAGGTGCTCGATGAAGCGGTCGGCCTCCTCCTCGTCGAGCTCACCGAGAAACCCGAGCAGGGGAGCGGCGTGGCGCCTTCGCATCTCGGCCACGGCGGGCTTCGCCGAATCCGACAGCGAGACGATGATCAGCCGGCGATCTCGCTCGTCGTGGTCGCGCTGCACCAGGCCGGCACGGGCGAGCTCGCCGACCACCAAGCTTGCGTGCGCGGCAGTGATGTCCAGCCGCTGCGCCAGCACGGAGACGGTCGCGGGTCCCTCGATGGCCAGCGATATGAGCATCGCGATGTGGCGCTCGCCATAGCGGCCGGCCTCGAGTAAGGCGGGCGGGATCTCACCGCTCCGGCGCCGCCAGGCCAGGGCGAGCTGCGCGACGAGGGGCGCGAGGCGGCCGATCTGTCGCCGGCGAACACTCATGGGTTCTTGATTATCAAGGGAAGGGGAGGGGAACCGGCGCATGGCCGCCAGAGATGTGGAAGATTTGCCGCGTGCGGAGAGGCCACGTCCTGCGGCGTCGTGTCCATGCGAGCGCGTGCTCGCTCGTCACCGTGCTCGCGCTGGGCCTGATCGGAGCCGCCGGCGCCGAGGCGGCACCGAGTTTCAGCGCCCACGGGAGCGCCGAGCAGGTTTACGTGACCGGCCTCGCGCCGAAAGCGACGATGTCGCTGCTCAGCTCGCAGGGCACGACTCTCTACACGCAGCAGGCCGACTCGCTCGGTGGGCTGCTGTTCCGCAACGTGCCGCCGGGGAGCGGCTACCGGGTCCGGCTGGCCTCGTCCGGCGCCGAATCGGGTCCGATCACGGTTCACTCGGACGCGGCCGCGCCGTGGGATCCGAGCATCTACAGCCAGTCGATTGCCGACAACGGATACACCTACCTCACCACTCGTGACGGGATACAGCTGGCCATCGACGTCCACCCGCCGAGCAGTCCGGCCGGCGAGCCGGGACTGCCGCTCGGCCTGCCGGTGCCTCCCGGGCTGCCGCAGGTCCCCGGGCTCCCGCTCCAGCTCCCGCCGCTGCCGTCGTTGCCGACCCCGCCCACCCTGCCCCAGCCGCTCGCCAAGCGGGCCCACGCCAGCGCGTTCGGGGTCCCGCCGTACCCGACTCTGATCGAGTACTCGGGCTACGGCTATGCGGATCCGAACGGTCCGGTCAACGGGATCGCGGTGCTGGCCAACCTGATGGGCTTCGCTGTGGTCGACGTCAACATGCGCGGCACCGGCTGCTCGGGCGGGGCGTATGACTTCTTCGAGCCGCTCCAGAGCCTCGACGCCTACGACGTGATCGAGACGATCGCCCACCAGCCGTGGGTGCTCGGGCACAAGGTCGGGATGATGGGGATCTCGTACGGCGCGATCAGCCAGCTGTTCGCGGCGCAGCTCGACCCGCCCGACCTCGAGGCGATCTCGCCGCTCTCGACGATCGACGCCACCGCGACGACGCTGTACCCGGGCGGGATCCTCAACACCGGCTTCGCGGTCGCGTGGGCCCAGCAGCGCCAGCAGGAGGCGGAGCCGGCCGGTCCGAACAGCGGGCAGCCGTACGCCTATCAGCAGATTCAGAACGGCGATCAGACGTGCGCGGCCAACCAGACCCTGCACGGCGAGGCGGCCAGCCTGATGGACAAGATCCGGGCCAACTCCCACTACAACCCGCCGGTGGCCGACCCACTCGACCCGATCACGTTCGTGAACAAGATCAAGGTGCCGACGTTCATGGCCTGTCAGTGGGAGGACGAGCAGACCGGCGGTCACTGCCCCGATCTGGCCCAGCACTTCACCGGAACCCAGGACAAGTGGTTCACGTTCACCAATGGCGCCCACGTCGACTCACTCGATCCGGCCACGTTCAATCGCTGGTACGACTTCCTCGAGCTGTTCGTGGCCCATCAGGCGCCGATCGTGAATCAGGCGGTCATCCGCGCCGCGGCTCCGGTCATCTATCAACAGGCGATGGGGCTGCCGCAGAGCGACGTGGACACGCTGCCGCCCGATCCGATCCAGCTCGAGCCGACCTATCAGTCGGCGCTGTCCGCCTTCGAGGCACTGCCCGCGATCAGGGTGCTGTTCGACAACGGCGCCGGCCAGTCACCCACCGGCCAGAGCACGGCGGGCGATCCGTATCCGGGCTTCGAGCAGTCGTTCTCGAAGCTCCCGATCCCGGGCACCACGGCGCGCTTCTGGTATCTGGGGCGGGGTGGTGCGTTGCACGACCGTCCGCCGGCTCGCAAGGGTGTCAACCGGTACACGTCGAACGCCAGGGCGACGGCGCTGTCCGACTACTCCGGGACGAACGTCGAGTCGGGCGGCCTGTGGGGCAACGCCTCGCAGTGGCAATGGCAGTGGCAGCAGAACCCGCCCGGCACAGCTGTCTCCTACGTGTCGGCTCCGCTTGCCACGAACACCACCGTGATCGGCGCGGGCGCCGTTCACCTGTGGGTGCGCTCCTCGACACCGGACGTGGACCTTCAGGCCACGGTCAGCGAGCTTCGGCCGGACGGCAACGAGACGTTCGTGCAGAACGGCTGGCTGCGGGCCAGTGACCGCAAGCTGGCCACCGGGACGAACGACATCCTCCACCAGCGGAGCACCCTGCTCGATCCGATCCCGAGCATGCTCGCCTCCGACGTGCAGCCGATGCCGAAGGGGCAGTTCGTGGAGGTCGTCGTCCCGCTCTACTACGAGGGTCATGTGTACCGCGCCGGCTCACGGATCCGGGTGACGATCTCGGCGCCCAACGGCACGCAGCCGATCTGGTCGTTCGGCGAGACCGAGCCCGCCGGGACGGCGAAGGTCTCGATCGCGTTCTCGAAGCAGATGCCCTCGAGCCTGATCCTCCCGGTGGTACCCGGCGTCAGCGTGCCGACGGGCTACCCCGCGTGCCCGAGCCTGCGCAACGAGCCGTGCCGGCCGTACGTGGCCATCGCGAATCGCGCCGCGAAGGGCTGACCTACTACAGCAACCGTGCTGGTCTCGCGCAGCGTCCTCGCCGGTCACGGGTTCCACGAGTTGCCGATCGCCGGTCTGTCGTTCCCGCGCGAGTACGTGCTGGTGCTGCCGGCCTACGGCGAGCCGCCCGCACAATGATTCGGAAGGAGACGATCATGCTCGCGACGCTCTCTCGGCCGACCATCGGTCGCTCACTCGCCGCGCCGGCCGCCGCCGCGCTGGCCGGCGTGCGCATCGTGCACCTGCTCGACGGGCCGGGCTCGTTGTCGGACCAGTTCTACGTCGGCGCCCTGGAGCTCTCGCTCGCCGCCGCCTGCGCACCCCTTGCGGTGATGCTGCTGGTCCGGCCGACGCGCGCCCTCTGGACGGCCGCGCTCGGACTCAACCTCGCGGCGACGGCGGTGTTCATCCTGAGCCGCACAACCGGGCTGCCAGGCTCGACCGATGACATCGGTAACTGGGGCCAGATGCTGGGCGTCGTGAACCTGTTCACCGAGGCAGCCTTGATCGGTCTCGCCGTCTGCGTCGTGCGTCCTCACCGGCATCGTTAGCATCGCCTCGGATGCAGCGAACCGCGGTGGTGACCGGAGGGGCCGGAGGGATCGGAGGGGCGATCGTGCGCGCGCTGGCCGAGGCCGAGCACGACGTGGCGATCGTCGACCGGCAGGGCGAGTTCGCGGTGGATCTGGCCGACGAGAATGCGGTGCGGGAGATCGCGGCGCGACTCGGGCCGCGCGATGTCCTCGTGCACGCCGCGGCCGCCTTCGACCGCGCGTCGCTGGCGGACATCGATGGCGCAACCTGGCGGCGGGTGCAGGCGGTCAACGTCGAGTCGGCGCTCTGGCTATGTCAGGCACTGACGCCGGCGATGATCGAGCGCGGCTTCGGCCGGATCATCTTCATCACCTCGAACACCGTGTGGAGACCACCCGCCGCCGACTTCCTGCCCTACGTGGCCAGCAAGGCGACGCTGGTGGGGATCGCCCGGACGCTGGCCAAGCCGCTGGGCGCCCAGGGTATCACCGTCAATTGCGTTGCCCCCGGATTGACCCGCACGCCGTTCACTGAGGCGGATCTGCCCGACCAGGCATTCGACGAGGTCCTCGTGCGCCAGGCCCTGCCGCGGTCCCTGGTGCCCGATGACGTCGCCGGGCTCGTCGCCTTCCTCGCCACCGACGCGGCGGCGGCGATCACCGGCCAGGCGTTGTGCCCGGACGGGGGATCGGTCCTGCGATGACCCGGTTGGTCGACGAATTCCTGCCGGACTATGACTTCTCGGACGAGATCGGCACGGTGGTCGCGGCCGATCCGGCGATCACCTGGAACGCGCTGATGGAGGCCGATCTGATCGAGGTGGGTCGCCGGCGTCCGCTCGCGGGCGTGCTCGGCGCGATCCGCATCCTGCCCGATGTCGTGTGGCAGCGGCTTCACGGCGAGCACCCGCCGGCCGCTCCGGAGCGGCTCACGCTGCGTGACACGACCGAACTGCCGATGAGCGGCGGCGGTTGGGTCCTACTCGATGAGCGCCCCGGGCAGGAGATCGTGCTCGGCTTGGTCGGTAGGTTTTGGCGCCCGGTGATCGAGTACGCCGACGTCGGCGCGGCCGCGTTCAGGGACTTCGCGGAGCCGGGCTTCGCCAAGACGGTGTACGCGCTGGGGGCGTCCCCGCACGAGGGCGGCCGGACGCTGCTCTGGGCGGTCATGCGCACCGCCACCACCGATGAGCATGCCCGCGCCTGGTTTCGCCGCTACTGGATGTTCGGCGTCGGCTACGGCGCTCACGTGCTCGTGCACGGCCTCCTCGACGTGGTTCGCGAGGAGGCCGAGACGCGGTCGGCGGCGAGTCACGGCTGAGCCGGACTCGCCGACGCGGTTCATGGAATCGGGTGAGGTCCCGCCTTGACGATCGTCACCGATCCGAGACTGGGATCTCCCTTCTGGTCCCAGGTGACAACCGACGACAGGTGCGTCTTGAAGTTGTAGACGAACGTGTTGTGCTTGAACTTCGGCTCGAGCCACACGAGCAGCATGACGTCGTGGGTGACCGGCAGCGCGATGTACTTGAAGTGCGAAGCCGGCGAGCCGACGTACGGCCCCGCGATCGCCGTGGCGGTCACGGAATCGCCCGAGTACTTCTGAAGGTAGGTGCTGCCGGCGTCCAGCTTGCCCAGGGGGTAGCTGGTCTCGATCTGGTAGCCGGACAGGTCGATCTGGTTGATCTTGCTCGGATAGCCGGTCAGCTTGTCCGGTTTCGCGGCACCGCCACTGCTCGCCGCAACGGCTGCGGCCGCTGCACCCAGAACGGCGCAGGCGACCGCCAACGCAATCAGCTTCTTGGCTGAGCGCATGTCCCACTCCTCTCTCTCCCGGTGGAGACCGAACATTGGACCGCCGCGGTGGTGCGGTCAACCAACCGTGCGCCGCGCGTCAACTACTCCTGCGCTCAGTGGCGCGCCTGCTCGAGCAGCCGCCGGCGTTCGTCGGGCGACGGCCACGGAGCCTCGCCGGCCGCGGTGTTGGCTCGCGCATGAGCCACGCTCGAGGTGGCCGGGATCGCCACATGGATGCGCTCGTCGGCCAGCGTCCACTTGAGCAGTTCGCCCGCGCCGAGCCGGCGGGTCAGCGACCCGCCTCCGAGCGGCCGCATGGCGATGACCCCGAGGTCGAGCTCTGCGGCGAGCGGCAGGATCCGCCGCTCGGCCTCGCGCTCGAGCGGGTTGTAGGGGATCTGGATCGCGTCGATGCGCCCGGTGCGCATGACCTGCTCGAGCTCGTCGAACGCACTCGCCGCGTAGTGGGTCGCACCCAGGAACGTGATCCGTCCAGCCTCGCGCTCCTCTTCCATCCAGTCGAGGTGGGCGCGCCACTGCACCAGGTTGTGCACCTGCTCGAGCTCCACGCGCCCGCCGAAGAACTCGAGCTGGTTCGCGAACTGGCCACGCCCCTCCGGTACCGAGCTGGTCCAGATCTTGGTGGCGAGGAGGGCATCGGCGCGCAGCTCGCCGAGCGCCCGGCCGAGCACGCCCTCCGCCCGTCCGTACATCGGCGAGGAGTCGAAGAACCGCGTGCCGCCTTCCCAGACGGCTTCGACGACTTCGCGCGCGCGCCCCTCCTGCGCAGGGCCGACGTCGAACGTCTGCCAGGTGCCCAGCCCGATGACCGGGACGTGTAACTCCGTCCGTCCGAACCGCCGGCGCTCCATCCCCGAGGCGGTCTACTCGTAGAGCACCAGGCCGCGGATGTTCTTGTGCGTCCGCATGGCTTCGTAGCCCTCGTTGATCTGCTCGAGCGTGTACGTGCGCGTGACCAGCTCGTCGAGCATCAGCTTGCCGTCGCGGTACAGCTGCAGCATCCTGGGGATGTCGGAGCGCGGGTTCGAGTGTCCGAACAGACAGCCGATGATGCGCTTCTCATAGGCGATCAGCTCGAAGATCGGGAACTGGACGTCGGTGGCGGTGATCGGGGCGAGCGCGGTCAGCGCCACCTTGCCGCCCTTGCCGACCACCGACACGGCGTCGCCGATCACCTTGCCGGTGGTGACGTCGACCGTGACCAGCGCCGCATTGGCCATCTCGCCGCGGGTCATCTCCTGGATCGGCTCGAGCGCCTCCTCCGCGGAGGCGTACATGTGGGTGGCGCCGAACTTTCCGGCCTGCTCGCGATTGAACGGCGCCGGATCGATCGCGATGATCCGTGTGGCGCCGGCGATGCGCGCACCCTGCACCGCGTTGGCGCCCACGCCGCCGACCCCCATCACGACGACCGTGTCACCGGCTTTGACTTCCGCGCCGTACAACGCGGTGCCCACGCCGGTGGTGACGCCGCAGCCGACGAGCGCCGCCTTGTCGAGCGGGATGTCCTGCTCGATCTTGACCACCGAGTCCTCGTGCACCACGGTGTACGGAGAGAAGGTTCCGAGGATGCACATCAGCCGCGCGTCCTGGCCTCCCACGTGGTGCCGGGCCGTGCCGTCGCGCTGCAGCCCGACCTGGATCCCGGCGCCCTGCTCGCAGAGGTTCTCGCGGCCGACCGCGCACCAGTGACACTTGCCGCAGGCGGGGACGAAGCTGAGCACGACGTGATCGCCCTCGGCCACGCTGCGCACGCCCGGACCCACAGCCTCGACGACCCCGGCGCCCTCGTGGCCACCGATCGCCGGCAGCGCCTCCATGGGCAGGTCTCCGATCCTCAGGTGCTCGTCGGAGTGACACAGCCCGGAGGCGGCCAGGCGCACCAGCACCTCGCCCTCGCGGGGCTCGTCGAGTGTCAGCTCCTCGATCTCCCAGTCGCGCCCGTAATCCCACAGGACTGCTGCTTGCGTCTGCATCTCTCTCTCGCCTCCGGGTCGGTGGTGAGGCGACATCATCCTCGATTCAGGTCGCGCCGCGCTTGACCGAGCGCGCACGCGGGGCTGACCGAGCGCGCACGCGGGGCTGACCACGCGTGCGCGCCCGTGCGGCGGTGCTCGGCTCAGCCGCGGCGGTACCGGGCCACCGCCAGCGGCAGTGAGACGGCGATGATCGCCGCGGTCCAGACGAGCGCCCGCGTCACGAAGTACCCGGCCGGATGCCCGAGAAGCGCCTGGGCCTGCGGCCCAAGAGTCAGCGCGCGCACCGCGTCGACCATGTAGGTCAGCGGTTGGTGAGCGGCGAACGTCTGAAGCCAGCCCGGCATCGAGGAGACCGGGACGTAGGCGCTCGAGATGAACGCGAACGGGAACACGATCATGCCCATGCCCTGGGCGGCCTGGGCGTTCCCGGCGAACAGCCCCATCGTCACGAACACCCACTCGAAGGCGAATCCGAACAGGATCACCAGCCCGAACGCGGCCAGCCCTTCGAGCGCGGTGCCGTGCAGCCGGAAGCCAACCGCGAAGGCGACTCCGACGGTGACCGCGCAGGCCAGGGTGAGGATTGCCGTGTCGGCGATCGCCCGCGCGACGAGCACGCTGCTGCGCGGGATCGGCAGCGAGCGCAGCCGGTCGATGAATCCGTCGTGCACGTCCTCGGCGGTGGCCACCGCCGCTCCGATGCCGCTGAACAGCACGCCGGTGGCGACGAAGCCCGGCACCAGGTAGTCGACGTAGGGCATGCCGGCGATGTGGATCGCGCCGCCGAACAGGTAGCGGTAGATGAGGAAGAACAGCGTCATCTGGACCGTCGCCATGACGATCAGCTGCGGCGTGCGCACGTAGCGCAGGAGCGCGCGGCGCGTCACCGTCGCGGTGCTCCCGGCCAGGCCGGCGCCGCGTCTGGATGTAAGAGCGAGGGTTGTCATTCGAGTTGGTTCCTTTCGTTCGGGCTAGGCCGCTCGCGCGGCGGTGTCGGCGTGATCGCCGGTCAAGGCCAGGAAGACCTCGTCGAGGTTCGGCTGGCGCAGCGCGACGTCGTCGAGCTCGACGCCGACCGCGGTCACGAGCTGCATCGCGTCCATCAGCGGCTCGCCGCCGGCCTCGACCCGGACGCTCACCCTCCGTGTCGGTTCGTCGATCTGGGCGCCGTCGCGGCTGAAGCGGCCGAGCAGCTCGGCCACGCCGGCCAGGTCCTGACCGTGGCGGACGTGAAGCTCGATCACGCTCCCGCCGATGCGGGCCTTCAGTTCGGCCGGCGTTCCCGTCGCCACCGCGCGGCCGTGGTCGACGATCACGATCTGGTCGGCGAGGTGGTCGGCTTCGTCGAGGTACTGCGTGGTGAGCAGCACGTCGGTGCCGGCGGCGACGAGCTTCCTGATCGCCTCCCACAGCTCGATGCGGCTGCGCGGGTCGAGCCCGGTGGTCGGCTCGTCGAGGAGCAGCAGGCGCGGAGCCCCGACCAGGCTCGCGCCGAGGTCGAGTCGCCGGCGCATGCCGCCCGAGTAGGTCCGGGCCAGCCGGTCGGCCGCATCGTCCAGGCCGAGCTGCTCGAGCACCGCCCCGGCGCTGCGCCGGGCGGCCTGGCGGTCCTGACCGAACAGGCGGGCGACCATCTCGAGGTTCTCGCGGCCGCTCATGGCGGGCTCGATCGCCGCGAACTGCCCGGCCAGGCCGATCAGCCGGCGCACCGCGTTCGGATCGCCGGCGACGTCGTGGCCGGCCACGCGCAGGACGCCCTCGTCGAGGCGCAGCAACGTCGCGACCGCGCGCACGAACGTCGTCTTGCCGGCGCCGTTGGGGCCGAGCACGGCCACCACCTGCCCGCGCTCGGCGATCAGGTCGAGCCCGTCGAGGGCGGGGGACTTTCCGTATCGCTTCTTGAGGCCGTGGGCCTCGATGGTTGGTGTCATTCGTGGTGCTCCTGGTTGTCTTGGTCGTGGGTGGGGAGGAAGGTCTCGAACAGCTCGCGCAGCCATTCCTCGCTCCAGGCGAGCCGTCCCGCCTTCAGGTCCTCGATCACGCCGCGCAGCCAGTCGAGCTCGGCCTCGAGCATCGTCTTGCGGTACTCCTCCTCGAGCAGGAACAGGCGCGGCAACTCCGGCGGGGCGGCTGCAAGCGCGTGTTCGGTATCGGCCAGCTGCTCCGCGATTTGCGCCGCCCGCAGGTCGAGCTGCGCGCGGGCCTCGTCGGGGGGCAGGCCGAACAGAATCGAGAGCGCAGCGATGAACTCGGGGTACTGCCCGCGGGTGTCGCTCAGCATCTCGCGCAGCCACTGGTGGGCGACGTCGCGCCCCGCGTCGGTGATCGCGTATACGACGCGGTCGGGATAGCCCTCCTGCCGGATCGTCGCCGAGACCTCGACCAGCCCGAGCCGCTCCAGGCGCTCGATCGTCTGGTACAGGCTCGCGCGCGAGCGGACATTGACGATCCGGTCCTTGCCCTCGGCCTCGAACAGCTTCTGCATCCGGTAGACGTGCATCGGCTCGGCCGACAGCTGCCAGAGCACGATCAGGCCGAGGGCGGAGCGCTGCGGCGACTTCGCTTGCGGTGTCATGGTCATGAACGTACTAGATAGATCATGACTAGTCAAGTGATGGCGTGGGCGGGCCGGGCGTGCGGGACCGGGCGTGCGTGACCGGGCGTGCGTGACCGGGCGTGTGCGGGACCGGGCGGGGGTGCCGGGCGGTGGCACCGGTGGGCGCCGCGCTTGTGCGGGTGCGGCACGGCGGTATAGGTTTGCCCTGCCGCCGTGCTCTCGACAACCGTGTCCTCGCCGCCGGACCGCACGCGGGGCGTCCCGCCGCTCAGCGCATGCGTGCCGGTCGAGCCCGGCGTGTACCGCCTGGGGGACGGTGGCGAGCGGGTCGTCGAGCTGAAACGGGTCCTGCTCGGGCGCTGGCCGGTGACGACCGCGCACTTCCGCGCGTTTGCCGACGCCACCGCGCGCGCCGTGAGCTCGAACCTGCGCCGGCGCCTACGCGACGAGCAGCTCGACGACCATCCGGTCACCGAGGTCACCTTTGCCGACACGCTGGAGTTCTGCGCCTGGGCGTCGCACGAGCTCGGCCGTCCGGTTCGGCTCCCGTGTGGCGAGGAGTGGGAAGCGGCGGCGCGCGGCGCCGAGGGCCGCGTGTGGCCGTGGGGTGACACTTTCGACCCGGAGCGGTGCAACTGCGTCGAGTCCGGGTGGGGCTGGACGGTCCCGGTGCGGGCCCACCCGAAGGGCGCCGCGCCCGGCGGGGCCGAGCAGCTGACCGGCAACGTCTGGGAATGGGTCGGGGACCCGCTCGACCTGGACGGCTGGCGGACCGTCCGCGGCGGCTCCTACCTCGACACTGCGTGGGGCGTCCGGTGCGCCCGAACGCTGCCGGCCGATCCGGAGCGGCCGACCGCTACGACCGGGTTTCGCATCGCGATCGAGCACCAGGGGATCGGATGAACGTTTCCGTCGACACGGTTCGTGAGGCGCTGCGTGAGGTGTACGACCCGTGCTGCGCCGACCGGGGCATCAGCATCGTCGACATGGGCGTGGTGGAGGACGTGCGCGTCAGTGGGGGCCACGTGGAGGTCGACCTGGTCCTCACCACCGGCTGGTGCCCGTTCGTCGCGAGCATGTCGACCGCGATCCCCGACCGGCTGCAGGACCTCCAGGGGGTCGAGAGTGTCGACGTCCAGGTCGTGTGGGACCCGGTCTGGACCCAGGAGCGTCTGTCGGAGTCGGCGCGCGAGAAGCTCGCGCTGCCGCTCGAGGAACTGATCCCCTACCGCGAGCAGCGGATCGCCCAGGAGAAAGGAGCCTGACGAGATGGCCACTACCGAGACACGGCCTGAATCTCAGCGAGAGCGCAAGGTGTCGGCGTTCGTGTTCGATTGCGTCTGCCACATCTTCAACTTCGATCCGGCCAACGCGCTCGGCCCCCCGGGGCAGCTGTTCGACGAGCACCTGTATGCGTTCCATCAGCTGCTCACCCGGGAGGGAGAGCAGATCCTCTCGCGCGAGGAGTTCATGCGCGAGTGGAGCGTCGATGAGATCTACGAGATGATCATCGAGGGCTCCGACACCGACATGATCGTGGCCCAGCCGCTGCCGCTGACCGACCTCTTCCACGATGGGCTGTCAGCCTGGGAGAAGTGCGCCGAGATGGCGGCCAAGCATCCGGACCGGGCCGTGTTCTGGGCGTCGATCAACCCGCTCGAGGGCAAGCGGGCGCTGGATCTGCTCCGGCGCCAGGTCGAGGATCACGGCGCGCGCGGGCTGAAGCTCTACAACGTCCGCTACGACTACGGCCAGCCGTTCCCCTGGCGGATGGATGATCCGCGGGTGGCCTACCCGGTGTTCGAGCTCGCGCAGGAGCTGGGGATCAGCGTGATCGGGGTGCACAAGGGGGTGCCGCTCGGCCCTCAGCCGATCGAGCACACGCGCACGTTCGACATGGACGGCGCGGCCGCCAACTTCCCGGATCTGAACTTCATCATCTTCCACGTCGGCTTGCCCTGGCTCGACGAGGTGCTCTGGCAGATCGTCCGCTATCCAAACCTGTACGCGTCGATTGCCGCCACCGTGAACTTCATCGCACGCCAGCCCCGGGTGTTCGCCGAGACGCTCGGAAAGATGATGTGGTGGTGCGGCGAGGACAAGATCATCTACGGCGGCGAGACGCCGATCTGGCACCCGCAGTGGGCGCTCGAGGAGTTCTGGAAGTTCGAGCTGCCCCGTGACATCGTCGAGGAGCGGGGCTATCCGCAGCTGACCGAGCAGGCCAAGCGCAAGATCCTGGGCGAGAACCTGGCCCGCCTGCTCGGTATCGACGTCGCGGCGAAGAAGGCCGAGCTCGGCGTGCCCGGTTAGGACTTCCGTCCGCGGAGCGTCACGCCCGCTCGACTCGAGCCCCGGGTCGGCCGCTAACAGGGGTTAGTCGTACCCCTACCAAGGAGTAGCAATGATGCACTCGATCGGCGGACGCGTCCGCCGTATGGCGGCTGCCGGTGCAGCGGTGGCTGCCGCTTCGCTCGCCCTCGCGGGCGGCGCTCTGGCCGACGCGCCGTCGAATCCCGGCACGTTCGTGATCGGGGACCAGAACGTCCAGGTCGGCAGTGAGGTCACCTTCTGGGGCGCTCAGTGGTGGCAGGACAACCCGCTCAGCACCGGCCTCGCGCCGGCCTCGTTCAAGGGCTTCGCCGTCGACGCGGCGCCCATCTGCGGGCAGCCTTGGACGACCGATCCCGGCAACAGCTCGCATCCGCCGGCCGCGATCCCCGACACCATTCCGGTGATCGTGTCGAGCACGATCACCAAGAGCGGCCCGGTGATCTCGGGCGACGCGACTGAGGTCGTGGAGGTGGCGGTCGATCCTGGTTACGCCGGCAACCCCGGCCATCCCGGCACGGGAAGCGTGGTCAGCATCGACTGCGGCGGATCCGGCAGCGGTCTTCCCGCCGGCTGATCGCGCGTCTCGACTCGGCAGGCCGCGGCGGGTTGACCCCGCCGCGGCCGGTCGGGAGAATCGGGCCTCCGCGTCGTGTCCCCTCAGGAGGTCCTGGAATGTCCTGGAAGCTCGAAGGATCGTATTTCGAGACCTGTTCGTGCAACGTGATGTGTCCGTGCACGGCCTCGTTCTCGCTCGGTGCCACGCTCGATCGCTGCCGGGTCGCGCTCGTCTTCAACGTCGCCGACGGGGAGGTCGACGGCACCGATGTCAGCGGCCTCAAGGTGGTGGCGGTCGCGGACACTCCGAAGGTCATGAGTGAGGGCAACTGGCGCCTCGGCGTGTTCATCGACGCCGCCGCCTCGGATGAGCAGGCCGAGAAGCTCGGCGCGGTGTTCTCGGGCGCTCTGGGCGGTCCGATGCAGGCGCTCGGGCCCCTGGTGAGCGAGAACCTCGGCGTGGAGCGCGCGCAGATCGACGTCCAGGAGGATGGGCTCATGCATTCGGTCCGGATCGGCGATGCGGTCGATTTCGAGATCGAGGATGTCGTCCCGTTCGGGGTCGAGTCTGGTGAGCCGGCGAAGCTCACGGGCATCTTCCATCCGGCCGGGACCGAGCTCACGGTGGCGCGCGCAACCCGCTCGAAGATCGACGCCTTCGGGGTTAGCTTCGACGGCAAGTCCGCCTTCTCGCGATCGGAGTTCTCGTGGGCGGCGTGACTCTCGCCACCGCGTTCGCGCCAGCCCCCGGGGCTGCCTCTGAGCGCGCCGAGCTCGGCCAGGCGTTCGCCGCGCTGCGCGGCCGGCTCATGCTGGTGGTGGCGTTGCTGGCGCTCGCCGGGCTGGCCTGGTGGTCGACGGCCGATCGCATGGCGGGCATGGATGCGGGACCCGGGACCGACCTCGGGGCGCTCGGCTGGTTCCTGGGCGTGTGGGTCGTGATGATGGCCGCGATGATGTTCCCGTCGCTGGCGCCCACGGTGGCGCTGTACGCGCGCATGACCCGGCGGGGCGGGCTGGACCGCCCGTTGCTGTTCGCCGGCGGCTACCTGCTCGTGTGGGGTGCCGCCGGGCTCCTCGCCTACGGCGTGTTCGAGCTCGGGCGCAGCGTTCTCGGCGGGGCCTTGGCCTGGGACGCCGGCGGGCGGTGGGTGGCCGGCGGCGTGCTCGCCCTGACCGCCGTCTACGAGCTCACGCCGCTCAAGGACGCCTGCCTGGGCAAGTGCCGCAGCCCGCTCGGCTTCCTGCTCGGCCGCTGGCGCGACGGCCGGCGCGGCGCGCTCGAGATGGGGGCCAGGCATGCCGGCTGGTGCCTGGGCTGCTGCGCGGGGTTGATGGTGGCGCTGTTCGCGCTCGGCGTGATGAGCCTCACCTGGATGGCGCTGGTGGCGGCGCTGATCGCGCTCGAGAAGACGCTTCCGTGGCGGCGGACGATCACGTGGGGGACGGCCGGGCTGCTGCTCGTCCTGGCCGTCGCGATCCTCGCCGCTCCGCACGACGTGCCCGGCCTGGTCGTGCCCGGCTCGCAGGGCGCGATGCACGCCATGAGCGCGATGCACTAGCGGTCGGCCCCCGCGCGATCACCAGCTCGGCCGCGGTCCGAGCCGATCAACGACGCGCTATAGTAGAAACTATGCAGCGTCGTAGAAAGCGGCTCACCGAGCAGAGCGCAGTCCCGGGAGCGTTTGCCGGTGAGACCGTCACCCGGCGGCGGTTCATGACCGGCGCCGCGCACGCCACGGGCGCGGTGGCGACCGCCGCGATCGCCTTGCCCGCACTGGGCTTCGCGGTCGGCCCGGTGTTCGACCGAGCGCCGGCCACGTGGCAGCCGATCGGACCGCTGGCGCAGTTCAACCAGGCCGACTACCTACCGGTCGTGTTCACGGTCACGCCGGGCATCGGCGAGGCGGGAAACTCGCTCGCCTACGTGCGGCGGCACGACCCGGCGCTCGACGGGCCGGTCAAGGACCGCTACGACCACGTGATCGCGATCTCTTCCCGTTGCGTGCACGTCGGCTGCCCGGTCCGCTACGTGGCCGCCGCGCGGAGCTTCGTCTGCCCCTGCCACGGCGGCGTTTACGACTTTCGCGGGATCCGCACCGGGGGACCGCCGCCGCGGCCGCTCGACCGCTTCTACACGCTGATCCGCGACGGGGTCGTGTTGCTCGGCCCCCGCTTCAGCGTCAACGCCGAGCTTCGCCGGTTCGCCCCCCGCGATCCCGGCGAGCCGCTGGATGGGATCGGCCAGTTCCTCTACCCGGCCCGTTTCTCGACCTCGCCGGCGCCGCCCGGCGCGAAGCCGTAGGCGTCGGCCGGATCCGCCGTCGCCGGCCAGGCGGTCAGGCCGACGTGGCGTCCAGGCCGGCGGCGATCAGCACGGCGGCGCGCTCCTGCGCGGCGTAGGTGGCGCGTAGCGCCGCGGTCACGTCGTCTCCGGCCGCGTCCGCCGGCGGTGGGTCGGCCACCAGCAGCCTGCGGACCTCGGCCCCGAGCGGCTCGCCGCCGATCGCGTCGGCCAGCACCAGCAGCGCGTCCGCCCGTACCCGAGCGCCCTCGACGAACGAGGCCACGACGGTCTCCCGGGTGAGCGGCGTGCGCCCGAACACGCGAGCGTGGAGCACGGCCGGATTGACCGCATGGGGGCGAATCAGCTCCCGGCGCTCGCTGTCCGACAGGCCCGCCGCCTCCGCCAGATGGTCGATGGCCCGGGTGACACCCTGCGCATCGACCGGGAGCGACTCCGCCAGCTCCGCCGGCAGGCGGGTTCGCAGGTCGGCGTGCTCGGCCGCCGCTTCGGACAGCAGCGCCTCGACACGCGCACGGTGGGTGGTCTCCATGCATGTCACGGTAGCCCCCCGCTCACGTGTGCTTGTCGCGGCCGACCGGGGTGAGCGGCCTGGCGTCAGCGCCCGGGGTGAGCGGCCCGGCGTCAGCGGCCGGGGCTGACGACGCCGGCGGCGCCTCCGCCCCGGCGGACCGGCTCGGCCGCGGCCAGCATGCGTCCTCTGGGGAACAGCTCGAGGCCGCTCTCGACCCCGATCGTCGGCGCGATCGTGATCGAGGGATCGAGGGGCGAGGTGTCGCTGATCGCGAAGGACTGCCCGAGCTGCTCCAGGCCGGCCGTGGTCGGCGCGGCGATGAACGCCGGCTCGGCCTGCGTCGTCGATGAGTTGCGCTGCGAGGCACGCGGGGCGGCGATCGCCGCGGGCAGGCTCATGTGCAGGTCGATCCGGTTGATCAGGGTCTGCAGAACGGTGGTGATGATCGTGGCGCCGCCCGCCGCGCCGAGGGCGAGGACGGGCCGGCGATGCCTGAGCACGATCGTCGGCGACATGCTCGAGCGGGGCCGCTTGCCGCCGGCGGGCAAGTTGGGGTCGGGAAGGCCCGAGGAGGGCGGGGCGAAGTCGAAGTCGGTGAGCTCGTTGTTGAGCAGGAAGCCGCGGCCGAGCACGACGATGCCGCTGCCGCCGAGCTCCTCGATCGTGTTGGTGTAGGAGGCCACGTCGCCGTACTGGTCGGCCACCACGAGGTGGTTGGTATCCGTCTCGGGATAGGCGTCGGCCGCGCCTGCCGCGGGCTGCGGCGTACAGCCGCCGGCGCCGGCGAACGGATCGCCTGGGGCGACCGGGCTGATGAGCGCGTGAGCCGGATCGATCAGGCAGGCGCGCTGGCGGCCGAACGCCGGCGAGAGCAGTTCGGCCTCCGGCACCTGGACGTAGCGCCGGTCGCCGATATAGCGGTTGCGGTCGGCGAAGGCCAGACGCGAGGCCTCCAGATAGTGGTGCAGAACCTGCACGGGGCTCTCGGCGCCGAGGTCGAAGTTCGAGAGGATGTTCAGTGCCTCGCCGACGGTGGTGCCGCCGCTCGAGGAGGGCGCCATCGAGTACACGTCGTAGCCGCGGTAGCGGACGTGGGTGGGCGCCACGTCCGGAGCGCGGTAATGCGCGAGATCGGCAAGCGTCATCGAGCCGGGGCGCGGAACGAGGGTCGCGCCGGGGACCAGGGGCAGGTCGTGCACGGTGCGCACGACGTCGCGCCCGATCGCGCCGCCGTAGAACACTCCGACTCCCTTGCGGCCGATCAGCGCGTAGGTGCGGGCGAGCGCCGGGTTCTTCATGGTCGAGCCGACCACCGGGAGTTGCCCGTGGGGGAGGAACAGCGCGCTGGTCGAGCTGAACTGGTCGAAGCGGAAGGCGTTCTCGCGCACCTGCTCGCGCAGCGTGGCGGTGACCGGGAAGCCGCGAGTCGCGACGCGTTCGGCGGGCGCCAGGTCGCCGGCCAGGGGGAACCTGCCCCACTGATTCACCGCCCGCTGCCAGGTCTGGAGCGTGCCGGGGATGCCCACCGACAGCCCGCTGGTCACCGCGGTCGGGAACGGGAGTGGCTTCCCGGTCGCCGGGTCGATGAACAGGCTGGCGTTGTCGGCGGCCGGCGCCGTCTCGCGTCCGTCGATCGTGTACACGCGGTGCGTGCGAGCGTCGTAGTACACGAAGTAACCGCCGCCGCCGATCCCGGCCACGAACGGGTCGGTGACCCCGAGCGTCGAGGCCACCGCGACCGCCGCGTCGGCTGCGGTGCCGCCCTCGCCCAGGATCGTGAGGCCGGCCCGCGTGGCCTGAAGCGTGTCGGAGGCGACCGCACCGCCACTGCCGGTGGCCACCGCGCGCTTGCTCAGCGTGATCCCGGGGGCGCCGGCGGGCACCATGCACAGTCCGGCGATTGTGCCGAGGCAGGCGAGAACCGACAGACGGCCGGATCGCATGCCCCTACTGTGCCCACATCGCGCGGCTCTAATCAGCCTCCGCTCATGTCCACCGGGTAGACGTTGACCGGCTCGATCGTCACGACGACGCGGCTCTCGCCGGGCTGATCGTGCACCTTCAGGTCCGCCTTGTACTTCGCGCCCAGCTTCTGGGCGAACCCATAGTCGTCGTCGGCCTCGACCCGGGCGTGACCACGCACCTCGAGATAGCGGTACGGGTTCTCCAGATCGAGCAGCAACAGGCTGCACTTCGGGTCGCGCTGGAGGTTGCGGGTCTTCAACCGCGCGGTGTTCAGCGACAGCTTGAGCTCACCATCGTCGTGCAGGAACCAGATCTCGGTCACCTGGGGAAAGCCGTTGCGGCCAACCGTGGCCAGCGAGGCGACCTGGGCGTCCAGCAGGTCGCGGTGCGATTCGGGGAAGTCGGTCATGCCGGACATTCTCATGCACGGCATGACCGGACCGGCCCGGTCGTGCTACGCGGCGTGAGCGTAGGTGAGGTGCACGACACCGCTGTCGTACGCCTCGGACCCCTCGAGGGCCAGCTTGATCGGTTCACTGCCGTCCTGGAACAGCCGCTGGCCGGAGCCCAGAACCACTGGATACACGAACAGGTGAAGCTCGTCGACCAGCCGGTCGGCGAGCATCGCCTGGACCAGCCTGCCGCTTCCGCTCACATAGAGGTTCCCGTCGACCCGCTCCTTGAGTGCCCGGATGCTGTCCGCGCTGTAGGGACCGAGGATCTCCGAGTTGCTCCAGTCCGCGCTCGAGAGCGTGCTGGTGACCACGTACTTGGTCGTCTCGTTCATGAACGGAGCGCCCGGGTCCTGCTCGGCCGTCCGCCCCGACCAGGCGGGCGCGAACATCTCGTAGGTGCGGCGTCCCAGGAGCAGCGCCTTGCTGGCGCCCATGATGCCGGCGATCGCCTGGCCCATCCTGGGGTCGAACGCGTAGTCCATCGTCCAGCGGGGGTCCTCGATGACGCCGTCGAGCGATATGAACTCGTGTACCGCGATGTTGCCCATGATCTCTCTCCTTCGGTTTGAGCGATCGGCTGTTGGTTTGGGTCATTCGACCGCGACCAGGACGGAAAATCATCGCGGGTCGCCAGCCCGGCTCGAGCTTCGGCGAGCTTTCGTGGCCAACCCGCGTGTCCTGCCGCGGGGAACCCGGCGCTGGTCGGCGAAGTTCGCCCGCGACAGCAGGGCGACCGGGAGGACCGGGTTCGCGCTCGGGGAGGTCCTGGGTGCCTTTCGCGGCCCGCGCGACACACGGGCACTCAACGACATCGCCCGGTTGTCCAAGCGCCTCACCCCCGCCGAGAAGAACCTCACGACGGCCGAAGCGGCGCGTCTGCTGAGCACGCTGGGGCTCCACGCCTAGTGCCGTGACCGGCTAACCGAGCACAAAACCGGCGCCGCGCAACCATCGGCGGTTCCGATGTGTTGGCGATGCTGGCGGCTACCATCGGGCGCCGCCGGAGCAAACGACGAGAGGAGTCGTCATGAAGAAGCTGATCGTCGCCGTCGTGGGGATGGCCCTATTTGCACCGGGTGCGCTCGCCGCGTCGTCGTCGCATTTCGTGAAGGTGTCGCCGGCCAAGGTGGCTCAGGGCAAGACCGTCACCGTGTCCGGCTCGGTCGATCACGGTTGCCAGATCGGGCACAAGGGAGACGTCGCCACGATCATCTCGAAGGCGTTCAAGGGCGCGAAGGGTGCGCACAGCTTCGCCGGTGTGCCCTCGGTCTCGGCGTCGCTCGCGGGCAGCAAGAACGGCACGTTCTCGGTCAAGGTCACGCTGGCCAGCAACGTCAAGCCCGCGAAGTACTCGGTGAGCGGCCGCTGTGGCGGCGGAAACTTCGGCTCGACCACGCTGAAGGTCGTCAGCGGCCTGCCCCAGGGGTACTAGTCCCCAGGCCGGTTGTGATCCGGCCGCCCGCCGGTTACGAATAGCCACCTGACTGACCCCCGGGGTACCGCCCCCGGGGCCCCCCGGGGTGACCGGCCCCGGGGGCGGACTGGGCGCACGATCGAAAGGTGGCTGGAGATGAAGGCGGGCGATGTTCTCGAGATGGAGCCGCTGGGGCTGCGGGTCGAGTTCCTGCAGACGGCCGAGCAGACCGGCGGCGAGGTGGTGGAGGCGGTCGTGTCGGGCCGCCCGCGGGGGCTGCTGGCCCAGCGGCACGTCCATCCGGAGCAGGCCGAGCGGCTCGAGGTCATCGAGGGGGCGATGAAGGTCGCGATGAACGGGCGCGAGCACATCCTGAGGCCCGGTCAGTCGATCGAGGTGCCTGCGGGCACCCCGCACACGCAGGAACCGGTCGGGGAGGCCCCTGGCCGGATCCGCATCTCTGCGCGGCCGGCCGGACGCACCGAGGGCTTCCTGGAACGACTCGCCAAGCTCTGCCGCGAGGGCCAGATCACGCGCGCCGGCTTTCCGCGCCCGGTGGCGGGCGCTGAGCTCATACTCGATTTCTCGGCCGCCGGCCATGCGACGATGCCGTCGCTACGGGTGCAGCGGGCGCTGGCCCGAACCGTGCTGGCCGTCGCTCGTCCGATGCGGCCGTACCGGTTCGTGGATGAATGGGACGTAGCCGCTCCGCCCGAGGCGGTGTTCGAGGCGATCGCCGACTCGCGCTCGTATCCGCGGTGGTGGCGGCCGGTGTACCTCGACGTCGAGGCCGACGGACCCGCCGCGCTCGGCACGGCGGCGCGTCACCACTTCAAGGGCCGGCTGCCCTACCACCTGCACACTCGGTCGGTGATCGTGGACATCGACCCGCCGCGTCGGGTGGTGGCCGACGTCGACGGTGACCTGCGCGGACGGGGCACCTGGACGCTCGCGCCCGTGCCGCACGGGACCCATGTCCGGTTCGACTGGGAGGTGCATGCCGACCGCAGGCTGCTGCGCGTGCTCACGCCCGTGCTGCGTCCGATGTTCCGCTGGAACCACAACTGGGCGATCGCCCGTGCGATGGAGGGGCTCGAGCCATACGCGCGGCGCGCGGCCGAATCGGCCGCTCCGTCTGGCCAGCCGTTGACGCCGACAGCCTGAAACGCGGTGATACGCCCGGCGTTACGATCACGCCGCGGGTTGTCGCCTAACCATTGAATAACCCGGGAGGTGTGCGGGCAATGTCGAGCGTGATGGAAGACCTCAAGCGGCTCGAGGACCGGATTCTGGCCCGAATCCGCGAGCTCGAAGCGAACGTGGCCGAACTCGAGCAGCTGCGTGAGGTCGCGGCGCGCCTCGGGATCATCGACGGCCATCGACGCGACGGCGCAGCGGCGAGGACCCATGCGACGGCGACAGCCCGCGGTCGCCGTCGCGGGCGCGGCCAGGCGTCGGCCACCGCCGCGCGAGCCGGTGGCGCGCGCTCGGCGACGCTCGGCGCGAACGGAGGGTCGACCCGGCGCGAGCGCGTGCTCGAGGTCGTCGCCGTCGAGCCGGGCATTAGCGTGCGCGAGATCGTCGCCCAGCTCGGGGTGAACCGCACCTCGCTCTACCCGGTGGTGCGCCAGCTGGTGAGCGACGGGCTGCTGCACAAGGACGGCCGAGGACTCTGGCTCACGTCCCGCTGAACGGAACGCTGCGATGCGCAGCCACGCTGTGCATCGCCGCGTACTGCGTGATCGCCCCGTCAGCCGCGACGGCAGTCGGGTGGGGCATCAACCTCGACGGAACCGTCGCCGGCAACCCGCCGGCGTTTTCGTATCAGAGCAACCCGTACTTCAGCCAGCTGCTCGGCGGGTCGGACTGCGCCGGCTCGGCCGCCACGCGCGCCATCTGCTACGCGCGCATCTACGTTCCCTGGGACGCCGTCAACGACGGCCGGGGAAGCTTCGCGAGCGGGACGTGCGCGGCCGCCTCATCCGGCCCGGGCAGCCCGGCCGCCGTGTTCGACCAGCAGCTGTCCGCCGCCGCGCGCGCCGTCGGGATCAGCAACGTGCTGGTCTCGCTGACCACCGCGCCCGCGGGCTCGACCGACGACATCTGGCCCACCGACGGCGAGTACGAATGCGGCCTGAGCGGACTCGAGCGCCACGCGCCCGGGGTCAGGGAGTGGGAGGTGTTCAACGAGCCCGACTCCGAATACGCCGCGGCTGCCGGCGCAGCCGACTGCACCCACCGCAACGGCGTGTGGGTCGGCTCGGCGGGCTCGTACCAGTGCCTGCTGGGGAGCCACGGGTCTGGTGGCAACGGCCACGGCGGCAGCGCGCAAGCCGCGGCGTACTGGTACCTCGACGCCAAGCGGGTCGGCGCCGGCTCCGCTCACACGCTCGTGGCCGGCGGTTTCAACTACTCCTCGTCGCGCTGTACGCCGGCGACGTGCTACTACCTCGGCGGCTACTTCCGCGTTCTGTCGGCGATCTACCCGCACCCGCCGGACGTGATCGCGCTCAACCCGTACATCGACGTCAGCTACGCGGCGCTCCACGGGGGGGATCCGGTCCCGCCCGCCTCCTCCGGGCTGCCCAGCGCGGAGGGCGCGATCGCGAAGATCGACCGGATCTACCCGAGCGCCCCACCGATCTGGTTCACCGAGGTCGGGGTGTGGCTGACCGACGGCGGCAAGGAGGCGGTGACGGCGAACTGCCGCGATGGTATTGCCACCGACGACGGGACCTGGGGTGCCTGCCTGAACGCCAGCCCGACCGCACAGTCGCTGGCCGCCGCGGGCTACCTGCGCCTGCCCGGCGAGTCCAGCCAGGTGCAACGCGTCTACTACTACGACTTCGACGGCCAGAACGCGGGCTGGGATTCCGGGCTGGTCAACATCAGCACGCCGCTGCTCGGGCCGCACGGCTACGGCGTGCCCCGGACGGCCTGGTGCGTGTTCGAGAACTACCGGCAGGGCGCCACTATCGCCTCGGCGGCCGCCGAGGCGATCCGTCCCGGCTCGAGCTGCGACAACGCGCAGCTTGGCGACGCGCCGGCCGTTGACACCGCCTACCTGGGCGGCTCGGTCGGGGTTGGCGCGCCGCTCCTGCTCACGCCGGGCCAGGTCGGGCGCGACGTGATGCTGACCGTGGCCGAGCGGGTGCGCGCGCTGGTCACGCCGCTGACTATGGGCTGAGCACCCGGCTGACTATGGGGTCAGCATCACCGCCGCCTCGGGCGTGGCGACGTGGAAGCTGAAGCTCTCCTCCAGGTACAGGCGCACGACGTCGCCGTCGTGCCCGTCGTACCCGAGCGACAGATCCTGCCCGGACTCGAACAGGAAGTCGCCACCACGCAGGCTGAGCACGAGCGCCCCGCCGACGCCGGGCGCCCACACGATCGGTCCCTCGAGGATCTTGCGCAGATGCTCGAGCAGCGGGTAGCCGCCGTGCTCGGCGCCCTCGGTCACGCGCTGGTACTGCTCGCCGCCGAGAGCGAGGCCGTAGGGACCGCTGATGCCGTTGTGCAGGAGACGCTCGACGGCGGCCGCGACCGGGCGGGGATACTCGTCCGGCGCCTCGCCGAGCGGGATCGGAGCGTGGGGCGTCGCCTCCTCGATGCCGGCCATCGCCCCGTGCCAGCCGTGGAACACCGCCTTGTTCTCGGCCACGGCGATGTTGTGGGCGGCCCGGTCGAGCGCCTCGAGGTCGGCGTCCTCCGCGCCGCGGTCGGCGTCGCGCAACTCAGACCGCGAGAGCTCGAAGTCCGCTCGGACCTCGACCAGCGGAAGCACCCGCCGTTGGACACCGCTCACGCCCTCGCACGGAGCGGAGGCGAGCGTCGTGGTCCGGCCCAGGTTCGTGGCCGAGTACTCCCAGCCGTGCGGTCCCGAGAAGTCGACCAGCCGGCGCGCGGCCAGTGCGGGATCCAGACGCTGCCGCGCCTCCTCGTCGAGCATCTTCCAGCCGGAGTCGCTGATCGGCGCCAGCGAGCGCAGCAGATGGTTCATCGCCGCGCTCCTTTGAGGCTGCGGATCCCCAGCGAACCGTCCTCGGCGATCCGATCGGCGCCGTCCCCTTCGAACGCCTCGGCCTCGGCCTCCTCGCCATGTTCGACGATGTCGCCGGGCTGGAACAGCACGCCCTGGGCAATCTCGCGCCAGGCCGGCGAGCGGCGGAGCAGGAACTCGAGGTCCATCGAGAAGTGCTTGAACTCCTCGCCCTGGGCGTCGCGCATGACGGACAGCGCCTCTGGATCGGTCTCGACCGCGATCCGCTGCTCGTACCAGCCGATCGCTTCGGCCTCTTCGGTGAGCGAGGCGCACAGCCGCGCGAACGTGCGGGTGGCTGGCGGCAGCTCGTCGGGTGGCTCGTGGTACTGGTCGAAACCCATCGGCTCTCCTATAGGTCGTAGCGGTGCCTGCTCCGGAGAACTCTATGCGGAGCTACTTCACCGGAGGATCCAGAACCAGCAGGCCCTTGTCATAGTCGATGGCGATCTTGCCGTAGCGGCTGAGCACGTCGGAGCCGAGCAGGCCGACGGGACCCCGCAGCGCCCCGCTGGCGCCGGCCGTGGGGTTCGGCGAGCCGATCGCCGCGATCATCGAAGGCGGCAGCGAGACCGTGCCGGCGCGCCAGGATGCGACGGCGAAGTTCTCGGCGGACGCCGCGCCGGTGACGCCCTGGAGCATCCCGGCCGATCCGCGTCTGGGCAGCCCGAGTCGCCCGGCCAGCGCGGAGGAGATCAGCGAGCGGCTGGCGCCGGTATCGAGCGCGAAGGGGAGGGGGCCGTGGCCGTCGATGAACACGGGCACGAGGGCCAGCGTCTGGCGAGTCGGCCGGGGCGAGGTGGCCACCACCTCGATCTTCACCGCCTGCTCGCCCTTCGGCGTGCCGCTCGTGCTCAGCTTGGAGAGGTGCGTGCCTACCCGAGCTCGCCGCGTCCGTAATCTCGCTCCGGCATGACCGACGACGACGAGACTCAGGCCGACCGGCTCGGACCGCCGGCCTGGACCGGCCAGCACACCGTCCTGACCGGCAGCTGCTCGTGGACCGACAAGACGCTGGTCGAGGAGGCCCAGTGGTATCCGCAGCGCACGATGTCGCCCGAGGAGCGCCTGCGCTGGTATGCGTCCCAGTTCCCGCTGACCGAGATCGACTCGACCTACTACGCGCCGCCGGCCGAGCGTCAGACGGCGCTGTGGGCGGAGCGGGTGCCTGACGGGTTCCGCTTCGACGTCAAGGCCTACTCGCTGCTGACCGGTCACCCGACGCGGCCGAAGAGTCTCTGGCGCGACCTGCGCGAAGAGCTTTCGGTGGATGTCGCCGAAAAGCGAAACATCTACGCCAAGCACCTGAACCCGGAGGCGATGGACGAGGCGTGGCGGCGCTTCGAGGCGGCCCTGCGGCCGCTGCACGAGGCGGGGAAGCTGGGCGCGGTGCTGTTCCAGTACCCGCGGTGGTTCGGGCCCCGGCGCGATAACCGGGCGGAGGTCGAGGCGCTGCGGGAGCGCCTGCCCGACTACCGGATCAGCGTCGAGTTCCGCTCACCGCGCTGGACCGAATCGGAGCGTGACCGCGAGCGGACGCTCGGCATGCTCGAGTCGCTCGGCCTGGTGTTCGTGTGCGTCGACGCGCCTCCCGTCTCCGGCCTGCCGCGTGTGCTCGCCGTCACCAACCCCGATCTCTTCTTGGTGCGCTTCCACGGACGCTCGGACAGCACCTGGAACGACACCTCGCGCTCGGCCGCGGAGCGATTTCGCTACCTCTACTCGGAGGACGAGCTCGAGGAGCTCGTGCCGCCGATCGCCGAGCACGCCTCCGAGGCCCGCGAAACCCACCTGTTGATGAACAACTGCTACCGCGACTACTCGGTGCGCAACGCCGCCCAGCTCCGCGACCTGCTCGCAGGGTGAAGGGAACCGGATCGGCTACGGTCCGGAAAGTGGTGGCGCCGCAGCTGATGTCCAACCCCGCGCTCGTGCGCAGGCTCGAGGCGCACGCACTCGACGCATGGCCCGCCACGGTCACCGAGCGGGTCGACGGCGGATGGGTCCTGCGGGCGACGCCGGGGCTCGATCGCGGCCGCTCCAACCATGCGCTGCCGCCGTGCCGGCCGTTGTGGACCGAGGAGATTCCGGCGGCGATCGAGCGGGTCGAGGCGTTCGCCCGGGCCCACGGGATCCACCCGGGCATCCAGGTCAGCCCCCTCTTGCTGCACGGCAATCTGCAGCGAGAGCTCGATCGCCGGGGGTGGGGGTCACGCTGGCCCGTGCTCGTGATGGCGGCGCGGCGGGACGAGGAGGTGTGGGCGAGCTCGGTGGCGCTAGAGCTCGCCGATCATGCGACGCCGGAATGGCTGGAGACCTGGGCGCGCTGCGAGCCGGGCCGCGACGTGGAGTCGCACGCGCGGACGGTGCTCGCGCTCCTGGCCGGTCGGGCCACCTTCGCAAGTCTGGACGGCGTGGCGGTGGGCATCGCGGTCGAGGCGGATGGCATGGTCGGGCTGTTCTGCGTGGCGGTCGATCCGGCGCAGCGGCGGGCCGGGGTCGGGATGACGCTGGCGCGGGCGCTGCTGGCCGGGTCGGCGGCGAACGTGGCCTACCTGCAGGTCGAGGAGGCGAACGCGCCCGCGGTCGGGCTGTATGCGCGGCTCGGGTTCGGCGAGGCCTACCGGTACTGCCACCGGGTCGCGCCGGCGCCCGGGGCAAGCTAGAGCGGCTGGCACACGGGGCCGGCTAAAGCGGCCGGGGCACGGGCCGATCACCCGGGGGTATGAGTATCGAAGCGGCCGTTGGCCGCATCGACCAGATCTTCCAGATGCAGCATCAGCTGTTCGATCCGGCTGCCGCTGCGAGCGCACAGAGCACCGCCGCGTCGGCGGGGACGCTGGCCGGCGCCGCCACGAGCGCACCGCTCGCGGCCGGCGACGCGTCCGGACAGAGTTTCTCGAGCGCGCTCGCCACCGCCCAGACCGGATCCGCCGCCGCGGCCGCCGGCGCATCGGGCTATGTCAACCCGCTGGCGAACGCCTCCGTGCGGGCCGAGCGGATCGACCAGGGGGTCGACTACGCCGGCACGGGCACGGTCGGCGCCCTCGGGCCCGGTGTGGTCACGAACGTGGCCCAGTCCGGCTCCGGCTGGGAGGGCGGCGGCTACGTCGAATACAAGCTGACCGCGGGGCCGTATGCGGGGCACTACGTGTTCGCCGCCGAGGGACTGACGCCGACCGTGTCGGTGGGCCAGACGCTGTCGGCCGGCCAGCCGATTGCGACCATCACCCCGGGGTCCTCGACCGGGATCGAGATCGGCTTCGGCTCGGGCGTCGGCGAATCGGCGTACGCCAGCCAGTATGGCGGCGGCTACAGCGAGGGCCAGCTGACCGCGGCCGGGCAGGCGTTCTCCGACCTGATCGCGTCGCTGGGCGGGCCGGCCGGGCTGACCGAGGGGCGCCAGCCCGTCGGCCACTTCCCCTAGACCCGCTGGTCCGCAACTAATGCGCCACTCGGCGCCCAGCGCGCCGCGAGTGGCGTCCAACTCGCGCTATGCGCGAGTGAATCGCCATTCACCTCGTGGCGCGCGGCGAGTGGCGAGGAACTCGCGTTTGGGGGACAGGCGGTTTGTCCGCGGGGCGGCGGGGTAATGTCCGCCCTCGTGCCAGACGACCGACCCGCGATCGAGCCGCCCGTGCTGGCCGGCGTGTGGCTGACGATCAACGGCACCGAGCACGAGCTGACGATCGACACGCGGACCTCGCTGCTCGACCTGCTGCGCGAGCGGCTCGACCTGACCGGCGCCAAGAAGGGCTGCGACCACGGGCAGTGCGGCGCCTGCACGGTCCTGATCGACGGGCGGCGGGCCAATGCGTGCCTGGCGCTGGCGGTGGCGCACGACGGGGCGGAGATCGTCACGGTTGAAGGGCTGGCCGACGGCGATGAGCTGCACCCGCTGCAGCGCGCGTTCATCGAGCACGACGCGTTCCAGTGCGGCTACTGCACGCCGGGGCAGCTGTGCTCGGCCGCCGGCATGCTGGGCGAGGTCGAGCAAGGGTGGCCCAGCGCGGTGACCCCGGCCGATCGCGCGGCCGGCAACGGCACGCCGCTCGAGCTGACCGACGCCGAGATCCGTGAGCGGATGAGCGGGAACCTGTGCCGCTGCGGCGCGTACGCGAACATCGTCCCGGCGATCGCCGAAGCGGCTCACCGGTGAGGCCGTTCCGCTTCGAACGCGCGGCCGACGCCGAACGTGCGGTGGCGCTGCTCGACGGCGAGCCCGAGGCGCGCTATCTGGGCGGCGGGACCAACCTGGTCGACCTGATGCGCCTGGGCGTGGAGACACCGGGAATCCTCGTCGACGTCACGAGGCTGGCGAACCACGATCGCATCGAGGACACCGACGAAGGCGGGCTGCGCATCGGCGCCGCGGTCTCGAACAGCGAGCTGGCGGCCGATCCGCGGGTCCGGGAGCACTATCCGGTGCTCTCATCAGCCGTCTTGCACGGCGCCTCGGGACAGCTCCGCAACCTTGCCACGGTCGGCGGGAACCTGCTTCAGCGCACGCGCTGCGCGTACTTCACCGACGTGACCAAGCCGTGCAACAAGCGCCAGCCCGGATCGGGCTGCCCGGCGCGTGAAGGCAACCACCACAACCACGCGATCCTCGGGCACTCCGAGCACTGCGTCGCCACCCACCCGTCCGACATGGCGGTGGCGCTGGCCGCGCTCGAGGCGACCGTGCACGTCCAGGGCAAGCAGGGCATGCGGACGATCCCGCTACCCGGGCTGCACCGCCTGCCGGACGGCGAGCCGCAGCGCGACACGATCCTGGAACCCGATGATCTGATCACCGCCGTCGAGCTGGCCCCGCCCGGTCCGGCGGAGACCCGGCAGCGTTACCGCAAGGTCCGCGAGCGGCGGTCATTCGCGTTCGCGCTCGTGTCGGTGGCGATCGTGCTGACTCTCGACGGTGACGACGTCGCCGACGTCCGCATCGCGCTCGGTGGCGTCGCCCATGCGCCGTGGCGGGCCAGCCGGGCCGAGGAGGCACTCCGAGGCCAGGGTCCGATCACGCGCGAACGCGTGGAAAGCGCGGCTCGGACCGAGCTCGAGCAGGCCGAGCCGCTGCGCGATAACGCATACAAGGTCGAGCTGGCGCGCAACCTGATCGCCAGCACGCTGCTCGAGGTGGCCGGGTGAGCACCGCCGTCACCGAAGCGATCGGCGCCGCGATCGACCGCGTCGAGGGACGCGAGAAGGTCACCGGCCAGGCCAAGTACGCCTACGAGTATCGCCAGGACGAGGTCGCGTACGCCGCGATGATCCAGTCGACGGTGGCCAAGGGGACCATCCGCAACGTGGACGCCGGGGCCGCGCTCGAGCTGCCGGGCGTGCTCGCGGTCCTCTGGCACGGCAACGCGCCCCGGCTGCACGAGGTCTCCGACGGCGAGCTCGAGGTCCTGCAATCGGACGAGGTGTCCTATCGCGGCCAGATCGTCGGTGCGGTCATCGCGGACAGCTATGAGACCGCGCGCCAGGCCGGGCGGCTGATCGCGATCGAGTACGCGGCCAAGCCCCACGACGTTCTGCTCCGGGCCGACCACCCCGGCCTGTACAAGCCCGACAAGGTGAATCCGAGCTATCCGGCCGACACCGAGGAGGGCGAGTTCGACGCCGCGTACGCCGCCGCCGAGGTGACGATCGACTGCACGTACGAGACCCCGACCGAGCACAACAACGCGATGGAGCCCCACGCCACGATCGCGGTCTGGCGCGAGGACGGGGTCACGCTGTACGACTCCAACCAGGGCGTCATCGGCGTCAGGAACACGGTCGCGAAGGCGTTCGGCCTCGAGCCCGACCAGGTCCGGGTCATCTCGCCCCACGTGGGCGGCGGCTTCGGCTCCAAGGGCACGCCGCGGCCGCACGTGATCGTCTCGGTCATGGCCTCGCAGGCGGTCAAGCGGCCGGTCAAGCTGGCGGTCACCCGCCAGCAGATGTTCGCGGTGACCGGCTACCGGACCCCGACCATCCAGCGGATGCGGCTCGGCGCGGACCGCGATGGGCGGCTGACCGCGCTCTGCCACGACGCGATCGTCCAGACCTCGACCGTGCGGGAGTTCGCCGAGCAGGCCGCGCTCCCGAGCCGGATGATGTACGCGGCGCCCAACCGGCGCACGACGCATCGGGTGGTCAAGCTGGACGTGCCGACGCCGTCGTGGATGCGCGCCCCCGGCGAGACGCCGGGCATGTACGCGCTCGAGTCGGCCATGGACGAGCTGGCCATCGCGTGCGGGATCGACCCGATCGAGCTACGCGTGCGCAACGACCCCGAAGTCGATCCCGAGACGGGCCACCGCTTCTCCAGCCGCAACCTCGTGGCCTGCCTGCGCGACGGCGCCGAGCGCTTCGGCTGGGCCGAGCGCGATCCGCGCCCGGGAACCAACCGCGATGGCCGCTGGCTGGTCGGCACCGGTGTGGCGGCGTCGACCTACCCGGCTCGCCGCCAGCCCTCCTCAGCCCGGGCGCAGTACGACCCCGACCAGGGGTACACGATCCAGATCGCCGCCGCCGACATCGGTACGGGCGCCCGTACCGCTCTGACCCAGATCGCCGCCGACGCTCTGGAGGTGGGGGTCGAGCAGGTCCAGGTGCAGGTCGGCGACTCGAGCTTTCCCGAGGCGTTCCTGGCCGGCGGCTCGATGGGCAACTCGTCCTGGGGCTCGGCGGTGGTCAAGGCGTGTCGCGAGCTGCGAGCTCGGATGGCCGGGGAGGGCTCGGAAGTGCCGCTTTCGGTCGAGGCCGACACCAAGGAGGAGGTCGCCGCGGCCAACGCAGAGCCGCTGGCCAGGCACGGATTCGGCGCCCAGTTCGTCGAGGCGCGGGTCGACGTCGACACCGGTGAGGTGCGGGTGGCACGGACGCTCGGCGTGTTCGCGGTCGGTCGGATCATCAATGCCAAGACCGCGCGATCGCAGTTCCTCGGCGGGATGACCATGGGGATCGGCATGGCGCTGCACGAGGAGACGATGCTCGACCTCGAGTTCGGCGACTACGTCAACCACGACCTGGCCGGATACCACGTCCCGGCGAACGCGGACATCGAGAACCTCGAGGCGGTGTGGCTCGACGAGGACGACCCGCACGTCAATCCGATGGGCGCCAAGGGGATCGGCGAGATCGGGATCGTCGGCACCGCCGCGGCGGTGGCCAACGCCGTCCACCACGCCACCGGACTGCGCGTGCGTGACCTGCCAATCCGCCCGGACAAGCTGATCGGTGCGCTCTCCCGGTGCAATCGATAGCATCGAAGCAGCGCCGGAGCCGCTCGGACCGTGCACCGGGAAGCGCCGGCGTCACAGTGCCCGCAGGTGCAGGCGCCGCGCGAGGGGCTTCCGCCCGTCGCCGAGGGGCCTCCCAGTCGCCGTGAAAACCTCACAGACAAGGAGGACAGATGGGATCTACCCCCTCAGGTGCGTCCGTCGAGCACGTCCGACCGGTCACGATGCCGCTCGTAGATCGGCTTGCCAGTGCGGTCGTCACGGCCGTCCCGCCCATCATGGTCGCGATCGGAATGTGGTTTGGCTGGGTCGGCAACCTGCTGAACTGGCAGGACATCCTGATCCTGGCCATTTTCTACGCCGGAGTGGGCACGGGCATCACGGTCGGGTTCCATCGGCTGCTCACGCACGGCAGCTTCAAGTGCCACCGCCTCACGCGGGCGGCGTTCGCGGCACTGGGATCCGCGGCGGCCGAGGGGCCGGTGATCGACTGGGTGGCGACCCACCGCAAGCACCACCAGTTCTCGGACGCGCACGGCGATCCGCACAGCCCGCACGTCGGACACGGCTCGGGGTGGAGCGGAGCCATCCGCGGGCTCGCGCACGCGCACATCGGATGGGTGTTCAGCGACATGGATGTGGCCGACGAGCGGCGCTACGCCAAGGACCTGCTGGCCGATTCGTGGATCCGCTTCGTCAACGACACGTTCGTGCTGTGGGTGATCGCCGGCCTCGCGGCAGCCTTCGGGCTCGGGGTTGCGCTCACCGGTACGGTGGCCGGCGGGTTGACCGCGCTCCTGTGGGGCGGGGCGGCCCGGATCTTCTTCATGCACCACGCGACGTTCAGCATCAACTCGCTGTGCCACTTCTTCGGGCGCCAGGACTACGACACCCACGATGAGTCGCGCAATCTGGCCTGGCTCGCGATCCCCACGTGGGGCGAGGCGTGGCACAACAACCACCACGCGTTTCCGTGCTCATACCGTCACGGCCTGCATCGCTGGCAGATCGACCCGTCCGCGGGCGTCATCCGGCTGATGGAGATGTGTGGCCTGGCCTGGAACGTCGTGCGGGTGAGCCCCGAGCGCCGGGACACCAAGGCGCTGGCCGAGGCCGCCTGACGTGGCGCTGGCGGAGGTGGCCTGAGTGGCGCTGTCTCAGACGGCTCCACTTCGCCACGCGGTGACCGGCGCGCTGCCCCAGCGTCCGTTCGGGCTGCGCTTCTGGGACGGGACCGAGGTGCCGGCCACCGAGCCGGATTCGCCGACGCTGACCTTCAAGACTCCGCGCGCCCTGGCTCACGTGCTCCGGGCGCCCGGGGAGCTCGGCTTGGGTCGTGCCTACGTCGCCGGCATGATCGACGTCGACGACCTCGAGGGGGCTCTGCGCATGGTCGACACATTCGAGGCGCCGCCGCTGACGGTGGCGCAGCAGGCGGGACTGGCGTTCGCGCTCGTCCGGGCCTGCGGGCTGGTGGTACCGCCGCCGGTGCCGGCCGCCGAGCTGCGGCTGCGCGGTCGCCGGCACACGCTCGCGCGCGACCGGCGCGCGGTGCGCCACCACTACGACGTCGGCAACGAGTTCTTCGCGCTGTTCCTCGACCGCTCGATGACCTACAGCTGCGCGTACTGGTCGGGTGGGGCGACGACGCTCGAGGAGGCCCAGGAGGCCAAGCTCGAGCTGGTCTGTAAGAAGCTTGGCCTGCGCGAGGGAGAGCGCGTGCTCGACGTCGGCTGCGGCTGGGGCAGCTTCGTGCTCCACGCCGCCACCCGGCACGGCGTGAACGCGGTCGGCATCACGCTGTCAGAGGAGCAGGCGCGGCTGGCCCGGGAGCGCGCGCGAGAAGCCGGTGTGGCCGACCGCGTGGAGTTCCGGGTGGCCGACTACCGCGAGGTGGCGGATGGCCCGTTCGACGCGATCGCCAGCATCGGCATGGTCGAGCACGTGGGCGGGGAGCAGATCGACCTGTACGCGCGGCGGCTGTACGGCCTGCTCCGGCCGGGCGGCCGGCTGCTCAACCACGGGATCGCCAAGCTCCAGGATTTCGACACGCCGGACGAGGGCGCGTTCTCCGAACGGTTCGTCTTTCCGGACGGGGTGCCGCTGCCGCTGTCGCGCGTCCAGCGTGCGCTCGAGCGGGCGGGGCTGGTGACCACCCATGTCGAGGGCCTGCAGAAGGATTACGCCAGGACGACCGGGGTCTGGATCGAGCGCTTCGACGCCCATTGGGACGACGCCGTGCGGCTGGCCGGGATCGAGCGAGCGCGCATCTGGCGCCTGTACCTCCGGGCGGCGCGGCAGGGCTTCGAGACCGGCTGGGCGTCGGTGTACCAGGTGCTCGCTCACCGCTAGCGTCGCGAACGAGACTCACAGCGCATCAACCGCAGGCGATCAGCGCACCCCGGACGCGACGCACTTCACACCGGTATATCCGGTGGAGTATCGTCGCGGCATAGTGGCCGCCCGCGGACGGCCGCTAGCCCAGCGAACCCCGGAGGGAGAGGCATGAGCAAGACGGTTCCCGTGACCTTGAACGTCAACGGTGTGGAGCACCACCTGGACGTTGAGCCCCGCCTATTGCTGGTCCATGCGATCCGCGATCACCTCGGGCTGACCGGGACGCACGTGGGCTGCGACACGTCCAACTGCGGCGCCTGCACGATCCACATGGACGGGAAGGCGGTCAAGTCGTGCACCGTGCTCGCCGTCCAGGCGGACGGGGTCGCGTTGACGACGATCGAGGGGCTGGCCTCCGAGAACGAGCTGCATCCGCTCCAGGAGGCGTTCTGGAACGACCACGGTCTCCAGTGCGGCTACTGCACCCCCGGAATGATCATGGCCGCCGCCGGGCTGCTGGCCGACAACCCGAATCCCACCGAGGAGGAGGTTCGCCACGGCCTCGAAGGCAACCTGTGTCGCTGTACGGGCTACCACAACATCGTCAAGGCCGTGCTCGACGCCGCCAAGTCGAAGGGGGCCACCGTCGGCGCCTCGGCGAGCGGACAGCCGGGGGTGACGGCATGAGCGTCGGCGACGCCGGGGCTGAGGTCACCAGGGCCGCGGCTCAGTCCACCAACGGTGCACCCTCACCGAGCAACCACGTGGGTCGGTCCATGCGCCGCAAGGAGGATCCGCGGCTGATCACCGGCCGCGCCAGCTACGTCGACGACATCAACCTCGTCGGCCAGCTGTGGGCGGCGTGGGTGCGCTCGCCCGAGGCACACGCCAAGATCGTCTCGATCGACACCTCCGCAGCGAAGGCGCGCGAGGGCGTCGTCGCGGTCTTCACCAACGAAGATCTCGACATGGAAGCCGGCCTCCCGATGGCGTGGGCCCCGCCCGGCGTCGAGGTCAACACCCCCGACCACTGGGTCCTGGCCAAGGGCGAGGTCAAGCACGTCGGCGATCCGGTGGCGCTTGTGATCGGCGACGATCGCTACGCGGTAGTGGACGCGGCCGAGGATGTCGTGGTCGAGTACGACCCGCTGCCGGTCGTGACCGATCCGGAGAAGGCGCTGGAGGAAGGCTCGTCGCTCGTCCACGAGCAGTTCGGCACCAACAAGGTGTGCGACTGGTCCCTCGGCGGCGGCGATCTCGAGGCCGGCTTCGCCGAGGCGGACGTGATCATCGAGCGCCGGATCGTCAACCACCGCATGGCGGGCGGCGCGATCGAGCCGCGCGGGGTGCTGGCCGAGTATCGCGGCGACCGGCTGACGGTCTGGAGCTCGACGCAGGTTCCGCACTTCCTGCGTCTGTTCCTGGCAATCCTGCTCGGCGTCAGCGAGGACCGGGTCCGCGTCGTCGCTCCGGAGGTCGGAGGCGGTTTCGGGTCCAAGCTCAATATCTACGCCGAGGAGATCGGCTGTGCATGGGCGGCTCGCAAGCTGGGGCGCCCGGTGAAGTGGATCGAGACGCGTTCGGAGGGGCTGATGGTCACCCACCACGGGCGTGACCAGATCGACTACGTCAAGGTCGGCGCCAAGCGCGACGGCACGCTGACGGCCTGGCACTCGAAGATCATCGCGGACGTGGGGGCCTACCAGCTGCTGCTGACCCCCCTGATCCCGCCGCTGAGCGCGTTCGTGATGTGCGGGGTCTACAACACGCCGGCCGTGGTGACCGACGTGACCAGCGTGCACACGAACAAGTTCCCGACCGACGCGATCCGGGGAGCGGGCCGGCCCGAGGCGACCCACATGATCGAGGTCGTGATGGACCAGCTCGCACACGAGCTGGGCATGGATCCGCTGGAGCTGCGGCGCAAGAACTTCATTCCGCCGTTCCTGGAGGGGCATGAGACCCCGATCGGCGTCGTGTACGACTCTGGCAACTACGCGGCCGCGCTCGACAAGCTGCTCGAGCACATCGATCCAGCCCAGGTGCACCGGGAGGCAGAGGCGCTGCGCTCTGAGGGCATCTACCGCGGGATCGGCTTCTCCACCTACACCGAGATCTGCGGGAATGCGCCGTCGCGGGCGGTGGGCCCCGGTGGGTTCGGACTGCAGGGCGGCGGCTGGGAATCCGCCACCGTCCGGGTCCATGGCACGGGAGCGGTCACGCTGTACACCGGCACCTCCCCCCACGGCCAGGGTCACGAGACGGGGTTCGCGCAGATCGTCGCGGACAAGCTCGGCATCGACCCCGCGCAGGTCCAGGTGATCCACGGCGACACCGACACCGGTCCGTTCGGACTGGACACCTACGGCTCGCGCTCGCTCGCCGTCGGTGGCGAAGCGGCCGCCCGCGCGGCCGACAAGGTCGCGGCCAAGGCCAAGGCGATCGTCGCCCATCAGCTCGAGGCCGCCCCGGAGGACATCGAGCTCAACGACGGCAAGTTCTCGGTGCGGGGCTCGCCCGACAAGGGCCTGACACTCGCCGAGGTGGCGGGCGCCGCGTACACGACGATGGACATCCCCGAGGGCATGGAGCCCGGGCTCGACGAGCAGTCGTTCTACGACCCCGAGAACTTCGTGTTCCCGTTCGGCGCGCACGCGTGCGTGGTCGACGTCGACCCGGAGACGGGAAAGGTCAAGGTCGTCCGCTGGGTGGCGGTCGACGATTGCGGTCCGGCCATCAACCCGATGCTGATCGACGGCCAGGTGCATGGCGGAATCGTGCACGGGATCGGGCAGGCGCTGTACGAGCGCATCCACTACGACGACGCCGGTCAGCTCGTGACCGGGACGTTCGTGGACTACGCGCTCGCGACGGCGGCCGAGCTGCCCAGCTTCGAGACCGACCGTACCGAGACCCCGAGCCCCGTCAACTCCCTTCGCGTCAAGGGCGTCGGCGAGGCCGGAACGATCGCCGCGACCCCGGCGGTCACCAACGCCGTGATCGACGCGCTGCGCCCGCTCGGCGTGGAGTTCATCAACATGCCGCTCACGCCGATGCGCGTGTGGGAGGCAATTCAGGAAGCCAAGGGAGGTGTGCCGGCATGATCCCCGCCGAATTCGACTACACGGCGCCGGAGACGCTAGACGACGCGATCAAGGCGCTCGCCGACGGCGGCGAGGACGCCAAGCTCCTGGCCGGCGGCCACTCGCTGCTGCCGCTCATGAAGCTCCGCCTGGCCGCCCCGGCGCTGCTGGTGGACCTGCGCAAGGTCCCGGGCCTGCACGGGATCCAACGCGAGAACGGCGACTGGCGGATCGGCGCGCTCACGCCCCATGCCGAGCTCGAGCACACGCCGGACCTGGGCGTGGTCTCGCTCGTGGCCGGCACGATCGCCGATCCCCAGGTGCGAAACCGGGGGACGCTCGGCGGCTCGCTCGCCCACGGCGACCCGGCCTCCGACCTGCCCGCCGTGATGCTGATCTGCGAGGCCAGCGTGACCCTGCAGGGCTCCGGCGGGCAGCAGCGGTCGGTGGCCGCGGCGGATCTGTTCCAGGACTACCTGGAGACTGCGGTCGAGCCGACCGAGGTGCTCACCGAGATCCGGATGCCGGTGTACGACGGTTGGGGCTACGGCTATGAGAAGTTCAACCGCCGCAGCGAGGACTGGGCGATGGTGGCCGTGTCCGCGCTGGTCAAGAAGAACGGCGACACGATCGAGGACGTGCGGGTCGGCCTGACCAACATGGCCTCGGTGCCGCTGCGGGCGAAGGCCGTCGAGGATGCACTGCGGGGCCAGCCGGCCACCGCGGACTCGATCGCGCGCGCGTCCGAGGCGGCGGCCGAAGGCACCGATCCGCCCGCCGACCTCAACGCCTCGTCCGACTACAAGCGCCATCTGGCGCGCGTGCTGTGCCGGCGCGCGCTCGAGACGGCGGCTGGGACGTGAAGGTCGCTGGGGTCACGTGCCATATGAGAACCGGGCGGACCACGTGCCGGCGCGGGCGTCAATCCGCGATCGGCCTGCCATGATGGCTGTGTGAGCCTCACTTACGTTGGGTCAGTGGAGGAGGCGAGTTCCGCGCTCGCCTCCCAGGGTTATCTAGCGGGTCGTCCGCTCGCCCTGGCGGTCCATCTTGCTGTCGCCTTGGAGCAGCCGCTGCTGCTCGAGGGCGAGGCCGGCGTGGGCAAGACCGAGGTGGCCCGGGCGCTCGCCGGGGCCACCGGCGCGCGTCTCATCCGCCTCCAGTGCCACGAGGGGATCGACGTCCACCATGCGGTCTACGACTGGGACTACCCACGTCAGCTGCTGGCGCTGCGGGCGGCCGAGGGGGGCGTCGACGAGGGCGAGCTGTTCTCGCGGCGGTTCCTGCTCCGCCGGCCGCTGCTCGACGCCCTGGAGGCGGATCCGGACGACCACGTGGTGCTGCTGATCGACGAGATCGACCGCGCCGATGATGAGTTCGAGGCGTTCCTGCTCGAGTTCCTGGCCGACTTCGCGGTGACGATTCCCGAACTCGGGACGATCACGGCCGCGCGCCGCCCGGTCGTGATCCTGACCTCGAACCGGACGCGCGAGCTGCACGACGCCCTGAAGCGCCGCTGTCTCTACCACTGGATCGACTATCCGAGCGCCGAGCTCGAGCGGGACATCGTCCACGCGCGGATCCCCGGCGTCTCGGAGACGATCGCCAACCGGGTGGTGACCGCCGTCGGACGGCTGCGCGAGCACGGCGACCTCTACAAGCTGCCGGGCGTGGGTGAGACGCTGGTGTGGGCACGGGCGCTGCTGGCGCTCGGCGAGGACGCCGACCTCGACGAGACGCTGGGCGTGGCGTTGAAGGTGCACGAGGACGTTGAGCGGGTGCGCTCCCGGGGTGTGCTCGATGGCATCTGATTCGTCTTTGCTGGCCGACCGGGTCAGCGACCAGCTGGCGGCGCTGGCGGCGGGGTTACGGGTCCAGGGCTCGCGCGTTGGCATGGGGGAGCTCCTGACCGCGCACCTCGCGCTCGACGCGGTCGACTGCACCTCGCGCGAGGACGCCCGGTTGGCTCTGCGGGCCGTGCTCTGCTCCGAGCGCGCCGACCTGATCAAGTTCGACCGGGCCTTCTTCGACGTGTTCGGCGAGGGGCGGGTACCGCTGGGGCCGTCGCCGTTCGACGAGCTCGAGGGTGTACCGCGCGATGTGCTGCCCCACGCCGGGATTCCCTCCACGGCCCCGTCGCCGCCCGACGTCGAGTCGGACCCGACCGCGGTACCCGCCGCCTGGAGCGACGTCGAGCTGTTGCGCCACAAGGACTTCGCCACCTACACCGATGTGGAGATGGCGGCTGCCCGCGAGCTGATCGCGCGCCTGGCCCGCCGCGGACCGACGCGTCTGTCGCGGCGCACGCGCCCGTCGCGCCGGCGGGGGCATACCCCGGATCTGCGCCGCATGGTGCGCGGGTCGCTGCGGACCGCCGGAGAGCCGATCGACCGTGTCTGGCGCGCACCCTCGCGCCGGCCGCGCCCGATGGTGCTGGTCCTCGACGTGTCCGGCTCGATGACGCCGTACGCCCGGATGCTGCTGCAATACCTGCACGCGTCCGTGTCCGCACGCCGGCGGGTGGAGGCGTTCGCGTTCGGCACGCGGCTCACCCGGGTCACCCACGAGCTGGGCGGCCGCGACCACGACCGCGCGCTGGAACGGGCCGCCGAGGCGGTGGTCGATTTCTCCGGCGGCACGCGGATCGGCGCCGCGCTGGCTGCCCTGAACCGCGAGCACGGTCGCCGGGTCGGCCGCGGGGCGGTCGTGGTGATCCTGTCCGACGGATGGGACCGCGGCGACCCGGAGGATCTCGGCGTCGAGATCGCGCGCCTGCGCCGTAGCGCTCACCGCCTGGTGTGGCTGAACCCATTGGCCGCCCACCCTGAATTTGCCCCGCTGACCCGCGGCATGCGGACGGCGATCCCGCACACCGACGACCTCCTGGCGGGCAACTCGCTCGCCTCGCTCGAGCAGCTAGCTGTCATCCTTGAGGAGATCTAGATCCATGCAAGACGTCCTGTCCGAACTCGAGACTTGGAAGGCGCGCGGCGACCGGATTGCGCTCGCCACCGTGATCGACGTACAGCGCTCCGCGCCCCGGCCGCCGGGGGCGAAGATGGCCGTCAACTCGCAGGGAGAGATTGCCGGGTCGGTGTCCGGTGGTTGCGTGGAGGGCGCGGTGGCCGAGATCGCGGACGGGATCCTGAAGGGCGATCCGCCGCAGCTCTTGCATTTCGGGATCGCGGACTCGGACGCATGGGACGTCGGGCTGCCGTGCGGTGGCGAGATCGACGTATGGGTGCAGGCGTATGACCCAGGCCGCTTCGAGGAGATCGCCCGTGGCGGTGGCCGGGCCACCGAGGTCACCGTGCTCGAGGGCGCTGTGCCCGGGGCCAAGCTGCTGGTCGAGGCCGATGGCGCGCGTTCCGGCTCGCTCGGTTCACCCGAGCTCGACGACGAGGCGGCGCGGATAGCCGACGAGCTGCTGTGGGCCGAGACCTCCGAACGGCGAGACGGCTTGTTCTACGACGTGGTCGGTCCGTCGCCCCGGCTGATCGTGTTCGGTGCGGTCGATATCGCGGCCTCGCTGTGTTCGGTGGCGCGAGTCTGCGGATGGCGTCCGTACGTGATCGATCCACGGGCGCGCTTCGCAACGCCGGCCCGGTTCCCGGATGCCGTCGAGGTGATCGCCGCCTGGCCCGAGGAGGCCGTGGCACGGCTGGGCGGGATCGATCCGGCCACGTCGATCGTGGTGCTGACCCACGACCCGAAGCTCGACGACGCGGCGCTGCTCCTGGCTCTGCGCTCGCCGGCGCGGTTCGTCGGCGCGATGGGATCGCGCCGGGCGCAGGCCAAGCGCCGCGAGCGGCTGGTCGCGGTCGGGATCACCGACGAGGAGCTGGAGCGGCTGTCGGCGCCGGTCGGTCTCGATCTGGGCGCGATCGCCCGCGAGGAGACCGCGCTGTCGATCATGTCGGAGATCGTGGCCGCCCGCCACGGGCGCGACGGCGGCCGGCTGGCCGAGCGCAAGGGCCGGATCCACGAGGTGCCCGCTTGATCTGCGGCCTTAAGGTCATGTCCACTGAGGTGGCGAGGTGATCTGCGGCCTGGTCCTCGCCGCCGGCGCCGGTACCCGCTTCGGCGAGCGGTCCAAGCTGCTGGCCGAGCTCGATGGGCGACCCCTGCTCGAGCACGCGGTGGCCGCGCAGTGCGCGGTCGCGGACCTCGAGCGGGTGGCGGTCGTGCTCGGCGCGTTTGCCGAGGAGATCCTGTCACGGGTGGACTTCCTGCGTGCCGAGCCGGTGGTGTGCGAGCGCTGGGAGGAAGGGCAGGCCCTGTCGCTGCGCTGCGGCATCGACCACCTGACCGCGCAGGGGAACGTCAGCCGAGTGATCGTCACGCTGGGGGACCAGCCGCGGGTCACGCCGGCGCTGATCGAGCGATTCCTCGGCGAGCCGCCCGGAACGCGGGCCGTGTTCGGCGGTGTGCCGGGGCATCCCGTCGTACTGGGGCCGGTCCAGATGCGGGCCATCGCCGGCCTGCGCGGCGACCACGGCGCCAGCAAGCTGTTGCAGGGCGGCGCCACGATCGAATGCGGAGATTCCAGTGCGGTGCGCGACGTCGACACACCCGAAGACCTGGAGGCGATACGTCATGAAGCTAGAGCAGTCCTTTGAAGTAGACGCCCCGCTCGAGCGGGTATGGCAGACGCTGATCGACGTCGAGCACGTCGCCCCCTGCCTTCCCGGGGCCGCGGTGACCGGCCGCAACGACGACGGCAGCTACAGCGGAACGTTCACGGTCAAGATCGGCCCGACGACCGCCTCCTACACCGGCAAGCTCGAGATGGAGTCGATCGACGAGTCCTCCTACACCGCCACGATGCAGGCGCAGGGCACCGACAAGCGCGGGCAGGGCGGCGCGAAGGCCACGATCTTCTCGCGCTTGGCCCCGGTTGACGGGCGCGGCACGCGGGTCGAGGTCGTCACCGATTACCACATCACCGGGCGCCTGGCCCGATTCGGGCGCGGTGGGATGATCGAGGACATCTCCGAGCGCCTGCTCCGTGAGTTCGCCAAGCGGCTTCAGACCTCGCTGGCCGCGCAGCAGGAGACTATGGTCTCGCAGGCGCCGGCGGCGGCGCCCGAGCCGGCCGCGCCGGCCGCTCAGCCTGCGGCGCCCTCCTATGAGGCGCCCCCGGCGGCCCCGGAGCCCGAAGCCGCGCCGATGGCGGCAGGCGAACCCGAGGCACCCGTGTCGCCGGCCGCCGAGCCCGAGGCTCCGGCGGCACCGTTCGGCGAGCCGGCGCGCTACGAGACCACGTTCGCCCAGTCGCCCGTCGAGAGCACGCCGCCGGAGGCCCCGGTATCGCCCGCCGGCGGATGGGCGCCACCGCCCCCGCCTCCGGCCGAGCCGCCGGCCGAGGACATCACGCCGCCCCGGCCGGAAGGTGTGCCGAGCCCGGTGGGCGGCGGTCCTGTGGATGCGGGGCCTGTGGGTGCCGGTCCGTCCGATGCGGGTCCATCCGGTGCGGGCCCGGTGGATGCGGGGCCGGGCATCTCGGAGGAGCCGCCGGCGCCGCCTCCGCCGCCCAGCCCCGGACCGCCCCCGGTGACGACGCCCCCGGCGGCGCCGCCTCCGCCACCGCACGCCGGTCCGCCCCGTCAGCCCCTCCAGCACCCGCCCTCGCCGAGCGAGCCGTTGCAGGGCCTGTCGCTGGTCGGTGGCGTCCTGTGGACCCGGGTCAAGCGCAATCCGGCCCCGGCGGCGGCCGCCGGCGTGGCCGTGATGTTGCTGCTGGCCCGGCGCCGGCGCCGGCGGCACTGACCGCCACCCGCGCGGCTAAGTCGTCACGGCCCGGGCGGGAGGCGTGGCGTGTCGAGTTAAGCGGCTCGCCCCGGGTCGGCTGACACGCGGGCGCGCTAGCCGAGCGACTCGCGACCGGGCGGCTCGTCGAAGCCGACCGCCGGCCGGACCGCGACCAGCCCGCTCGGGTTGATCATCGGGTGCGTGAGGTAGTAGTGCCGGCGGATCTCGTCGAAGGAGACCGTCTCGGCCACGCCCGGCCACTGGTACAGGTCGCGCGCGTACGGCCACAGGTGCTCGTACTCGATCAGCTTGCGCAGCGAGCACTTGAAGTGGATCTGGTAGACGGCATCGAAGCGGACGAGCGTGGGGAACAGGCGCCAGTCGGTCTCGACCGGCTCGGGTCCGAACAGGAAGCGCCGGCGGGCCAGTCGGTCGTCGAGCTCGTCCAGCGTGGCGAACAGCGCGGCGACCTCGCGTTCGTAGACGTCCTGGTTCCGGGAGAAGCCGGCCTTGTAGACCGCGTTGTTGACGTTGTCGTAGATCCGCGCGTTCAGGGCGTCGATCTCGTCGTGCAGCGAGTCCGGGTAGAGCTCGACCGGGTGCGACGCGAGCGGCGTGAACACCGTGCCGAGCATCCGCAGGATGTCGGCCGACTCGTTGGACACGATCGTCCCCGACTGCCTGTCCCACAGCACGGGCACCGTAACCCGAGCTTCGTAGGCCGAGTCCGTGGCCAGGTAGGCCTCGCTCAGGTACGCGAAGCCGTTGAGCGGGTCCACGTACTCACCGCCCGTGAAGGCCCATCCGGCGGAGTCGCGAATCGGGTCCACGAACGACAGCCCGATCACGTCCTCGAGGCCCATCAGCCGCCGGGCGATGATCGTGCGATGAGCCCACGGGCAGGCGCGGGCGACGTACAGGTGGTAGCGGCCGGCTTCAGGCGGGAACTCGGCGCCGGGATCGTCCGTCACCCACCGGCGGAACTGGCTCTCCTGCCGCCGCCAGGAGCCGTCGTCGGCGCTCTCGCGCCCCAGGGAGTACGTCGAGGAGGTCATGGCCTCGACTCTACCCAGGCGGGTGTCCCGTTAGGCTGCCAGCGGTGACTCCCACTCAGGCGGAAAAGGCCGAGCGCTTCGCCAAGCTGCACCGGCGCGGGCAGCCGCTGCTGATGCCCAACGCGTGGGACGTCGGGTCGGCCGCCGTGCTCGGCTGGCTGGGTTTCAAGGCGCTGGCCACCACGAGCAGCGGTCACGCGGCAACGCTCGGACGGCTCGACGGAGGGGTGACCCGCGAGGAGGCGCTCGCCCATGCCACCGCGCTGTCGTCCCGCACCGACCTGCCGGTGTCGGCCGATCTCGAGAACGCGTACGCGGACGATCCCGACGGGGTGGCCGAGACGATCCGCCTGGCGTGCGCCACCGGTCTGGCCGGTTGCTCGGTCGAGGATTACTCGGGGCGACGGGACGACCCGATCTACGAGCTCGGGCTGGCCCGCGAGCGGGTCGTGGCCGCCGCCGAGACCGCCCACTCGGGTCCCGTCCGGATGGTGCTGACCGCCCGGGCGGAGAACCTCATCCGGGGTCGCCAGGACCTCGGCGACACGATCGCCCGCCTTCAGGCGTATCAGGAGGCGGGCGCCGACGTCCTGTTCGCGCCCGGCCTGACCGAGGCGCAGGACATCCGACACGTGGTCGAGTCGGTGGACCGCCCGGTCAACGTGCTGGCGCGTGGCGGTATGCCGAGTGTCGCCGAGCTGGCGGCGCTCGGCGTGGCGCGGGTGTCGGTCGGCGGGGCGTTCGCCTTCGCCGCCCTCGGCGCGCTGCGCGAGGCGGCCGAGGAGCTCCGCGACAGCGGCACATACGGATACCTGGAGCGGACGTCGGTCGGCGTGCAGACCGCGCGCGCCGCATTCGAGCGCTCGGAGCGCTGATAGCTACTGCTTGATGGCGGCGGCGTAGAGGCGCTCGAGCAGGTTCTCCATCGCCGGCGACGTGACGCCGTATCCGGGACAGCAGGTCGGTCCGTTGACCGCGCTGATGCCGATCTCGAGATGGGGGCCGGTCGAGATGCCGACGTCGCCACAGCCGACCTCGGCGATCGGCTGGCCGGCCCGCACCGCGGTGCCGACCGGCACCAGCGCCGGCGCGGCGTGTCCGTAGTAGATGTAGCGACCGCTGAGCGGCCCGCCGACCACGCGCAGGACCGGCGCGTAGGGGCCGAAGCCCGAAATTCCCTCCTGCACGATCACGCCGTTGGTCACCGCCACCTCGACCGCCGCCGCGCCACAGGCGGCGTGGACGGTCGAGATGTCGACGCCCATGTCGGGTGACCACGTGCTGGGCTGCTCGACCGCCGACAGCGGCGCGATCGGGAACACGAAGCCCTGGCCCGCGCTCAGCGAGTTCAGCTCCTGGACGATCCGCTTTTCGGTGGCCAGCTCGTGCTTGACAGTGGTCAGCGACGGGGCGTAGGCGTTCGGGTCGCCCACCGGGTCGGTCGCGGACGCCTCGGACGCCTCATAGGCGGGCGCGGCGCCGGCGGCTGGATCGACCGCCTGGGGGTGTGCCTGCAGGCCGAGTGCGTCGGCCGTGCTGGAGCCGTGGCCGCCGGCGCCGGCGCTACCGGAGGAACCGCAACCTGCCAGGACGAGTACGGCGATGAGCGCCGCTGCGACGATCGAGGCTCGCATAGCTCGTATATCGGCAGTTCAGCACGGCTCCTTTGCCCCTGCGCTGCATCGTCGCGCAAAATCAGGCGGCGGCGCGCAGACTCCGCAGCGGGGGCCGCTCGACCGGCTCGGCGATCGTCACGTCCTCCCCGGGGAGGGTGAACGTCGCCGGCAGCGGATCGTGCAGCCGGCCCTCGCGCTGGAGGCGGACCGCGACGGCCTGGAGGACCGCGTAGGCCATCGGGCCGAGGTCGCGCAGCGGCTGATGAGCGTTCTGGCGCACCTCGAGGTCGACCTGGGCGATCGCCTCAAGGCCGGCCAGCGCGCAGGCGTCAATCAGCAGGCCGATGTCGACGCCGTACCCGGTGGCGAACGGAAGCCGCTCGAGCAGGTCGCGCCGGGCGGCGATCTCGCCGGCCAGCGGCTGCCGGATTGCCGACAGGTCCGGATAGAACAGGTTGAGCAGGGGGCGGGCGGTCAGCTCGGTGACGCGTCCGCCGCCGTCGGGCGCGGTGGTCTCGCCGACGCGGAACGGCCGGCGGTAGAACCCCTTGACGAACGAGATGTCCGGCCGGAGGAGCACCGGCCCCAGGAGTCCGCAGGCGAAGTGGGACCCGAACTGCTCGGAGTCGGCATCCAGGAAGCAGATCACCTCGCCGGTGAGGACCGGCAACGCCCGCCACATCGCGTCGCCCTTGCCGAGGACCGCCCCGAGCTCGGGCATCAGCTCGTCCTGGGCGTGGACCTCGGCCCCGAGCGCGCGGGCGATCTCGGCCGTGCCGTCGGTCGAGCGATCGACCACGACCACCTGGTCGAGCACCCCGGCCTCGCGCAGCGGCAGCAGCGCCTCCAGGATCGGCCCGATCGTGCGGGCCTCGTTGCGGGCGGGGAGGCAGACCGACACGCTCGACTCGCGGCGGGCGGCCAGGAGCTCGGGCGGGAACTCGCGGTGCGTGTGGGTGTTGGAGCGCTGCCAGGAGCGAGAGCGGATCGTCATCGGTGGTCGCTCACGCCGCCAGGCGTGCCTCGAATGCGAGCGTACTTGGAGCGACCACCAGCAAGAGGATGACAGCCGTGTCGCACCGGATCCCGGTCGCAGGCGAATCTCGGCTTCGCACCGAAAAGACGATTGATGAGGGTGCGCTCGCGGGTATCCATGCAATCGGACCGGGTGGCGCCGTCCACATACCACCCATGTTCCATGCCTGCCGCCGAGCCTGAGGCACGCCCGGTGCCGGAGATCGTCACCGGCCCCGACGGCGAGCCTCCCGCGGTATTAGGATCGGTTGCGGAGGTATACCCGTGAAGCCGGTCTTGAGGATTCCCACCTACCGGCGGCTTCTTGCCGCGTACGCGCTCAACGAGCTCGCGTTCATGATCGGCTCGGTCGCGCTGGCCCTGCTCGTCTATCGCCGGACGGGCAGCGCGCTGGGCGCGACGGCGTTCTTCCTGTCCGCCCAGTTCGTGCCGGCGCTGTTCTCGCCGATGACCGTGGCACGGCTCGATCAGCTGCGCGCCCGCGTCGTCCTACCCGTGCTGCACGGCTTCGAGGCTGCGATCTTCGTGGTGCTGGCCTGGGTGGCCAGCTCCCACTTCTCGGTCGCCGCGGTGCTGGTGCTGGCCTTCCTGGACGGAACCATCGCGCTCACCGCGCGGGCTCTGACCCGGGCCGCGACGGTCTCGGTGACCCAGCCCGCCGGTCTCCTGCGCGAGGGCAACGCGGTGTCGAACGCCGCCTTCTCGGTGTGCTTCATGTTCGGTCCGGGGCTGGGCGGCATGCTCGTCGCGACGGGGGGCGCCAGCGCCGCGCTGCTCGTCGACGCCGGGGTGTTCGCGGTCATAGCGCTGAATCTGGCCACTGCTCGCGGCCTTCCAGGGGCGGTGCCGCACCGTGCCCCGGCCAAGGGGCGGGTGCGTGCCGCGCTGGCCTATGTCCGCGGCGAGCCGTCGATTCGCGGCCTGATGCTCCTCCAGGCGTTCGCCGTCCTGTTCTTCACGATCTCCGTGCCGGTCGAGGTCGTGTTCGTCCAGCATTCGCTGCACGCCGGCGCGGCCGGCTACGGCGGGATGCTGTCGGCCTGGGGGGTGGGGGCGGTGGCCGGAGCGGCGATCTTCGCCCGGTGGCGCGGCCGTCCCATGCGCGAGCTGATCGTGGGCGGCGCCGGGTGTCTCGCCGTCGGCTTCCCGGTGATGGCGGCCGCACCGAGCCTGGCGGTGGCGGTCGTGGGCGCCGCGCTGGCCGGCGTGGGCAACGGCGTGGAGAGCGTCGCGGTGCGCACCGCGCTCCAGGAGCAGGTCACCGAGCAGTGGATGGCGCTCATGATGAGCCTCTACGAGGCGCTGTTCCAATCCGTCCCCGGGGCCGGCATGCTGATCGGCGGCGCGATCACGGCGCTCTGGAGCCCCCGCGCGGCGCTCGCCCTGGCCGGCGCCGGAGCCCTCGCGGTCACCATCGCGGCCTGGTTTGGCCTGGCCGGTCTCGGCACCCGGAGCGGGCCGCAGACCGACCCGCAGGCCGACCCGCAGGCCGACCCGCAGACCGAGCCGCAGATCGACACGCAGATCGACCCGCTGACCGACCCGCAGACCGAGCCGCCGCGGTCTGGTCCGCGCCGTGACGCCACGCGAACGCCGGCAGTCCGACATCAGTAGAGTGCGCCCGCGGAGGGGCCGCCGGACCTGAGTCCGGACGTCGCCCGGTTCCGATCGTGCGCCGTGCCTGCATCGACATCGGTTCGAACACGACGCGGCTGCTCGTCGCGGACTTCGACGGCGAGCAACTGGTCGAGGTCCACCAGGAGAAGGCCTTCACCCACGTGCGGCGGGGATTGACGACAAGCGACGAGATCGAGGCGGAGAAGATCGCCGAGCTGGTCGCCGTCGTCCGGGCCCAGCTCGAGGCGGCTCGCAACCTCGGGGCGGCCGACGTCCGTGGGGTCGCCACCGCCGCGGTCCGCCAGGCGGCCAACCGCGAGGCGCTCGTCTCCGCTCTGCGGGAATCGTGCGGGCTCGAGTTGACGATCCTGTCCGCGGAGGACGAGGCACGGCTGGCCTTCAGCGGAGCTGCCCGCACGCTCGGGTACGTACCGTCCGGACGGCTGGGCGTGGTCGACGCCGGTGGTGGTTCGTGCGAGTTCGTGGTCGGGACGGTCCCCGACCGGGTCGAGTGGTTCGCGTCGTTTCCGCTCGGATCCGCGGATCTGACCGACGAGTGCCTGCCCTCGGACCCGCCCACGGCCGCGGAGCTCGGCCGAGCCTCGGAGCGGGTGCAGGCAGTGTTCGACGGCGTGCAACCACCGCCCGCGTCGCACGCGGTCGCCGTCGGCGGCAGCGCGACGTCGGTGCGCCGGATCGCCGGTCCGCTGCTCGACGACAGCGCGTTCGAGCGCGTGATGGCGGAGCTGGTGGCAGCGCGGTCGGTGGACGTGGCGGAGCGGTTCGCGCTCGACGCCGACCGGGTGCGCCTCCTCCCGGCGGGACTCTTGATCCTCAGGGCAGCCGCGGAACGCTTCGGGCGCCCGCTCGAGGTAGCCCGCGGCGGGCTGCGCGAGGGTTTGCTCCTGGAGGCGGCGGGTGCCTAGCCCGGATCCCGCGATCCCGCCCCGCGAGGCGCTTGCCGATGTCCGCGTGCGGGCGCCCACGCGCGGCAACCGCCGGCTCGAGCTGCTGCTCGATGCGGTCAACGCCAGCGACCACATCAAGGCGCTGTGGCACGTCTCGGCGGTCAACGCGACCCGGCGGCTCGGCATGAGCGACCACTCCTGGGTGCACGTGCAGATCGTGCTGAACATCGGGCTCAGGCTGGCTCGCATCCTGTTTCGTCGTGGCGTGCTCCCGAGCGTCAAGATCGACTACGCGATGGGGGATCACGACGCCGAGGTGGTCGTGGCCGCGGGCTGCCTGCTCCATTGCATCGGCATGTCGATCCACCGCAACGATCACGAGCGCTACAGCCTGTTCCTCACCGCCGACACGATCGACGGTTTGCTCGCGACGGTGTACGAGGAACCCGAGCGGACGATCATCGCCTCCGAGGTGCTCCACGCGATCATCGGGCACCGCCGCGACGGCCGTCCTCTCACCGTGGAGGCGGGGATCGTCCGGGTCGCTGATGCGCTCGACATGGCGCGAGGCCGCTCGCGGGTGGAATTCGAGGCGGGGCGCCACAACATCCACTCGCTGTCGGCCTATGCCATCGACGAGGTCAAGATCTCTCCCGGGGAGGAGCGGGCCGTGCGGGTCGAGATCGCCATGTCGAACAGCGCGGGGATCTACCAGGTCGACGAGCTGCTGGCCGAGAAGCTCCGTGGCTCGGGGCTAGAGGAGCACTTCGAGGTGGTGGCGCGGATCGAGGCCGAGCACGAGGAGCGGCTGATCGAGGTCTTCCGGATCTGAGGAGGTTCTCTGATGTCTGATGTCTCGCTACGATCTTTCGCGATGCGACGCGTCTTCGTGATCCTGTCGGTCGCCGCGATCTGCCTCCTCGCCGCGCCGGCGGCGCTGGCCACCACTCAGACCGCCAGCGCCGGTGACGTCACCGCGACGTTCGCCTTCCAGGGAAAGGTCCCGCACTTCCACGGCCTGCGGTTGACGATCGCCCGGGGCGGCACGGTCGTGTACGACCAACCGGTGGTCGCGAAGTTCTGCGACGCGCTGTGCTGGCCAGGGCCGCTGACCGGCGGACGCCAGGCCGTGCAGGTCGCCGATATCGAGGGGAACGGCGAACCCGACGTCGTGCTCAACCTGTTCAGCGGCGGCGCGCACTGCTGCACCGTGTTGCAGGTGTTCTCGTATGACCCCGGCACGATGACCTACGCCAAGACCGAGCGAGTGTTCGGCGATCCCGACGCTCGGATCGTCGACCTGCGCCACGACGGGCACCTCGAGTTCCTCACCGCCGACGACTCGTTCGCCTACGAGTTCACCGACTTCGCGGCATCGGGGCTGCCGATCGAGATCCTCACCTTCGCCGGCGGGCACTTCACCGACGTCACGCGCACGTTCCCCGCCCTCGTGGCCAAGGACGCCAGATTCTGGCTGAAGGCGTTCAAGGGCATGGCACGCGATCACTACAGCGACAGCGTCGGCGTGATCGCGGCGTGGGCCGCCGACGAGGATCTCCTCGGGCATGTCAAGCTGGTCAACCGGTACCTGCACCAGCAGGCCAAGGCCGGGCACCTGAACGCGCCGTTCGCTGCCGGCGGCACGAAGTTCGTCGCCAAGCTCCAGAAGTTCCTGCGCCGGCGCGGTTACGCGCGCTGAGCCGCGATGTCTTCCGCGGTCGGGGTCCCGCGCGCGCTGGTGTGGGCGACAGACATCGACAAGCTGCCACCGGATCGCGTCGTGCAGCGGCGCGACGGATACCTCGTGGTGCGCACACCGAGCGATCCTGACTTCTGGTGGGGCAATTTCCTGCTGTTCGACGATCCACCGGCGGCACGCGATCGCGCGAGATGGGAGGCGCTGTTCCAAGCGGAGTTCCGCGACGAACCTCGGATCGAGCATCGCACGTTCGCCTGGGATCGGGTCGACGGAGAGATCGGTGAGGCGCAGGCGGAGTTCGTCGCGGTCGGGTACGAGATCGAGGACACGATCGGGTTGGTCGCCGCTCCTGACCAGATCCGTCCACATCCACGGGAGAACCGGGAGGTCATCGTTCGGGCGCTCGACCCCGGCCCAGGCGCCGACCAGCCACTGTGGGCGCAGGTGGTGGAGCTCCAGGTCGCTGGGCGCGACGAGGACCACCCCGTGCCCGAGGAGTCCTATCGCGAGTTCGCGCGCGGCCGGATGGAGGAGTTGCGCGCGTTGTTCCGGGACGGACGCGGCGCCTGGTACGTCGCGCTGGCCGGCGACGCGACTGTCGCGGGCAGCTGCGGCGTCGTCGTCAGCGGCGACCGCGGGCGATACCACGCCGTCGACACCGCCGCCGCGCACCGGCGGAAAGGGATCTGCTCGCGCCTGGTTGTCGAGGCCGCCCATCGGACCGCCGAGCAGTACGGCACCGAGCGCCTAGTGATCGCGGCCGCAGCCGATTACCACGCGCTGGGCCTGTACGAATCGCTCGGCTTCCAGCGAGCCGAGCACGTTCACGGCGTTTGCATGACCCCGGCCGCCCGGCGCGCGTCGTCGGGATCGGGGTAGTGCACCATCTCGATCGCCTTGCCGTCGCGGAACGTGGTGAGGTTGGCGATCAGCTCCGGCTGGCCGTCATCGCCGGTCCGGCGCATGATCACGACGACCTTGTCGCCGGCGTCGATCACCTCGACCAACTCGCCGATCGGCCCGCGCCCGCGGGCGCGCCGCATCCACGCGAGGGCCTGCTTGCGGTTCTGGCACGCATATTCGGCGGCTGGGTCGCCGGCGTGCCATTTGACATCCGGATCGAGGAATTGGCTGACCGTGTCGAAGTCGCCGCGGTTAACCGCCTCATAGCCGCGGCGCGCGAGCGCGACGAGGTCCTCGCTCATTTGCCCGCGCGGGGCGGAGTGACCCGCGCCACGACGGCGGTCACATCGTCGTAGAGCTCGGTCCCCGGCTCGGCCAGATGGGCCACGATGTGGTCGCACAGCGGCCCGGGCTCCTCGGGTCCAGCGCAGGCCGCGCCGGCCAGCCGCTCGAGTCCCGCGTCCAGCGACTCGCTGCGGCGCTCGATCAGCCCGTCGGTGTAGAGCACGATCGTGTCATTCGGGACGATCGGTTGCTGGAAGGTCTCGTACACGTTGTCCTCGACGCCCATCAGCCCGTTGCCGTCTTCGAGGTAGCGGCACGTCCGGTCGCCGGCGCGGAGGAAGGGAGGGGGATGACCGCCGTTGGCCCAGGCGATCGTGCCCTGCTCGGGATCGAGGATCGCGTAGACGATCGTGAACAGCTGCTCGTCGCCGAGTGCGAGCTGGTGTCGGTTGAGCAACGTCAACGCCTCGCCGGGCGCGCGGCGGCTGCCCTCGGCGAGCGCGAAGGCGCGGGTCAGCGTCCGCAGCGCTCCCATGGCCGAGGCCGCCCGGATGCCCCGGCCGGTGACGTCGCCCACCACGATGCCGAGCCGCCCATCGGTCATGGCGAACGCGTCGTACCAGTCGCCGCCCACCTGCACTCCGATTCCGGCCACCTCATAGCTGGCGGCCAGCGTGACCCCCGGCACGTCGGGCAGGCTCTTGGGGATCAGCCCCCGTTGGAGCTCGACCGCGATCCGATGCTCCTCCTCGTGCAGCTGGGCCCGGCGGATCGCCAACGCGGCGCGGTCGGCCGCGTCCTGGAGCAGCGAGCGCTCGGTAGGGCTGAACGACGCGCTGGGCGGGAGTGCGAGGCGCAGGCAGCCGACGTTCTCCCGCTCGATCACCAGCGGCACCTGCCGCCAGCGATCCTCGTCGATCGCGATCGGCTCTTGCGGCCCCGTTCGTACCTGGCCGCCCACCGCGCGCACCACGACCGGGACGTCGCGCTCCCCGGCGATCTGCACCTCCGCCACCTCGACGTCGAACAGCTTCGCCAGTCGGGTGGCCAGCCGGGGCAGCAGGTCGTCGAGCGTCAGCGCCTCGAGCGCCGTGGTCAGCTCCTGGAGCTTGGACAGGCGCTCGGCGGATGCCTCAGCCTGCACGCGCGCCGCCTGTTCGAGCAGCAGTTCGGCCCGATCCTGCTCGGCCCGGCGTCGGACGGTAAGGTCGACCCACTGAGCGAGCAGCAGCGGCTCCGCGTACTCGGTGGCCTCGATCGCGGAGGCGATCATCGCGACCCATATCTCCGCGCCCGAGGTCGACACGAGCCGCAGATCGACGCTCGGTCGCCCGGCGCCGGTCGGTCCGCGGGCCGCGCGCCTGACCTCCTCGAATGTGGCGGCGAGCGCCGGACGGTCCTCGGGCTCGCACAGGTCGACCACGGCCATCCCGATCAGCTCATCGGGATCGCGCTGGACGAGGTCGGCGAACGCGCGGTTGGAGCGGATGATCCGGCCGTCGGCGTCGAGCACCGTCTTGCCGATGGGCGCCGCCTCGAACGCGCCGCTGAGCAACGCCTCTGATTGCTTGAGCGCGCGCCGGCTCGACTCGAGCTCGGCGAACACCGCCACCTTGGAGCGCAGCAACTCGGGATCGAACGGCTTGAGGACGTAGTCCACGGCGCCGACGCCGTAGCCCCGCGCGATGTCCGACACCTCGTCGCGCGCGGCGGTGAGGAACACGATCGGGATGTCTCGCGTGCGGGCCCGCTCCTTGACCAGCTGCGCGGTCTCCAGGCCGTCCAGGCCCGGCATCCGGACGTCGAGCAGGATCATCGCGAAGTCGCGCTCGAGCAGCAGCCGGAGCGCCCCGTGTCCCGAGCCGGTCGTCACGAGCGGGTAGCCCAGCGGCTCGAGCACCGCCTGAAGCGTGCGCAGGTTCTCCGGCTGGTCGTCGACCAGCAGGATCGGCAGCGACCGGACCGCGGTCAGGTCGGCGACGTCGTCGCTATCGGAGACCGCGGATGGTTGGGGTTGGTGCGCGGGACCCAATCTGTCTACGCGTCGAGCCACACTCGCATCATCGAGAGGAGCTGATCGACATCTACGGGCTTGGTGATGTAGTCGGATGCGCCCGCAGCGATCGCCTTCTCGCGGTCGCCCTTCATCGCCTTGGCCGTCAGCGAGATGATCGGCAGGTGCTCGAAGCGCGGCATCGAGCGGATCGCCCGCGCGGTCTGGTAGCCGTCCATCTCGGGCATCATGATGTCGAGCAGCACCACGTCGGTATTGGGGTGCTGGTGCAGCCGCTCGATTCCCTCGCGGCCATTCTCGGCGAACACGACCTTCATCCCGCGCTGCTCGAGCGTCGAGGTGAGGGCAAACACGTTGCGGATGTCGTCGTCGATCACGAGCACCTTGCGGCCGTGGAGGGGAGCGTCGCCCGTGCGCAGGTTCCCGAGCAGCTCGCGGGTGTGCGACGGCAGCGTCGCCTCCGCGCGGTGCAGGAACATCGCCGCGCGGTCGATCAGCCGCTCCGGCGAGTCGGCGATCGTGATCACCGCCGACTTGGCCAGCGCCTCGAGCCGGGCCCGATCGGTCTTGGACAGGGATCCCTGGAGGTAGGCGATCATCGGGAGCTCGCGCAGCGTCTCGTCGGTGGCCGTGTCGCGCACGAGCGCGAACGCCTCGCTCCGCGGCTTGCCGATCGCCACCACACCGAGGTCGAACTCCCCGGCGCGCAGTGCTTCCAGCGCGTCGGCCGCGGTCAAGCGCTCGACCTCGATGTTGGCGTCGCCGGTGAGCAACTCGGCGAACGCGGCGTCGATCGCTGCGTCGGCGATCAGCGCTACGCGGCGCTCCGGTCCCTGTGACAGGCGCTCGAGCCGGGTCAGGGCGCTCTCCAGCCCCAGCGGCTCGACCGGATCGTCGATGAAGGCGGCCGCGCCGGCCCGCAGTCCATCGACGCGGATGGCGCCGTCCCCGATCAGCGCGACGGGAACGTGGCGCGTATCCGGGTGCTTCTTGAGCTGCCCGAGGAGGGACTCGAACCGCGGCTCCTCGGCGGCTAGCAGCACCGCGCTCGGCCGGTGCTCGCGGGCCAGCCCCAGCGCGGCGCTGGCGCGACGGGCCAGGATCGCCTTCCCGCCGCGAGTGCGAACCGCCTCGACCATCGACTTCGCACGTTCCGGCTTGGAGTCGATGACCAGGATCACGCGGTCGCCGTGCTCGAGCACGTCGATCTCGTCGGCCAGCTGATCGTCGATCGACAGCTCTGGCGGGGTGTCGTTGCCGTTGCTGAGGAACGCGACCGGGGTCGCCGAGCCGTCGGTACGGCCGTCGGTCGCGCTGTCGGTGACGCCTTCCATCAGCGGGAGGAACAGCCTGAAACGGCTGCCCTGCCCAACTGTCGAGTCGACCTGGATCTCGCCGCCGAGCATGCGGGCGATCTCGCGCGAGATCGAGAGGCCCAGGCCGGTTCCGCCGTACTTGCGCGAGGTGGTGCCGTCGGCCTGCTGGAACGCCTCGAAGATCAGGTTGAGCTTGTCGTCCGGAATGCCGACGCCGGTGTCGGTGACCGCGAAAGCGATCACGCGCTCGGCGCCGCGCAGGACATCGTTGCGCAGACCCGTGCGGTCGGCCGGATAGCCGATCGACAATTTCACGCCGCCTTCGTGGGTGAACTTGAACGCGTTCGAGAGGAGGTTCTTGAGCACCTGCCCGAGCCGCTGCTCGTCGGAGACGATCGAGGCCGGCAGCGATGGGTCGATGTCGACCTGGAACGTGAGTCCCTTCTGCTCGGCCAAATGGCGGAACGCCCGCTCGGCGTCCTCGTAGACCTCGGACAGGGCAACGGCGGCGAGATCGAGCTCCATGCGGCCGGCCTCGATCTTGGTCAGATCGAGGATGTCGTTGATCAGCGACAGCAGGTCGTTGCCGGCCGAGTGGATCGTGCGGGCGAATTCGACCTCGCGCTCGGACAGCGTCTTGTCCTCGTTCTCGGCCAGCAGGCGGCTCAGGATCAGCATCGAGTTGAGCGGCGTGCGCAGCTCGTGCGACATGTTGGCCAGGAACTCCGACTTGTACTTCGAAGCCAGCGCGAGCTGGGCCGCCTTCTCCTCGAGGCCACGCCGCGCCAGCTCGATCTCCTCGTTCTTGATCTCGATGTCGCGGTTCTGCTCGGAGAGTAGGCGCGCCTTCTCCTGGAGCTCGTCGTTGGTCTCGCGGAGCTCCTCGGACTGCTTCTGGAGCTCCTGCGTGAGGCCCTGGGACTGGGTCAGCAGCTCCTCGGTGCGCATGTTGGCCCGGATCGTGTTGAGCACCACGCCGATCGTCTCCGAGATGCGGGCCAGGAAGTCGCGGTGGACCTCGGAGAACGGACGCAGCGAGGCGAGCTCGATCACGCCGAGCACCTGATCCTCGAACAGCACCGGCATGACCAGGACGTCGGCGGGGCTGGCCTCGCCCAGGCCCGACCCGATCGTGATGTAGCCGGGTGGGACGTCGCCGATCGCGATCGTCTTGCGCTCGAACGCCGCCTGGCCGACCAGGCCCTCGCCGATGTCAAACCGGTTGCGCAGGCCGCTGCTGCGCGGCGTGTGACCGTAGGCCCCGACGAGCACCAGCTCGGGCGGCCCGTCCTGGGTGGGCTCGGCCAGGAAGAATCCGCCGTGCTGCGCGTTCACCATCGGCGCGACCTCGCTCATGATCAGCTGGGTCACCTGCGCGAGGTCGCGCTGGCCCTGGAGCATCCCCGAGATGCTGGCCAGGTTGGTCTTCAGCCAGTCCTGCTCGGCGTTGAGCTGGGTGGTCTCGCGCAGGTTGGCGATCATCTGGTTGATGTTGTCCTTGAGCTCGGCCACCTCGCCCTGAGCCTCCACCGAGATCGACCGGGTCAGGTCGCCCTGGGTCACCGCGGTCGACACCTCGGCGATCGCGCGGAGCTGGGTGGTCAGCGTGACCGCCAGCTGGTTCACGTTCTCGGTCAGCCGGCGCCACGTGCCGGACACGCCCTCGACCTCGGCCTGGCCGCCCAGCTTGCCCTCGGTGCCCACCTCGCGGGCCACACGCGTGACCTCGGCCGCGAAGCTCGACAGCTGGGCCACCATCCGGTTCAGCGTCTGCTTGAGCTCGAGGATCTCGCCGCGCGCGTCGACGGTGATCGTCTGGGTCATGTCGCCGTTGGCCACCGCGGTGGCGACCTGGGCGATGTTGCGGACCTGGTCGGTCAGGTTGCGCGCCATGAAGTTGACGTTGTCGGTGAGGTCCTTCCAGGTGCCGGCCACGCCGGGGACCTGGGCCTGGCCGCCCAGGATGCCCTCGGTGCCGACCTCGCGAGCGACGCGGGTCACCTCGGCCGCAAAGGAGTTCAGCTGGTCGACCATCCGGTTGATCGTCTCGGCCAGCGCCGCGACCTCGCCCTTGGCGTCGACGGTGATCTTCTGAGACAGGTCGCCGTGGGCCACCGCAGTGGTCACGCCGGCGATGTTCCGCACCTGAGTGGTCAGGTTCGACGCCATCAGGTTCACGTTCTCGGTCAGGCCCTTCCAGGTGCCGGACACGCCCTCGACCTCGGCCTGGCCGCCCAGGATGCCCTCGGTACCCACCTCGCGGGCGACGCGGGTCACCTCGGCGGCGAACGACCGCAGCTGGTCGACCATCGTGTTGATCGTGTCCTTGAGCTCGAGGATCTCGCCGCGGGCGTCGACGGTGATCTTCTTGGAGAGGTCGCCCTGGGCGACCGCGGTGGTCACCTGGGCGATGTTGCGGACCTGGTCGGTCAGGTTGGAGGCCATGAAGTTCACGTTCTCGGTCAGGCCCTTCCAGGTGCCCGACACGCCTTCCACCTTGGCCTGGCCTCCGAGCTTTCCGTCCGTGCCGACCTCTCTTGCCACTCGGGTGACCTCGTCGGCGAACGCCGAGAGCTGGTCGACCATCGTGTTGACCGTCCGCTTGAGCTCGAGCACCTCGCCCTTCACGTCCACGGTGATCTTCTGGCTCAGGTCGCCGTTGGCCACAGCGGTGGTCACCTGGGCGATGTTGCGGACCTGGTCGGTCAGGTTGCGGGCCATGAAGTTGACGTTGTCGGTCAGGTCCTTCCAGGTGCCGGCCACGCCGGGCACCTGAGCCTGGCCGCCGAGGATCCCCTCGGTGCCGACCTCGCGCGCCACGCGCGTGACCTCGTCGGCGAAGCTCCGCAGCTGGTCGACCATCGTGTTGATCGTGTTCTTGAGCTCGAGGATCTCGCCCTTCACGTCGACGGTGATCTTCTGGCTCAGGTCGCCGTTGGCCACGGCGGTGGTCACCTGGGCGATGTTGCGGACCTGGTCGGTCAGGTTCGAGGCCATGAAGTTCACCGAGTCGGTGAGGTCCTTCCAGGTGCCGGCCACGCCGGGGACCCCGGCCTGACCGCCGAGCTTGCCGTCGGTGCCGACCTCTCGTGCCACGCGGGTCACCTCGGCCGCGAAACTCGAGAGCTGGTCGACCATCGAGTTCACCGTGGTGCCGATCCGGGCGAACTCACCCTTCACCGGGCGGCCCTCGATCTCGAGCGCCATCTTCTGGTTCAGGTCGCCCTCGGCCACCGCGACGATCACGCGCGCCACCTCGGTGGTGGGGCGGACCAGGTCGTCGATCAGGCCGTTGACCGAGTCGACCGCGGTGCTCCATCCGCCGGTGGCGCCGTGCAGGCGCGCGCGCTCGGTCATGCGTCCCTCGCGGCCGATGATCTCGGCCACGCGGACGAGCTCGGCCTCCAGCGCAGCGTTGCGGGCGGCCATCTGGTTGAAGGCGGACTCGAGCCGGCCGATCTCGTCCTTGCGACGAGCCGGCAGACGCACGCTGAAATCACCGGCAGCGGCGGCGTGCATGGCGCGCTCGAGGCGGTCGAAGGCACGGTCGTCGAGGACGGCGCGACCATTGCGTGGTGGGGCGGCGCCGCCGTTAGCGGCCTTGCGCACGCTGGCGTTGGCGGACTTGCGTCCGGTGCCGTTGGCGGACTTGCCGTTCGTCGATTTGCCGTTGGCCGACCTGCTCGAGGAGCCCGGTCCTCCCTGGCCCTTCTGCCCTACCAAAGCAGTCTTCGCCATGCTCTGCGCCTCCGATGTCGATTAGCTCCAGCGAGCTGCCCCCGGGCGGCGCGACTGGACGCCGGTGATCGACCGCACAGATTAGCGGTGGATGCCAGGCATTACGACGATCGCAATGTTGGATAGACACCTGTTCGAATGTGGGGACACCTGTTCGAATGTGGGGACGGCTTCCCCGGGTTGGCGCGCGGATGTCTCCCCGGGATCCGAGACGCCCGCGGCTACCAGCCGCCGCGCCAGTCGGCGTTGGCGGCGCGCCGCTTGGCGGCGTCCATGCGCGCGTGCTTGCGCTTGTCCAGGCGCCACTGGATCAGCGACAGAATCACGATCACGGTCGGGAAGAAGATGATCGTGAGGAACATGGCGTTGGTGATCGCCACGTCGTTGGTCTCCCCGTACCAGCCCTCGCCGGAGTGCGAGGTGGCGAGCGCCGGCGCGGCGAAGGCCAGGACGGCGATCGCGACGGTCAGCAGCGCGGCGATGATCCGGGCGCGACGCATCGGTGGAAGCGTACCGCGTCAGGCCGCCGCTGCAGCCTGACGGCCGCCAACCGCGGCGAGTGCCCGTAGCAGCACCGGGTTGTAGACCTCCCCCGCGGTGGTGACTTGCAGGTGGCTGATCGGCGCTTCGAACGTCGGTGCGTTCAGAGACGCCGCCAGTTGGCGCTGCTTGCCGGGTGCGACCAGCTCATCCCTGGTGGTGAGCACCACGGCAGCGGGGATCGGCAGCGGTCGCAGCCACGGTCGCGAGTCGAACCGGCCGAGCTCGCGCCCGGCCTCGGCGATGTCTCGGGCGGAGTGGCGCATCATCTCGGACAGCGCCCAGGCGGTCTCCGGGGAGTCGCGCAGGCCGGCGCGGCGGAAGCCCGCCGTCCAGGTGGCGCGGGGTGCCACGGACAGGGCGAGCCCGAACGCGCCCAGGGCCTTGAATGCCCTCCGAGTCCGCGTGTCCTGCCAGTGCTGCGCGGTCCCGCTCAGGACCACGCCGGCGACGACATCGGGGTGATCGCGGGTGATGATCTGAGCGATCGCACCGCCCATCGAGTAGCCGACGACCAGCGCCGGCGCCACGCCGAGGTGACGCAGGGCGGCGGCCGCGTCGTCGGCGCAGTCGGTCAGGCGGAAGTCGCGGAGCTGGCGCAGCCCGCGTCCATGGCCCCGGTGGTCGATGGCCAGCACCCGGTAGCCGGCCGCGGCCAGGTCGCCGTAGGCGCCGCACCAGTTCAGGTCCGCGTCCGCCATCCAGCCGTGCAGGAGCATGACGGCCGGGCCGTCGCCGCCGGTGTCTCTCAGGAAGAGCTCTCCTCGGTCCCGGATGCTCAGTGTGCGCGCCGGTGGCAGCTCGATCGGGGGGACGGGAGGCCAGACGTGGGAAGGCATCGGTCCGGCGATGCTAGCGGCGCACGTCTGCATACCATCAGCGACATGGCGGTGGTGATCGCATCAGACCTGGGCAAGGACATCGCGGGTGAGCCGCTGCTGCGCGGGATCTCATTCAAGCTCGAGCGCCGCGATCGGATGACCCTGTCCGGCCGCAACGGCGCCGGCAAGACGACGCTGCTGCGCATGCTCTCGGGCGAGGCGTCGATCGACTCTGGGGAGCTGGTCCTGGCCAAGGACGTGAAGATCGCGTTGCACGACCAGCGCCCGCCTCTGAATTTGGACCCGGCCCACCCCCTGTCGCTGCGCGAGTACGTGCTGACCGGGGCACGGGAGCTCGTGGCGATCGAGGAGGAGCTCGCGTCGCTCGAGCAGGCGATGGCGGGCGGCGCCCACGACGAGGGAACATTGGCCCGTTACGCGCAGGCGCAGGCTCGTCTGGAGCATGCCGGGGGCTACGGGTGGCGCGAACGAGCGCTGTCCTCGCTGCACGGCCTGGGCTTCCGCGACGATGCCGCGCTGGACCGCTCGCTCGAGACGTTCTCGGGCGGCGAGCTGACCCGCGCCTCGCTCGGTCGCGCGCTGGCCGGCGCGCCCGACCTGCTGCTGCTCGACGAGCCGACCAACCATCTCGACATCGAGTCGCTCGAGTGGCTCGAGGCGCACCTGGTGGGTCTCGACGCCGCGGTCGTGCTGGTCGCCCACGACCGGTGGTTCCTCGAGGCGGTGGGGACCTCGGTGCTGGAGCTCGAGGCCGGTCGTGGCAAGTTCTTTGCCGGGCCGTGGCACGCGTGGCGCCGCGAGAAGGCGGCCCGCGAGCTCGCGCTGGGCCGGGCGGTCGAGCGCCAACAGGCGGAGATCGAGCGGCTCGAGCGTTTCGTCACCCGGTTCCGGGCGGGCACGCGGGCCCGGCAGGCGCAGTCGCGGGTCAAGAAGCTGGCGCGGATGGACCGGCTCACCCGTGGGCCGGCGGACGGGGCGGCGCTCGAGTTCTCGTTCAAGCCGCCGGAGCGGAGCGGCCGGGTGGTGTTCGAGCTCGAGGGCGGTCGCGTGGCGGTCGAGGACCGGGTGCTGTTGGACGATGCCGAGCTGTGGCTGGAGCGCGGGGAGCACGTGTCGCTGGTCGGCCCGAACGGCGCCGGCAAGACCACGCTGATCGAGACGCTCGCGGGCCGGCGCGAGTTCGACGGTGAGGGTCCCGGCCCGGTGGTCTCGGGGAAGCTCCGGACCGGCCACAACGTCAAGCTCGGGTTCCTGTCCCAGCACGCCGAGGAGCTCTCGGCCGGGACGGCGCGCACCGTCGTCGAGGCCACAACGCACCTGACCGGGTTGACGCCGAACCGGGCGCGAGGGTTGCTGGGCCGCTTCCTGTTCTCCGGCGAGGACGCGGAGAAGCCGCTCGAGGTGCTCTCGGGGGGCGAGCGCCGGCGGCTGTCGCTGGCCATCCTCGTGCAGTCGGGGGCCAACGTGCTGATCCTCGACGAGCCGACCAACCACCTCGACCTGGAGAGCCGCGAGGCGCTCGAGCAGGCCCTCAACGAGTTCACCGGATCGCTGCTGCTGGTCTCGCACGACCGCGCGCTGCTCGACGCGGTGGGCAAGCGCACGGTGGCGATCGAGGATCGGACGCTGCACAGCTACGTCGGTGGCTGGCCCGAGTACGTACGGGCCCGGGAGGAGCGCGCGCGTGACGCGGCCGCGGCGAAGGCGGCCCGGCCGCCGCGCCCGGCCCGATCAGGGCCGTCGCAGCCCCCGCGGTCGTCGAAGACCGCTCAGCCCGACTCCCGGGAGCAGCAGCGGCTCGAACGTGAGATCGAGGCGGCCGAGGCGTCGCTGCGCGCGCTCGAGGAGGAGCTGTCGGATCCGGCGGCCTGGTCGACCCCGCAGCGGAGCGCCACCGCCACCGCGCGCCACGAGGAGGCCAAGCGGGCGGTCGACGAGCTGTACGAGCGGTGGGAGCGGCTCGCCGGGTAGCCGGCGAGGCGCGGCGCGGCGCCGGCGGCGGGCGTCCGGTTACGGCCTGCTTCGGTTCTGCAACTTTTCAGTTGCTTTCCGCGCGGGAGCGGCTCGGTGGGTGGACACTGGCGGCGTGGACGCGAATTCGACCCCGAGTTTCTCCGCACTCGCTCTGCTCCGTGGGGTGAATTCATGTTCCGTCGGCTCTGGACCGAGTTTCGCCGCAGTCGGAGTTGCGGAGTAGCCGAGTGTCGAGTTTCTCGGGGCGGGACCGGGCGGTGACGAGCCTGGCGGGTGGTCAGAGGACGCTGGTGAGCACCGAGCAACTGGCGGCGTGTGGGCTCGGCAAGGACGCCGTCGCCCACCGGGTGCCTGCGGGAAGGGCGCGTTCGTCAGCCATGGGTCGGCTGCGTTTGTGTGGGGGATGCTGAAGGCGGCGCCGGAGGAGGTTGAGGTGTCGGTGGTGGAGCGCTGTTGCGGGCGGCGCAAGGGCTTGCGGGTGCATCGGGTCGGGGGCATTGACGAACGCGACCTGCGCGAGCACGAGGGGCTGTCTGTGAGCTCGCCGGCGCGGGCGTTACTCGAGATCGCGGCGACGCTGCCGGCAGGCGAGTTGGCCGAGGCGGTGGGGGAGGGGATCGGGTTGCGGCTGGTGAATCGGGCGGTGTTGGAGGCGGTGCTGGGTCGCCACCGCGGTCGGCGGGGGGCGGGGCGGCTGGCGGCGGTGATCGGGGACGAGTCGGCGACGACGATCACGAAGTCCCGGGCGGAGCGGGCGATGCTCAAGCTGATCCGCGACGCGCACCTGCCGACACCTGAGGTGAATGTGCGACTGGGCCCGTACCGGCCGGATTTCCTGTGGCGCGAGCAGCGGCTGATCGTGGAAGTGGACAGCTACACCTTCCACGGCGGTCCCGACGGCTTTCATCGCGACCGGGAAAAGGACCTGTACTACCGGGACCTGGGGTTCGACGCGCTGCGCTTCACTCGCACGCACGTGATCCACGAGCCGATGATGGTCCTTGTCCGCCTGGCCCAGGCGCTCACGCGGCGGGCGGCCGGCTAGCTGGGAGGAGCCTTGGTCACCACCGCCGCCTTGCCGAAGATCGAGCCGCAGGCCTTCTGAGCCGCCTGGAACGCGGGCGAATTCGGATCCACGCCGGCCCCGCCGATCCGGACGCCGACGCCGCCGCCCGGTCCGGACTGAAACTGCGGATCGGGGAAGTTCGGAACGCCGTGCGAGCGCATGCAGCGCGACATGGCCAGCGCCTGTGCCTTGGCCTTGGCGGTCTGCGTGGCCGAGGGATGGCCACCGTTGGGGAGGTGCGAGCGGCAGGCCTGCATGGCGGACTGGAAGGTCGGCCCGTTCACCGCGACGCCGTTGACGCTCGTTCCGCTCGGGCCCGACTGGACCTGCAGCCTGAAGCCGCCGCCTCCTGCTGCGCTCGGATCCGGGAAGCTCGGCACGCCGTGTGAGCGCATGCAGCGGGCGAAGGCGAGCCCGGCCGCCGCCTTGGACGACTGGTCGCCCTGGGCCGAGGTGGCGCCTCCGGTGTTGGGACTGGACGAGCCGCCGCACGCCGCGAGCGCGAGCGCTGCGACGAGGAGGCTTGGAGAGATCGTGAGTCGCATGCTCTGAGTGGTACGAAACGGGCGGTTACAAGGGCGGAACGGGTGTTGTTACCGCTGCGTTACCTGCCGCCGAACATCCTGTCTGCCTGCATCTGGTGGCGACCCGCCACACTTCTGGACAGGGCGAATGCGCGTGCTGGTGATCGAGGATCAGGCGGAGTTGGCCGAGACGGTCGCGCTCGGGCTGCAGCGCGAGGGCATGGCGGTCGACATCGCGCTGGACGGCGCGGCCGGGCTGCGGCAGGCAGCGATCTACGACTACGACGTCATCGTGCTCGATCGCGACCTGCCCGAGGTGCACGGCGACCGGGTGTGCGAGACGCTGGTCGAGCAGGGGGGACGGGCCCGGGTGCTGATGCTGACCGCGTCGGCCGGGATCGAGGACCGGGTCGCGGGCCTGAGCCTCGGAGCCGACGACTACCTGCCGAAGCCGTTCGCGTTCGCCGAACTGATCGCGCGCATCAGGGCGCTGGCGCGGCGCTCGCAGCCGGCGCTGGCGCCGGTCATGCGCAGCGGCGACCTGACCCTGGACACCGGCCGGCGGATCGCCCACCGGGCCGGCCGGCGGCTCGACCTCAGCGCCAAGGAGCTCGCGGTTCTAGAGCTCCTGCTGGCCGCACGCAGCAGCGTGGTCTCGACCGAGGAGCTGCTGGCCCGGGCCTGGGACGAGGCGGTCGATCCCTTCTCCGCCGTGGTCAAGGTCACGATCAGCCGGCTGCGCCGCAAGCTTGGCGATCCGCCGATCATCGAGACGGTGCCCGGTGCGGGCTATCGGATTTAGGCCGCGCCGGACGATCCGGCTCAGGCTGACCCTGCTCTACGGCCTGCTGTTCCTCATCGCGGGAGCGGCGCTGCTGGCCATCACCTACGGACTTGTGGCCCACGACACCATGTCGGCCACGGCCGGGCAGTTCGTCGTGTCATCGCGAGGTTTCACGGGCGGGAAGCTCCCGCCGATACCCCAGGCGCTCGGGCAGGTGGCGACGGGCTCGGCCGTGGCAGGCCCACCGCCCAAGGGCGCGTCGGTGATCGTCCAGCAGAAGACCCCGTCCGGCCCGGGGGTCGACCTGCGGGCGTACGCCGGCCAGGTGAACGCCACGTTCAAACGCCTGACCGCCGCGCAGCAGGCTGAGCTCAAGGCGGTCCAGGCCAAGGCCACGAGCCGGATCAACCATCTCAAGAGCGAGCAGCAGTCGACGCTGCTAACGCGCTCGGGCATCGCGCTGGGGATCATGGCACTCGCCTCAATCGGGCTCGGGTGGGTGATGGCCGGCCGGGCGCTGCGCCCGGTCCGCACGATGAGCTCTCGGGCTCGAGGCATCTCGGAGCGCAACCTGCACGAGCGACTGGCCCTGGAAGGGCCCGACGACGAGCTCAAGGAGCTGGGCGACACGTTCGACGGCCTGCTGGCCCGGCTGGAGAGCGCGTTCGAGTCCCAGCGCCGGTTCGTGGCCAATGCCTCGCACGAGCTGCGCACGCCGATCACGCTCGAGCGTGCGCTGGTCGAAGTGGCGCTGGCCGATCCGCACGCCACGCTCGACTCGATGCGCGACACGTGCCGGCGGGTGCTGGCGGCCAGCGAGCAGCAGGAGCGCCTGATCGAGGCGTTGCTCACGCTGGCGCGCAGCCAGCGTGGCCTCGAGCGGCGCGAGCCGGTCGATCTGTGCGAAGTCACTGCCGAGGTCGTACGCGCGGTGCCCGCGGACGGCGTGCGCGTGGACACCGAGCTGGACGACGCATCCATCACGGGCGATGAGGCGATGCTCGAGCGCCTGGTGGCCAACCTGATCGAGAACGCCGTGCGCTACAACCGGCCGGGCGGGTGGGTCAGCGCCCGGACCGGCCTGCGCGACGGTCGCCCAACGCTCGAGGTGGAGAACGCCGGACCGGTGGTCGCGGCCGACCAGGTGGAGTCTCTGGTCAAGCCGTTCGTCCGCGGGACCGGGAACGGCCGGGTGACCGAGAACGGCCGGGCGGCCGAAAACGGGAACGGCAGCGCGCGCGAGGTCAAGCCCGGGCTCGGGCTGGGACTCTCGATCGTGCAGGCGATCGCCGAGGCCCACGACGCCGAGCTGACCACGATCGCCCGTCCGGAAGGCGGGCTGCGCGTCGCGGTCGCCTTCCGGATAGCCGAGCCCGACCGGCGATCCTGAGTCAAGCCGCCGCCCGGCGGGTAGGGGCCGTGGGTCGTGGAGGCCAAGAACACGGTCATCATCACGCCGTACCGCGACGGGCCGCTGCTCGTCCGCGGCCCGGTTGAGCTCGCCTGGCCGGACGGGTCGTCGATCGCGCGGCGGAGCGATCCAGTCGCGCTGTGCCGGTGTGGCAAGTCAAGGCTCCGCCCGTTCTGCGACGGGACCCACAAGCTGATCGGGTTCCGCGCGCCCGGACAGGTGCCCGACGAGGAGTCGGCCCCGGCGCCGCCGCCTGACGAGGGCTCGGCCCCCCGCGCCGCCGCCTGACGCGGGCTAGTCCGGACAGCCCTCGCCGCGGTCGTCGTCGGCCGCCACCCGCGGGCTGTCCACGATGATCCGGCGCCGGCGCAGCCCGGCCAGCAGCGACTCCTGATCGGGGAAGCTGACCATCGTCGCCATCCCTTCACGGAAGCGGATCGTCAGGTCCCCCGCCCGGTCGGCCGCGACCTGGCCGTCGACCTCCAGGCGGGCGCCGCCGAAGCCCGCTTCCACGTCGAGCCCGAGCACGGATCGCGGCGCGATCACCAGGGGCGGGGCGAAGCCGCCGTGCGTGGGCAGCGGGGTGAACAGGAACCCGTCGAGGCCGACGGCGAGCAGCGGACCGCCGGCGGAGATGGCATACCCGCTCGAGCCGAGCGGCGTGCTCACGACGGCGCCATCGCCGGCGATCCGGGCATACAGGCTGCCGTCGACGTACGCGATCACGCGCACCTGTCCGCCGCCGGCGCGCACGATCGCCACGTCGTTGAGGGCGAACAGCGGCTCTCCCTCCTCGCGCGTGATGGCCAGGCCCGGAACCGGGCGAGGACGCCATTCACCGCGGCTGAAGCGCTCCAGCGAACGCGTCACGTCCGGCACCGCCACGGTGGCGAGTGCACCGAGGCTCCCGCAGGCGATCCCCAGAACGGGACGCTGCGCGGTGGCGGCGCAGCGCAGGGCGGCCAGCGTGGTGCCGTCCCCGCCGATTGACACGATTAGATCGGAGGTGCCGGGGTCGCCCTCGTTGGCGACTCGCCGCTGGCTGTAGGCAGCGGGTACTTGGACGATCTCGACGCTGTGCTCATCCGTCCATTCCCGGACCAGGCGCAGCGGTTGATCGACGGTCCGGCTCGGGTGCACGACCAGGCCGATGCGGCGAGGCGTAGGACCTGCGCCCACGCCGGCGCCGGGCTGGGGACTCGACACTGCCGGCGGCTCGGGCACGCTGCGCTCAGCCCGAGGCCAGGACGGGATCGGCCGCGCCGTCACGCCCGGGCGCGTTCAGTTCTCGCAGCAGCGACGTGCGGCCGTCGTTCCAGCAGCCGAGGACATGCGAGGCCCACTGCGCGTCGAGATGGCTGAGCGCCCGCGCCCCCCAGACGATGTCGGCGCCGAGGGCCTCCTCCTGGCGCGCGAGCCCGCCGGCCAGGTCGACGGCGGCGATCGCCTCGTGCACGGCGTCGGCGGTGACGTGCTCGTCGAAGAACAGCGTGGCGTCGCCGTCGAACCCGAGTCGCCTGATCCCATCGCCGTAGCGACGGTTGGGAATCGAGGAGGTCATCTCGAACAGCGCCAGGTGGCCGACGATCGCGCCGCGCCAGCGGCGGTGCAGGCCGAACAGCGACATCAGGTTGACGGTGGCCAGCGTGACGGCGGGGATCAGCTCGAGGTAGGCGCCGTATTCGGAGTCGAGGTCGAGGGCCCGCATGGCCCGGGCGAACAGCTCGGCGTGGATCCAGTCCGCGCGGCCGCTGCCGTACTCGTCGGTCTGGATCTCGATCAGCGCCGCCTTGGGGGCGCCGGACAGCCGGGGGATCGCCCACGAGTGGGGATCGGCCTCCTTGAGCTGGTAGGCCGACCGGTGTACGACGAACTCGCGGACCTCGTCGAGGCTGGCGCTGACCTTGACGTAGGAGGACAGCGACGGAACCTCCTCCTCCGAGATGGCGCGCAGGATCACGTCGATGTCGGCGGGCGGCACTCCCGCGCCGGCACGCGGCACGGCCTCCAGGAGCGCGTGCTCGAACCGGCACTCGAGCTCGCGGCGCAACGCGAGCAGCGGCGGATCCCATTCCCAGCCGTCGTCGACGCCCGGGAGACCGCGGTAGTGCAGCTCGTAGCACAGGTACAGGGCGAGCTGAAGGTCCTCGTCGGCCAGCGGTTCCTCAAAAGGGGGCAGCTCCACCGGCTCGAGCGCCCCGGGGGCGTCCTGAAGCGCGGCGATCAGCAACTCGGTGAGCGGCCCTCGGGGTGTCGGAAGCCTGCGCATAGCTCCTCACACCCTACCCAGGCTCATGGCGCCAGGAACTGGCTGGCCAGCCAGCCAGCCACCGAACGGATGCCTGATCGCCGCGCGACCTCGCGCTGGGCGATCGCTCCGTTTACCTTCACCAGCTCCCGCGCGCGGTGAAGCTCGGCCGGCGCCTGCAACCGCCTCGCGACCGGCGCGAGAGCGTCGAGCAGCTCACGCAGCCAGTCCCGGGTCGGGCGCACCGCCCCGCTCCGAAGATCCGCCATCTCACCCTCCACGCCATGCCGGCAGGCCGACCAGCGGTTCTGCTCGATCCGCCACGTCGCCGCCGCGTCCAGCGGCTCGCCCTGGTCATAGCGCTCGCCGAGCCAGGCCAGCAGCGCCTGCGCCACGGCCGCGACGGCGGCGGCATCGGTGACCGTGGTCTGGCCGTCGGGCACGCGGAGCTCGAGCGTTCCGAAGCGCGGATGGGGACGGAGCTCCCACCACCAGCTGCCCGGGTCGGGGAAGGCGCGCGTCGTCGCGCCCCAGGCGAGTGCATCGGCGTACGCCTCCCAGCTCTCGATCGGCGGCGGCACGCCCTGGCGGGGCAGGAGCTCGCCGATCTTCGGCCGCACCGAGGCAAGGCCCGAGTCGCGCCCCTCGTAGAACGGGGCGTTGGCGGCCAGCGCGGCCAGCGCGGGCAGGAATTCCCGCGCGGCGTTGTAGACGGCGAGGGCGCGATCCGCGCCGGGGACCGAGACGTGGACCTGGAGGGCGCAGACCAGCTGGCGCTTCGCGATCTCGCCGTACTCGCCGATCACGTGCTCGTAGCGGGGGCAGCCGTTCAGCTCCCCGGCCCCGGGGCTGGTGGGATGAAAGCCGGCGGCGGCGAACCGGGCCAGGCTGCCGGTGCGCTCGGCCAGATCCCGCCGCCCCTCGTAGAGGGCGTTGGCGGCCTCCGGCACCGTGGTGCTCGGCTCGACGAGGATCTCGAGCTCGGCGGCGGGAAGCTCGAGCTTGAAGCGCGGATCGTCGCCCAGCCGGGCCAGCACCTCGGGCGCCCGTGGGGCCAGCTCGAGCGTCTCCGGATCGAGCACCATCACCTCGTCCTCGATCCCGACCGTGTAGGCCGGCGCGGCGTCGAACCGGGCGCGCAGCTCGGCGGCGGTGGGCGGCGGGTTTCGTGTGGGGGTGCTCACGGTAGGAGGCTCACGCCGTGCGGCTCTTCCCCTTGCCAGGCGTCTTTCAACCGCCCAGCGACAGCTTCATGCTCGCCGACCAGCTGCGGCGGGAGCGGCTGGGGCCGGGCGTGAACGTGCTCGACCTGTGCACCGGCAGCGGACATCTCGCGGTGGTGGCGGCGCTGGCGGGGGCGTCCGCCGTGGCCACCGACGTGTCACGGCGCGCCGTGCTGTCCGCTCGGCTGAACGCGCTCCTGAACGGCGAGCGGGTGACCGCGCTGCGCGGCGACCTGTTCGAGCCGGTGGCCGGCCGCCGCTTCGACGTGATCGTGTCCAACCCGCCCTACCTGCCCCATCCTGACGAGGAGCTGCCGCAGCGCGGCCTGCGCCGCGCGATCGACGCCGGGCCGCGAGGACGTGCGTTCCTCGACCCGATCTGCGCTCGGGTCGGCGACCATCTGACCCCCGGTGGCGTGCTGCTGCTCGTCCACTCGTCGGTATGCGGCGAGCGGGAGACGGTCGAGGCGCTGTCGGACCATGGGCTCTCCGCCGAGGTGGTGTTTCGCCACCGTGGCCCGCTGGGGCCGCTGCTGCGCGCTCGCGTCGACTGGCTGCGCGCGCAGGGAATGCTGCTGCCGGGCGACGAGGAGGACGTGATCATCGTCCGGGGGCAGGCGCCGTCCACCTGAGGCGTCGGCGACCCGCTCTACACTGGAACGCAACGATGGCACCGCTCAGCGATGCGTCGCCAATCCGGGTTGCGCTGATCGACGACGACAGCGGGCTGCTCACCGTTCTCGAGCGCCGGCTGGGTGCGTTGCGATGGGAGATGGAGGTGCTCGCGTTTCCGCCCGATGCCGGCCACCTCGCCTCGCTTCGGTTGCACGCGCTGATCGTCAATCCCCGGGTTACCGGGCTCGACTACGTCGCGCGGGTTTCCGGCGCCCTGCCCGGCCTGGCTCTGCTGGTGTGCAGCGCGCCGGTGACCGTTTCCGAGCGCGTGCGCGGGCTGCGGGCCGGCGCGGACGACTGGATCACCAAGCCCTGCCATCCGGAGGAGCTGCTTGCGCGGGTCCAGGCCGTGCTGCGCCGGCGTCGGGCCGGAGAGCTGCCGAGCGAAGAGGTCACGATTGACGCGGGCGAGCTGGCCATTCGCCCGGACCGCTACGACGCGTACGTCGGTGAACAGCCGGCGTCGCTGTCGCGCAAGGAGTTCGAGCTGTTGCACCAGCTCGCGGCGGCGGATGGGCGCGTGCTCGAGCGCGAGGACATCTACCAGCGCGTGTGGGGCTACACGATGGTCCGCGGCGATCGCTCCGTCGATGTGTTCGTGCGCAAGCTCCGCACCAAGCTCGAGCAGATCTCGCCCGGCTGGCGCTATGTCCACACGCATTTCGGGGTGGGCTACCGGTTCGCGCCCGAGCCGGTGGGGGATGGTGGTGCCGACTCGACGGCTCGTGCGGGCTTGCCGGCCGATGCGGGCTCGACGGCTAGGGCGGGATCGCCGACGCCGAGGATCGAGCCGCCAGCGGGCGAGAAGCTCGCCGCGGTACGCTGAAGGCCTTGAACAAGACCATCCGGAACATCCTGATCGTGCTGGTGATCGCCGCGCTGGTGGCGCTCATCAAGGGCGGTGAGACCGCCGCCAACGTAGGCATCCAGGCGGTGACCCTTGCCTTCCTGGCCACGATCGTGTGGTTCCTGTCGCTCACCTATCGGGAGCGGCGGGTCAGCCTGTACGGCCTGGGCGATGGACGCCGAGCGCTGCTCTACGTGGCGCTGGGGGTGGCGGCGCTGACTCTGACCGCCACCTCGCGGCTGCTGGGCAGCGGCCCCGGATCGGTGGCGTGGCTGCTGCTGCTGGCCGGCTCGGCCTACGCCGTGTTCGCCGTGCTGTGGTCGGCGCGCAAGTACTGAACCGGGCGGGTCAGCGAGTCGGGGCGGTCAGCCGGCCGGCGCCGGCCCGGGACGCGCGGCGCATCGAGGGCAGAGGCCCTCGAGCAGCACGTGCGAGCTCTGAACCTTGAAGCCGCGGTCGCGCAGGGTCACCTCGACTTGATCGAGCTCGACGTCGCGCAGCTCGTGACAGCGCCGGCAGCGGAAGTGGTGGTGGGGCATCACGTTGGCATCGAACCGGCGCGGCCCAGGGCCCTCGACCAGGCCGAGCAGCCCGGCCTCGGCCAGCTCGCCGAGGGCGTTGTAGACGGTGGCGCGCGAGAGCTCCGGCAGCTGGAGACGGGCCTGCTCGAACACCTCCTCGGCGCTCAGGTGGGCGTTGGCGGCGTCGGCGGCCACGGCGTCGGCGAACACGCTGTAGATGGCGCGGCGCTGGGTGGTGGCGCGGAGGCCGTGAGCGCGCAACAGCTGGGCGAAGCCGAGGTCGGCGGGAGTGCTGGTCGATCGGGTCGCCATCGAACCGCTTGCAGCAGACTAGCGACACGCCCCGATGTCGGCGGCCGGTGGGGCGAGACGTACCCCGGACGCAGCGCATTCATCGTCTCCGGGCGAAGCGTCACGGGCCTATCCTCGAACACGTGTCATTAGTCCCCGCCGACCGGCGCCGCGAACTCCCGGACGAACCCGGCGTGTACCTGTTCCGCGACGCCCGCGGCAAGGTGATCTACGTCGGCAAGGCGAAGTCGATCCGCAAGCGGGTGGCGTCGCACTTCTCGAACCCGAGCACGCGCGGGGGCGAGGGGCTGATCGACATCATCGACCAGATCGAGGCGCTGGTCGTCCACACCGAGGCCGAGGCGCTGCTGGCCGAGCAGAACTTCATCAAGCAGTACAAGCCGAGGTTCAACATCCGGCTGCGCGACGACAAGTCCTACCCGTACATCGCGATCTCGCTGGACGAGGACTTCCCCCGGGTGTACTTCACGCGGGAGCGCCACCGCCGCGACCGGGCCTACTTCGGTCCGTACAGCAACGCCAAGCGCGTGCGCTCGACGCTCGAGGTGCTGGGCAAGGTGTTCATGTTCCGCTCCTGTGAGGGGCCCGAGCCCGGCCGGCGCAGCGGGTCGCCGTGCCTCGATTACTACATCAAGCGATGCGAGGCGCCCTGCGTGGGCTATGTCAGCAGGGAGCAATACCGGGACGGGATCCAGGGCGTGGTCGACTTCCTGTCAGGCCGCTACCGGGAGATCGAACGCTCGCTGGAGCGCTCGATGCGCGAGGCGTCGGCCGAACAGCGCTTCGAGGACGCGGCCCGCGAGCGTAACCGGCTGCGCGCCGTGCACTCGCTGCTCGAGCGCCAGCGAGTGGCCAACGAGGCCACCGGCACCCTCGACGCGATCGCGGTGGCCGTGCACGAGGGCGAGGCCAACGCGCAGGTGTTCCAGGTCCGCGACGGCGTGCTGTCGGACCGCCAGAGCTTCTACCTCGACAACGAGGCCCACGGGGGGATCGGCGACGTGGCCGAGGCGTTCATCCTCCAGTACTACACGAGCGCGATGATGGTGCCGCCGCTTCTGATCGTCCAGCATGAGCTGCCGGTGACCGCGGCGCTCGCCGAGGCCCTGACCGTCCGGCGTGGCGGGACGGTCGAGATCCGGGCCCCGGAGCGAGGCGACAAGCGGCGGATCCTCGAGCTGGCCGAGCGCAACGCCAGGCTCGCGCTCGACCAGGAGCGGCTGCGCTCCGAGCGCCGCCGCCAGCAGCGCGTGGAGGCGCTGGATGGGCTGCAGCACGCGCTCGGACTGGACACGATCCCGCTGCGGATCGAGTGCTTCGACATCTCGACCCTGATGGGCACCAACACCGTGGCCTCGATGGTCGTGTTCGAAGGCGGGGCGCCCAAGAAGTCCGACTACCGGCGGTTCAAGATCCGCGGGGATTTCGCGGGCGGCGACCGGATCATCGATGGCGCCGCAGGCAACGGCGCCGGCCAAAGCGGCGCCGGCAACGGCGGCGGGATCGCGATCGGCGAACCCGACGACTTCGCCGCGATGGAGGAGGTGCTCTCGCGCCGCCTGGCCCAGTGGGAGCGCCAGCACGATCTCTCGCCGCACGACAAGGACTACGACCCGAGCTTCGCGGCGCTGCCCAACCTGATCGTGATCGACGGCGGCAAGGGCCAGCTGTCGGCCGGCCTGCGAGCGCTCCAGGGCTTCCGCGAGCGCGGCGTGGTGGTGATCTCGCTGGCCAAGCGGATCGAGGAGGTGTTCACGCCGGGCGCCCCCCAGCCGCTGCGCCTGCCGCACGACACGGTCGAGCTCCAGCTGCTCCAGCGGGTGCGCGACGAGGCACACCGGTTCGCGATCACCCACCACCGCATCCGGCGCGACCGCGCGATGACCGCGTCGATCCTGGATGAGCTGCCCGGGGTGGGGCCGGCCCGCAAGCGGGCGCTGCTCAACCACTTCGGATCGCCGGACGCGATCCTGTCCGCCTCACGCGAGGAGCTCGAGGCGGTGCCGGGCATCCCGGGCAAGCTGGCCCGCGAGGTCTATCGCGAGCTGCACAAGACCGGGGTCTGAGGGCGATCAGCGGGGGGGGCGGGGGCAGGGGGCAGGGCGGGGGCCAGCGCTAGCGCGTGAGCAGGACGGCAGTGTCGGCCGGCAGCTCGATCGAGTACCACCCGAACAGCTGCGAGACGAGTTGTGTCCGCGGGGCGCCGAGGACGCCGGTGCTCGTCTCGCTCCCGAACGTCTGTCCGCCCAGGGTGACGCCGCGCGTGGCGGTCGCGCCCGGGGCGGCCAGCCACTCGAGCCGCGCCGGGCCGCCGGCCGGCGGAAGCTGGAGCTCGACCCGATGGGGGCGGGAGTCCTTGTTGATCAGCGTCACCCGGGTGTGCGCGTCGGGTCCCCGGGTGGCCCACACCTTGACCGGGCCGGCCGGCGCGTGCACGGTCAGCAGGCTGGCGCCCGCCGGGAAGCTCCGGGCGAACATCAGCAGGCCATAGTAGTCGGGATGCACGAACGCCTGCCAGCCGGCGCGGGTGCGCCGGAAGGTGAACAGCTCGTAGCCGGCGCCGGGCAGCGTGTGCACGTTGACGCCGTCCACGCCGACGCTGGCCAGGTTGAACAACGCGTCGACCATCCACAGGGCCGAGGCGAACGTGTTGCTGACGCCGGGCCGGGCGGGGCAGCCGGCCAGCGCGGCCGAGTTCAGCTCGTCGACACGGAACTGGACTCCCCGGGCGTGGGCGACCGCCACGTATGGCGCGAGCGAAGCGGACAGCCCCTGGGCAGCCCGGTCGCTCAAGAGGTTGGCCGCCGACGGGTAGGCGTCCGAGCTGCGATCGGTGAGGCAGCCCTGGAGCGGATAGCGGTGGACGGTGACCACGTGCAGGCGGGGCTCGGCCTTCAGCAGCGTCGCGAGTCCGGCCATCCACGGCAGCTCGGCGGCGGCCGGGCCGGCCAGCGGGACGTCGGGCAGCGCGGCCCGCCAGCGGGCGAGCTCACCGATGAACGCGGGCAGGCCGTAGCGCCCCGACCGGGCGAACACCGGCCGGCGCCGGCTTCTGTACCACGGGAACACCCCGTACACGTCGGGCTCGTTGCCGACCTCGAACGCGGCCACGTAGCGGGATCCGATCCCGGCCAGGAGCGCTCGAGCCTCGGCGCCGGCCAGCCGGGGACGGCCCGCGGCCAGGTTGACGCCCAGGATCAGCTGCGCGTTGACCGCGCTGGCCAGCGCGCGGGTCGCCGCCAGCCAGGCCGGCGTGAGGGCGTACCGGACACTCGCCGGCGGGGACACGCCGCGGACCGGCCACCACGTCGCGTCGGTGCTGTTGCCCCCGATCCGCAGCACGAGCGGCTCACCGGGTGCCGGCTGCAGGTTCCGGAGCAGCTGGACGAACACGGGATCCAGCGCGGTGGGATCGGCGCCCGTGTAGGCCTCGAGCGCGCTGTACTCGAGCGAGAGCCCGAGAAAGCCGTCCCCCCGCGTCGGGCCGGCGGCTCCGGCGTCGACCGTGGCGTACACGGTGGCGGGCGTGGCGGGATCGCGCCGCGCCGCCGCCCGGGCAGAGTCGCTGTCGGACTTGGTCGCGGCGGTCCCGAACCACAAGGCCAGCGCGAGCAACAGGAGCGTCAGCGCGGCGAGCATCGTGGTCTGGGCCCTGCGCCACCGCACCAGCTCATCGTGCCACACCGCCAGGGCGGCCAGGATGACTTTCGCGCGCGTCCGCTTGTCCCGTCAAGCTTCCTAGCATGGAGGTAACGCGCGTGGAACAGCTCGACGGACAGACGGTTCCGGCGGCCGGCGAGACGTCGGCGCTCACCGACCTGGTGATCATCACCGGGTTCTCCGGCGCGGGCAAATCCACCGCGATGGCGGTGTTCGAAGACGAGGGCTATTTCTGCGTCGACAACCTGCCCTCGGAGATGATCCGCGCGCTCGTCGACCTGTTCATGCACGCGGGCTCGAAGGTCCAGCGCGCCGCGGTGGTGTCGGACGTGCGCGGGGGAACCTACTTCGAGGGGTTCGCGGCGATGCTCGACGACCTGCGCGCCACCGGCGTGAAGCACCGGCTGCTGTTCCTCGACGCCGACGAGCAGGCGCTGTTGACCCGGTACAAGGAGACCCGCCGGCGGCATCCGATGGCGCCCACCGGGAGCGTGACCGACGGCATCGCCCGGGAGCGAGACCTCCTGCTCCCGCTGCGCGGCCGCGCCGATGTGGTGATCAACACGAGCGGCCTGACCGCCGCGATGCTCCGGCGCAAGCTCGCCGACGAGCTGCTTCCGAGCCGCACGACCGGTCGGCTGTCGGTCAGCTTCGAGAGCTTCGGCTTCAAGTACGGACCGCCGCGCGATCCCGACCTGCTGCTCGACGTGCGCTTCCTGCCCAACCCCCACTACGAGAGCGACCTGCGTCCGCTGACGGGCGACGATCCACGGATCGTCGAGTTCATCAATCGCGACGGGGCGCTTGACGCCTTCTACGAGCGGCTGCACCCGTTGTTTGACTATCTGCTTCCCCAATACCTGGGCGAGGGCAAGGCGCACCTCGTGGTGGCGATCGGCTGCACGGGGGGCCGGCACCGTTCGGTGGCCATCGCGTCCCACCTGGCCGCGCGCTACGGCGCCGCGCCGGAGTACCGAGTGCATGTGGTGCACCGCGACGCGAGTCGACCGGTGTGAGCGACACGTCGGGTTCGACGTGAGGAGCCGGCCGGCGTGATCGACCACATCGGGTTCGAGGTGACCGACCTGGCGCGGTCGGCCCGGTTCTACGACGCCGTGCTGTACGCGCTCGGCGCCCGGCGCATGGTCCAGACCGAACACGCGGTGGCCTACGGGGTGAACGGGCCGCAGGTGTGGATCGTGGTCCGCGGCCGCAGGCCGGGGCCCGGCTACGGTCACCTCGCGCTCCGGGCGAGCGGCAAGGCGGCGGTCGACGCCGCGCACGCCGCCGGCCTGGCCAACGGCGGATCCGACGACGGCGCCCCCGGGATGCGCCCGCAGTACGGCGAGCGCTACTACGCCGCCTATCTGCGCGATCCCGATGGGCTCAGGCTCGAGGTCGTCTCACATAGGTGACCCGGTAGCCTTGGCGTGCCGGCGTCGTGTCGGCGTTTCTTTTGAGCGAGTCGAAGGAGGTGCGCGGTGGCGGTACGCGTGGGAATCAACGGCTTCGGGCGCATCGGCCGCAACGTCTTCCGGGCCGCTTGTGAGCAGGGCGCCGACATCGAGTGGGTCGCCGCGAACGACATCGGCGATCCGAAGATGTTCGCGCACCTGCTCAAGTACGACTCCAACTACGGCCCGTTTCCGGGAACCGTGGAGGCGACCGATACCGGGATCCGGGTCGATGGCAACGAGATCCGCTTCTTGAACGAGAAGGATCCGGCCAAGCTGCCCTGGGAAGACCTGGGCGCCGAGGTCGTGATCGAGTCCACCGGACTGTTCACCGACCGCGAGAACGCCTCCAAGCACCTCGCCGCAGGGGCCAAGAAGGTGCTGATCTCGGCGCCGGCCACCGAGCCGGACGTCACGGTCGCCCTTGGCGTCAACTTCGCCGAGGTCTACGACCGGGACAACCACCACGTGATCTCGAACGCCTCGTGCACGACCAATTGCCTCGCCCCGGTGGCCAAGGTGCTTCACGACACGGTCGGGATCAAGCACGGCCTGATGACCACGATCCACGCCTATACCGCCGATCAGCGCCTTCAGGACATGCCCCACCGCGACCTGCGCCGGGCGCGCGCGGCCGCGATCAACCTGATTCCCGCCTCGACCGGCGCGGCCAAGGCGATCGGCCTGGTGATCCCGGACCTGAACGGCAAGCTTCACGGGTTCGCCGTCCGGGCTCCGGTGCCGACCGGTAGCGTCGTCGACCTCACAGTCGAGGCCAACCGCGAGACGACCATCGAGGAGCTCAACCAGGCGATGAAGGCAGCCGCCGACGGGCCGATGAAGGGAATCCTGGAGTACACCGACGATCCGATCGTCTCGTCGGACATCGTCAAGAACCCGGCCTCGTCGATCTTCGACGCGGAGCTCACGGCCGTCATGGACGGCACGATGGTGAAGCTGGTGTCCTGGTACGACAACGAGTGGGGCTACTCCAACCGGGTCGTCGACGTGGCGCAGAAGCTGCTGTGAAGACGCTTCGGGACCTGGGTGACGTGAAGGGCAAGCGCGTGCTTGTCCGGGTCGACTTCAATGTTCCGCTGCACGACGGTGCGGTGGGCGACGACATGCGGATCCGAGCCGCGCTGCCCACGCTCGAGGAGCTGCGCGGGCGCGGCGCACGGCTGGTGCTCGTCTCGCACCTCGGGCGGCCCAAGGACCGCGAGCCCGAGTTGTCGCTGGCCCCGGTGGCCAAGCGCCTCGGCGAGCTGATCGGAGTCGACGTGAAGCTGGCGCCGGGGGTCGTGGGTGAAGAGGTGCGGGCCGCCGTCGACGAGCTGGGCGACGGCGATGTTCTGCTGCTCGACAACGTGCGCTACGAGAAGGGGGAGACCAAGAACGACCCTGACGTGGCCGGCGCGCTGGCGTCACTTGCCGATGTGTACGTCAACGATGCCTTCGGGGCGGCCCACCGCGCGCACGCCTCGACCGAGGGGGTGGCGCGGCTCGTGCCCGAACACGCGGCCGGTCTGCTGCTCGAGCGCGAGGTGAGCACGCTGATGAAGGTTCTCGAGGACCCGGCGCGTCCGCTCGTCGCGGTCCTCGGCGGCGCGAAGGTGAGCGACAAGATCGGCGTGATCGACCGGTTCCGCGAGACCGCGGACACGATCATCATCGGGGGCGCGATGTGCTTCCCGTTCCTGGCCGCCCAGGGCCATGAGATCGGCAACTCGTTGTGCGCCGAGGAGGACGTCGAGCTGGCGCGCAAGACGCTCTCGGCGGCCGGCGACGTGCGAGCGGAGCTGAAGCTGCCGGTGGACCTGGTGGTGGGCGACCGGCTGGCCGAGGACGCCGACACGAAGACGATCGACGGCGTCGACGTTCCCGACGGTTGGATGGGGCTCGACATCGGCCCGCGCACCGCGTCGGAGTACGCGGACGTGATCGCGCAGGCGGGCACGGTTTTCTGGAACGGGCCAATGGGGGCGTTCGAGCTCGAGCCGTTCGCCGCCGGCACGCGGGCCGTGGCCGAGGCGGTGGCGGAGGCGCCGGGAGTGACCGTGGTGGGCGGCGGCGACTCGGCGGCCGCGCTCCGGCAGTTCGGGCTGGCCGATCAGGTCACCCACCTGTCGACGGGTGGCGGCGCGACGCTCGAGTTGATCGAGGGCAAACAGCTGCCAGGGGTGGAGGCTCTTACATGAGTGCAAACGGGACCGGGCGTACCCCGCTGATCGCGGGCAACTGGAAGATGAACAAGACGGTGAACGAGGCGGAGGAATTCATCGCCGCGCTGCTGCCGCGGGTTTCGTCGGTGCAGGGGGTCGACGTGGCGGTGTGTCCGCCGTTCATGGACCTCGAGGCGATGGTCGACTCGACGCGCGGCTCGCGCGTTCAGGTCTACGCCCAGAACATGCACCACGCCGATCACGGCGCCTTCACCGGAGAGGTGTCGGCGCCGATGTTGCTCGAGGTCGGCGTGCACGGGGTGGTTCTGGGGCACTCCGAGCGGCGGGAGCTGTTCGGCGAGACGGATCGCGCCCTTCAGCTCAAAGTGCCGGCCGCGCTGGACGCCGGGCTCGTCCCGATCCTGTGCGTCGGAGAGACCGAGGAGGAGCGCGAGGCGGGCGACACCGAGCGCAAGCTCCGCCACCAGGTCAAGGAGGATCTGGCGCGGGTCGACACCGATCGCCTCGGCGACGTGATCATCGCCTACGAGCCGATCTGGGCGATCGGAACCGGCCGGGTGGCCACGGCCGAGCAGGCCCAGGAAGCGTGCGGATTCGTCCGGGCGCTGGTGGCCGACCGCTCCCGCGAGCAGGCCCAGCGCACCCTCGTGCTGTACGGCGGCAGCGTCAAGGCGGAGAACTGCGACGACCTGCTGTGCCTGCCGGACATCGACGGCGCGCTGGTGGGCGGGGCGAGCCTGGACCCGGAGGGCTTCGCGGCGATCGTCAACGCGGCGGCGGCCGTCTGATGGCGGATTCGGACTTGCCCCGGGGGCCGAGCGAGCTGCCCGCGAAGGCGTGCGTCCTCGTGGTGCTGGACGGCTGGGGGATCGCTCCGGACGGCCCGGGCAACGCGATCTCGCTGGCCGACACGCCGGTGTTCGACGAGCTGTGGTCCACCTATCCCCATTCGCAGCTGATCGCCTGCGGCCGCGCGGTCGGACTGCCCGAGGGCCAGATGGGCAACTCCGAGGTCGGCCACATGAACCTGGGTGCCGGCGCGGTCGTCATGCAGGACCTGACCCGGATCGACGAGGCCGCGACGAGCGGCGGGTTCGAGTCGAACGACGTGCTGCGCGCGGCGTTCTCGGACGCCGAGCGCGTCCACCTGATCGGGCTGGTATCCGACGGGGGAGTGCATTCGGGGTTCCAGCATCTCGAGGCTTTGATCCGGATGGCGGCCGCACTGGGCGTACGCGACCTGGTGCTGCACGCGTTCACCGACGGGCGCGACACGCTTCCGCATTCGGGCGCGGGGTATCTGGAGACGGTCCAGGGCTGGATGGAGGATGCGGGCGTGGGCCGGATCGGATCGGTCGTCGGCCGCTACTGGGCGATGGACCGCGACAAGCGCTGGGACCGGACGCAGCGGGCGTATGACCTGCTGGTGCACGGCCGGGCCGAGCACCGAGCCGCGAGCGGCGTGGAGGCGGCCAAGCGGGCGTACGAGCGCGAGGAGACCGACGAGTTCATCACGCCGGTGCTCGTCGGCGACGAGGCGCGCATCCGGCCGGGTGACTCGGTGTTCGCGTTCAACTTCCGCCCGGACCGGATGCGGCAGATCACCCGCGCCCTGGCCGAGCCTGGGTTCGATGAGATCGACCGCGGCGGGGCGGAGGCGATCGAGCGCTACGCGACGATGACCCAGTACGAGGAGGACTTCGAGTACCCGGTCGCGTTCGCCCCCGAGCATCCGTCGATGACGCTGCCCAAGGCCCTGGGCCAGCGCGGCGTGCGCCAGCTGCACGTGGCCGAGACCGAGAAGTACGCCCATGTGACGTACTTCTTCAGCTGCGGCGAAGAGGAGCCGTATCCCGGTGAGCGCCGTGAGCTCGTCCCCTCGAACCGTGAGGTGCCCACGTATGACCACGCACCGGAGATGAGCGCCCCGCAGGCGGCCGAGGCGTTCGTACGCGCGTGGCGCGAGGACTCGCCGACGTTCGGGATCATCAACTTCGCGAACTCCGACATGGTCGGCCACACCGGCGTGATCGAGGCGGCGGTGCGCGGCATCGAGACCGTGGACCGCGCGCTCGGCGAGGTGGTGGCCGCCGTCCACGAGTCCGGTGGCGCGGTGGTGATCACCGCCGACCACGGCAACTCGGACCACATGCTCGAGGACGACGGCAGCCCGAACACGGCGCACTCACTGAACCCGGTCCCGCTGATCGTGACGGTGCCCGGCGTGCGGCTGCGCGAGGAGGGGATCCTGGCCGACGTGGCGCCGACCGTGCTGAAGATCCTGGGCTTCGAGCAGCCCGACCCGATGACCGGGCGCTCGATGATCGAGGATTAAGGCCCCGTCCGGCCCCGTCCGGCCCCGTCCGGCCCCGTCCGGTCAGGCCGCGAGCGGCCCGTGGCCAGGAAGCGCGCCATCGCCGCGTGGGTCTGGCGCGGGCGCTCGAGCTGGGGCACGTGGCCGCACTCGAGCTCGAGGTGGAGTCGCCGAAGCCGGGCAGATCGACCGCGATCGCGCGATGGGACCGCGAGAGGGCGTCGATCGTGGGGAGGAACGACGCCTTGGTGGCGCCCAGTCCGTGCAGGAGGACTACCGGGTCGCCGGTGCCCGCCTCGATCGTGGACAGCGTCCCCGCCGCGGTGTCGACGTGGCGCAGGCACAGGCGGCCGTCACCGTCGGCCGGCGCGGTGGCGGCGAGGAAGCCGACGCCGAGGTGCAGGTCGCGCCGGATCCGCAGGCGCCCGGTGCGAAAGGCGGTCATGGAAACCGCGGGGAATCAGATCGAGGCCTCGGAGGCGGAGCGTCGAATCGCCGGGTAGTTCGCCGATCTGCGGTTCGGCGCCATAATATACTTGACAGCAAGCCACTAAGATTTCATACTGAGGCTGCTTAGAGTTCTTGACCCACAAGGGAGGTTTGAAATGGCACTTATCCGCTGGGAGCCCGTCCGGGAGATCCAGACCATGCAGAACGAGATGAACCGGCTGTTCAACACGTTCTTCGATGCGCCCAGCCCGGGCAACGGCGGCCAGGCCGTCGCGCGCCGCTGGATTCCGGCGATGGACGTCGTGGAGACCGACGACTCGTTCGTGCTGCGGGCCGATCTGCCCGGCATGTCCGAGCAGGACGTGAACATCGAGCTCGAGGACAACGTGCTGACGATCTCGGGCGAGCGCAAGGCCGAGCACGAGCGCAACGGCGAGGGCTACTACCGCGTCGAGCGCGCGTGGGGCGCGTTCTCGCGCTCGCTGACCCTGCCCGAGGGCGTGGAGGCCGACGCCGTCAAGGCGAGCTTCGATACCGGCGTGCTCGAGGTGCGGATCCCCAAGCCCGAGCAGCAGAAGCCGCGCAAGGTCCAGATCACGCTGGGCGGCGCCGCCAAGACGATCGAGGCCAACGAGAGCACGGAGCCCGCACCGACTGCCTGATCCGGGAGCACAGTAGGGTCCGGGCGTGTTCACCGTCCGGACCCGCGTTCCCGGCTCGCGTGCCCGTACCGGCACGCTGCACCTGGCTCACGGTGACGTCGGCACGCCCGCGTTCGTCCCGCTGGCCACCAAGGGCGCGGTCAAGACGCTCGAGCCCCGCGACGTGGCCGCGCTCGGCTACGAGCTGATCCTCGGCAACACGTTTCACCTGATGCTGACACCGGGGCCCGAGTTGGTGGCCGAGCTCGGTGGTCTACACGAGTTCATGCGGTGGGATCGCGCGATCATCACCGACTCGGGCGGGTTCCAGGTCTTCTCGATGGGTCACGGCGGCGTGGCCGACGAGGTCAAGGGTCGAGGACGCCCGGCCGGCGATGGGGCCAGCGCGATCCTGTCGATCGCGGAGGACGGCGTTCGCTTCCGTTCCTACCTCGACGGTGGCGAGCGGTTCATCTCGCCAGAGGTCTCGATGTCGGTCCAGGCCGCCCTGGGCTCCGATATCGCGCTGGTGTTCGACGAGTGCACGCCGTTTCACGTCTCGCGCGAGTACACGGCCCGCTCGATGGAGCGCACCCATCGCTGGCTCGAGCGCTGCCTGCGCTGGCACGCCTCGAACGGGCCCGCCGGTCAGGTCGTCTACGGGATCGTCCAGGGCGGCGTCGAGCAGGACCTGCGCCGCGTCTCGGCGGCGTTCGTTGCCGAGAGCGGCTGCGACGGGATCGCCATCGGCGGCTCGCTCGGGCGCGACAAGGCCCAGATGCACGAGGTGGTCGACTGGACGACGGTCGAGCTCGAACGTCTCGCGCCCGACCGGCCCCGGCATCTGCTGGGGATCGGCGACGTGGAGGACCTGATCGTGGGGGTGGAGCAGGGCATCGACACCTTCGACTGCGCGCTGCCCACCCGCCTGGGCCGCCACGGCGTCGCGCTCGTCCCCGATCCCGGCGCCGGCTGGCGGGTCGACCTGGCCAAGGGCCGGTGGCGCTCGGCGCCCGATCCGATCCTCGTCGGCTGCGGGTGTCCGGCCTGCGCCGGCGGGTTCTCGCGCGCTTACCTGCACTACCTGCTGCGCGCCCGCGAGCTGACCGCGCTGCGGCTGGTCACGCTTCACAACCTCTGGTTCATCGCGCGGCTGATGGAGGACCTGCGGGCGGCGATCGACGCGGGTCGGCTGGCCTCGGTGGTCAGCGCTCTACGCGCCGGCGCGGCGCCGGGCGCGGCGGCCGCGGCGGCCGCGGCGACGCCGGGCGGGTGAACGCCGGCGAAGCGGTGACGGGCCGGTGCTTATCTCCCGGAATCGGCCCGCGCGGCTTCGAACTCCGGGACATAAGCGCCTGGGAGGCGCTTATGTCCCGAAGGCGTGCCGGGTGGGGGCGATTTCGGGCGTTATGCACCGCTCGGCGCGAGTCGACCGCTCGCCGCGGAGGCCGGAGGCAGCGATCCCGGTCCGGACGGGCCTGCCCGGCCCCACGGACGCCGAGCGAAGCGAGGCCCAGTAGAACCCGGCGCCCGCCGTCTACTTCGTGTACTGGTTGATCAGGTCCTGGAACTTCTGGACGGCGCTGCTCGTGTCGTGCGCGACGACCCTGCGGAAGTGCACGACGTTGTTCGACGTGCTGGCGGCGATCGTGACCGCCACCGCGACCGCGGCGACGAACAGCAGGACTACGGCCAGGAAGGCGAGGAAGCGCCGCGCGCCGCGCCCTCGGCGCCGGCGCTCGGCGTGACCTCGATATGCGTCGTCGGGACCGTAGGCGCCCATCGGGGGCGGATAGGCCGGCCGGCGCGGCTCGAGCTGTCGCGTGCGGGCGGTGGCCGGGCTGCGCGCGCCGGTGGCCGGCGCGGGCACCGGCGCGACGCGGGTCTCGCCGGTGGGCGCGCCGCGGCCGGACAGCACGCGAGTGGCCGCGGTGCCACCGAGGTTCCTGGTTCGCGCGGTGGGGGCGGGCTCGATGCCCCGGGCGCCGGCGGCGATCGCCTCGGCCAGGAGTGCGGCGCTGGCCGGGCGGTCTTCCTGGTCGAGGGACAGGGCCAGCGCCACCGCGTCGGCCAGCTCGGGCGGCACGTCGGGATTGAGCTCGTCGACCGAGAGCGGCGCTTCGCGCTGCTGCTTGAGCGCGAGCTCGGAGAGCGAGTTGGCCTCGTAGGGCAGGCGACCGGTGAGCAGCTGGTAGGAGACCACGCCGAGCGAGTAGAGGTCGGCGCGAGGTCCGGCCTCTTCGCCGCGCGCCTGCTCGGGGGCGAGATAGGCCGCGGTGCCGAGCACCGAGCCGACCTGGGTGATGCTCGACTGGTCGGTGGCGCGGGCGATGCCGAAGTCGGCCAGCTTGACCACGTCGGAGTCGGACACCAGCAGGTTGCCGGGCTTGACGTCGCGGTGTACTACGCCGTTGCGGTGGGCGTAGTCGAGGCCGCGGCACGCCTGGGTGATCACGTCGACCGCCTGGTCGACGTCCAGCCGGCCGTGATCGCGCAACAGCTCGGCGCAGGAGTAGCCGGGAACGTGCTCCATCACGATGAAGTGCTGGCCCTGGCGCTCGTCGAAGCCGAAGTCGAACACCTGCACGATGTTCGGATGCACGAGCCGGGCGGCGGCCAGCGCCTCGCGGCGGAATCGTGAGACGAAGGTGGGGTCGTCGGCCAGGTGCTCGGCCAGCAGCTTGATCGCCACGTAGCGCTCGAGCCGCTGGTCGAAGGCCAGCTGCACCGTGGACATCCCGCCGACGCCCAGGCGGCGCTCGATCCGGTACCGCCCGACGATGTCTGTTCCGCTGGTCACCCACCACCGCCGGGTACGCTGCTGGTTCCGCTACCGGCGCCTGTTCCGCCGGAGCCGTTGCCAGTGGTCGAGGTCGTGGTCGTTCCACCGCCGAGCCCCACGCCACCGGTTGTCGTAGATGTACTACCCGTGTCGGTCGGTGTGGTTGCGCTGGTTGAGGTGCTCGAGGTCGAACTTGTGCTCGTCGGGGTGCTCGTGCTGGTTGAGGTGCTCGACGTCGTGGTGGTGGTGGTCGAGGTGCTGGTCGGCGTGGAGGCGGTCGACGTGGTGTGCTGGCGGCAGTCCCTGGCGGCCAGCTGGGCGATCGTGCCGGCACCCTGGCTCAGGTTCCGGCGCAGCGTGGGGTTGATCGTCACCGGCAGGGTCTGGACGTCGCTGTTCAGGACGGCGCTGGCGTTGAGGGCCGCGCCGCAGTTGCCCGCCTGGACGGCCGTGTTGATCTGGTCCGCCTGACCGCTCAGCGCGTTTGACTGATCGGCCGAGAGCAGGCCGGAGCCGCCGCCGCAGGCGACGACGAACGAGGCGGCGAACCCAAGCCCGCCGGCGAGGATGGCGCGAGGCGCGTAGCGCATCCGCGGCCTGACTTTAGAGGGTCGGGTCGTTGGCATTCCGTTAGAGCGGTCGGTTACGACGGTGCCGGACGGCGGCCGGCGGCCGGGCTCACTGCCCGAAGGAGAGGCGTTCGGCCAGCGAATCGGGGAGCCGGGCGGCCCGGATCGCCGCGGCCGCACCGGCGATGTCGTACTCGGTTCGCCGGTAGACCGCGTGCCAGGCCCCCAGGTCGAGTTCGAGCCAGGCGGCGCGGGGATCGCCGTCGCGCGGCTGGCCGACGCTGCCGGGATTGATCAGCCATTCGCCCTGGCTGATGTCGAGCTGCTCGTCGGGCACGCGGGTCTGCCCGGTGGCCGATTCCCCGTCGGCCCGCGAGAACGACAGCGCGACGTGCGAATGGCCGATCAGGCAGATGCGGTGCGACTGGGCGTCGAAGCAGAGCTCGGCCTGGAGCGGCGAGAGCACGTACTCCCACACCGGGTCGCGCGGGCTGGCGTGAAACAGGCCGACTTCCTCGTCCAGGTGGACCGGCTCGAGCTTCTCCAGGTACTCGCGGGTCTCGGGGGTGATCACTCCCTGGGTCCAGCGGGCGGCCAGGGCGGCACCGCGGGAGAACTCCTCGAGCGGAAGGGCGCCGCGCACGCCCAGGTCGTGGTTGCCGGCCAGGCAGATCGCGGCGTACCGGCGGGCCAGCTCAACGCAGGCGTCGGGCTCCGCGCCGTAGCCGACCAGGTCGCCGAGGCACCACATCTCCTGGCATTCGGACGCCTCGATGGCGTCGAGAACCGCCTCGAAAGCGTGGCGATTACCGTGGATGTCGGAAACGATTGCGACTCGCATTTGGTCCGCGGATCGGGGGTCCGCGGATACAGTCTCGCTGGTGAGGCACCCTCCGCGCCACCGACTGCTCGAATCGGTGCTGCTGGCGGTGGCCGCCGCGGAGGGCGGCGTGCGCCTCCTTTCGCCCCGGGAGCGGCCGATCGAGCCGGCTCGGATCGACCTGCGCGGGTACTTCAGCCAGGCCGAGATCGAGCGCGGTGCGCGGTTCGCGCGGCCTCAGCGCGCGCTCGCGCTGGGGCGAGCGGCGATCGAACTCGGCTCCCTGGCCCTGCTGGCACGCCGGCCCCCGCGCCGGCTGTCGGGACCGTTCAGGCGGCCCGCGGCGGCCGGGGCGGCGACCGCCGCCGGGCTGGCCGTCGGGCTCTCGCTACCCGCCCTGCCGATCCGGGCGATCGCCCGCAAGCGAGGGATCGCGGTGGGGCTGATCACCCAGTCGTGGCGCGGCTGGGCCGCCGACCTGCTCAAGGGGGCGGCGATCGAGGCCGTGCTGGCGGCCGGCGCGGGCGCCGCCGCGGTGGCCGTCACGCGCCGCTATCCGCGCGGCTGGTGGCTGCCGGCCGCGAGCGGCTCGGTCGTGTTCGGCACCGGTCTGGCGGCGCTGGCCCCGGTCGTGCTCGATCCGGTCTTCAACGACTTCACGCCGCTCCCCGAGGGGCAGACGCGCTCAGACGTGCTGGAGCTCGCGCTCGCCGCCGGCGTCAAGGTGGGGGAGGTGTACTCGGTCGACGCCAGCCGCCGGACCACCGCGGCGAATGCCTATGTCGCCGGCTTGGGACCGACCAAACGGGTCGTCCTGTTCGACACGCTGCTCGACCGCTACAGCCGGGACGAGGTCCGCGTGGTGGTCGCGCACGAGCTGGGTCACGTGCGACATCGGGACGTGATGCGAGGCGTCGTGTACGCCGCGCTGGTCGCGCCCGCCGCCGCGCTCGCCGTCCAGCGGCTCAGCTGGGCGCTGTCGCCCGAGCGGGGAACCGCCGCCGCGCTGCCCGCCCTGGCCCTGTCCGCCGTCCTGGTCGGAGCGCCCACCGGAGTGATCGGGAACCGGCTGTCGCGCGCGATCGAGCGCCGCAGCGACGCCTATTCGCTCACGCTGACCGGGGCTCCCGAGGCGTTCATCTCGTTCGAGCGGGCGATCGCGCTCCAGAACGTGGCCGACCTCGAGCCGCCGCGCTGGCTCACGTCACTGCTGGCGACGCATCCCCCGACCGCCGAGCGGATCGGGGCGGCGGTCACCTACTCGGGCGGCAGCTACTCGGATGGCTCGTCGAGACTCTGAGCGCCGCCGCCGTACTCGGGCAGGTTCTTGATCCCCTCCCGGGTCTGCCACTTGGAGTAGTTGTCCTCCATGGCGTCGATCAGCTCGCGCATGAACCTGGCGCTGAGATTGATCCGCGACACGACCACGCCCGGGATCTCCTCGTCCTCCACCTCGTGGTCCACGCGCGCGAACGTGATCGTGAACTCGTAGTCGGAGTGGCTCACATTGGCGAAGTTCGCGTACACGCCGGCCATGATTTCCGGCGAGAAGTGGATGTTGATATGCCGCTCCGGGCGGCCGGGATCGTCCATGGAACGTAGTATCCCATCGTGAGGATCCTCGTCGTCGCCGTCGGGAGGCTGCGGCCGCCGTTCTCCGACGATGTCCAGCACTACCAGAAGCTGCTCGCTCGCCACGTCAAGCTCGAGTTGATCGAGGTGCGCGAAGACGAGCAGGTGGGACGACGCATCCCCGAGCGGGTGTTCGTCTCGCTGCTGGATCGAGAGGGCGAGGCGCTCGACTCGGTCGCCTTCAGCCGGTTTCTCGAGGCGCGCCGCCAGAGCGGACTGGATCTGTGCTTCGTCGTCGGCGGCCCGTTCGGGCTCGAGATGGAGGACGTCGACCACCGGCTGTCGCTCGGAGCGATCACCCTGCCCCACCAGCTGGCGCGCGTGGTTCTGCTCGAGCAGGTGTATCGCGCCCACAAGATCCTGGCCGGCGAGCCGTATCACTACTGAGGCAAGATGACTGTTCCGGACCGCGAGCAATGGAGCCAGAGCGGGGCCTGGGCGTTCCCAGGGCAGGAGGCGGGCGGGGAGCGACGCCGCGCCCTGGAACAGCGCGACATCGCCCGTCGCGAGGTGCGCTTGTTCATGCGCCGCCTCGGGATCCTCCTCGTGGCCCTCAACACGCTGATCATTCTCGGCACGATCGGCTTCGTCGTGACGGAGGGGGTGTCGGTTGGATACGGCTTCGAGTGGACGATCGACACCGTGACCACGCTTGGATCGATCCCCGACCCCGTGGACACCGGAGGGCGTGTCGTCAAGGTTGGCCTCGAGCTGCTCGGCATAGGTACGCTCTTCTACGGCCTGGCAACCGTCGCGGAATTCTTCGTGTCAGGCCAGCTCAGCGGCGTGCTCGAGGAACGCCGGGCGGAGAAGATGATCGACTCCTTCAGCGACCACTACATCGTCTGCGGCTTCGGCCGGGTGGGGCGCCAGGTCTCGCGGGATCTGCGCGCCGCGGGCGCCGAGCACCTGGTGATCGATCCCAACCCTTCCAATCGCGAGGCGGCCCGGTCGATCGGGATCCCGCTCATCGAGAGCCAGGCCTCCGACGACGAGGTGCTCACGCAGGCGGGGATCGCGCGCGCAAAGGGCTTGATCGCCTGCGTCGACTCTGATGCCGAGAACATCTTCATAACGCTCACGGCGCGAGAGCTCCGCCAGGACATCCTGATCGTGGCGCGCGCCTCGGCGGAGGACTCCGAGAAGAAGCTCATGCGGGCCGGCGCGGACCGTGTGATCTCCCCATACAAGACCTCGGGAGCCGCGATGGCCCGGTTCGCCCTCCGTCCGCAGGTGGGGGGCGCACTCGAGCTGGCCGATCACCGCATGGAAGAGATCGAGGTCTCGCCCGAGTGCGAGGCGGTCGGGAAGACGGTCGGGGACGTGAGCGGTCCGGCGCTGATCGTGGCGATCCGGCACCAGGACGGCGTTCTCGAGACCCAGCCGCCGGTCCAGACGACGCTGAACGTGGGGGATATGGTGATTGCGATGGGCGCGCCGGCCGCGATCGAGCGGCTCGAGCGCATGTTCCAGCCGCCGCGGGGGTTCTCGTCGATCCGCGGAGTGATTCAGGAGCTGTGACGTCCCCCATAACAGACATCGGACCGGTGGAGGAACTGGCCGCCGCGGTGCGCGCCGCGGTTGCCGCCGTGCGGGGCACAGGCAAGGCGCCCGCGGCCGAGCCGACGCTGGACCGGCCACGGCACAAGGGCATGGGCGACTACTCGACGAACGCGGCGATGCTGCTGGCGCCCGTGCTCGGGGCGCCGCCGCGGGAGATCGCGGGGCGGCTCGCGACCGAGCTCGAGGTCCTGCTCGGGGACCAGCTCGAGCGGGTCGAGGTCGCCGGACCCGGCTTCCTGAACTTGGTGCTGTCCGACGCCTGGCACCAGCGGGCGCTGCGCTGGGTGCTCGCGGCCGGCGACCGGTTCGGGGCCGACGGGGTGGAGCAGCCGGAGCGGATCCTGATCGAGTTCGTCTCGGCGAACCCGACCGGGCCGCTGGTGGCGGCGAGCGGGCGCCACGCGGCCTACGGGGATGCGCTGGCCCGGATCCTCGAGCACCACGGCCATGCGGTGACCCGCGAGTACTACTTCAACGACGCGGGCAACCAGATCCGGCTGTTGGGTGAGTCGGTACGAGCGCGTGCGCGGGGGGAGGAGGTCCCCGCCGAGGGCGGGTACCACGGCGCCTACGTGGCCGACCTGGCGGCCGGGATCGCGGGCGCCGCGGAGGTCGACGCGGACGAGTTGGCCGGCCAGGCGGTCGGCATCCTCCTGGCCGAGATCAAGGGGACGCTCGACCGCTACGGGGTCCACTTCGACGTGTTCTTCAGCGAGCGGACCCTCCACGAGGGGTCGCCGAGCCAGCTCGAGCAGGCGCTGGCGCTGCTCGAGCAATCCGGTCACGTGTACCGCGCCGACGGTGCTCTGTGGCTGCGCACGACGGCATTCGGCGACGACAAGGACCGGGTCGTGGTGCGCTCCAACGGCGCCCCCACCTACCTGGCCGCGGACATCGCCTACATCCAGAACAAGCGCGACCGCGGCGTCGAGCGCCAGCTGATTCCGCTGGGCGCGGACCACACGACCTACGCGTACGAGCTCAAGGCGGCGATGGCCGCGGTCGGGGGCGATCCGGGCACGATGGAGTCGCCGATCCTCCAGTTCGTGCACCTGGTCGAGGGTGGGCGGGCATACGCGATGTCCAAGCGCCGCGGCGACTTCGTCACGCTCGACGAGCTGCTGGACGAGATCGGGGTCGACGCGACCAGGTTCTTCATGCTCCAGCGCTCGCACGACCGCACGATCGACCTCGATGTCGGGCTCGCTCGAAAGCAGTCGCGCGAGAACCCCGTGTACTACATCCAGTACGCCCACGCGCGGATCGCCTCGATGCTCAGGAAGCTGCCGGACGAACGGGTGGCGGCCGCGTTGCAGGCCGATTGGGAGGCGGTGTCACTCGAGGGACTCGAGCGTGATCTGATCAAGAAGCTGGTCGCCTTTCCCGGCGAGGTGGCCGAGGCGGCCGAGCGCCGGGCGCCCCACCGGATCGCCAACTATGCACTGGAGCTGGCGCAGGACTTCACCGCGTTCTACGAGGCGTGTCGCGTGGTCGGGGTCACGCCGGAGCCCGTCGAGTCGTTCCGCGTGGGCGTGTCGGCGGGCGCCCAGAGGACGATCGCGCTGGCCCTGGAACTGCTCGGCGTGAGCGCGCCGGACGCGATGTAAGTTCTCGGGGACGACGGGTCAGCCGCGGAACTGGCTGAGCTCCTGCTCGAGGCGCGCGGCCTCGGCGGGATTGAGTTCGGGTGTCGGCCGGGATCCTTGGTCCGGCGCGGCGCGGGTGCGCCGCCGCCAGCGGGGCAGCGTGATGAACAGGATCGCGAGGCCGGCGGCGAGGATCGCGGGCGGCAGGATGTAGACGGTGAGGTTGAACCCGCTGGCGGGGGGCTTGCCGAGCACCGCCTCGCCGTACTGGGCGACCAGGTTCTGCTCGATCTGGCGCTTGGTCAGGCCCTGGGCGATCAGTTTTCGGATGTAGTCGCGCTCGGAGTTGGCCTGGGGGGACTGGGCGACCGCCAGCGGCTCGCGGCAGGACGTGCACATCACGTCGTTCTCGATGTCGGTCAGCGAGGCGCGGGCGGGTTGGTTCGCGGCGAGCGCCGCGGGGGCGAGGGCGCACCCGGCGAGCAGGGCGACGAGCGTCATGCGGATGGCCGCGCGGGTCAGGTTCAGCGTGGACCGGGTCATGAGCGTTCGGCCAGGACCTTTGACACCGTCTGCCGCAGCCAGGTCCCGGCCAGCTGCTCGCGCTGGAGCGCGACGATCCGGCCCTGGCGGTTGATCACGAACGTCTCGGGCACGCCGGTCGCGCCGAACGAGCGGACGAAGTTCCCGCTCACGTCGCGCACCACCGGATAGGTGATGTGCTGCCGCCGCACGAACGTTTCGGAGTCGCTCGAGTTGTCCAGGTAGGTCACGCCGAGGATCGTCGCGTTGTCCTTCACTATCTGTTGCTGCTCCTGCTCGAGGATCGGTGCCTCGGCCAGGCATGGCCCGCACCACGACGCGAACACGTTCAGCACGACCACCTTGCCGCGCAGCTCGGCCAGGCTGCGGGAGCCCGAGGCGCCGAGGACCGGAAGCTGGTCGTGCGGCTGTGGCGCGGGCGGGTAATCGCCCCGCGCGACCTTGGCATCGATCGAGCTGTGGGTTCCTTCGGTCGCCACCCCGAACGCGAGGAGGGCGAGGAGCCCGGCCGCCACGGCGAGAGCCAGCGCGGCGATGGCGATACGACGCATGCTCGGAGAGTAATACGACCGGCTGGTCGGGCTCTGCGGCCGAGCTGGTCGGGCCCTGCGGCCGGCTGGTCGGCCTCCGCATTCGTTTGCAACGTCGAGGCGGATCCAACCCCGACGGCGGCTCTGTGGTGAGAGGTTGCAGCCAACCACCTGAGTTGGAGAGAATCGGCCCGTCGTGTCCTCGAACGTGCACCCATCCGACGCCGAACACCCCTCGGGCCCGGGCGACGCGCACTCGTCCGCGCCGTTCGCCCTTCGCCTCGAGCCCATGGACGGCGGGTGGGTCCGCGTGTGCGTGGAGGGCGAGCTGGCCCTCACCAGCTCCTCGCTACTCGAGCTGGCGGTCGAGCGCGAGCTGGAGGCGAGCAGCGACATCCTGCTCGATCTGTCGCGGATCGACTTCATCGACTCCGCCGGCCTGCGCGCGATGACCGCGCTCGTCCGCAGCGCCAAGGCCAACGGCCGCAAGCTCAAGCTGAGCGCCGACCTGCCGCCCCACGCGCGCCGGCTGATGGAGATCGTCGGCCTCCTGCCATTTGTTCCGATCGCGGACGAGGGCGATCTCGAAGGACCGGATCGACCGCCTCCGGATTGGGCCTAGCTGGGCCGCGGTCCGTCCTCGTTCGCCGGTGGACGGGCCGGCGAGACGGAACGATCGTCGCCCGACCACCGGCTAGAGGAGAGAGGTGATACTGCGGCGGAGGTACCCGAAAAGGCCAGGATGATTCAGTCGGTTTGCCGGATTAGTTCCACGTCGACAGGGGATGGGCGCCATGACCGACGAGTTCATCGCCGCCGCGCTCGTGCCGCGGGACGCGCACGCGTCGGGCACGCTCGATGCGGCGGATGCGATCGCTGCGGCGCACCCGGAGGTGACCGGTGACTTCTATGCGGCCGCTGTGGTGGGCGATGCCGATCGTCTGCGGCGGCTGCTCGGCGACGATCCGGGGCGTGCCACCGCGCGCGGCGGCCCGAACGGCTGGGACGCCCTGACTTACCTGTGCTTCTCGCAGTATCTGCGGCTGCGCGCCTCGGACGGCTTCGTGCTCTGCGCCGAGGCGCTGCTCGACGCCGGCGCGGATCCCAACACCGGCTACTTCGACGAGGCGCATCGGCCTGAGCCGACGTTCGAGAGCGCGCTCTACGGTGCGGCCGGCGTCGCTCACCACGCGGGGTTGACCCGACTGCTCCTCGCCCGGGGGGCAGACCCCAATCTCGGCGGCGAGGTTGGGTACCACACGCCCGAGGGGTTCGACGACGAGGCGATGCACGTGGTGGTCGAGAGCGAGCGACTGTCCGACGAGGGACTCAGCACGATGCTGCATCGCAAGCTCGACTGGACGGGCTTGGACGGTGTGCGCTGGCTGCTCGCCCACGGCGCGGATCCGAACCGGGTCACCGCGTGGGGCGACCGCGCGCTCCACCACGCGCTCGGGCGCGACAACGCGCTGCCGCTACTCGAGGCGCTGCTCGACTTCGGCGCCGATCCATCTTTGCCGGCGCCAAGTCGAGAGGGCCGCAGCGCGGTGGCGATGGCCGCGCGTGTGGGGCGGGCGGACGTGCTCGAGCTGTTCCGCCGGCGCGGCTTCGTCGTGGATCTGGACGGCGACGACGCCTTCTTCGCCGCGTTGACGCGGGCCGATCGGGCCGGCGTCGACGCGTTCGTGACGGCCGAGCCCGGAATCGTCTCGCGCCTCGGGGCCGCCGAGCCGGGCACCGTGGCGACGCTCGCCGGCGCCGGGAACACGGCGGCTGTAGCGCTTGCGCTCGACCTCGGGTTTCCGCCGTCGGACGAGGCGCTGGAGCTCGCGGTGTGGCGCGGGCGAGCGGAGACCGTACGGCTGCTCCTCGCGCGGGGCGCCCGCGTGTCGGCTGACACGATCTCCCTGGCCGAGCGTGCCCTCACCGAGATGTCCGAGTGGACGCCGCACAAATCGTCCGAGATCGTCGACGCCCTCCGACAGGCCGGGGCGGAAGCACCGGGGTAAAATCTGGCTGGGCGCAACCCACGCGTGGCGCAACGGCCACGTTTGCAGGCGATTTGTGCTCTCGCGGACGTAGCTCAGTTGGTAGAGCGTCGGCTTCCCAAGCCGAAGGTCGCGGGTTCGAGACCCGTCGTCCGCTTTGTCAGAAAGGCCCGCTAGTGCAGGCCTTTCAGCTGTTTGCTCTGGCGGCCCGGACCATGGTCCGCCGGAAACGGGGTCTCGGCGGATGCGATCGTTCAGCCGCGGGCACCAAGCACCACCGAGAGGGCTACTGCGCTGTCCCCATGGCACACGTCCCCCCTCGGGGCCGTCCAAACGATCGATGCGAGCGTCGCACTCGCCAAAATGTTCACGATCTTGGCGGATGCGAATTCGTGCGCTAATGTGTTTCGCCCCTCCCGCACATCGAAGTGCCGGCGGGAAACGACGAACAGGTCCCCCACGGCTCAAGCCCTGCGGGACCGGAAAGGGCAGCATGTCTCCCATGCAAGAAGTGCCGTACCTCCCCGCCCAGCTCGAGGAAGCCATCGACGCCGCGTACGAGGCGGCGAACCTCGTGGACGATGGCGAGCCGTCCGCGCAGGAACTCGCCAAGGCGATCTCCACGGAAGTGCTCCAGCACAAGGTCGAAAAGCTGACTCAGCCTAGGAGGTCGCCCGAGCGCTTCACCGCGACAACCTCATCGCCACGGTGTTCCCCGAGCCTGATCGGCCCGCGCGACTACAAGCGAGCCCCAAACCCCCGATCTCGCCAAGGCGGTGTACGAAGCCATAGTCCGGGACGTGAACGGAGTCACCAGCCCGAACGCGGAGAGCCTAGTGCAACAGTTGGTCGCCGCCGAGGGCTACGTGCTGTGCCGGATCCCACTCTCGGGTGGACGGGCGAACGACGGGTTCTACGTCACTCAGAACTGGAAGTGCATCGCTGAGGACTTCAACCCGGCTTTCCGCCGCAAGGCGCAACTTGCCACCGAGCGGTACGGCAAGCAGATGGACCTCCTGATCAAGACGGTCCCAGCGCACGCCCAGCGGGCAGCGCATGAGTACGAGTCGGGTATGAAGGTGGCTCTCGACGCCGGCGCGAACATCTTCGCCCCCGCGTTGGCAGCCGCCACGAACGGCTCGGACGACGGGAGCGAACCCGTCAGCGCCACCGAAACCAGCGGCGACGCCGGCGGGGAGTAGCCCTCACCGGCAGTGGTGAGCGAAACCGGGGTGGCCGCCGCGTGCGGTCACCCCGCTGCGCTCCGGCACCTTCTGGAAAGGATTTAAGGTTAGAAACATCGCTAAGGACCCGCACGTTCAGATGTGGGTCACCGCCCGGCAGCGGGACGGCTGGAAGAGGGATCGGATCGTCGCGGCGTCGAAGTCAGGCTCGGACGGTTGGCCGCTGCCGGGAGAGTCGCTATCGAACGGTACTTTCTCGGTGATCAACCACGGACTCGCAATGGCGGCGGGCGAATCGCTCGAGCCGCCGGCACGCCCGCGCAAACGGTCGGGCAAGCGCATGCGGGACCTCCGCGAGCAACAGAAGAGCTTGGCCGAGGGCGACGCGCGCCACCGGCTCGTGAAGCTGCAGATGGACTTGCAGAAGACCACGAACCTCCTGGAGGACTCACCGACGTGGAGAAGATCGTTCGTGACAACAGTGCCGTGATGGGCGACGCGATGCGTCGTCTGCACGAGGACCTGGCGGACCTACAGACGTGGCTGGACTACGTGTTCGAGCACGTCCGCGCGCACATGGATGACGCCGCGAAGCTCGACGTCATCCGGCGGCTGCGCGAGGACACCGCCGGTCGCACCGAGGCTGAGATCGCGACGGCCAACCGGCTCGCGGATCACCTCGAGCGCAAGATTCACGCGCGGCTTATGCGCCGCTGGGAGAGCGCATTGACGGTCAAGGACCCGCAGCTGTGCCGAAGGCAGCACCTCGACGGTCGGTCGGCTCTGCCGGAGTTCCATCAGCACCCGGTGGCATCGTCTCAGTGTGTACTGCACGAGCACGAGGTACAAGACTCAGATCCGTTCGCACTGCGCCGTTCGCATCCCGCTCACGACACCCCGAGCCCCTGTGACCGTCTTCCGATCATCCGCAATCCGCCCACCGGCTCCTCGAGACAGTTCCGTCCAAGCCGGACATCCCAGATCGCCGCCAGGTCCTCAGTCCGCTCCGCTACCCCGGCGGCAAGCGTCGGCTCGTTCCGTACATCGCGGCGCTGCTTCGCCAGAACGACATCCAGCCGGGGTTGTTCGTCGAGCCGTTCGCCGGCGGGGCGTCGGTCGCGCTCGAATTGGCCGCGCTCGGGATTGTCAAGCGGATCGCGCTCGCAGACCTCGACCCCTGGGTCACCTCGTTCTGGAGAACCGTCTTCTACGACTGCGACTGGCTGTGTGGCCAGGGTCGAGACGATCGACGTCTGTCTCGCGACCTGGGATCGGTTCAAGCGCACGGAGGCTCAGTCACAGCGTTGGCAGGCACTCGCGTGCCTGTTCCTGAACCGGACGAGCTTCAACGGGGCGCTGCATCGCTCGGCTGGGCCTATCGGCGGTCGCGCCCAGTCCAGCGCGTATGACCTGGCGTGCCGGTTCCCGCGCGAGCGTCTCATCAAGCGGCTGCGCGCCTGCGAGCAGCTGGCCACGGACGGGAAGGTCGCCTGGGTACGATGCCTCTCGGTGGAGCACGCGATTCGGGACGCGCGCCGCGAGGCGACCGAGGCCGGCGAGACGGCGTTCTTCTATCTTGATCCGCCGTTCTGGGCCGAGCGCGCCTCTGTATCGCTACGGGTTCGTCGACTTTCAGCACGAAGAACTCGCCGAGGTCCTGCGCTGGCTCAAGCAGCCCTGGCTGTTGTCCTACGACCTGGCCGACGAGGTCGTCGAGGCTCTACGAGAAGCACGACGTCCGGCGCGCCAACGTCGAGCTGCTCTACACCGCCGCGCAGCGCGCCGCGTACGAGGAGCTGGTCATCACCAACCAGCCCGTGCTCCCCAGCGACACGCGGCTGTGGCACACCAAGGCCGAGTGGAAGCACTGCCGGCGCGCCGCGGCGCGCCGATAGCCCGACGATCCGTCCGCGTCGGCTGCCAACCTCCACGATCTGCCGCCATATCACGGAGGTCCTCTCGTGAGCCCGACTTCGACGCCGGGCACGTCGCTCTCGGCGAGCATCGTGTCCGCCTCGTCCCCGATCCGCGAGCTGTTGTCCTACAGCGACCCGATCGGAACCGTGTACCGCCTGCTCGGCTTTGACCAGGCACACGTCATCACCAACGACTCGTTCGTCTACGCGGCGATGGGCGTCCCCTGCCACGCCTTCCTGCTCGCCGCGCCCGCCGAGCTGACCGCCCCCGACCAGGCCGGACTCCCGGACGCCGACGACGAGGAGGTCATCCTCCTGCGGGTCACCGGCAACATCCCGCTACCCCAGGAGGAGGACATCCAGTTCCTGCGAGCCGAGGCGGGCCTCGAGCTGATCGTCGACGAGATGCGCGATCACCCCGCCGGCCGCGACGAGCTGATCGACGCGCTGACCGCCGAGCGGATGCAGACCGCGGGCCTGAGCTGCGCCATCCTCAGGGACCTTCTACGACGAGGAGTACCCCGAGGGGCGGCGATTGGCGTTCGGGTCAGACCTGGATACCGTCTACGCCTCGACGCGGCTGCGGGTGCGCAAGCCCTGGGGCGACAGCCTGCAGCGCATCGTGTCGTTCATGGCCGACGGCACCACCGACGAGCAGCGCCGGCCGTTCCGGATCGGCCGGGTCCGCTACGCCTCCACCCAAAGACGCGAACGGCTCGCGCGGGCGGCCGGCAAGCCGGTCGACGTGCCGGTCGACATCGACATCGCCGACCTCGTCGCCCACAAGACCGCGGTGCTCGGGGATGACCCGCAAGGGCAAGTCCAACACGATGAAGGTCATCGCCGCCGCCGTGCACGAGTATGCGCTGGCCGCGGGGATCCCGATCGGCCAGCTGATCTTCGATCCGGCCGCGGAGTACGCCAAGGTCAACGTCCAGGACGGCACCGCGCTGGCCGAAATCGGCCGCGAGCACGTCGTGCGCTACCGACTGGGCGCCACCGATGCCGAGCTGGCCGAGGAGAGAAGTGGTTGCGGCCGCTCGCCCTTAACTTCTTTGACGAGGAGCTGATCGGCGTCAGCTGGAGCATCGTCGGCCAGTTCGTCCTAACAGCCAGCGCGACGCCGACTACGTCCGACTCGTCGCTGCCGCCGACGTCCAGGGCCCGAGCAATCCTCAAGCCCGCGACGAGTGGAAGCAGGTCGCCTACGCTCGCCGCGCCCGGGCCATGGCGTTCGCCACCCTGCTCAAGGCCGGGCTTGCGACCCCCCACCCGACTGGAGCATGTAGGTGCCGCTCAAGGACAGCGTGCCCCAGCCGCGCTCGTCCGAGATCGGCGGCGCCCGCGGACAGGACCTCGACTTTCTCACCGGCGCACCCAACGAGCCGGCGCGGGGGAACCAAGTCAAGCTCTCCGCCGGTCAGCTGCTAGCCAGTTCTGCGAGGGGCTGGCGGCCAACTTCCACGGGACCCGCGACCCTGAGATCACCGACTGGATGGACGTACCCGACAGCCGGATCGAGCACATCGCCGACGTGCTCATGGCGCGCCGCGGCAGCGGCTACAAGATCCTGCTCCCGCTGCGCGACGGCTACCACGCGGCCAGCGCCGTGGAGGACTACGCCCCCCTCGATTCATGCCGAGCTGGTCGCAGGGCAAGATCGTCATCGTCGATCTGTCCCGGGGCGGCGAGGCCGTGTGCCCAGTACACGTCTGAGCGCATCATCGGCCACCTCCTCGACCGCGCCGCCGAGCGGTTCCGCGCCGGTCACGAGGCCCATCACATCCAGATCTTCCTCGAGGAGGCGCATCGCCTGTTCAACCGCGACCGCTTCCAGAGTCGGACCTCTCCGCAGAGCGACCCCTATGTCCGGCTCGCGCGCGAAGCCGGCAAGTACAAGCTCGGGATGATCTACGCCACCGAGCAGCCCTCATCGGTCGAGCAGGACGTGCTCGACAACACCGCCAACTGGGTGGTGGCCCATCTCAACTCCCAGACCGAGATCAAGAAGCTCGCAGGGCCGCTACGAGTTCGAGCGCTTCGCCGAGCAGATCCGCCAGGGCAGAGGACTCGGCTTCGTCCGCCTCAAGACACTGTCCTCGCGCTGCATGCTCATCCCGGTTCAGGTGCGCCAAGTTCGACCGCTCGGTGGTCGAGGGCGCCCGCGGGCTCACCGACCCCGCGGGGTGGGAACTGATGCCGCACATGCGCGCCGGACGATTCGAGCACGCCTCGGCACTCGGGCACATCCCCACCGTCCGCCACCCGATGGTCGCCGAGGCGCTGCACCGCTACCGCCGGCCGGCCGATCGCACCCAGGACACCGCTGCCATCACGGCATGCCTGATCGATCCGGCACACCTCACCCAGGAGGTCTCGACCCCGAGGTGGACGATGGCCACCGACTCCTCCCCGTTTGAGCACGTCGTTGACCCCCAGCTTCCCCTCGACCCGCCTGATGTTCGCGCAGATGTCGGCGGTGCTGGTCGATCTGGACCAGCTGCGCGGCCGGATCGGCCGCTTCGTCGACCCCGCGGCGATCCGCGACGCCCAGCACGCCACGGTGATGGCCGGCGTGCTCTTCCGCTCGAACCTGATCCGGACCGACGGGACGCCGCCGCTGCGCGCGTTCCGAGAGGCGGTCGACGAGAGCTTGCGCACGCGTCACGTCGAGGGCCGGCCGCTGTTTGAGGTGCTGGCCGAGGTCCAGGCCAACCGCGTTGACACCGACGGCCAGCAGCTCGGCTCCGTTCCGCGCTGCCCGACCCTGTGGCGGAGCGCATGCCGCGCCCCGAAGAACCGCAAGCCCAAGCCCATCGTGTTCGGCACCGACGGCACGCCGTGTCCGTTCTGCGGGCAGGAGATCATGTTCACCGATCTGCTCCGCGCCCACGAGACCTTCCGCGAGTACGCCGAGGCCCGGCGAGGCCTCCAGCCGGGTGCTGTCGGTCGCCGAGCGGCTGATCACACTCGGCTTCCTGGACCATGTCCACGCCCGCATGCGCGGCGTGGTCGGCGACATCGCGCTCCATCACCGACGGCCCGCTGGCGCTGTTCGGTGAGGTCGCCAAGCTCAAGGGGGGGAATCCTGCGCCGGATGCAGGTTGATCGCCCCAGGAGCTGCGCGCACGAGCGGCTGCGCCTGCCGGTCATCGTCGGGATCGAGAAGAGCGGAACGTTTGTCGAGCACGCGCGGGCGATCCGGCCGCACATCCCGACCGGCATGCTCATGGCACCCGACGCCGACTACGTCGAGCGCTACATCACCTTCCGAGGCAGCCAACACGGTGCGGAGACCTACTACGGCCGCCATTTCTTCTACCGCTCCGCCGCCCGCCGCGTCTACGTGATTCACGGTCCCTCCGCTCGGTCGCCTCGGCGCCCTCCCGCACGAACCGTTTGACCCGGCCGACTATCCGACGCTCGCCAGCACCTGCGCTCTGATCGAGCGCATCGGCACCCGGCTCTACGACGACGCGACGATCCCGCTGGTGCTCGCGCACCGCTTCGCCGCCTTCCCGGTCGAGACCGCCGGCAACGTGCTGCGCCTGCACGTCGAGCAGCACCTCGGAGAGGAGCCCCGGGCGGCGTGACCGCGGCGCCCGTCACCCCCAGGCCGGAGATCGTCGTCGGTCTCGTCGGCGCCGTCGGCACCGATCTCTACCTCGTCGCCGAGCTGACCAGCACCATCCTGCGGAGCTTCGACTATCACGTCGAGGACGTGATCAGCCTGAGCAGCGTGCTCAACGACGTCGCCCGCGCCGAGGCTTCTGCCGAAGGCGCCCCGGGAGGCCTACATCGACTCGAGGATGACCGCCGGAAATCAGCTGCGCCGCGACTTCCAGCACGGCGAAGCGCTCGCCGAGCTGGCGATCGCCGAGATCATGCGTCGCCGCCGTGGCATCCAGGCCGAGCGCGGGCTGCCCCGCGACCAGCCGCCCGAGGCGATCGCCTACATTCTGCGCTCCCTCAAGCACCAGGCGGAGGTCTCGCTGCTGAGGCAGATCTACCGCGAGCGGTTCGTCTGCGTCCGCGCCCATGCTCCCCGCGAGGAGCGCATCAAGCGTCTCGCGGGCCTGATCGCCGATTCGCACGGTTCGACCGAGCGACACGAGTACGACGCCCGAGGCCACTCGGCTCGCGCAGCGTGACGAGGCCGAGGAGGAAGACGAGTTCGCCGCGGCCAGGACGTGCGTGGCACCTTCCCCAAGGCCCCGTTCTTCATCGACGCCTCCAACCGGACGCTGGCCAGCGAACAGCTCAACCGCTGCCTGCGGGCCTCGTTCGAAGAATCCGTTGGCCTCCCCGACACCGGAGGAGTTCGGCATGTTCCACGCCCACGCGGCCGGCGTGCGCTCGGCCGATCTCTTCCCGCCAGGTCGGAGCGGCGATCACCATCGGCAGCGATTCGTAGCGGTCGGTTCCAACGAGGTCCCGGCGTTCGGCGGCGGCGCGTACTGGACCGGCCAGGCGGGCGACGCCCGGGACTTCCAGCTCGGTCAGGACGCCAACGCCCCGGGTGCGGGCCGCGGCGATCGAGGAGGTCCGCAACGCCCTGATCGCCGCCGGCTGGCTGCGGCGCGACAAGTTCAGACGACTGGCCGGCCGCGGAGTTCGCCGCTCTACTCGCCGACCACGCGGGTTGACCAGCTCACCGAGTTCGGCCGCGCGGTGCACGCCGAGATGGCCGCCATCCTCGATGCCGCTCGGCGCGGCCAGACCGTCCAGGGCGGGACGCTGTACTCGACGACGTTCCCCTGCCACAACTGTGCCAAGCACATCGTCGGCGCGGGGCTGGAACACGTCGTCTACATCGCCCCGTACCCCAAGAGCCTGGCTGAGGACCTCCATCCCGACACCATCGCGATCGACCCTGCTGACCCGCCGGCTGACCGAGTCGTCTTCCGACCATTCGTCGGGGTCGCTCCCCTCGCCTATCTGCCGATCTTCGAGCACCCGGAGAAGCGCAAGACCGACGACGGGCATGCCGTCGAATTCGTCGCCAGCGGGGCCCGGCCCAAGCTCGTGATCGGGTGGGGCGTCGGCTGCTCCTCAAACGCGAGACCTGACCTCGTCACCCTCAAGACGACCCTCCGTGAACAGAACGTCCGGCTGCGCCGCCGGCGCGGAGCTTCCGGACCCGACGCTGCGCTGACCGGCGTCAGGCGCCTGGGGCGCGCATCGCACGCCCGCTCATCTGCCCCGCGGCCGTGCTCCGGCGCTCGGCGATGCCCGCCCGAAACAACTCGACCTTCCACTGCGGATAGCGCTCCGATGACAGCGCCTTCGCCGATCGGGCCGTCGTCTTGCTCTGCTTGGTCGAACGCGTGCTGTCCCGTCTGGTCGCCATGTCAGCCTCTGAAGTCCTGGTTCTCGGAATCGGTACCGGCGAAGGTGAACTCGCCGTTGCCGGGTCCCGAGTGACGGGCGAAGGACTGGCCTGTAGCCCAGACAGAACCACGAGACGAGCAGTTGTTACGTCTCGCGGCCACCACGGCCTAGTTATATGGCCTCAGGCTGGCACGCGCCTCGGACGGAACCAAGAGTCGCGCTATCACCGGCAAATTCATCGCGATCGACGTCAGGGGCACGGTCGACAATCGAGCGGATGGCCCACACAGGGAGATGATGGCGCAACGCGGCCACCAGGCAAACGGTCGCGCCCGGGGCGGCCCGCCGAGCGGGCCGCGATCCGGGCGGTCACAGCGGTGTTCGAGAACGCCGGGATGGTCGTCCAGGAGGTCGACACCGCGAACGACATCGGTAAGGACCTCTACGTCGATCTCGCCCAGGACGGTCGGTTCACTGGCGAACTGATCGCGCTGCAGGTCAAGGGCGGGGGGTCCTACCGCGGTCCACACGGTTCGCATCGGCTGCGCGCCGACGCTGACGATCGCGACCTGCAGGCCAACGGCTCGGTCCCGGTGTTCGGCGTCATCCACGACCCAGACTACGACGCCCTCTACTGGACCAACCTCACGAGCTGGTCGCGCTCACACCTCGAAGAGCCCGGCGGAGCCGCCGCGACGATGTCCAACTGGAGCCTGACCCTGCGAGTCGCTACCAGCACTTCCTGGGCGAGGCGCGCCAGTTCCTCGCTGCCTCAGGGCCTCCGGCGCTCTTGGGCGTGGCCGATGACGACGAGGAGCAGCAGATCCGCGCGCTGTACGACGCGTTCGCGCTTGGCCGGCGAGACCCACGACCGCTGCTGCTGATCCGCCGATCCCTGATGACCCTGAGTGCCCGCGCGCTGGCCGACGCCGTGCGGATCCTCAA